>NZ_PDZR01000009.1 GCF_002891535.1 Methylocella silvestris | reverse complement strand
GCTTCAACAAACTGAAAAACTGGCGCCGCTTGGCGACCCGCTACGACAAGACCGCCGAAAGCTACCGCGGCTTCGTCCTCATCGCCGCCGTCCGACTATGGATGAGGGTATTTGTCAACAGGACCTAGACACGTAGCGAGGCCTTGGCGACATTGATCTAATCGACGCCCGGCTTTTTGCCCGTGCTAATTCCCAGACAAAGCGATAGGCCGGCAAACGGAGCAGTGCGGGGGTTGGGCAATCGGGCGCGCCGGCAGGCCATGAACGGGAAAGTGTCTTTTCGCACATCCTGTCGAATCTTGGCGTGGGACTGACGTTTGCCCGACGGTTGGAGGCCGCGCCATAGAGCTGTGCTTTAGCTTTTATTTCTTATATTGCCGGCGCCATACATTCACCCGCAGCAGACCAGCTTCAATTGTGGCGAAATTTAATATGAGCAATTATTGATTATTAAATCTCATTTTTTATCATTCCTGGTTTAGGAGAACCTAAATAATTTGTAATACTGATGTAATTCAATACTCATCATTGTAACCTACATTCTCAAATAATTGATCAAAGAACATCGCAATACACGACCTTGACCCCGAATCCTGTAGACAGCTCAATCACCGAACTGTTACAAGCCACGTACGAGCTTCCACGAGCCGAAAAATAGAAGTTTATTACAACCATTGAAGGCTCGCGCACGCATTGCGTGCCGGGTGATGCATTGTTCGGAGTATATAATAATGAACAAATTGCCTTGGTCGTGGGATGAAACTGCAGTGGAACCTGCGGCGCAGCCGGGCGACATCATTTTCTCCGAACCGCTCACCGGTTCAGCATTCTTCGCCGTTTGCCTCCCCCCGCCGGTTCACGGCCAGTCGATCGTCAACGCGGCGGTGATACGGGCGGCGCAGGAATTTGCCGGCTCGGACAAGGTCGAAGTCGTCGACATTGGCCCGGGCGCGCATAAGGGCGGCCTAAAATATCATGCGACTCGCCTCGCCAAAGTAGCGCGCGCCAGCTTGCTACTGGCCAGGCGCGGCGTACGGCGCGATCAGCAATTCTACACCGTCTTCGAGGCCGGCTTCGGCATCGTTTACAATTTCATGGTCATCGCCCTTGCGCGTTTGCTCGGCTATAACATCATTCTGCATCACCACACGTCGCAGCACACGCTGGTGCGCCAGGCGCGCTTCGCCCTATTGCAGCGCGTGGCCGGACGTTCCTGCCTCAATGTTGTGCTGTCCGACGAGATGGCGGAAAATCTGCAATTCCTCTATCCGCGGCTGCGCAACGTTCTGGTGAGTCAAAACGCCTGCCATATCGCGAGATCCGATGGGGACGGAAGGCCAGAGGCGCGTCCGAACAAGCTTCGTGTCGGCTTTCTCAGCAATCTTTGCAGGGAGAAGGGGCTTGATGTGGTGCTTGACGTCGCAACCAAGTGCCGCGAACGCGGTCTTGAGTTGACGTTCGTCTTGGCGGGACCCGCCGTCGGCGCGGAGGCGGAAGCGCTGCTCGCAAGCGGCCATGAGCGCCTTGGCGATTATATTGAGGTGATCGGTCCGGTCAAAGACAAGACGAAAGCCGCATTCTTCGAATCGATCGACGTCTTCCTGTTCCCGACGCGTTACCGGTACGAGGCGCAGCCGCTCGTTCTTCTCGAGGCGATGAGCTACGGCCTGCCGGCGGTGACGACCAATTGCGGCTATATCGCCGAACTGGTGGGACGCCAAGGCGCGATCCTCGAGCCGGATGAAGACCTGACCGATTCCATCGTCGATCAGCTCGATCAAATGGTCAGCAATCGGCATGAGCGCTTCCGCTCCGCGGAGGTCAAGGCCCACTTCCTGCGCTTGCGCGGGACGGCGTTCAGCCAGCTGCGCGGGCTGATGAATGCGCTGTTTGCGGTAACCCCGGCGGCCGCGCTCTGAAACCGCTTTCGCCGGACTGGTCCGGCGAAAGCGCTTGATCCGGTCGCCCTCCACCGAACATTTGAACCCTGATTCGGCAGCGATTTGGTCCCGGTTTATTGTGTTGGGATCGAGGGAGGCAGCGCGGCAAAGGCCCGGCTTCGGCCACGGCCAGAAATGGCGATTCGCCCTATTGCCGTTGCCTACAAGGAAACCCCCGCGCTCGGCGTCGAGGCGGGGGTTAGCTGTTGAAGCTACCGGATCACGATCGTTGGGCCTTGAGGGCGCATCGGGGGCGCCGTCAAAGGGGTGGCGAAACGGCCGGCTCCCGCGGGCGGAAAGCCTGCTCGACCGGGGGGAGGGCCGGCCTGCCCGATTTACGCGCGCATGCGCCAGGAAGTTTCAGGGCCGACGGCGCTCCTACGCATCTACCGCAGTCGCGCGCTCCTGCGCTTCGGCGACCGCGGGCGAGGCTCCCTCTGACGCATAAAAAGGCGAGTGGATGGCGCGGCTCGCCGCCGCCGTCACCTCGCCGTCGAACAGTTTGACCGAGAGCTGACCGCCAAGCCTGCGCGCGGCCTCGGCAAGATAGCCCCGCGCATAAGCGTCCGCGTTCGCGACCGAGTCGAATTCGTAGAAACCGCCGATGGTGTTGGTGTTGAGGCCCGCAAGCCAGGTCTTGCTCTTGAGGCCGGGGTTTTTCTTCATTTCCACGTCGATCGGGCGCCAGTCGATGGCTCCGAACGGGATCGAAACCTGGATTTCGGCGTAGAGAAATACTTTGCTGAGGCTCATCTGATCTTCCTTTCCTGTTTTTAGTCAATATCCAGGGCTTAGAACGGTTCGGAGAACGGACGCAGATCAAGTTCATGCGTAAAGGCGCTGCGCGGCTGCCGATAAAGCGACCAATAGGCGTCGGCAATCTCGTCGGCCTTCAGCAGCCCGTCTTCGCCCTTCGCCGCGACAAATTGCGGAAATCGCGCGCGGGCGTAGTCGCCATCGATAACGCCGTCGATGACGATATGGGCGACATGCAGCCCGCGTGGTCCGAATTCGCGGGCGAGCCCCTGCGCCACGGCGCGGAGCGCCGCCTTGGCCGCGGCAAAGGCCGTGAAAGGCGGGCGGGCTCGCAGCGAGGCCGTCGCCCCGGTGAACAGGATCACGCCGCGCCCATTCGGCGCCATGCGTCTTGCGGCTTCGCGTCCAACGAGAAAGCCGCCGAAAGCGTTCTGACGCCACAATTGCTCGAACTCGTGCGCCGAGACGTCGAGAAGGGGCGCGGCGACATTCGCCCCGGCGTTGAAGACGACCAGATCTAGCGCGCCCCCTTGCACGGCTTCGTCGAGCAGGGCGATCACCTCGCCTTCTTTCGTCGCGTCGAGGCCGCGCGCATGAGCCTCTCCGCCGGCGGCGCGGATTTCCGCTGCGCGGGCTTCGAGCCGCTCTTGCGTCCGGCCAGCAAGATAGACGACAAGTCCTTCCCGCGCGAAGCGTCGCGCCAGCGCCGCGCCAAGGCCGCTGGCGGCGCCGACCCCAAACACCACGGAAATGCGTCGCGCGCTCGTCTCGCTCATGTTCAGCCGCTTTCTGTTGTTGCGGCCGCTTTATGGCCTGCCAAACAGCAGAATGAAATTATTCGCCGGCATATCGATCCGGCTTTTCAGCGCGAGCCCATGCGCTTTCGCTGATTTTTCGAGATCGCGCACGTCTTTAAGGCCCCATTCGGCGACGCCGGCGGCGAGGATCTCGCCGTCGAAAGCCTGATTCGAGGGGGTCGTATAGGCGCCGTCGACCTTGAACGGGCCATAGATGGCGATCTCACCGGAGGGTTTCAAAAGCTCCTCTCCCAGGGCGAAGATGCCGTCGGCGATCGACAGCGGCGCGACCTGGAAGATATTGATGACGAAGATCACGTCATAGCGCCGCTCCACCGCATCCGGCCATGAGCCCTTATCGGTGAGATCGATGCGGATCGGGTCGGCGACGGTGGTCAGTTTCTTGTCGTCGCGCTTTTCGCGAATGCTGTCGAAAACCGTGACGTCATAATCGGACGGCTGGAATCGCAATGCGGGGAAATGCGGCGCGAAATAAGTGACATGCAGCCCCGATCCGCTCGCGAACTCCAGCGCGTCGCCTTCTTTGGGGAAGATCTCCTTGAACACGGCAAGGATCGGATCTTTGTTGCGATTTCCGGCCCAGGCCACATAGGGGCAAAGGGAGGAAGGATCGATCGGCGGGCGTGGTTGGTCATTCATGGCGACACTCCTCACGGGCTTTTAAGTGGAAGGGGCGGGGCGAGATCCGCCTGGCGCCGTCAGGCGGCCAGAAGTTCGCGAAGATGCGTGTCGATCGCCGAATTGTAGCCGGGGTCGAGGCCGAACAGAGCAAGGTGGCCCCAGATCGAAGAGACGCGCCTGAGTTCGCTTCCGGGGATGAGCTTTTGCTCGGCGGCGAGGTCTTGAAGCGGAAAGAAGCCGTCCTCTTCGATGGCGATGACGAAAGTTTTCGCTTTGATCGAGGCGAGCGCGGCGACGATGTCGCCGCCAAAACGTCGCGCGGCGTCGTTCTCGCGCCATTTGCTCGCGAGCAGGATCAGATTATTCGGGTCCTGCGGCAGGAAATGCGCCTCGACGAAGCCGGTCAGAAAATCCTCGCTGCTGGAAAATCCCAGCGGGCGCCAGGCGGCGTGGTTGAAAAGATCCGGCGTGAATCCCGCCGCCGCGAAGAGGCGCGCGTGACGGCGCAGGCCGCGATGGGCCGCGCCCTCTGCATACCAGCCGCCCTCGAAGGCCGGGTCGCTCTCGATCGCCTCGATGAAGGTCGAAACCAGCAGCCGGTTATGCACGGTCCCGCGCGCGGTTCCGGCGATCGGCGCCGCGCGCTCCACCACGTCCGGAAAGCGCACCGCCCATTCGAAGGTCAATTGCGCGCCCATCGAGCCGCCAAGGACGAGGGCGAGCTTTTCGAGGCCGAATTTTTCGGCGATCAGCCGGCGCTGCGCCCGGACGTCGTCGGCAATGGCGATTTTTGGAAAGCGCGCGGCGTTGAAGGGCGCCCGCGTATTGCTCGGCGAGGTCGAAAGGCCATTGCCGATCTGATTGACGAGAATGATGAAATATTTGCTCGGATCGAGCGCGCGGCCTTGGCCGAGATAGGCGCTCTCGAGGATCTTTGTCGTGCCCGAATACCAGGTCGGAAACAGAATGGCGTTGGATTTATCGGGCGCGAGCTCGCCGAATGTGGCGTAGGCGAGTTTCAGGCCGCGAATCTTGTCGCCGCTTTCGAGGTCGAAATCGCCGAGATCGAAGGTCTCGAACGGCCCGTGGATGTCCTGCGAATAATAGGCGGTCATGGCGATTCTGAAGGCTGACGGGGAAGGAGCGTGCTGCTCCGGTCGCGCTTCAGTTGTATATATAGTCCATAGATAAAGTCAACTTAGATGCCGACGCATCAGCTTGGCGCGCCGGCCGCTCCGTCAAATCCGCCGCGCGAGAAGCTTGTCGATCCGCCTGCCGTCGAGATCGACGATCTCGATCACCCAGCTCTCATAGGAGAATTTCTCGCCAACCTCCGGCAAATGACCAAGCTGCACGAGGACGAAGCCGGCGACGGTGTGAAACTGCCGGTCCTTTGGCCTCTTCACGCCGAGCCGGTCGAACGCCTCATCGGCCGGGGTCATTCCGTCGATCAGCAATGAGCCATCATCGCGTTCGACGATATAGGGATCGTCGCCATTGGCGTCGGGCAGATCGCCGGCGATCGCCTGCAAGAGATCGGTTTGCGTCACAATGCCTTCGAGTACGCCATATTCGTCGAGAATGATGGCGAGGCGCACCGGCGCCGCCTTGAACTGTTCGAGCACTTTGAAAATCGACATCGTCTCATAGACGACGAGGGGTTGGCGGATCGCCGTCATCGGGTCGAGCTCGCGCCCCTCAAGAACCTGATGCAGCAGATCTTTTTTCAAAACCATGCCGAGCGGCTCGTCGATCGCGCCGCGCCCGACGAGAAGCTGCTCATGCGGGCATTCGCGGATCGTGCGCAAAATGTCTTCGCGGCTGTCTTCCGTATCGATCCAGTCGACGTCGGTGCGCGGCGTCATAATGTCGCCGATGCGCCGTTCGCCTATATTGAGAACGCGCACGACGACTTCTTCCTGCGTCTCCTGCAGGATGCCGGCTTCCTGGCTCGCCTGGATCAGCAGCTTCAGCTCCTCCGCCGAATGCATCGAGCCTTCGCCGGCGCCGGGTGAGAGGCCGAAGCCTTTCAAAACAAGATTGCCGAGGCCGTTGAGGGCGCTGATCGCCGGACGCAGCAGCATGAGAAAGAAGCCGAGCGGCCGCACCACCGCGAGCGCCGTCGCCTCGCTGCGCTGCAGCGCGAGGCTTTTTGGCGCCAGTTCGCCGAGAACGATGTGAAGCGCGGTGATGATCAGGAAGGAGATCGCAACCGCCGCCGCGTGGGCGCTCGCGGTCGCGAGCGAGCCTGGCAGCCAGTTGACCAGCGGCTCGATCAGATGGGCGAGGGCCGGCTCGCCGATCCAGCCGAGGGCGAGCGAGGAAATGGTGATGCCAAGCTGGGTCGCCGCGAGATTGGAATCGAGATGGTCGACCGCGCGTTGCAGCGCGACCGCGTGAGGGCGCCGGTTCGCGACGAGTTCGGCGACGCGGCTGCGCCGGATCGCGACGAGAGAGAATTCCGAGGCGACGAAGAAACCATTGGCGGCGACAAGAGCAAAGACGGCCAATATTCCTGTAAGGTCGGACATGGAAATACTGGCGGCGGAACCGGGCATAGTCTCCTCTCCTGCGCGATAAACGCCCGCAGCAGGCGTCGGGAGGGGGTTATAGCATGGTCAAGCTGATCGTGGCAGCGATCGCCCTGCGCATTTCAGCATGTCCCGTTCAGATGGAATCATCTGAACGGTAACGGCATGCCCCAACTTATTGACGTGGAGCGATTTCTTGTCGATCACCGGTTTCCATGTGATCGGAAAGCGCTCGAAAGGAATTCCGACCTGGTCATGAAAACCCTCGCCATCGATCTCGACGACACGTTGGTCGACACCATCTCCGTCCTGCTCGACTGGATCGAGGAGAGCCGGGGGGTTCGCGTCGACGCCGCGCGGCTTGCGGCCTATCAGCTCGGCGTGGACGAGAAGCAGACGATGGAAATCGTCAACGGCTTCTATGACGCTGCGGCGCATCAGAACCTCAGCGCAAATCCGGGCGCGGCAGCGGGCTGCGCCGCCCTCGCCGACGCCGGGTTCCGGCTCGTCGTCATCACCGCGCGCAAGCCGGAGACGGCGGCGCTGACCGAGGCGCTTGTCGAGCGGCTGTTTCCGGGCGCTTTTGCGGAGGTTCACGTCGTCGGCCATCATCCGGACAAGGTGCGGGCGCTGCGCCGGGTCGGCGCCCGGCTGCTCATCGACGACAATGCGCGCCAGATCCGCCGCGCCGCCGCCGCTGGCGTGCCGACCGTGCTGTTTGGCGATTTGCCCTGGAACCGCGATTTCGTCTGGCCGCGGCGCGCGGCCGGATGGACGGACGTCGTCGCGATGGCGCATTCGTTCTGAAGGGACGCCTTTTGCGGCATTGGGCGCGCCTCCCGGGCGTTGACAGGGCGGCGCCTTCCCGGTTTTTAGAGCATGACGCCGAACAGTTCCGCCTGACGTCATCTCCCGCGCGGCCTTTCGATCCTCCTCCCGGATATCGGACGAAATGAACGCCATCCCGATCGGCCTCGCAAGACCCTGGCGCTGGCTCAAGACCTGGATCGAGACGCATCGCACGGAACTGCGCCTCGCCGTGCGCGTGACCATCGCGGCGCTCCTTACTTACATTTTGTCGCTGCTGCTGCATGTGCCGCAAATTCTTTGGACGGTGCTGACGGCGGTCGTCATGTCGCAGCTGAGCCTTGGCAAATCGGTCAAGACGACGGCCGATTATTTCCTCGGCACGGTTGGCGGCGCGGCCTATAGCGGGCTCGTCGCCGTGCTGGTGCCTCATCATGACGAGATCCAGTTCATAGCCGTGCTCGTCATTTCGATTGCGCCTCTGGCGCTGCTTGGGGCCGTGAAGCCGCGCTTCAGCGCCGGGCCCTTCACGGCCGTCATGGTTCTGTTCGCGCCGACGATCATCCATGCGTCGCCCCTGGAATCGGCGTTCTACCGTGTGGCCGAAGTGCTGCTTGGGGGGCTGACGGCGCTGGCCGTCTCCTTTTTCGTGCTGCCGTCGCGGGCGCATAATCTTGGGCTTGAAGCCGCTGACGCCATGCTGCGCCGCATGGCTCAGGCGCTACGCCAGCTTCTCGCGGGCTGCGCTTCTCCCCTTGACATCGCCCGCGTTTCCGAAATTCAGGCGGGGCTTGGCCCCGCCCTGAACAGGCTGGAGGTCATCGTTGACGAGGCGCGCCGCGAGCGCGTGCCTTATCTGGCCGCCGAAACGCCGTTGCAGCCTTTATTGACGATGCTGCGGCGGTTGCGCCACGATCTTGTCATTATCGGCCGCGCCGCGATCGCGCCGCTTCCGGGCGGGCTGCGCCAGCGTCTTGCCGCCTCGCTCTCCCGCGCGACCGAAAGCGCTGCGCTGTTTCTCGAGTCCAGCGGCCATGCGCTGATCTCAGGCGAGACGCCTTCGCTTACTGACTTTGAATCGGCTCTTGAGGCTTATGATGCGGAAATCGCCGCCTATCGTCAGGAAGGGCTGACGCGAAGCCTCTCCGTCGAAGAACTGGAGCGGCTGTTTGCGCTTGGTTTTGCACTCGAGCAGCTGCATCAGGATCTGAAAGAGCTGAACAGCTGGACCGTCGAGTTTTCTCGCATTCGTAGCGGCCGGTGACTCTCCTCCGAGCGCGGATCGCGCCAAAGGAATTCAGCCGGCGGCGGCCGCGGCCATCGCCGCCAGCAACTCGTCCTGCCGGAAGGGTTTGGCGAGACGGGGCAGAGGCTTCTCGTCGAGGCCAAGATGCGGCAGCTCGGCATAGCCGCTGGCGAGCACAATGGGCAGCGCCGGATAGCTGGCGCGGATCGCGCGGGCGAGTTCAAGCCCGGTCATGCCCGGCATGGCGTAGTCGGTGATGACAAGATCGGGCGCGCTGCCGTTCTGCAGAAGCCGCAGCGCTTCCGCTCCGGAATGGGCCTCGATGACGCTATGGCCGAGGTCTTCAAGGATTGAGGAGGCGCCGGCGCTGACCAGGAGATCGTCGTCGACGAGGAGAACCGTGCAGGGCGCGAGCGACGCGCGCCAGCTTTTGCGCGCGTCCGGCGCCGCGCGTTTGCGCGGTTCGTCGGAGTCCGCCTGCGGCAGCCAGAGTTCGACGGTGGTGCCGGCTCCGACAAGGCTCGAAATTTTGATCGCTCCGCCGGACTGAACCGCAAGGCCCTGCACCATGGACAGTCCAAGGCCGGTGCCTTTGCTTGGCCCTTTGGTCGTGAAGAACGGGTCGACCGCCTTGGCGAGCGTCGCCGCGTCCATGCCCTGCCCGGTGTCAATGACGCTGATGCGAACATAGGCGCCGGGGCCGATTGCTTTGCCATCGCCCGGCGCGGTGATGATGTCGTTTGCAGCGGCGATGGTGATGGCTCCGCCCGAGGGCATCGCGTCGCGCGCATTGACGGCGAGGTTGATGAGGGCGAGTTCGAGCTGATTGCCGTCGACCCGCGCGAAGTTGAGATCATTCGGCAAGCGTTGTTCGATGCTGACGCCGGGGCCGAGCGCGCGGCTGAGCAGCTCTTCCATGCCGTTGACGAGCTGCGCGACGTCGACCGCTTCGGGCGTTAGCTCCTGACGACGCGAGAACGCCAGCAGACGCTGTGTCAGCGCCGCGCCGCGCTCGGCCCCCTGCATCGCTGTGTCGACAAGGCGGCTGATGCGCGGCTCGTCGGGCAGGCGCTTCTTCAAAAGCTCGAGGCTTCCCATGATGGCCGTCAGGAGATTGTTGAAATCATGCGCGACGCCGCCGGTCAGCTGGCCGATGGCGTCCACTTTCTGCGCCTCGAACAATTGCGCCAGCGCCTGCTCTCGCTCGCGCGTGCGGGCGTCGATCCGCGTCTCGAGATCCTGATTGAGCCGCTTCAGCTCCGCGCTTGATTGTTCGAGCGCCGCCGTGCGTTCGGCGACCCGCTCCTCGAGCTGTTCATTGAGCCGCTCAAGCTGGCGCGTCTTGCGATGCAGTTCGGCGAACACCTTGACTTTCGCGCGCAAAACTTCGGGAACCACAGGAACCTGCACATAGTCAACGGCGCCGGCCTCATAGCCGCGCAGCCGGTCGGGATCGGTGATCTGGATCGCCGACACGAAGATAATCGCGACGGTCTCGAACCGCGGATGTTCGCGGATCATCGCCGCAAGCTCATAGCCGTCGAGCTCCGGCATGCAGACGTCGATCAAAATGACCGCGACCTCTGTCTTGAGAAGATGCGCGAACGCCTCTCGCGCCGAAGCCGCCTTGATCAGATTTTCCTGAAGCTCGCCGAGAATCGCCTCATAGCTCAGAAGTTTGCCGGGCTGATCGTCGACGAGCAGGATGTTGACTTTATCGTTCGCGGCCATCGCCTGTTCCTACCGGTGCAGCCACATGCGCAGGACGGCGAGCAATTGTTCGCGGTCGACCGGCTTTGCGAGATAATCCGACGCGCCCGCGTCGATGCATTTTTCACGATCTCCCTTCATCGCTCTTGCGGTGAGCGCGACAATCGGCAGGCGCCGGAACGCCGGCTCGGCGCGCACCCGCTGCATCGTCTCATAGCCATCCATGTCAGGCATCATCACATCCATCAGCACGATTTCGATCTCGGGGCTGGCGTGCAGCGACGAGATCGCCTCGCCGCCATTGGCGGCGGTCAGAACGCTCATGCCGCGCCGTTCCAGCACGCCGCTCAGAGCAAAGATATTGCGTGCGTCATCATCGACGAGAAGAACAGTCCGGCCAACAAGACCATCGTTCGAATCATAGAGGCGCTCGATCAGCGCCCGCTTGTCGGCCGGTAGCTCTGGCACGTAGCGATGCAGCGCAAGGGCGGCCTCGTCAAGCAGCCGTTCGCGCGACAGCGCTCTCTTTAGAACGAGCAATCTTGAGAGCGCGTCGAGCTGCCCTTCCTCGTCGCGCGAAAGACCCTGTTCCGCAAACAGGATGACGGGGATGCGGCGGAGCGCGGCGTCCTCGCACATCTTCGCGATGAGATCGAGGCCGGGCTCTCGCGAGCGATTAAAATCATGCACAACCGCGTCGATCGCGCGACCGCGCAGCGCAGCAAGCGCGTCGGCCGCCGTCGCCGCGGCGATGATCTCGACGTCGTCGCCGCCGATGAACTCCCCCCACTGGGCAAGCCTGCCCGGATCGCCCGTCGCCAGCAGCAGCGTCCTTTGCCGCCTTTCGGCATAGGTTTTGAGACGCGTCAGCGCAGCCTTGAGGTCCACAGGCCGGACGGGGGCCTCCAGAAAATCGAAAGCGCCGCGCGACAGAGCCTGATGGCGGTCCTCAATGGCGCCCGTCGCCGCAACCGGAATATGGCGTGTCCCGATCGACTGCTTCAGCTGCGCCAGCACATTCCAGCCCGGCGGATCGGCGAGGCCAAGGTTGAGCAGGATCGCCGCGGGCCTGTAGAGATCCGCCAGCCCCGACGCGTCCGCCCCGCGCGCGGCGACGATCGACTTCAAGCCGCTTTCGCGCCCGATCGCGGCGGCGGCGCGGGCGCCGCGCACATCCGCCTCGACGATGAGAAGCGTAACATCGCCGGATTCGATCGCCGCGCGGTCGTCGCTCCATTCGTCCGCCTCATCGACCTGCTGGGAGGCGAGAGGGCGCCTCTCGTCATGGGTTGCGCGCGGCGCGCCTTCGACGTTTGAGTAGGCGAGCGGCAGATAAAGCGTGAAGATGCTGCCTTCGTCCGGAACGCTTCGCAACTGGATCTCGCCGCCGAGCAGCTGCGCGAGGTCGCGGCTGATCGCAAGCCCGAGGCCGGTGCCACCATATTTGCGGCTCGTGCCGGCGTCCGCCTGCTGAAACGCCTCAAAGATGATCCTCTGTTTTTCGGCGGAGATGCCGATGCCGGTATCTGCGACCTTGAAGGCGACGACTTCCTTGGCTCGCGTCAGCGAGAGATTGTCCGCGCTCCATCCCGTTGACGCGGGCGCGACGTTCAGGCTGACGCCGCCGGCGGCCGTGAATTTGAAGGCGTTGGACAGGAGATTTTTCAAGATCTGCTGTAGCCGCTTGACGTCGGTGACGATATGGCCGGAAAGCCCCTCGGCCGCTGCGACGTCGAAAGAGAGCCCGCGGCTCTCCGCCTCGTGGCGGAACGGGCGCGCGATCATCTGTAAAAGATGAGCGAAGGAAATTTCCTCGGCGTCGATCGAGACGGTGCCGGACTCGATCTTCGACAGATCCAATATGTCGCTGATCAGATTAAGAAGATCGCTGCCCGCCGCATGAATGGTGCGGGCGCACTCGACCTGCCGGTCGGACAGATTGCGTTCGACATTGTCGCTGAGCTGTTGGCCGAGGATGAGGATGCTGTTTAGAGGCGTGCGCAGCTCATGGCTCATATTGGCCAGGAATTCCGATTTATATTTGGAGGTCAGCGCAAGCTCGCCGGCCTTTTCTTCAAGGGCGCGGCGGGCCTGCTCGATCTGCTGGTTCTTGGCCTCGACCTCATTGTTGCGCTCCTCCAGCTGCTGCGCCTTGAGTTCGATCTGTTCATTGGTCTGTTGTAGTTCCGTCTGTCGCGCCAGCAGTTCGTTTGCGAGCTGTTGCGACTGCCCGAGCAACCCTTCCGTCTGCATGCTGACGGCGATGCTGTTCAAGACAATGCCAATGCTGGCCGTAAGCTGCTCGAGAAAAGAGATCTGCAACTCCGTCAGCGGGTTCAGCGAGGCGAGTTCGATGACCGCGCGCGCCTCGCCCTCGAACAGGATCGGCAGCACGATTGCGGTGCGCGGCGCGGCCTTGAACAGGCCGGAGCGGATCGGAAACACGTTTGCCGGAAGATCGGCGATGAGAATGCGGCGGCCGTCGCGGGCGCATTGTCCGACGAGTCCCTCGCCGAAAGCGATCCGCCGCGGATGTTCGCCATCGTCGGCATAGGCGGAAAGCAGCGTCAGGCCGTCGCCGTCCACCTCATAGATGACGCCGTGCTGCGCGCCGATCAATTCGGCGAGCTCCGACAAAAGCATGCGCCCGACGGTGACAAGATCGCGCTGACCCTGCAGCAGATTGGTGAAGCGCGCGAGATTTGTCTTCAGCCAGTCCTGTTCGGCGCCGCGCTCCGTGGTCAGCCGCAGGTTGCGGATCATGGTGTTGATGTTGTCTTTGAGCTCGGACACTTCGCCGCGCGTCTCGACCTGAATGGCGCGGGTGAGATCGCCCTTTGTGACGGCGGTCGCGACCTCGGCGATCGCGCGCACCTGCGTCGTCAGATTGGCCGCGAGCAGATTGACGTTGCCGGTGAGATCCTTCCATGTGCCGGCGGCGCCCGGCACATTCGCCTGTCCGCCGAGCCGGCCCTCGACGCCGACCTCGCGCGCGACGCTCGTCACCTGATCGGCGAAAGTCGCCAGCGTATGCGTCATATTGTTGATCGTCTCGGCGAGGGCGGCGACCTCGCCCTTGGAGGCGACGGTCAAATTCTGCTTCAGATCGCCGTTGGCGACGGCGGTCACCACCTTGACGATACCGCGCACCTGTTCGGTCAGATTGGCGGCCATGACGTTGACGGTGTCGGTCAGATCCTTCCAGGTTCCGGCGACGCCCGGCACCTGCGCCTGTCCGCCGAGCCTTCCCTCGGTGCCGACCTCGCGCGCGACGCGCGTCACCTCGCCAGCGAAGGCATTGAGCTGGTCGACCATCGTGTTGATGGTGTTCTTCAACTCCAGAATTTCGCCCTTGACGTCGACGGTGATCTTTCGCGAAAGATTGCCGCGCGCGACGGCTGTCGTCACCTCGGCGATGTTGCGCACCTGCGTCGTGAGATTGGCCGCCAGCAGATTGACGTTGTCGGTCAAATCCTTCCACGTTCCGGCGACTCCCGGCACGACGGCCTGTCCGCCGAGGCGCCCGTCGGTGCCGACCTCGCGCGCGACGCGCGACACTTCGCCGGCGAAGGAGCGCAGCTGATCGACCATGGTGTTCAGCGTGTCTTTCAACAGCAGGATTTCGCCGCGCACGTCGACGGTGATCTTGCGCGAGAGGTCGCCATTGGCGATCGCGGTGGCGACGCCGGCGATGTTACGGACCTGATCGGTGAGGTTGCCGGCCATCGAATTGACGTTGTCGGTCAGATCTTTCCATGTGCCGGCGACGCCCGGCACCTGCGCCTGTCCGCCGAGCTTGCCCTCCGTGCCGACCTCGCGCGCGACGCGGGTGACTTCGCCGGCGAAGGCGTTGAGCTGATCCACCATCGTGTTGACGGTGTTCTTCAGCTCCAGCATCTCGCCCTTGACGTCGACGGTGATTTTCCGCGAAAGATCGCCGCGCGCGACAGCCGTCGTCACCTCGGCGATGTTGCGCACCTGCGCGGTCAGGTTCGACGCCATGGAGTTGACGTTTTCGGTCAGATCCTTCCACGTGCCGGCGACGCCCGGCACCTGCGCCTGTCCGCCGAGCTTGCCCTCCGTGCCGACCTCGCGCGCGACGCGCGTCACCTCGGAGGCGAAGCGGCTCAGCTGGTCGACCGTTGTATTGATGGTTTCCTTCAGCTCCAGAATTTCGCCCGACACATTGACGGTGATTTTTTTCGACAGATCGCCGCTGGCGATGGCGGCCGAAACGGCGGCGATGTTGCGCACCTGCGAGGTCAGGTTCGAGGCCATCGAGTTGACGTTGTCGGTGAGGTCTTTCCACGTGCCGGCGACGCCCGGCGCCTGCGCCTGTCCGCCGAGGCGTCCTTCGGTGCCGACTTCGCGCGCGACGCGCGTGACTTCGCCGGCAAAGCCGTTCAGCTGATCGACCATGGTGTTGATGGTTTCTTTCAGCGCCAGGATTTCGCCCGAGACGTCGACAGTGATCTTGCGCGAGAGATCGCCGCGCGCCACCGCTGTCGTCACCTCGGCGATGTTGCGCACCTGCGCCGTGAGATTGCCGCACATGGCGTTGACGGAATCGGTGAGGTCCTTCCATGTGCCGGCGACGCCCGGAACGAGCGCCTGTCCGCCGAGCTTGCCTTCGGTGCCGACCTCGCGCGCGACGCGGGTGACCTCGGAGGCGAAGGAGCGCAGCTGATCGACCATCGTGTTGATGGCTTCTTTCAGCTGCAGGATCTCGCCGCGGACGTCGACCGTGATCTTCTTCGACAGATCGCCATGGGCGACGGCGATCGTGACCTCCGCAATATTGCGCACCTGCGCCGTCAAATTCGAGGCCATGGAGTTGACGCTTTCGGTCAGATCTTTCCAGACGCCGGTCACCTCGCGCACTTCAGCCTGGCCGCCGAGCTTGCCGCCAGCGCCGACCTCCCGCGCGACGCGGGTCACCTCGGAGGTGAACACGTCGAGCTGGGCGATCATCGCGTTGACGGTGGTGGCGGCGCGCAGAAACTCGCCCTTCAGCGGGCGCCCCTTGAATTCCAGCGGCATCGGCTGGAGCAGGTCGCCCTTGGCGATCGCGGTGATGGTCGAAGTCACCGCCGTCGTCGGCCAGACGAGATCGTCGATCAGGGCGTTGACGGAAGCTTCCATTTCGGCCCAGGCGCCCGTGGAAAGGCCAAAGCGCACGCGGGTTCCCGTCTGGCCCTCGCGTCCGACCGCCTCAAGGACGCGCTCGAGCTGGCCGGCGATGGACTGGTTCGCGGCGGCGATCGCGTTGAAGGCCTCGGCGATTTCGCCGTCGACGCCGCGGCCGTTGCGCGGAAGCCGCACGGTGAAATCGCCGCGACGCAAGGATTCGAGGGCGTCGAGCAGCTGATCGGATGTGAGAGAGGGGTCGGTTTTGATCGCCGTCGCGTCCACTCGCCGCTCCTTCTGTGAATTCAGCCGCTGCTTCGGGCCCTGCCGCGCCTTCGCTCATAACGCGCGAGGCCGCCGCCGCGCCTCCACCGCCTGCAAATTGTTTTAATGGATCCGCGTGTGTCCGACGAAACAAGGCTCGTCAAGATGTTTGAAGCCCGTCGCGCCCTGCGCCCCCGGCGCAAGGAGACGGTTGACCCGGCGTCGATCTATCTCGATCATGGATTTTTCTATAATGAAATGAAAGACGCCGGGCAAAAACGGGCGGACCGGGAGGAGTTGGTTTGGTCAGAAATTCAGCGGAGCTTTCGCTTGAGGCGCGCAACGAGCGTGAAGCCGGCGTCAGGGCGCGGTTTTGCGAGCTGAAGGACTTCCTCGAGGCGGGGTTGGTCGGCGGCGAAACTCTTGTCGAGCGCCTCCTGATCGGGCTTCTGGCCGACGGCCATCTGCTGATCGAGGGCGCGCCCGGCCTCGCCAAGACGCGGGCTGTCAAGCTTCTGGCTGAAGGCCTCTCCGTGCCTCTCGCGCGCATCCAGTGCACGCCTGATCTTATGCCGGCGGATCTCACGGGCACCGCAGTCTGGCGGCAGGATCGCGGCGTTTTCGAGTTCGTCGCCGGGCCGATCTTTCATTCCCTCATTCTCGTCGATGAGATCAACCGCGCTCCGCCCAAGGTCCAGTCCGCGCTGCTCGAAGCGATGGCCGAACGGCAGGTCACGGCGGCAGGGGTGACGCGTCCCTTGCCAGACCCGTTCATGGTCGTCGCGACGCAAAATCCGATCGAGCATGAGGGCACTTTTCCGCTGCCCGAAGCGCAACTCGATCGGTTCATGATCCATGCCGAGGTCAAGCTGCCGGATGCCGCGACCGAGCGCAAAATTCTCGACCTCGTCGAGCATGAAGCGACCGAGGGCGCACCGATGGCCGCACATCATCTTGGCGCCGCCGAGATCGCCGCGGCGCGCGCGGCTACGACGGCCGTCTATCTGTCGCCGGCGGTGAAGGACTATATCGTGCGTCTTGTGACGGCGCTGCGCAGCGAGCAGGTCGCGCCGCGGATTAGGCGCAAGGTCGAGCATCCGCCGTCCCCGCGCGGCACCATCGCGCTCGCCAAGGGGGCCAAGGCGCGGGCCTTTCTCGCAGGACGCGATCATGTGAGCCCGCAGGACGTTGCCGAACTCGCCGTCGATACCCTGGCGCATCGCACGATCCTCACCTGGCGCGCGCTCGCCGACGGCGACTCGACGCGAAGCGTCATCCTGGAGCTTCTCGATGAGATCACGCCGGTCTGAAGCCGCATATGAGCCTGTTCGAGCGCCTGCAATCGCAATTCTCACGCAAAGATGATGCGCCGGCTCCGGCCGGGCTTCCGGCTGGCGAGGGCATCCAAGGCGTCGATCTCAACGTCGACGACCTGCTGCGCATACGTCATCTTGCCGAGCGCATGGATTTGCCGAAGGCGGCGCCGCGCTCGACCTTGCCCGGCAATGTGGCGCATCGCCGGCGCGGCCGCGGCCTTGAGGTGCATGACATCCGGAGCTGGTCGGATGGCGACGACGTCCGCCATCTTGACCGCAATGTGATGGCGCGCACGGGCATTCCGCATGTGCGGACCTTTCGCGAGGAACGCGAACGCGCCGTTCTTCTCGTCGCCGACTTTCGGCCCTCCATGCTGTTTGGCACGCGGCGCGCGCTGCGCTCCGTCGCGGCGGCGGAGGCGCTGACCCTCCTCGGCTGGCGCGCCGCCCGCGACGGGCGCGTCGGCCTGATGGTCATTCAGCATGACGGCGGTCATCTGATCCGCTACGGCCGCGGCGCGCGGGCGATGATCGCCATGGTCTCAGAGCTCGAGCGCGCGCATCGCAACGCGCTGGCGAGCCGCTCAAGGCTCGATCCGCCGCTGACCGAGAGTCTTGAGGAAGCCGACCGGCTTGCCGGCAAGAACGCGGCGATCGTCGTCGCCACCGCGCTCGACGAGCCGGGGCCGCAATTCGACGAGATCGTGGCGCGGATCGCGCTACGCCGCGATCTTTGCTTCGCGCTCATCGCCGACCGGTTCGAGACCGCGCCGCCGCAGGGCTCCTATCCTTACGCAACGATGGCCGGCGCCGCGGGTTGGCTGCGCATCGGCGCGGATGCGGCGCCAAAGCCGGACGAACGCGTCGCCCGCCTGCAGCGCCTTGGCGCGCGGGCCTTGAGCCTCGATTCCTCGCTGGATGTCGAGGCGATGGCGCCGCTACTGGAACGTCTCGATGGCTGATCCTGTGGAGGCGCTCAACGGACTGCGTCCAATCCATCTGCCGGCCGATTCCGGCGAGGTCTTTCTGATCGCCGCGGCGATGCTGGCCGGGATCGTTGCGGCGCTGGCAGGGGTGGCGCTGATCCGCCTCCTTTCCGTCCGCCGGGGCGCCGAGCGGCGCGCCGCGCTGGCGGAGCTGGCTCTTTCACGCGGCCTTGCGCCGGACGAACGGCTGGCGGCGCAGGCGAAGCTCTTGCGCCGTCTCGTGCGGACGATCGACGGCGAGGCGCCCCGCGGCCTTGGCGGCGACGCCTGGCTCACCCGCCTCGACCAGACGCTGCGCACATCCTTCTTCACCGCCGGCGCCGGCCAGGCTTTCGGGGAGCCGCTCTATCGCCGCTCGTCCGCCGCGACGGTCGAGACGCTGGATTTGGAGCTGTCGCGGCTTATCGCCATGCTCCCGCCAAGGATTTCACATTGAGACGGCTGCTATGAGCCTCGAAGGTTTCGATCTCGCCGCGCCGCTTGCCTTGGCGCTGCTGCCGCTGCCGCTGATCGCGCTCTTCTGGCGCCGCGATCGCGCCGCGACCGCCGGCGGCCTGACGATTCCGCGCGCGATCGCCGAGCGCCTCACGTCCGGCGGGCGCGTCGCCGCGCGGCCGGGCGGCTCAAGGCTTGGCGCGCTGCTCGCCTGGGCCGCCTGGATTTTGGTCGTCGTCGCGCTGGCCGGACCCCGCACGGTCGCCGCCAATCCGGCGCAGCCTGCATCCGGCCGCGACATCATCTTCGCGCTCGACCTTTCCGGCAGCATGGCGGCCGAGGATTTCGTGCTCGACGGCCATGCCGCGAGCCGGATCGACGCCTTGAAGCGGGTCGGCGCCGCCCTCATCAAGCGCCGGACCGGCGATCGCGTCGGGCTCGTGATTTTCGCCGAGCGCGCCTACGCCGCCGCGCCCCTGAGTTTTGACGTCGACGCGGTCAGCCGGACGCTCGCCGAGATTCCGCTCGGCCTCGTCGGCCATTCGACCGCCATCGGCGAGGGACTTGGCCTTGCGCTGAAGCGCCTGACGGAATCGAAGGCGCCCTCGCGCATCATTGTCCTTTTGTCCGACGGAGCCAATGACGCCGGCACAACCGACCCAATGGGCGTTGCGGAACTCGCGCCTGGTCTTGGCGTCAAAATCTATACGATCGGACTTGGCGTCGTCGATACGCAGACCTTCAATGGCCTTGGCGACCCGGTCGACTTTCTCGCGCTGCAAAGGCTTGCCGAAATCGGCGGCGGCGAGGCTTTCCGGGTGCGCACGACCGAGGATCTGGCCTATGCCTCGGCGGCGATTGAGCGCCTCGTCGCCGGTGAGGCGGAGGCGAGCGTTTCGGTGCAGCGGCGCGAGCTTTGGCCCTATGCTGCGGGTCTCTCCTTTCTCGCCTGCGCCGGCCTCGGCTTTCTGCGCAGGCCGCAGCTTTGATCGCCTTCGGCTCTATCGCGCTGCTGCGGCCCTGGTGGCTGCTCGCCTTGCCGCTCGCGGCTATGGCTTATTACGCAATCAAGACCGGCGGCGGCGGGCCAGGCCAGTGGCAGCGCGCCGTCGATCCGCCGCTTCTTTCCGCCATGGCGCGGCGGGGGCTGCTCGCGCCCGGAGGCAAATCCGATCTTGCTCCCGCTCTTTGGGCGCTTGTCATTCTGGCGCTCGCGCTCAGCGGGCCGGCGCTGAAACGCCGCGACGCCGACAGGTTCCGCAATCTCGACGCCAATCTGATCCTCGTCGATCTCGCCGGCGAGGCGACCGATCGCGCCCAGCTCAGGCAGGCGACAACGGCGGCCCATCTTGCGCTCGAGGCCGGCGCCGCGCGCCAGACCGGACTCATCGTCTATGCGGGCGACGCCTATCTCGCCGCGCCGATGACCGACGATTCAGCTGCGACCGGCTCGCTGATCTTCGCGCTCGACGGCGAGACCGTGCCCGATCCTGGCGTGCGGCCGGACCTCGCTCTGGCGCTGGCGCGGCGGATCGCCGCAAACGCAAAAATCGTCGCCGGCGATGTGACGCTGATCTCGTCGGGCGCCGGCGTCAACGAGGCTGCCGTGAGCGAAGCGCGGGCGCTCGCCGCCGCCGGGCTCAAGGTGCATACGCTGTTCACGTCGCAGGAAGGCCGCGGCGAAAGCGGACAAACCGCGGGCCGCGCGGCGTTGGCAAAATTGGCGGCCTCAGGCGCGGGCGTCGCCGCCGACGCTGGAGCGCCTTCCCCCGTGACCAGCGCCATTGCCGGCCGCGCCATCCGCCGGCTTGGCGGCTCCAGCGTCGCCTCGCTCTATTGGCGCGACTATGGGCGTTATGTTCTTTTCGCCGCCTGCCTTCCGCTTCTCCTCGCTTTCCGCAGGATTGCGCGATGAGAAAGCTCATTCTCGTCTTGCTGATCGGGGCGCCGCTGGCCGGCCTCTATGTTTGGGGCCGTCCCGTCGCCGGACATCTCCTGTTCGTGCTCGGATTTCCCTCCGCCGCCGCGGAATTCTTCCAAGATTCCAGCTGGAAGGGGACGGCGCTCTATTCCGCCGGACGTTGGAGCGAGGCGGCGCAGGCTTTCGGCGCGACCCCCGAAAACGCCTATAATCGCGGCAACGCTTTCGCGCGGGATGGCCGTTACGCCGAAGCGGTCAAGGCCTATGAGGCGGCGATCTCCTTTGACCCGGATAACGAAGACGCGGCCGCCAACAGGGAGCTGGTCGCCTCGCTGCTTTCGACTGCGGGCGGAGACGGCGGCGAGAAAAAGGGCGGCGTCGCCAACGCCGACGCCACACGGCAGATCCATGCGCCGCGGGCGACGCCGGAATTGAGCGAGGCGACGAGTACGGGCAGCGGCCTTGTCGGCACGGTTCAATCGAAATCGACCGGGCCGGACGGGGCCGGCTCTGCGCCGAAAACGGGCGTCGGCGATCCCGGCGCCGCGCGCGAGGGCGCCGGAAAGGCGACCGGCTCGGCCGGCAACGCCGAGGGCGAGGGCCGCGCCGGCGGCGTCATGGTCGACATCACCAAGCTGATGGCGGCGCGGGATCTGCGCGCCCGGCGGCGCCTCGAATCCCATGCCGTGCTTGCGACGCGCGACTGGCTCGACGCCCTTCCGGACGATCCCGGCGCGTTCCTGAAACTGCATATTCTGTCGGAACAGGCGCGGCGCAAGGCCGGAGCGCCGGAGGCAAGCGAAGATGATTGACGGGCGGTTTTTTCGCCGGCGCAGGCTTGCCGCGGCGGTCGCAGCGATGTTCTGCACGCTGATTGTGGCTGTTCCCCGAGCCAAAGCCGAACCGCTCAATCGGACCGAGGCCGTCATCGACGGACCGAAAGAATCGCCCTATGTCGGCGAGATGCTGTTGCTGCGCCTGCGCTCCTTTATCGGCGCGCCGGTCGCCGCCCATGAAATCGTGCAGCCGGACCTCATCAATTTTGACTGGCAGCAGTTTGGCCGCGATTCGCCGGTCTCAACGACGATCAATGGCGTGACCGTGGCCGGCATCGAGCGGGTAATCGCGATCTATCCGCGCCGCGCCGGGCGGCTCGCCATCGAGCCCTTTACGCGCAAGGTCGAACTCATCGCTCCGGACAACAGCCGCACCGAGACGGCTTTCACATCCGGCCCGGTGACGCTCGACGTTCGTGCGCATGACGGCCTCGGCAAGCCCGGCGACTGGTGGCTGCCGGCGAAATCCGTCACGATTTCCGATCATTGGGATCCGCGCCCCGACCGGCTCGGCCTCAACGAGACGTCGCGACGCACGGTCACGATCGAGGCTTTGGGCTTGACCGCCGACCGTCTGCCGCCGCCGCCGAACATGCGGGCGCCGGGCGTTATCGTCTTTGCCGCTCCGGCCGAGCGTGCGACGATTACCACCGACGCCGGTCCGCTCGCGCGGGCGGTGTATCGCTATGACGTCCGTCCGATCTCGAGCGATCCCGCAAAAATGCCGGCGGTTCACATCCCCTGGTTCGACGTCGGCGAGCGCAAGATGCGCGACGCGGCGATCCCGGCGCAGACGGTCGCCTTCATCGATCCGACCGCCCTGACGCGCGCCGCGGCGCCGGAAAAAGGCCCGATGCTTTCGTCCTGGCTGTTCGTCGCCGGGGCGGCGAGTTTTGTCTGGACGGCCGCTCTCGCCTTTTTCATCCTGACGTCCGCCTCGTGGCGCGAATTATTGTCGCAGTCATTTGGCCCGGCGCGCAAACGGCTGCGCGAGATGCGCCGCGCCGCCCGGGCCGGCGATTTTTCGGCGTTCCGCGCGGCGAGCCTTGCTTTGTCGCGGCTCGACGGCGCGCGCTGGCGCCGCGCCGCGTGCGAGCCGGCGATCGCGCGGCAGATCGCGGCGGTCGACGCGCTGCTGTTCGGGCCGGAAGGCGGCGCGGGGGACGCGCCGAATCTGCCCCGACTGGCAAGGGAGATCGGCGTCCGCTGGCGGCAGGCGGCGATCCCGCCGCCACGCCAAAATGCGCTTGCTCCGTTGGACGGTTAGAGCGCCTTTCGACCGGATGGAGTTCCCGCCGGCGTCGCGTTTCAGCGCAAGGCCGCGCAAGTCGCGTTCGGCGCCGCCGCCGCCGCGGCCGCCGGCGATGTCAAAAAGCGCGTCAGCGCCGCCGTCTTCCTGCCGATTTCCCAGAACAGCTTGGCGCTGGCATAGCGCGTGATATCATAGGCGGCGGTCAGCCTGCCGAAGGCGCGGACGTCATTGGCGTGGACCGAGCGCTCGGGAATGCGTTCGCGTCCCGCGGATGGTGACTTGCATTTTGCAATCAAGTTTGCGATTTGAGGGGCGGCAAGATTGCGTCCCTACGGACGCGGGATCGCGCGTCAGTCGTTGCGGGCGGCAAGGCTCGCGCCGCCCGGACACGGCTCATGGAGTTGGATTGATGGGATCTTTTGCTCCGGCAAGGCCGCTCGCGCGGCTTATGCTTATCTTCAGCATAACCCTTGGCGGGTTTGGCGCCTTTGGCGCGCAGGCTGCGGAAGGGCCGCCGCCGCCGGAAGTCACCGTCGCCAATCCGCTCGCAAAGTCAGTGCCGCGCTGGGACGAATATACCGGACGGTTCGAGCCGCTGCAGCAGGTCGAGGTGCGTCCGCGCGTTTCCGGCGCGGTCGACACCATCAATTTCGTTGACGGCCAGATCGTCAATACCGGCGATCTTTTGTTCGTGATCGATCCGCGCCCCTATCAGATCGCCGTCGACAGCGCCCAGGCGGACGTCGCCAAGGCGAAGGCCCAGGTCGAGGTCGCAGCCAATGACGTTATTCGGGCGCAGCAGCTTGTCGAGAGCCGTGCGATTACCTCGCGCGACGTCGATCAGAGAAAATCCGCGCTCGACATCGCCAAGGCGCAGCAGCTCAGCGCCGAGGCCGCGCTGCGCAACGCAAGGCTCAATCTGGAATGGACGCAGGTGCGCGCGCCGATCCCCGGACGCGTCTCGGATCACAAGGTCGACGTCGGCAATCTGGTGCAGGGCGGCCAGACCGGGGCGACAACATTGCTGACCACCATCGTCACGCTGGATCCGATCCATTTCGTGTTCGACGCCTCCGAGGCCGATTATATTCGCTATGCGCGTCTTGCCACGGCAAAGGAGCGGCCGTCCTCGCGCGAATTCAAGAACCCCGTGATGGTCCGCCTCGGCGATGAAACCGACTGGACGCACAGCCACGCCGGCGTCATGGATTTTGTCGACAATCAGCTGAATTCGCGCGCCGGCACCATCCGCGGCCGCGCCGTGTTTGAGAACAAGGACCTGTTTCTCCTGCCCGGCACGTTTGGCCGCCTGCGTCTTTTTGGCGGCAACATCAATGCGTTGCTGATCCCCGACGCAACCATCGTCTCGGACCAGGCGAGCAAGATCGTCATGACGGTCGGTCCGGACAACAAGGTGGTCCCGAAAACGGTGACGCTCGGCGCCATGCATGAAGGGCTTCGCGTCGTGCTCGCCGGGCTAAAACCGGACGATCGCATTATCATCGCCGGCATCGCCAACCCCTTCGTGCGGCCGGGCGCGGTGGTCGTCCCCAAGACAGGCGAGATCGCCTTTCCTGTCGCCTCGAATTGACGCGCGCGGTCAAACGCGCAACGCGATGAGCGGGCTTTCAGCCGTCCGCTTGCAACGATGAACGCACATAACGCCGCCGTGGGGCAGGACAGCGCGCGCCAGCGCTGCGGCGTCGCCGGTTAAGGACGAGCATGCGATTTTCTCATTTCTTCATCGACCGTCCGATCTTCGCCGCGGTTTTGTCGATCATTCTGACGATCGCCGGCGCCATCGCGCAAAGATCGCTGCCCGTCTCCGAATATCCGGAGATTGCGCCGCCGACGGTCAACATCACGACGACCTATCCCGGCGCCTCCGCCGAAGTCATCGCGGCGACCGTAGCGACGCCGATCGAGCAGCAGGTCAACGGCGTTGACGACATGCTCTACATCACCTCGCAATCGACCGGCGACGGCAGACTCTCGATCAATGTGACGTTCAAGCCCGGCACCAATGTCGATCAGGCGCAGGTGCTTGTGCAGAACCGCGTCGCCATCGCAACGCCAAGGCTGCCCGAGCCTGTGACCCGGCAGGGCGTGACCGTGCAGAAAGCCTCGCCCGACCTGATGATGGTCGTGCATCTGATCTCGCCCGACGGTTCGCGCAGCCAGCAATATATTTCGAACTATGCGACGCTTTACCTCAAGGATGCGCTGGCGCGCGTCGACGGCGTCGGCCGCGTCGATATTTTCGGCGCGCGCGATTACGCCATGCGCATCTGGCTCGATCCCGCGAAAGTCGCGGCGCGCGGCCTGACCGCCGGCGAGGTCGTCGCCGCGTTGCAGGCCGCCAATCTTCAGGTCGCGGCGGGCGCCATCAACCAGCCGCCCGTCTCCTCGCCGGGCGCCTTCCAGCTGTCTGTGCAGACCCTCGGGCGCCTGACCGATCCGGCCCAGTTCGAGGACATTGTCGTGAGGTCCGACGCGGATGGCTATATTCGCATCCGCGACATCGGCCGCGTCGAGCTCGGCGCGCAGGATTATACCGTCAACGCCTATCTCGACCGCGACGTCGCGACCGCGATGGTCATGTACCAGCGCCCAGGTTCGAACGCGCTCGCGACCGCGGCCTCGGTGCTCGCCGCAATGGAGACGGCGAAGAAGGATTTTCCGCCGGGCATTGACTATACGGTTGTCTATAATCCGACCGAATTTATCCAGCAGTCGGTCGATGAGGTCGTCCATACGCTCTATGAGGCGATCGCCCTCGTCGTGCTCGTCGTCATCGTCTTTTTGCAGACATGGCGCGCGGCGATCATCCCCGTCATCGCCATTCCGGTGTCGCTGATCGGCTGCTTCCTGTTCATGAGCGGGGTCGGCCTCACCTTCAACACGCTGTCCCTGTTCGGCCTCGTGCTCGCGATCGGCATCGTCGTCGACGACGCCATCGTCGTCGTTGAGAATGTCGAGCGCTATCTCGAACATGGCGCCGATCCAAAAGAGGCCGCGCACAAAACCATGGACGAGGTGGGCGGCGCGCTTCTCGCCATCGCCCTCGTCCTCTGCGCGGTGTTCATCCCGACCGCATTCATCACCGGTCTGCAAGGCGCTTTCTACAAGCAGTTCGCGATCACCATCGCCAGCGCGACGGTCATCTCGGCTTTCGTGTCGCTGACCCTGTCGCCGGCGCTGGCCGCTATTCTGCTCAAACGCAATCACAACGCGAAAAAATCCGGTTTGGTCTATCGCCTGGCGACGCCGCTGCGCTGGTTCTTCGCCGGCTTCAACTGGGTCTTTGAAAGGCTCAGCGCCGGCTACGGGGCGCTGACCGCGCGGCTCGTCCGAATCAGCTTCGTCGTGCTGATTGTCTATGCCGGGCTGATCTACCTCGCCTTCGACATTTTGAACAAAACGCCGACCGGGCTCATACCGCAGCTCGATCGCGGCTATCTCATCGCCGCCTTCCAGCTGCCGCCCGGCTCCTCGCTCGACCGCACGGACAAGGTGCTGCGGCAGGCGACAGACATCATTCTTCAGCGCCCTGGCGTCGAACATGCGGTGGTCTTTGCCGGCTTCGACGGCGCGACCTTCACCAACGCCACCAACACCGGCGTTATTTTCGTTGCTCTGAAACCGTTCAAGGATCGAGTCCCGGCGGGGCTCACGGCCCCCAAAATTCTGGCCGACGTGCGCCAGCACATTGCGGTCATCACCGACGCCTTCGCCTTCGTGCTCGAGCCGCCCTCGGTTCCGGGCATCGGCACCGGCGGCGGCCTCAAGGGTTATGTGCAGGACCGGTCCGGCCGCGGCCTGCCGGCGCTCGAGGGCGCGACCTGGGGCCTCGTCGGGGCGATCCATCAAAATCCGGGATTCGTCCAGGCCTTCACTTTGTTCAACACCAAGACGCCGCAGATCTACGCCGATATCGATCGCACCAAGGCTGAGCTGCTTGGCGTGCCGATCTCGCGCGTGTTCGAGACGCTCTCCGTCTATATGGGCTCGGCCTATATCAATGATTTCAACATTCTCGGGCGCACCTACCAGGTCACGGCGCAGGCCGATAACCCGTACCGGCTGACGACGCGCGACGTCGCCAACCTGAAAACGCGCAACGCCAATGGCGATATGGTGCCGATCGGCTCGGTCGCCTCGCTGAACGACGCGACCGGCCCGTTTCGTGTCACCCGCTATAACCTCTATCCCGCGGCCGAGGTGCAGGTTGCGCTCGCGCGCGGCTTCTCGTCCGGGCAGGGCATCGCGGCGATCGAGACGCTCGCCAAACAGACCTTGCCGCAGGGCTTTGGCTTTGAATGGACCGAAATCGCGCTGCAGGAAAAACTCGCAGGCAATACAGCGGTTCTGGCCTTTGGCCTTGCCGTCGTCTTCGTCTTCTTGCTGCTCGCCGCGCTTTACGAAAGCTGGGCTTTGCCCTTCGCGGTCATTCTGATCGTGCCGATGTGTATTCTGGCGGCTATGGTTGGCGTCACCTGGCGCGATTTCGACCGCAATATTCTGGTCGACATCGGGCTTGTGGTGCTGGTCGGCCTTGCCGCCAAGAACGCGATTTTGATCGTTGAATTCGCCAAGCAGGCGGAAGAGGAGGGCCAGACCCGCTTCGATGCGGCGGTGTCGGCGGCGCGGACGCGGTTGCGGCCCATCCTGATGACCTCTTTCGCCTTCATCTTCGGCGTCCTGCCGCTCGCCCGGGCGGAAGGCGCCGGCGCTGAAATGCGCCAGTCGCTCGGCACGGCGGTGTTCGCCGGCATGCTCGGGGTGACGATGTTCGGCCTTCTGTTCACTCCGACTTTCTATGTCGTGGTGCGCGGAATCTCGCAACGGCTCGAACGTTTGCGCGGCAAGAAGACGCCGCCGCCGGGCGCCGAACTAGGCGGACGCGGCGACGAACACAAGGCGGCAGAGGCGAAAGAGCCGGCGAGAAGTTGACAGGCGTAGCCCAACGCCGGCGGCGATCTGCATTGACCTTGTCACAATCCGGGGTTAGCGCTTTCGCAGCCCCGTGGAGAGACATGGCATGCTGCGTCGACTGTCTTTGAGCCTTCTCCTTGTCGCCTCCGCCGCCTCTTTCGAGGTGCGGGCCGAGGGCGTGAACGCCCCCATTGTCTTCGTCCAGTTCATGGGAACGCCGGGCGAGCCCGATGTCGTGCCGATGCCGCCGGCCGCGGACGATCCGCAGGATTGGGAAGAGGAGGCCGAGGCCTCCGCGCCGGCGCGCACCTGCGTCAAGATGTGCGCGGCCGATTACAGCCCCTGCGATCCGATTTATTTCAAGACCGAGGACGGTCGCTGCGACGGCGTTCATTTTCGCTGACAGACGCCGCCTGCAGCCCGAGGAGCCGCGGACGCAGCGTGTCGAAGGATGCTTTTTGGCGTCGCTTCGCCGTCCCGTCCGTCTGGCGAAATTGTGAACCTCGCCGCGGTGCGTCTCATTTGCGCAGCCGCAAAAACTAGCTATCATAATGAAAGCTAGCGAAAGCGGCGCAGATGGCGCGTCCGCCTTCGCGTTGCTGCGTCGCGCCCCGGCGCATGGCCGGGCGCCGCGCGCGTTATCGCCCCTACCCAGGCTCCGATCGCGCCGAAGATCGCGATAAGCGCTGCGATGCGCAATCACTGACATTTTGGGAGATGCCCATGGCCTATACAATCAAAGTCAACGGCAACGAACGAACGGCGGACGTCGATGGCGACACGCCGCTTCTTTGGGTGTTGCGCGATATTTTCCAGTTGACGGGGACCAAATTCGGCTGCGGCGTCTCGCTCTGCGGCGCCTGTACCGTGCATCAGGACGGCAATCCGATCCGCTCCTGCATCACGCCGATCGACAGCATCGGCGCCTCGGCGATCACCACCATCGAGGCGATTGGCGCGACCGAAGCGGGAGCAAAAATCCAAAAGGCATGGCTCGTGACGGAGACGCCGCAATGCGGCTATTGCCAGTCCGGCCAGATCATGTCGGCGACGGCGCTGCTCGCCGGCAATCCGCATCCCTCGGACTCCGATATCGACGACGCGATGACAGGCAACATCTGCCGCTGCGGCACCTATGGCCGCATCCGCGAGGCGATCAAGCTCGCCGCCAATGACGCCGGCGCCGTAAAGCAGGGAGGCTGAACCATGTTCCTCGACATCGAATCGTCAGGCGCTTTCTCCGTCGCCTCTGCGGCGCCGTCGCGGCGCCAGTTTATCAAGGTCAGCGCCGCCGCCGGCGGCGGCCTGCTGCTCGGCTTCCATTTGCCGGGCGCCGCGCTCGCCGATGCGGCAAAGACGGGCGCCTTCGCCGGTTTCGCCCCCAACGCCTTCGTCCGCATTGGGCGCGACGGTAAGACCGCGATCATCGTCGCGCAGGTCGAGATGGGCCAGGGCACCTTCACCGCCATGCCGATGCTGGTCGCCGAAGAGCTTGAGGTCGGGCTCGACCAGATCAGCGTCGAGCAGGCGCCGCCGGACGACAAGCTCTACGCCAATCCGCTGCTTGGCTTTCAGGTGACCGGCGGCTCGACCTCCGTGCGCGCGCTCTGGAAGCCGCTGCTGACAGCGGGCGCCGTGGCGCGCACGTTGCTGATCAAGGCGGCCGCGGAAGAATGGAAGGTCGATCCCTCCACTCTGCATGCCGAAAAAGGCGAGGTGATCGACAAGGCGTCCGGCCGCAAGCTCGCCTATGGCGCGCTCGCAGACAAGGCCGCGACCTATCCGGCCCCGGATCAGGTTCCTTTGAAGGATCCGAAGGATTTCAAGCTTGTCGGCACGCCGGCAAAGCGGGTCGATACGCCGCTGAAGGTCAATGGTTCGGCCAAATATGGCATCGACGTCATTCTTCCGGGCATGAAATTCGCTGACGTCGCCGCCTGCCCAACCTTTGGCGGCAAGCTGAAGAGCGTCAATGACGAGAAAGCCAAGGCAGTCCGAGGCGTGCGCCAGATCGTCAAGCTCGACGACGCCGTCGCCGTCATCGCCGACCATTATGGGGCAGCCAAGAAAGGCCTCGCCGCGCTCGAGATCGAATGGGACGATGGTCCAAACGCGAAATTCTCGCAGGACGAACTCATCGCGCAGATGAAACAAGCGGCGACCCTTGACGGCGCCGTCGGCGAAAAGGCCGGCGATGCGGCGAAGGCGATCGCTGGCGCGGCGCGAAAATTCGACGCCGTTTACGAGCAGCCCTTCCTCGCCCATGCCGCGCTCGAGCCACAGAACTGCACGGTCCATGCGCGCAAGGACGGTTGCGACATCTGGACGGGCACCCAGGTGATCACGCGGGCGCAGGCGGTCAGCGCCAAGGTTCTCGGCCTGCCGGTCGAGAAAGTGCAGGTGCACAATCATCTGATTGGCGGCGGCTTCGGCCGTAGGCTCGACGTCGACGCGATTGCGCAGGCGGTGGCCATCGCCAAACAGGTCGAAGGCCCGGTCAAGGTGATCTGGTCGCGCGAGGAAGACATCCAGCACGATGTCTACCGGCCTTATTACTATGACGTTCTGTCGGCGGGCCTTGACGACAAGGGCGTCGTCGCCGGTTTCAGCCACCGTGTCGTCGGCTCCTCGATCCTGGCGCGCTGGGCGCCTCCCTTGTTCAAGAACGGCCTCGATTCCGACGCCGTCGAGGGCGGCTCCGGCCCTTACAGCTTCGATAATCTGCTTGTCGACTATGTCCGGCATGAGCCGCCCGCCGGGATGACGACCGGCTGGTGGCGCGGCGTCGGCTCGACCCACAATTCCTTCATGGTCGAAGGGTTTGTCGACGAGCTCGCGGCGGCCGCAAAGAAAGACCCGGTCGAGTTTCGCCGCGCTTTGCTTGGCAAGGCGCCGCGCGCCAAAGCCGTGCTGGATCTTGCGGCGGAAAAGGCCGGGTGGGGTTCTCCGCTGCCGGCGGGCTCCGGCCGCGGCGTCTCATTGATCTTCGCCTTCGGCAGCTATCTCGCGCAGGTCGCCGAAGTTGCGGTTGCAGGAGACGGCTCGGTGCAGGTGACGCGCATCGTCGCGGCGTTCGACTGCGGCCGGCAGGTGAACCCGAACACGCTGAAAGCGCAGATCGAGGGCGGCCAGATTTTTGGCATTACGGCCGCGCTTTATGGCGGAATCACGCTCAAGGACGGGCGTGTGGAGCAGACCAATTTCGACAGTTACCAGTTGCTCCGAATCAATGAAGCGCCCAAGATGGAGACGTATTTTATTGAAAGTACTGAACCGCCGGGGGGAGCAGGCGAGCCTGGCACCGCCGGGATAGCGCCCGCCGTCGTCAACGCGATTTTTGCCGCGACTGGAAAGCGGCTGCGGAAACTGCCGATAGACGCCAACGCGCTAAAATCGGCCTGACCGGAAATTTGCGTGCGCTTGTCACGCGAAAATGTTCGGCGGCTGGGCTTGCGAAAAAGGCGCGATTTGCAGCATGACCTCGAAAGAAGCTGCTGGCTTTAATCCGGGCGTCATGCGCCCTCACAAGATCGGAGCGTCCGAGAGCGCGAGTTGCTCGGACGCTCCGGCCGCTTTTGTAACTGCCATGCGTCGCAAGAGCTTTGAAGCCATGGAATGCCCGATCGCGCGCAGTCTCGAAAGAGTCGGCGAATGGTGGAGCATGCTGATTCTGCGCGACGCCATCAACGGCGTCACACGCTTCGACGCCTTCGAGGCGAGCCTCAAGATCGCCCCCAACATGCTGACTCGGCGGCTGCGCACGCTGGTCGAGGATGGGCTGCTCGAACGCCGGCTCTATAAGGAGCGGCCGAAGCGCTATGAATATGTGCTGACCGATCGTGGCCGCGATTTTTTTCCCGTGATTCTCGCTTTGCTGGACTATGGCAATCGCCATTTCGCGCCGGAGGGCGAGGCGCTGCAGATCGTCGATCTCGACACCGGCCGCACGCTCGATCCCGTGCTCGTCGATCGCGCGACCGGCGAGCCCTTGGCCGGAAAGCGGCTGAAGCTTGCCCCGGGGCCGGCGGCGAGCGCGGCGATGTGCGAGCGCTACGCCGAAAAACATGAGGCGTCAGCGCCCGCGCCGCGCCGGGTCAAGCGCTAAGATCCCGGCCCGCCTCCCTTTTGAAGAAAGTTTTTGGCGGGATGTCGATCCCGCCGCCGCTCATTCGTCGTATGATCAGCAGGGTCGGCTCGGCCTTCGCGGATCAGGGGAGGCAGGCGATGCGCGTTATGGTTTTGGTGAAGGCGACGAAAGACAGCGAGGCGGGGATCATGCCCGAAACCGCGCTCCTTGAAGCGATGGGCAAGTTCAACGAAGAATTGGTCGCCGCCGGCGTGATGCTGGCCGGCGAGGGTCTAAAGCCGTCGGCGAAGGGCAAGCGCGTCGCTTTCGACGGCGCGAGCCGTATCGTCACGGACGGGCCTTTTGCCGAGACCCGCGAGGTGATCGCCGGCTTCTGGCTCTGGCAGGTCAAGGACGTCGCCGAGGCGGTCGAATGGGTGAAGCGCTGTCCCAACCCGATGCCCGGCCCGAGCGTGATCGAAATTCGCCCGCTGTTTGAGGCCGCCGACTTCGGCGAGGCGCTGACGCCGGAACTCGGGGAGCAGGAAGACCGGCTCCGCGATAAACTGGCCGGCCGCTGAGGCGGCGTCAGTCGCCGTGTTCCTTTTCGCCCGCGGATCAACCATTAAGGGGCGACTGCGGGCGAAATCGCTCCCGGCCAGGTCCTATCCGGCGCTGGCGTGGAGAGAGCGGCCGTCAGAACCTGCGGCATGTCGAGGGTGGAGGGGATTTTCACCATCGTCTGCGGGCAGGTGCGCTCCTCGAACATCGGCAGAATCGTCTGCAGCGTTTCCGTGACCTTGATTCCCATATTCATCGGGAAAGCCGGGTTGGTGCTGCGCCAGGCGTGCGGCGCGGTGTAATCGACTTTGATGTCCGGCCGCGAGTTAAGGGCCCCGAACCAATCCTATTCGCCCAATTTGGAGGGGGGCTTTACATCTCTCGCCCTGAATGGCGTCATACATGTCTGACGCGCAAATCTAGGACTGTGGCTCCAGATCCCATTCGAGCGTCGCGTGGCTCCAGCCCTTTTGCGGCGTCGCGCGTCCCCAAAGCCGCTGGCGCCCGAAACCGTGGCGGATCATCAGATTGATGAAGATGCCCGGCCCGCTGGAATAGATCCGCCAGCCGCCTTCGAGCCCGATCTCGCCGCGCCTGAGGCGGTCCCACTCCGCGCTGGCCGAGGCGCGGTCGCCAAAGGCCGCATCGCTGCTGGAGAAGAAGGCGTTGCGCTGGCGCGGCAGGGCGTTTTCAAGCCTGTCGCAGATCGAGACGGGATTTACCGCGCCAAGCGCGTCGGAAAGCCCGTCAAGATCGCCGCGGCAGGCCAGCGCCTCGCCGAAGCGCAGATGGGAATGCACATACATGAGCCCGATTTCGCGGCCAAAAAAACTCGCCGATTCGGCGCGGCGGAAAATACTCTGCGGACCGCCGTGATAGGGAACGGGGCGGTCCATCAGCCGCGCGCCGTCGGCAAAAAGAAGGTGGTCGTTGATAAGGCGCAGATGATGTTCCGCCTGAGCTGGCGTAAACAGATCGCCGATCATCGAGCGCGTCATCGGCAGCAACGAATAATGCAGGCCGGTGCGGGCGTCGCTCGGATGCAACAGTAATTCCGGGGCGGCCTCGCCCGGCTCGAACACGCCATAGCCGGCGACAATTCCATCGCGGATCAGCAACGCGTTGAAGTCGGCCCTGATGGCGTCGGCAAGCTCTTCGAGCGCGGCGGCCTCTCCCGCGCGCGCGGATTTTTGAAGGATGACGGCGTAGCGGCGCAGCTGTTGATAGAGCAGGCTGACCGTCCAGCTTGACGCCATGATGTCGCGCATTTTCGGATCGACGGGCTGTAGCGAATCGTTCCAGTCGCCGTGGCCGTAGGAGATGAGATCCGTTCCCGGCACGAAGCGCGTGCGAATAGTTTCGATCAGTTTCTCGATATGGCGGAGGACGCTGTCCTTGTGTGGGGTGCGCTCGAGATCCTCCCTGCCGCGCCACACGATATGCTCGTCAAGGAAGGCGAAATCGCCGGTCGCCTCGATGTAGTCGTTGACGGCTTTCAGCGGCCATATGATCACATCGCCATGGCTGACGCGATCCTGAATGATCGCATAAGGGTCGAGCATGAACCATTGCGGCCAGTCGCCGGTTTCCTGATATTGCTGGGCGAAGACAAGCCGCAAAATCTCCTTGACCGGTTCGTCATGACGCAGCGCCAGCAACAGCTCGACGGGACCCTGGCAGACGTCGCGCACGCCCCACGCCGCGCCGGTATATTGTTCGAGCCCGTGCGGAACGGTGAGGTGGATCATCGCGTCATGCGCAAGCCACGGGATCAGCGTATCCAGTGCGCGATCGCCCCGGACGCGCGCGCCGCGAGTAACATGGCGCCAAAACTTTTGCGCGGGCTCGAGAAGCTCCTCGCGCGAAACCTGGCGCGCGTATTTTTCGGCAAGAACTTCGGCCTCGGCGGCGCTCGTCATCGAGCCGACGACAGCGAAGGAGAAGGTATTCACCGCTCTGGTGCGGAGCGCGACGCAGGAGCCGTCGCGTTGATCGGAATCCTCATATAATAATTCGTCGCCGCCGATCGCCTCGATATCGGCAGGCTCGGGGCTGACGATATGATAGGCGGCTTCAGGATAGCGCTGGCCCCACAGCCAGTCGGGATCCGGGCGCAGCGTCACGCGCATCGACGCGGGGGCGACTTGGACCGGGCTGTGATGGTCATATTCACGTTCGCCGAGCGCGAGATGGCCGAAAACCAGAAAGCGGCAGGGCTCGCCTTCGTTATCGAGCGCAAAAACCATCGCCGGATCTTCGCCCGAAACCGTCGCGGACACAGTGATTGTTCGCGCGCCGATTTTGTAGACCCAGCGGCAGTCGTTGAGACCGATCTCGAACGCGGACGGCGTTGTCAGCAGGCGCCAGCATCCGTCAATCTCGGCGAGCATGCGCAAGCCGCTGCCCCGCGTGACATTATAGGGATCGCGCGAGACCGAAAACAGCTTGTGGAAGGAGGTGTTGCCGATCGTCAGCTGCGCCGCGAAAACGCCATGCATCCAGGCCGTCGCGCAAAGCGTCGAATCATCCGGCAGCATGGCGGCGCCGGAGCGCATCAGCGCGCCATGGCGGCGCGTAACGAGCCGTTCCTTGTCACGCAACACAACATGCCGGTTATGCGGTCCGTCCGGCATGAAGAAAGACATCAGCCGGCCGTCGATCCACTCCTCCTCGAAGCGGTCCGGGTAAAGTGCGTCGATCGCGGCGTCGTCGAGAGCGCCGGCGATCGCGACAGGCGCGGCCTCTACCATACTCCGCGCCGGGCGCGCCATCGGCGGCGCCACGGAGAAATCACCGTCACGCCAGTCGATCACGTCAATGCGCGCGAGGTCTGCCTCGCTCGAGGACTGCGGCTGATCGGCAGCGAACAGCCCGAAAAATGTTTGCGAACCATGCGCGCCGGGACCAAGCCGCAGCTGCGGCGACTGGATCGCGACGCAGGCCATCTCATGTTGCAGCCGCCGGTTCGGCAGGTCGGCCCCGTAGGGAAAGCAGAAGACGTCGGAGTCGCGGAACGCGGGGCCGAACAGCTGCTTGCCGTCTGTTGTAAAGCCGGCGGCGCCGTCAAAACATCCATGCATGGCGAAGGGACACAATCCGTCCTGCGCAAGATTCTGACGGCTCATCACAACAGGGCCGAAGCGCTCGTGAAAGCTTATGAAATGATCGACATATTGCGAGACATAGGCCTCATTGTTCATGAGGAATCCGCGCGGCCCAAGGCCGATGTCCTGGATCAGGACCGCATCCATCGCGCGCGGCGCGCCGCCGCGATTTTCGACATCGAGGCGCCAGATCCAGGCGCTGGCGTCCGGCTGCAAAAACAGCGTGACGCGGCAAAGAATCCCATGCGATTGACTGCTCCAGACGAACCGGTCAGCGCCTTGCCCGAACATCGCCGCGCCCGGCCCGGTCATCTCGATCGGCTTTTCAGCCTCTATCCGCAGATAGATCCGGGCGATCGCGCCGGCGATCGGCGAGCCAAGCGTCTGATTGACGAGGATCGGCGCGCCGGCGCCTTGGTGCTCGATCGCGAACAATGAACCATTGGGCAGCGCCGCGACGGACAGGCCGCAAGCGTTGGAAATTCGCCGAAGGCCAAGGTTCTCATCGCGCGGCGTCGTCCAGTTGCGCGCTTCAAAGCCGGTCATTCACATCTCAGTCTTGGCTGTTTTTTAGGAGGGAATCAAAGAGCGGAGGCCCAGAATGGCGGCGTATCGCAGCGGCCCGCAACCGAAAAAATGGAACCTTCATCGCAAATCGACGTATGCTGCTTCAAGGCGCAAAGATCCCGCGAAGGGACCGGCGCTCCACAAGGAGGCGGCGATGCCGGACCAGGCAACCGTGGCGTCGGAACAGATCGCGGCTTTGCGCGGTCTCGAGCTGTTCCGTGATCTGTCCGACAAAAGCCTGGCCCTGATCGCCGGCCGGCTGCGCGCGCGCGAGCTTGCGCGCGGCGAGCTTCTTTTGAAGGAAGGCGACGACGCCTTCGCTTTCTATCTCGTCCTTTCGGGCCGGTTCGAGGCGCGCGTCGCCGAGCGCGATCAGATCGTCGCCGAGATCGGGCCCGGCCAGCCGATCGGCGAGATCGCCTTTTTCGCGGGCGGGCGCCGCCGCGCGAGCGTTCTAGCGCTCCGCCCTTCGACCGTGATCGAGATCGACTATGTCGCCTTCGAGCGCATCAAGGCGCTGGCGCCCGGGGTTGAGCGCACGCTGATCGAATGGCTGGCGAAACGGCTCGACGCCACGACGCGCAACATGCTGCATCTGCCCAAGCTCGCCCCGGCGAGCGAAATCGCCATCGTGAGGGGCGGGAGCGGCGCGATCCCGCCGCTGTTTTTTGAGCGACTCGCCGCCGCGCTCGGAGGTTCAGCGCGGGCGCGTCTTGTCACCAGCGTCACGGACGTGGGTTTCGAGCCGCCGTCGCCGATCGCCGTCTATCTCGCCGACGAGACGCTGACCGAATGGACCCGCGCCCGCCTGCGGCTTGCCGACGAACTCGTGGTCGTCGTCGACGGCGACGAGCCGCAGCCGCGAAACGAGATCGAGGCCTTCGCCTTTGAGCTGATTCCGCCTGCGCGGCGCCGGCTCGTGCGCCTGCATCTGCGCCGGCGCGGCGCCGTGACCGGAACGCGGCGATGGCTGGAGGATCGCGACATCGGCATGGTCCATCATGTTTCGCTGGAGGACGGCCAGGATTTCGCCAGCCTCGCGCGCTTTCTCACCGGCCGCGCGATCGGCTTCGTTGCGGGCGGGGGCGGCGCATTCGGCGTCGCGCATATCGGCGTCTACAAGGCGCTTTGCGAGCGCGGGCTGTCATTCGACATGTTCGGCGGCTCGAGCGTCGGCTCCGGCATGGCGGCGGCCTTTGCGCTGCTGCGCGGCCCGCAGGAGGTGCTGAGCGGGGTTCGCCATATTTTCATCGAAAGCCGCGCGCTGCGGAAAATGACCATTCCGCGCTATTCGCTGCTCGATCATCGCCCCTTCGATGAGGCGCTGAAACGCCGCTATGGCGAAACCGAGATCGAAGACGTCTGGAAGCCGTTTTTCGCCATCGCCACCGATCTGTCGATGAACAGGATGCAGCTTTTGCGCACGGGTCCCGTCTGGCGGGCGGTGCGGGCGTCGAGTTCGATTCCGGGCGTGCTGCCGCCTGTCATCACCAGGGAGGGCGCCATGCTGGTCGATGGAGCGATCGCCGATAATGTGCCGCTCGAGCCCATGGCCTCGCTGAAATCCGGCCCCAATGTCGTCGTTTCGCTCGGCCTGCCCCCATCGCTTCCCCTCGATGTCGATTATGACCGCCTTCCTGGCCGGCTGGAGCTGGCGCTTGCCTATCTCACCCCGTTGCGGCGCAATCTGCCGCCCTGTCCTGGCCCAATCAGCGTCATCCAGAAATCGGTGTTCAGCAATGCGCGTCAGGATTGTTTTGCGCGCGGGCGCGAGGATCTCATTCTGTCGCCGCCTCCTTCCGCGGGATCGAGTTTTCTCGACTGGTCGCGCTTCGATGAAGTGTTTGAAACCTCTTATGAGTGGGCGCGGCGCGAGTTGCAGCGGCTGGAGGCGGAGGGCGATCCAGCGCTGGCGGCGCTCGACGGGAGCCGAGCATGACGCCGAAACGTTGCAGACTTGCAGACCGACTTCATGCTCCGTAATCATGGGTCGAGAGCTTGAGCGCGGCCGGTTTGCCCGCGCGGTCTAATCAAAAAGGAAAAGGGACTAAATATGTCAGATCATGTCTATAAGGTGGTTGAACTTGTTGGCTCCTCGCCCCTCTCGACGGACGAGGCGATCAGGAACGCGATCGCCCGCGCCAGCGGCACCCTGCGGAACCTGCGCTGGTTCGAGGTGGTGGAGACGCGGGGTCATATCGAAGACGGCAAGGTGCATCATTTTCAGGTGACGCTGAAGGTCGGCTTCACGCTCGACTGACGCCGCCGCTCAGGCCAGCGCCGCTTCGATGGCGGCGACGATCTCCGGCGCGTCGGGAACCGTTCGCGATCCGAACGAGGCCTTGAGCGCGCCGTCGCGCCCGATCAGATATTTGTGGAAGTTCCATTTCGGCGCAGCGGCGTCCCCGAGCTCGCCGGCGATTGCGCGGTAGAGCGGATGCGCCGCGGCGCCCGCCACCTTTTCCTTGGCGGCGAGCGGGAATTCGATGTTGAATTTCAGCGCGCAGAATTGCTTGATCTCAGCTTCCGTACCCGGCTCCTGGCCGCCGAAATCATTCGACGGCACGCCGAGCACCACAAGCCCGCGGCCCTGATATTTGCGGTAAAGTTCTTCCAGCGCTTCATATTGCGGCGTCAGTCCGCAAGCCGAGGCTGTATTGACCAGAAGCACGGCCTTGCCCCTGAAGGTTTCGAGCGGCAAGGCGTCGCCGTCGATCGTCCGAAGCGAATAATCATAGGCGTTCATCAATTCGTCCTTCCCGATTGCCGCTGCGGCTGCGGCGATCCTAAAGACATCTGCGGCGCGGCCGAGGCAAGGGCTTCCTGACCGATGGAAGCGACGCGGCGCAAATGCGCTCTCGCGGCGGATCGACGCGCAGGCGCTCAAGCTATATCCTATGGGGAATAGATGAAATGCTTGACCGCCCCGGACGCCGAAAATGCTGGTTCGCCATTTGTCCTATTTCGTCACGCTCGCGCGGGAGCGACATTTCGCGCGCGCCGCGCAGCTCTGCAACATTGCGCAGCCCACTTTGTCGGCGGCCATTCGCAAGCTCGAGCAGGCGCTCGGCGTTCAGCTCGTCATAAGAAGCCCGCGCTTCATCGGCCTCACGGCCGAAGGCGAAAAAGTCCTGATGTGGGGACGCCAGATCGTCACCGACTACAACAGTCTGCGCGACGATATCAGCGGCGCGGGGCGGGCGCTCACGGGAACCCTGCGCCTCGGCGTCATTCCGGCGGCGATGCCGGCGATCTCCTTCGTGACGTCGCGTTTCGCGCGGACCCATCCGGCGGCGACGGTTGAAGTCCGTTCGATGACTTCGCGCGAAATCGAGCGCATGCTGCACGCCTTCGAGATCGACGGCGGCGCGACCTATCTCGAAAACGAGCCGCTGGAAAATCTTCGCCAGATCCCGCTCTACCGCGAGCGCTACGTCTTCGTCGCCAGGCGCACGCCTGCGCTCGCCGCGCGTGCAGCAATCGCCTGGAAGGAGGCCGCCAGCAAGCCCTTGTGCCTGCTCAGCGACGACATGCAAAACCGGCGCATCATCGACAAGCTCGCCAAATCGATCGGCGTCACGGTCAGTCCGAAAATCGTGACCAACTCGTTCCTTGGCGTCTGCTCGCATCTGCGCCACGGCGAATGGGCGAGCATCGTGCCGCATAGTTTCTTTTATGTGTTTGGCGCGGCGCCGGACCTCATCGCGCTCGATCTCGTCGAGCCAGTCCATAGCCAGATGATCGGCCTCGTCCTTCTCGATCGGCAGCCGCCGTCGCCCATGGCCGGCGGGCTGTTGCGATCCGTGCTGAACCTTGACGTCGAGGCCGGGCTGAAAGAGGCGAGGCCGTGATTTGATCGACGATGTCTATCAATTGTTCCATGTATTTCATTGGATTTTAGCTTACAATAGCGTGAGGGTTCGTCCGTTCGATGCAGCAGATGAAGAAATATCTGCAGCAACTCGAATGAGGAAACGTTCAAGAAATACGTCAAGACTAAGCTTTCTGGCATAGTCGCGCGATAGACTGGCGTAACGCTGGATCAAGCTTTAGCTGATGCGCGAGCGTTTCCTCTTTTTATTTAGAAAAAGGAGGGCTTGAGATGGCGAAGGTGCTTTGCGTTCTCTACGACGATCCGATCACGGGCTACCCGAAAACCTATGCGCGCGATGATCTGCCGACGATCACCCACTACCCTGGCGGCCAGAGCATGCCGACCCCGAAAGCGATCGACTTTGTTCCGGGCGTGCTGCTCGGCTCGGTATCCGGCGAGCTGGGCCTGCGCAAATATCTCGAAGCGAACGGCCATACGCTGGTCGTCACCTCCGACAAGGACGGACCGGATTCGGTCTTCGAGCGCGAACTTGTCGACGCCGACGTCGTCATCTCGCAGCCGTTCTGGCCGGCCTATCTGACGCCGGAGCGCTTCGCCAAGGCGAAGAACCTCAAAATGGCGCTTACCGCCGGCATCGGCTCCGACCATGTCGACCTTCAGTCGGCGATCGACCGCAAGATCACGGTCGCGGAAGTCACCTACTGCAATTCAATCAGCGTCGCCGAACATGTGGTGATGATGATCCTGTCGCTGGTGCGCAATTATCTGCCTTCGCATGAATGGGCGAAGAAGGGCGGCTGGAACATCGCTGATTGCGTCGAGCACGCCTATGACCTCGAGGCGATGCAGGTCGGCACCGTCGCCGCCGGGCGCATCGGTCTCGCGGTGCTGCGCCGCCTCGCGCCCTTCGATGTGAAGCTGCACTATACCGACCGCCACCGCCTGCCGGAATCGGTCGAGAAGGAGTTGAATCTTACCTGGCACGCCAACCGTGAGGAGATGTATCCCCATTGTGACGTGGTGACGCTCAACTGCCCGCTTCACCCCGAAACCGAGCACATGATCAATGAGGAAACGCTGAAACTGTTCAAGCGAGGCGCCTATATTGTCAACACCGCGCGCGGCAAGCTATGCGACCGCGACGCGATCGCGCGGGCGCTCGAAAGCGGACAACTTGCGGGCTATGCCGGCGACGTGTGGTTCCCGCAGCCGGCGCCGAAGGATCATCCATGGCGCAGCATGCCCTATAATGGCATGACGCCGCATATCTCGGGCACGACGCTAACCGCGCAGGCGCGCTATGCGGCGGGAACGCGCGAGATCCTCGAATGCTTCTTCGAGGGACGTCCGATCCGCGACGAATATCTCATCGTCGAAGGCGGCCACCTCGCCGGAACGGGCGCGCATTCCTACAGCGCCGGCAACGCCACCGGCGGCTCCGCCGAGGCTGAGAAATTCAAGAAAGCGAGCTGATCTGCGGTGATGATCGGAGCATCAGATCTTCACGCTTGAGCGTCTGATGCTCCAACAATCGCCCTACTCGAAAGTTATGCGCATCGGCGAAGTGTAGACTTTCGCGCCATCCGCTTGCTTGCCTGCAAAATAGACTTGCCGGAACCCATGCGGACCATTCTCCGCCTCGATCTCGACAACGCCGCAGATGTCGCGCGCAAGCGGCGCGTCGGGGATGCGTTCGAGCGAAATGAAGAGATCGGCGCCGCCGAGCGCCTGATCGATGCGCCGCCACGCGAAAAGTTCGGCGCCCGTTGTCTTGCACGCAAAGGATGGGCAATGGACGAAGGGATTTGGCTTCGACGGGTCGCCGACCTTCACATAGCCGCCGATCGTCCCCTCGACGGATATTTCGCAACGCTCGAGCCCGGTCAGATCGATCTCGATTGAATCGGCGTCGCCAAAAGTGTCCGAGCGAAAGCCGATTTCACTTGGCCCAAGGCTCCAGACCGCCTCTTCCTGATGCTCAAATCCTGTTGCGCGGAAGCTGCGGATGATTCCATTGCGAATGGAGATGCGGCCTTGCCATTGCGCCGCCCGATAGCGGTCCTTGATCCGGGCGCCGCCCCAGCGGAGGCGGATGCGATGGTCGGAGAGGCCGGCTTCGACCTCAAGGTCGCGACGCCAGAAGCAGCCGTTATGATCGTAGGCGGCGATCTCCTCAAAACCGGCCTGGCCGAGAAAACGGTAATTCGCACGCAAAGGGCCGTTATGCGCAAACGCCTCGCCCTGCCAATAATCGCCGGCCGAGGCGAGCGCAACGCTGCGCTCTCCGGTCGTCGCAAAAGTCTTGCGCGCGCGTAACGCCTTGCCGATTGTTGCGCGGTCGAGTTGATCGGCGATAACGCCGGTGAGGCCGCCGCGCACGCCGAACACCGCCGTGCCGGGCACGCCGCCGCCGCAGCGTCCGCGATGCTCGTCGCTCGCGGCTGAAGCGCCAAGATGATAGCCGCGCGCCACGGCGTCCTGCAGCATCCAGGGAAACTGCCCCCAGGTCGAGCCGATCTCGATCAGCCGTTCAAGCTCGGGATGATGCCAGGCGAGATTGGCCCGGCGCCCGCCGACATGCGGGATCAGAAGATGGCCCTCGGGATCATGCGCATAAGCGGCGTAAAGCTCGTCGAGCGGCCAGGCTCCCGGCGTGATCTCATTGCTCGCCATGTCCTCGCTCCATTCGAAGGAGCGGACGCTCTCGCCTTCGCGGCCGCGCGGAAACAGCGGCTCGCCGTCACTGAGGAAGACGACATTATGGTCGCCGCCAGCGCAGGAATTGCCGCACCATTCCGTGCCGGGATAGCACACGAAGGAGCCGTCGACGCTGATCTCGCGGATGCGCTCGACAGAGGCGCGCCACCGCGCTTCGGTGATCTGAAAATCATTGGCGGTATAGCCGAGCACGTCGAGCCCGGCGACGTCGCGGCCGTAGGAGAGGTTATAGGCGGTGTCGTTGGTGCCGATCGTGTCGTCGGAATGCACATGCAGATCGGCGTAAAAGATGCGCGGGACCGGACTTTGCGGGTCGATTGTAACAAAGGCCTGATCCGCGTCGGCATGGGGGCCGTCCGCGATCCGCGCGGCGATGACGAGCTCGCCCGCGGCGTCCGTCGGGATATCGTCGAGGCGCAGGATCGCCCAGCCGTCGGAGGCGAGTTGCGCCTGCCGGCGATAGATCTCGACGCCGCCCTGCGTGGCGCGGACGTCGACCGCGACGGAAAGGTCGCGGCACGCATTGCCCCAGGAATCCTCGAGGCGGATATGACAGGGAAGATCCGCGCCCGGCTGGATCAGGCGCGGCGCGGTGACGACAAGGCGGCGCGGCGCGTCCGGCTCGATCTGCAGCACGATATCGCCCGGAACCGGAGCGAAGCGCGAGGTGCCGACCGGGTCGATATAGAAACGGAAGCGGAAATCCTTCTCGACGAAGGTCTGCGCGCGCGTGCCCGGCCCGCCGTGGCGACGGTCGCCAAGTCGGATCAGGATATGGTCGCCGGGATTGAGATAGCCGTCGACGATATCGACGATGATCGCCTTCTGGAACGGCCGTTCATGGCCCTTCTGGTCGAACCGGCAGGCAAGGCTCTGCACGCTCGCCGGCTCCTGTCCCGGCAGCAGCGGGCCGGCCTGATATTCGGCGGAGACATAATTCGCCGCGCGCGGATCGGAGGTCTGGAACAGCGCCCAGTCGGAATAGAATTTGAAGGTCGCCTTGATCCATGCGCCGTCGGCGAGACCCGAGGCGCCGACCTCATAGTCGAGCAGAAGTTCGGTCCACTCGCCGGCCTTTATGACGCTGGCGCTGCATTTGACGCGGCCGAGAAAGGGCATCGCCTGCGTCTTTTCGTAGTAGCCTTGCGGGGCGATATAATCGCCGGCGGGCGGGCGGCTCGGGGTCTCGCTCATATTTCGAAATCGACGAGTTCGCCGTCCTCTTGCAGTTTGGCGCGGATTTCGGACACGAGCCGCCATGTGCGCGGGTCCGACCGCAGATGCGGCCGCGGCGGCGTCGCAAAGCACCCCTGCACCCGCGCGGGCGACCCGGCGAGCACCACGACGCGGTCGGCAAGATAGATCGCTTCGTCAATGTCGTGGGTAACGAAGAGGATGGTTTTTTGCGTGCGGCTCCAGAGCGTCAGAAGCTCGTCCTGGAGATCGGCCCGCGTGATGGCGTCAAGCGCGCCGAAAGGCTCGTCCATCAGCAAAAGCTCGGGCTCGACCGCGAGCGCGCGCGCGAGGCCGACACGCTGGCGCTGGCCGCCGGACAGCTGATGCGGCCAGCGGTCGATCTGCGCGCTCAATCCCACAAGGTCGAGCGCCGCCTCGACGCGGGTGGAAATCTCGCGCCTTGACAGACCGAGCCCTTCAAGCCCAAAGGCGGCATTGGCGCTGACTTTGCGCCAGGGCAGCAGCTTGGCGTCCTGAAAGACCAGCGCCATGCGGCGGCGGCCGCGATGTTCGGGGATCTCGACCCGGACGTCGCCGGCGCTCGGCTTCACGAGATCCATCAGCACGCGCAGGAGCGTCGATTTGCCAGCGCCGGAGGGGCCAAGGATCGCGACGAATTCGCCGCGCTCGAGATGCAGATCGCAGTTCTCGAGAATGCGGACGCGATCCGCCCCCGATCCGTAAGACAGGCCGACGCCGAGCAGCTCGGCTATGATTGCCATGCGGTCAGCCTCCGCCGGACGGCGACGAACAGAATGTCGGTGATGGCGTAAAGCAGCGCCATGGTCAGCATATAGACGACGACGAGATCGGTGGCGAGAAGGCTTGCCGCCTGCATCATCCGCGCGCCAATGCCCGGCACCCCGAACAATTCGGCGGCGACGACCGACATCCAGGCCTGGCCGAGGCCGGTGCGAACGCCGGCGAGAATGCCAGGCGTCGCGGCGGGCAGCGCGATCTTGAACAGGCGCCCGAAAAAGCCGCCATGGCCGAAAGCCCGCGCAACCTCCATCAGATCGCGATCGATCGCCTGCACGGCGCCGAAGGCGGCGTAGAAATTGATCCAGAACACGGCGATGGCGATGACGAAGGCCGCGGCGGTCGACGACAGGCCGAACCATAGAATCGCGAAGGGCACCCAGGCGAGGCCCGGAATCGGCCGCAGCAGGCGCACGAGCCCGGCGAGCAGCGATTCGAACCAGGGCAGCACGCCACAGACGAGACCGAAAGCGACGCCGAGAATGGAGCCTATGGCGACGCCGATGAGATAGTGCGACAGGCTGTTTCGGACCGCTGCGAGCCAGTAGCCGCCGGAGATTTCGTCGAGCCAGGCGCGCGGGATCTGGCTCGGCATGGGGATCAGCGCGGACAAGGACGGATTGAGCCGCGCCGCGATCTCCCACCCGGTGAAAAACAGAATGAGCCCAAGCGCAGCGAGCAGATGCGGCGTGGCGGCGCCGCCAAAGCTGCTTATCCCGCGCCAAACCCGCGAGGCCGAACGCGTCGGCGCGGCGAGGGTCATTTCGCGGCGGCGACGCGTTTGTAGAAGGCGAGGTCGAACAGGTCGGCGACCGGCGTCGCGGTCTTGACGGTTCCGAGCTTGATCTCGAACGCCTGCAGCTTTTCCACCGCATCGACGATGCGCGCTGGATCGGTGACGAAGGAGGACAAGGAGCCGGAGAGCGCGCGGTCGATCTGCGCCGGCGTCAAAATGCCGGAGCCAAGCGCCTTGAGGATGAAGGGCGCGGCCTGATCGGGATGCGCCCGGATCAGTTCGGTGGCGCGCAGATGCAGGCGCAGCAGCTTTTCGCCGGTCGCGGCGTTTTGCGGCTCGCCGGGCTTATAGAGCGCAAGCACCGAGCCCGGCTGATCCGGCATGAATTGATGGCCCGTGACGAGGACCTTCGAATCTTTCACCCGATCACGCACGACGGTCAGGGCAGGCTCGCGCAGAACGGCGGCGTCGACCGACCCGGCGAGAAAGGCCTGCTGCGCTGCGTCGATGTCGAGGCCAGTGATGTCGACGCTCGCCGGATCGATCCCGTTTTCGACCTGCAGCCAGTAGCGCAGCAGCGTGTCGGGAACCGAGCCCTGCGGCTGCGCCGCGATCTTTGGCTTGCGGCCCTGCGCCGCGGTGAAATTGGCGATCGCGGTCTTGAAGTCGGCGCCTTCCGCCGCGGCGAGCAGGGGTCCGCGTCCGACGAGCTGCAGTTCCTCGATGGCGGCGGCGGCGACGACCTTGACGTCGACGCCCTTGGATCTTGCGACGAGAAGCGGCAGCACGCCGGCGAGATAGGCGTCGAGCTGGCCTGCGGCGAGCGCCTGGATCGCTTGCGTGCCGGCCTGAAACCGGATCAGCTCGAGGTCTAGCCCTTCGTCCTTCGCCCAGCCTTGCCCGTCGATGACAAAGAGCTGCGCCGAGCCGAGGACGGGAATGTAGCCGATCCGGACCTTGGTCTGCGCCGAGGCCGCAGGAACGGCGAGGAGGGCGCCGGCGGCAAGGGCAAGACCGAGCCCCAAACCACGAGCCAGTTTCATGAAATTCATTGCCCCTCGCAGTTGAACGACCACGAAGACATCGCGCTGGCCGGCTAATTTGGCGCGCAAAGCTTCGTTATTATCAAGGACAGGCTCTTATTTTACTCCATAATTTTAGTCAACTTGTCGGATAGCGGCTTTGACGCGGGCGGAGGTCAAGGCTTGAAGCCAAGGAGACGGATTTTTCCGTAGCCGGCTTTACGAGCGTATCGGCGAGCTTAGACGAAGTTGAGTCTCGCGATCAGGCGCGGGCCGGCGGCGCCATGAATTCCGGCCCGACGGGATCGGGGATTTCTTCGCGAAGGATCGTCTCGATCTCGGCCTTGGCGGCGGCGTCGAGCGTCCAGCCGGAGATCTCATCGACCGGCTTCAATTGGCCGGGATGGCGCGCGCCCCACAGCGCCGAGGAGACCCCCTGGTCGAGCGCAAAGCGGACGGCGAGATCGATGACTGTCTTGCCGAAGCGCTCGCGGGCCAGCCGGTCGAGCCGCGCTGCCGCGGCAAGATAATGGGCAAAGCGCGGCGGCTGAAATTTTGGATCGACGCGGCGCAGATCGTCGCCCTCAAAAACCGTGTCGAGCTTCATGCGGCCGGAGAGCAGGCCGCGGCAGAGCGAGCCATAGCCAAGAACCGCGATCCCATGCTCGATGCAGTAGGGCAGAATGTCTTTTTCGACCCCGCGCTCGAACAGATTATAGGGTGGCTGCGCCACATGCAGCGGCGCAACCTTTTGGAACAGCTCCATCTGATCGACGGAAAAATTGCTGACGCCGATCGCGCCGATGACGCCCTGATCGAACAGCGCCTTCATCGCCCCTGCGGTTTCCTCGATCGGAGTTTTCGGATCGGGCCAATGCACTTGATAAATGTCGATATGATCGGTCTTCAGCCGCCGCAAAGATTGTTCGATCTCCGCGTTGATCCGGTCCCGGCTGGCGTTGCGGAAGACTTTTCCGTCCTTCCACTCGAGCCCGACCTTTGTCGCGATGAGCGCGCGGCCGCGCAGGCCGCCGTCGAAAAGCGTCTGGCCGACAATTTCCTCGGAATGGCCGAAGCCGTAGACGGGCGCCGTATCGATCAAGTTGATTCCGTGATCGAGCGCGGCGCGAAGCGTCTCCATCGATTGCGCGTCATCCGCGCCGCCCCACATCCAGCCGCCGATCGCCCATGTGCCGATCGCGATCCGCGAAATTTCGAGCGACGTCCCGATGATCGGAACGTAATCCATTTTGGGCGCGGCGTTGGCTGTGGCGGCGGGCGGATTCGACATGGAAAACTCCGTTATTCAACAGCCGAACCCGGCCGGCGCCTTAGGCCGTCTTGACGCTCATCCCGTCGGACACATTGGCGGGCGGGCTGAGGATGATCTTATCGCCGCTCTTGAGGCCGGACCGCACTTCGACATTGGCGCCATTATCCTGTTCGATCTCGATCTTGCGCAGCTCGATCTTTCCGCCGTCGGAGACGACCGCGACGCGCAATCCGTCCTTGTTGAAGATCACCGCCTGCGAGGGAATGATGATGACGGGATTGGGCCGGCGCACCGCGAGATGGACGATGCTGTAGAGGCCGGCGCTGAGGACGCCGTCCTTGTTGTCGACGTCGACCTCCATGAGCAGCGTCCGCGTGCCGGCCGAGAGCGCCTCGGCGTTGCGCGCGACATGGCCCGTGAAGGTCTTGCCCGGCAGTTCGGAGACGGTGATCGTCGCGGCGTCGCCATCCTTGATGCCGAAGGTGGCCGATTGCGGGACAAACGCCTGCACGCGCAGGACATCGGTGCGGGCCATCGAGAACAGCGGCGTTCCGCTCGCCGCATCCGCGGTCACGAGACTGCCGACGTCGACGAGGCGGCTGGTGACGACGCCGTCGAAGGGCGCCGTGATCCGCTCGAATTCCGTCAGTTGCTGCAGCCGGCTCACGGCCGCTTCCTGCGCGGTGACATTGGCCTTGGCGACGGCGACCGCCGCGGTGCGCGCCGCGAGCGTCAGCCGGTCGGTGTCGCCCTGTTGCGCGCTCGACCAGCCCTGTGCGACGAGGCGCGACGTGCGCTGGTCGGTGACGCGGCCGAGATCGGCGTTGGCCTCGGCCTGTTGCACGGCGGCCTGAAACTGCACGAGCTGGGCCTTCGCCTGCACGAGCTGCTGATCGAGGTCGGGCGCGGCGATGATCGCGAGAACGTCGCCCTTTTTCAGCTTGGTCCCGATGTCGGCGTGGCGGACGCTGATATAGCCGGTCGCGCGCGCGAAAAGCGTCGCGCTGTCGAACGCTGTCATATTGCCGGTGAGCTCGATGGTGCGCGGCGTCGTATCTTCCTTGACGATGGCGATTCGCACGGTCGGCGTCGCATTCACCCGCGCCTGCATCGCAGCGTCGGCCTCCGCATTGCGGCTCGACTTGGTCCAGAGGCCAAAGCTGACCAGCCCGGCGACGATCGCAACCGCCAGAAAGCCAACGAGACGCGCGATCGACCGGCGGCCGCGCTCGCGCCGTTCGGTCTCGCGCGGGGGCTCGATGCGCCCGTCTTCTTTCCCGTCGTCGGCGCGAAGACTGGTCTGATGCAAAGCGGGATCCGGAGGCATGCTGTTCATGACGGCGATCCTTGGGGCGTTCTTTCGGGCGATCCGTGCGCTGACCCCTGCGGGGTCGGATCCTTGTGGACGTGCGGTTCCGTGCGCTCAAAGCGGCCGACGATGGAATAGAGGAAGGGCACGAACAGCAGCGTGGTCAATGTGCCGACCGCGACGCCGCCGATCACCGAGCGCGCCAGCACGGCGTTCTGCTCTTCGCCCGGGCCGCCGATCGCCATCGGAATCATGCCGACGATCATGGCGGCGGCGGTCATCAGCACGGGCCGAAGCCGGGTGACTCCGGCCGACAGGGCCGCCTCGAACGGCGTATGGCCGGCCTCGCGTTGCTCGCGCGCGAAGGTCACGAGCAGGATCGAATTGGCCGAGGCGACGCCGATCGCCATGATCGCGCCCATCAGCGAAGGCACGCTCAAGGTCGTGCCCGTAACGAACAGCAGGAGGATGATGCCGGCGCCGGCGCCGGGCAAAGCGAGGATCACCGCCAGCGGATCGACGAAGCTCTGATAATTGACCACCATCAGCATGTAGACGAAAACGGCGGCGAAGATCAGTCCCAGCGCCAGATTGCCGAAGGCCGATTCCATGCTCTCGATCTGGCCGCGAATGACGATCTTGTTGCCCGGCTTCAGCTCGGGCGAGACCTCATCGACGATGCGGCGGACTTCCTTCGCGACGGAGCCAAGATCGCGATCCTGAACGCTGCCATAGACGTCATAGACGGCCTGGATGTTCGAGTGATTGTAGACCGATTGCACGCCGATCCGCTGGGCCGTCGCGATGTTGCCGAGCAGGGTCGGTATCGGCGTGCCTTCCGCGTCGGAACTGGTGGACAGCGGCGTGTTGTCGAGCTGATTCTTGCTCGCCAGGCGATATTCCGGCGTTTGCGCCGGCATAAAATAGGGAATTCCGTTCTTGGGATCGGTCCAGAAATTCGGCGACACCTGTTCCGACGAGCTGAGGCTGATGTTGAGGTTGTTGGCGACCTGCTGCATATTCAGCCCAAGCTGCTGCGCTCTGGTGCGGTCGACCGTGTAATAGAGCATCGGTGCGTTCAGCTCCTGCTGAATGTGGGCGTCGACGAGGCCGGGAACGCGGCTCATTTTCTCCTGCAGCAGCGCCGCGACCCGTTTGTTGTTCTCGCGGTCGCGCCCCTGAATCTGGACGTCGATCTGCGTCGGCACGCCGAAATTCAACACCTGCGTGACGAGATCGGCCGGCTGAAAATAAAACATGACGTCGGGGAAAGCGACGCTCAGCTCCCGCCGCAGGGTGCTGATGATTTTGGCTGTCCCCTGATGCCCCTCGGCGAGTTCGATCTGGATCACGCCGTCATTGACGCCGATGGCGCTGCCGTCGGTGAAGGCGAGATTATAGAGCCGCTGCGGCAGGCCGATATTGTCGAGAACGAGTTTCAGGTCGTTTGCTGGAACGAGCTCGCGAATCTTATCCTCGACATCCTGGAAAATCTGCTCCGTGCGCTCGATGCGGGTGCGGGCCGGAACGCGAACATGCAGCTGGATGAGGCCGGCGTCGACCGTCGGAAAGAAATCGGACCCAACGTTCAGTGAAAGGGCGCCCGCGCCGGCGACGACGAGGAGCGCAATCGCCGGCGTCAGGATCCTGCGCCGCAAAATGCCGGTGAGCAGCCACGCGTAGAAATCGCGGAAGCGGTCAAAGCCGGCATTAAAACGTGCGTGAAATCTTGCGAGCCAGTCCGTCGCCTCGCCATGCCGCTCATGCTCCTTGCGGATCAAAAGACCGATCATGATCGGCGTCAGCGTCCGCGAAATGCAATAGGAGGCGAGCATGGCGAACACGACGGCCATGGCCAGCGGCGCGAACAGATAGCGCGCGGCGCCCTGCAAAAAGAACACCGATATGAAAACGCAGCAGATCGCCAGCGTCGAAATAAGCGTCGGCACGGCGATGCCGGCGGCGCCCTCGAGCACAGCCTTGTCGAAATCCATGCCTTCCTCAAGGAGGCGATGCGTATTCTCGATGGTCACCGTCGAATCGTCGACGAGAATGCCGACAGCGAGAGCGAGGCCGCCGAGGGTCATGGTGTTGATCGTCTGGCCGAGGACAGACAGGATCGCGACGGACGTCAGGATCGAGAGCGGGATCGACACCATGACGACCAGCGTCGAGCGCCACGAGCCGAGGAAGATCAGGATCATCAAGGCGGTGAGTGCGGCGGCGATCGCGCCTTCATGCAGCACGCTGTCGATGGCGTTCTGCACGAACACCGACTGATCGAACAGGAGCTTGATGTCCATGCCGGGCGGGGCCGCCTTCTGAATGTCCGGAAGCGCCGCCTTGACCCGATTGACGACGTCAAGCGTCGAGGCGTTGCCGTTCTTGATGATGGTCAGGAGAACGGAGCGCTTGCCCTCGGCGCGCACGATATTTTGCTGCACCGCCCAGCCGTCGCGCACATGAGCGACGTCGGACAGAAAGACGGTGGCGCCGCCGACCTTCTTGATCGGAATCTGGTTCAGCGCGTCGATCGAGGGCGCCGCATTATTGACTTTGACGATGAATTGCTGGTCGCCAAGCTTCACGTCGCCTGACGGCAGCGTCAGGCTCTGCGCATTGACGGCGTTGACGATGTCGTTCGGCGTGATGCCCCGCGCGCGCAGCGCGTCGGGATCGAGGTCGACCATGATCTGGCGGTATTTGCCGCCATAGGGCGTCGGCAGCGTTATGCCCGGGATCGGCGCCAGCGCCTGGCGCATCTGATAGAGGCCATAATCGAAGAGCTGTTGCTCGTTCAGCGAATCTGAACTCAAGCTCAGCTGCAGCACTGGCACCGACGATGCGTTGTATTGGATGACGATCGGCGCCTGAATGCCGGTCGGCATCAGCGCGCGGATCGAATTGGAGCCGGAGACGACCTGCGCGATCGCCAGATCGATATTTACATTGGGCTGGAAGTAGATCTTCTCGACAGCGATGCCAGACAATGTCTGGCTCTCGATATTCTTGACGTCGCTGACGCTGGAGCTGATCGAATATTCGCTATAGGTGGTGACCCGCTGCTCCATCTCCTCGGGCGTCAGGCCCGTATACTGCCAGATGACGGTGACGACCGGAATATTGATGTTCGGAAAAATGTCCTTGGGCGTGGTGAAAATCGCCGCGCCGCCCAAAAAAAGCATCATCAGCGCCAGCACATAGAATGTGTGGCGGAATCGCAGCGCGAAACCGACAATGCCCATGTCTAATCTCCGAAACTTCGGGTCTTGACGTATTGTATTGTACAGTACATATCAAGTGGCCAGCGCTTTTTGTCACATGCTTGTGAATGACAGACGAGATAAATAACTTCGAGCCTTCCGAGCCCGCGCCAAGCAAGCGCCTTGCCGCGCGCCGGCGGGCCTTCCTTGAGGCGGCGCGCGTCGTGTTCGAGGATAAGGGCTTCGCCGCCGCGACGATCGACGAGGTGATCGCCCTGTCGGGCGGGTCGCGTCAGACTCTTTATACGCTTTTCGGCGACAAGCAGGGCCTGTTCGAGGCGCTCGTCACGGGAACCTGCCAATCGATTTTTCTTGGCATGACTCCGGAGAAACTGGCGCCGCAGGAGCCGGAGGCGGCTTTGACCGAAATTGGCGCCCGCTATCTTGGCATTATTACCTCTCCCGCGGCGTTGAGCCTCAATCGTCTCATGGTCGCCGAGGCGCCCCGCATTCCTGACATCGCCGAGCGCTACTGGACGCTCGGCCCCGGACGCAGCCGCGCCTTCCTCGCCGAATTTTTCAGGCGCCAGGCAAGCGCCGGCAAGCTTACGATCGACGATGCTGAAACGGCAGCCGACCATTTCCTCGAGATGCTGTCCGGCACGATCCGATTCAAATGCCTGATCGGCGTGCGCAAACCGCCGGACGCCGCCGAAATCGAGGCGATTGTCGCCAGGGCGGTCCGCCAATTTCTTGAAGGCGCCGAGCCGCGCCGCCCATTCGCCGCGCCAGCGGTACGCCAGCCTTGCGCCGCGCCGGGCGACCGGACCGGGAACGACTGAGGCAGAATCGTCCCGCGGCGAGAAACCCGCGCCCGGCTTGAGTTCTTTTCGCTGGCGGCCTTGTGGAGGCGTTGCGGCCCGCGTTAGAACGGTCGCGCCTACGCAAAACGTCGGATGGCGCCGCGATGCTTCGGAGACGACCCTGAATGTTCGTAAAAAAATCTCTCTCTCTTGCCGACGCCAAGGCGATCGCGGCGGCCGCCGAAGCCGAAGCGGTCAAGAACGCCTGGAACGTCACCATCTCCGTGGTCGATGACGGCGGTCATCTTCTGGTCCTGCAGCGCCTTGACGACGCGCCGACGGGCTCCGTCACGGTGTCGCAGGAGAAGGCGCGGACGGCGTTCCTCTTCAAGCGCACCACCAAAAGCCTTGAGGAGGCGGTCGTCGGCGGCCGCGCCGTGATGCTGACGCTGCCCGGCGCGACGCCGATCGAAGGCGGCCTGCCGCTGATCCATGACGGACGCGTCGTCGGCGCCATTGGCGTTTCCGGCGTTCAATCCTCGCAAGACGCGATCATCGCTCAGGCCGGCGTCGACGTCGCCGCCAGATTGTAGGACGGCGGCCGGCGAAACACGCGGCCTCCAGTTTGACAAGGCTGCTGCGATCATTCACCAAAATTTGCGCCCGCCGGTCCGGCGGAGCGTCAATCCCATGCAGCGATCGGAGATACCATGGTTAAGGCGCAAAGCAGGTCTGTCGAACTGGGCAGGGCGCCGCGGGCGGTCGGGACTTCGGGGTCCGCGTCGGCGCGGGCATTTTTCGCCGTCGCGCTGCTCTCTCTGTGGGCAGGCGCGGCGCTTGCGCAAGGGTTCGAGGGAACGGCCGAAGAGCGGGAGGCCTGCACGCCCGACGCGTTGTCCATTTGTTCTTCGGCAATCCCCGATCCGACGCGGGTCAAGGAATGCCTGATCCAGCACGTCAGCGAGCTTAGCCCCGGCTGCAAGGATGTGTTCGAGCAAAGAGGCAAGGCGGAGAGCGAGCGGGCGCGTTAGGCCGCTCGCAAGCGGACCCGGCAGGGTTCGCCAGGAGAAATTACGATTTAACACGGGGCCAGCGATATTTTCGAGTTGTGGCGCGGGAGCCGCCTGCAATGAACATGGCGCAGATGCAGCCGGCGCAGCTCTTCTCTCTCGCCGCCGAGCATTCCGATATCGCTGTCATGGCGGGCGCCCTTAGTCTTGGCTGCGTTTCTCTCGCGATCCTCGCCCTCCGACGGGACGCCATGTGGCGGCTCACTGGCCGGCTCGGCTCCTTTGTCGCCTTGACGGCTGCGCTCGCCAGTCAAGGCATTCAGCCCTATCAGCCGCGCCATGACGCCGGGCAAAGCTCCGCGCATCAGATCGGGCTCTATTTCATCGAAGTTTTGTGGTGGATCGCGCTCGCGCGCAGCCTTGTCGGCATCGTCGACGCCTTTGTCATTTTCGAACGCAAGCCGCAGGAAAGCCGGCTGTTTCAGCAGCTGATCGCCGGGCTGATCTATCTCGGCGTCGCCTTCGCCATTGTCGGCCAGGTCTTCGAGGTTCCGGTCGGGGCGCTGTTTGCGACCTCCGGCGCCGTCGCCATCATCGCCGGCCTCGCGCTCCAAAGCACGCTTGCCGATGTTTTCTCAGGGGTCGCGATCAGCCTCGGCCGGTCTTACCGCATCGGCGACTGGATCGTCGTCGATAGCGCCGTCGAGGGACGCATCGTCGAGACCAATTGGCAGAACGTGCATCTTTTGACGTCGACTCATGATCTGGCGATCATCCCGAACAGCGTCATCGCCAAGGCGAGGCTGCTCAACCAGAGCTGGCCCGATTCGGCGCGCGACGCGCGGGTGCTGGTGCGGCTGAGGCCGGCCCACTCCCCCGCTGCCATAGTCGAACTGGGGCTTGAGGCGATGGCCAGTTGCAATCTGATCCTCCATGATCCGCCGCCGACCGCCACCGTCAAATCGCTCAACGGATCGGCGATCGAGGTTGAGCTGAAATGCAGGGTGCATGACCGCACCCTCATCGACAGCGCCACAAATGAGGTTTTCGACCGTTTCTATCGCCACGCCGTCGCAGCCGGCCTCAGCTTTGCGCCCGACGCCGGCGATTCCTACGCGCCGGACATCGAATTTGAGACGCCTGCGGCCGCTGCCGGCAGGATCACGATGCGCCTGCCCTTGTTCGGCTCCCTCGCGAAAGAGGACAGGGCTGCGCTGGCGGAGAAAATGAAGCGCAAGGAATATGAGGCGAATGAGGTCGTCATCGGGCCGGGCGAGCTGGCGCAATCCCTCGGCATCGTGCAGGCTGGCGCGCTTGCGCTCTATCACGCGCGCGACGATCGCGAGCTGACGCGGCTGGCGCCCGGCGATTATTTCGGCGAGGGCGGCCTGCTGCTCGGCGAGCCGCAGCAGAATGCGTTGCGCGCCGTCACCCGCGCCGTCGTCTATGAGATTGGCGCTGCAGACCTTGCCCCTATGCTGCGTTCGCGGCCCGGACTGTCGCATCAGCTCGGCGAGGCGTTGGCGCAGCGGCGGGCGATGGAGCAGAAAAACGACGCGGACGTCAAACACCACACCGGTCACACGGCAAAGCGTTTCGCCGATCGGATCATGGAGCTGTTCCAGCTCGATCTGACCTCTGCGCGCTGACGGCTGATGGGAGACAGGCGACGATGCTAGCCATGATCTTTGAAGGCAGCGGCAGGCCGCTCGTCCTGCGCGAGGTGGCGACCCCTGCGCCGGGCGCGGGGGAAGTGCTGATCAAGGTGCAAGCCTGCGCGGTCTGCCGCACCGACCTCCATGTCATCGACGGCGAGCTGCCGCGCCCAAAGTTGCCGCTGATTATCGGGCATGAGATCGCGGGCGTGGTGACGCAGCTCGGCGCAGGGGTCAGCCGCTTCAAACCCGGCGACAGGGTCGGCGTTCCCTGGCTCGGATGGACTTGCGGAACGTGCAAATTCTGCCGTTCCGGGCGCGAAAATCTCTGCGATCAGGCGCGCTTCACCGGATACGACATCGACGGCGGCTATGCGCAATTTACGTGCGCCGATGAGCGTTTCGCCTTCCGCCTGCCGGATGACTATACGGACGTTGACGCGGCGCCGCTGCTCTGCGCCGGGCTGATCGGCTACCGGACGCTGCGCCTCGCCGGCGAAGGTCGCCGGCTCGGACTCTATGGCTTTGGCGCCGCTGCTCATATCGTCGCGCAGGTGGCGCGGCATTCGGGCTGGGCGATTTACGCTTTCACCCGGTCGGGCGACGCGGCGGCGCAGGAATTTGCAAAAAAATGCGGCGCGGTCTGGGCGGGCGGCTCAGACGAGTTGCCGCCGCACAAGCTCGACGCCGCGCTGATATTTGCGCCCGTCGGCGCGCTGGTTCCAGCCGCCCTCAAAGCGGTGGACAAGGGCGGAACGGTGGTCTGCGGCGGCATCCATATGAGCGATATCCCGAGCTTTCCCTATGCCGATCTGTGGGAGGAGCGGATAATACGCTCGGTCGCCAATCTCACCCGGCGCGACGCCGAGGAGTTTCTGGCGCTCGCCCCCAAAATACCGGTGCGGACGGTGACGACGATCTATCCGCTGGAGCGGGCCAATGAGGCGCTCGACGATTTGCGCAAGGGACGCCTATCGGGCGCCGCCGTGCTGACGCCGCCGGAGAGCGAGGTTTGAGAGTGAGCGTCATCGCGCTTCTTCTGTCGCGGCGGGCGCGCAAATAAGTCCGTGGCTAGGCGCCGGCTCCCCCCGCTGCATCCAGAATTTCGTCGAGCGACCCGTCGAGATGGGCTACGTCGCCCCAACTCTGCACGGCCCACTGACCGTCGCGCCGTTCGATCCAGTTGAGGGCGGCGTTGAGCAACGTAAAATCGCGTTTTTGCCGCAAATCCTGACCGGACGCCAGCCGGCGCGCCATATCAAGCACGCCGCCATGGGCGACGATCAGGATCGTGTTGCCGCCAAGCTCATCGGCGAGATGATTGAGCGCGCCGCCGACGCGCCGCGAAAAGGCGCAGAGGCTCTCTCCGTCGCCGGGCAGCGGCGCCTCGGGATCGCGGGCGGCAAAACGCGCATAATCGGCCGGAAAAAGCGCTTGCGCCTCTGCATGCGTCAGGCCCTGAAACGCGCCGAAAAACCGCTCGCGCAGCGCGGGAGTGGTCTCGACCGGCAGGCCGAGGGCCTTCCCCATCGGGACCGCCGTGTCATAGGCGCGTTCGAGATCGCTGCTGAAGATCGCGTCAAAACGGCAGGCGGCGAGCCGCGTGGCCGCGGCCTTAGCCTGCGCGCGGCCGCTGGCGTTGAGCCCGATATCGAGTTGCCCCTGGAGACGCCCCTCGGCATTCCAGTCGGTCTCGCCATGGCGCACGAGGCAAAATCGGGTCGTCATAAGCCTCATCTGGCAAGCATTGCGCCAATGGACGATTTGATCTGAACCGGGTTCAGCCTCGGCCGTTCATGATAGAGTAACGCTTGTTAGTCATGCCGCCAACGCTCAAGCCAGCGGGGTTGTTCATGTTCGATTTTCTGTTGAGAGGCGCCGAATTACGCTTCGACCTGTCCGAACCCTTGCCATTGCGCGATCTGGTCACAGGGCTGCGATCCGGCGGCATTGAAGCCAGCGCAATCCTTGACCGGCTCGATCCTGACCTTGCCGATGAAATTCACGCCGTCGCCGTGCATCGCGGCGTCACGACCGAAAGCTACCTTGCCAGTGCGCTGGTCAATTTTGCGCTCGAAGCCGCTGACGAAGCCTGGCGGCGGCTGGGCGAGCGCGCCGCCTCGGCGGGCGCCGATCAGGAGGCGGCGGCCTTCGGCGCGCTGTTGTCCGAAGCGCTTCGCCGCACGCTGACGCGCGACGCGCGCATTTGTTCCGGCGCCGGCGCCGGGCAGGGCGGCGAAAAAAGGCCGGCGCGTCGCGACGCTGCTTTCGTAAGGCTTCTCATGGTGATCTGGCGCGAGGCGCCGGGGGTTTTGGCGCAGCCGGCTTGACGTTGCGAGAGCGCTTTCCGATTACATGAAAACATGTGATCTATAGGAAACCGCTTTACATGAACAAGTTGGAGATTTTCCCTCTCGTCCAGATGATTCCATCTGAACGGGACGTACTCTACAGCGGCGCGAACGCGGCCTCGATGGGCGGCGGCGGCTCGGTCGGGAAGGTCGTCTGCCAGCCGCCGCCGAGCGCCTTGTAGAGCTGGATCAGGCTGATCGACACATTCGTCGTGCTCTGCGCCTGCTGTTGCATTGCCTGCAGCACCGTGCGCTGCGCGTCGAGCACGGTGAGAAAATCGGCGACGCCATTGTTGTAGCGCGTGCGTGAGATCGCGAGCGCCTGACTGGCGTGATCCACCTGCGCCTTGAGGCTGTCGCGGCGGCGCTGCTCGGCGCTGTAGGCGTTCAGCGCATTGACGATCTCGTGCCAGGCGGAAAGCACCGTCTTGTGGTAGGCGATCGCCGCTTCCTGCTGCTGTTGCGATCTGAGGTCGAGGGTCGATTTCAGCCGGCCGGCTTCAAAAATCGGCAGCGAGACGCTCGGCCCGAACTGATATTGCAGCGAGCTTCCTTTCCACAGATTTTTGGCGTCGAGCGCGTTCAGCACGAGATTGCCGTTCAGCTTCACGCTCGGATAGAAATCGGCGACGGCGACGCCGATATCGGCGGTCGTCGCATGCAGCTGCGCCTCCGCGGCGCGGATGTCCGGCCGGCGGCGCGCGAGTTCGGAGGGAACGCCGAGGGGCGGGCGCGGCGGGGCCGGAATGCGGCTTTTCGCCTGCATCAACTCGCCCTTGAGCGAGCCCGGCTGCTCGTCGAGGATCAGGCTGATCGCATTGGCGTTGACGTCGACGTCGTTTTGCAGCGCCGGCAGCTGAGCCTTGATGCTGTCGACCAGAGCCGCCGCATTCTGCACATCGAGGTCGCTGGTCAATCCTTTGGCGGCTCTGGTGCGCGTCAGCTCCAGAATATCGCTCGCGCTTTTCAGATTCTCGTTCAAAATCGCGATCTGCGCCTGCGCGCCCCGCAGCGTTACATAATCACGCGCGAGTTCAGCCAGCGTCGAGACGAGAATATCGCGGCGTTGATATTCCGAGGCCTCCAGCGAAGCGTCTGCGGATTCGACCTGCCGTCTGACGCGGCCCCAGATGTCGAGCTCCCACGACGCGTCGAAGCCGGTTTGCCAGACGCTGATCGGCGGCGCGTTGATGTTGGGACCGGCGAGACTCAATATGCCGTTCTTGCTATAGAGCTCGCGCTGGTAGGACGCCTGGCCGTTGATCGAGGGGAAGGCGGCCGACGCGACGACGCCGCGCTGCGCCCGGCTTTCGCCGAGCCGGACGGTCGCGGAGGCGATATCGAGATTGGCGCCGGCGACCCGCTCGGCAAGGGACGTCAGCGTTTTGTCGTGAAAGGTCCGCCACCAGTCGGCGCCGGAACCCTGCTCGCTCAAACGGGGCGGCTCCGGCTCCGCGCGCGGCTCCGGTTTGCCAAGGAAAGACGTGCGCGGCAGCAACGGATCGGGCGCCGTGAAATCCGGTCCGACCGAATAACAGCCGCCTATCGTGAGGCACGCCAGCATAGCCGCAGCAAGGCCTGTGGCTTTTCTCGTCGTCATGAACATTCCGGCGCGTTGCAAAGGCAGGAGGAATTGCGCCAGTCTAGGGCGTAAAGATGGCGCAAATTATTGTCGCTGTGATGAGGCGGTATAACGGAAGTCATCGTCAATGCGCCGCGCCGGCGGCGCTGCCCGCAGCCTTCTTGCCGGTGAGGAAGAAGCAGAACGGCACGATGCAGAAGGCGACGATTCCGGTATAAAGAAACACATCGGAGTAGGCGAGGATCTGCGCCTGTGTGCGGAACGACTGATAGACCATCCCGACTGCGATATCGTGCGCGGCGTCCTTTGCGTGGCCCATCGCGATCAGGGATTGCTGATAGGTCGCGATCAGCGCGTTGAAGGGTTCGTGAAAGGGGTTCGCCCATTTCGACAGCTGCGCCTGGTGAACCTGCCCGCGCTCGGTGATCATCGCGGTTGCGAGCGCGATGCCGATCGAGCCGAAAACGTTGCGGAACATCGAGAACAGGGCGGTTGCGTCGCCGTTGAGGCGGCGCGGCAGCGTGATATAGGCGATGGTCGAGATCGGCACGAACAGAAAGGCGAGGCCCATCGTCTGTGTGGCGCGCATGATGACGAGCGTTTCGAAATCGATCGTCGGCGTCAGCCGCGACGAATAGAAGAACGCCGAACCCATGATGAAGAATCCGGCCGCGATGATGAAGCGCGTTTGCACGAAACGCATCAGCAGGCCAATGATCGGAATGAGCACGATGATCGCCAGGCCGCCGGGGGACAGGATATATCCCGCCCAGGTCGCCGTGTAATGAATCACCGACTGCGCAAATTGCGGAATCACGACCGCCCCGGCGTAAAGCACGCCGCCGACGGCGGAGATGCAGACGCAGCCCATCGCGAAATTCCGGTCCTTGAAGACGTCGAGATTGACGATGGGGTTCTTGGCGGTCTTCAGCCAGATGATTCCGCCAACAATGCCGATGAAGGCGAGGACGGCCATGAACTGGATGAAGCCTGATCCGAACCAGTCGTCATCCTCGCCGCGATCCAGCATGACCTGAAGCGCGCCAAGGCCGAGAATGATGAAGCCGAGGCCGACAAAATCGATGCGCTTGCTTTTCAGCTTTTGCAGCCAGGGTGGATCCTCGACCAAAATCGACACAAAGAAAATGGCGATGATTCCAACCGGAATATTCGCGAAGAAGATCCAGCGCCAGTTGTAGGTGTCCGTGATGACGCCGCCGAGCGTTGGCCCCAGCACCGGAGCGACGATGGTCGCGACCGCCGTGACGCCGAAGGCCGCGCCGCGCTTTTCCGGCGGGAAGGTGTCGAGGATGATCGCCTGTTGGCTCGGCTGCAGGCCGCCGCCGAAAAACCCCTGCAGCAGGCGGAAGAACACAAGCTGCGGCAGGCTGTCGGCGATGCCGCACAGGAAGGAGCACACCGTGAACATGCCGATGCAGATCAGAAAATAGCGTTTGCGGCCGATCACCGACGAGAGCCAGCCGGAGATCGTCAGTACGATGGCGTTGGCGACGAGATAGGAGGTCAGCGCCCAGGTCGCCTCGTCATTGCTCGACGAGAGGCTGCCGGCGATGTGCGGCAGCGCGACATTGACGATTGTCGTGTCGAGAATTTCCATGAAGGCCGCGAGCGTGACCACGACGGCGATCGCCCAGGGATTGCCCGAAGGCCGCCACCCGGCATGCGCGTCCGCCGCTGTCATTTCAGCCGCACCGTTGGCACGGCGGAGATGCCGAGGGGCAGCGGCAGGGCCGGATCGAGCCCGCTGTCGATGACGATCTTGACCGGCACGCGCTGCACGATCTTGACGAAATTGCCGGTCGCGTTCTCGGGCGGAAAAGCGGTGAACTTCGATCCCGTTCCAAGCTGGATGCTGTCGACGTGGCCTTTCAGCTTCAGCTGCGGATAGGCGTCGACCTCGATATCGACCTCCTGCCCGGGGCGGATGCGCTCGAGCTGGGTCTCTTTGAAGTTCGCGGTCACCCAGACGTCCGGCGAGACGATCGAGAAGATCGACTGGCCCGGCGTGACATAGCTGCCAACTTCGACGTTTCGCTTGGTGATCCAGCCGTCCTGCGGCGCCCGCACGACCGTCCATTCGAGATTGAGATTGGCTTGATCCAGCTGCGCCTGCGCCTGCTCGACCTGGCCAGTCAGCCGGCCGACGTCGGCGTTGGCCTGGCCGATGCGTTGGGGAACGGGCGTCGCCGCATCGAGCTGCGCCTGCGACAGCAACACTTGCGCCTGGGCCTGCCGCAGCGCCGCCGTCGCCGCATCGACCTCTTGCTGCGTGGTCGCCTGTTTCGGCAAGCTTTTCTGACGCTGATAGTCGGCATCGGCCTTCGCCGCCGCCGCCTGCGCCGAGGCGAGCTGCGCCTGCGCCTGTTCAAGTTGCGCCGGGAAGTTTTTCCGCGCGATTTCGACGCCGAGCTTTAAACCCTCGAGCTGGGCGCGCGCGACATCAAGCGCTCCCTTCGCGGAATCGCGGTCCTGCAGATAGCGGCGCGGATCGATATGGACCAGCGCATCACCCTTGCGCACGAATTGATTGTCGGTGATGTCGAGCGAGACGACGAGGCCGGAGACCTGCGGCGCGATCGTCACCGCGCGACCATCGGTGAAGGCGTCGTCGGTCGACTGAATGTCGCGCGTCGTGAAGTAAAGATAGCCGCCGCCGGCTCCGAGCGCGGCAAGGATCAGAAGGCCGATGCGCAGCAGGGAGCGTTTTTTCTTCGGCGGCGCGGGGGGCTCTTGCGAAGTTTCCTCGGCTTCAACGCCGGGCTCCGGCGCCTCCTGCGGTCTGGCCTCGTCCTCGCGCGGCCCCGCGGGCTCCTGCGGCTTTTCCGCCGTTTCGCCGAGGTCGTCGTGGTCAGCGCGTTGATCCATGGTCATAGCCGCCGTGGTAATGCGGGAGTTGGAGCGGCGGCTTGCGCAAAGTCTGCGAAAAGCGCATAAGGAAGCCGAACCGATTGGTACGGTTACTGCCAAACAAACCTTGAGTCAATTCGCACCGGCTCCATGCAGCAAAAGCCCGTCAGGCCCCGCCCCACCGACGCCCAATGCGCGCGCGCCCAGGTCAAAATTGTGCCGCGCGGGGAGAAAAGGCGCGACGAAATCGCGGCCGTCGCAGAGGCGGTTTTCCTTGACGCCGGCTATGCCGACACGACGATGCAGATCATTGCGGCGCGGGCGGGGGCCTCAAAGGAGACGCTTTACCGCCATTTTGGCTGCAAGGCGGATCTGTTCGCCGAAGTGGTGCGGCGGCGCTCGGCGCTGGTCGCCGGCGCGGAGGATAATTTGCGCGGAGCCCCTCAGCAGGCGCTTTTGCGTTTTTCGCTCAATTTCCTTGAGTTCCTGACACGCCCCGATTCCGTGTGTCTTTATCGCGTCGTCGTCGCCGAGGCGCCGCGCGAGCCAGAACTCGGCCGCATCTTTTTCGATCAGGGTCCGGGCCGGCTGTTGCTGCGGCTCGCCGCCTATATGAAAAGCGCGGCGGAAGCGGGCGAACTCAGCTGCGCTGATCCGACTCTGGCGGCCCGCCTGTTTCTTGGCTCCGTCATTTCCTACTATCAGCTCTCGGTGCTGACGGGCGGCCGCGCGTTCGGCAAGGATGACATTCTGGCTCACGCCCAAGGCGCGGTGAGCCTTTTCATGGCGCGCTATGGATCTAAATCATGATGATTTCGGTTCGGACAGCCCCGGATCGACGATGATTCCATGCAGGAAAGCCGGGCCATGGGCACCGCGAACGAGCCGTCCCTCGATGTCGGAGGTACCGCTGGCGCCCGTGATGAAATTGACGTTGCGCGGCGGCGCCGCGCCGGCCTCGGCGATCGCGTAGTCCTCAAGATGGCCGAGGATGCGGTCGGCTTCGATGATGCACAGATGATGCATCGGTAGGTAAGACAGCAGCACGGGGGAGGCTGGCCCCGAATGAAATACGAAGGTCCCGGTCTCTGCGATCGCCCAGCGCGCTTTGGCGACGGCGATCGCTTCGTCGCCGCTGATCGCAGCATGAAGCTCAAAGCCGTTCCAATCAAGCGCGGCGAGGGCGGGGTCTGGCTGCAGCGCGAGGGCGAGGCCCAGCCCATGCGTTTTGCAATAGCGGGCGACGGCGGCGGGCGCGTCTTCAATCCGGGCGATCCGGTCGACGCTTGCCCCGACGACCTTGACCGAGGTCAGGCGGGCGGCGAAAGCCTCGACGAGATCGGCGTGCGGCAACTCCGGCCGGCTCTGCGCCGATTCCGCGGCGAGCGCCGTCGACTCCGCTGAAATTGCGCCGGGCGGCTTTGCCGGCGCGCCGAGGCTCTGCCGGATCGCCGTCAAAATATCGTCGCGGACGCTCACTGCTCCCGCTTTCGATCTTGCGCGTCGAACTCTTGCCAGAAGGTGCGGGCCGCGGGTTTCGGGAAGTCGCGGTAGCGCGTCCAGCCCGAGGCCAGCGGCAGATTGGAAATCCAGCCGCCGCGTCCGAGCAGACGCAGCGCCTTGACGGCGAGGCCGGTTCCGAAGCGGTAAAGGGAGGGACGGCTGGCGGCGAACGCCCAGAGGCCGAGGAAACGGCGCTGGACCTGTGGCTCCAGCCCCTGCGCCCAGCTTTTCTCGCGCCAGCCGCGCAGCATGGTCGGCAGCGGAATGTCAACCGGGCAGACCTCCTGGCAGCGGCCGTTCAGCGTGCAGGCGCTGGGCAGATCGCGCGAGGCCTTGAGCCCATCGAAGACCGGCGTCATCGCCGCGCCCATCGGCCCCGGATAGACGCCGCCATAGGCGTGGCCGCCGATCTCGTTGAAGACCACGCAATGATTCATGCAGGCGCCGCAGCGCAGGCAGCGCAGCATCTCCTTGATGCCCTCGCGGATCATCCGCGTGCGGCCGTTGTCGACGAGCACGATATGGAATTCGTCCGGACCGTCGCGGTCGCCTTGCTGCTTCGGACCGCAGTGAAAAGTCGTGTATTGCGTGATGTCGGAGCCGGTCGCCGACCGCACCAGCAGCCGCAGCAGCACGAAGGCGTGCGAGAGGCCAGGCACGAGCTTCTCAATCCCTGCGGTGACGATATGGACGCGCGGGATCGTCGTCGTCAGCTCGGCGTTGCCTTCATTGGTGACGGTGCAGACGGCGCCAGAGTCGGCGATCAGGAAATTCGCGCCGCTGATGCCGATATCGGCGCCAAGGAAGCTCGGCCGCAGTTCGCGCCGCGCGCTGGCGACCATCGCGCCGACGTCGTCGCTGTTCGGCGGCGTATGGTGATGTTCGCGGAAAAGCGCTGCAATATCCTCGCGCTTGTGATGCAGCGCCGGCCAGATGATGTGCGAGGGCCGGTCATGCGCCAGTTGCACGATATGTTCGGCAAGATCCGTCTCGACGCGGTTCAGCCCCGCGTCGTCGAGAGCGTGCGGCAGGCCAATTTCCTCGCCCAGCATGGATTTGGAGCGGGTGACGGTGTGGCCCTTGGTCTTGCGGCAGATGTCGATGACGATGTCGCAGGCCTCGCTCGCGGTGGCGGCATAGTGGACCTTCGCTCCGGAGGCGGCAGCGTTGCGTTCGAATTCGACGAGATAGTGATCGAGGTTTTCGATCACATGATCCTTGATCCGCCGGCCGAGATCGCGCGCCGGCGCAAAGCCTGGCCAGTCGGCGACGGCGGCCTCGCGTTTCTGCCGCGCGGTCCGCGTCGTGCGGTCGATGGCGATCTTGAGGTCGGGGTTGGCGAGAGCCGCGGCGACGCGCTGCTTGAACGAGGCGGCCGGGGCATCGTCGAGAGCGGCCGGCATCAGGGCTCCTCGCCGATCGCCGGCCCATCGCCCATTCCGGCGATGATTTCGGCGAGATGGAAGGCGCGGACGCGCGAGCCGCGGCGATGCAGCTTCCCGGCCATGTTCATGAGGCAGCCGAGATCGCCGCCGAGCAGCAGATCGGCGTTGGTCGATTCGATGTTGCGCGCCTTTTCGTCGACGATGGCGTTCGAGATCGCCGGATATTTGACGCAGAAGGTGCCGCCGAAACCGCAGCAGGATTGCACGTCGGGGAGCGGGACGACGCTCAATCCCTTGATATTGGCCATCAGCGCGCGCGGCTGCGGTTCGACCTTCAGTTCGCGCAGGCCAGAGCAGCTGTCGTGATAGGTGGCGACGGCGGCGAGTGTGACGCCTTGCGGACGGTAATGAACGACGTCGACGAGGAAGCTGAGCAGTTCATAAGCGCGCCCTGCGAAATTTTCGGCGCGCTCGCGCCACGTAGGATCATCGGCAAATAATTCGGGGTAGTGTTTCAGCATCCCGACGCAGGAGCCGGATGGCGCGACGACATAGTCGAAGCCTTCAAAGGACTCGATCACGCTCCTCGCAAGCTTGCGCGCGTCGGCGCTGTCGCCGGAGTTGAAGGCGGGCTGCCCGCAGCAGGTCTGCGCGCGCGGCGTCTCGACCTCGCAGCCGGCCTGCCGCAGCAGGGTCAGCGCGGCGAAGGCGGTGCGCGGTCGAAACAGATCGGCGAGACAGGTGACGAACAGCCCGACCTTCATGGCTTAGTGAATCACCATCTGGGTGAATGGATAGACATAGGCCTGCAGCATCACGAGGAGGCCGATCAGACAGGCGAGCACGATCGAATGCGGAAACACGAAGCGCAGGATCGAGCCCTCGTGACCGAACCAGTTGGTCGCCGTCGAGGCGACCACGATCGATTGCGCGTCGATCATCTTGCCCATCACGCCGCCTGAGGAGTTGGTCGCCGCCATCAGGATCGGCGAGAGGCCGAGCTGTTGCGCGCTGACTTTCTGCAAGCCGCCGAACAACACGTTCGAGGCCGTATCGGATCCGGTCAGCGCGACGCCGAGCCAGCCGAGGAGCGCGCCGAAGAACGGATAGAGAAAGCCGGTATTGGCGAACATCAGGCCAAGCGTGGCGTCGACCCCTGAAAACTTGGTCAGCGTGCCGAGCGCCAGCATGGCCGCGATGGTGATGAGGGAATTGCGCACGACGACCAGCGTGCGCGCATAGGATTTAATCAGCTGCCACGGGGAGTAGCCCATCACGAAGCCGCTGACGATCGCCGCAAGGAAGATCGCGGTGCCGGTCATGGTCAGAATATTGAAGCCGTAAACCGCATGTTCGATCGTCTCCTTCGGCACGACGGGCGGCACCTTGGCGATGAGATCGTGCAGTCCGGTAATTTCGAATTTCGGCAGGAACAGCGCATTGACCGGAGCCTTGAAGGATTCCGTGCCCCAGACGAAGACGAACAGGCAAAGGATGATCCAGGGCGTCCAGGCCTTGATGACGACGCTGCGGTCGTCAACCGGCGCCTTGGACAGGTCGCCTGGCGCGAATTTCGATCCGCTCGCGAGCGCGAGGTCGCTTTCGCCGCCATGAGCGAGAATCGTCGGCGGGGCTTCGGGCGCCGATAGGACGGACTGCGCCGCGCTGTGATCGACCCGCCCGACCAGCGATGGATTGGTCCAGATCTCGGCCGGGCGCCAGAATTTCAGAAACAACGCGAGGCTACCCATGGAGACCAGCGCCGCGATGATGTCGACGAGCCAGGGGCCGTGGAAATTGGACACGAGGAACTGCGGCACGGCGAAGGTGACGCCAGCGATCAGCACCGCCGGCCAGATCTGCAAGGCTCCCTTCCACCCGGCGAATACGACAATCAGCCAGAAGGGGACGATCACCGAAAAGAACGGTAATTGACGGCCGACCATGGCGCCGAGCGCGACAGGATCGAGCCCCGTCACCTGACCCAGCACCACGATCGGCGTGCCGAGCGCGCCATAGGCCACCGGGGCGGTATTGGCGATCAGCGACAGGCCCGAGGCGGCGAGCGGCGAGAATCCAAGTCCGATCAGGATCGCGCCAGTGACGGCGACCGGGGTGCCAAAGCCCGCCGCGCCCTCGAAGAAAGCGCCGAAGCAGAAGGCGACCAGCAGCAGCTGCAGCCGGCGGTCGGCGGTGATGCCGGCAATTGATCTCTGCAAAACCGCGAAAGAGCCGTTCTCGACTGTCAGCCGATGCAGGAAAATGACGTTGAGAACGATCCAGCCGATCGGGAAAAGACCGGTCAGAGCCCCGAGGAAGGTCGCCCGCGCGGCCATTCCCGCCGGCATGGTGAAGGCGAACACTGCGACGCAGAAGGCGACCGCCAAGGCGATTATGGCCGCGATATGGGCCTTGGTCTTGGTGAAGGCGATGAGGCCGAGCAATGTGACGATCGGCAGACAGGCGACAAGGGTCGAAATAACGCTATTGCCGAACGGATCGTAAACTTGGCGCCACATTGAGCATCTCCCCCCGAAAACAGTCAGCGCACGGGCGCCGGATTTTTCTTGACGCAGTCCGATTTCCGTCCTGCCGCGGTCCTGGCGACGCGCGCTCCACCGCGGTGCCGGCAAAGGCGCGCGCAAAGGGCTTTAGCTGCTGCGTTTCAATGCAATGCTTTGAAGCTGCTCGGGTTTCCGCTGAACGCGCGCGATGAATTAGGCAGAAGGTTATAGAACGCCAACCGGCTTGACAAGCGCTCTGGCGGCGCCTCCAAAGCCGAATTGCGCGTCTCCGGCCACGCCGGCGAGGCGGCGCTTTTGCCGCCGATTGGAAAGCGCGCCGCATTGGGCCATTGTGGGCAGGACGAGCCGCTTGCAGCGAACGGCCTCCTTCGGTAGAACTGCAGAATAAATCCGCAAATTACGAGCTATAACAGAATGATAATGTTAAATTGGAGCGCGTCCGTTGCAGCGCGTTGACCCCTCGCAGCTGCCCGGCCCCGCGCTCAGCGCCGAGCAATGGCGGCAGGTCAATGAGCTGTCGGCGACGCTGAACGCGCGTCAGGCCTTATGGCTCAGCGGCTATTTCGCGGGACTTGAGGCGGCTTTGGCGCAAGCCGGCCCTGCCCTGGCCGCGCCGCCGCTCGCTGTCGCTCCTGCCGCCGCGACGGCGCGCACACTCACCATTCTCTATGGCTCGGAGACCGGCAACAGCGCCGCGCTGGCAAAAGTCGCCGCCGCCGAGGCCAAGGCGCTGGGGCTCGAGGCAAGCGTTGTCGATATGGGCGATTATAAGCCGCGGCGCCTCAAGGAGGAGCAGGATGTGCTCCTGATCGCCAGCACCTATGGCGAGGGCGATCCGCCGCAGCCGGCGGTCGGCTTCTTCGAATTTGTCGAAGGGCGCAAGGCGCCTTCGCTGGCGGGCCTTCGCTTCGGCGTGCTGGCGCTCGGTGATTCTACCTATGAAAAATACTGCGAGGCGGGCAAGCGGCTTGACCGGCGCTTCGAGGAGCTCGGCGCGACGCGACTTCTGCCGCGCGCCGATTGCGACGTCGATTATGACGAGGCCGCCAGCGCCTGGACCAAAGAGGCCCTGGCGCTGCTTGCCGCGGACATAGGCGGTCCGTTCGCCCCCGGCGCCGCGCCGCTCGCCGCCTCGCCGCAGCAAGCCATCCATGACAAGCGCAATCCCTTCCTCGCGCGCATTCTCGACAATCTCGTGCTGACCGGCCGCGGCTCCAGCAAGGAGACGCGCCACATTGAAATCTCGCTCGAAGGCTCCGGCGTCACCTTCGAGCCGGGCGACGCGCTCGGCGTCATGGCGCGCAACAACCCTTCCGTCGTCGACCGCGTGCTGGAGGCGCTCGGCCTCGACGGCGCGGCGGCCGTGAAGGTCAAGGATCGCGAGGCGCGGCTCGCGCTGGCGCTCGAGGAGCATTTCGAGATCACGACGGCGACGCCTCGTTTCCTCGAACATTGGGCGGGGCTTTCCGGCGCTGATGATCTCGAGCGGCTGCTCGGGCCCGAGCGCGCAGAAGAGCGCGCCGCCTTTCTGCGCGATCATCATGTCATCGACCTGATCCGGGCATTTCCGGCGTCCGAGGTCACGCCTCAATCCTTCGTCGCGGGGCTGCGTCCGCTGCAGCCGCGGCTCTATTCGATCGCATCGAGCCTTGCCGCCAATCCGGACGAGGCGCATCTGACCGTCTCCACCGTGCGCTATATGCTTCACGGCGAGGAGCGCTGCGGCGTGGCCTCGGGCTTTTTCGCAAAGCTTGCTGCCCCCGACACGCGCGCGCCGGTCTATGTACAGTCCAATCCGCATTTCCGCCTGCCGGCCGATGACGTTCCGATCATCATGGTAGGCGCCGGCACGGGCGTTGCACCCTATCGCGCCTTCATGCAGGAGCGCGAGGCGCGCGGCGCGTCGGGGCGGTCCTGGCTGTTCTTCGGCGAGCGCAATTTTGTTTCGGACTTCCTTTATCAGGCCGAATGGCAGGCTTATCTCAAGGCCAAGGCGCTCACGCGGATGGAGGTCGCCTTCTCGCGCGATCGCTGGGGCAAGGCCTATGTGCAGCACAGGATGCTGGAGCAGGGACGGGACATCTTCGGCTGGCTCGAAGAGGGCGCCCATTTCTATGTGTGCGGCGATGCGGCGCGGCTTGCGCCCGATGTTCATGAAGCGCTGATCGCGATCATCGAGACCCATGGGTCGCGCTCCCGCGAAGCCGCCGAGGACTATGTGCGCGTCCTCCAGGATGGGCGCCGCTATCAGCGCGACGTGTATTGAGGATTTTGAGATGACCAACACTCTCGCCGGCCCAGACCGCAGCCGCGACCTCTCGCAGCCGCTCGAAAATCTCGGTCCCGATGAGGCGATGAAGGTCCGCAGCGACCAGCTGCGCGGCACGATCAATGAGGGGCTGCTCGACGCCATCACCGGCGCCGTGTCCGGCGAGGACAACGCCAAGCTGATGAAGTTCCACGGCGTCTATGTGCAGGACGACCGGGACCTGCGCGATGAGCGCCGCCGCCAGAAGCTGGAGCCGGCCTATTCCTTCCTGATCCGCCTGCGCCTGCCGGGCGGGGTCGCCACTGCCGCGCAATGGCTGAAGCTCGACGAATTGGCGCGCGCTTATGGCAATTCCTCGCTGCGCGTGACGACGCGGCAGACGTTCCAGTTTCATTGGGTTTTGAAGAACGATCTGAAGGCGACCATTCAGGGGCTGCACGAGGTGTTGATCGACACTATCGCCGCCTGCGGAGACGTCGTGCGCGGCGTCATGGCTTCGGTCAATCCGAACCTCTCCAGCCTTCACGCCGAGGTTTTCGACGATGCGCGGCGCGTCAGCGACCATGCGATGCCGAATATGCGCGCCTATCATGAGATCTGGTATGGCGAGGAGCGCGTTGCGAGTTCCGAGCCCGAGGAGCCGTTTCTCGGCAAGCAATATCTGCCGCGCAAATTCAAGATCGGCCTTGTCATCCCCCCCTATAATGACATTGACGTCTACACGCAGGATCTCGGCTTCATCGCGATCACCGAGGATGGCCGCCTGACGGGCTACAACATTACAATTGGCGGCGGCATGGGCCGCACCGATCAGGCGCCGGAAACCTATCCGCGCCTTGGCGATGTGATCGGCTTCATCCCCAAGGAGCAGATTCTGGCCGCGACCGACGCTGTTGTGGGAACGCAGCGCGATTTCGGCGACCGCAAGACCCGCGCGCATGCCCGCTTCAAATATACCATCGACACGCATGGGCTCGACTTCATCAAGGGCGAGATCGAGCGCCGCCTCGGTTTTGCGCTGGAGCCGGCAAAACCGTTCGAATTCGTCTCAAACGGCGATTCCTATGGCTGGGCCAAAGGCGAGGACGGCCGCTATCATTACACGCTGTTTGTCGAGAACGGCCGCATCGTCAATCGGGAGGGGCTGGCTCTGCTCGACGGGCTGCGGGCGATCGCCGCCGTGCATCAGGGTTCGTTCCGGATGACGGCGAACCAGAATGTCGTCATCGCGGATATTCCGGCCAAGCAAAAGCCGAAGATCGCCGCGCTGCTGAAGCAGTTCGGCCTCGATCAGCGCAACGACCAGAGCCTGCTCCGGCTCAACTCGATGGCCTGCGTCGCGCTGCCGACCTGCGGCCTCGCCATGGCCGAAAGCGAACGCTACCTGCCGACGCTGGTCACAAAGATTGAGACCATCTTGGCGGAGAAGGGTCTCGAGAAAGAGCCGATCACGATCCGCATGACCGGCTGCCCGAATGGCTGCGCGAGGCCCTATGTGGCGGAGATCGCGCTGACGGGCCGCGCGCCGGGCAAATACAATCTCTATTTCGGCGGCGGCTTTCATGGCCAGCGTCTCAACAAGATGTATCTCGAAAATGTAGGCGAGGACGCGATTTTGGGCGCCGTCGACGAGATCGCCGGAAACTACGCGCGCGATCGCGCGCCCGGCGAGCATTTCGGCGACTACACCATCCGCGCCGGCTATGTGAAGGAAGTCCGCGCGGGCCGGGAATTCAATGATGTTGAGCTGCCGTTGCGCTTTTCGGCGACGGATATTTAGAGGTGGTTTTTGTGGTGTAGAGGCTGACGCAAGCCTGCTACCGAGACTGCCTCCGCATGAGCAGTGGTCCCCTATCATAACGTGCGCAGGCTTGAGACAATTTTGGCTCAGATCCGCCCCGCCTTGCGGCATCGATAACAAAGATAAAAACAGGTCGAGAAAACGCCGAGCGCGGCGAAATAGCCGTACTGCCATTCGAGCTCCGGCATATGCGTTGTCGCTGACATGCACGCGCGATCGTTGAATCGATCATCTACGGCACGCTTTCGTCAGCCTAGGCACAAAGCGCGCACTCAACTATCATCTCAGAAGCGCGGCTCGCCAATTGTCGCGTATTTTAAGGGGGTATTTATGAAAGCGCTCAAGACTGCGATGCTCGGCGTTATCATCCTTTCCACTAATTTGTCGCCGGCGTTTGCTTTAGGCGGCTGTGGTCCAAACGGCCATCGCAATGGGTGGGGCCAGTGCGTCTGGGGCGGTCAAAATCAGGATTGGTGCCTGAGACGAACGGGCCATACCGCCGTTCGCATGCCTAATGGAAACTTGCGCTGCTTCAGGTGATCGCATCTGACGTCTGCGACAGCCGGCTAACTGGCTGCCGGAGCAAGCCGGCAGGCATGGCGCAAGCCCTGTCTGAGGTCGCGGCCCTATATTGCTACTCTCGCATCAAAATTTCCACCTGCCGTCAAATCCACCCCGCCTTGCGGAATCGATAGAACAGATAAAAACAGGTCGAGAAAATCACGCCGAGCGCGGCGAAATAGCCGTACTGCCATTCGAGCTCCGGCATGTTCTTGAAATTCATGCCGTAGATGCCGGCGATCGCGGTGGGCACGGCGAGTATCGCCGCCCAGCCGGTGAGGCGGCGGCCGATCGCGCCCTGGCGCGAGGATTCCAGCAGAAGCCCTGCTTCGAAGGCGAAGCCCAGCATCTCGCGCAGGGAATTGATCTGCTCGAGCGCCCTGTTCACATGGTCGCCGATGTCGCGGAAATAGGGCCGGAAATCGCTGTCGATGCCGGGTATATCGGCGTGCTCCAGCCGTCGGCACACCTCGACCGCGGGCGCGGCGACGAGATGCAGCTTTTGGAGTTCGCGCCGCAGCTCATAGATCCGCGCCACCCGCGTCTCGTCCAGCGGCTCCAGCACATGATCCTCGAGCGCCGCGACCTCGGCGGCGAGCTTTTCGACGACGATCAGATAATTGTCGACGATGAAATCGACGATGGCGTAGACGACATAATCCTCGCCATGGCTTAGCTGCTTCGGCGTCGCCTCGGCGCATTGACGCACGCGCGTATAGGACGCCGAGGCGCCGTGCCGCACCGAGATGACATAGCCCTTGCCGACGAAAATCTCGGTCTCGCCCAGCGCAATATGGCCGTCGATCAGAAAGGCGGTGCGCAGCACCAGAAAGCTGGTGTCGCCATAGACCTCGACCTTCGGTCTTTGATGCGCGTTCAAGGCGTCTTCCAGCGCCAGTTCATGCAGGCCGAACTGTTTTTGCAGCGCGCGCAGCTCATGCTCGCTCGGGGCTTCAATGCCGATCCAGACGAAATGGCCGGGCCGGTTCGCCCATTCGCCGCTTTCCGCGATGGAAATATCGGCCACCTTGCGGCCGGCGCTATAGGCCGTCGCCGCGATCACCTTGCCCATTGGCGCTGCTCCTGGAGGCGGTTCGGCAGGCGCTAACGCTACTCGCGATCTAGCGTCCCGCAAAGCCGAGATAGAGGGAAATGGTGACAGCCGAGAGCGCCGTCGAGATCAAGATGACCTTCGAGGTCAGGCTCGCCTCGCGCCTGTAATATTCTGCAAGCATGAACGAGCCGGTGCCGGTTGGCAGCGCGGCCATGACCACCGCCGTTTTCGCCGCGACCGGCTCCAGCGCGAAAACCTTTTCCACGAGAAGGAAGGCAATCAAAGGCTGGACGAAAAGTTTGAGGCCGATCAGAAACGCGGCCGCGCCGGCCTCCCGCCATGGCCGCGCCTCCTCGGCGCGGTCGCGGCCGCTGGCGAAGAACAGCCCGAGCGCGACCAGAGCGCAGGGAGAAGCGGCGGAGCCGAGCAGTTTGAAAAAGACTTCGGCCTGATCGGGGATCTTGAACCCCAGCGCATTGATGAGCGCGCCAGCGGCGGGCGCCGCCACCAGCGGATTGCGCAGCAGCGACTTCGCCACCTTGAAAATCAGCGGGGCGATGCGCTTTTCCGCCTGCAGCCCAATCTCGATCAGCACGATCGCGCCGCCGAACAGAACGCAGGCGGTGAAGATCGTCGCGATCACGGCCCCCGTCTGGCTCGCCGGGCCGAGGGCAATGAGGCACAGCGGAATGCCGATATAGCCGGTGTTGCCATAGGCGGCGTTGAGCCCGTCGACGCCGGCGTCGGCGAGCGGGCGTCCAGCTTTGAGGCGGGCGGCGACGGCAAGCGCGAAAACGAAGCCAGAACTCAGGCCAAACGCGGCGATAAAGCCCGGCTGCCAGATCGACGTAAAGCTCGCATGCGCCATGATGTCGAACAACAGCGCCGGCAGCGCGAGAAAGACGACGAAGCGGTTCAGCTCGCGCGAAGCGCCGGGGCCAAGGATGTCCCAGCGCCGGACGGCGACGCCGGCAAGGATCAGGGCGAAGATCGGAATGACGGCTCCGAAAGCGCTCAGCATCAAAGCGCCTCAGCGGTGATGGACGCCGTCGGGACGCTCAGATCCCGCCGCCGTCGTGAAAATCCTCGCTGCGAACCTGCGCCTGCGAGATCGTGCTGCCCGGCGGCACGCTGCGGGTCAGCCAGACATTGCCGCCGATCGAGGAGCCGGCGCCGATGGTGACGCGGCCGAGAATGGTCGCCCCCGCATAGACGACGACGTCGTCCTCGACGATCGGATGGCGCGCGCCGCCCTTCAGCAGCGCGCCATGCTCGTCGGTCGCGAAGCGCTTCGCCCCGAGCGTGACAGCCTGATAGAGTCGCACGCGCTTGCCGATGATCGTCGTCTCGCCGATGACGACGCCGGTGCCATGATCGATGAAGAAGCTTTCGCCGATCTCAGCGCCAGGATGAATGTCGATGCCGGTCGTCGAATGGGCGATCTCGGCGATCATGCGGGCGAGCAGCGGCGCGCCGAGCTTGTAGAGAACATGGGCGATGCGGTGATGGATGATCGCGGTGACGCCCGGATAGCAGATCAGAACCTCGTCGATGCTGCGCGCCGCCGGATCGCCGTCGAAGGCCGCGCGGATGTCGGAGTCAAGCAGCGCGCGGATCCTGGGCAATTCCTTGGCGAGCGCGCCGACGACGGGCGCCGAGAGGTCATTTTCCGGGGCGATAATGACGCCGCGGGCGCAGGTGAACTCGAACTCGAGCCGGACCTGCTGCAACAGCTCGTTGAGGGTCAGGTCGAGCGTATGTCCGACGAAAAAGTCGACGCCTTCATCGCTGATTTCACAAAGGCCGAGGCGGTTCGGAAACAAAGCCGCGCTGAAACCGTCCATGATCTTGACCAGCGCCTTGCGCGCGGGAAGCTTCACCGGCCCCTCGCGCAGCTCGTGGTCCTTGACGCGCAGCTCGCGCAATTCGGCGGTTATGGCCTTGATATTCCAATGCGGGCTGGCGCTACGCAAAGCGCTCGCCTTTCTCGATACGGGACTCATGCTGCGACCTTTCCGATCCGCGGCGGGATTTGAGGGCTATCTACCCAAACAAGCTCGCGGTCGTCGATAGAATTAAAATCTTCGCTGGGCCGGCGCTTCATTCAAGCCGGTCGGCCCGGCGCAGTTCAGGGAATCGCCAGGCCCACAGCGCGACGACAAGAAGCGTCCCGACGCCGCCGATGAGGGCCGCGCCCTTCGCCCCCGCGAAAGAGGCGACGAGGCTCGATTCGAAATCGCCGAGCTGCTTCGAGGCGCCGATGAACACATAGTTGATGGCGCTGACGCGTCCGCGCATCGCGTCCGGCGTGCCGAGCTGGACCATGGTGAAGCGGATCACCATGCTGACCATGTCGAAGCCGCCGAGCGCCATCATCGCGGTCATCGACAGCGGCATTTGGGTCGAAAGCGCAAAAAGGATCGTCGCCGCGCCAAAGGCGGCGACCGATGCGAGCATGATCGCGCCGACGTTCCGGCGCAGCGGGAGGCGGGCGAGGATGAGGCCGACGACAATCGCCCCCATCGCCGGGCCGCTGCGCAGCAATCCGAGCCCGACCGGACCGGCGTCGAGAATGTCGCGGGCGTAAATCGGCAAGAGGGCGGTGACGCCGCCAAACAGCACGGCGAACAGATCGAGCGAGATGACGCCGAGCAGGAGACGATTGGCCCGAACATAGGAAAAGCCGGCGAGCAGGCTTTTGAAGCCGGTTTCCTTCTTGGCCTCGCCGAGGCTCTGCCGCGCCCTGATGAAGGCGATCATGAGCGCCGCCGCGGCGTTGAGCGCCGCCGCCAGGGCAAACAGCGCCGGGCCGCTCCATGCCATCAGGAGGCCGCCCGCCGCGGGGCCGGCGATCATCGCGACCTGCAGGGAGGAGGTGGTCATGGCGACGGCGCGGGGGAAATCTGCAACTTCGACGATGTCAGGCAGCAGCGCCGCCAGGGCCGGCTGGGCGAAGGAACGCGCCGTCCCGAGGAAAAAGACGATGGCGTAGATGAGCGCAAGATTCGGCGCGGCGCTGGCGACCGCATAAAGGAGAAAAACCGAGGCGAGCGACTGCGCGATCGCGCTGGCGACGCCGACCTTGCGGCGATCGAACCGGTCGGCGACGCCGCCGGTGATGAGAATGAACAACACGGCCGGCATAAATTCGACGAGGCCGATCAGGCCGAGGCTCAACGGATCGCCGGTCAGCGCATAGACCGACCAGGCGATGGCGACATGCTGCATCTGCATGGAGAAGGCCATCGCCATGCGCGCGCCGACAAACAGCTGCATGCTGCGCTGGCGCAGCAGGGGAACCGTCGCGGCTGCGCTTGTGTCAGGCGTCCTGTCGTCCATGGATGCGGCTTTATCAAAATTGAAACGGAGAAGCAGGGGGCTTCTCCGTTTCACACGCGATTGTGGCTGGCGCCCGGATCGATCAGGCCTCTGCCGCCCGCAGGCGTATCGGAACTGATTTATAGGCCGGCGTGCCGCTGCGATGATCGTAAGAATCGAGCGCGATCAGACCATTGGCTTCCGGGTAGTAGGCGGCGACGGAGCCTTCCGCGATCGGAAAGGCGACGGCGGTGAGGCCCCGCATCACGCGGCGCGGACCGTCTGCGCCGTCGGCCGGCGCCGCCTCAAGGTCAACGACGTCGCCGTGTTTCAGTCCCCGCGCGGAAAGATCCCTGGCGTTGATAAAGACGACGTCGCGCCGGCCGGTTACGCCGCGATAGCGGTCGTTGAGGCTGTAGATCGTCGTATTGTACTGGTCATGGCTTCTTATTGTCGTCAGAACCAGCGCATCGGCGCCGGCGGCAGGATCTTCAGCCAGCCCGTCGGCGGGGATGAAATTGGCCTTGCCGGATGGCGTGCGCCACTCCCGCTCCGAGGATGCGACCTTCAGCCGAAATCCGCCCGGCTTCATGATGCGTTCGTTGAAGCTGAAGAAATCGGGAAACACCTCCTCGATCTTGTCGCGGATGCGGGCGTAGTCGGCGACAAGACTGTCCCAGTTCGTCTTGCTCGCCGGCAAGGCGGCCTTGGCGATGCCGGCGATGATCGCCGGCTCAGAGCGGAGTTCGTTCGAGGCTGGCTTCAGACCGCCGCGCGAGGCGTGCACCATCGACATCGAATCCTCGACGGTGACCGATTGCGGCCCGGTCTCCTGCACGTCGATCTCGGTGCGGCCGAGGCACGGCAGGATGATCGACTCCTTGGCGAGGATCAGATGGCTGCGGTTGGGCTTGGTCGCGATATGGACGGCAAGATCCAGCTTGCGCATCGCCGCGAAAGTCGCTTCGGGGTCTGACATCGCTACGGCGAGATTGCCGCCAAGGCAGATGATCGCTTTCGAGTTTCCGTCGCGGATCGCCTCAACTGTCTCGACCGCATTATGGCCCTTCTGCCGTGGCGAGACGATGCCGAAAGCGGCGTCGAGACGAGTGAGAAACGCTTCGTCCGGAATTTCGGTGACGCCTACGGTGCGGTCGCCCTGGACGTTGGAATGGCCGCGCAGCGGGCAGATCCCCGCGCCCTTGCGGCCGATATTGCCCCGGAGCAGCAGAAGATTGGCGAGCTGATGCACGTTTGACGTGCCATGCCGGTGCTGCGTGACGCCCATGCCGTAGCAGAGGATGACGCGGCTCGCCTTCGCGTAGACCGCCCCCGCCGCTTCGAGGTCGGCGCGCGAGAGGCCGGACTGGCGCTCGATCGCCGCCCATTCGGTCCCTTCGAGATCGGCGGCGAGCGCCTCAAAGCCCGACGTGTGCTCGGCGATGAAGGCGCGGTCGAGGACGCCCGGGCCGCCGCTTGCAAGTGAGGCCGCGTCGAGCGCAAGCACCGTTTTCATCATGCCCTTCAGGGCAGCAAGGTCGCCGCCGACCTTGACCTGATAGTAGGAGGAGGCGATCTCCGTCGAGCGCATGGTCAGCATCTCGATCGGGTCCTGTGGCGAGGCGAAACGCTCGAGGCCGCGCTCGCGCAGCGGATTGAACACGACGATCGGCACGCCGCGCCGGGCCGCCTCGCGCAGCGTTGCGAGCATGCGCGGATGATTGGTGCCTGGATTGTGGCCGATGCAGAAAATGGCGTCGCAATGATCGAAATCTTCGAGCGTGACGGTGCCCTTGCCGGCGCCGAGCGAATCCGGCAAGCCGACGCTCGTCGCCTCATGGCACATGTTGGAGCAGTCGGGGAAATTATTGGTGCCGAACTCGCGGACGAAAAGTTGATAGAGAAACGCCGCTTCGTTCGAGGCGCGCCCGGACGTGTAGAACTCCGCCTGATTCGGATCGGGAAGCGCCCGGAGCGCCGCGCCGATGCGGGCGAAGGCGTCATCCCAGGAAATTGGCAGGTAGCGGTCGCTCGCCGGGTCATAAGCCATCGGATGGGTGAGCCGGCCTTGTTTCTCGATATCAAAGTCGGACCAGGCCCAGAGTTCCGACACCGGATGGGCCGCGAAAAACTCCGGCGCCGCGCGCTTGGCCGTGGCCTCCCAGGCGACGGCTTTTGCGCCGTTTTCGCAAAACTCGAAGGATGATCTGTGGTCGGGGTCGGGCCAGGCGCAGCCGGGGCAATCGAAGCCCATCGGCTGGTTCGCCTTGAGCAGCGCGCGCACGTCCGACGTGACCGCCGTCTGATCCTTGATCGCCTTGGCGACGGCGTGAAGCGCGCCCCAGCCCCCCGCGGGACCGTCATAGGGTTTCACGCCCGTCGGGTCCATCTTGCTCATATCGGGGATCTCCTTTGGGCTCGTGAGGACGAAAGAGCGGGCGCAGCGGCACGAATCCCGCTTGCGCCAGATCAATCCTTATCATCGCGATGCGGTTTCCATAAACCGCCTTGCCCGGCGCACGCGGCGTCGAATCGCCGCGTGGGGCGCCGGCGACGGGGCAAAAAAAAGCATGATCGCGCAAGCTTGCGGCGATCATGCTGGTCCGAAGTTCAGCGCGGCGCCAAAAGGCGCCGGTTGATTAGTTGTGCGTGAGATTGGTCGCCGAGCGGGTCCAATCGAGCAATTTGGTGGTGGCCCCGCTGATCGAACTCACCGCGGTGTCAACGAAGGCGAGCGGATTTGCCTTCGGCGCTGGCGCCGGCGTCGGCTCGACCGGAGCCGAGGCGACCTGGACGGGCTGCGGGTCTGGCGCTTGAGCGGCGCTCTTCTGACGGTTGTTTGCGTCATTGTGAGCGATCTTGGCGGCGGCGTCGGCCGGCTTGGCGGCGACCTTGGCCGGGCGCGGCGGCGGCAAGGCGGCCGACTTGGCGAGCGCGGGCTTTGCCGTATCCTTGGCAGCCGTCTTCACGGCCGCCTCCTTGGCGCCAGCGTCCTTGGCGGCGACATGAGCGGCCGATTCGGCCTTGGCGATCGTGCCGTCCGGCCGCACCGAGGCCGTTTTCACCTTCTTTGGTTCGCCAAGGGCCACCGGCGCGGATGTGGCAGGCGCCTGCGCTACGGTCGCGGCTGCGGGGGCTGCCGCGGCGGCGGTCGAGGCGTGAGCGGCGCCATAGGGCGGCGGGGCGAGCAGGCTGCCCATCGCGGCGGCCGGCGGCGCGGCGGCGTCCTGGAGCGAGGCGGCGCTGACTGCGGCTTGCGCTTGCGCTGCGTCGATCGCCGGCGCCTCAGCCGGGACCTGCCCGATCGAGGCCAGCTGCGGCGCGGCGCCTTGCGGGGCGGACGCTTCCGCGCCTCCCGCAGGCGCCGGGGAGGTCGCGGACGAGACTTCGGCGGCAGCCGTGGGCGCGGGAGCGATCGCCGCGGTCTGCATGGACTCGCTGCGATCGTCGGAGCCGGCGTCGCGCTTCAGCGCCGAACTTGTGATAATTCCGGCCATGCCGGCGATGACCACCGCGGCCATCAGATAGAGGGGCCGGCGCGAACGCTTCTCTTCTTCGTAGAGGGCGGCTTCGCCGGACACGGCCGCGTCGTCGACATAGACGAAATGGTCGACCGGGGCCTGCGTCAGGAGACGCTCGTCGCCGAGCGCGGAGAATGCGGCCGGCTGTCCTTCGCCGGTCTCCATGGCGAAAGCGCTGAACGGAGCGCTGGCGAAAGCGAAGGGCTCATCCTCATGATCACGCGTCGCGCGCAGGGCAGGAAGGATGATGGGCTGGAAGGTCTGGCCTTCCGCGTCCTGTCGAGCCGGTTCCGCGCCGCGCGCGGCGCGCAGCAGGGCCGCCTCGATCTCGGCGAAATCGCCGCCGATCACCGGATCGGCCGCTTCAAACGGGATGGCGTGGTCTTCGGCGCGGGCCGTGAGGGAAATGTTGTGGCGAGAGGCCATGATGGGCGCGTGCTCCGGTTCCGCGCCGGTCGAAGCGTCGGCCTCGCGCTCAAAAAATTTTTCATCCCCGATCGCCAGGGGGGCTGCGCCGCGCATGCGACGCTCAAATTCATATAGATCGATCAGTGGCTGCCGTTTTGGTGCTGGCTCGCTCATGGTTCCGACCCCTCGACTCCATCTTGATCTTGCCGCGCGTCTCAAGCTGCGCCTTAAATCTTAACCGCCATTAAGACTGTGCAATTGTGGCTGTTCTTTGCCGCCAGCGCGGAACATCCCTGATTGATCCGCCGGATCGGCCCGGCGCGCTTCGAACGCGTGACTGCGTAAAATGGGCGAAAAGCTCATTTTGCCTTATGGATATCGGCGAGTTGGGTCTAACTTTAGGTAAAAGCCGGCTTGTTTTTCGTTCGTCATGCTTAATGACCCTTGAACGAAGCGATTCAATAACGGTGAGGAACGAAATGGCGCACAGCGCAAAGCTATGGATCGTCGTGGCTGATGGAGGGCAGGCGCGCATCGTGATCCCGCGCTCCGAAGATTTTACCCTTGAAACGCACGATCATATGACCTCCGAAACCGCCCATTTGCGCTCCTCCGACCTTGGCGCGGATCGTCCGGGCCGCGTCCATGAAAGCGCTTCCGCGACCCGCCATAGCGCCGAACCGCGCACCGACCCGGCCGAAGCGGCCAAGCAGCGCTTTGCGCAGGAGCTTGGGCGCTGGGTGGCGGACGCCTCGCGGCGGGGCGAATTCGACGAGCTCGTGCTCGTCGCGCCGAGCCATATCCTGAACGAACTCAAGGACGGCCTCGACAAGCCGGCGGCCGACAAGCTGCGCGGCGTCCTCGCCAAGGATCTGACAAAGGTTCCGGACCACGAACTGCAACCGCATCTTAGCCAATGGGTCCGGCCGCCTCATCGGATTCGCTAGGCTTCATGAATGGGTCCCCGTCTTGCATGGGGAGGGCGGGCCTGCGCGTGACGCTCGGCGGGGGATCTGATCCGGGGCAGCGGCAAGGGGGAACTTCGCATGGAAGAAGCACATGGGCATCACCAAGGCGTCGTGACGCATCACGAGCTGAAGCAAAGTCTGTCGACGCTCCAGCTTTGGGCGATCGCCGTCGGCCTCGTCATTTCCGGGGAATATTTCGGCTGGAGTTATGGCTGGGCCACGGCGGGAACGCTCGGCTTCACCGTCACGGCTCTATTCATCGCCGCTATGTATACGACCTTCATTTTCAGCTTCACGGAGCTGACAACCTCGATCCCTCATGCAGGCGGCCCGTTCGCCTATGCGCGCCATGCCTACGGCCCGACCGGCGGCTATTTCGCCGGGGCGGCGACCCTGATTGAATTCGTCTTCGCGCCGCCGGCGATCTCGCTCGCGATCGGCGCCTATCTTAACGTGCAATTTCCGGCTCTCGATCCCAAAGTCGCGGCATTGGGCGCCTACATCATATTCATGGGGCTCAATATTGTCGGCGTGGAAATCGCCGCCACTTTCGAACTCGTCGTGACGGTGCTGGCGATCTTCGAACTGCTCGTCTTCATGGGCGTCGTCAGCCCGGGCTTCTCGATCGCCAATTTCGTCAAGGGCGGCTGGTCCGGCCAGGATCAATTCAGCGGGGCGGCGATTTCCGGCATGTTCGCGGCGATCCCCTTTGCGATCTGGTTCTTCCTCGCGATCGAAGGCGTCGCCATGGCCGCCGAGGAAGCCAAGGACCCCAAGCGCTCGATCCCGATCGCCTATATCACCGGCATCCTGACCCTTCTGTTTCTGGCCATCGGCGTCATGCTGTTCGCCGGCGCCGCGGGCGACTGGACCTTGCTTTCGAATATCAATGACCCGCTGCCGCAGGCCATGAAATTCGTCGTCGGCGAAAAGAGCGGCTGGCTGCACATGCTGGTCGCCCTTGGCCTGTTTGGCCTCGTCGCCTCCTTTCACGGCATCATCATCGGCTATTCGCGGCAGATCTTCGCGCTGGCTCGGGCAGGCTATCTGCCGCCTGTGCTCGCCAAAGTGCATCCAAAATTCAAGACCCCGTGGATCGCGATCCTCGCCGGCGGCGTCATTGGCATCCTCGCGATCTTCAGCGACAATCTGCTGGTCATCGGTGGCCAGCCCCTGACCGCCAACATCGTCACCATGTCGGTGTTCGGCGCCATCTTGATGTACATCATCAGCATGGCGAGCCTGTTCAAGCTGCGTCAGAGCGAGCCCAATATGGCGCGTCCCTTCCGCGCGCCATTCTACCCGTTCTTTCCGGGTTTCGCCCTGATCGGCGCCGGCGTCTGCATGATCGCGATGATCTACTATAATTTTCTGATCTTCGTCATCTTCTGCGCCCTGCTGGGGATCGGCTATCTCTACTTCCTCACCACCGCGAAACGGCGCGAGGAGTCGCCCATTGACGCGCTGATCGAGTCGACCGATGAATTAAAGGCCGAAGGCCTCCAGCCCTAAGTCTTGGGGCTTTTGAGTCTGAACGAGGGGAAGCCATGACCTATGCGCAGAGCGTCGGGGGGCGAACCTATCGCTTCCCCGACCTTAAGACGCTTCTCGCCAAGGCGAGCCCGGCGCGCTCCGGCGACTATCTCGCCGGCGTCGCGGCCGAGGACGACTCCGAGCGCGCCGCGGCGCAGATGGCGCTCGCCGACCTGCCCCTGAAAACCTTCCTCAACGAAGTGGTTGTTCCTTACGAGGACGACGAGGTCACGCGGCTGATCGTCGACCGCCATGACGCAGCGGCGTTCGCGCCGGTGAGCAGCCTGACGGTCGGCGATTTCCGCAACTGGCTGCTCGGCGCCGAGGCCGACGAGGCCGCGCTGACAAAGCTCAGCGCCGGCATTACCCCGGAGATGGCGGCGGCCGTTTCAAAGCTGATGCGCGTGCAGGATCTGATCCTCGTCGCGCGCAAATGCCGCGTCGTCACCAGGCTGCGCAACACCATCGGCCTCGCCGGGCGGCTTTCCACCCGCCTGCAGCCGAACCATCCGACCGACGATCCGGCGGGGATCGCCGCCAGCATCCTCGACGGCCTGCTCTACGGCAGCGGCGATGCGGTGATAGGCATCAATCCGGCGACCGACAGCGTGCCTGCCGTCTGCGCCCTTTTGACCATGCTCGACGAGGTGATCCACAAATATGAGATCCCGACCCAGTCCTGCGTCCTGACCCATGTCACGACCTCGATCGAGGCGATCAATCGCGGCGTGCCGGTCGATCTCGTGTTCCAGTCGATCGCCGGCACGGAAGCCGCGAACAAGAGCTTTGGCGTCGACCTTGCCGTGCTCAAGGAGGGGCGCGAAGCGGCGCTGGCCTTAAAGCGCGGAACGGTCGGCGACAATGTGATGTATTTCGAAACCGGCCAGGGCTCGGCGCTTTCGGCCAACGCCCATCATGGCGTCGATCAGCAGACTTGCGAGGCGCGCGCCTACGCCGTCGCGCGCGAATTTCATCCCCTGCTCGTGAATACGGTGGTCGGCTTCATCGGGCCTGAATATCTCTACAATGGCAAGCAAATCATCCGCGCCGGACTCGAGGATCATTTCTGCGGCAAGTTGCTCGGCCTGCCGATGGGCTGCGACATCTGCTACACCAATCACGCCGAGGCCGACCAGGACGACATGGATATGCTCTTGACCCTGCTGCCGGCGGCGGGCTGTAGTTTCATCATGGGCATCCCGGGATCGGACGACATCATGCTGAATTATCAGACGACGTCCTTCCATGACGCCCTCTATGTGCGTGAAGTTCTCGGTCTGCGCATGGCCCCCGAATTCGAAAGCTGGCTGATTCGCAAGGGCGTGTTTGAGGGCGCCGATCATCCGCATCCGCGTAAAACCCTGTCGTCGATGTTCGCCCCCGCGCTGGCGCGTATCGCGTAGAAGGTGTGATATTGAAAGGCCCGCCATGAGCGATCTCGTCGTCGTCAATCCGTGGGAAGGGCTGCGCCGCCTGACTCAGGCGCGCATTGCGCTCGGCCGCGCCGGCGTCAGCATTCCGACCAAACCCCTGCTCGACTTTCAATTCGCCCATGCGCGGGCGCGCGACGCCGTGCATTTGCCGATGGATCGCGAGGGGCTTTGCGCGCGCATGGAGGCGGCGCAGTTTCCAGTCATTGAATTGCACAGCGCTGCGCCCGACCGCACCACCTATTTGCAGCGCCCCGATCTCGGCCGCAAGCTCGGCGCGGATTCGCGCGAAAAGCTGGGCGCCCTCGCGGCCAAGGGCGCGCATGGCTTCGACATCGCTTTTGTCGTCGCCGACGGCCTATCGGCTTTTGCGGTCAATGAGCACGCGCTGTCGATGCTGGAGGCGATTCGCCCGAAACTTACCGAGGCCGGCTGGCGCATGGCGCCGGTCGCTCTTGTCGAACAGGGACGAGTCGCGATCGGCGACGAGATCGGCGCGATGTTCGGCGCGGAGATCGTCGTCATTCTGATCGGCGAGCGGCCGGGCCTCAGCGCGCCGGACAGTCTTGGGCTCTATATGACCTATGCGCCGCGGGTCGGCCTCACCGACGAGGCGCGCAATTGCATCTCCAATGTGCGGCCCGAGGGTCAAAGCTTTGCCGCCGCGGCGCACCGCCTCGACTATCTTTTGAAGGAGGCGAAGCGGCGGAAATTGTCGGGCGTTGACCTCAAGGATGAATCCGAAATGAAGGTTCTTCCCACGGAGGGGAAACAGGACCAGACCAATTTCCTGATCAGCGAAGGCGTTTCGCCACGGGCCTGACAGGCTTTCAAGGCCCCGGCAGCCGCGGCGGCGGCAGGCAGAGCTTTGTGCCGGGAATGGGCGTGCAAGCCTGTTTCGGCGGCGGGAAATTGCCGCAGACCCATTCGCCCTCTCCCGGAATGAAGCGCCCATCGGGGCCAATGTGGCCACCCGGACGGAAGAAGCACACCTTATCCGTCCGCATCGTCGCAAAACGCATCGTATGCGCTCCTTCGCCGCCGCTTGTATCCACTTGCACGCCGACGACGGTCAGGCGCCTTGTGTCCTGCGGCTGGTCAAGATCGAGCCCGGCGAGCAGAAGATTGCCGAGGAGCGGGCTTGCCGCCGCGAAGGGCCGCTTGAGCAGCGTGGTCGCCTTTTGCGCGACGCCCGCCGCCGTCAGATTGAGGTCCGCGATTTTCTGGTCGAGAAAAGCGTCGGCCGGCTGTTTGCCGAAACGTTCGATCGAGATGCCGTCCAGAGAGAAATCGACCGAATTGGCCTTGGCCACGATCTCCCCGCGATGCGATTGCGGATTGACCCGCACGGATAGCCCATAGTCGACGACGATGTGGCCGCCGCGCAGGGTGACTTGATGCGGGCCGTCGGGCGCCATGGACTCAAGCAGCGCGTTCGCGACGTTCTTGTTCGACCCGAAGCATTTGAGGTCCGTCGCAATATTCGCGGTCGCCTGCGGTTGTGCGGCGTCGAGATCGGCCGCGAGCCGCAGCACGCGGGCGCCGCGCTCTCCGCGCTCCCATGACAAATGAATCGAGGTGAAGTTGAGGGCGTTGAGCGTGACGTCGACATTTGTCCTGAATGTGCAGCCTGCCGCGCCGAGTAGCGAGCGCGCCACCTGCATGATGGCGTCGCGCGCGTAGCCCGGCAGATCGTCCATGCCGTCCACCTGCCGCTGGAACATCGGAATGAGCCAGGTCAGCAGTTGGGCCTGCTGCGTCGTCTCGACCGAAAGCAGCCGCGACGGGATCGGCTGCGGCAGCTCGGCGTTGATCACGGAAATAATCGTGGCGGCTGCGCGCGCTCCGGCCGGATTGGCCGAGCCGCGCTCGATGCGGGCGAAATCGATTGCGCGGCCTGTCTTGCAATCCGCCAAAAGCGTATCGGAGCCGTTGAGTCGCGTCTGCCCGGGTTGCAGCGTGAGCGGCGTCGCGCAGACGTCGATCACATGCTCGATGTCGCGGAACACTTTTTCGTCATAGGTGATGTCGTCGCCGACAGGCGTCTCGACCCGTTGCTGCCAGACGCCGCCGGAGCACGCGGAAAGGCAAAGGGCGGCGGCCAGCGCCAGCAACGCCCGCAGGAGAGAAGAACGGCGACGCATCGGACCCCGCTTTCCCCGAAAGTTTAATCCTTTGTAGCCAAAACGCCAAGCTGTCGGACGCAGTCGCGAGCCGGCAATCCTGGCTGGAACGCCATGCGGGGAACGAGATTGCGCTATATGCGCCGGCAACCTCTCGTTCTCTCTCAAGGCAAACAATGAATTCCAGCTTCGATGACTCCATACGGAGCGCGCCTGACGGTCTTTGGACAAGGGTTGGGCGGGCGCTCGGACCTGGCCTGATCACGGGCTCCGCGGATGATGATCCAAGCGGGATTGCGACCTACAGCCAGGTCGGCGCACAATTCGGCTTCCAGCTCTCCTGGATCTTATTGTTTAGCTATCCGCTGATGGCGGTGACTCAGGCCATTGCGGGACGCATCGGCTGCGTGACCGGACGCGGCATCGCGCAGAATCTGCGCCGGAACTATCCCCGCTCGCTTCTGCGCGTCGTCGTGCTCGCGCTGCTAGTGGCCAATATCGCCAATCTCGGCGCCGACCTCGGCGCAATGGGTGCCGCGGTCCAGCTTCTCATCGGCGGCCCGGCGCTGGCCTATAGCGCTTTGCTCGCCTGCCTCTGCATTGTCCTCCAGATCTGGCTGAGCTACGCGCGTTATGCCTCGATCCTCAAATGGCTGACGCTGTCGCTGTTTTCCTATGTCATCGTCGTATTCATGGTCGACATGCCGTGGGGCGAGGCGCTGAAGAGCATCTTGATTCCGTCGATGTCCTTCGATTCAGCTCACGTCATGGCGCTTCTCGCCGTGCTCGGCACGACGATCAGCCCATATCTTTTTTTCTGGCAGGCCTCGCAGGAGGTCGAAGAGCAGTTTCGCCGTTCGACCCTGCCGCTCTATGTGACGCCGGGGGACGATACCGGCGAGATCGATCGCGTCAGCATCGACACCTGGGTCGGCATGGGACTTTCAAATTTGATCTCCCTCTTCATCGTCCTCGCGGCGGCGGCGACGCTGCACGCCCATGGGACGACGGATATTCAAACTTCCGCGCAGGCGGCCGAAGCTTTGCGTCCGATTGCCGGAAAGTCCGCCTTCGTCGTTTTCGCGCTGGGCATCGTCGGCACGGGAATGTTGGCGACGCCGGTTCTTGCGGGTTCGGCCGCTTACGCCGTCTGCGAAACGTTCGGTTGGGTCGAAGGCCTCGACCGCAAGCTCAAGGACGCCCGCGCCTTCTACGGCGTCATCGCCGTCGCGACCTTGATGGGGCTCGGCCTCAATTTCCTGAACGTCGATCCGATCAAGGCGCTCTATTGGAGCGCGGTTCTGAACGGCGTCCTGGCGGCGCCGATCATGGTGGCGATGCTGCTGATCGCCAACAACAAGGCGATCATGAAGGAGTTCGTGCTGTCTTGGCCGATGACGCTCGCCGGCTGGTTCGCGGCGGCGGTGATGGCGGTCGCGAGCCTCGGCTTTATCGTGCTGTCGATTATCGAGCCGTAACGATCCGCGATCGGGCGATCATTTTTTTTCGGGTTCGGCCTCGGGTGGATGCGCGCTTCGCTCCTTCAGTGAATCATACAGCGGCTTGCCGCCAAGCAGCGTCGCAAATCCCATCGCGGTGAAGCAGGCGCCCAGCATTGGCAGGAGCGCCGCCGACGAGCCGGTCATTTCGGTGACGAGTATCATGCCGGTCAGTGGGGCGCGAACGACGGCGGTGAAGAAGGCGGCCATGCCGACCACCGCGAAAAGAGCCGCGTGCGACTCGCCGGCCGCCATGAAAGGGTGCAGCGCCGCGCCGAAAAAATAACCGATCTGCGCGCCAAGAACGAGCATCGGCGCGAACAGGCCGCCGGGCGTGCCTGCGGCATAGGAGGCCGCGCTGAGAAATAGCCGCAGCAGGAAGGCGAGCGGGATCAGCGCCAGCGCCGGCGCGCCCGTAAGAAGCGCCTGCGTCATGCCGTCGCCGCCGCCGACAAGGCTCGGAGCGAACCAGCCGAGCGCGCCGATGAAAGCTCCGGCCACGCCCGCGCGCAATTCGATCGGCAACCCAACCATGGCGTCGGACATATCCAGCGCTTCAAGCACAAGATGATTGTAGAGCGAGCCAAGCCCGCCGGCGACGACGCCAAGCGCGAGACAGAGCGCAAAATCCCGGGCGTCCGGCAGGGGCAGCTCCGGCAGCAAAAAGTCAGGCGCCGCGCCTGTGAACAGCCGCGCCACGACGATGGCGCTCATCGACGCGCCGAGCCCGGCGAAGGCCGCCCGTAGGTCGAACCGCCGCAGCAATTCCTCAAGAACGAAAGCGGCGCCTGCGAGCGGCGCGTTGAATGCGGCGGCGAGCCCTGCGCCGGCGCCCGCCGCGAGCAGGGTTTGCCGGTCGGGCCAGTCGCGGCGGAAAACGGCCCCGAGAAGTTGGGCGAGCGTCGCGCCCATCTGCACGCAGGGGCCTTCGCGGCCGAGCGCGAGGCCGGAGCCAATCGCCAGCACGCCGCCGATGAATTTCACCGGCAGAAGGATGAAGGGCGCCGGCGGCGCCTCGACGGCGATGACCGCCTCGACATGCGGGATGCCGCTGCCGATCGCGGTCGGCGCGATGCGCCGCACCAGCAAGGCGGCCGTCGCCGTGGCGGCCGCGGCGACGGCCATCAGAATGAGGCAGCCGCTCCAGGACGGTCCGGTCCATGTCTGCGGAAACGAGGCGCGCAACCCGGCGGCGGCATCGAGCGCGAGACGGAACAGGCCGCAGACGAGCCCGGCGCCGGCGCCGGCGAGGACTGACAGGATCGCCAGAGCGGTCAGGCCGGAGCGGTTGGAGTCGGTCTGCATGGACTATCCCGGATTGGTCGCGGCAAGCTACACGCGATCGGGCGAGGATCAAACCCGGCTTGTCCCGACCTATAAGAAATAGTCAAAATACATCTTTTGAGTTGGCCGGCGCGCGCGGACGCCCTATAGAGGCCGGGCGGCCTTAAGGGCCGGTGAGGGGAGTAGCGCATGCGGATAACCCGATATACGGACTATTCTCTGCGCGTGCTGATCTATCTCGCGCTGCAGCCCGAGCGGCTCAGCTCCATTCGCGAGATCTCCGACAGCTACAGCATTTCCGAAGCCCATCTCATGAAAGTGGTGCAGCATCTCGGGCAGCTCGGCTATGTCGTGACGTTGCGCGGCCGCGGCGGCGGATTGCGGCTGGCCGGGGCGCCGGAAGACATCCGGATCGGCGATGTCGTGCGCAAGATGGAGGACGATCTTTCGCTGGTCGAATGCTTCGCCGATCCCGGCGCCTGCTGCATTACCGCGCCCTGCAAGTTGCGCCATGTGCTGCGCCAGGCGCTCGATGCGTTTTTGGCCGTGCTCGACGATTATACGCTGGCTGACCTCACCACCCGTCCGCGCGCCAAGGCGCTGAAAGCCTGCCTTGGACTCGATGCAGCTGAGTAGGGATTTTCGCCGTCGCGCCCTCAATTTATGCAATTCGCTTAAAGATGAATATTGACTGAACCTTTGCCGACGCCTCATAAGATATAAATATAATATATCTTATGAGGCGTCCCATGGCAGATCAGCTCTCCGCACAAACCATCGCAACCATCAAGGCGACCGTTCCTGCGCTGCAAACGCACGGACTCGACATCACGCAGAAGATGTATGCGATCTTGTTTCAGGATGCCGAGATCCGCGCCCTGTTCGATCAATCGCATCAGGGTCCGGGCGGCTCGCAGCCGCGGGCGCTGGCCAATGCGGTGCTCGCCTATGCGAAAAACATCGACAATCTCGGCGTCCTTGGCCCCGCCGTCGAGCGGATCGCGCAGCGACACGCCGCGCTACGCGTCTTGCCGGAGCATTATGCGTCGGTGGCGACGGCGCTGATCGCCGCGATCAGGGATGTTCTCGGCGAGGCGGCGACGGATGGCGTGATCGGCGCCTGGGGCGAAGCCTATTGGCATCTGGCCGGCATCCTGATCGGCCGCGAAAGCCAGATCGTCGAGACGGCCGCGTCGGCGTAAGGCTGGACCAGCTGGCGCGATCTCGCGACCCTGCGCGTCGAGCGCGAAAATGCTCTAAGCCCTCAGGCGATAGCCGGTGCGGAAAATCCAGGTGACCAGAGCAAGGCACAGGATGAGGAAGCCGAGCGTCATGGCGAGGCTCACGCCGACCCCGACATCCGAAGTTTCGAAGAAACTCCAGCGGAATCCGCTGATGAGATAGACGACCGGATTGGCCAGCGTGAGTGTTCGCCAGAACGGGGGCAGCATGTCGATCGAATAAAAGGTCCCGCCGAGAAAGGTCAGCGGCGTGACAATGAGAAGCGGCACGAGCTGGAGCTTCTCGAAGCCGTCGGCCCAGACGCCGATGATGAAGCCGAACAGGCTGAAGGAGACGGCGGTCAGGATCAAAAAGGCGGCCATCCAGAACGGGTGGGCGATGTCGAAGGGGACGAAACAGCGCGCCGTGATGAGAATGATGACGCCGATCAGAATGGATTTGCTCGCGGCGGCGCCGACATAGCCGCAGACGATCTCGAAGGCCGACGCCGGCGCCGATAAAATCTCATAGATCGTCCCGGCGAAGCGCGGAAAATAAATGCCGAAGGAGGCGTTCGCGACGCTAAGCGTCAGCACCGACAGCATGGTCAGGCCCGGCACAATGAAGGCGCCGTAGCTGACGCCGTCGATTGCGGCCATATGCGAGCCGACCGCGCCGCCGAAGACGACGAAATAAAGCGTCGTCGAGATCACCGGCGAGACGATGCTCTGGAGCGCTGTACGAAAGGCGCGGCCCATCTCGAAGATATAGATCGCCCGGATGGCGTGATAATTCATGTCGCGTCTTTCGGCTCGTGGACAAGGCTGACGAAAATCTCCTCGAGGGAGCTTTCCTTTGTGTCGAGGTCGTTGATCGCAAGGCCGAGGTCGCCCACCGCCTGAATCAGCGCGGCGACGCCGGCTTCCTCGGCGCCGGATCGAAAGGAATAGACAAGATCATGGCCATCGCCGGTGAGCTCGAGGCCGAAGCGCGACAGCGCCTCGGGGATGCGCTCCAGCCGCGTCTTCAGCGAAAGTCGCAGCCGCTTGCGGCCGAGCTTCTTCATCAGCTCCGCCTTGTCTTCGACGAGGATCAGCTCGCCCTTGCGGATGACGCCGACGCGGTCGGCCATTTCTTCCGCCTCCTCGATGTAATGCGTGGTGAGGATGATGGTGACGCCCTTCTCCCGCAGTCCGCGCACCATGGCCCACATGTCGCGGCGCAGTTCGACGTCGACCCCGGCGGTGGGCTCGTCGAGAAAAAGGATCTTCGGTTCGTGCGACAGCGCCTTGGCGATCATCACGCGGCGCTTCATGCCGCCGGAGAGGGTCATGATCTTGTTGTTCTTCTTGTCCCACAGCGAGAGGTCGCGCAGCAGCTTTTCGATCAGCGCGGCATTCGGCGGCTTGCCGTAGAGGCCGCGGCTGAAGGTGATCGTCGAGGTCACCGTCTCAAAAGCGTCGGTCGAAAGCTCCTGCGGCACGAGGCCGATCAGCGAGCGGGCGGCGCGATACTCCCGCACGATGTCGTGGCCGTCGGCGAGGACCGAGCCCGCCGTTCTGTTGACGATGCCGCAGACGATATTGATCAGCGTCGTCTTGCCCGCGCCGTTTGGCCCGAGCAGGGCAAAAATCTCGCCGGGGCGAATGTCGAGATCGATCCCCTTCAGCGCCTTGAAGCCCGACGCATAGGTCTTGGTCAGGCCGGATATGGAAATAATGGGCTTCAAAAGCGTCTCCGGGCCGGGCGGACGGCGCTGGCCGCCGCCCTTTTGTCAAGGCGCAGTTTTCGATCTCGCCACTGCCGATGCGGCGGCTGGCGCGTGAATCGATGCGTCCCTCAATCTGAATCGGAACCAATTCATGAAAAGCTTGTATGCTGCAAGCTTGGATTTTGGCGCGGCGGACAAAGGTTCGCGAGGACAAGAGGAGAAGCGAGATGACCGAAGCAGCCAAGGAGCGCGTCTATTCGGACGAGGAGGTCGAGGCGAGGCTGAAGGCCGAATTGCCGCATTGGCGGCTGGACAACGGCTGGATCCGCCGCAAGTTCAAGACGCATAGCTGGAAAGGCACGCTGATGGTGATCAACACGGTCGGCCATCTCGCCGAGGCCGCGTGGCACCATCCAGACATTGCCGCTTCTTACGCCTTTGTCGAGGTGAAGCTCAAAAACCACCACGCCAAGGGCATTACCGACAAGGATTTTACTCTCGCGAGGAAAATCGAGGAGGTCGTCTGCTGGCGGCCCGGCAAGGACGGCGGCGCGCTCGAGGGAACGCCCGAGGCAGACCCCCGCTTCGCCTATATGAAATATGACGACTGAACGAAATCATGGCTATGTTTCTGGCCATGGATCAGGATCAATCATAAAGCCGAAAAGCATCTCGGCTTTATGATGTATGTATTGTTAATTTAGTATTATGCAGTAAATTAGAGAAATTCTACTACGATAAATATATATTATATTTATTTAACATAAAACATATTATAAATATCGCTGCTTATAGCTAAATTTATAGCACGATATGGATATATATATTTATATCCGCATGAAAAAACAATCCTTGGCTCAAGTCCGCTTTCTTTGCCGTCGTCGCGTTCTCGCGTGGGCGGACAGCCTTTTTGACGAAAACATCCGCAACGCATCCGAGCGAAGGCTTGATTTCACGGAATTATATCCCAAATGATAACAATTGTGAATAATGTTATGTTTTATTATTCGTAATTTAACACCAAGCTGTAAGTCTCTTACCGAGCGATAGCTCGGCTGTATTTCTCTTTCAGAGCGATAGCTGGAGGGCGCCGATGGCTAACAAAGTTTTCAATCGACTTCTTGCAAGTACAATTTTTGCGGGAATACTTGGCCTTTCCGCACAGGCGCATGCCGCCTCCTGGAGCGGGCGCCTCAATGGGAGGCCTGCCTATATCTATGATGTGTCGCAGCCCGTGCGGGTGGCGATTATCAACAATATGTCGAGCACCCTGCCTGACGACGATCGTGAAATGGTGACCCTGGCGCGGCACACCAACGCCATGCTGATCGATGTCAATCTCGACTGGCCCTACCCCGACGAGAGCGCGCAGCGCGTTCTGGACGTTTTGACCGCTGGCTCCAAAACCTTTCCCGACCATCCCGAAATCAAAAATCTGAACGTCGTGCTGATCGGCTTCTCGGCGGGGGCCGCGGGCGCGGCGATCACGGCGTCAAGCCCTCTTCTCTCGAATTCGGATCCGACGAAGGCGCCGCAGCGGGTCCTTGCCGTCGCGACATTCGATGAGCTGGATTTCGGCGCCTATCTGCCGCCGGCATGGGTTCCCCATCTCTTTTTATCGGATCCCGGCGATTACTTCGGCGGCCTTTTAACCAATGTCGAGGATATGACGCCGCCGATGACTCACGACGCCTTTGCGCGCGCTCTGGCGGCGCAAGGCCGGCCGATCACAGTCGTCAGTCAGCCGGGCGATTGGCACGGCGGATCCAACTATGGCTGGCAGCACAAGATCACCTCACGCTTCACGCGCATGTGGATGGACGATATCTTGAATCGCGCCTTGCCTGCGGCGGCCCCGACCACCGCGCCCGCGCTGGCGCCGGACTGGCGGACCAATACGAGCGCCTGGCGGGCCGCCTATGATGTTGTGAAAAACACGAACACCAAACCCTGGGGCAATGACGAGCATATGGTCAATGTGGTCATCGCTCCAAAAAGCTCCTACAAGGATCCGCGCTCCTATATCTGGCTGCCAAGTCAAAAAATAGCCAACCTCTGGAACGGCTACGCGACGACTGGAACGCTACCCGCTGAATCCGCCGCGGCGACGTTTCAATCGCTGATTCCGTTAATTCGCCCCAACGCCGACGCGACCAGCCGGGACGGCGCCGATTCGGCCGTCACCACCGTTACCGGCGGCGCGCCCGCTACTCCGAGCTACACGTCGAGTTGTGGTTTCTCGGCGAGCGGAGACGCCAATCTCATCATCAATTTCGACAGGGCCGTTCTCTCGGCCGATGCTGTTGCGACCGGCGGTTTTGTGTCAGGCGCGCCGCGCGCCTGGTCCAATGTCCTCATCGTTCCCTTGAAAAGAAGCGTCTATTCGCCGTCGATCGCCATTCAGCTGACCAACATCAAACCCGCCGATGGCAGCGCGCCGCTCAACATCGCCGTTACGGCCAAATATGCGGCGCCCTGTCCCTGATCGCCGAAACATGGCGGCGCATGCGCAAACATGCGCCGCCATCAGAATCCGGCGGCGGGAGGTCATGAACGATCGGGCAAGAGCGCTTTCACACAGACCGCAAAGCGCTCGAGCCGGAACAATGCAGCCGGTTGCTCCGGCCCGCTTCGCCATCTGCGGCCGGGACGAAGTTTGGACCGGGGGCCGGAATGCGGAGACCGACATTTTACAGGTCGTTGAGCGACAAAGAAAAGGTCCTGTGCGAACAAGTCTACAAAGGCTCGTTGCCGCCTTATAAATATATCGGAATTGGCGATGGCCTTGGCGTCGGCGACCGTCCCTGGACGGATTGGGGATCGGGTATGTCGCCAGACATGCTGCCAGACATGCTCTATGAGCTGAACCTTGGCGATTATGCGAGCGTCGACCTCACAACAACGCAATGGACTCCCTATGACGGCAATGTCTCGGATCTCCTGATCCATGAGATGGCGCATGTCTGGCAGTATTATTATGGCTACACCGTGAAGGCGAGCAGCCTCTGGGCCAGCACGCTTGGCGGCTATGATTTCACGCCCGGCAAGGCGTGGGACGACTATAATGCAGAGCAGCAGGCGTCCATTGTTGAAACCTGGCACAAGCGCGGCAGGAAAAAGTCGGACGAATTATATCCCTACATCGCCCGGATCATTCACGGGGGCGCATCTCCAAGACTGACCAAGATGACGCTCGCCGAACTCAAGGTGGACTTTTTCTATCTGCCCGATCGGCCGCCCAACCCGACAATCATCGCGGTCGCTCCGGTCGACGCCTTGTTGCTGCCGGTTCTGGCAAAGCGCTATGACCCCGCCGATGTCGCGGGATTTGGCGGCCGCGTGAAACGATTGGAGGAAATCTTTCGTAGCCTCAACGAGCTTCAGGCGGAGGCGCTCCTCGCCCGCTTGTCGTCACGGCGCAGCGGCGATCAGGTTTCGATTACTTTCCACGATCACCTCAGCACGCCGACGCGGGCCAGCCTTCTCCACATCCTGCGGGGAATAAGCGCGCCGATCCGAGCCTGATCGGGCGCCATCAGCCAGGGAAGAAAATTTCGCCCTTGCCAAGCACTGAAGTGTCCCCGGCGAAGCGGTTCAGTCGCTTGGCGAGGAGCTCTGCCGCCGGCTTGCTGTAGGGCCTGAGGAACCGCCCGAACAGGCCGGCGAAAGCAAGGTTATAGGCGCCGCAATCGATATAGGTCGGCGCAAGCTCCGGCGTGGCGCCGAGGATGATGGTTCCGCGCCGCAGCAGATAGCCCGGCAAAGCTCCAGCGCCCTTTACGGCGATGAGCGTGCCGGCGATGAAGCGGCTCGCCACATAATCGCCGGCCGAGCCTTCGATGACGATCGTGCCGCGCCTCAGGCGGTCGCCAGCGCGTGCGCCGGCCGAGCCGCGTACGATCAGCAGCCCGCCGCTCATGCCTTCGATTTCGCCGTCGAGCGGACCGCCCAGAAAATCGCCGGCCTCGCCTTTGATCTCCATGACCCCGCCAGACAGCGCAGAGCCCGCGAAAGGGCCCGCGCTGCCGGAAATGACGAGGCTTCCGCCACTCATGGCGCGCCCGGCGGCGTGGCCGCAATCGCCTTCGAGCGTGATCTCGCCATCCTTCAGCCCTGCGCCAAGATGGTCGAGGCGCGATGAGCCGCCCTTGAAATGAATCTTGTCGAAGGCGCCGTCGAGCTTCACGTCGAATATGTCGCCGACGGCGCAGTTTTCGCGCGTGGTCTGCAGCTGGATCGCCGCAATCTCGGCCGCCGACTTGCCTTGAAGGAGATGCGGGACGAGCGGGGCGAGATCGAGCCGCTGATCCGGCTCCTGTTTGAGCTCGAGAACGAGGGTCACGGCAGCAGATCCTTCAAATGGAAGTGGAACGGGCCGAGCTTGCCGCCGTAGTTGCCGGCGCCTACGCGCAGCGCGCCATCCTTGGGCCCGAGCTTGACAATGGCCGCAAGGCCCGCGCGCATCGCCTCCGCGACCGCTTTCTCGTCGAGGCCGTCGATGACGATTTCGAGCACGCAGCCGATGTCTTCCTCAAGCGCGCTCTTGGCGATGCCGCGCAGGGTCGGACAATAGGCGTCATTGGTCGAGGCCGGGACGCCGGCATATTTGGAGCCGACCTTCGATCCCGAGCGCACGACGCCGCCCGGAAAGGGCATGATCGCGCCATCGACCGCATTCATGGCCTCGATGGCGTGTTCGCACGCATTCATGGTGGTCGCGAAATTCGCTCCCATGATGAGAAGATTGCCGCCGCCGACCGCCTTCTTGGTGAGGCCGACGGTCGCTTCGCACAGGAATTCGCCGTCCATCACCGGCACACGCCAGAAATGGCGGCCGAGAAATTTCTTCGAGATCTGCCAGCCGTCGCCGAAATAGCGCAGCTGGTCGCCGATCGGCATACGGTCGGGAGCGTCGAGGTCGTTAAAGCAGGCCGACCCCGGCGAGGTCAGCACGCATTGACCCGCGCGCGTCACAAGCTGCGTCTGCAGCATGTCGGTCGACATGGAAAACATGAGGACGCGGACGCCGGGCCGTCCGTCCGGCGTTTCGCTCTCGGGCACGTCACGGTCAAGACCCGCCTCGACCTTGCAGCCGATGACCGAGGTGGCGAAGCCGGTCATCGTCACTGCGGCCTGTCGCGCCCATTTCAGATTGGGCGCGGTGATGATGATCGCGGTTCCGCGCATCGGGAACGCTTCGGCGAAGGATTCGTCGATGCGGACGCCATTGGCGATCATAGCGCGCATGCGACCTCCTTGAACGGATTGTTGCGCGGCAGAATATGCTCCGGCACCGCGAACATATTGTGCGAGACGCCGTAATGATGCTCGTAATAGGAAGCAAGGCGCTTGTTGATCGCCTTGTCATACTCAGGCCGAACCTTGAGCGCCTTGCCCCAGCGATAATGGCTGATCTGCCCGTCGCGCACGACGAGATCGCCGTCCTTGAAGACGAGATGGGCGCGGCGGAACATCTTGGCGATGTCTTCGCCCGGGCTGTAGACGGCGACGTCGGCTATGGCGCCCTCGCCAAGCTGGCCGCGATCCTTGAAGCCGAACAGCTTTGCCGGCGCGGCTCTCGTCATTTTGGCGATGTCGTTGAAATCATATTCGCGCGTGATGGAGGGCAGCGAGGTCAAGGCCACCGCGCCCTGCGGCACGCGCGACAACACCTCAGCGCGCTTGTCGCGGCTCATCAACAGAGCGAAAATGTCCGGATAGGTGGTGAAGGGGGCGCCATTCGGGTGGTCTGTCGTGAAGAAGATGCGGTTGGCGTCGGTAATCAGCAGGAAAAGTTCGAGGCCGCAGGCCCATTGGATGGCGTTGACGAAATCGCCCTCGCGGTAGAGGTAGGGCACGATGCCGCCGCCATTGGCGTCGCCGTCGAAGATCACCGATTTTTTCGGTTTGGCGCTGCCGGTCGCGCTAAACTGGCGCAGCACGTCGGACGAGATTGTCACGGTCTGCCCGAACATCACCTGGCCGATGTCGATCGTCACATTCGGCGTAGCGTTCACGGCCGCGGCCAAGGTTGAGGCGGCCGAGGAGAAACCAAGCTCGCCCTCCGAGCCATAGCCATAGAACTGCATATGGGCGAGGTGCAGCGGCATGCCGCGCGCGGCCTCGATCGTCGCGATCGCTGTTCCGACATTGCCCGGCACGCCGAGATTGTTGGTGTGAAGATGCAGCGGATGCGGAACCTTGAGATCGACCAGCGCTTGTTGCAGCGCCTGCATGATCTGGCGCGATGAGAGGCCATAGAAGGGCACGACATCGTCGAGGCCGAAGGTGCGGGCGTTGAACTTGAACGCCTCGGCGCCGCCGGGGTTGATGCATTTGAGGCCGAGGCTATTGGTCGCGGTCAGAGTCGCGGCGACATAGTCGGCCACCGCCGCGGGACTCTCGCCGTCACGGAGAAGGCTCAGCAGAAAATCATCATTGCCGAGGATCGTTAGAGTCGCCTTGTCGATGATCGGGATATCCGACAATTCGAGATGCGCCTGCAGCGCCTGATGCGGCGCGACGGCCGGCTCGACCACTGTGGTGAAGCCCATTCCCGCATAGATCGTCCCAGTCTCATAGGTCGACCATTTCGCGGTTCCGAGCGGCAGCATCGGCGCCGCGCGGGCGCGATGCAGCTCCGGCAACAGCAGCCGCGCGGTATTCACATTGCCGCCGGCGATATGGGAATGAATGTCGATCGCCCCGGCCATGACGATCTTGCCGGCGACGTCATGCGTCGCGTCAGCCTGTCTGCCCCTTGGCGGGGCGACGATATGGCCGTCCTCGATCCAGACGTCGCCGATCTCGTCGCGCCCGTTGTAGGGATCGATGACCCGGCCGCCTTTCAAAAGTGTGAGCATCAGGCGCCTTCTCCACTCTGTCCGGCGTTGCGTGCGATCTGTTCAGCTATGCTTTTCAGGAACGATGCGGTGCTGGGCGCGTCGCTGCGCCTGGTCGCCTCCCGGGCGACCAGAGCGCTGACCTCGCGCGAAAAATCGGCGCCGTCATGATCGACGCCGGGTCGGCCGATGTCGATGCGCACCGCGGGCTCGCGCGCAAAGCTTGTCTCCTTTGGAACGAGCGCGATCAGCGGAACCTCGCGCGTCCATTGCGGCGCGGACGGACTATAGGCCGAGATCCACAGCGCGGCGTCGGCCTCGCCGCTTTCGATCAGCCGAACCGCGTCGAAGCGCCAGGTGTCATGCTCGGGATAGCCGCGCCCGAATGAGGTGCGCGTCGGAAAGCCGGTGCTCCAGCCCGAGGTCTGCGTCACGCCGGCGGCGTTGTCGCTCGTCCCTAACGGCAGGCCTGTAAACCGCGTCGTCTTGTTGAGGTCGATGATGAGGCCGGTCGCCATTTCGACGCAAAGCCGGTCGAGCCGGCGCGGACCCCAGACGAAGACGCCGAAGCGCGCCTTGTTCAAAATGGCCGCGACCGCGTCGAGCTCTTCGAGCGCCTCGCCGGCGAGGGCGACCGGCTTGCCGGCGACGCGGGCGCGCAGGGCGGCGAGCGTCACGGCAATATTGGCGGTCTCGATCCGTTTGATGCTGACGCCCTCGATCGCGGCGCCTTTTGGCGGCGCGATCCAGACCAGCTGGCGCGCCGATTTCTCAAGATCGAAGGGCGGGATTTCGGCGGGAGCAAGACGGTCGATGAGTTCCGGCCAGATCTCCGTCAGATCATCGCCGATGAAAACGAGAACGTCGGCGCGCAGGCGCGCGACGCTCGGGGTCGTGACCATCGCGCCCGCCTGACGCACCACGTCGAGGTCGGTGAAAATCTCGTCCGAACGCATATGGTCATAGGCGCCGCGAAGACGCTCCGCTAGCAAAATGGCGGCGCTGGTCCCGGCGACGTCCGCGCCGAGCCCGGCGACGAGGGGCAGTCTCGCCTCTACCAGAATCTGCGCCGCACGCGCGGCGGCCGCCTCGAGCGAAGCGGGTTTCCCATCGATCAGCGCGTCGGCCATAGGTTCTTTCTCCAGATGCCGCTGGCGCGTGGGCGCCGAAACCGCCAGTCGACGGGCCTTCCCCGTAAAACATTTTCCGCTGCGGCGGAATTAGAAAATCCTGGCGCTCCACGCGCAGCGGCGGTTTGCGCGGCGACGGCAGCGCTATTTTCGAAGGCTGTCGCCCCGGACCGATGGTTCAGCCTGGCCCGCCTCAAAAAGGGACCGGCGTCCCTGATCTGCTTGGACAAAGCAAAATCGATCACGGTGTCGGCCGCGCGAGGCTGCTTGGGCGATGTCGGCGTCATGACTCTGAGGGCTTGAATGGCGGGAAGGCGAACGAATCCGGCCGCGCTATCGTTAAGGAGTCTCGCGGCAGGACGGCTAGAATCCTACGTTAGTCGTATAGGCGGCGCAAGACGATCGCCCGCCAAATTCGACCGCGAAATCGCGGCGGGGCGCGGCTGCGGGGCGCGTCGCGAGTTGACGCCTTCAGCCGGAATAGGCATATGGCGCTTCGAAATGTTCTCTCGAGATGCGCGATCCTGCGCTTTTTGGCGAGCGAACGGAGCGCCGGGAGAACGAGCCATGCTGCATCAAGCTCACGCGGGAGGCCCCCGCCGCGCGCCCTTTGGCCCGGCCGCGCTTTACGCCTACAAGGGGCGGCCGAAGCCTGTCGAGCCGCCGTCCGCTCCTGCGCCGGCGCCGAAAGACGGTCCAAAGCCAGAGGGCGAGCCCAAATCGCCCGCGCCGAAGCCGGTCGAGCCGAAACAGCAGAGCTGAGCCGCCCGCCTGTATGGATCGAGGATTGTTCGGCATCCGATAGGCATGCCCGCCTTCGCGGCTGCTTGCGCAGGGCCGCGCTTCGTCCGATCTAAGAAGACGGCCGGCGGGGCCGTTTCACGCGCGGCCGAGATCGGCGGGCGCTGCGGCCGATCGGAGGTCTTTGGGCGCTGTCATGCATGTTATCGAAATTGATTTCACGGACCCGGTCGAGACCGCCGCCGCGCTGAGCCGGTTGCCGTTCCTGACCTTTCTCGACAGCGCGATGCCTGAGGATGCGCTCGGGCGCTACAGTTTTGTCGCGGCCGACCCGTTCGAGCGCATCGAGGGCAAGGCGCAGGACGCCAGCTGGGTCCAGCGCCTCAAGATGGAGCTCGCAAGATTTCACACGCCGCTTGCGCCGGGCCTGCCGCCGTTTCAGGGCGGAGCGGCCGGGCTTTTTTCCTACGATCTCGGCGCCAGCCTCGAGCGCCTGCCAGAGCCTGCCGCCGACGATCTCGCTTTTCCAGATCTGTCGCTTGGCCTTTATGACGTCGTCGTCGCCTTCGACCTGATCCAGCGGCGCGCCTGGATCATCTCGACCGGCCTGCCCGAAACGGAGCCCGCGGCGCAGCGCGAGCGCGCCGTCACGCGGGCGGAGCAATTTGCCGGCTTGATCGCGCAAGGCGCGCCGCCCTCCAGCGGAACAATCTCGCTCGCCGGCTGGACCAGCAATTTCACGCGCGCCTCCTATGAGGCGGCGGTCGCCGAGGTGATCGAGCGCATTCTCGCCGGCGATATTTTTCAGGCCAATCTGGCGCAGCGCTTCGAGGCGCGGACGCCGCCGGATTTCGATCATTTCGGCTTCTACCGGCGCCTTCGCCGGGTCAATCCGGCGCCTTTCGCCTCTTATCTCGACCATGGCGGCTTTATCATCGCCTCTGCTTCGCCGGAGCGTTTCCTGCGCGTCGACGGCGACCTTGTCGAGAGCCGCCCGATCAAGGGCACACGCCCGCGTTTCGCCGATCCGCTGGTCGACATGCTGCAGGGCAAGGCCCTGAGCGAAAGCCGCAAGGACCGCGCCGAGAACGTCATGATCGTCGACCTTTTGCGCAATGATCTGTCGAAGGTCTGCGCGCCGGGGTCGGTCAAGGCGCCGCAGCTTTGCGCGCTCGAATCCTATGCGACGGTGCATCATCTCGTCTCGACGGTGACCGGCCGGCTCGCGGAGGGATTTGGGCCGGTCGATCTCCTCGCCGCCTCCTTTCCCGGCGGCTCGATCACTGGCGCGCCGAAATTGCGCGCGATGGAGATCATCACCGAGCTCGAGGGCCATGCGCGGGGCCCCTATTGCGGCGCGATCGGCTATATTGGCTTCAATGGCATGATGGACCTCAATATCGTCATCCGCACCGCGAGCTTTCGCGCCGGCGTCTGTGTCGTCCAGGCGGGCGGGGGCATCGTCACGGCGTCGGACCCCGCTTCCGAATATGTCGAGACGCTGGACAAGGCGCGGCGCATTTTCGAGGCCTTCGGCTCCAGCGAATTCGCGCAATGATCCTCGTCGTCGACAATTACGATTCCTTTGTCCACACCGTCGCCGGCTATCTGCGTGAACTTGGCGAGACGCCGGTCGTCATCCGCAATGACGCGCCGCTGCCGGCCGAAGCGCCGGAGGCGATCGTGATTTCGCCGGGTCCCTGCACTCCGAACGAAGCCGGCATGTCAATGGATCTCATCCGCGAATGGTCCGGACGCGTGCCGATCCTTGGGATCTGCCTCGGCCATCAGGCGATCGGGCAGGTGTTTGGCGGGCAGGTGACCCGGGCGCGGCGTCCGATGCACGGCGAGGCGAGCGCCGTCCGCCACACCGGCGCCGGCGTGCTGGCCGGGCTGCCGCAGCCGCTCCTCGTCGGGCGCTATCATTCGCTGATTGTCGAGCTGGACGGCGCGCAAACGCCGCTCGAGGCGACCGCCTGGTCCGATGAGGGCGAGATCATGGCCCTGCAGCACCGCGCGCATCCGACCTATGGCGTTCAATTCCACCCGGAATCGATCCTGACGCAGGACGGCCACCGCCTGTTGCGGAATTTTCTTGGCTACGCCCGCCGCGGCGCCGACCGCCAGCTCGCGACGTAAGGCGCGATGCGGTTTCCAGCCTCTCCAAAGGGGGCAGAAGGGCGTCTCCTGGCAAAACTTGCTGCGCGCTCAAAAAAATTCGGTAGACAGCGCGAAGCGGTTTATGCCTTGAAACGGACTTGTTTGATCGTTTGGGCGCTCCGACCGTTCTCCGGCGGCGGCGTTGAAGCGCATTGCGGGCGCGACGCTTCGGCCGGAAAGGTTTTTCGATGACAGCAATGCTCGCGAGCGTGATCAATGAAGCCGAGGCTGGGACGGCGCTGGCGAGCGCCGTCGATATGATCGACCTCAAGGATCCGGCGCGCGGCGCCCTTGGCGCGCTTCCGGCGAGGCTCGTCGCCGCCATCGTCGCGACGGTGGCCGGGCGCAAGAAGACCAGCGCGGCGGCCGGCGACCGATTTGCCGCGCCGGCCGATGCGCTCGAGGCGGCTTGCGCGCTGGCGGCGACTGGCGTCGATTTCGTCAAGATTGGCCTTGCGGCCGGCGGCGCGGCGATCGTCGACGCGCTCGGCGCGTACAAGGAAAACGCCGGGCTCATCGGCGTCCTCTTCGCCGATCAAAATCCAGATCTGGATCTTTTGAACATAATGGCCGAGCGCGGGTTCAAAGGCGCCATGCTCGACACTTTCGAGAAAGGCGCCGGGCGCCTGCTCGACCATATGGATGTGGCGGCGCTAGCGGTTTTCGTCGATCGCTGCCGCGAGCTTGGGCTGATCTGTGGGCTCGCCGGCTCGCTCGAGGCGCCGGATGTTCCGCGCCTCTTGCCGCTGCGGCCGGATTATCTCGGCTTTCGCGGCAGTCTCTGCAAGGGCGGCGATCGCGGTGGCGCGCTCGATCTCGCCGCTGTCGCGATGATCCGCGATCTGATCCCGCATGTGGCGGAGAACGGCTCTGGCGCCGGCGCGGCGGACGTCGATTGGCGCCTGCTCGGCCGCGGCTATGTTCCGGTCAATGAGGTGACCGAGACGGATCTGATTTTCGTGCATGATCTCATCATGCCCTGCTTCATCGGCGCCTATGAATATGAGCGCGCCAGGAAGCAGGACGTTCGCTTCAACATCGACGTCGACGTCGCCCGCGCGCGTCTGCATTCCGACGATATGCGCGACATTTTCTCCTATGACCTCATCGTCGACGCGATCAAGATAATCACCGGCCGTGGCCATATCGAACTGGTCGAAACGCTGGTGCGGGAGATCGCCGAGTCCGTGCTGGTCCATCCAAGCGTCATCAGCGTCCGCGTCCGCGCCGAAAAGCTCGACGTCATTCGCGGTTCCGTCGGCGTCGAGATCAAACGCGAGCGCGCCAAGGAGGCTGCGGCCTTCGAGGGCCTGTTTGGAACGCCCGTGGTCGATACCGCGGCGGCGAAGCTGAAGAAAACAAGGAGCCCGAGGAGCCATTGAGCCCGATCGTCGCCAAGCTCGGCGGGAGCCTTGCGGGCTCGCCTCAGCGCGACGCCTGGCTGGCGGCGCTCTGCGCCTCGACGCGGCGTCTCATCCTCGTCACAGGCGGGGGACCCTTCGCCGGCGCTGTCCGGGCCGCGCAGAAGGGCATGGGCTTTGATGAGGCGACGGCGCATCGGCTGGCGCTGCTGGCGATGGAGCAATACGCAATCATCGTCGCCGCGCGGCAGGATCGCTTCGCGCTTGCCGCGACGCGGGACGACATAGCGGCGGCGCTGGCCAGAAATCGCATTCCGGTCTGGCTGCCCTCGACCATGGTGCTGGCGGCGGCCGAGATTCCGCCATCCTGGGACATGACCTCGGATTCGCTTGCGGCCTGGCTCGCCGGAGAGCTGGCGGCGCGCGAAATTCTGCTCATCAAATCCCGCGATGTCGGGGCGCTGGCGTCCGCGCGCGGGCTTGCGGAAGACGGCGTCGTCGATCCGCTGTTTCCCCATTTCGCGGCGCAAAGCCGGGCTTGCGTCTTTATCGCGGGACCGCAAGCGCTTCCGGGCGCGCGCAAGAATTTTTCGAGCGGCGTGACGCCCGGCGTGAGGATCACTTGCGAAGCGATCAGCGCCGGACCGGCCGCCGCATGAGCGCGCGCGCCCTTTCGTCCGGCGGCGCCGGGGGCGCCCCGCCATGAGCGAACGCTTTTTGTTCGTCACCGGCCATCTCGCCTATCCGCGCCTTGAGCGGATGATGCGCTCGCTGGGGGCGACGCCGTTTGACTGGGATATCGTCAATATCGGCGTCAAGGTTGCGGCCTTGATGACCGAGGCGATCTTGCTACGGCGCCTGCCGCGACCGCTCAACGCCGATCGGATCATCCTGCCCGGCCGGTTTCGCGGCGATCTTGCGGCGCTGTCAAAGGAGCTTGGCGTTCCTGTGACGCGCGGGCCCGACGAGATCAGCGATCTTCCCGTCTATCTCGGCCGCGGCGGCCTCGCGCCTGACCTGTCGCGGTTCGACATCCGCATCTTCGCCGAGGTCGTCGACGCCTCCGCCCTGTCGATCGAAGCGCTGTTGGCGCGGGCGGAAAAACTGCGGCGCGCCGGCGCCGATGTGATTGATCTTGGCAGCCTGCCGGACACGCCCTTTCCCCATCTTGAGGAAGCCGTGCAGGCGCTCAAGGCGGCGGGCGTTCGCGTCAGCGTCGATTCCTTCGATCATGACGAATTGCGGCGCGGCGCAAAGGCCGGCGCGGACTTCCTTTTGAGCCTCGACGAAAACGCTCTCGACATCGCCGATGACACAGGGACGACGCCGATTCTCGTCGGCTCGCCGCTGCATGACATCGACTCGCTGGTCCGCGCCGCGGAAGCCGCCGACCGGCGCGGCCTGGCCTATATCGTCGATCCGATTCTGGATCCGATCCATTTTGGTTTTGCCGACTCGATCGCTCGCTATGTCGCGACGCGGCGACGGTTGCCGGAAGTCGAGATGATGATGGGCACGGGCAATCTGACGGAGTTGACGGAGGTTGATTCCGGCGGTCTCACGGGAGCGCTCATCGGCATTTGTTCCGAGCTGAATATCCGTAATGTGCTGACTGTCCAGGTCAGCCAGCATACAAGGCGCACCATCGAGGAGCATGATGCCGTGCGGCGCATGATGTTTGCGGCGCGAGCCGATAATTCGCTGCCGAAAGGCTATGGGACGGCGCTGCTGCAACTCCACGACAAAACGCCCTTTGCCGCGACGCCGGAAGAAATCGCCGAGCTTGCCGGCGATGTGCGCGACAAGAATTTCCGTATCGCAACAGCGGTCGACGGCGTGCATATCTACAATCGTGACGGTCATCATATAGCGAAAGACGCTTTCTCCTTATTTCCCAAACTCGGCGTCGAGGCGGACGGCCCGCACGCCTTCTATCTTGGCGCCGAACTCACCAAGGCCGAGATCGCTTTTGCGCTTGGCAAACGCTATGCGCAGGACGATCTGATCGATTGGGGCGTCGGCGCGGACCGGCCGGAAGAGGAGCGCGACCGGCTACGCGAGGCCGGACACACGCTGCGGCGCAAGGAGGAGCCATGACGGGCGCGCTAATTCCGCCGGCGGAACGAACATGATCCGCGAAGTCGTCGTTACCACGATGAACGTCTCCGGCGCGCCGCATCTCGCCCCGCTCGGCGCGATCGCCGATGGGGAGGGGTGGATTCTTGCGCCGTTCCGCCCGTCAACGACCCTTGACAATCTCAAGGCGGTCCCCTTCGCCGTCGCCAACTACATCGACGACGCCCGCGTCTTCGCCGGCCTTGTCACGGGGCGGCGCGACTGGCCGCTGCAGAAAACGATCGAGGGGCGCCCGCCCCGGCTCGCCGGCGCGCTCGCACATGCGCAACTGACGGTGATCGATGTCGAGGATCATATTCAACGCCCGCGCTTCCGCTGCCGTGTTGCGAGCGTCGAAACGCATGCGCCGTTTGAAGGGTTGAACCGCGCCAAAAACGCCGTGCTCGAGGGCGCGGTATTAATTACGCGGCTCAACATGCTGCCGCGCGAAAAAATCGACGGCGAGCTCGCCTATCTTTCGATCGCCATTGAGAAGACGGCGGGGCCGGACGAGCGCGAGGCGTGGTCCTGGCTGATCGCGGCGCGCGACCGGTTCTACGCCGAAAACTGACGCGCGGCGATCAGCGCGATCGCCGCCGCCGGCGCGCAATCGGCGGCTTTTTCCAGCGCCTGCGGCGTCGCCTCGATCAGCGTGTCGAAGGCGACGAAGCTCCGGCCAAGCCGCCGCGCGATCTCCATGACGCTGGCGCGTCCGACGCCGGCGCCGACAACAGGGGCGTCCTCGCCGACGTCGCCGCGCGAAAGCACAAGGCAGGCGGCGTCCATGATCTCGCGCAGCTGCGCTTCGGCGAAAAAGCCGGCGAGCCGGCGCCATGCCGCCTCATCCGCATCGGGCGCGTCCATGCCGATCATCCGCGCCAGCCTGGCGCAGGAGGCGTCGACGCTTTTGTCGCGTCCGTCCGACGTATCCATTGTGTCGGCGCCTTCGGGCAAGCGCAGCAGGACCCGATTGACGTCGGCCATGTCGGCAAACCATTCATTCATCAGGGCCGTCCAGCCGCCGCGGAAGGGAACGCGTTTCGGTCCGGCCATCAGAAATGTCCGCGTCAGGCCGGTATAGACGAGTTCGCCATGCGCCAGCCGCTCGGCGTCCGTGCGGCCAAGACTCGCCGGCACGTGATCCGCGACAGGAATCACGTCGGTCGTCGTCGATCCCATATCGATGAGGAGGGCGTCGCGAAAACGCGCGCCGGTCAGCGCCGCGCTTGCGTGCCAATTGACGGAGCCGATGTCGGCGGCAAAGAGGCTCGCCCGGGAAGCCTCGATCAGGCCCGCCCGCGCTGCATAAAGCAGGACGCGGCCGGGCGCGAGCAGCCGCTGCGCGATCGCCGCCACGCCTGCGACGCCTTCGGCGCGCGTCGCAAAAGCGTCGGAGAGCTCGCCCGTCATGGTGACGATATTGATTTCGGCGCGGCCGACCGCCTGGAAGGCCTGCGCGAAAGCGCGGTCGAGCTCGGCGAGGCCGAGCCAGAGCGGGCAGGGGATCTGCGCCGCCGCGGTAATGACGCCGTCCTGCGCGCGGGCGGCTTTCAAATGCGCGCCGCCTATGTCCCAGCCGATGATGTCCTGCATTGCGCCGCACATATACAAAAACGAGAAAAAGTTAAGATGATCTTAGAAAAGTCGCGGATGGCTTGCACTTTATCGTGAATGTAAGAGCGGAGCTTGAGTATGGAAGTTATTCCCGTCATCGACCTGAAGGATGGCGCGGTGGTGCGGGCGCGCCTCGGCCGTCGCGAGTTTTACGCGCCGATCGAGAGCCGCCTCGCCGCAACAAGCGGCCCGGCCGATATTGTCGCAGGCCTTTTGTCCCTGCATCCTTTCGCCACGATCTATATCGCCGACCTCAACGCGATCGACGCGCGCGGCGACCATGAGGATGTGCTTTTTTCTCTCGAAGAAGCGTTTCCTCAGGTCGGCTTTTGGGTGGACGCCGGCGTGAAGGACGCGGGCGAGGCGAGATCCTGGCTGCTGCGGCATAAGCGCGCCACTCTGGTGCTCGGAACGGAAACATTGGGGAGCTCGGCGACGCTCGAGATCCTGAAAGATGAAGAGCGGATTATTCTTTCGCTCGATTTCCGCGGCGAAACATTTATCGGACCTGAGGCGTTGCTTTCGGCGCAACATATCTGGCCCTCGCGCGTCATCGCCATGACTTTGGGGCGCATCGGCGCCAATGCCGGACCGGATCTCAGCCGGATCGCCTCCCTGAAGGCCCTATCCGACAGAAAGGTCTATGCCGCTGGCGGCGTCCGTGGGACCGAGGATCTTGCCGCTCTGGATCGCGCGGGCGTCGATGGCGCGCTGGTCGCCTCGGCCTTGCATGACGGTCAGCTGACCAGCCAGGAGCTTGCCGCCCCGATTATGGCGAAAGGGATCCTTTGAGGATCCCTTTACGCTTTTTGTCCGACGCCTGCTGAACGGCGCGTCTTCAGGCAGATCGCGCGCCGCTCATCAGGGTTTTGCTTCAACGCATGAAGCGCGCGCCAAACGGGATCGCGCGCTCCTCTCCTCGACAGAATGATCGCAGCTGAAGGGCCGTGGGCGTTCTGAAGATTAAACCTGCAACTCAATCCGACGATGCGGGGTTCGGATCAACTGTCCGGCCTTGCGGCGGACAGGCGGGGAGATGCGTTCTGTGCCGGACCCGTTGCTTAGTTCGGCGCGAAGGGGTGCTTGGCCGTGTTGCGCTGTTCGACGACGGTTTGCGGGCTCGGCTCGCCGGCGACGGCGCGGGCGATCGCTTCCTTCGTGGCCTGATAGTTGTAGTCCTGGATCTTCTGGTCGTCCTTGGCTTCCCAATGGATGAAGACGCCAACCGAGATGAAGATATCGTTGGCTTCCTGGATCGGGATAACGCCGTCGGCGACGCTATCTGCGACAGCCTTGGCGACGCCGCGCTGGGCCGGGCCGAACATCTGGACGGCCTGGGTCGCGTTCTTGATCGTCACCTTGTTGAACATGACGGTCGCGGGCTTCGCGAGCAGGTTCGGAGCGACGACGGCGAGCAGGGAGGTGAAGCCGTCCTTGTTGTTGACCAGCGCGTTCGCGAAGGCCGTTTCGGCGGCGCTGCCGCGCGGTCCGATGAGCAGGTCGATGTGGGCGACTTCATTGCCTTCGCCGACGAGCGATTCGCCAACCAGCAGTTTGTTGATCTTGGTCACGTTAAAAAACCCTCCCATTGAGACTTCCTTCGTAGATTGCTATCGAAGAAATCAGCAGAAAATGAACTCAATCCTTGTTCTCAGCGCCCATCTTCGCCGGGCCGGTTAGCCGGATAGAAGCGGCACTGGTCCGCTGGCGCGCACTCAACCATTATTGCCGCGCGTAATCAAGATTGATTAGCCGATTGGCAAAAAGGGTTGCCACGGTCAGGTCCGCGCTGGTGCCCGGATTGCGGCCGGCAACCTTCAGGCTGCGGTCGAATGCGAGAAGATTTTGGCGAAAATTCGCCGGATCGACACTGACGGCGAATGCGTCGCGCAGCGGCGCAGCCTCGTCCCGCACCGCTTCCGCCGCCTCGATCCCATATTTGCGGGCGATGTGGCTATCTGGAAATTCCGCAAGAAAATCAAGGTACACGGCTACGGCGAGCCAAGGCGCGCCCCAGCCTTTTCCGCGCGCTGCAGCAAGCGCGCGCAGCCCGAGGCCGAACACGTCGGCAAAGCCGTTCGCGTATTGCCGTGCTATGGCGTCGCGGGGGGCCGCCTCCCGCATTGCATCAAGCAGCGTCGTTTGCGCCGGGGCCCGAACGTCGTGCCGGGACGCGGCGCCAAGACCGCCCGGCGAGGCGATCACGATCGCGGCGAAAGCCGATTGCGCGTCGTCGCGGCTGAGCTTTACGAGCGTCGCCTCGAGCGCGGCGGCAAGCGCGTCCTCTCTCGTCACGGTAATGTCACTGGCGGCGTCACAGGGCGCAACAGCCGTCCGCGAAAACTCCGCGGCCGCGGCGAGAGGCGCGCATAACAAGATGATGCCGAGATTGGTATTGAGGCCGACACGCGCGAAGGTCGCTTCCACCGCGCCAAGAATACGCGCGCCTACAGCCGCGCCCGGCGCGCAGAGCGGCGCGGCGGCGGCGTCCGCGCTGCGCAGAAACTGCTCAACCGTCATGCCATGTCCCTCGCTGAAGACATGCACATTGCCGGGTTTCGGCGCCTCCACCTCATCGCGGCAGGATGTGATGAAAGCTTTTTTTATAGCCGCGTGACGCGCGGCAGAGGCGGCGTCGCTCTGTTGCGCTGCGATCATGCGACGCGCTCGACGCTCGATGCTGGCGCCTCTTCTACAGGCGCCCGTCCGGCATGCTTTAGAAAATCGCGGACGAGCCGGTCGGCGATGCAAAAAGGCGCCACTTTCTGAAGCCCGCGCCAGCCCGGCATGCTGTTGACTTCCAACACTTGCGGCGCGCCGTCGGCGTCGAGAATAATGTCGACGCCGGAAAATTGCGCGCCGACGGCGGCAGAAGCGCGCAACGCCAGCGCGGTCAAGTCGTCGTCCGGCTCGAGCCATTCCGGCCGCGCGCCAAGCTTGATGTTGGTGATCCAGTTCGCGGCGCGCCGGATCATGGCGCCGATCACTTCGCCGTCCGAGACGAAAAACCGCATGTCGGAATAGACGTCTTTACGTGGTCCAACGAAGCGCTGCAGATAATAGACATATTCTACCGCCTCGATCGGCGGCAGATCGTCCTCGCTGTGGATCAGCCTCAAGCCAAAACCCTGCGCGCCGAACAGCGGCTTTAAGACGAGAGGCCCGCGCGATATCTCGCGACGCAGGATTTTCCGCGCCGCATCCGTCGATTGGGCGGCCCATGTCGGCGGCGTCGGAATTTTGGCGTGCGCCAGCGCAAAACTCGTCGCCGCCTTGTCGACGCAGATTTCCACCGCGCGGGCGGGATTGGCGACCGGAACGCCGAGATCGCGCAAGGCGTGCAGCACGCTGAGGCGTAGTGTCACGCTCTCGAACGAGCCCGAACCGATGGCGCGGACGAAGACCGCGTCAGGCAGGTCCGTCCCGAAGCCGTGGATGACCAGGCCATGTTTGCGCTGCGTATCGAACCCGCATTGCGCCAGCCTTATCGGCGTCGCGAGGACGCCGGCGCGGGTGAAGGCCGCGGTCAGATCGCGCGCGTGCCAGTCGTAAAGATCGACCGCGATCGCGATTTTTAGCGCATCGGGTGAAAGAAGCGCTGCTTTAGGAGAAGCAGGCATCAAGCAGGGCGTTTTCGATCTTGCCGGCGCGGAAGGTCCGGCCGCTGTCGACCGAGGTGACGATCGCTTCGGCCGGGCTGAACAGCATCGGGTCGATGGCGTAGAAATCCCCCTTGTTGGCCTTGAAAATCTCGGCGAAAGGGCGGCCATGATCGCGCGAGTTCTTGCTCGGCAATTGTTCCGCCAGCGCCTTGGCGTCGTCGGCCGGCCCGGTGACGAAGAGCTGGATCCGGCCGGCATAGATGATCGCGTCATTGGTGCGGCCCATCGCCTCGACGAAATCGGGATGGGGCGGCGACAAAGGCGCGCAGGCGAGGCCGTCGACGATCCGCTCGAGCGGGAAATGCAGCTCATGCGCCTTGTGCAGCGCGACTTCGAGCACGCGGGCGACCACCTGCACGCTGCCGGCGAGGCTCTGCGTCGGCGCGTAGATGAAGGCGAGATTTTCCGGGCTGACGCCGCAGGCGCTAGCGACCTTGTCGGTGACTTCCGGCGGCGGCGGCCGGTCGCTCTCGAGCACCAGCGTGGCTCTGGTCGCCGCGTCGCGATAGGCGAGATCCTGGAATAGCGGCTCCTTGCAGGCGAGCGCGCGGGCGGGGCCCGAGCCCAGCGCGAAGAAGGATCCCTTGCCTTCGCCATGCGACAGCGCCCAGCCGGCATATTGGCTGGCGAGGCAGGCGATCACCGGATCGGTTGAGCGCACGGAGATTTCAAACGGCCAGTTCGGATTTTCGCCGGTGGGCGACAAGGTGACGGTTCCAAGCCCGCCAAGGCAAATCTCGGCGAGGCGCAAGCCCGCCTCGATTCCGCCGCGGGCGGATTTTCCGGCGTCGATGATGGTCTCGCCGCGCGCGCCCTTGGTGACGATGACGCGCAATTTCGCCGCGTCGGCGATCATCGCGTCGACAAGACGTCCGGTCAGCGTGTTGATGCTCAGAGCCGTCTCGCTCACGATGCTTCTCCCCCCAGTTTACAATTTATGGCGTCGACCAAAGCGCCGGCGCGCGCCTCAACGAGGGCGCGCGCGGCGGACGTTTGCGCTGCGCAGGCTTTAATGGTGCAAAGCGGATCATACAACCCCACGACGCTTTGCGGCTTTTGCCGGTCGGCCGTCCAATCCGGCCAGTCGAGCTGGGGCATCGCTCCGATATCCTGTTGCGCGTAGGCGATTGCCGCGGCTGAAGCCGCATTGAATTCGAGCGCCCGGATCGGAAGCCGCCCCAGACATGCGTCGATATGCGCCTGAAACAGACGGCCTTCGCCATCTTCGAAGATGTCGATCGCCGCGCCCGGGCGCGGATTAACCTCGATCAGATGGAAAATGTCCCCATCGACCAAAAAATCGACGCTGTTCAGACCTACCAGCCCCTGCGCGCCGACGATCGCGCAGGCGGCGTCAGCGAGGCGCCGTTCAAGGTCGGCAGCAAGTCCGGCCGGGCGGACGCAGCCGCCATAGCGGAAGGGTTCGTCCGGCGCGGGGGCCGTCCATTGCCGGCTGAGGCCAAGCGAGATCGCGCGGCTTCCGTCGCAGAGACATTGGACCGAGATTGGCTCCCCAGGCGCAAATCTTTGAAAATAAACGTTTTCGCCCGCTGGCCGTGAGGCCCGTGCAGGCGCGACATGGGAGCCGCCGGCGCCGCCGACGCTTTTGACGAGCCAGCCGTCGCAGGGGTCCGGCAAGGCGAGGCTGATGTCTGGATGGGGAACGCCACGCGCCTGGCAAAGCGCGGCGAGAGCCATCGGGTCCTTGGCGCGGCGCAGCCGATCGGCCGGATTGCCGAACAGGGACCAGCGCGCGGCGAGCTCCTCTAAAAGGCTCGGCCGATCCTCGAAGCCTGCGCCATAGACGAGGCCGATTGGAGAATTCGCCTCCGCCAGCGTTTCCAGAGCGGCGATCAGGGGATCGCGGGAGAAGCCTGTGCGCCAATCCCCGGCAATGAGACTCGCCGCGCAGAGGCCGCGCGTGTCGCTATCGTCAAAAAGATCGGCGACGAGGGGACGGAAGCCGGCGCGCCGCGCCGCAGCGGCGAGAGCGCGGCCAGAGGACGCCGCGATCAGAACCGCGGCGCCTCGGTGCTTTGTCAGGCCGGACAAGCTTGCGGCTTGCTCAGACCAGTTCCCGCGCCAATGTGAAGGCGTCGCGGAAGTCGATGCAAAGCGGCTTCGACGACGTCGCCATGCGCTGGAACAGGCCGGATTCGGTCTTGTATTTGATGTCGCCAATGGCGAGCGGGCCGACGCCGAGAGCGCCGCCCTCAAGCTCGGCGCCATTGTCGAACAGCTGCAGCCCTTCGATGCCGGCGGGGGGAACGGCGTTGACGTCGGCGGCGACAAGGAGGCTCTTGGCCCCAGCGAGCAACTCCTTCGAGAGCACCTGCACGCCGGCCGCGGCCGCGCAATAGACGACCTCGACGCCTTCGAGCGCCTCTTTCTTTTTCTCTTCGGTGCTGCCGTCGACGGCCTTGAGGTCAACGCCGAAGCGGGCCTTGATGTCGTCCGCTTTCGCCTGAACGCGCTTTGGCCCGTCATAGCCGGCGAGCGACACTTCGGCGCCTTCAAGAGCCGAAATCACGCCCGCCGCATAGCCGACGACGCCGGTCGCGCCGAAAATCAGGATCTTGGTCTTGTCGAGGCTTTTGTTTTTCTTGGTCTTCAGCAGCTTTTCGACGCAGGCGACCATAGCGGCTGCGGTCGTGAAGGAGCCGGCCGGATCGGCGAAGGCCGAAATCTCGAAAGGCTTCAAAAGAGTCGCTTTGAAGCGCTCCAGCATGTCGAGCGCAAGGCCGGCGTCCTTGCCGGCGATGAACACGCCGGTGCGCACCGCGTCCCGCGGCGAGCGCGAAAACATCGCGTCCTGTACGAGAGCCGTGACTTCATCGAGCGTGACCCCGGTATAGGGCGTGACCGAATCATAGCCCGCGTCGAGCGCCATGTTCACATCGAACGGGCTCATATGCTTCAACGGAGTGAACATGTGCAGAATAGTCTTGGCCACGCGGTTCCCCTCTATGCTTTATGGCGTTTGCTCTGGATCGCGACGATTTCGATTGAGCCATTCCAAATCGCGAACGTCATCGATTCCAGCTATTTAGAGCATGGCGTCGGTCCGAAAACTGTTCCTGCTTTCGGCGTCATGCCCCAAGGCCGGTGATTTCAGACGGGCGTCTGAATCCGAACCCGACTTTCACTATCTCGACGGCTGACCTGTCACGATATTCGCAGCGGCGAATGTCGCGGCCGGATCGGCAGGAACATCGCCCCTTACGATCGCGCCGTGATTAAGTCCTTTGCATATCGCAATTTCTACTCCCAAGGCATTAGATTTTTCGCGCGAAAGCGCGCAAATGCGCGCGGCGTCGGCGGCGTCGGCGGCGAAGGCGAAGCCAGTCGGCCCCCAGGAGGACTGGCCAATTCCTCTGGCGCCATGGCGGGCGAGCTCGGTCATCGCCTGCGCCACGCGCGGGCTCGTGAACGCGCCGCCGCCCTGGGCCGGCGCGAAATAGGCGCCGACGATCTCCTGAATCCGCGCGATCGCGGCGCCGAAAGCGTCGATGTCGGCTTCGACTAGGGCGGGAAGGGCCTGAATCAGCACGAGGCGGCAGATTTCGCCTGACGCGGCGGCCTCAAAAGGCTCGAGCGCCGCGAAGGACTGGATTTCCTGCGGCCCGTGGATCCCTTTCAGTTCAGGGTCGAGCACGAGGATCACGCGCCAAGCCGGGGGAAATTCGAGCCGCGCGATCACCGGCGGCGTGATCGTCCGCTCGCCGCGACCGCCATCGACGATGACGCCGCCGCGCTCGAAAATCGCCGCGCCGATCCCGGAGCGCATCGTGCGCTGAAGCAGCAGCGCGTCGTCGGCGGGGTTGGCCGGCAGCCCTTCGAGCAGGCGGAGTCCAGCGCCCAGCGCCAGCGCCAGCTGCGTGCCCGAGCCAAGCCCGACATGGTCGGGAATCGCGGTCTCGATAGCGATGTCATAGGCCGAGGACAGGCCATGGCGCCGCTGCAGCGCCTCGACATGCGCCAAGGCCCGCTCCGAGTCGGAGCCGGTGGCGGCGTTTTTTGCCGCGCGCGAAATATGAAGTCGCGTCGCCGGCCGGTCGATCGCCAGCCCGATGCTGCCAAATCGGCGCCCGAGTCCGCCGTGAAGATCGAGAAAGCCGAGGTGAAGCCGCGCGGGGGCGACGACGGTGACGCTTGCAGACATAGTTTCTTTCGGCTTCTTTCGCCGGAGTCTCCACGCGAGCCCGCGCTCAGGTCATCCGCCGTGTGTGAGGCGCGCCGCCACGCGCCGGAGGCCTCCTGAAGACGGCGGCTTTTCATACGCAGGGCGGGCGCAGAGTTCAAGGACCGCGCAACAGGCCGAGCGAAGGGGCTCTCCTCGCCCTATCCGTCGAGTTCGGAATAATGCCGGAAAATGCCGTCCTCGTTGAAAGGAATGCGGCGCTTGCTCGCAAGATAGGCGCTAAGGCGCGGGCGCCCGGCGACCGCTTGCCGCAGCGCCGCGACCCGAGGCGCCTGTTTCAGCGCTCCCTTCATCACTTTCGGAAAAGCGTAGGAGAGCCCTTCGACCAGCTGGAACAGCGACAGATCGGCATAGGTGAGGCGATTGCCGACGAGAAAGCCGTCGGGATTGCGCGCGAGGAGGGTCTCGAACCAGCTCAAGAATTTCGGAATGCGCGCGCGCCGGAACGCTGCGGCGCGGCGGCGCGCCTCCGGCTTCTGGTCTTTATAGAAGAGCTCAACGTCGATCGGATGGTGCGTATCATGCGCCTCGGCGACGGCGTCGGAGATGGTGAGCTGAATCTGATGGACCCACAGCCGGCCGACTTCCGCCCGTGGGGCGAGGCCGAGTTTGGGCCCGAGATATAAAAGGATCGCGGCGGTCTGGCCGATCAGGACTTCGCCGTCCCGCAGAAACGGCGGCGCGAAGGGCGGGCGATCGGCTTGCTCCATCAGGTCGATCAAAGTTGCGACGCCGCCCTCGCCGCGCGCGACGTCGACATAATCGGCGCCGGCCTCTTCGAGAGCGAGGCGCACGAATTCACCGCGGCCCTGAATCTCCGGCCAGTAATAAAGCTCGTAACCCATCGGGAGCCTTCCGGCTGCGCGCCAAAGCCCAAGCGCGATGCCGAAACGCACAAAGCTTTTCCGGCCGCCTCATGTTGTAAAGATCTGGAATCGATCGCGCTTCATAATTTTGGACCGATCGGGCGCAAACTCATCGAGATCTCGAAAGCGCGCCCTCGTTTCCCGAGCCGCGCTATCTGGCGACAAAATAGAAGCTCTCGCCCGGCAGCGAGCCATAGGTGAATGGCTCCTGCCGCTGGCCCGTCGCCTGCCGCACCTCGTCGCGGATCTGCCGAAACAGCATATTGATCTCAAGCTGAGGCTTGACGATATTGCGCAGAAAAGCCTGGGTGAAGGGGCTGTGATCGCCGTCGCCGTCCTGCGCGACCTGGCCGTCGCGGGCCGCATAGGCGACGAGCGTGCCGCCCTCCGGCTCGACGCGGGCGAAACCGCGGCCGATCGAGCGCGAGGCCATGGTCCGCTGCATGCGCGCCGCGAACGGGTTGTCGCGGCAGGCGTCGAGAATGACGAGGCGCAGTTTCTTGGCGCGCTCGGTCGCGATCAGGATGCGCTCCAGCGTGATCGCCTCATCCTGAACGTCGCGGTCGGCCCTGAGCTTGGCGTCGACCGGAATGAGATAATTGACGCCGCCGATCTCGAGTCCATGCCCGGCGTAATAGACCACGGCCCAATCGGCGGTCTCGACCTTGTCCTCGAAGGCGCGCAGCGCGGCCAGGAATTTTTCGCGCGTCAAATCCTGTTCGGCGAAGACGGTCTGAAAGCCGACCTTGCGAAAAGCCGCGGCGACCGCCTGCGCGTCGCGCTGCGGATTGGGCAGCGTCGCGACTTCGCGATAGTTGGAATTGCCGATGACGAGCGCGACGCGGTTGCCAAGCGGCGGCGCGAGCGCAGCGCTTTTGGTTTGCGCCGCCTCGACGACGGCCTTGGCGCGCGCCTCGACCTCGGCTTTCAGCCGCGTGTCGAATTCGGCTTTCGCCTGCGCCTCATAGACTGCTTTCGCCTTGGCGTCGGCGTCGGCGCGGGCACGCGCTTCGGCCGCGGCCTGCGTTTCGAGCCGCGCCCGCGCCGCCTCGGCGGCGACCTTTGTGCGAGCTTCCACTTCCGTCTTGATGCGGGCTTCGATGGCGGCCGCCTGCTGCTCGGCCTCGGCCTTGGCGCGCGCCTCGGCGTCGGCTTTCGCCCGCGCGTCGGTCGCGTCCGCTACCGCCGCTCCGGCGACGAGCTTGGCGCTGGAGGCCTCGCTCGCCGCGAGGGCCGCAAGCCGCGCGCGCGCCTGATTTTGCGCCGGCTTGGCGAGGGCCGCGTCGGCCTCCCCGGGCAGGCTCAGCGCTTTCTGGTAATCGGCTTTCGCTTTCGCCGATTGGCCGGCTTTTTCGTAGGCCTGCCCCCTGCCGGCATAGGCGGCGACGAAATCGGGCGCGACGCGAAGCGCCTCGGTAAAATCGGCGATCGCGCGATCGTTCGAGTCGCGCGCAAGAAAGACGTCGCCGCGGAAGCTGAGCGACACGGGCAAGCGCGGATCGATCGAAAGAGCCTTGTTGAGATCGCCGAGCGCGCCCTCAAGGTCGCCGCTGAGCCGCTTCACCCGGCCCCGCTGCGCAAAGGCGAGATCATATTTCGGCCTGAGCAGAAGCGCCTCGTCGCAATCGGCGAGAGCGAGATCGAGCTTGCCCTGATCGGCATAGACAAGGGCGCGGTTGACGTAGCTTTCCGGCGTCGCCGCAAGCTCGATCGCCTTGTTCTGGTCGACAAGCGATTTTTCGAGATCGCCTTGCAGGCGGCGGGCCTCGCCGCGATGACTGAAGGCTTCGCCATTGGCGGCGTCGACCTTGATCGCCGAATCATAATCGGCGATCGCCCCGAGAACGTCGGCCTTGGCGAGCCGCGCATCGGCGCGCTGCACATAGCCCTTGGCCTCATTGGGCGAAAGTTTGATGAATTCGTCGAAATCGGCGATCGCGCGGTCAGGCTGATTCTTCAGGTAGCGGGCCTGACCGCGGTTGTAGAAGGCCTTGGCGAATTTGCCGTTGAGCCGGATCGCCTTGTCATAGTCGGCGATCGCCCGGTCATATTCGCCCTTGTTGACGAGAGCCGCACCGCGCGAATTGTAAAGGTCCGGCGATTTGGCGTCGATCCGGATCGCTTGATTATAGTCCGCGATCGAGCCGTCGTAATCGCCCTCGATCTGGCGCGCGAGACCGCGATTGCGATAGGCGTCGATCGAATTCGGATTTCGGTCAAGCGCGCGGGAAAAATCGGCGATCGCGCCTTCAAGATCGCCCTTGCGCACCTTGGCGACGCCGCGATTGTTGAGAAGGCCGGGCGTCGCCGCTTCGTCGGCAGAGCTCTCGATCAGCCTTGTGCAGGCGGGAATGCCGGCGTCGGGATTGCCGAGCGAATGATTGCAGAGTTCGAGGTCGCCGTCAGCGGCGAGGGCGCGCGAGCCAAGCGCGAAGGGGGCGGCGAGCAAAACGCTGCACACGAACACGAGAATGCGGCCGATAATCATGTCCAAGCTCCGGCGGAAGACGGCGCGCGCATGAGGCGGGAAATCGATAAACGACCGCCCGGTGATCCTGCCGCGCCTGTTTTCCGAAACAAAGCATAGGTAGACACGCTGTACATAAATGTGCGTCCCGGCACTCCAGGCGCGAAGCTGCCGAAAGAATAGATCAGTGTTGTTGCAGATACAACACAGATCACGTGTTCGTTATCGTCTATTGTCGCCGCAAAGCAGGGGAGCTTGTGATGCGCGCCACCAATTCGATCGCCATGAAACTCGCGGCTACCGTGGCCTTCTGGTGCGGCGCGGCCATCACCGTACAAGCGGCGTCCTTTTGCCCGACGACGGTCACTCAGCAAAACGCGGTTCAGACAAGACAGGTTTGCGTTCAAAGAGACAGCTTCGGCAATTGCACAGAGTTCAGAACAGAAACCTTTGTCGGCCCGGCCACCTTCACCGGCTTTTCCTCGCAGCCCGTCAACGGCCAGTGCACCAACAACGGGCAAGGCGCTGACCCGGCTGCTTTTTCCGGCGCCGCGCTGGCGAGCCAGGCGCTGAGCGAACTCTCGCAATCGACAACGCAGGAAACCGCGCGCAGCGCCGAGAACTCGATCGCCAACCGGCGCGACGAGGAACGCGATCGCTGCGCCGCCGGCTTTAGCCGCGTCGATGGCGCCTGCGAACCCAATGCCGCTCCCGCCGCGGAGCAGGTCGCGCCTCCTCCGCCGCCCGCTCCGGCGAAGAAGCACGCCGCCAAGACGAAGACAAAGAAAGGCAAGGCCGCTGTCGCCGAGGTCGAGGAGGCGCCTGCGCCGCCGTCCGCCCCGCCCCACGCGCGTCCAAGAGCCGCCTTCGTCAGCAAGGACGGATTCGTTCCGCCGCCGCCGCCGCTTGAGGCGCCATTCCGTTACGGCGTCTGGGGCCAGGTCTTCGGCGAATATGAAAAACGCAACGCGAGCGGCCTCGGCGCCATCAGCGGACCTGATTTCAATGGCGGCGCGCCTGTGCCGCTCACCACCACCGTCGACAGCAAGATGGGCACGGTCGGCTTCCAGGCTGGCCTCGACTATACGGCGCATGGCCTGTTCGCCCCAACCGACGGCGTTATCGTCGGCGCGCTCGTCGGCTATATTTCCTCGACCCTTAATCTCGATACGGTGTCGGCGTCGTCGAACCTTGCCGTCGTCGGCAATGGATCGACGCATCTCCACGCCAAGCTCGACGGCCCCTCGCTCGGCGTCTACGCCACCTATTTCTCCGGCCCGTTCTCGGCCGACATCCTCGCCAAATTCGACCTTTTGAGCCTCAACCAGAATTTCACCGACAATCTCGCCTTCGCCGGACCGTTCGGGCCGTTCTCCTCGACCTTCTCGGGCGAAGGTTCGACCAGCCTCCTGAACTCGACGGTCGCCGGCAACCTCAACTATCGCTTTGACGTCTATCCGAACTTCTGGTTCGAGCCGACCGTCGGCGCGCAATTCACGGCGCTCGGCTATGGCGGCGGCGCCGCAGCGCTCGGCCTTGAAAATGGCAATCAGGTGATGGTGCAGGGCGGCGCGCGCGTCGGAACGGCCTCGATTTTCGACAAGGTCATCATCAAGACCACGCTGACCGGCCTCGCCTATAGCGACGTCGCCATCAACGGCGGCTTCATCCCCGGCGCCTCGTTCAACGGCAACAACATCCTGGCCGACGCCGACCGCGGCCAGGTGCGCGGGCGCGGCATTCTCGCCTTCAACTTCGATTTCGGCCAGGGCCTCACCTCTTTCGTCCTCGGCGATGTGCATGGCGGCGAAGGCCTGTTCGGCGCCGGCGGCAAGGCGGGCATCCGCTACCAGTGGTAGGCAGTTCGTGGCTCGCCGGGAGCCCGCTGCGCAAGGCGTTCGTTATGGCGCAGTCATCGCCGCGATTCTTTGTTTCGCGGCGGGCGGCGCGCGCGCGGCCTGCTCCGGCCATGATCTCTTCCCGCTGATCGAAGAGAAGGCGCCAGAAGCCTTCGCCGCCATAAAGGCGCAGGCTGCCGAGACGCCATTCGGACGCGGAACGTTTTTCCGGCTCAGCCGCGGCGACGATGCGCCGTCCTATCTGTTTGGCACGCTCCATCTTGCCGATCCCCGCGTGACGGATTTTCGCCCCTCCGTCGTCGCGGCGCTCGACGCATCGAAAACGCTCGCCGTGGAATCCGTCGAGACCGGCGCACGGCTGGAAAGCGTGATCCGCAAGGATCCAAAGGCGATGCGCGCCGCCGTGCTGGCGGACGCCGCCGAGCGCGCCAGGACCCTCCTTGATCGCGCGGATTTCGCCGCCCTCAAGGCGCTCGTCGCCGCCGCCGGGATGAAGGCCTCCGCCGCCGGGGAGCTGAAGCCAGCGGTGCTCGCCCTGCTGCTCGATCTTCCCGCCTGCGCGCGCACAAACGGCGCCCGCCCCTACGCCGACCAGCGCATCGCCGCCATGGCCCGCGCGCGCGGGCTAAAGGTCGTCGGCCTCGAGACCATGATCGAGCAACTCGACAGTCTGGACGGACTGCCGCCGGACGAGTCCCGCGCGCTGCTGGTTTCGACGCTGCGGCAGGCGAGCGAGGCCGAAGACGTGGTTGAGACGACGATCGCCCGCTATGTCGAGCAGGATACGGGCGCGCTTCTCGCCTGGATGCGCTCGCCCGATTTTATTCCTGGCGTCGTGGGCGCAGCGACGCCGACGCTATTCCTCGACCGCCTCATTTCCGGGCGCAATCAGCGCATGGCGGCGCGCGCGCTGCCCCTGCTTGCCGGGGGCGGCGTCTTCATCGCCGTCGGCGCAACGCATCTGCCCGGCAAAGAGGGTCTGCTGCGGCTGTTCGAAGAACAGGGATTTGCAGTCGAACGGGTGGAATAGGAAATCCCCGCCGGCCTAATCCGCGAGCGCACGGAACCGGCGCGGCTCGTAGCCGCGCTCCAGCAGCGAGGCGAGCGGATAGACGTTGCGGCAGACGCGGCCGTTGCAGCCCCCGGGGGAGGCCTCGAGCACCTCGGCTTTGCGGTCCGCCGTAAATCCCATGAACAGCATCACATGCGAGCCCGGCTTGTTCAGCGCGTCGCCCGGCTTCAGATCCCACGGATTTTGAATCAGCGCCGCGATCGAGGGAATGGCGGCGGTGGTAAAATGGGTCGAGAGCCCCCAGGCCGCGCTCACAAAGGACGAGCAGTCGACGCCGACGACGTCGTAGCGCGGATCGTTGCGGGTGCAGACATTGCCGGCGAGGGCGCCGCGCGAGACGCGCGCTGCAAATTGCGGCAGCGAGCCCTGGCAGCCCCAGCAATAGGGAACGCCGCGCACATCCTGTCCGGCGCGGCCGATGAGATAGCCTGGCCGCCTGATCCGGTTGAATCCCGAACATTGCGAATCGGGGTCGGCGCCGTATGTCGCCGGCGTCAATCGCCAGGTGAAGGCCTCGAAAGCAAGGCCCCTTTGCGTGATGCTCGCGCGGGTCACGGGGCCGATGGCGGCGATCGCGCCCTTGCCGAGCTTCGCCAGCGCCGCATAATCGGGCGAGGGGCCGCGCATATCGATGATCTGGCCAATTCTCATCGGCTGGAAGCCGACGCCGATGACGTCGACGACGCCCTTGCGCGTGCGCAGGAAATAGATGTCGCCCTCGGGCGAGACGGTGACGAAGCGGCGCGAGAGCGCGACATTCGGCGTCAGCGGCAGTTCATAGACGCCCTCGAACGCCCCGGTCGGGCTGAAGCGCGCGATAAAGGTCGATGCGCCGATGCCTGCATAGGGCGGAATGTTTTCGGCGAGCACATACATCCGGCCGGATCGATCGACGTCAAGAAATTCGATCGCGCCGAATTTGTCGCGGACCTTCATCGCGAGCTTGGCGAAAGGCGCGGAGGCGCCCTGCTGGCTGACCTCGATCCGCACCGCTGCGCCCGTTTGATCGGGCGTGACCGTCACCGCAATGGGTCCTTTGCCGCGCGAGGCGACGAGCTGGCGGGTCCGGGCCGGCGCGGCGGATACCGTTCGGGTCGCCGGGTCGGTTTCTTCGGAGCCCATTTGCGCGAACATCGACTGGGTGGTCTCGTCGACCGCGCCACTGCTTTGCGCGAGACTGCGGGTCAGTCCGCCGCCGCCACGCGCCTCGAGCGCGATCGGCTTGCCATCCCAGACATAGATGCCGCCATTGGCGACGATGAGATCGGTCGGATCGACCCCTTCGGGAAGCGCGAGCGACCTTGTACGCGCGCCAGGCTCCTTCGGCTCGAAGCCGACGACGCGGCTGTTGACCTGATCGAGCAGGAAAATCTCGCCATTCTCGCCGGCATAGATCGCCTGCGGCCCGGCGATTTCGGTGTCCTCCGCCGCGTCGACGACGCCGACGGAGTTCGGCCCGAACCCGGCCTTGAATTCCTTGACCACGGAATCCTTGGCGGCCGAATCCTTGACCGCCGCATCCTGCGCGAAGGCGACAGGCGCCACTAGCGCGAAGGCGAAAGGCGCCGCCAGCGCGAGGCCGGCGGCGATCAGAGCGGGAATAAAAAACGGTCTAATCGCTGTCACGGGATCATCGCCTTGAATGGGCGCGCGGGGCGGCATGGCTCCCTCACGTCGCGGATCATACGCGAAATTCGCCTCGCGCCCGTGTGCTACGTCACTCTCGCGCTCCGGCGCATGTCCCGCGAACCGGGAGCGGCCGCATCATTTCACCGGGCCGGTAATCGACGACTGCGATTTCTTCTCCTGCGGCCCAAGCTTAAATGCTTTTTTGCTGAAGTCGACGAGCTCGAGAAAATACATCGTTCCCGCGATGTCCTTGCCGCCGTCGGACGGCTTGCTGTCGGTCTGAATTGTCGCGGTGAACTCCACGGTCTCTCCGGCCGCGGTCTTCAGGCGGCTGAAGTTGCAATCGATATGCCGGTCCGTAACATCCATATTGAGCGTCGCCGGCGAGCCCGCGGGTTTGCTGATCAATCCGTCGAGGCCGATTTTTTTCTCGAAGGTATGATGGTTGAAAGCCGGAACGTCGTGGTGGCCGAATTTCCTGGGGGTCGTAGCTGCGTCTTTGCCGCATTGCCCTTGCAGCGAGGAAAAAAGATACCACGCGAGCCTGGTTTCCTCGTCGTCGAAAACGGCGAAGACGATTCGCGTTTTGGATTGATCGCCGCAGGCGACCGAATAGCCGGCATAACCCGATATACGAAATCTAACAGACATGATGCTCTCCCTTGCGGCGTCAGTCCTGGACGCTTTGGATATGGAGACGCTTCTTGTCGCGAATTTTTCGCGCAGCGCGTGCGGCCGTGCACAATCTGCACACCGGACAACTGTAGCGGATCATCGCGCTCATGGCGCGTTCAAAAATATTTGAAAAATGATCGGGCGGGCGCGCCGCCTGACGGCGCATGTTATGTAGCGCCGCCCGTGATCAGGATCTGTGAATCTTTTCCTTGCGGACCGAGGTGAAACTTTTTCTCGTCAAAGGATGCGGTTTCCAGGAACAACACTTTGCCCTCGATGTCCTCGCCCGCGCGCGAGGGCTGCGAGTCCTGCTGGGTCCCAAAAGGAAAAGTCACGACCTCTCCCGCTTTGGTCTTCAGCTTGTCAATACGGTATCCGATCATGCGCGAGGTTGCGGTCGAGTCCATGTTGAGGGTCGCGTAGGTCCCTTTGGGATTCTTGGCCAATTCGTTCATCGCGATTTTCTTCTCGAACGAATGCGGTATAGTCCGCCCGATATCGGTTCGGTAGCCAAATTTCACGGCGGCGGGCGCATCGTTGGCTGCGCATTCCTTCTGTGATTTCTTGTCGGCGGTCGAGGTGAAAAGATACCAGGCGACCGTCGTCTTTTCATCGTCGATCATGCCGAACACGACGCGGGTTTTCTTATGATGGCCGCAATCGACCTCATAGCCGGCCTGCCCGGAAAACTTGACGCGCATTCTGTCCGTCATAACTTCGTCCTCTTGAAAATTCGAAGTTTTGCCGCGAAGTCTGTCGTAGTCGCCTCGCCATTGTCGAGGCAGAGGCTCATCACACAGTGGGCCCGGCTCCGGCGGAAGCTTCAAACCACGCCGCCGGATATTTTGATCTTCGAGTCTTTTCCCTGCGGGCCGAGATGAAATGTCTTTTCGTCGAAAGGTCCTGATTCCAGAAACAGCACCTTCCCTTCTATGTCTTGATTGGCTCTCGATGGCTTTGAGTTCTGCTGAAAGCCGAAGGGAAAGGTCACGACCTCTCCGGCTTTGGTTTTCAATTTGGCGATGCGGCAGCCGATCAGGCGCGATTTGTCCGTCGCATCCATGTTGAGCGTCGCGAAGCTTCCCTTCTTGTCGGCGAGGCCGTCGAGGCCGATTTTCTTTCGAAACAAGACCCGGATGTGCCGTCCGACGTCCGTACGAAAGCCGAACTGCTCGGTGACGAGCACATCTGTGGTTTCACATTCCTTCTGCGATTTCTTGTCGGCCGCAGAGGCGAACAGATACCAGGCGATCGATGTCTTCTCCTCGTCGAAAATTCCGAACACCACACGCGTTTTTGTGTGGTGACCACAATCCACTTCATAACCAGCCTGTCCCGAAGCGCGAAAGAACACATCGTCCGCCATAAACACCTCCCCGAAGTCGATCGTCGAACTCACGACCAACGCAAATCAACATGGGAGCAAGATGCAGCAGCGACGCCAAGGCGTCTGTTCCCTAGGGTACATCGGCGCAAAAGAACGCGTCGCGACCGACGGTCAAAATCAATATTTTCCGATCAGCAGGATCTTTAGATCCTGCGCCGGCGTGAAATTCTCAAGCTTCGCCTCGAAGGCTGTCGGCGAAATCTTTTTCACATTGTCGAAGCAGAAGCTGACCAGCCGGTCGGACTTGCCCTTGTCGACGATGAGGTGAAAATTCTTGATCGGCCCGGACCAGTTCGCGCCTGTCTTCAGCACATAGGCGATGCGCCGCTCCTGCAGCCGCGCTGTATTGGTCGGCTCCGAGCCGGCGATCTTGTCGAGGCCGCGAAAAAAATCATCCGGCAGGCAATAGTCCTTGCGGTAGCGCTCGACGGTCGCGCCCATGCCGTCGGCGTCGCGCAGCGCCTTGCGCAGCGCGGTGTCCTGGCTGGCGCCAAGGCTTGTCCTGTAGCGATGCTCGACATTGACGCTGGAGCCGGGCGGGAAGATCTGCTTGCGGGTGAATGCGGTCGTCGCCGTCCAGGCTGGACCGTAGAGCGTTTCGCCCGTCTCGCTGGTCCCGGCCGGAATGAGAAGGCCGCTATCGATCAGCGCGGCCCTTGCCTCCGGCGTGATGGCGGCAATCTTCTGCTGCGTATCTGCGCCGATGAGCGCGATCGGCAGCCCTGACGCGCGGACAGCGGCTGTGACGTCGCGGGCGCCCATTTTTGCGCGCTGGACGACGTCGAATTTGATCGGCTTGCCGTCGATCCGGGTTTTGAAATCGACGAAATTGACCGGATCGGCGCCAGGAATAGCATAGGCGGAATCCTGATCGGAAAGATCAAGGTCCGGCAGCGGAAAGCCGACGTTCAGCGTAACCGGCGCTTGCGTCTGGTTGAGGAAGCGGTAGTTGACGGTCACGGTTTCGGGCGTGATCGTCAGCGTTTCCTCCTCCATCGACACATCGGGCGACTGTGCGAAGGTGACGCCTCCGACGGCAAGTTCGACCGAGCTGTCATTGGCGGCGGCCTTCGGCATGGGCGCGGCCAAGGCAAGGGCGCAGGCGAAAGCCGCGCCGAGCGCCGCGCGCGCCTGAGGTTTGTTTTTCGCCTTCATGTGCCAATCCCGCTAATGCGCCGGCGCCGCCTTTGAGGCGAAGCTCAGCCGCCGATCATGACCGTCGGCAGGCCCATGACGATCATGCCGCCATGGACCGTCGGGTCGCCGATCCGCGCCGCCATCAGGCCGCCGATGAGGACGGTGGTCGATCCCATCGCGATCATGTCGGGCGGCCCGACGCAGGTCGCAAGATCGGTGACGCGCGCCGCCGGCAGGCTGCCGATCAGCACATTGACGCAACAGGGCGGCAGGATCGGGCCGCCGACATGCGGCACGACTCCGGTCACGGCGGGACAGACATGCATATCGGTCAGGCGGGCGGCGGGCGGCATGGCGTCTCTCCGATAAGGCTCCAGATCCTGCGATAGCTCCGACGGCTCAAAAGCGCATAGTCGGCGTCCTCGTTCAATTGCTTTTTACGAGGGCAGGCGCTGTGCGGCCCCGCACGGAGCTTTGAGCCGGATCGGCGTTGGAGTAAAATCGCAGCGCCCGTTCAATTGGGGCGGTTTTCTGCATCAGTCGGAATCTTGCGGAAATGAGCGTCATGACGGAGTCCGGGTTTTCTTACGCGCGCGCTTTTGGCGCGATCAGGCGGATGGGCTTCGGCTGCGCCGTGCTGGCGGCCTGCGTCCCGGGCCTCTGCGCTCCAGCCTTGGCCGACGCCTGCGCGGCGCGCCTCGACTCTTTCAATCGCGCCGTCGACGCAGCTCCGAATGAGGCGGCGCAGGCGCAGATCGACGCGCTGGTCGGCGACCCCAATTGCGGCGGCTATATCATCCCGGCGCAGCGCCGCCTCGCCGCCGCGCGCCTCGCCGCCGCGCAAAAACTCATCGCTGGCGCCGCGCCGCAGAGCGCCTATCTCAATTTGATCGTTGCGGCCGACCAACCCGCCGTCCTCTGGCAGGCGGCGGCGACCCTGGCCGAGATCCGCTTTGGCGACAGAAACTTCATCGAAGCGGCGAAAGGCTTCGACCGGGCCATCGAAATCGTCAACAATGAGACGATGACGCCGCGTGATCCGGGACGGCCGACGATCGAAGGCCTGTTGCAGCGGGCGGCTGCGGCGCGCCTCCTTGCCGCCAATGCGGGACAGGGCAAATCCGGCTATGTCATGACGGCGACGCGGGACGGGCGGCTCGGCGGGATATTCTCGCCCCGGGTCCGAGGCGTCGTTCCCCGCGCGGTGCCGATGCCGATCACCTTCGAATACCGGTCGGCCAGCCTGACCGATGAAGGCCGCCAGGCGGCCGATGAGCTTGCGCGCGCCATCCGGGAGCAGCAGCCGCAGATCGTCCGCCTCGTCGGCCACACCGATCTGCGCGGCGGCCCCGAGTACAACATGAAGCTTTCCGTCGCCCGCGCCGAAGCGGTCGCGGCCTATCTGAAGCAAAACAACATCGCGGTTGCGGTTGAGCCGGAGGGCGTCGGCGCCGACGAGCCGCTGCAATTGTCGGACGCCAGCGGGCTCACTCAGGATGATGTCTACGCCCTCAACCGGCGTGTCGAATGGCGGCGTGAATAAGATGAAAAAACTCTGCTGTCTTCTTGCGCCGGCCTTCCTTGCGGCGCTCATCATGGGAGTCCCGGCGGCTTATGCGGCGCCGGCGCCGGTCGCTGTGCAAAATCCAGGCGAAGTCCACGCCATCGTGGTCGGCATCGACCAATATCAGCACCTTGCACAGCTCCGCGGCGCTGTGGCCGACGCCAAGGATATTGAAGCCTCGCTGCGCGTCATGGGCGTCACGGACATCGCGGCGCTCTACGACGACAAGGCCGACCGCGATTCGATCCTGAAGGCGGTCTATGACCTCAGCGCGCGGGTCAAGCGCGGCGATCTCGTGATCCTGTCGATCGCCGGCCATGGCGCGCAGGAGCCGGAGCGCGTCAAGGGCTCGGAGGCGGACGGCAAGGACGCGGTCTTCCTGCTTGCCGGGTTCGAGCCGGCCGGCCCCGGCACGCGCCAGCGCATTCTCGACAAGGAATTCAATCATCTGATCAAGATTTTCGAATCGCGTGGCGCGCGCGTCGCCTTCGTCGCCGATTCCTGTTCCGGCGGCGGCCTCGCGCGCGAAGTCGATCCGCGCGGCGGTGAGCTGATCTATCGCGCGGCGCCGACCTACAAGATCACCGAAGACGAGCTGAAGCCGGTGTCTTCGCCGTCCGACGCCTTTTCGACTGAACTCGATTTCGAACGCTCCATTTTCCTCGCCGCCGTCGACAAGCACTCCAAGGCGCCGGAAGTGAAGGTTCCTGGCGTCGAGGGCTATCGCGGCGCCTTGAGCTACGCCTTCGCCCGCGCGCTGGAAGGCGCCGCCGACGCCAATGGCGACGGCAAGATCACGGTCGAGGAGCTGTTCGCCTATGTGCGGCAGGTCACCTATCAATTATCTGACCAGCGTCAGATGATCGTCTCGGCGAGCCCGCCGTCGGTCAAGGCGAGCGTCGAGCCGGTGGTGGAGCTGACGCGCTCCGTCACCTATATCGCGCCGCCCAGCCTGTCGCAGACGGCCGCCTTGTCCGCCCGCATCGGCGCCGGCGCGGGCGCCAATCCGCCGCCGAAAAAGCCGACGCTCGCCGTCGAGCGGCCGGTGCGCATCGCGACGCTCGACGGCTCCAATACGGAGCTCATAGGCCTCGCGCCGCTGGAGGCGAAATTCGAGATCGTCTCGCCGCGTCAGAATCCCGAGCTGGTTTGGGATCCGAAATCCGGCGACGTGATCGCGGCCGGCGACGTCATCGCGCATGAGGTCAGCCGCGACGATTTGCCGGCGGTGATCGATCGCGCCGCAGCCATCCGCGCCTTGAAGGCCATGGCGACGCGATCCGTGCAGCCGATCCTGCTCATGCCGGACAGCAAGCTGCACCGCCTCGGCGCGCAGGTTGACGTGGCCATCGATCAGCTGAGCGATCGATCGCTGATCATGTTCAATATCGCCGGCGACGGCACGGTGCAGCTTCTCTACCCGCAGAACGCCGCGGAAGCGGGCCCGATGGAGAAGCCGCAATTCCGTCTGCCGATCAAAGTGCGGGCGCCCTTCGGCGCCGATCAGATCGTCGCGATCTCGGCGCCCGAGCGCATGCCCGAGCTCGCCCAGGCGCTCGGCCGGCTGAACGCGCGCCGCACGGCGGGTCAACTCGTCAAATTCATCGCGCAGAATTCGGACGCGGATATGCGCGTTGGCTCGGTCGGCGTGTTCACCTCGCCCTGAGGGTGGAGACGTATTTGGCAAACGGAAGGACCAGATGGCTAGTCTTGGTGCGGTAAAGGGCGCGATGATCGCCGCGGTCTTTCTCTCCGCGGGCGGCGCGTTGGCTGAAGGCGTCACCCGTGCGGTGACGGTGGTGACGCCGTCAAAGCAAGAGCTCGATCCTGACAATTCGGCAGGCATGACGATCGACATATTGCCGGGCGAAGAGTTTGCGATCGGCTCCAAGGTCGGATTTCGCGTCGGCGCGCAAAAGCCCGGCTATCTGGTTCTTGTCGATGTCGACGCCTCCGGCAAGGTGACGCAACGCTATCCCAATCTCTATTCGATGGCGCTGCCGGCGGGGGCGAGCGAGAAAGCCAATCTGCTTCAGCCGGGGCGAATCGTGGCTATTCCCGACAATTTCAATCCCTTCGCGCATTTCGAATATGTCGCGGAGGCGCCCGCGGGAAAGGGCATGATTCTGGCGCTGCTCAGCCCGAAGCCGGTGCATGTCGTCGATCTGCCCGACGTGCCGCAGGAGATGGTTGGAACGCGGGCGGCGGTTGCGTTTTTATACGACGCGGCGAAGCGGCTGCGCATTGCTGATCGCGACGGCAAGGCGCCTCTCGCCGATCCGAACTGGTCGTTTGCGGTGAAGTCCTATTCGATCACCCCCTAGGCACGATCTGAAAAAGCTGCAGACTTTTGCAACGAAGATCATGCGTCAAATAGAGGTCAGGAGCGGGAGGCGATCGGCTTCAGCGCTTTCCGTTCCAGCGCCGTTTTCGACCGGGATGCGCCATGACGAACCCCTATGATCTCGTGCGCTATCCCAACTGGCCGGTCTCTGAAACACATCCGGCGAGCCTTAACGCATTTGCGACTCTTTACGGACGTCCTGCCGCGCAACTATCGGCGTCCCGCGTGCTCGAAATAGGCTGTGGCGAGGGCGTCAATCTGATGAGCATGGCGGTTGGCGCGCCAAAATCGGAATTCGTCGGAATCGATCTTGCCGAAGCTCCGGTCGATGTGGGCCGGGCGTTGGCGCGCGCGGCGGGGCTCGCTAACGTAACCCTTTTGGCGCGGGATCTCTGCGAGGATACGTCCGACCTCGGCCAATTCGATTACATCATTGCGCATGGCGTCTATGCCTGGGTCCCCGCCGCCGTGCAGCGGGCGCTGATGCGGCTTGCCGCCGAACGGCTCTGTCCGGACGGCCTGTTCTTCGTCAGCTATAACGCGCTGCCCGGCTGCCGGCTGCGGCAGGCGTTGCGTGATCTGATGCTGAACCGCGCGCAAGGCGTTTCCGATCCGGTCGAACGGCTCGCTATCGCGCGCGAGGCGCTTGCGCGCTTTGCGCAAATATGGTCGCCCGACGATCCGTTTCAGAACGCCCTGATCGAAGAGGCGCGCGACGCATTAAAGCGCCCGCCCGGCGTGCTTTACCACGACGAACTCGGCGGGATCTATGCGCCGCAGCTCTTGAGCGAAGTGGTCGCCGCGGCTCACGCCGAAGGCCTCGTCTATCTCTGCGACGCAAAACAAAGCCTCAGTTCTGAAATCCTGTTTCCGTCGGAACTGCAAGCAAGCGAACCGCGCGCCGATTTCGCTGATTTTGAGCAGACGCTCGATTTCGCTACGATGCGCCGCTTCCGTCGCTCGATTTTCCGGCGCGGTGGCAAGATGGATCGGCGCCTTGAGCCGCGCAGGCTGCGCGGTCTGTGGGCGAGCGCCGAAATAACGCCGCTGGACAGCGCTTCCGGCGATCCAGAGGACTTCGTTTTCAGGGCCGGAAATGGGGCTGAATTGACGACGCGGGATCAGCGCTTCGCAAGGCTTCTGACACAAATGGGGGAAGCTTATCCGCAGAGCCTTCAGCTTGATGGGGAGGACTGCGAGGCAGCCCACGCCGAACCGCTTCTGCGGCTCTTCACCGCAAAAATCGTAACGCTTCTGACGGAGCGGCCAGCGTTCACTTTGTCGCCTGGCGAGCGTCCGCGCGCCAGCCTGCTCGCCCGCGCGCAAGCCGCGCAGGGCGACGCCTTCCTCGCCTCATTGCTTCACAAGCCGGTTCGGATGGAGGACGCCGGCGCCCGCCGCTTCGTCGCGTTGCTCGACGGGAGTTTGACGCGCGATGAACTCGCGCACAGGATGGAGCGCGAGGCTGGCCTTGCGGGTCCGGCTGCGCTGGCCCGCACTCACACAGCGCTTGCCGACCTGGCGCGGCTCGGGCTTATGATGGCGTGACGCCGCCCGCGGCCGGCTCTGCTCGGTACTCCGCGTTCTTCGCCGCGTCGATTGCCTGGCCGACGGCGTCGCTCTGCGGCCCTGCGCATGCGTCGTCATTCCACAGGCTGAGGCGTTTCCTCCAATTCGAGCGCGGATGGTTCGTCCCGCGCCGACGCGCCCGGCGCGGCCCCGATGCACTCATAAGCGAAGGCGCCGTTTTCCATCGTCACGCGCGCCTCCTTCAGTTCCTGCTTCGCCAGCGTTCGCTTCAAAAATTCGCGCGAAAGCGCCGGCAGCAAAGTGTTATTGATGATGTTGTCGATGATGCGTCCGCCCGAATCCGGATCGTTGCAGAGCGAGACAATATGATCGACCACGGCGTCGTCATAGCTGAAGGCGGCGTCCTGCGCCGCGCGGATGCGTTTGCCGATGCGCCCGAGCTGCAGCCGCACGATGCCGGCCAGCATCGACGGCGACAGCGGCAGATAGGGGATTGTCACGAGACGCCCAAGCAGCGCGGGCGGAAAGACCTGCAACAGGTCGGGCCTGAGCTCCGCCGCCAGCGCTTCCGCGTCGCCCGCGAAGGCCGGGTCTTCGGCGCGCCGCATGATGGTCTCGGTGCCGACGTTCGAGGTCAGTATGATGAGCGTATTCTTGAAATCGATCCGCCGCCCCGTGCCGTCTTCCATGACGCCCTTGTCGAAAACCTGGAAGAACAGCTCATGCACGTCGGGATGGGCCTTCTCGATCTCGTCGAGCAGCACGACGCTATAGGGCTTGCGGCGCACCGCTTCTGTCAGGCGCCCGCCCTCGCCATAGCCGACATAGCCGGGCGGGGCGCCCTTCAGTCCGGAGACGGTGTGCGCCTCCTGAAATTCAGACATGTTGATCGTAATGATATTCTGCTCGCCGCCATAAAGCGCTTCTGCCAGCGCCAGCGCCGTCTCGGTCTTGCCGACGCCGGAGGGTCCGCACAGCATAAAGACGCCGATCGGCTTTGAGGGATTGTCGAGGCCGGCGCGATTGGTCTCGATGCGCTTGGCGATCATGGCGAGGCCATGCGATTGGCCGACGACGCGCCGGTTGAGAATTTCCGGCAGGCGCAGCACATTCTCGATCTCGTCCTTGACCATTCGGCCGACCGGAATGCCGGTCCAGTCTGAGACGACGGCGGCGACCGACTGATCGTCGACATGGGCGTAGATCATCCGCTTCTCGGGATCGACGCCGCCGAGGGAGGCGATCTTGTCCCTGAGCGTGATGCGTTTTTGCTCCGCGTCCGCCGGCTTTTCGCTCAGCTCCTGCCGCAGCTTCACGATCTCCTCGATCAGAGCGCGCTCCTTCGCCCATTCTTCTTCGAGCGCTGCGCTCTTTTCCTTGAGTTCGGCGAGTTCGGAGTCGATTTCGCCGATGCGCTCTTCATCGAGATCCCCGAGATCGGCGTCGGTGGTGAGGGCGGCTTTCTCGGCTTCGAGCGCATCTGCTGCGACGCGCGCGTCCTCCACTGCGGCCGGCGTCGAATTCTGGCTGATCGCGACGCGCGCGCAGGTGGTGTCGAGCAGGCTCACCGCCTTGTCCGGCAACAGGCGTGCGGGAATGTAGCGGTGCGAGAGATTGACCGCGGCGACGATCGCGGCGTCCGAAATGCGCACTTTATGGTGCTTTTCCATCGGCGCCAGCACGCCGCGCAGCATCACGCAACAGCGCGCTACATCCGGCTCGTCGACCTGCACGGGCTGGAATCTGCGGGTCAGCGCCGGATCCTTTTCGAAATACTGCCTGTATTCGGCCCATGTGGTCGCGGCGATGGTCCGCAGCGTGCCGCGCGCGAGCGCAGGCTTCAAAATATTTGCAGCGTCGCCCGTGCCGGCCGCGCCGCCGGCGCCGATCAGCGTATGCGCCTCATCGATGAAGAGAATAATCGGCTTCGGCGAGGCCTGCACCTCGTCGATGACGGAGCGCAGGCGCTGCTCGAACTCGCCCTTCATGGAGGCCCCGGCCTGCATCAGCGTGATGTCGAGCGCGAGCAACCTTACGCCGCGCAACGCCGGGGGAACTTCGCCAGCGGCGATGCGTTGCGCCAGCCCTTCGACAATGGCGGTTTTGCCGACGCCGGCCTCGCCGGTCAGGATCGGATTGTTCTGGCGACGGCGCATCAGCACATCGATGATCTGGCGGATTTCGTCATCGCGCCCGAGCACGGGGTCCATTTCGCCGCTGGCGGCCTTGGCGGTCAGATCCTGCGAGAAGCGGTCGAGCGCGGTCGTGCCCCTGGCGCCTTGCGCCTGCTCCGCCCCCGGCGTTCCCGCGGCGCTGAGGCCGGAGCCGTCCATCGGCTGCAAATTCTCTTCATCCGAGCCGGCCCAGAGCGAGCGATACTCATTGGTCAAGGCGTCGCCGGGGATTTTCGCGAACTCCGGTGAAATCGAGGTGAAGGCGCGGCGCAGCTCCAGCGACTTCAAGGCGCCAGCCAGAACGTGCCCGGTGCGGATCTGCGTTTCGCCGAAGAACAGGGTGGCGTAATGCCAGCCGCGATCGAGCAGATCGACGAGCGTGTTGGAGACGCCCGGCATCTCCGTTTCATTGCGGCGAAAGCCGTCGATCGTCCGGGCGATGTCGCTTGCGAGCTTTGCGCGATCGAGCTTGAAATGATCGGCCGTCAGCGCGAGGTCGGATCGCTCTTTTTGCATGATATGCGCCAGCCAATGCGCCAGCTCGACATTGCGGTTGCCGGCGCCCTTCGCCTGGCGCAGGGCCTGGATGAAGGTCTCATAGCCGATTCTGTTAAGCTTCCCCGTTACGGCTTCGAGACTGATGTCAGCCATTGTCTGCTCCCGTCGCGGCGCGACCTTGTTGATGTTTCGTTTTTGCCGCGCGCGCCCGCGCTTCGCGCATGCGTTCGGCCGGATGGAATCGCGCGTCCCGGCGCCAGGCGTCCGCCGCCGCCCAGTCCGGCGCGACCCAGCTCGTCCAGCCAAGATCGCCGGATTGCCCAAGTTTTACGGGCGCGGCCGCCTTGGCCGGGAGCGCGAGTTCGAGGTCCCAGTCGAGCTCTTCGCCAACATAGAAGAAGACGATATCGGCAAGCGGCTCGCAGAAATCGCCGTCCGGCAGAAAGCGACGGTAGGCTTTCATATCCGGCACATAGATGCGGATGCGCACCTTGTCCTGCACGCTGTAGAAGCTTGCGCCAAGCAGCATATCGACGCCGAGCCAGGCAGAGCCAAGTCTTGACTGATCCGCGGGCTCAAGCTCCAGCCGCGAGCCGACGAATTCCTCGATCTCCGCCTCGACGTGGAAATGCCCGGATATGAAGGCGCGAAGGCGCGAGGCGGATTTGGCTTGCGGCCCGAGCACGCCGGCAAAGCACAACTTTGCGCGATCGTCCACCGAATCGATATCGCGGAAGATCGGCGAGCCGAGCCCGGCCGATGCGCCGACATAGGTTTCGAAGCGGTCTTCGTCCGGCCGGTCGTGTTGCGCGACGGGTCGCGAATCGGCCCAGGCGCGGAAGAACAACTGTAAAAAGCGATGGTTGATGATGTCGAGAAAGCGCGGAAAGGAATCGTCCTGCGCCAGAAACCAGCTGTAGGCTTCTTCTGTCGTCGCCAGCGGCAGCGCGCCCTGCGGGCCGAGGAAGCCGAGAAACTTTGTAAGGATTCGGGTATGGGTTTCGCGCGCTTCGAATTTGGCGAGCGTCGAGGCCGGAAAATCCATGTAAGGATCCTGGCCAAGCCTTGCATATTCCTCGCGCAGGGCGGCAGCGTCGCCGATGCGCGGCAGCGCGGGGTTCGCGCGTTCGAGGGCGCGCATCGTCGCGAAGAAGTCGAAGCGCCAGGGTTCGCTTTCGGCGCCCTTGAGGCTCATAGCGGCCTCCGTAAGCCGGCGCGCACCGGCCAGCGCATGATCTCGCCGCGGTCGACGCTGCGAATCACCGTCTGCGTGAAATGATTGAAGCCCGCATATTCGCAATAGAAGCGATCGAGGATCGCGCCGAGCAAGAAGGCGCCGCTGCCCTCAAACGCTTTCTCGTCGATCGTCACGCTGACTTCGACGCCGCGCGCGACGCCGACGCCGCCTGATTGCCGGATGCGCCGCACGATCGGCCGGCTGTCGACGCTGCGCAGGCCGCGGATGCGCCGCTCGGTGGCGCTGTCGGAAAGGTCGGCGAACATCGAGACGGTTTCGCGCAACGCCTGCGCATTGCGGCCGGCGCCGCGTTCGACGAGGCCGAGATGATTGAGGCTGAGCAGATTGATGAGCCGCCAGGTCACCTTGCCGGCGTAGGCCGATTCGCTGCGGCTGCGCAATTGCGCGATGATCGGTTCGCGCGGCCGCGTCGGGCCGGCGATGCAGCGCAGATCGATCGATGTGTTGTCGATGAGGCGGAAATCAGCGCCGCCCTGACCGACCGGAAGCTGCTCGGTCAGATGCCGGTTGGAGCAGAGCGCGGTGACGCTGAGCTCGGCGATGGGCCGCTCCTCGCTCCCGCGCGAATTGTCGACGAGGGCGATAAACATATCGGTGCCAACATAATCGGATGAGGCGCCATATTTGTTTTCCCGCGCCGTGCGCCGGCGCGGCATGCGGCGAACGGCATAATGCAGCGCGCCCGCGCCGCCTTCCGCCTCGGACGAATAAAGCGGGCGCACGGGCGCTGCGTCCGCCCCGCCGCGATAATGCGCAAACACCGACAGCAGCCGGTGCGGTTCATAGTCGAGATAACGGCTGCGGTCGGGCACGATATGATATTCGTGCTGGTTGGATTTGACCTGCACGCGGTCGATGGTTTTTTCAAAGAGGTTGATGGCCGGGGCCGCATAGAGCGCGAACATGTTGCGCGTCACCGCGACCTGAAGGCGCGGGTTGAGTTCCTTGAAGCTGATGATGATGTCGATGTTGCGGGCGGGCAGGCGGGCGAGGATCGCGCGCAGCCCGGTCAGCCGCATCCCCAGGAACTTGCGCGGAAACATGAAATATTCGCGCAGCCATTCAAAGCCCGAAAAGATACGTTCGTTTTTGGGAAACAGCGCCTCGTCGTCGCGAAAGCCGATCTGTTCGATGATGTCGGTTCCGGCCGGGATCACCACCGGATCGCCGAATGGATCGAGATAGCGGAAATAGACGCCGGCGGCGCCGGCGAAGATCTGCTCGTAGAGCGCGATGGCGTCGGGTTCGGGTCCGAGGAAATGAATTGGCAGTTCGTTGATTCGGCAACCGTCGAACCAGAGGTCCGGGCGCTCGGCGGCCTCGGCGTCGCGCGGCTCGTCCTCGATGCGCGTGGCGCTGCGATGGGTCAGCGAGATCTTGAGGCCGGCCAGCGCGTCAGCGCCGACGGAAACGCCAAGCGCCTGCAGCGGCGCCGGCGAGCCATAATATTCCGCGGCGGTGATTTCAAACGGCAGCAGCGTGATCTTGGAGGCGAGGCGGAAGCGGCAGGCGACCTGGCGATCCTGCTCGCGGTAGACCGCCTCGAGATAGGAGCCGCGCGCGATGGTCTGCCCGTCGCGCAGCGCGGCGTCCTCGTAAGGGGGCTCGGCGCGCAGAAGCAGCACGGACGGGGTCGGCGCAAGATAGTCCGGAACGAGCTGCTCCAGCAGATTATTGGTGAATTCCGGGAACTCGTGCTTCAGCTTCAACTGCACCCGCGCGGCGAGAAAGGCCGCGCCTTCGAGCAGGCCGCCGATCATCGGATCCATGCGCTCGTCAAGCAATCCGCCGAGGCGCTCGGCGACGCCGGGATAGTCTTCGGCGAATTCACGCGCCTGCTCGTGCAGAAGTTTGAGTTCGCGATCGTAGTGGTCGAGGAATTCGCGATTCATGAACGCTCAGGCTTTCTTCACAACAACATCGCCGCTGTCGATTTCGACGTCGGCGATGAATTCGACCGGCACATTGACCGGCGCGCAGATGAGATCGGCGCGCACCAGAAAGCGGACCTTGAGCTCATCCTTGTCGAGGCCGTCGTCGCGCGACACTTTGATGGTGCCTGCCGCAAGTCGCGGCTCATAGCGCCGCAAGGCATTGGCGATTTCGTCTTCGATGAGATTGACGCCGGCTTCGTCGATTGTGCGGTGAATGAGATCGGGCAGGCCGTAATTCAGGATCGATTTGCGCACGCCGTCAAAGTCGGAGAGGTCCTCGGTCGACTCAAACGCCACGGCGTTGACGAGGGCCTCGAGATCACGGGCGACTTCACGGCGCAGATTGGGCTCGCTGATGGTCGCGCGCACGGCGGCGCGGCGGGGCGCAATGATGCGGTCGCCGGCGGCGTCGCGCAGATCCTGCTTCTGGCGCGAATCCTTCTGCTCGAAGGCGCTGCGGAAGGCGTGCATGAAGGGCGGACTGAGACGGTTTTTACGTGTCGGAACGGACATCCAGCGTCAATCCTCGACGGAGCGCAGGGGGCCGGACCTGCAGCAAAGCGGCGCCTTGCTTTAAGATAGGCCGATAGAGGAAAAAGGACCGGCGCGCCAGAGGAGAGGCCGGCGCGCCGGTCGCTTGACTAGACTTTCTTGTTTTCCTTGATGTTCCAGCCGGTGGTGACGGCGCCGCCGAGGGTTCCGTCCGGCTTCTGCGGCTTGTATTCGGTCTCGATCTTTGCGTAGGCAAGCGAGATGCTCTCGTGAGCAAGATCGCCGCCCGCGGCGTGGTCCTGAAACGAGATCGACGACACCATGACGTCGGTCAGCGTGATCTTCAGATATTCCTGCTGGTCCTTGCCGGATTTGCGGAAGGTCAGCACTGCCGATTTGATATGTTCGCCGGAGGCGCAGGCGAGGAACAGCTTCGGGCTGCCCTTGTCCACCTTCTTGGTCAGATGGATATCCTGCAAATGCGCCTTGCCGACGCCGCCGCCGCCGCCCTGCGTGAAGGAGGTTGCGTTGGAGACGCCCCAGGAGAGGGTCTCAACCTGCATTTCATTCTTGTGCTTCGAGTCTTCGCTTTCGCCCTCGATGCCATCAAGCTTCAGAAAAAGATCGCCAGACATTACAAATCCCCTTTATTGAATTGATCGCCTTTCGATGCTGTATGACAACCGCATCTGAAGTAAATCTAGATTTTTATTCCTTGGCAGTAGGTGTTCGATCACACAATACTTGTTAGGCTATTTTTGCACCGCCGGCAGGCGCGACACGAGGCTGAGCCCGATGTCCATCGCCTCGAGCTGATAATGCGGGCGCAGATAGAAGCGGGCCGCGTAATAGCCGGGGTTCTCTTCATCAGGGAAAATATCGACGCGAGCGTCGGCCAGGGGTTTCCTCGCCTTCACCGATTCGGAGGAGCCGATGGGATCGCCGTCGACATATTGGGTGATCCATTCCTGCAGCCAAATGCGCAGCTCCTCGGTCTCCTTGGTCGCGCCGATCTTGTCGCGCACCATGCATTTGAGGTAGTGCGCAAAGCGCGACACCGCGAACATGTAGGGCAGGCGCGCCTTGAGATTGTCCGAGGCGGTGGCCTCGACGCCGTTCTTGCCTTCGTATTTTTTCGGCTTGTAGACCGATTGCGCGCCGATGAAGGCGGCCTTGTCGGTGTTCTTGCGGTGAATCAGCGGAATCAACCCGGATTTCGCAAGCTCGTGCTCGCGCCTGTCGCTGATCGCAATTTCGGTCGGGCATTTGAGATCGACGCCGCCGTCGTCGGTCGGGAAAGTGTGGGTCGGCAGATTGATCACCTCGCCGCCCGACTGCACGCCGCGGATGCGGGTGCACCAGCCATATTCCTTGAAGGCGCGATTGATGTTGACCGCCATCGCATAGGCCGCGTTCATCCAGGCGTAGTTCTCGCCCTTGTGGCCATCGGTGTTCTCTTCGAAAGCGAACTCCTCGACGGGCTCCGATTTTGCGCCATAGGGCACGCGGGAGAGAACGCGCGGCATGCAGAGGCCGATATATTTCGAGTCTTCGGCGTCGCGAAGCCCCTTCCAGGCCGCATATTCCGGCGTGTCGAAGAGTTTCGACAAATCGCGCGGGTTCATCAGCTCCGTCCAGCTGTCCATGCCCATCAGGGTCGGATCGGCGGCGGCAAAGAAGGGCGCATGCGCGGCGCCGGCGATCTTCGAAAGGTCGCGCATCAGCTGGACGTCGGCCGGCAGATGGCTGAACTCGTAGTCGCCGATCAGGCAGCCGTAGGGCTGGCCGCCGAGCTGGCCGAACTCGGCCTCATAGGTCTTCTTGAACAGGGGGCTCTGATCCCAGCGGGCGCCGGGATAGTTGCGCAGATTCTTGTAGAGTTCGCTCTTTGACACGTTCATGACGTGGATCTTGAGCTGGGCGTCGGTTTCGGAATTGAACACGAGATAATGGAGGCCGCGCCAGGTGCTCTCCATTTTCTGGAAGGCCGGCGCATGCAGGATCTCGTTCATTTGCGCGGAGAGTTTTTCGTCGAGCCGGGCGATCATCGATTCGATCGTGTCGAGCACGTCGGCCTTGATGACGCTCTGGTCGGCGAGCGCCTGCTGAACCAGCGTCGAGACGGCGTTTTCGACCTCCGTCTCGGCGCGCTCCGTGCGCGGCTTGAAGCTCTGTTTCAGAAGCGTCGCGAATTCGTCGACTTCCTGCGTCGCGACTCCCGTCTGGGGAGCGGATGCTTGTCCTTCAGCTTTGGTTTCCACAGCCATTTATCCCTCCCAAGAAATCAAGCGTCGCCGTCGGCGGTCTTGGCGGTTTCGCCTTCAGCGTCCTTCGTCGAACCGATGCGGCTCTTCAGCGCCGCCATCAGTTCCGGGTCGCTCAGCAATTTCCGCAGCCGAGTCTCGGCGTCGACCTTGCCGTCCATATAGCGCAACAGATTTGCGAGCTGGTCGCGCGCCTCGAGCAGTTTGGCGAGCGCCGGCACCTGCCGGGCGACCGCCGCCGGGCCGAAGTCTTCCATCTTCTTGAAGCGCAGGCTGACCGACAATTTGGCGGCGTCCGGATCGTCCCCGAGCCGGTCCGGCACGGTGAAGGACGTCCCTGGCTCGATGGCGCCCATGCGCTTGTCGAAATTATCCATGTCGATATCGACGAAGCCGCGATCGGCGACGTCCGGCTTCTCGACGCCGGGATTTGGGCCCGAAAGGTCGGAGAGCACGCCCATGACGAAAGGCAGCTCTATCTTGCGCTCCGCGTCATAGGGATCTTCATAGGCGATCTGCACGCGGGGCGGACGGTTGCGTCCAATGAATTTCTGTCCACTGTCACCTGCCATGTCACTCATCCTTTGATTGTTGGTCGCCACACGGCGAGGTTCGAGCTCAAGCCGGTTCCGTTCGGGACGCAGGTTGATCTCGAAAGCTGGTTCGGTCAATCGAGCGCTGCAGCCGGCCATCCGCGAAATTGCAGTCCATAAGACCTTGCGAACGCTCTTGAGTGCAAGCTAGGGAAAAAAAAATTGCCTGCTGTGTGACGACGCACCAAGCCCCGAAAACGAGTTATCTTCATCAGGTTACGGAATTCTGACAACGCCTCGGCGCGCTGGGAGTCCGTCGGCGGAGTCTGCGGCGGTTGCGAGGAGCGTGGATCCAAATCCGCGGGGGTCGGGAGAAAACTTAAGCGAAACCTAAGGCGGCGTGGCGGCCGCAGCCTCAATGTTAAGACGGCGGCCCCTGCGGGCGCTCATCCCGGCCCGCGCAGGATCGGCCGTTCGAGGCAAAACGCTGGCGTCCGCCTTTCCCACGCATGTGCCGATTGGCGCCGCGCGCAGGCTTCCGCCGGCGCTATTCACGCAGCAAGCTGGCGGAAACAGCCTCAAGGCGGGAGCCCGATTGCAATGGCCAATTTCAAGATCGCCGAGACAGGCGAGGATATTTCATGGTTTGACCTGCCGCTCAATCGTAAGATCAAGCTGATGCAGTGGGGCGGCGACGCAAAAGGCGACAGGCTTGACGTCGCGCTCGATCGATCCGTCGCAAACGTCGATCTGACGATCCTTCCGGACAAGGCCGCCGCGGCCTCGACGCTGTTTACCCTGTCGGGATCGGCGGCCGGAACGAGTTTTTCGGTCGCCGCCTATCTACCCGACGGCTCGCGTATGGCGCGCTACAGTCAGGATCTTGCCGTGCGCGTTTGCGGGCAGCCGATCAAGCAGCCGGGCTATGCCGTCGATCTCGTGTCCGATCTCGCCATTAGCGGCACCCCGAAGCAGGTCTACCTCTATTCGCGAATTTTTCGTGGCCCCGCCGACGACCGCAACGTCCTGTCGCAGGACACGCGGCCGGGCCACTACAATTGCGGCGACGTCGCCGCCGCCTATGGCGTGAAGATCTTCTCGAAACCAACCGTCACAGCCTATTTTACCTATTATATTCCGCTGAAGCAGACGGATCCGTCGGTCGAACTCAAAATGGATGATCTGCGCTTCAACGCCGACCGCGTCAGGCAGGGCGTCGCCAAGATCAAATCCTATCTTTCGACGGGAACGCCGGTCCGAGTCTGGATGATCCATCATGACGGCTTCAAATCCTTCATAACGGGCGATTGGCGGAGCCATTTCCTGACGATCGTCGGCTATTCGGCGAATAAATTCCTTTATCTCGATCCCTGGCCGCATGGCTCGCGACTGGATTATGACGGCGGCATGTACGCCAAGACGCGGAATGTCTTCATGGGCGAGCTCGAATATGACATGTCCCACCTCGAACTTGGCATCGGCTCGTCCTCGGGCAAGCTCGGACTGCATGACTACAAGGTGATTGCGGGTCCCTGACGGGCGTTTTGCTATTTCAGCGAATCGAGCGATTTCAAACTGTCCGGCGGCAGCATGTCTTTCAGGAGCCCAAGGAAATCGCGGCCGGTCACGGCGCGGGCGCGCTCGATCAGGTAGGAGATCGGGCTCGATGGCTCGGCCTGGTGATAAAACGCACTGATTTTTGATAGTAATTGTAGTGCATTGTCTCTTGTCGTTACTGTGAAAACCTTGTCCGTTTCTTGATCCGGCGCGGTCTCCTCCACAGAGGCGAATTCCGACAAGCGTTCTATTGGAAGGTTGAAAAATTGCGCGCGCCCGATTTGCAAAGCAGCTTCCTCGACATGGCCCGGGACCAGCACCCTGAGGACGTCGAGAAAGGACTTGCCGATCAGCTGCTCGGCCTGGCGCACGAGAAGCAGCGCCGGATTGGACGGCTCGCGGCGCATGTAATAGGCGCCGACCGCGTTCAGCGCGGCGGCGGCGTCGGCAAAGCTCGCGATCTCTCCGGCGATGACAGGAGCGCCGTCCGCAGCTGTCTCGGAGTCCTCGGCAACCGGAAGAGGCTCGGCGGCGGAGGGGTCGCGCAGGGTGACGAAGGACTGGATCAGCGCGCGCATCGCGTCGGCGAGCGGGGCGAGCTTTGGAAAAGCAACCGCATCGGCGGCGCCGACATGCGCGACGAAAGCGGATTTGATGCGCGTGAGCGCCTCGCTCAGACGGCGCAATTCATCGCGGCGCCCGATGAGGACGCCGAGATCGACCTCCTCGAAGGCGCGGCGGACGAGGCCGCCGTCCGGCCGCTCCTCCTCGCCGCGCGGGGCGGCCTCGCCGGAGGCCAGCAGATGCGTGCGATAGGTCACCGTGCCGAGCCGCTTGTGCTCGAACAGCGGCGCATAATGCAGCGGCAGGATCACGGGCGCCATGTCGTCGAGCGATTGCACGGCGACCATGCGCAGGGTGAAATCGCCGTCCTCCCCGCGGGGGTGGACGTCGTCCCAACGCGTCTCGAGCAGTTCGGCGAGCGCCGCCGTCGCCGCGACGAAGCCGGAAAAATCCTTGTCGAGGATGCGGAATTTGGCCAGCAGCGCGATAAGGCGCAGATCGCGGCTCAAGGCGTTGAGCGCGGCGATCGTCGCATATTGCGCCGGAAAGTCGATCTGGGTGCGGTCGAACGGGCGCCCGTCGTGGCCGGAATAGAAGGTCGCGGGCAACACGCCTTCGCCCGCAGCCATGAAATTCATATAGGTGGCGTCGCCGTCAAGATCGAGATCCGGGCCGCAAGGGTCGGCTTCGGAAATTGCCCCGGTCAGGGCCTCGAAGGAGAGCGGCGAATCATCTGGCGAAGCGATGGTCAAGGTATGCAATGCCTCTTCATCAGGACCGCCGGCAAAGCGCCCGGCGCCCCTTGGCGAAGGCGGCGAGCAACGCGGCCGGAGCATCGAATATACAGTGCATTTCTTGGCGCCGCTGCTTTTTCGACAGCGACCTTGCAATAAATCGCGTCGCTTTAATCGCTCGACTGTGCCTTCATGGTTTTGTATCGTCAAGGACAACTGGGAAAGCTCCCGAGGTTCGCATGACTTCCGAACTGACCCAAGACAAACGCGTCGCCTCGCTCGAGACGCCTCTCGGCAAGGACAAGCTCGTCTGCCTGCGCTTCGACGGCGCCGAGGCTTTAAGCGAATTGTTCGAGTATCGCGTCGAGGCGCTGAGCACCGAGGCGAATGTCGATTTCGACAAGGCGATCGGCAATAATTGCTCGGTCACGTTCAAATCCTATTCCGATCCCGACCGCGTCTTCAACGGCGTTCTCGTCGAGGCGCAGGCGCTTGGCGCGCAAGCCGGCCTCAATCTCTACAGGCTGACGTTAAAGCCCTGGCTGTGGCTGTTGTCGCGCACCAGCGACTGCCGCATCTTCGAGAATCAGACGGCGGTCGACATCATCAAGAAGGTGTTTTCGGATCGCGGCTTCTCCGACTACAGGGTTGCGACGACCGGCAAGTTTCCCGAGCTTGAATATTGCGTCCAGTATCGCGAGACTGACCTTGCCTTCGTCTCAAGGTTGATGGAGCAGCACGGAATCTACTATTTCTTCGAGCACCAGAAAGACAAGCACACGCTGGTTCTCGCCGACGCGAAATCTTCGCACAAGCCGGTTCCCGGCCACGCCGAGACGCCCTTCATCGGCGATGAGCGTCAGACCCGGCGCGAGCGCGAGCATATTTCAAGGTGGACGCCCGAGCGGCGGTTCCGCAGCGGCAAATTCGAGCTCAATGATTATGATTACCTGCAGCCGAACGCCGATCTGAAAAGCGACGCCGAGGGGCAGGCGTCCTACACCAAGTCGAAGATGGAGATCTACGATTATCCCGGAAAATTCAAGAAGAAGAATGACGGCGAGACCTATGCGAAGGTCAGGCTGCAGGCGGAGCAGGCGATGGACAAGCGCCGCTACGCAGACGGCGATTCGATCAGCCTCCTGCCTGGCGGCCTGACGGCGCTGAAGGATCATCCGGAAGGCGGCGAGAACAAGGAGTATCTCGTTCTGCGGGCGCTCCACTCCTATTCGTCGCAAGCCTACAGGTCCGGCGGTGCGCAGGGGGAAGATCTTTATTCCGGGCGCTATGAGCTGTTGTCGAGCGACGTCAATTACCGCGCCCCTCTGGCGACGCCGCGGCCGATCGTCTATGGCCCGCAGACGGCCAAGGTGGTCGGCAAGGACGGCGAGGAAATCGACGTCGACGAGCATGGCCGCATTCTTGTGCGCTTCTACTGGGACCGCAAGAACAAGCAGTCCTGCCGCGTCCGCGTCGCGCAGGTCTGGGCGGGCAAGGGTTGGGGCGGTCAGGCTATTCCGCGCATCGGTCAGGAAGTCGTCGTCGAGTTTCTCGAAGGCGATCCCGATCGCCCGCTCGTCACTGGCGCCGTCTACAATGGCGACAACAAATACCCGTATGAAATGCCCGCCAACAAGACGCAGTCCGGCCTCAAGTCGGATTCCTCGAAAGGCCATGGCGGCTACAATGAATTCATGTTCGAAGACAAGAAGGGCTCGGAAAAGATAAGGATGCATGGCGAGCGCGATCATGAGGTCGTCATCCGCCGCGCCGAAACGAAAGAAGTCGGCGAAATCTTTTCAAGCCGCAGCGATCCCTCGCGCGACACGACATTGAAGAACGGCAGCGACAATCTGTCGATCCAGAACGGCAATCAGACGGTTGACATCAAGGGCAAGCAGGACGTCAGCGTGCTCGAGACGATCAGCATCGAGGCGATCCAGAAGATCACGCTGACCGTCGGCGCCAGCACGATCACCATGGAGCCGGCGCAGATCACCATCAACTCGCCGATGATCACCGTGCAGTCGTCGCTCGCGACCAAGATTTCCGGCGGCATGGCGCTCAATCTCGACGCCGCGATCATCAAGATCAATTGACGCGCGCAACGACCAAAGGCCACGCAATGCCGCGACTTCGTTTTGCCACCGCGCAGGATCTTTACGAGGCCTATCCGACCGCGCGCAGCGACATCGGCGTCGCCGCCAATGCTGCGCCGAGCCTCGATTTTCTTGCCGCTCTGTCCTCAGGGGACGCGCTGAAGGCGGCGCTGTCCTTTTGCGCCTATCTGCTGCCGCGCCGCGAGGCCGTGGCGTGGGGCTGTCAGTGCCTGCGCCAATGGAGCGGGCTCAACGCCTCCGACGAGGCGCGGCTTGCCGCGTCCGAAGCCTGGGTGCGCGAGCCGGAAGAACGCAACCGGCGCCGCGCGCTGGATCTCGCCGAGCGCTCCGACATCAAGGACGCCTCGACCTGGATCGCCTTTGCCGCCGGGCGGGCTGGCGGCCAGATCTCGATCGACGGCGAGCATTTTACGCCGATGCCCCAATACGCCACGGCGCAGGCGGTGCGCATCGCTCTCATCCTCGCCGGCGCGGCGGGCTCTTTCGAAGCTCGCGCCGAAATCCAGCGCCGCTGGCTCGAACTCGGTCTGCGGATTGCTGTAGAGTAGCCGCAGGCCGGGGCGAAAGGAAGAAAGCGATCGAGCATGGCGCTGAAACTCGCAATCGAGAATATGACCAATCTGCCCGATGGCGGCCCGGTCAGCATCACCGTCACCGGCAAGCGCGGCGTCGATATCGGCCGCGATGCGCATCTTGACTGGACGCTGCCGGACCCGAGCCGCTTCATTTCGGGAAAACATTGCGAGATCCGTTTTGAGGGCGGGGCCTATGTGCTGACCGACGTCTCCTCGAACGGCACCTTTCTCAACGAGCAGCCGCATCGCATGCGCGAGCCGCATCGTCTGCGCAATGGCGACCGTTTGTTGATCGGGCAATATGTCGTCGCGGTTTCGCTCGACGGGGCGGAGGAGCGCGAGGATCCGGCGGCGCCGGCGCCAGGGCGCCGTCCGCTCGACGCCGATCTTTGGGAATCGGGCGAACCCGTGCCCGATCCGATCGATCCGCGCGTGCTGAAGCCCGTTCCGGAGCGGGCGAAGGGGCCGGATTTCCTGGACTGGGCGATGGACGTGTTCGATCCCCTGAGCCCAACTCCGGCAAGGCCCGATGCTTTGAGCCGGCTGGAGGACGCAAGCTGGCTGCCGCCGCCGCCCGCCGCGCCGGCCGCTGTGCCGTCGCCCGAGGCGCCCGCGCCGCGCCGGCCGATCTGGACCACGGACGACGCCGAACCGCCGGCGCCAATCAAGACGGCTCCGGCCCCACCCCAGGTT
>NZ_PDZR01000008.1 GCF_002891535.1 Methylocella silvestris | reverse complement strand
CTGCTCCCGATCTAAGCCTTCTGCGCATTCTCGCCCGCGCGCATCGCGTCCAATCGAGCCTCAGCAAAAATCCCAAACTTAGCGTCCGCGACGTTGCGCTTGAGGAGGGCGTGACCGCGCCGCACCTTTATTCGATCCTGCGTCTGCCCTGGTTGGCGCCGGACATCACCACTGCGCTCGTCAATGGCCGACAGCCATCTGAACTTACCGCCAAATCGCTGATGCGGCTGTTGCCGCGGCTTCCTGCCGATTGGGTCGAACAAAGAAAGCTTCTCGGCTTCAGCCGCGAGAGAGCTTAAGGACCGCAGCACAAGAGGCCGATATTGCATCGCGGAAACGACGCCGATTTCGAGCGAAGCGCGTTGCGGTTTTGATCGATCCTTGATTTGAGACTCCCCGCGATCGCATTTGCGCCGGCGAAAGATCGTCGCGACCTCTTGTTACGACAACCCCGATCAGCGTCGACGCCCCGTTGATGATCCAAAGAGTGCACGGTCTAACCAAACGCCAAGCTAAAGAGGAATGTTGAACTGACACGCCCTAACGGTTCGTGCGCCCTACCCCCCGCCCGCACGCCTCCCACGACGACGACCGCAAGCTGCTCGTTACCACAGAGCAGTGAACCTCTGAACGGCCGCGCAGAGAAAACCAGGCGGCAGCGGGCGACGACTGCGTCGAGAACCGTCTCCGTCGTCGAGCGTCGTTCCAGGCGCGCCGACAACGTCCTGATTTCGGGGCAGGATTCGCACTACGCCGAAAACGAAAACGGTTGCACTATTAACAGGTTAAATGCTGGCTGGGGTGGGAGGATTCGAACCATCGGATGCAGAGACGCTTGCGCGCTTTTTCGCCGACAGTCTACGACCTGGCGCCTCGTTTAGCTTTGTCGCAAAAAGGCGTGGACTTCCTCTGCAAAGAGAGCGTCACTGTCGGCGACGAGAGGGCCTTTCGCCTGCTTGATCCTGCCCCGCTGGCGATGCGCCCATTGCGGGGCTGCGGTGGTGACGGCTTACGCCGTCGTCAAGGCAGAAGGATCCCGAAGATGACGCACCGCAAATCTCAGCCTAAGACCACAATTCACAAGACAACAACGTCTGGCGCTCCGACGCCCGACCTCGCGGCGCGCGAGCCGCGCGCCCGCCGCGCCGCTCGGAGCGCCAGCACCAGAATGGGGCGCGTCGACACAAAGGCAGAGGCCGGCACGCAAGGCGCTGGCGCGGCGGCTGCCAGCGCCAAGCCAGTTGCTCGCGCAGGCACGAAGCAGGAGGCCGTAGTCGCATTGCTCAAGCGATCCCAGGGCGCGACCATCGCCGCCATCATGGCGGCGACAGGCTGGCAACAGCATTCGGTTCGTGGCTTCCTCGCCGCTGTGGTGCGCAAGAAGCTCGGCCTGACGCTCGCGTCGGAAAGGACGGACGAGGGCCGCGTCTACCGCGTCGCGACGCAGGACGAGGCTCCGCCGCGCAAGAAGAAGACGCGCCGGAAAGCGGCCTGATATGATCCGGCGTGATACGCCGCGGCCGACGTTCGATGGCGTGGGACTGGAAGCCGAGGTCGGGCGCTTTCGCGCGCTCGGCCTCGACGAGCTGCGAGAAGAATGGCGGCGGCTCTGGCGCAGCGAGCCGCCGCGCATCAGCCGCGACCTGTTCGTTCTGGCGCTCGGCTACAGAATGCAGGAATTGGAGCACGGCGGCCTCGGCAAGGCGACGAGGCGCAAGCTGCAGACGCTGGGCAAGGCCTTGCGCGAGACGGGCCAGCCCGTTCCCGCGCCGGGCGCCGATCTGAAGCCCGGCTGCCGTCTCATCCGCGAATGGCATGGCCGTACGCACGCTGTCACCGTGCTGGAGGACGGATTCGAGTACGCCGGCGCGGTCTATCCTTCGCTGACCCATCTCGCGAAAGAGATTACGGCGGCGCATTGGTCCGGCCCGCGCTTCTTCGGCCTCACGTCGGCGAAGGGTGCGGTTGCCGGCGCCCGCAATGGAGAGACCGATGCGTGAAGCGGCTCAACGCCGGACCGGCAAAAGATCGCGCTGCGCGATCTACACGCGCAAATCGACGGAGGAAGGCCTCGATCAGGCCTTCAACTCGCTCGACGCCCAGCGCGAGGCCTGCGCCGCCTTCATAGCATCGCAGAAACACGAGGGCTGGACGGCGCTCGCGACGCACTACGACGATGGCGGCTATTCGGGAGGCTCGATGGAGCGGCCCGCGCTGAAGCGGCTCATCGCCGACATCGAGGCTGGAGGCGTCGACGTGATAGTGGTCTACAAGGTCGACCGGCTGACCCGCTCGCTCGCTGACTTCGCCAAGCTCGTCGAGGTGTTCGACGCGAAGGGGGTTTCCTTCGTCTCGATCGCCCAGCAGTTCAATACGACGTCGAGCATGGGACGGCTGACCCTGAACGTGCTGCTCTCCTTCGCCCAATTCGAGCGTGAGGTGATCGGCGAGCGCGTGCGCGACAAGATCGCCGCCTCGAAGAAGAAAGGGATGTGGATGGGCGGCATGCCGCCGCTCGGCTACGATGTGAAGGACCGCAAGCTCGTCGTCAACGACGCCGAGGCGAACACCATCGTCTCAATCTTCGAGCGCTACGTCGCCCTGAAGTCGGTCCACGCATTGCGCGACGAGCTGGCCAAGGCCGGGATCGCGAGCAAGCGCCGCGCCCGCGCCGACGGCTCAACCTATGGGAGCCAGCCCTTCTGCCGAGGTGCGCTCTACGCCCTCCTGCAGAACCGCCTCTATCGCGGCGAGATCGTCTTCAAGGGCGCGGTCTATCCAGGCCAGCATGCGGCGATCGTCAAGGAAACCCTTTGGGACACGGTGCAGGCGACGCTTGCCGAAAACCGCGTCGAGCGTCGCAGCGGAGCGTATGCGAAAAGCCCGAGCCTGCTCGCCGGCATGGTGTTCGACGAAGCCGGCGAGCGTCTCACCCCGACCCACGCTGTCAAGAAGGGCGCGCGCTACCGCTACTATATCTCCGCCTCGCTGGTCAGAGGAGAAGCGAAAGGTTCGCATGGCCGACGTATCCCAGCCGGTGACCTCGAGCGCCTCGTCGTCGACAGGCTGCAGGCGTTCTTCGCCGACGAAGGCGCGATCCTCGACGCCTGCGATCGCGAGATCGACGCCACAACTACCGGGAGGTTGATTGCAGCCGTCCGTCAGATCGGCGGAGTGCTCGCCGAGTCGCCGGCGCACAGGATCAGAGCGATCCTCATCGGACTGCAATGCCGCGTCGACGTCGGTCTCGACCAGTTCACCATCATGCTCGCTCGATCCAAGCTCGCGGCTATCCTGCGGGGAGAGATTGATCCTATGTCGCAGAATCGCGCGCCGACGTCTGCGCCGGAGCGCGACGACCTGCTCTCCCTCTCTTCGCCCGTGGCGCTGAAGCGCGTCGGCCGCGAGATGCGCATGCTGATCGAAGGCGCCCCCAGCCAGGCCGATCCCGATCCGAGCCTGCTGCTCATCCTTGCGCGCGCCCATCGCGTCCAGGCGCGCCTCAGCCAGAATTCTTCGCTCAGCGTCCATGACATCGCCCGCGATGAAGGCGTCAGCGCCCCCCACCTCTATTCCATCCTGCGCCTGCCCTGGCTCGCCCCCGACGTCACCGCGGCGATCGTCAACGGCCGCCAGCCGCGCCAGCTCACCGCCAAATCGCTCATGCGGTTCTTGCCGCGGCTGCCGCCCGATTGGAGTGAGCAGAGGAAGCTGCTGGGATTCCCGTCCGCGACCGCTTGAGCATCTCGCCCGGCGCAAAAAGCGCGTCCCGAACCCCGCAGGCGAGCCAGATCTTCAATCCCCTGCGATGATTTAACTTCAAGCGCGTCACGCCATTTTCGAGCGATCCCCGCTCAATTCCGCCCGCGCCCATTTGCGTTGCGAACCGTCCTGATTTCTCGTCAACTTTGGCCATCGCTTTGGAGTCGGGCCGCCGGCGTATTCGTGGCGTTGGCGACGCAGAACGCCCTCCGCCATGGCTCACCAAGCTGCTCGACGCCGAAAAGCAGTGAACCTCGAAATGGCCAAACAGAGAAATTGCCGCGGCGACGACGACCTGCCCTCCGAAAGACCGTCTCCGCACTCGGCCGCACCGCCAGAGGCTTCGCAAGGCCGTGAATTCACGGCCGAAATCGCGCTCGCCCAAAGACAATAACAACTGCAATATCAATAGCTTAGTCGTTGGCTGGGGCGGGAGGATTCGAACCTCCGCATGGCGGAATCAAAATCCGCTGCCTTACCGCTTGGCGACGCCCCAAAATGCCCCGCTCGGCGAACCGCCGCGGCGGCAGGACCATAGAGCTAGGCGCCCAGCATCGCAACCCGGCCGATCCCTCGAAATTGCGCGGCTTCAGTTCGGAATAATTTTCGGATCGCTCCCGCCGCGCCCGGCAAGCAGCCAGTAGATCCAGCCGGCGAAAGCGCCCGTCAGAAAGAAGACGAGCGCAAAGCGCAGTTCTTCCGGGCTCGCCGAGACCGCGCGCGAGGTTTGAAAGGCGGCCCGGGCGATCCACGGAGCGGCGGCGGCGATCAGCCCCGTCCCGCCAATATACCAGAGCGCCGAGCGAACGCGTGCGACCTCGCCAACCGCGACGACGAGCGCCAGCGGCGCGACGCAAACGGCGACCGCCGCCGTCCAGACAAAGCGCGCGAGTTCTGCTCCCGCCAGCGCCGAGCCGTCGTCAATGGATGAACGCGCCAGCAGATAGAGAAGATAATCGGCGAAGGCGGCGCCGGTGCGGCGTAGCGCCGGATCAAACGCCGCGGCGATGGGCAAAAAAACCAGCGCCGCGCCGATCGCCACGACCGCGCTGAAACAGACGACGAGCGTCCTGCGCAATCCGTTCATGCCCAAAACCTTTGAAAAGCACCGCTACCGTCAAACATCGGCCTATTCACGTTCGATGCGGATGAATTGCGGCGCCTGCGCCACGAAGCCGTCGGCGACGACAGCCTCGAGCGCCGCGCGGATGGTCGCTTCATGCGTCGCATAGGTGATCAGAATGACGGGCACCGCCCCTTCCGGCTTCGCATGGGCGCCGGGGCGGCGTCGTTGCACGATGCTTTCGAGCGAAATTTCGCGCTCGGCGAATCGCGTCGCAATCGCCGCCGCCGCCCCCGGCCGATCGAACACCGACAGCCGCACATAATAGCCGCCAAGATGGAGCTGCATCGGCGCGACTTCGGCCTTGACCAGCTCGCCGACCGGCAGGCCGAAGGGCTTCGAGCGGACGCCGCGGGCGATGTCGGCAATATCAGCGACAATGGCGGACGCCGTCGCCTCGCCGCCCGCGCCCGGCCCGACCAGGGTCAATTCATGCACAGCGTCGGCGTCGATCGTCACAGCGTTTGTGACCCCCATCACCTGCGCGATCGACGAGGTTTTCGGGACCATCGTCGGATGCACGCGTTGTTCGATGCCATCTTCGGTGCGCCGCGCGACGCCGAGCAACTTGACCCGGTAGCCGAGTTCGTCGGCCGCCTCGAGGTCGGCGAGCGTGATCGACTGGATGCCCTCGACCGCGATTGCCGCGGTATCGATCGCCGTTCCGAAGGCGAGCGAGGTCAGAATGGCGAGCTTATGCGCTGTATCGAAGCCGCCGATGTCGAACGTCGGGTCGGCTTCAGCATAGCCGAGCCGCTGCGCCTCCTTAAGGCATTCAGCAAAACTCAGCTTCTCGGTCTCCATCCGGCTCAGGATGTAATTGCAGGTGCCGTTCAAAATGCCATAGACGCGCTCGATGGAATTTCCGGCAAGCCCCTCGCGCAGCGTCTTGATGATCGGAATGCCGCCGGCGACGGAGGCCTCGAACGACAGCGCGGCGCCCTTTTCCTCGGCGATGCCGGCGAGCCTCATGCCATGGGTCGCCAGCAGCGCCTTATTCGCGGTGACGCAGGATTTGCCGGCGAGAAGCGCCGCCTCGACCGAGGTCAGCGCGACCCCTTCCGCCCCGCCGATCAGCTCGACAAAAATATCGATGTCCCCGGAGCGCGCCAAAGCGACCGGGTCGTCAAACCATTTCGCCGCAGAAAGATCGACGCCGCGGTCGCGGGAGCGGTCCCGCGCCGAGACGCCGGTCACCACGATCTTGCGCGCGGTGCGGCTCGTCAAAGCCTCGGCCTGGCGGCCCAGAAGGCGAACGACGGCCGCGCCCACGGTGCCAAGGCCGGCAAGTCCAATACGAAGAGGAGAAGGCATGAAAGGAAGCGCCGTAAAAGGAATGGGTGTGAGGGCCGCGGGCGCCGGCGATCCGACGCGTCTCGCTCAGGAACGGCTTCAGAGCATGATGCCGAAATTTCGCCGCAGCGGCCTCTCCGATCAAAGCTGGAGCGGAGGGCCGGACCTTGCCCGTTTTCTTGGACTCGATCAAGAGTACTGCGCCGCTGAGCCCTCAGACCCGGTAAATTGCAAAAAACAGCGGCGGCGCTTGCCTTTATGCGGCTGCCGCCGCAAGATTTAGGGAAATTTCGTCTTGGCTGGAGATTGCTCTATGTCCGCGGCCCTTCCGTTTCTTGCCAGTTTGGCTGGCCTCATCGCGCTCCTGACCGGAGCGACGGCCAGCCGCGCGCGGCTGATGGCGCAGCCGGCTGTCGCCTTGCATCGCCGCGGCAAGCGCCTAAATTAATTCGACAATCCAGCTTGAGGCCAACGGGCGAGGCGCCCGGCGCCGGGAATTTGCTATGACATTCGTGGACGCCGTAGAAGTCGCCGGCCGCAAGGCGGGACATATAAAATTGCATGGTGAAGTCGCCTTCGAGGGCATGCGCCGCGCCGGACGGCTCACCGCCGAAGCGCTCGACATGCTGACCGAGCATGTCAAACCCGGCGTCACCACCGAATTTCTCGACGGGCTTGTATTCGATTTCGCCATGTCGCACGGCGCCTATCCGGCGCCGCTCGATTATCGGGGCTACCGCAAATCGATCTGCGCCTCGATCAATCATGTCGTCTGTCACGGCATGCCGGACCGCAAGCCGCTGAAAGATGGCGACATCGTCAATATTGACGTGACGCTCATTGTCGACGGCTGGCACGGCGATTCGAGCCGCATGTATATCATCGGCGAGGCGCCGCGCCGCGCCGAGCGGCTGATCGAGGTCACTTATGAATCGCTGATGCGCGGCATGGCCGTCGTCCGACCCGGCGCAACGACCGGCGACATCGGCGCGGCGATCCAGGACTACGCCGAGGCGGAGCGCTGCTCGGTTGTGCGCGATTTCTGCGGCCATGGACTCGGCCGGCTGTTCCACGACGAGCCCAATATTCTCCACTACGGCCGGCGCGGCGAGGGCGTGATGCTCCGGCCGGGCATGTTCTTCACCATCGAGCCGATGATCAACCTCGGCCGGCCGCAGGTGAAAATCCTGTCTGACGGCTGGACCGCGGTCACCCGCGACCGATCCCTCTCGGCCCAGTTCGAACATTCGATCGGCGTCACCGAGACCGGTTACGAGGTCTTCACTTTGTCGCCGAAGGGATTGGACCGGCCGCCCTATGCGCCAGCCACGGCGTGAGCGTCAAGAAGACCGCCGCAGAGGCCGGCGCGCAGGCGGCTGAGGGCGTCCCGGCGCCTCATTATCTTGGCCACAGGGACCGGCTGCGCGAGCGGTTTCGCAAGGCCGGCGCCGATGCGCTCGCCGATTATGAGCTGATCGAGCTGATTTTATTCCGGGCGATCCCGCGGCGGGACGTGAAGCCGCTCGCCAAGGCGCTGATCGCCCGCTTCGGCTCCTTCGCCGAGGTGGTTGCGGCGCGGCCCGAACGCCTCGCCGAGATCGACGGGCTTGGCGAAGCGGCGATCGTCGAATTGCGGATCATCGAGGCGGCGGCGCGGCGGCTCGCCAGGTCCTCGATCGAAAAGCGCCCCTCGATGTCGAGCCTGCCGGCCGTGATCGATTACTGCCGCACGGCGATGGCATTCCTGGATCGCGAGGAATTTCGCATCCTCTTCCTCGACAAGAAGAATTTTCTCATCGCCGACGAGGTGCAGGGCGTCGGCACGGTCGATCACGCGCCGGTCTATCCGCGCGAGATCATGCGGCGCGCGCTCGAACTCAGCGCCTGCGCCCTGATTCTCGTGCACAATCACCCGTCGGGCGATCCCGAGCCTTCGACGGAGGATATTTTTCTGACGCATCAGATCATTGCTGTCGGCAAGCCGTTGAAGATCGCGGTGCATGACCATCTGGTCATCGGCAAGCATGGCCACGCGAGCCTCAAGGAGATGCGGCTGATCTGAGTGTCCGGCTGGAAAGACTTGGCGCGGAATACGCCGTCAATTCAGCCGAAACTCGCCGTCGACGGTCCTGAATTCCGCTGGCCGGATCAGCTTGGCGTGGGCGACGCGGACGCTGTGCAGCGGCCCCTCGAGCTTCTCGGTCCAGAAATTCAGGAATTTGTTCAGCGTCGGGAAGTTTGGCGCAAGATCATATTCCTGCCAGATATAGGACTGCAGCAGGCGCGGATGGTCCGGCAAACGATAGAGGATCTCCGCCGTGGCAAGGCCGTAGCCCGCCATCTGCTTGAGGAAATCCCGGGAAACTTTGAGCTCGACCGTTCTGGCTTCAATCATGGCGACGAACCTCCAAGTCTGCAACGCAGGCGGTCAGCCGGTTGCAAGCATCTTGACGCTCCGAGGCGCTTCCTCACGTTCCCTCATTGAACGCCCGTCATCTTAATGTTGCGTTGCGTTCAAAAATTCTTCCGAGCAATCCTTGTGCCGCGCTTGAGCGCAGCCATTCCCGGCAATGTCGCCCCCGCATCCTTCGTCTCAACGAGCAAGCCATCATCATGCACGGGATCGCGAATGGCCGAAATACGAAATTAGCGCGATCCCAAGCCTGTAAATTGACGGATAGTTTAGCGACAACTGCGCCAGCGGCCACAGCCCCTTTGCGGCTCCATCTGGCCGATTGACGAGGCGAAGGGAGAGCCATGAGCAAGATCAACGTTGCCGGCGAGCCGTTCAACATCCGTCTTGACGGCAAGGCGGATGCGCCCGTTCTCATTCTCGCCCATCAACTCGGCGGCGCGCTAGCGGTCTGGGATCGCCTGGCGCCCGCCCTCAGCGCGCATTTCCGCGTGTTGCGCTATGATTCGCGCGGCCATGGAGCGAGCGTCGCCAATCCTGGCCCTTATTCCATCGCGGCGCTGGCGCGCGACGCGATCGGCCTTCTCGACGCCCTCAAAATCGAAAAAGCGCATTGGATCGGCCTCTCGATGGGCGCGATCGTCGGGCAGGCCGTGATGCTGCTGGCCCCCGCCCGCATCGGCCGCGCCATACTCGCCAACACGGCGGCGCAGCTGGGAACGCCCGATTTATGGAACGCGCGAATCGGGGCGGTCCGCGCGGGCGGCGGCGCGGGCATGGCTGGCGCGACGGAGGAGCGCTGGTTCACGCCGGCTTTCCGCCAGGCCGAGCCCGCCGCCGTCCAGGCCGTCATGGATGATTTCCGCGCCACTCCGATCGAGGGCTATGCATCCGCCTGCGGCGCGCTGCGCGACGCCGATCTGCGCGAAGCCGTCCGCTCCATCCGCCATGAAACTTTGGTGATCGTTGGCGCGCGCGACCCCTCTGCGCCGCCCGCCCTTGCCGCTTATGTCGCGAGCGTCATCGAGGGCGCGCGGCTCGTGACGCTGGAGACCTCGCATATTTCGCCGGTGGAGGATGCAGAGGGTTTCCTCGAGGCGGCGTTGGAATTTTTGACCGCGCCAGAACATGACGCCCGGGCGGGCCTCGCCGCGGGCAGGACGGCGCCGCGGCGAAAGTCGCTGCAGCGGCTGCTGACCGGCCGCGCGCCCGCGAAAAAAGCCCCCGGCAAAAAAGCCGTGGCCAAGAAGGCGCCGGCGAAAAAGGCGCTCGCCAAGAAATCCGCCGCGAAAAAAACTGCGCCGAAAAAAAGCGCCGCCAACAAAACGGCTTCCGCCAAGAAGGGAACGAAGCAGCCGGGCGAGACGCGCCGCAAATTCGCCCGTGGAGCGCCGCGGACGGTCCGCGCCAGCAAGGACAAACGATGATTCGAGACGCAGACGCCTTCCGTCCAAAGCTGGATCAAAGCGTGCGGTAGCCGCGGTGAACATAGGCGAGCGAGTGCGCCGCCGGGCCATAGGCGACCGCCTCGACGAGGCCGATCATGACGATATGGGTGCCGACCTCTTTGGCCTCGACGAGCCGGCAATCGAAGGACGCGACCGCCTCGTCCAGCGCCGGGGCGCCGGTCGCAAGCGGGCGCCAATCGCCGCGGTCGAAGCGCTGCTCGAGCGTATGATCGCCTCTCCCGGCGAATACATCGGCCAGTTCCTGATGCGCCGGTGTCAACGTGTTGATGCAAAACACCCCGTTCTCGATCATCCGCCCCGCCGAGGCCGAGACCTTGTTGATGCAAAACAGAAGCATCGGCGGATCGGCCGAAATCGAGGCCATCGACGTCGCGGTAATGCCGCCAAGCCCTGCCGGCCCGTCCGTCGTCACGATATGGACCGAAGCGGCGACGCGGCTCATCGCCTGGCGAAACTTTGCCGAATCAGGCGCATGGCCAACCGGGGCGGCGACGGCGGCGCCATCAAAAATTTCGGCCATAGCGTTGCTGGCGCTCCTTTTGCCTTCAAGACTTTTGCGCGGGATCGCACCGGGAAAACGCGTTTCGCGCTTCTCCCATAACAAAAACAAGGCGATAAGCAAAATAGGCGGCGCCCGCCCTGAGGCGTCCAACCGGCGCCGCCCTTGCAAGCCGAGACGGCAAGACGCAAAGTCCGCCCGTCACCGAGCTTTACGAGACCACCTCAAAGATCGGCACGCCTGCCGCCAATCTCAAGGAGCAACCGGCGCCGCCCATGGAAATCTTCCTGCAGCAACTCATCAACGGCGTCACGCTCGGATCGATCTATGGGCTGATCGCGATCGGCTACACAATGGTGTTCGGCATCATCGGCATGGTCAATTTCGCGCATGGCGACGTCTTCATGCTGTCGGCTTTCATCGCGCTCATCCTGTTCCTGGCGCTGACTCAGCTGCTTGGCGTCGCCTCGGTGGCCTTCGCCTTCGTGATCGTTCTGTTCGCCGGAATGGCGCTCACCTCGCTATGGGCCTTCGTGATCGAGCGGATCGCCTATCGCCGCCTGCGCGGATCCTTCCGCCTTGCGCCGCTGATATCGGCGATCGGCATGTCGATATTCCTTTCAAATCTCGTCTATGTGCTGCAAGGGCCGCGCAACAAGGCGCTGCCGCCCATGTTCAACGATGTCCTCCGCCTGACCGACGGCGGCGCCTATGACGTCACGCTCTCGGTGAAGCAGATCATGATCGTCTCGGTGACGGCCGTGCTGCTCGCCGGGTTCTGGTTCATCGTCCAGAAGACGTCCTTCGGCCGGGCGCAGCGCGCCTGCGAACAGGACGGACGCATGGCCGCCCTGCTCGGAGTCGACGTCGACCGCACCATCTCGCTGACCTTCGTGATCGGCGCCGCGCTCGCCGCCGTCGCGGGCGTGCTCTACATTGTCTATTATGGCGTGATCAATTCGGGGGACGGCTTCGTCCCCGGCGTCAAGGCCTTCACCGCCGCGGTGCTTGGCGGCGTCGGCTCGCTGCCCGGCGCCGTTCTCGGCGGCCTCCTGATCGGCCTCGTCGAAACGTTCTGGGCCGCCTATTTCTCCAGCGACTACAAGGATGTCGCCGCCTTTTCGATCCTCGTCGTCACCTTGATTTTCATGCCCTCGGGCCTGTTCGGCCGCCCCGACGTCGAAAAAGTATAGGCGCATGGAAGAGTCTCTGACGCCGGTTCGCTCCCGCTCCCGCCTCAAAGACGCCCTGACCGGCGCGGCGATCGCGGGCGCGATCATGTTCGGGCTATGCTTTCCTATTCTCGCCTTCCGCACCGATCAGAATTTCTCCAACGAACTTTATCTTCTGAGCCGCTGGCCGGCGGTCGCCTTTGCGGTCGGCTTGGTCTTCGTCCTGCGCTTTACCATGCTCCTGCGGGCGCCCCGCGCGGCGCGCCCGCAGGCGCCGCCCTCACCGACGCTGGCGGGCGCCTTGCAAAGACTGGCGCGCTATGCCGGCGGCGCGGGCGTCCTCGCGCTGATCGCCTTTCCCCTGGTCATGGTGGCCCTGCTCGGTCCTGCCGGCGCGCAGAAATGGATCGATAATTTCGGCATCCAGATCCTGCTTTATGTGCTGCTCGGCTGGGGCCTCAATATCGTCGTCGGGCTCGCTGGCCTGCTCGACCTCGGCTATGTCGCTTTTTACGCGGTCGGCGCCTACGCCTATGCGCTGCTCGCGACCTATTTCGGCTGGTCGTTCTGGCTTTGCCTCCCCGTCGCGGGGCTTCTCGCCGCCGCCTTTGGCGTCGCCCTTGGCCTGCCCGTGCTGCGCCTGCGCGGCGATTATCTCGCCATCGTCACCATGGCCTTCGGCGAAATCATCCGCCTCGTCCTCACCAACTGGACGGCGCTGACCAATGGCGACGCGGGCATCAGCTCGATTCCGCGCATCACCTTTTTCGGCTGGCCTTTCATCGCCGGGCCGAACGGCTTCGCGGCCCTGTTCGGCCTGAAATTCGCCCCCGTGCATCGCCTGATCTTCCTCTTTTATCTCATTCTGGCGCTGGCTCTTTGCGTCAACTATCTGACGCGGCGCCTGCGCAAGGCCCCGCTTGGGCGCGCCTTCGAGGCGCTGCGCGAGGACGAGATCGCCTGCCGCTCGCTCGGGGTCGACACGGTGGCGACGAAGCTCACCGCTTTCGCGCTCGGCGCCTCGATCGCCGGCATGGCCGGGGCGCTCTTTGCGGCGCGGCAGAATTTCGTCTCGCCGACGAGCTTCACCTTCATGGAATCGGCGACGATCCTGGCGCTGGTCGTGCTCGGCGGCGCGGGCTCGCAGCTTGGCGTCGCGCTGGCCGCGATCGTCATCATCGGCGGCTCGGAACTTTTGCGCGAGCTCGACGGACTGAAGCAGATCTTCGGCCCGGCCTTCGATCCAACGCAATATCGCATGCTGATCGTCGGCATCGCCATGGTCGGCATGATGAACTGGCGCCCACGCGGGCTGATCGCGCTGCGCACGCCTTCGATCTTCCTCAAAAAACCGAAGCTTGTCGTCGGCGCGCTGGCCGGAGAGGGCCGCGGTTGATGGCTCGCGACAAAGCGCCCCTGCTCATCGTCGACCAGCTGACCATGCGCTTTGGCGGCCTCTGCGCGGTCGACGCGCTCGATTTTACCGCGAGGGGGGGCGAGATCACCGCCTTGATCGGCCCGAACGGCGCCGGCAAAACGACCCTTTTCAACTGCGTCACCGGCTTTTACAGGAGCTGCGCCGGCCGCATCGCGCTGGCGCGGCCCGACCCCGATTCGCCCGGCGCCTTTCGCGCTGACTGGCGCGAGGAGCTGGAGGAGCTGACCCGCTCCACGCGCCGCTCGGCGCGCCTCGAAGGAGGCGAAATCTTTCTCCTCGAACGCATGGCCGATTTCGAGATCGTCAAACGCGCCGGGGTCGCGCGCACCTTCCAGAACATCCGCCTTTTTCGCGGCATGACCGTTCTCGAAAATCTGATCGTCGCCCAGCATAACCGCCTGATCGGACCCGCGCTCGACCTTGCCGGGCGACTCGGCTTTGGCGCCTATCGCGCCCGCGAACGCGCCGCGATCGAGACGGCGCGCTTCTGGCTCGACCGCGTCGGCCTCATCGATCGCGCCGACGAGGCGGCGGGCGCCCTGCCCTATGGCGCGCAGCGGCGGCTCGAGATCGCCAGAGCCATGGCGACCGCGCCGACGCTGCTCTGTCTCGACGAGCCTGCCGCCGGATTGAACCCACGCGAATCGCATGAACTCACCGCGCTGCTGCTGAGCCTGCGCGACGATCACGACGTTTCGATCCTCATCATCGAGCACGACATGTCTGTGGTCATGGCGATTTCGGACCATGTCGTCGTCCTCGATCACGGGGTAAAGATCGCCGACGGGACGGCGCGGGACATCCGGCAGGACGAGGCCGTAATCAAGGCCTATCTCGGCGTCGCCGACGAGGCGGACATCGCCGCGATGGGCGCATGAGCGGCATGATGAACGGCGGGCCGACCGCAAAACCCCTGCTGTCGCTACGCGGCGTCACGGCCTATTACGGCGCGATCATCGCCTTGAGGGGCGTCGACCTCGACATTCGCGAGGGCGAGATCGTCACCCTGATCGGCGCCAACGGCGCCGGCAAGACCACCTTGATGATGACGATCTTCGGCAATCCGCGCGCGCGGGACGGCGAGATCCGCTTCGCGGGCGAGGACATCACGCGGCTCGACACCCACAAAATCGCGCGCCTCGGGCTCGCCCAGTCGCCCGAGGGGCGCCGGATTTTTCCGCGCATGAGCGTTTATGAAAATCTGCAGATGGGCGCCGGCGTCGAGGGCGGGGGTCATTTCGCGCAGGATCTCGAGCGGATCTTTGCGATCTTCCCCCGCCTCAAGGAGCGGGCCGGCCAGCGCGGCGGCACCTTGTCGGGCGGCGAGCAGCAGATGCTGGCGATCGCCCGGGCGCTGATGAGCCGGCCGCGGCTGCTGCTGCTGGACGAACCCTCGCTCGGCCTCGCGCCGCTCGTCGTCAAACAGATTTTCGAGGTGGTGCGCGACCTCAACCGCCGTGAAGGGCTGACCGTGTTTCTCGTCGAGCAGAACGCCTTTCATGCGCTTTCGCTTGCCGATCGCGCCCATGTCATGGTGAATGGCGCCATCACGCTTTCGGGCGCGGGCCGCGAGCTTTTGGCCCGCCCGGAAGTGCGCGCCGCCTATCTCGAGGGCGGAGCCTGATGGAGGCGGTTTTTTTCGATCCGCGCAGCCTGATGATTTTTATCGGCCTCAGCGTCGTGCTCGGCGGCGCCGCGGCCTTCAGCGCCGGCCGCGCCCTCGCCATCGGCTGGCGTCCGCTCTGGCAGGGCGTTTTTTACGCGCTCGGCGTCGCCGCGGCCGTGCGCTTCCTTCATTATGCGCTATTCGCCGAGCCGCTGCTTTCGCCGGCGCGCTTCGGGCTCGACGCCGCCACGGCGCTGATCTTCATGCTGGCGGGTTTTTATTGGACCCGGCGGCGGCGCATGCAACTGCAATATGGCTCGATACTTTCTCGCGGCGATTGAGATTTCAGGGATAAAGCAGATGAAACCCAGCTTCGCTCGGCTCAGCCTCATGACGGCTTTCTTCCTCGCCGCCGTCGCGCCTCCCGTCCTCGCTGAAGTGCGCTTTGGCGTCGGCGCGCCGATCACTGGCCCCGACGCCTCCTTCGGCGCGCAATTGCGTAACGGCGCCGAGCAGGCCGTCGCCGACATCAACGCGGCCGGCGGCATTCTCGGCGAAAAAGTCACCCTGCGCGTCGGCGACGACGGCGCCGATCCGAAACAGGGCGTCTCTGTCGCCAACAAGTTCGTCGGCGATCAGGTCTCCGTCGTGATCGGCCACTTCAACTCCGGCGTGACGCTGCCCGCCTCCGACGTCTATGCCGAAGCCGGCATCCTGCAGATCACGCCGGGATCGACCAATCCCAAAATCACCGATCGCGGCATCGGCACGCTTTTCCGCACCTGCGGCCGCGACGACCAGCAGGGGGCGGTCGCCGCCAAATTCCTCGCCGGGCGCGGCTTTAAGAAGATCGCCATCATCCACGACAAGACGACCTATGGCAAAGGTCTCGCCGACGAGACGCGCAAGAGCCTCGAGGCGCTCGGCGTCAAGGACGTGCTCTACGAGGGGATCAACAAGGGCGAGAAGGATTATTCGGCGATCGTCTCGAAGATCAAGCAATCGGGCGCTGACGTCCTCTATTGGGGCGGCGTCCACACCGAGGGCGGCCTGCTGCTGCGCCAGATGCGCGATCAGGGCGTCGAAACGCCCATGATGGGGGGCGACGGCATCGCCTCGGATGAATTCGCCGCCATCGCCGGCCCCGGCGTCGAGGGAACCTTCATGACCTTCCCGCCCGACCCGCGCGACCGGCCGGAGGCGGCAAAGGTCGTCGCGGAATTCAAGGCGAAGAATTTCAATCCCGAGACCTACACGCTCTATACCTACGCCGCCGTCGAGGTGGTGAAGCAGGCGGCGGAAGCGGCCAAATCGCTCGACGCCGCCGAGATCGCCAAGGCGATCCATTCCGGCATGGAATTCAACACGGTGATCGGCAAGCTCAGCTTCGACGACAAGGGCGACGTGACCCGGGCCGATTATGTCGTTTTCATCTGGAAGAAAGGGCCTGACGGCAAGATGAGCTATTACCAGATGTGAAAGGCCTATCCGACCGAGGCGAGCCCCGGAAAGGTCTGCAACAGCCAGAATGAGGCGTTCTGCACCGAGCCGGTCAGGAATGCGACGCCGGTCAGCACCAGCAGCACGCCGACGACGCGCTCCAGCATGCCAAAATAACGCTTGAAGCGTTTTATGGCGCGGATGAACGGCTCGATGGCAAGCGCGGCGAGAAAAAACGGCAGGCCGAGCCCGAGCGAATAGAAGGCGAGCAGCGCCGCCCCCTTGAACGCCGTCTCCTCGGACGCGGCGACGGCGAGGATCGCCGCCAGGATCGGCCCGATGCAGGGCGTCCAGCCAAAGGCGAAAGCAAGCCCCATCACATAGGCGCCCCATGCGCCGACTGGCTTTTGCACCGCGACCCGCGCCTCGCGATACATCAGCGCAAACCGGAAAACGCCAAGAAAATGCAGGCCCATCAGGATGATCGCCGCCCCCGCGAGGACCGACAGCATCTGCAGATGCTCGCGCATGATCTGCCCGACGAAAGAGGCCGTCGCGCCGAGCGCCACGAATACGGTCGAGAAGCCAGCGACGAACAGCGCCGCCGCGATCAGAATGTCCCGCCGCGCCTTGGATTCGCGCTCCGTCGCAATCTCCTCGATCGTCGTGCCGGCGATAAAGGTGAGATAGGGCGGAACGAGCGGCAGCACGCAGGGGCTCAGGAACGAGAGAAGCCCGGCGACCAAGGCGGCGGAAAGAGTGACCTCATGCATGGCCCGCTTGTAGCCCGTTGGCCACCTCGGCGAAAGCGCCCGCCCGCTCCGCGCCCGGCGGAGGCCCCGGTCAAGGGGATAAACTCACCGTGATGAAAAAGCCGCAGGGGGAATGGGTTGCACCGGCCGGCGCAGGCTCGGCGCTTGCTTGAACCCCGCCAAGATGGAAAGGATGATTTTTGGCTCTTTGCGCATGGCTTGCGAGGCCCTTGCGCGGCCCTTGGAGCGTCATTTGACGGCTGATCGATGCGCTTTGGATAGGCGCCCGGCGCGAGCTTCGGAGCGGGCGCCGCGGAACAAGGCAGGATCCGGATTGGCGCCAGGATGACGGTCTTCATCGCCTTCTTTTGCAACATCCTGTTCAGCTTTGCCGTCGGCCTCCTCGTCGCGAAATACCTCGGCCCCGCGGAATATGGCAGGTTCGCCCTCGCCCATGCCACGGCGATCGCCGTGCAGACCGCCTTCTTCGACTGGGTCCGGCTCGGCGCGACCCGATTTTATTCCGAGCGCGCCCGCAGCGAGCAACCGGCGCTGCGCGCGACGCTCGATTTCGGCTTCGCGATCATCGCCGCCGCCATCTCGGCCGGCACAGCTTTGATGATCCTGTCGGGCGTCACCTTTACGCTGTCGAACGGGCTGATCGTGCTCGCGATCGGCGTCGCCATCGCCAATGGCCTGTTCGACTATTACACGGCGCTGGTGCGGGCGCGGTTTCACGACCGCCTGTTCGCGCGGCTGCTGCTCGTCAAGAACATCATGACCTTCGCGCTGATGGGCGGCGGCGCCTTCTGGTTCGCCTCGGCCAAGATGACGCTGATCGGCGGCATCGTCAGCCTGGCCGGCTCGGTGATTACGGCGCGGGCGGCGCTGCACGATCCGATGTCGGACCCGAAACTTGCGAGCCTTCCGGCCGCGCGGGCGCTGATGACCTACAGCCTGCCGATCGTCGCGGCCAATGTGCTTTATCTGTCGATCCCGCTCGCCAACCGGGCGATCCTCGCCTCGCTTTACGGCTTCTCGGAAACGGGACAGTTTTCGCTCGCCTATGATTTCGGCGCGAAGGCGATTCAGGCGGTGGGTTCGGCGCTTGACGTCGTCTTGTTCCAGATCGCCGTGGCGACGCATGAGCTGCGCGGGCCGACGCAGGCGCGCCGCCAGGTCGGGCGCAATATGACGATCGTCTTTGCGATGGTGCTGCCGGCCTGCACCGGCATCTGGCTGACGCTGCCCTCGGTCGAAAGCCTGATCGTGCCGGAGCAGTTCCGCGGCCATTTCGGGCCGCTGCTGACGCTGATGATGACCGGACTGTTCTGCATGGCGATGATCCAATATGCGATCAATCCGATCTTTCAGATCGAGAAGAAGACCGGCCCGCTGATCGTCGCGGCGCTCGTCGCCTGCATCGTCGACCCGCTGCTGATCGTTATTTTGCCGCGCGAGGCCGGCGCCTCTGGCCTCGCCATCGCGCAGGCGGGCGCCTTGCTGGCTTCGCTCGTCACATTGGTCGGCTTCGCCGGCGCGGCCCGGCCGAGATGGCCGCGCCTGCGCGACATCGGCGCGATCATTTTAGGCAATGCGGCGATGGCCGCCGCGCTGCTTCCGCTGCGCGAGAGCCAGCCCGGCCTCGCCACGCTCGCCGCGCAGATCAGCCTCGGCGCCGCGGTTTACGCGCTGATCGTCATGAGCGCCGACATCGCCGGGATGCGCGCGCTCGCGCTCGCCCAGATCCGGCTCGCCTTCGCCCGGAGGAAGGCGGTTTCCTGAATTCAGCCGCGCCTTTGCAACAGCAACGTCGCCCAGCCGTCGAGGTCGAGCCGGCTTTGCAACACGATGCGCTGCGCCCTGTAGGCGGCGAGCACGCCGGGCACGTCACGGCCGAGCAGGCCGGACAAAATGATGTCCGCCCCGAATTCCGTGACCTCGGCGATCTGCGGCGCCAGGGCGCGCAACGGCTTCGCCAATATATTGGCGAAGACCAGATCGAAAGGCGCGCCTTTGCGCAAGGCGGGATGAGCGAGCCCGCTTGCCTCCACCGGCTCGACGAAGCCGCCGACGCCATTGCGCCTTGCGTTCTCCGCGGCGGTCGTGACCGAGACCTTGTCGACATCGCCGGCGCAGATCGCGCGCTTCCACAATCTCGCCGCCGCGATGGCCAGGACGCCCGTTCCCGTGCCGACATCGAGAATGGAGCGCGGCCGGCGCCGGCGCGCGACGCGGTCGAGCATCAAGAGGCAGCCGCGGGTGGTGCCGTGATGGCCCGTGCCGAAAGCAAGCGCCGCCTCGATCTCGATGCCGATCTCATGGCCCCGCACCTCGCCCCGGCTATGCGATCCATGAACGACGAAACGCCCGGCCCGCACCGGCTTCAGGCCCTCGAGGGAAGAGGCGACCCAGTCGCGCGCCTCGACGCGGCCAAAGCTCATGCCCCGCGCCGCCTCTTCTCCGGCCACGGCGGCGACAAGCGCGCGCAGATTGTCTTCGTCGGGCGGAAGGCCGAAATAGGCCTCGACGGCCCATCCGCCGCCGTTCCAATCCGCGGTCGAAGGCGCCTCCTCGAAGGCCGCGACGGCGGCGTCGGCCGGATCGAAGGTCTCGAATATGATATCGGAGACGATGCGGGAGGTCGGCTCGTCGCAGGACAGACGCATCACATAGGCGGCGTTATTGGGGGGCAGACCTTCAAGCATGTCCGCGCCTAACATGAGGGGCGGGAAACGGCAACGCCCGGGAGGCGACAGTCACTTTCCTTTCTTTTTGCCCTTCTCCTTGCAAATCTTCTTGCATTTTCCGCTACACCATTTGCACTTTCCCACCGAACAGCCCTCTCTCCCCACCGCCATGCTCCGCTGGTCACGACATATCACGAGTTACGCGGCGCTTATCCTTTGCGCCGGCAGCATTTTTGCGCGCGCCGAGCCCGCCGCCGCGCCGGCGATCGAACCGACGCTCTATCAATTCGGGCGCGGCCATAAGGATTGCATCGAATGGACGGACGGCTGCGCAATCTGCAACAGGACGTCGCGCACGCCCCGGCCGGATCGTCCCTGGTCGCGCCGCCCGGGCTTCAAACTCGCGTGTTCGACGCCGGGAATCGCCTGTCTGCCGAGCGCGACGACGTGCTCGCGCAAGGCGGATGAACCTTCGGCGCCCCGATCGCGATGATCTTGGCGCAATCGGTCAAAACAAAAATGTGATCGATTTCAACTCCCTAGACATGATGCCGGTCGGAATAGTCAGCCCCTTTCGGCGTCATGCTGTCGCGCCGAGCGCCCGGACGCCTGGACCCGTTATAAAACAGGCTTGATCCGGACGCGTCGATATCATCATGCTTGCGAGCCGCCTCGCCGGGGACGGCGTCTCGACAGTTCCGGGAAGACAACATGCCAGATGCAAAGCTCAAGATCCTTTTCGCCGCCAAGCTCCTTCTCGCCGCGTCCGCGATCGCAGCCTCGGCTCCGGCGCGGGCCGATGATGCGGACGTCCCGACCGCCATCGTCGACGTGATGAACAAATTATTCGGCGTTCATCCGGGATTTCGCGCCAATCACGCCAAGGGCGCCGTCGCAGAGGGCAGCTTCACCGCCTCGCCGGAAGCGGCTGGGCTGAGCAAGGCGGCGATTTTTTCGGGCGAGAAGATCCCTGTCGTCGTGCGCTTTTCCGACGCCACCGGCGTTCCGACGATTCCCGATGGCGCCAGCAACGCCAACCCACACGGCCTCTCGGTCAAATTCCATCTGGCGGATGGCGGCGAAACCGACATGGTGACGAATTCGCTGAAATTTTTCCCCGTCGCCACGGGCGAGGAATTTTTGCAGCTGCTGACGGCGATCTCACAGAGCCCGAAGGATGGGCCGCATCCCTCCCCGTTCGAAAAATTCGTCGCCGCTCATCCGAGCGTGCCGGCGGCGTTCGCGACAATCCACACGCCCGACAGTTTCGCGGATGAAGAATATTACGGCGTGAACGCCTTCCTGCTCGTCAACAAGGATGGAGCCAAACAGGCGGCGCGCTATCAGTTCATCCCGGAAAAAACCGTGCATCTTGATCCGGCAGACGCGGCCGCCAAGCCGGCCGACTTCCTCATCGACGATATCGCCGCGCGCCTCAAGCAGGGACCCGTGACGTTTCATCTGAAGGCGCAGATCGCCGAACCGGGCGATGACATCAAGAATGGCTCGAAGCCCTGGCCGGACAGCCGCAAGCTGGTCGATCTCGGCGTCCTGACGATCGACAAGGCCAGCGCAAACTCTCTCGAAGCGCAAAAGCAGCTTCTCTTTCTGCCGGGCGCCCTGATCGACGGCATCGAACAGTCGGGCGATCCTTTGGTCGACACCCGCGACGGCGCCTATGCGGTCTCCTTCTCACGCCGCAATCCATAACAGGCGGCCGTTTGAAAACGCCGCGCGCCTCATCCTGAGGAAGGCGCGCAGCGCCATGGGCTTTTGCGCTAGCCGCGGGTCCGCCAACTAATCCGGCATGCCGACATGCAGCGCACGGTTGCGCGCGGCGATTTCCTGGCGCATTTCCTTGCGCATCTTGCCCGCCTCATAGAGGCGACGCTCGGTCTCGGATTCGAGCTCCAGCGGCGGCGCAAGCCCGGGTTTTCCATCCGCGTCGAGCGCGACCATCGTAAAATAACAAGAGATGTTATGACGCTTGTCCTTCGTCGTGAGGCTTTCGGCAGTCACCTTGATGCCGACCTCCATCGACGTCCTGCCGACGTAATTGACATTGGCGCTGAAGGTGACGAGCTCGCCGACCTTGATCGGCACTTTGAAAATCACCTGATCGAGCGAAACGGTCACGACATAGGATTTGCTGTATCGGGCGGCGCAGGCGTAGGCGACCTGATCGAGCAGCTTCAAAATGGCGCCGCCATGGACATGGCCGGAAAAATTGGCCATGTCGGGCGTCATCAGAACGGTCATGTAAAGGGATTTTTCTTGCTTGCTCATGATCTGCCCCCGCCTCCGCGCGATAGGCGCGGGCGCAGGATGGCACAGGCGAGGCGCGCCCGTCACTCACTCAAGGTCTTCAAAACAATGGAAAAATTTAGCGACCGCTTAGTTTTGTTTGGCGGGATGGCGCTTTGAAACTCATCATCTTCGACATCGACGGGACGCTGGTCGACAGCCAGGCGTTCATTCTTGAAGCGCAGCGGCGCGCCTTCGCCGCGCACGCGATCGAAGCGCCAAGCCGTGAAGCCTCGCTCTCGATCGTCGGCCTGTCGCTGCACGAGGCGTTCCGCGTGCTTGTCGGGCCGGACGGGCCGATCGAAAGCCTGTCCGAGGCCTATCGCGCGGCATGGACCGAGCTCCGCGCCGATCCCGATTATCAAGAACCATTTTATCCCGGCGCGCGCGAGGCCGTCACGACGCTCGCCGCGAACGCCGCGGTGACGCTCGGCGTCGCCACCGGCAAGGCGCGCCGCGGCGTCGACCATCTTTTCGCGCGGACGGGATGGGCGGATGTGTTCCGCACCGTTCAGACCTCCGACGATCATCCCTCAAAGCCCGCGCCGAACATGATCCTCGCCGCCCTCGCCGAGACCGGGGCGGAGCCGGCCGCTACCCTGATGATTGGCGACACGAGCTTCGACATGGAGATGGCGCGCGCGGCCGGCGTGCGGCCGATCGGCGTCGCCTGGGGCTACCATGACCGCGCCGCGCTCGAAGCCGCTGGCGCCGAGCGCATTGTTGCGGATTTCGCCGAATTGCTGCATCTCATCGGTCCATGAGCTCCGACGAAAAGCTGCCCGGCGATCCTGCGCGAAAGACCATCCGCGATGATCTGGCGCGGGCGCCCGGCGAAATCATCGCCATCGATCCGGTCGAAATGGCGCGGCGGGACCTCAAAAAATCGCTCCCCCGGCGCTTCTACAGCCATGCCGCCGCGGCGCCGCAAGAAGACGCCTTTGCGCTGCTGCTTGATGGGCGCCCGGCGCGGACTCCCGCGCGCAACCCGCTCGCCCTGCCGACGCTGGAATCCGCTGAGGCGATCGCCGCGGAATGGGAGCGCCAGCAGGAGCTGATCGACCCGGGACAAATGCCGCTGACGCGCATCGCCAATTCGGCGATCGACGGCGTCGCCCGCGAGATGGAGGCGACGATCGCCGACATCGCCCAATTCGGCGGCTCCGATCTCGTTTGCTATCGCGCCGGCGAGCCCGAAGCCCTCGCGCAGGCCGAGGCCGCGGCCTGGGATCCCGTGCTCGATTTCGCGCGCGAGACATTGGGCGCGCGGCTGATCTGCGCGCAAGGCGTCAATTACGTCGCGCAGCCGGAGCCAGCCCGCGGCGCCGTGTTGCAGGCGGTGCGCGACATCGCCCGCCCCGAGGCCGGCGGCGCCTTCGCGCTCGCGGCGCTTCACGTCATGACCAGCCTCACCGGATCAGCGCTGCTCGCGCTCGCCGTGGCGCATGGCGCGCTGACGCCGCACGAGGCTTGGGCCGCGGCGCATGTCGACGAGGATTATCAGACGCAGCTCTGGGGCGCGGATGAAGCAGCTCATGCCCGCCGCGCCCGGCGCTGGTCGGAGATGGAGGCGGCGGCGCTGCTGCTTCGAGCGGTGCGGCCGCCGAATTCCCCCCGGCCATGATCTCAGGCGCGCGAAACACCCCGCGCGGGCCCCGCTGGCCCGGCTTTGTCGCTCTTGCCGCGGCCTATCTTTTCGCCTTGCAGACGATCGCCTTCGCAGCGCTCGCCGCCGCCGAGCCGGTCCAGGGAGATTCGCCGAGCGGGATTCTCTGCCAAAGCGGAAGGGCGCCGGGCGAACCGCAGCGCCATTCTGATTCGGCGCATTGCCTTGTCGCCTGCGCCGTGTTCAGCACAGCGGCGGCGCCGGCTCTCGAATTGGCCGTCCTGCCGGCGCGAAGCTCAAACGCCGCCGTCCATCCGGCCGGCGCATGCGCTCGCTGCAGCGCCGCCCTGGCGCATCGGACGCCGCATAATCCCCGCGCCCCTCCCACCGCCTAGAGCCGCCGTTGCTGACCGATATCAATCGCGTCTTTCATGCTCTATCGCCCCGGAGATTCAAATGTTTGTTCTGTCCCGCCGATTCCTCGCGGCCGCCGCGCTCGCCCTGGCTCTCGCGCCTTGCATCGCCGCCGCTCATGAATACAAACTCGGCTCCCTCGAAATATTGCATCCCTGGTCACGCGCGACGCCGACCGGGGCCAAGGTGGCCGGAGGCTATCTCATCGTAAAAAACCATGGGCCCGCCGACCGCCTCATTGCGGCTTCGATCGAGGCGGCAGGCAGCACATCGATCCATGAAATGGCGATGACCGACGGCGTCATGACCATGCGCGCGCTGAAAGGCGGCGCGGAAGTGCCGGCCAACGGCGAACTCGCGCTGAAACCTGGCGCCTATCATCTGATGTTCGAGGAGCTGAAGCAGCCCCTGAAGCAAGGCGACCGCATTCCCGGAACGCTGACGTTCGAAAAAGCGGGAACGATCAAGGTCGATTTCGCCGTCGAGGCGATGGGCGCCGCCGAACCCGCCGGCGCGCACGAGGGCCACGAAGGGCATTAGACAAATTTGGAGGGCGGCCGCCGGGCCGCCTTCTCTCACCCTTGCCGGACGCCGACGTCCGCAAGGCCGCGATATTCTTCGCAATTCGTCTTGCACGATCAAGCGGACCAAGCCATTCTTCATCGCTTAAGACGGCGCGCGCAAGGCGCCGTCCTGCTTCCCCCGCGATTGGAGACGCCATGATCATTGAATATGATTTCGGCAAGAAAGAGCGCGCGACGGAGAAAAAATTCGCCAAATCCTCGGCCGGCGAGGGTCAGCCCCGCAAGATCCTTGGCTCCGCACAGGTCCATCTCGAACTCGCCAACGCCCGGATCGCAAAACTTGAAGCAGCGCTTCGCGAAGCGAAAGACGCCTGCGAAAAATCCGGCGAAACGAAGCGCGAGCAGGTAATGGTCGACGCCGCGGAATATGCCCGGCTGTTGCGCTGCAAGGAATTGGTCGCGGCAGCGCTCGAAAGCTGACGCGCCCGGCCGCTACGCCGCAAGGCGCGCTCCGCCTTGAGAGGCCCGTCGACGGAGCGCAGCGACGGCAAGAGCGAGTCAGGGACGGAGCTGCCTTTGAGCCGCACCTGTTCCATCACGACATCGCGCGCCCCGGCATCATGTGTCGCCGGTTGATGTTGACCAATCGCGACATTGCCGGTTTTAGATGGCCGTCGCTCAGATTAAAAAAAATCGCCGAATATTTGTCTGACGGTTCGCAGCGCGATGTACACGCCGAGCAGCACCAGCGGAATTGAAAAGCCCGTAGCGATCAAAACCGTCGACGTAAGAATGCAAGCTGGATAAACGTGTTCTTTCATCGGGGCAGATTACATATAAATAACAAGCGTCTCAACACTAAAAAAGGCCACCTAATACTGTCAACTTATTATTATCAATTGATGATTACAATAGTGTGCCTGACGTATGGCGCAGCGCGCCTTTAGGATCCGCCGCGCAGCTCCGGGCGATATGCAGGGCTTGTTTCGGCTCAGAGTCGGATGCGGACTCCTCTTTCGGCGATCAGGCTTGCGCCGTCTCCTCCTTTGCTGCTTCCGTCAGGCGCGCGGCGTAACGCGCCATGAGATCAACCTCGAGATTGACGGCCTCCCCGGCCCGCCTGTCCCCCCATGTCGTGACCTTGAGCGTGTGCGGGATCAGCAGCACGGAAAACACGTCGTCCTCGACGCCGTTGACAGTCAGCGAGGTCCCGTCGAGCGCAATCGATCCTTTTTCGGCGACGAAGCGCGACAATGGGCGCGGCGCCCGGATCGCAAAGCGCTTCATGCCGTCGAAATCGTCGATCGAGACGATCTCGGCGATCCCGTCGACATGTCCGGTCACGATATGGCCGCCAAGTTCGTCGCCGATCTTGAGTGAACGCTCGAGATTGATCTTGTCGCCGCTCGTCCAGGCCGAAGCCGTCGTGCGGGCCAGCGTCTCGGCGGCGACGTCGACTTCGAACCAGGCGTCCCCGCCAAGGGCTCCCGCCTCGACGACGGTAAGGCAAGGCCCGCCGCAGGCGATCGAGGCGCCGATGGCGATCGTATGGAACGGATAGGAGCAGACGATCCGAGCCCGCCGCAATGCGCCGTGCGTCTCGATGCGCGCGATTTGCCCGACGTCGCTGATAAGACCGGTGAACATGATCTAAGAAATCCTTTCGCGCCGCGTCAGGAGATCGTCTCCAATGGCGCGTTGTTCGACCAGCCGATAGCGCGAGCCGTCCTCCAGCGCATTGATGCGTTCGGCCGTAAAGCCGCAAAGCCCGGGACGGGCAAGAGGCTTTTGGCTCGTCAGCACGATGATATCGTCGGCGACATCTTCGCGCAGCAGCGCTTCGGCGAGCGTCGGACCGGCTTCGCAAAAGATCCGCGTCAGGCCGCGCGCCGCCAAAAGCGCCAGCGCCCCGCGCAGATCGAGGCGTCCGGCGGCATCTGTCGGCGCCCGCGCGATCGCGACGTTTTCGGCAAGAAGGCGCGCTTCGCTGGCCGCCGGCGCGGCCTCTCCCGCAATAATCAGCGTCGGATGGCTGCGGGCGGTCGCCACGAGACGCGAGGCCGGCGAAATCCGAAGACTGCTGTCGAGGACGATGCGCAGCGGTCTGCGCTGCTCGAGGCCGGGCAGTCGCACCGTCAGCAGCGGATCATCGGCCAGCGCGGTTCCAACGCCGATCAAAATCGCGTCATGCATCGCGCGCGTCACATGGACAGCGCGGTTCGCCGCCTCTCCCGTGATCGAAAGGCGCGGCTCCTCGCGCCCCGCCGCGACGAAGCCATCCGCCGTCATGGCCAGTTTGAGCGTGATCAGCGGCCGGTTTTGCGTCACGCGAAGCACATGGCCGAGATTGGCGGCAAGCGCGGCTTGCGCGCAAACGCCGGTCCGGACGTCGAGCCCGGCAGCCCGCAAAAGCTCATGGCCGCGTCCGGCGACGCGCGGGTCCGGGTCCTCGATCGCCGACACCACGCGAGCGACGCCCGATGCGGCGACAGCTTCGGCGCAGGGCGGGGTCTTGCCGTGGTGGCTGCAAGGCTCCAGCGTGACATAAAGAGTGGAGCCGCGGCTTTTCTCGCCCGCCTGCCGCAGAGCTTCGACCTCGGCATGAGGACGCCCGCCGGGCTGGGTCCAGCCGCGCGCGAGGATCGCGCCGTCCTTGACGATCAGCGCGCCGACGGCAGGATTGGGCGCGCAGGCGCCAAGGCCTCGCCGGGCCAGCGCGATGGCGGCAGCCATGTATCGCTCATCCGCATCGATCCCGCTCATGCCCGCGTGGGCGTCCGCGTCTTCGATGGCGGCGGCTCTGACGCGCCTTCCTCGTCTTTTGAGGGTTCAATCTGCTCCGCGCCGAGTTCGTCGATCAGGGCGTTGAAATCCCGCGCCTCCCGAAAATTGCGATAGACCGAGGCGAAGCGCACATAGGCGACGCTGTCGAGCGCGCGCAGCCCCTCCATCACCAATTCGCCGATGCGATCGCTGGCGATTTCACTCTCGCCCTGACTTTCGAGCTGACGCACGATGCCGTTGACCATACGCTCAACGCGCTCGGGTTCGACCGGGCGCTTGCGCAAGGCGATTTCGAGGGAGCGCATCAGCTTTTCGCGTTCGAACGGCGCGCGCCGGCCCGATTTCTTGAGCACCGTCAGCTCGCGTAGCTGGACGCGTTCGAAGGTCGTGAATCTGCCGCCGCAATCGGGGCAGACGCGCCGCCGCCTGATGGCGGAGGCGTCATCCGTGGGACGCGAATCCTTGACCTGGGTCTCGAGGCTGCCGCAGTAAGGACACCGCATCAGGCATGCCTCAATAGATCGGGAAACGTCCCGTCAGTTCGAGAACGGTCGTCTTGACCTTGGCTTCGACCGCGCCGTTTTCAGCCTCGCCATTGGCCGAGAGACCGTCAAGCGTCTCCGCGATCAATTCGCCCACCTTCTTGAATTCGGCGACGCCGAAGCCGCGCGAGGTTGCAGCCGGCGCGCCGAGACGGACGCCGGAGGTGACCATCGGGCTCGCCGTGTCGAAGGGCACGCCGTTCTTGTTGCAGGTGATCGAGGCGCGCCCGAGCGCTGCTTCCGCCGCCTTGCCGGTGAGATTCTTCGGCCGCAGATCGACCAGCATCAGGTGATTGTCGGTTCCGCCCGAGGCAAGATCGAATCCGGCGTCCTTCAGGGTCGAGGCCAGCGCGCGGGCGTTGTCGACGACCTGGCGGGCATAGACCTTGAAATCAGGCTGCAGCGCTTCGCCGAAGGCGACCGCTTTCGCCGCGATCACATGCATCAGCGGGCCGCCCTGAAGGCCGGGGAACACCGCCGAATTGATCTTCTTGGCGATGTCGGGATCATTCGTCAGCACGAGCCCGCCGCGCGGACCGCGCAGGGTTTTATGCGTCGTCGAAGTCACGACATGCGCATGCGGGAACGGCGAGGGATGCACGCCGCCGGCGACAAGGCCGGCGAAATGGGCCATATCGACGAAGAAATAGGCTCCGACCGAATCGGCGATCTTGCGGAAGCCCTCAAAATCCCAGTGCCGCGGATAGCCCGAGCCGCCGGCGATGATGATCTTCGGCTTATGCTCTTCGGCGAGCTTGGCGACCTGCTCCATGTCGATGCGGTGATCGTCGCGGCGCACGCCATAGGCCACCGGCTTGAACCACTTGCCCGACAGATTGACCGGCGAGCCATGCGTCAGATGTCCGCCCGCGGCGAGGTCGAGGCCCATGAAGACGTCGCCCGGCTGCATCAGCGCGAGGAACACCGCCTGATTGGCCTGACTGCCGGAGTTCGGCTGAACATTGGCGAATTTGCAGTCGAACAGACGGGTGACGCGCTCGATCGCCAGCGTTTCCGCGATGTCGACATATTGGCAGCCGCCGTAATAGCGCCGGCCCGGATAGCCTTCGGCGTATTTGTTGGTCAGGATCGAGCCCTGCGCCTCCAGAACAGCCTTGGAGACGATGTTTTCGGACGCGATCAGCTCGATCTCATGGCGTTGCCGGCCGAGCTCCAGCTCGACCGCATTGGCGATTTCAGGATCGACGTCCTTGAGATGCGCAGCGAAGAAGGAATTGGAAGCAGGGCCTCCGATTTCGGCATTGGCCTGGCTCATCTGCGATCTCCCTTTGCAGCAGGAACGTTCATTTCGCGTCCGCGCGCGACCCGTCGTCGTGGCGCGGACGCATCATCGATTGATCGCCATAACATGGCGCTTACGACGAAGGAAGCAGATCGGATCATGGAATAATTTGGCATGGAACAAAGTTTTTTTGTTCACCGCCCGCCGAGGAAATCAGTTCCCCTGCGGCCGGAAAGGTGAAACGCGTTCCCGACGTTGCCTCTGCGACCCCGAACGAGGTGAAAGTCCGCTGTCACGGCGGCGGCACTGACAATCCCTTGCGCCCGGCGCGCATCGACGCATAAAAGAATGGCGGCGTCGCCGCTGGATTAAAGGAAGCACCCATGTCGCAAATCGAAGCGCTCGTCGCAAATGTCGGAAGCCGACTAGGGATTGGGCCCGAGGCCGCGCCTCTCGTTAAGGGGCTTTTGCAATTGGTTTTCGGCGGCCCGAAGGGATTCGAGGGATTTCTCGATCTTTTCAAATCGTCCGGCCTTGGCGGTCTCGCCGCCTCCTGGATTGGCAAATCCGACAACCCTCCGCTTGGCGAACAAGGCGCGGCGCAGGCGTTCGGCTATGAGACGATCGCTGCGCTCGCTGAAAAGGCCGGGCTCGACCGGGGCGTCGTGACGGCGGCCCTGGCCTATCTCGCGCCGAAGCTTGTCGGCCTGCTGACGCCGGGGGGCGCCATTCCCGCCTCCGCGCCGCCGGCCGTCGCAGCCTTTCTCGCCGGCGCGCCCGCCGCGGGCGCCGCTGCAGCCGCGCCCGCGCCTGCGCCGGCCTTGAACCCGGCCCTTTCAACGAGGAGCGCGGCGCCGGTTGCGGCCGTCGGGCACGGCAAAGAGTCGACCGGTCTCGATCGCTATATAATCCCCGGCATCGGCGCCCTACTCGCAATCGCCTTTGTCTATCATTTCTTCACAAGCCGACCGGAGCCAGCTCCCGCCCCGGCCGCTAGCCAGGGCGCCGCTTCGCCCGCTCCCGCCGCCTTGACGCCGGCGCGTTTCGGCTTGTCCGAAGAGAAAGGCGCGGTTACGGCGTCCGGCGTCGTCAGCGACGATGCGGCGCGCAGCTCAATTCTCGACTCGCTCAAGAAAGCCTTCGGCGACAAGGTCTCGAGCGCCATCAGCGTCGAGCCGAATGTCGCGCCGGCGCCCTGGCTCGCAAAGCTCGCCGCAGCGCTCGAGATTTTGAAAGTCCCGGGCCTGACGGCCGCCTTCGAGGGGTCAAAGGTCAACCTTGGCGGGGCGGTTCCTCCGGCCGATCTCGCTGCGATTCTCGCCAAGATCAAGGCGTTGTTTGGCGATGATTTCTCCGTTTCGACCGCGAGCTCTGCGCCGCCGGCAGCCAATTTCGCTTCACTCAAGGAAAATTTCACCGCACAGGATCTCATCGTCGTCCTCAACGGCGTCGTGTTGAATTTCGACACGGGCAGCTGGGTGATCGACGACGGCGGAAAAGCGATCCTTGTCCAGGCGGCCGCGCTCATCAAGAAACTGCCGTCCGCAACGGTCGTCCATGTCGGCGGCTATACGGACCGCACAGGCGATCCCGACGCAAATGTCACGCTGTCGCAGCATCGCGCGGACGCCGTGCGCCAGACGCTGATCGACGCGGGCGTCGCCCCAACCATGCTGACGGCGAAGGGCTATGGCAGCGCCGCCTCGACAAATGCATCCAGTAGCCGCACCGATCGCCGCATCGAATTCACCGTATCGCAATAGGGCCGGGTGAGGCGCCGTCTCAAAGGCGGTGCCTCGCGATCGGAGGTCTTTGACGCACGACAATCGGGCCGCGCACGGTGCAAAACAAAAGCCGCCTGGATCGCTCCCGGCGGCTTTCTTTCAAATCCTCCGGCGCGTCGCCGCGGATTACTGCTGGTCGTCGTCGTTCATCGGCAGCGGGCGGGCGCTGGCGGCGCTGATTGGGCGCTCCGCGTCAGGCTGGATCGCCTGCTGCAAGGGCGCGCCGGCGCCAGAGCTCGCGGTCGGTTCAAATCCGTCGCGCTGATAGATGTCGTCGCGGAACTGGATCAGTCCCTCGGGCGTCGACCAGGCGGTGATATAGACCCAATAGACAGGAACCGGCGTCGCGAGCTTGGCGTCAATGCGCTGCCCGGAGCGGATCGCCTCGTCGATATGATCGCGATCCCAGCCGGGCGTGTCCTTCAAAAGCCAGGCGACATAGTCGCGCACGTTCTGAACCCGAATGCAGCCGGAAGAGACGAACCGGAAATCATCGCCGAACACGCCTTTTTCCGGCGTGTCGTGCATATAGACGCCATAGGGATTGCTGATGTTGATGCGCACGACGCCGAGCGAATTGATGTCGCCGCCGGGATCCTGCCGGTAGCGGTAGTTGGTCGCCTGATTCGTCGTCCAGTCGATCTGGCTCGGCGGAACTTCCTGATTATCCTTGTCGAAAATCCGGATCTTATGTTCGGTCAGATAGTCCGGGTTCTTCTGCATGCGCGGGATCAGATCTTTTTTGATCAGCGACGGCGGCACGGTCCAGAAGGGATTGAAATTGATATCGGTCGCCTTGGTCATCATGACCGGCGATTGACGGTCGATCTTGCCGACGCCAGCCGCGTGATGCGTTGCGACCGCGCCATTCTCGACCGTCTCAACCGCCATGGCCGGGATATTGGCCATCACGAAACGCTCGCCGAGATTGCCGGAATAGGAACGCAACCGGACCAGATTGATTTCGAGCTGATGCAGCCGGAGGTCGGCGGGCGCGTTCAGCGCCGCAAAAGTATCCTTCGACACAAGGCCGGTTTCGAGCAGACCGTGACGCGCCTGAAAATGTTTGACGCCGGCTTCGACGAAGGAGTCGAAAACGGGAGACGCGCCAGCCGACGCATCGAGATCGCCCGAGGCCACAAGGCGTTTTCTCAAGGCGACCACAGAGGGGCCGCTGACGCCAAGCTTCAGCACGCTGGAGGCGGGAACCATGTTCCAGCCGCCGGCGGCGACGATTTGCCGATAGGTCTCGATCGCCTGCTCGGTGGCGGCGAGCGTCTGCTGCGAGAGCACGGGGGTGTTCGAGCGCGTAACCGCGAGGCGGGGCGCGGCGTCGTAGCGCTGCGCCCATTCGGCCTGATCGCCGTAGCCGGCCGCGAGCGCCGGAAGAGAGGCGCCGAGGCAAAGCCCTGTCAGGATGGCGGCGATTGCCGGCTGGCGCAACGACGCGTTGCGATGATCTTTCGCCATTTTGAACCTATCCTCTCGGATCAACACTTTTGCTTCCCCTTCAGCTTCGCTCGTCGCGGCTTGACGCCGTCGCAAGACCGCGGCGCCGGGACAAGGCCAATGGCAGTCGCGAGCCCCTCGCGCGAATTGGCCCAAACGTGCCCGGAAAGCCGACGATCCCTGCTCACCATGTTTGCCACGCCGACGCAAAACACGCGGGCGTGAAGGCGGCCTGAAGCCACCTCCGTTCGCGCTATAGCATCCTGATGGTTAACAAGGCACAAATAGGGCGCCGCAGCGTTTGCGGCGCCGCGAGAAGCGATCGCGGCGCGGAAGGCCGAGCGCGCTCCAACGCAACCACCCGGAATGTCGCCTAAAATCGCGGCGGAAATAGAACGCTTTCTTGTGAGGCGGCGGGCGATCCGGAAAGCGACTGCGCGGGGAGGCGGAATCGCCGAATATGGAAAGCCGCATGGCGATTTGTGGGCGCGCTCCCGGCGAGATGGAGGCCAGCGGCGCTTGCGCTGCGGAGCGGGAGCCCGTCCCCAGAGCGTTTTCCGCCCGAACGGAATCATTCAGGCGATAAGAAATCGCTCCGGAGTCAAAAGCGTGAGCAAGCTCTTGTCGATCAGGCGTGACTCAAGCTGATCGGCCCATGCTCTGGGGCAAGATGACGACGTTGCGGCGTTTCCGTAATGCTCAACCCCTTGAAGCCGTCGTGATCGAGCGCCCCGCCCCCGGCGCCATGCTTTAAAGCCGGTATCGGATCTGATCCGTCCAGAAACGCTCCAGCCGGACGAGCGATTTGTTCAGCCGCTTGAATTCGTCGCCGCTGATGCCGCCGATCTGCTCCACGGTCAGCATATGCTTGTCGTAAAGACCGCTGACGATGGCGTGCACGTCGCGACCCTTGTCGGTCAGGCTGATGCGCACCGCGCGACGGTCGATCCGCGAACGGGCATGGTGAAGATAGCCGGTCTCGACCAGCTTCTTGACATTGTAGGAGACATTGGAGCCGAGATAATAGCCGCGCGTGCGCAGTTCGCCCGCGGTCAATTCCTTGTCGCCGATGTTGAACAGCAGCAGCGCCTGTACCGAATTGACGTCGCTGCGGCCGCGCCGGTCGAACTCATCCTTGATGACGTCCAGCAAGCGGCGATGCAGCCGCTCGACCAGGGTCAAAGCTTCAAGATAGTTGGTCCGCACCTCGCCTGAACGCTCTTCCTGCGCCGGATTGGCCTCGCTTTTCAGAGCACTCACCATAGAAGCCTCGTTCACTCGAAATGTCGCCGATACGAGCCGAATCTCGCCGATACGACCAGCGCCCTATCCTTCAAGAATACTGATCGGCCATGAATAGCAGATTAAATGAATACATTAATTTTACAGTTATTGTCGTGATACAGTTATATATTCTTAAATTTAAAGTTTAGATAAGCCTATATATTTCAAATGCATTAGAATAAATCCTGAATTGTGCCCAAGTTCCGCCTTAGCCCGGGACCACGCTTGCGCCGGATCGCTTGCATGCTGTCGCGACGCATTTCGATACGCAGAGCGCCATCTGCCAAGACGGCCCGCAAACCCGGATTTAATTTAGCCTATCACGTACCCTAATGCTTCCCTTTGGCAGCAGTCATGCGCAAAGCCCCGGCGCCAGCCGCAAGCCTATCCTGAACAGGATATGGGCCGCCTCGAAACCTGCTCGAAAACCACTCCACTTAAGTCTAATTATCTTGTCGCATTTTAACCTTGCGCCGGACTGGAGCAGCGCTGCCGCTCAAGGAGCCTACGCGCCCGGCGGCGAGGCGCATGCGCACACGCCCCCCGGCCGCGGGCCTTGCTTCAACCCGGCGCCGCAGGCCTCGTGTCAGGCCAGATAGTCATAGACGACTTCACCGAGCCCAAGCGTCAGATCGGTCACGAAATGCGTCGCCGAAACGACCCCGCGCACCGGCAGCCGGGCGACGTCGCACATGGCGTGCTCAAAAAGCTCTATGGCGGCGGGACCGCTCCAGGCGCCTTTCACCGTGACGTCCTCGCTATAATAGCGCACGAGTTCGCAGATGCGCGGCGTGCAATCCACATGCGGGATGATCTTGATCATGAAGTTGGGTTTGGCGAGGCTCTCGATCAGCGGCGCCTTGTCGAGTTCGCGATGCTTGTAGCCCATGGTCGCCGAGACGCAGAGCACCGAGCCATAATGCAGCGTGCAGACGAGCGTCTCGCTTTCATGGGAGATTTTCGGGGTCGCCAGCTTTTTCGGAAAGCCCCAGATTTCGCGTCCGCCGGCGATCGGCGAATTATCGTCAAGATACATGGCGTGGACATAGCCGCCTTCCTGCACGATTCCATCCTTGCCGGTAAAGCGCACGGGGATGACCTGCCCGGTCTCGGTGTAGTCGCCAAAGCCGGTCGAATCCGGCATGCGGATGAATTCGTAATTCACTGTGTCGCCCGCCACTTCGAGCGGCTCGGGCACAACGGCCCGCAGCGCCTCGGGATCGGTGCGGTAGCTGATGATGATGAATTCGCGATTGTAGAATTTATAGGGCCCGCGCGGATAGGCCGGGTCGTTCAAGGGCATGGCGAAGGCGTTTTGGCGGACGTCGGCGAGTTTCATTGGCGGTCTTTCTTCGGAGGCGGGAGGCGCAGCCTGAAGGACGGCGCGGGCTGGCGCGCGGTCGCAGGATCAGCGCAAAGACGGCGCCGGTCAATCGATTAGAAGACCGAGATGCCTTGCCGGAAGTCGCAGCGCCTGGCGGCGAGGCGCAAGGCAAGATGGGCGAGCGAACGCCTCCGCGCACGCAAAACTTGTGCGTCGGCCTGGGCCGACGACGGATCTATTCCGCCTGACCGAACAGAAGCTTATGCCATCCTCTCCCCCACGAAGCGGCTCCGTTTGCGACATTTGTCAACAACTCTTGCCAAGCCAGCCAAACCAGCGCCGTTTGGCGAGAATCCCGCGCAGCCGCTCCACCTCCGCATGGGCCTCCGCAAGCTGCTGCGGATAGGGCGTGGCGGCCGCGCTGAGAGGCTTGACCATCGCCGCGAGCAGGGAGTGCAGCTCCGCATCGCCAGACTTGCGCAGCATCTCCAAAGCGAGATCCCAATGGCCTTGTTGACCGACGAGGATCGCGCCCTTCAGCGCTTTCTCGCGGTCGAGCCTGGCGTCCGGCTGGGTCGGGACGAATTCGCTCCGGACATATTGCGCGTCGCCCCAAAACAACTGGCCGTTGGCTTGCGGAACCGACTGGTAGGTGTCGCCGTCGACAGAATGGAGCAGCACCGGCGCGCCGGAATCCTCGAGCAGCCCATTGGAGCAGAAGGCAAGATGATTGAACCGCCACAGCACGAAGCCATGATTGCGAAGAAAGCGGTCGACATCGCCAAACAGCGGCTGCCCCTCATAAAGCTCATTGAATTCGACTTCTATGTCGATCAAGGAGACCGATTTCAGGATCTGCGCGCAGCCCTTGAGAACATCGAGTTCGGACCCTTGCGTATCGAGTTTCAACGCGTCGACGTCGCCGATCGCGTGGTCCGCGCAATAGCGGTCCAGCGTCATCGAGGGGCAGCGGATCGTTCCAATCGGACGCATGCCTTTGAAGGCGGGGAGATTCTCGTAGAGAGCGCGGCTGGGCGAAAGGATGGAGCAGGAATTGGGATTAGCGGTGAGTTGGATCTCGACGCCCTGGTCATGTCCTGCAAGCGCGCACGGAATGTAATTTGCACCGCCTTGGGGCTGCGCGTTCAGCCTTTCGCATTCTTCGGCGTCGGCTTCGAAGCAGATCAGCCGCGCCTCGTCGCCGAGATCGTCCCAATCCGGCGAAACGCCCCCGCGCGCGCCAACGTCGATGAGCGTCAGTTGCGAGGATAGACTGTTGAGAAGCGCGGAGATCGCAGGACTCGGCATGGGAAGCGCCCCGCCTGTTATGTGTGGAGATCAAGCGCCGGATTTTGCAATCACCGAACGCTCATTTGCATATCCCCCACATAATCGGTGGGAGCGGAAGAATGCGCCTAAAAAATCGTCATCGTCACCGGCCAGGATCGAACAGCTGAAGTCCTGCAATAATATTCGTGGACAGCGTGACCGCAGATTGCGTAAATCTGATCCATAATAATACGTTCGATCTTTTGAATCGGGAGCGATTCCTATTGCCTGATTCGCTTCGGTCGGAAAGCGCTCCAGCAGCGCAGGCATAGGCTGATATACAGGCGGCGATCACTGGCTTTTTTATGACCTATCTTCGTAATCGTTATCTTACCCAAGCCGAAACTAGACCTTCAGGAAAATGACTTCTCTGTGAGCCGGAGAATTTAACGAGGAAAATGGTGCGGACGGCGGGAATCGAACCCGCATGACCAAGGTCGAGGGATTTTAAGTCCCTTGCGTCTACCAGTTTCGCCACGTCCGCAACAAGACGAGCCTTAGTTGCTGGCGCGCGTCCCGGCAAGCTGGCTTGGCGCCGATCAACGCCGCGCGTCGGCGATCGGCGCCTGAAAGCTGAGGCCAAGATCCCAGGGGAAATAGATCCACGTGTCCTGCGACACCTCGGTCACATAGGTGTCAACCAGCGGCCCGCCGAGCGGCTTGGCGTAGACCGTGGCGATATGCGCCCTCGGCAACAGCGCGCGGATCTGCTTGACCGTCGCGCCCGTGTCGGCGAGATCGTCAACGATGAGAACCCCGGCGCCAGCGCCGGCGGCGATTTCCGCCGTGACGCCCTTCAAAATCGTCACCTCCCCCTGAACGCCCTCGGTGACATAGCTCGTCACGCAAAAAGTATCGATCAGCCGCAGATCGAGTTCGCGGGCGACGATCGCCGCCGGAACCAGGCCGCCGCGGGTCACAGCGATCATGCTGGAGAACGGACCGCTCGCGCTAAGGCGCCAGGCCAGCGCCCGCGCGTCGCGATGAAACTGATCCCAGGAGACGTGAAAGGCCTTTTGCGAAACGGGGGGCGCAGCGGGCGACGAAGGCGGCGGCGAGGCGCTCATTAGCGCGATTTCATCAGCGGACGCTGGCGTCCGGCCTCGCCCTCGCGCAAGACGACGAGCAGCGCTTCGATTTCCGCGGCCGCAGCGCCAACCTTGTCGGCGTCCTTGCCCCGCACCACGATCTCGTTGCGGAAACCCCCGTCGCGAAACGACGGATAGGAGCCGATCGACAGCTCGGGATAGGCCCGCGCCACTTCGCTGAGGCCCGCGGCATAGGCTCCTTCCGGAATATTTTCCGCTAGAATCGCGCGCGCCAGCACCTTGATCCCCCTCGCCAGCTTCGGCGCGACGCGATCGAGCATCGACCGCATGATCGCCGGCACGCCCGCCATCACGATGACGTTGCCGATCCAGAATCCCGGCGCTTTCGAAATGTCGTTTTCGACGAGTTCGGCGCCGTGCGGGACGCGGGCCATGCGCCGGCGCGCTTCGTTCAGATCCTCCGGCTTGATCTTTTCCAGCAGCAGGGCGATCGCGCGGGGATCTTCCGATATGCCGACGCCGAAGGCGCGGGCGATCGCGTCGGCGGTGATGTCGTCGTGAGTCGGCCCGATGCCGCCTGTCGTGAACACATAATCATAGCGCGCCCGCAGCGCGTTCACCGCGGCGACGATTTCCGGCTCGACATCGCCGATGACGCGCACTTCGCGCAGATCGACGCCGATCTGCGCAAGGTAGTCTGCGATATAACCGCTGTTCGCGTCTTTCGTCCGGCCCGACAAAATCTCGTCGCCGATGACGAGGATCGCCGCCGTGATGTCGGCTTGTTGCGCCATATGCGCCTCCGTTGCGTCGAAAAGGCGGGGATTTTCGCGGGCCGTCCTCCCGCTTGTAGATCAAACGCTTTATCACGAAAATCCGTCCGTTGCGGCAAAGCCTGAGCCGGCGCGTCTTCGTGAAAAATCATTCGCCGATGAGATGCATCGCGACGCGACGCCGATGCGGCGCGCGCCGATGCTCGAACAGATAGACGCCTTGCCAGGTCCCGAGCGTCATGGCGCCGCCCGCCACCGGCACGCTGAGCTGGGTTTGCGTCAACGCCGCCCTGATATGCGCCGGCATGTCGTCCTGCCCCTCCGCGTCATGGATATAGAGCGCGCTCTGTTCGGGCGCGGCGCGCTCGAAAAAGGCCAGAAGATCCGTCTGAACGTCGGGATCGGCGTTCTCCTGGATGAGCAGCGAGGCCGAGGTATGCCGACAGAACAGCGTCAGAAGGCCGGTTTCAATCCGCTCGACCTTCACAAAGGCGGCGATCTCGCGCGTGATCTCGATGAGGCCTTTGCCTTTCGTCTCCACATCGAGCTGGCGCAGCGCCTGCCGCATCAGCGCACGTCGAAATCATGGGGGGCGACGCCCTCGAGGTTTTCGAGCGTAAAGTGCCACCATTCCTTGTCGAAATTGACGAATCCGTGCCGTTCCATCAGTGCGAACAGTTCCGCGCGGTTCTGCTTCGCCTCGGCGCTCAGCCCCGCGAAATGAGAGCCGGAGGCCTCGTCGAAGAGGTCGAAGGGCGTGCCAAAATCAAGCCCGATCAACGCGAGATCGACGGCGACTCCAGTCGAATGCGCCGATTCCCTGGCGATATAGCCGAGGTCGAACAGCGTCTCTTTGCCAAGATGCGGATAATATTCCTCTTTCATGAGCTCGTCGGCGGGATCGCCCGCCCAGGCGATGAACGCCCGCGTCGCGCGCTGCGGCCGGTAGCAATCATAGACGACGAGGCTTCGCCCGCCGCTTTCCGCGTCGCTCTGGACCGCCGCCAGAGCCTTGGCCACTTCCCGGCGCAGCCAGCATTGGCCCGCGCAATAGCCCGGAACCGGGCGGCCCATGAAATTTTCCGAGCCAGCGTAGCGCATCTCCTGACGGATGCGAGGGGCGACATCGCCGAGGCGCACGAAATTTTCAGGCGGCTCGCCGCGCGGTCCGGCCTGATCGCGGCAGCCGCCGCTGGAGGTCAGCAAGGTTGCGAAGGGCTTGTCGGCGCAGTTCATCCCGGCTCCTGAACAATTATGATTTCAGCGATACGGGCGCCGGTTTTGTTTTCTTCGGGCGGAAAAATAGCGATTATGAGGCAAAGTCCCGGCTGCGACGCCGATCGGGGAGCCCACGAGCGTCAAAACGCCCTTGTGCGCGCCGGACGGGTCGCCAAATAAGGGACGCGCGGACTTTCCCCGCACCCGCGCAAAAAGGTGAATCGAGAACGCCAATGAGCAATCTGGACCAATTCGACAGGGTCGCGGTCGGCAGCGCGCCTTATCTTCCGGCCAATCTGCCGCCGGCGGCGTTTTCGGGCGTGCTGACGCGACGCGTCGCAGCCTTTTTCCTCGACTTCATTCTCGTCTCGATTTTTTCGGTCGCAATCTGGTTCGCGCTCGCCCTGCTGACGTTCGGCCTGTCAGTGCTGCTGCTGCCGCCGATATTTCCCTTTGTCGCCTTCTTTTATAACGGCCTCACCGTCTCCGGGCCGAATATGGCGACGCCAGGGATGCGCGCCATGGACCTCGAATTGCGCACCGTGGACGGTCAGCGCGCGCCCTTTTTGATCGCCGCGGCGCATGCGGTCCTCTTCTATATCAGCACCATGTTCATGCCGATTTTTCTTGTCGCCCTCGTCACCGACGGAAAAAGATGTTTGCACGACATCCTTGCTGGCGTGATCATGACGCGGCGTCCGATCTGACCTGCATTTTATTCAGTTGCGGCCGCCTCAGAAACCGCTAGCCTGATTGATCGAAGATGAAAACGGGTTCAAAGGGGCAGACCAGCTTGACGAGAGAGCCGCGTGACGCGCCGCAGTTCTATCTGACTGCGCCCTCCCCGTGCCCCTATCTTCCCGATCGTCAGGAACGCAAGGTCTTCACCCATCTCATCGGCGGGCGCGCTGTCGGGCTCAACGATCAGCTGACCCTGTCCGGCTTTCGTCGCTCCCAGACCATCGCCTACCGGCCGGCCTGCGAGCGCTGCCGCGCCTGCGTGTCGGTTCGGGTCAAGGTGGATGATTTTCGCTGCTCGCGCAGCTTCAGGCGCGTCATCGAGCAAAACCGCGATCTTGTCAGCGCGGTCGGCCGCACCGAGCCGACCTCGGAGCAATATAGCCTGTTCCGCCGCTATCTCGACGCCCGCCATGGCGAGGGCGGCATGGCTGACATGACCGTTCTCGACTATTCGATGATGATCGAGGACAGCCACGTCGAGAGCCGGCTGGTCGAATACAGGGCGCCCGATCGCGAAAAAGGAGGGGAGACCACGCTCGCCGCCGCCTGCCTGACCGATCTCCTCGCCGACGGCCTATCGATGGTCTACTCCTTTTATGCTCCCGAGGAGACGCAGCGCTCGTTGGGAACCTATATGATCCTTGACCACATCGAGCGCGCCCGGCGCCTCGGCCTGCCGCATGTCTATCTCGGCTATTGGGTTCAGGGTTCGCAGAAGATGGCTTACAAGGAGCGTTTTCTGCCGCAGGAGCGCCTGACGATGAGCGGCTGGGAACGTGTGGGTTAGGCGCCGTTCGCCAGGCGCCCGCTCCCATAAAGGTCTCCCGCGCTGACCGGACGCGGCGGCGTTTCAATAATGGCTATGCGGCCGCCGATGTTTTTTCTTCTTGGCCGTCGGCGAGATCACCGTCACTTCGATCTTTTGCGAGGCCAGCAGCGGCGCCAAGGGCCTGTGCTTGGCGTCGCCGAGAACGAGCTGGAGCGTGTGCCGGCCCGGCGGCAGATCAAGCGTGGTTTCGGTCTGGCCGCCGCCGAAATGAAGATGGTTCTTGTCGGAGGGAATGATCTCCGTCTCGGAAATCGGCTCCTTGACGTCGACGAGAAGATGATGATGCCCGGCGTTGGCGGATGTGTTCCCTGCCTGCGTGACCCCCATGCCCTTCAGGCCGAACTGGACCGTGAAGGGCGAGCGCACCCGCGCCTTATTGGCCGGCGAGATGATGTAGAGTTTTGCGCCGGGGGGCGTCGCGACCTGCTGGTAGGCGGCTGCGGGCGCGGCGGGATCAGCTGGCGCAGGGGCTTGCGCCGCCGCCTGCAAGGGAAGCGCCATCGCGCCGAGAACGAATGCCGTCTTGAACCAGTGCCTCATCGCGTCGCTCCTCAGTTGGCCTTGCGTTTTCTTAAGGTTTACTTGCCGCCCGCGCGCGTCGAACGGGGCTTTGTCCCACCAAGCCGTCAGGGGTCGCGGCCGACGCGAAGTCCGTGGCCGGGATAGCGCACTTTCGGATCGTAGAATTCCCGGTTGGTGACCCTGAGGTCGGCGGGCGCGCTGTTCCATGAGCCGCCGCGCAGAACCCGCTCGGGGCAGTTCAGGCTCGTCCAGGCGCTCCCGTCGGTCGGCGCGCCTTTAAAGCTGCGATGCCAGCAGTCCGCCACCCATTGCGACACCGAGCCCGTCACATCCTGCAGGCCGAAACCGTTCGGCGGGTAGAGGCCGATTTTTGGCGGACCCTCGGCGCTTTGGTCGCCGCAGGAGCGGCACGCCGACATCTCCGGCTTGAACTGATCGCCCCACCAATAGCGCGTCGCGCCGCCGCCGCGCGCCGCATACTCCCACTCCGCTTCGCTCAGCAGGCGATAGCGATGGCCCGTCAGCTTTGAAAGCCAGTCGACATATTGCGCGGCGTCGTCCCAACTGAGGTTATGGGCGGGGGCGCCTTCATCGCCGCCGGGATCGAAGCTGCACCCCTTTGCGGCGACGCAGAGGCGCCATTCGCCTTCCGTGACCGGGAAGCGGCCCACCATGAACGGCGCGACCTTGACCTTCCGGATCGGCCGTTCGCTCGGATCGGCGTTGCTGCCCATCGCGAAGACCCCGGCCGGCGCCGGGAGCATTTCGGGGCATCCGCCGCAGTCGCGGAATGCGCCCTCGGGGGGAGGAACAGCGGAACCGGATTGCTGCTCCGCCGGCCGGGCGACAATGCCGGCGGTTTGCACGCCATCCGGCTCGGCGGCTGGCCGCGTGGGCCGCGTCGGCGGCGCGGCGGGCGAAACCTCCGAGAGCTTGAGCTCTGCGAGCTGCGCGGCGGTCGCGTGGTCCGGCGAGGCGTCGAGCGGCGCCGGAGCCGTTGCGACGGGGGCTCCCGGCGGCGCGCTGAGGTTTGAAGGCGGGGGCGCCAGCGGGCTCGGATCGGACGGGATTGGATTCGTCGCGCTTTGGATCGGCGGCGCAGACGCGGACGGCGCCGACGTTGCGGACACCGACGGCTGGGGAGATTGTTCGACTGGCGGCGTCGCCGCTTGGGGAGGCGCTTCGGCAGTCAGGCGCGGCGCCACGAGCGGAAACTGCTCGAGGCTGCCCGATTTGCGATCGCCGAGGCTCAGCATCGCGACCGCGCCTGCGCCGATCAGCGCCGCGGCCGCCGCCGCAGCGGCCGGCAGGATCCAGCGACGTTTTTGGGGGACCGGCCGCGCCGAGGCAGGCGCGGCCTCCGTCGAGGCGAAGGCGACCTCGGCCATGGTCGGACGATCCTCCGGCCGCGGCTGCAGCATACGGCGCAGCAGCGGGCGCATCTCGGCGGGCATTTCGCTCAGATCCGGCACGCTGCTGCGTTTTCGCACCACCTCGGCCGGGAGACCGCCCATGTCGATTGAGCGCCCGAGCAGGGCGGCGGCGAGCGTGAGGCCAAGACTGTAGACATCGGATTTGGTGGTGACCTCGCCGCCGAAGAGGCCGATCTGTTCGGGCGAAACATAATTCGACTTGCCGGCGAACTCGCCGCCGATCACCGTCGCGTCGCCCTTCGAGTCGCGGGCGATGCCAAAATCGATGATCTTGGCCTGGTTCGGGTCGTTCTCGGGGAGAATGATATTGTCGGGCGACAGATCGCGGTGGATCACGCCCGCCCGATGCGCAACGTCAAGCCCCCCGGCAAGGCGCCGCTGCAGGACGCGCACCGTGCCAAGATCGAGCGGCCCGCGGTCGAGGAGACTTGCAAGCGACTCGCCCTCGACGAACTCCATCGCAAGATAGGGGCAGCGAAGCTCGGGATCGGTCGTGAAGAGATAATAGCGCACGATGGCCTCGTGCGGGCTACGATGCAGCGCCGCGGCCTCCTTGCGGAACAGAGCCAGATAGGTGTCGCTCTGGGCGAGTTCGGGGCGGATCATCTTGATCGCCACCTTGTCGGCGGTCTCGATCGTGTGGCCGACAAAGACCTGCCCCATCCCGCCCGTGGCGATCAGCCGGTCGATTACATAGATGTCGTTGAGCCGCGTGCCGGGTCCCGCCAGCGCATAGGAAGCAAGCGGTGGGGAGGTCGGCTGTTTCAAGGAAGCGGCTCCATTCGATTTCGCGAAACGGGCGTCCGGTCGGCCGCCCTCGGGGCGGCCCCGGATATGGTAGTGCGGCGCGGCCCGCAGGGCCATGCCAAAATTGTACCGGCGGACGTTGATTTCTCAAACTATTTGGCCAACGCGCCGCAAGCAGCTTAAACGCCGCGCCGCCGCGCGGACGCGGACAGGACAGCGAACCGCCCTGACCTTGTTATACTTGATGGTTTCAAATTCTTGCGGTTATTTTTTTCTTAACGCGTGCGCTAGAGCATATTCCGATCGAGCCGGCTCGCTGTATCGCAATCATTCCAAGCTTTTGAAGCGGAAGCGGTTTTTGGTCTGCCGAATGGATCGGCCGATCTTAAGAAATCGCTTACTCAAGCGATCGGAGTTCAGCCATGCGATCATACGCGCGTTCATTGCAGCTTTTTGCAACCGCCGCCGTTCTGATGCTCGGCGCCGCGGCGGCGCCTTCGCGCGCGGCAAGCAGCGACGGAGGGGTTCAGCAAAGCGCGCCGCTTGCCGACCAAGCTGGCGCTCAGCCAGCCGCCCTTCCGGCGCCAACAGGCCAGGCGGCCCGCTATGTCATCCCCTTCTACACGTCGCAAACGGTGTTTTCGACCGCACGTAGCGTCACCGTGGTGGGGATCTTCAATAACAGCAATGTCGCCTGCTCGGTTTTCGTTCAGTTCCAGTTCGCCAGCCAAACAAGCAGCATCTGCACGATCACCGCGACCGTCCCGGCGAGAACCTCGGCGCAATTGTGCAGCCGCCCGGTCGGCGATCCGCTGGCGCCCTGCAATGCGAGCTGTCCAGGCGGCGGGCTGACCTTTAACACCGGCCACGCCTATGTCGGCTCCAGTACGGCGCCGCCAGGGTGCAAGACGATCGCAGTCGATCCGCGCATCTATTACACGACCGGCTCCGATTCAGTGATTTTGGGGAGCAGCCAGCTCTCTCTGGTGCCGGTCAATGCGGCCAACAAGGGCGACTGAGGGGCAATCAGGGACCGTTTGAAAATTTGAACCTCCTCTCCTGAGGAGCCATTTCTTCAGAAATGGCGTCTCGAAGGATGCGTTCAGAGCACGCTTTTAGCGCCCTCGTGGTTCGAGACGGGCTCTTCGAGTCCTCCTCACCATGAAGGCTTCTTGGAGGAAGCGAGCATTTTCAAACGGTCTCTCAGCGGCCGCATTGAGGAGATGGACTTACGAGAAGCGCGGCGGGAGGATGCTCATAAAAGCTTATGCGAACATTCTCCGATCGATTTTTCTAAGTAGTTTATAGTCACGCTCTTCCCATGTATAAATAGTTCCATCTAAGAGAATATTTTTAACCCTGCGGCCAAAAAGAAACGGATTGTGACCACAGTTGATACGTTGAAACTTATCAATTTCGGCAGGATAAGGATTCTCTTTTCTTATTCTCGCGTATGCAAGTTTTTCTGCTTCCGTTGTACCTGAAAGCAGGATGTATAACTGCTCGATTAGATCCTTGACGCGAGTGGCGCCCCACCGCGAATCATAGACTGCGACGATTTTGTTCCGATTCAGGTCGGCGTCGGTCCCGTCCCACGTAACGATCCAGCCGTTCATCACCCCTCCGAGTTCATTCGACTGCTTGCTTTCGCCAGCGGATGGAGACTGCACCTTTCACCCAAACCGGCTGTTCTTCGGAAAACCTCGCGGCGGCAGCCGGCCGGCCTCGGCGCGGTTGCCGATCCATTCCGCCAAATCCGCCTTCGCCACCACAAAACTGCGCCCCGCCGAATCTTTCCAGCTCAGCCCCTCGGTCATGGCAAAGACCTTGGCGTCGGCGACGCCGCCGTCGCGGTATTTTTGCAGGCGCACGCCCTTGCCGCGCGCCATTTCCGGAACCTGATCGAGCGGAAACACCAACAGCTTTCTGTTCTCGCCGATGATCGCGACATGATCGCCGTCGGCCGGAATAATGATTTTCGCGATCCCCGGCTTTTCCACATTGAGCAGCAGCTTGCCCTTGCGCGTGCCGCCGATCATCTCGTCCTGCGAAACGACGAAGCCGCGTCCGTCATCGGTTGCGACCAGCATTTTTTGCCCCGGCGCATAGGGAAACACCGCAGCGACGCTCTCGCCCTCGCCGATGTCGGCAAGCAGGCGCAAAGGCTCGCCCTGACTGCGCCCGCCCGGCAATTTGCCAGCGTCGAGCGTGAAAATCTTTCCGTCCCCCGACAGCACAAGAATCTTCGACGTCGTCTCGGCAAAAAACGAGATATGCAGCGAATCATCGCCCTTGAATTGCAGCGCCGAAAGATCGGCGACCTGGCCTTTCAGCGCGCGGATCCAGCCCTTTTCGGACACCACCACCGTCACCGGCTCGCGCTCGACCATCGCGCTCGCAAAATCGATCTCGCCAATATCGGGCGCCTCGGCGAAGCTCGTGCGCCGGCGCCCGAGTTTGGTCTCGGGGCCATATTTCTTCTTCAGATCGCGGATTTCCGCGGCGATCTTTTTCCACTGCCTCGCCTCGTCGGCAAGCAAGGCCTCGAGCTCCAGTTTTTCCTTTTCGAGCGCTTCATGCTCGCGCTGGATTTGCATTTCCTCAAGCCGGCGCAGGCTGCGCAGCCGCGTGTCGAGGACATAATTGACCTGCATGTCGGAAAGGCTGAAGGCCAGTTGCAGCCGCTCCTTCGGCTCATCCTCCTCGCGGATGATGCGGATCACCTCATCGAGATTGAGGAAGACGATGAGCATGCCGGCCAGCAGTTCGAGCCGGCGCACGATCTCGGCGAGGCGATGGCGCGCGCGGCGCACCAGCACCTCGCGGCGATGGTCGAGCCATTGCTGCAGCGCCTCCTTGAAGGAGACGACGCGCGGCGCGACGCCATCGACCAGCACATTGAGATTGACCGGAAAGCGCGTCTCGAGCTCGGTCAACCGGAACAGATGCTCCATCAGAAGCGCCGGGTCGACCGTGCGGCTTTTGGGCTCGATGACGACGCGCACATCCTCAGCCGATTCGTCGCGGATGTCAGCGACGAGCGGGAGCTTCTTGTCGTTCAAAAGCTCGGCGATCTTTTCGATTAGCCGCGATTTTTGCACCATGTAGGGAATTTCGGTGACGACGATGGTCCAGGCGCCGCGCGCGGCCTCCTCCTTCGACCAGCGCGCGCGAAGGCGCAGCGAACCGCGTCCCGTCCGGTAGGTTTCCGCGATGGACTGTTTCGATTCGACCAGCACGCCGCCGGTCGGGAAATCCGGCCCTGGCGCGAAGCTTAGAAGCTGATCGGTCGAGGCGTCGGAATGGGAGAGCAGATAGAGCGCGGCGTCGCAGAGTTCGGCAAGATTATGCGGCGGGATCGAGGTCGCCATGCCGACCGCGATGCCCTGCGCGCCATTGGCCAGCAGATTGGGCAGCGCCGAGGGCAGCACCACCGGCTCCTGCTGGTCGCCGGAATAATTGTCGCGGAAATCGACGCTGTCCTCGTCGATGCCTTCCAGCAGCAGGCGCGCAACGTCGGTCATGCGCGCTTCGGTGTAGCGATAGGCGGCAGCCCCGTCCCCGTCGATATTGCCGAAATTGCCCTGCCCGTCGACCAGCGGATAGCGCGAGGAAAAATCCTGCGCGAGGCGCACGAGCGCGTCATAGATCGCCTGATCGCCATGCGGATGGAACGAGCCCATCACGTCGCCGACGATTTTCGCGCATTTCTTGAAGGCGGTTCCGGGGTCGAGCCGCAGAATCTGCATGCCGTAGAGGATGCGCCGATGCACGGGCTTCAGCCCGTCGCGCGCGTCCGGCAGAGCTCTGCCCATGATGGTCGAGAGCGCATAGGCGAGATAGCGCTCTTCCAGCGCCTCGCGCAGATTGACGGGTTCGGTTCCGCCGGAGGACGGCGGGGCGGGAGGAGAGACGGTCTTGCCCATTCGAAGACGCCTAGCGGAGGCGGCGCGGCGGCGCAAGTTCCGTTTTTGTTCTGGACGAGACCAGACCGCGCCGAACAACAAAACGCCTTACCGAACCCGGTCCACTGTGTCCCGCCTGCACTAGTTTGGCGGGCGCCCCTCGGCTACCAAGCGCTCGGGCTGCAAAAGCTGGTTTTTCGAAATTTCGGAACCGCGCAAGCGGAACCGTAAGGGCAACTTAACTGTTTAGCTTGTCGAAGCGGCATAAGAATGGATGCGACATGATCAGGCTGGGTTCGATCTTCGGTTTTGTCCTCAGTCTCGGCCTCATTTTCGTGATTTATATGGGAACCCCGGACCCCTCGCTCGCCGATTCGCAGGCGAGCGCCGCGCTGGCCGAAGGCTGCGTCGCTGAAAAAGTCGCCCTAGACGAAGGCTATGGCGTCACCCGTACGGAGACCCATGTCGTCTGCCCGAAGGCGAGCGAAGAAAAAGCCAAGGGCGCGAAAGACTGATTTCCTTTGGCTGGCGTCGCCAAAGACGGCCAGCCGGCTGGTAGCTAAGTCGGAATAAGCCGGTCCGCGCGCAGCTCCGCAAACAAATCGAAGAAAGCCTCATCAGTTGGCTGGTAGGCGGTAAAACCGAGCTTCCGGCTTTTCGACATGTCGGTGACGACCTCGATCGGCCGTCCAAGGTCGGCGTCCGTGTGCCAGGGCGAGGCCAGCCGAGCAATCTCCGGCTCCTTCAGACCATGCCGCTCGGCGATCGCGCGCCAAACGGGCGCGTCGCTCGCCATCTGCGTTTCCAGCGGCTGGATCCGGCCGTCGAAGGGCGCAGCCTTGATCCCGAACCAGTCGGCGATGCGACGCCACATCCAGCTCCAGCGAAACACATCGCCATCGCCGACATTGAAGGCCTCGTTCGCTGCCGCGGGGGTCGTCGCCGCCCACAGCAGATGACGCGCGAGCAGGCGCGAATCCGTCATGTCGGTGAGCCCGCTCCACTGCACGGCGGACCCCGGGAAGTAGAATGGCCTTCCCGTCTCCCGGCAGATCGACGCATAGACCGCCAGCGTCGTTCCCATATTCATGGCATTGCCGACCGCCTTGCCGATGATCGTATGCGGGCGGTGCACGCTCCACGCAAAACCTTCGCGGGCGGCGGCGGCAAAGACCTCATCCTCCTGCGCATAATAGAAATTCTCGACAGCGAGCCGCGGCTGATCCTCGCGAAAGGGCGTCGCCGGCAGCTTGCCCTTGCCATAGGATTCAAACGGCCCGAGCTAATGCTTGAGGCCCGTCACGAGAGCGACATGGCGCAGGCTTTCAGCCGGACGCAGGGCGTCGAGCAGATTGCGCGCCATGGCGCCATTGACCCTGATGTTTTCGGCCTCGTTCGCCTGCCGCGACCAGTTGGTCAGAAAAACATGGCTCGGGCGCATCCCGGCGAGCGCTGCCGCGAGGGCGGCCGGGTCTTGCAGATCGGCGGCGATCGGCGTGACGCCCTTTTGCGCCAGCGGTTTGCGCGCGAGCCCGAACACGGTCCAGCCGCTCTCAACCAAAAGACTTGCGGCGGCGGCGCCGACGATGCCGCTCACGCCGGCGATGAGGGCGGTCTTTGTCATGGCTTGGCTCCTGATGGGTCTTGGCTCCATCTAAGCGGAGGCTCGGCGCCGCGCCAGCCTAGGCCTTCCGCCCATGGGCGCCGACCCCCGCGACCACGGCGTCGGTCAGACGCTTCAATTCCTCGGGCGCAATGGTGAAAGCCGGCGTCAGATAGACGATGTTACGAAACGGGCGCACAAAGACGCCCGCCTCGACGAAGCGCCGTTTCAGCCCGTCCATGTCGTCGATGCGATCGAGTTCGACAACGCCGATCGCGCCAAGCACGCGCACATCCCTGACCCGCGGAAAGTCGCGGCAAGGGGCGAGACCCAGCTTCAGCGCCTCGCTGATCGCAGCGACCTGTTCGCGCCGCGGCTCTTGCTCGAACAGATCGAGCGAGGCGTTCGCCGCCGCGCAGGCAAGCGGATTGGCCATGAAGGTCGGGCCATGCATCAGCGCATGCAGCGGATCGTCCGACAAAAACGCCTCGAAAATTTTTCGGCTGGCGATGGTCGCAGCGAGCCCCATCGTGCCGCCCGTCAATGCTTTCGATAGCGCGACAATGTCGGGGACGACGCCTGCCGCCTCGCAGGCGAACATGGTCCCGGTTCGGCCGAAGCCGGTAAAAACCTCGTCGAAAATCAGCAGGATTCCATGCCGGTCGGCGGCGCGACGCAGTTTTTGCAAGACCTCCGCGTCATGAAAGATCATGCCGCCCGCCCCCTGTACGAGGGGCTCGACGAGAATTGCGGCGAGTTCGTCCGCATGCGCCGCGAGCAGCTGGTCGAAGGCCGCTTCGCTTGCTTCATCGACCGGGAGATCGGCAATGATTTGTTTCGCCAAAGCGCCGGCGAACAGGCTGTGCATCCCTTCCTCGGGATCGCAGACGGACATGCAGGCGAAGGTGTCGCCATGATACCCGCCCCGAAACGACAGGAATTTCGTGCGGCCCTTAAAACCCTGATTGAGCCAGAATTGCATGGAGATTTTCATCGCCACTTCCATGGCGACCGATCCGCTGTCGGAGAAAAACACCCGCTCCAGCGGCTCCGGCAGAAGCGCTGCAAGACGCCGCGCCAGCGTCAGCGCCGGCTCGTGAACCAAACCGCCGAACATCACATGCGGCATTTTTTCAATCTGGGCGCGGAGGGCTTGTGCGATATGCGGATGATTATAGCCGTGACAGGCGGTCCACCAGCTCGCGAGCCCGTCAATCAGCACGCGGCCATCGGCGAGCGTGATGCGCGAGCCTTTTGTGCTGGCGACCGGCAGCGGCGGCGGCGCGGTCCGCATCTGCGTATAGGGCAGCCAAATGTGGGGCAGGCCCTTTTCGAGCCAGTCGGCAGCGCTCATGAATTTGCCTTGAGCTGGTTTGCGCGCAATTGCGTTGCGCGCGCATATTGCGCAAAAGCTTGGGAGAAAACAGGCTTTCGCCGACTCAACGAGGACCAAAGTCCTGATGAACTCCCTCGACCAGTTCGCCGCCGCAAAACTCGCTGAGCTCGACGCCGCGCATCTGCGCCGGCGCCTCGCGCCGAGCACGCGCGAGGATGGCGTGCATATCATGCGCAACGGGCGCCGGCTCATTTCCTTTTCCTGCAATGATTATCTTAATCTGACGCATCATCCCGCCGTGAAAGCCGCCGCCATCGCGGCAATCAATCTTTATGGCGCGGGCAGCGGCGGCTCGCGGCTCGTCACCGGCAATCATCCGCTGCTCGTCGTGCTTGAAGAGCGCCTCGCGCGGATCAAGGGGATGCGGGCCGCCTGCGTCTTCGGCTCGGGCTATCTCGCCAATACCGGCATCGTGCCGGCGCTCGCCGGCGCAAAAGATCTGCTTCTTATCGACGAATTGGCGCATGCCTGCCTTTTCGCCGGCACGCAGCTCTCGCCGGCCAAAACGATGGTCTTCCGCCACAATGATGTTGCCCACGCCGAAGAGATTCTGGCGGCGAGCCGCAAAACCTATCGCCATGTTCTGCTGTTGACCGACGGCGTTTTTTCCATGGACGGCGACCGCGCGCCGCTCGACGCGCTGTCCGCGCTTTGCGCCGCTTATGACGTCTGGCTGATGAGCGATGACGCGCATGGGCTTGGGGTGATCGGCGGCGGGCGCGGTTCGGTCGCCGCGAGCGGCGATCCGCCGGTTCCGCTGCAGATGGGCACGCTCTCAAAAGCGATCGGCGGCTACGGCGGCTATCTCTGCGCCTCGGCCGGCGTGATCGACCTCATGAAAACGCGCGCGCGCACGGTGATCTATTCGACCGGCCTACCCCCTGCCTCGGCAGGCGCCGCCATCGCGGCGCTGAAGATTATCGAGAGCGAGCCGGAGCTGACGGCCAAGCCGCTCGCCAAAGCGCAAGCGTTTTGCGCCGCGCTCGGCCTGCCAGAGCCGCAAAGTCCGATCGTGCCGGTGATTGTCGGCGCGCCCGAGGCCGCGCTCGAGGCTTCGCAAAAATTGGCGGAGGCGGGCTTTCTCGTCACCGCGATCCGGCCGCCAACGGTTCCGGCCGGCACAGCGCGGCTGCGCTTCGCCTTCACCGCCGGACATGCGGACGAGGATGTCGCAAGGCTCGCGCAAGCCCTGCGCGATATCGTGAAGCTGTAAGAGATGGCGGCCTATTTCGTCACCGGCTCCAGCACCGATATCGGCAAAACGTTCGTCACGGCGGGGCTCATTCGCGCGCTGCGGGCGCGGGGCCGCGCGGTCGCGGCGCTGAAGCCGGTCGTCAGCGGCTTCGATCCGGCGGCGCCGGAGGGCAGCGATCCCGTCGTGCTGCTTGAAGCGCTTGGGCGTCCGCTGACCGCGGAGACTCTGCAAAAAATCGCGCCCTGGCGGTTCAGGGCGCCGCTGTCGCCCGACATGGCGTCAGAGCTTGAGCAGCGGGAGATCCATCTCGCCGAGGTTGCAAGCTTTTGTCAGGCCGCGCTGGCGGGCGCGCCCGATGTGCTGCTGATCGAGGGGGCTGGCGGCGTCATGGTTCCGCTGAACGGGCGCGAGACCACGCTCGACCTCATGGCGGCGCTGAACCTGCCGCTGATTTTTGTCGCGGGCTCCTATCTCGGCGCGATCAGCCATGCGCTGACAGGGCTTGAGGCCGTGCGGGCGCGCGGGCTTCAGGTGCGGTCGATCGTGGTCAACGAGACGCCCGGCTCGACCGTCAGGCTGGAGGCGACGGGCGAGACCTTGTCGCGTTTCGTCGCTGCGCCTTTGCTGGCGTTGCGCTTCAACGATCCGTCCGCGAACGAGGCCACATTCGCGGCGCTCGCCGCGCAGCTCTGACAACGCGGCAGGCGGCCCCCGCGTCGCCGTGGAGCGCCTGCGCGTAGTTGCCGACGCGTCTCACCCCGCCAGCAGCCGCGCCACGATCCGCGCCATCGCGCGCTCGAACACGGCCGGATCGTCGAGCGCCCGCGCCAGCACCAGCGCGCCCTGGATGTTGGCGACCGCCTCCTCGGCGCGATAGGGCGCCTCTTTCGGATCGACGCCGCCCCGCTCCAGGGCGCCGGCCAGCGCTTCCGTCCAGGCCGCAAAATAATTGCGGATTTTTGCGCTGAAGCGGTCGCGCACATTGTCAAGCGCGAAGGCGCCGATCAGGCAGGCGCGCCGGCCGGAGCGGAAATAATCCTCGACCGATTGGCGCATGTCGCCGACGGCCTGCGCGGCATCCTGCGTTTCGCGCAACGGGCGATAGACATGCGCCTCGAACCAGCGCTCGATATCGCCCAGCACAGCTTCCGCCATCTCTTCCTTTCCGCCGGGGAAGAAATGGTAGAGGCTGCCCTTGCCGAGCCCGGTGCGCGCGCCGATGAGCGTCAGGCTCGCGCCCTCAAAGCCATTCTCGCGAAACACTTCGGCGAGAAGAGGCACGATGTCGGAGCGCTCGGCGATTTTGCGCGCCATGGGAAGCTAGAGCCCAAGGTCCGACAGGCCGGGATGATCCTTGGGGCGATCGCCTTGCGGCCAGAACAATTTGCGCTGCGATTCATGGATCGGCAGATCATTGATCGAGGCAAAGCGGCGCGTCATCAGACCGTCCGCGTTGAACTCCCAATTCTCATTGCCATAAGCGCGCCGCCAGAAGCCGGAATCATCGCAAAACTCATAGGCGAACCGGACCGCGATGCGATTGTCCGTGTAGGCCCAGAGCTCCTTCACCAGCCGATATTCGAGCTCGCGCTCCCATTTGCGCTTCAGGAAGGAGACAATCTCCTTTCGGCCATTGACGAATTCGGCGCGGTTGCGCCATTCGCTGTCGACGCTGTAGGCGCGCGCGACGCGCTCCGGATCGCGGCTGTTCCAGGCGTTTTCCGCAAGGCGGATTTTTTCGACCGCGCTCTCGGCGGTGAAAGGCGGCAGCGGCGGGCGTTGATCCTCGGACATGCATCTCTCCCCGTGATTGTACTCTTTGGTCCAAACCGGACCGTTCGGTACATTATGATCGGCGCGGCGTCAAATCCTTGCCGTGACGGGACAGGATAATGCGAGAGCCCTCCTGTACCAATCATCTTGGGCGGACCGCGGCCTCGAGCGCCGCAAAGCCGCGGTCGGCGGTGACGGCGAGCAGGGCGACGAGAAACCCGCCTTGCAGAACATAGGCCGGATTTGACGCTGAAAGGCCCTCGAGGATGGGCGAGCCGAGCGACAGCGCGCCGACGCTGGAGCCGATCGCCGCCGTGCCGATGTTGATGATGACGGCGCTGCGCAGACCCGCGAGGATGAAGGGCAGCGCCAGCGGCAGTTCGATCTCGAGCAGCATGATCCCTGGCGCAAAGCCCACGCCCTGCGCCGCGTCCCGCACGCCGGAGGGAACATTGGCGAGTCCTGTAAAGGCGCCTTCGAGGATAGGCAAAATGGCGTAAAGGCTCAAGGCGGCCAGCGCCGGCGCCGCGCCATAGCCGAGCAACGGCACGGAAAGAGCGAGAACGGCGACCGGCGGGAAAGTCTGGCCGACGGCGGCGACCGCGCTGACGAGCGGACGAAAATCGCGTCCGCTGTCGCGGGTGACGAAAATCGCAAGGCCAACGCCGATGATCGCCGCGATGAGGCTTGATACGGCGACGAGTTCGCAATGGGCGAGCGTCAGCGCGAAAAAACTTGCGCGCGTATAGAGCGGGCGCGGATCCTCCGGAAACAACAGGGCAAACAGCGGCGTGCTAAAGGGCGCGGCGGCAAGCAAGAATGCGAGCAGCGCCGCCAGCCACAGCGCCGGCTGGCGTAATGCGCAACGGGTCAGTCGCTCTGCATTCATTGAGGAGCGCCGCCCGCGACGATATCGGCGAGACCGATTTCACCGACTATCCTTCCAGTCTCGTCAGCGACGGCAAGGCGACTCACATGATGATCGAGCATCATGTTCAGCGCGGCCCGCAGCGTGGCGTTCCCGCCGATCGCCGTCGTCGAAGGGCGATGCGACAGCGGCGCTATTCGATCGCGAATTTCGACAAGATCGAGCAGCCGCAACGGCAGCTCGTCGCGGCCGAGAAAGCCGCGAACGAATTCGTCGACAGGCCGCATCAATATGTCGGCGGGGGTTCCGGCCTGCGCCACGCGGCCCTTGTTCATCACGACGATGCGTGTGGCCAGGCGCAACGCCTCATTGATGTCATGGGTGACGAACAGAAAGGTCTTGCCGCTGACCTCATGCAGGCGCCGCATCTCATCCTGCAAGGCGGCGCGGCTGATCGGGTCCAGCGCGGCGAAGGGTTCGTCCATCAGGATGATGTCGGGGTCCGCAGCGAGCGCGCGGGCGACGCCGATCCGCTGCTGCTGGCCTCCCGACAATTCGCGCGGATAGCGGGGAAGCAGAGCCTTGTCGATCTGCATCGCGGCGACGACCTCGGCCATGCGCGCGGCGATCCTGGGCCGGCTCCAGCCGAGCAGCCTCGGCACGGCGGCGATGTTGCGCTCAACGGTCCAATGCGGAAACAGGCCGACCGACTGGATGCAATAGCCGACGCCGCGCCGCAATTTGATCGGGTCCAGAGTCGCTATATCCACCCCGCCGATGACGATCCGCCCTCTGTCCGGCGCGATCATGGCGTTGACCATCCTGAGCACGGTCGACTTGCCGCAGCCGGAGGGGCCGAGCAGCACACAGAAATCGCCCGCCGCCACATTGAGCGAGACATTCTCGACCGCAACCGTCGGCCCGAAGAATTTGGCGACGCCGTCGAGCTCGATCATCGTTTTCCCCGCGCAGCGGAGAGGCCCGCCGAGAAGACAAGATCGGCGGCGAGCGCCATCAGGATGATCGGGATCGCGCCGAGCAGCACGAGATCCAGCGCATATTGGCCGATGCCCTGAAAGACGAAAACGCCGAGGCCGCCCGCGCCGATGAGCGCCGCGACCGTGGCAAGCCCGATCGCCTGAATGGCGACGACGCGCAAACCGGAAATCAGCGCCGGCAGCGCGAGCGGAAACTCGACCGCGAAGAAGAGGCGGCGCCCGTCGAAGCCAATCCCGCGCGCGGCGTCCTTCACATCGGCGCTGACCTCGTTGAAGCCGGTGACAAAGATGCGCACGAGCGGCCCCAGCGAATAGAGCGTCAGGGCGATGATGGCGGGCGCCGCCCCGGTGCCGCCGACGCCCCATGCGCCAAGCAAGGGAAAGCGCCCGGCCAGCGCGGCGAGCGGCGCGATCAACACGCCAAACAGCGCAATCGAGGGAATCGTCTGCACGACGCCAAGGGTTGCAAACAACAGGCCGCGCCAATGGGCGCGATGCAGCGCCAGCACGGTCAAGGGTATGCTGATGGCCAAGGCGATCGCGACGCTTGCGCCGACGAGCGCCATATGGCGCCAAAGCTGAACCATGAACTCGGCGCGATGGACGGCAAATTCCCTGGCGAGCGCCAGCTGCGCGAAAACGCCCGCCTGCGCCAGCGCCGCGAAGCCGGCGGCAAAACCCGCGCCGATCGCGACCCGCAAGGCGAACGGCAGGCGGCCGCGCTGCGCGGCGTTGAGCGCGCAAAGAGCAGCGAGCGCAATGAGGATCCAGAAGGCGGCGCCAAGGGAGGTGCGCGCAGCGGGCTTTGCGCCCTCGGCGAGGCGATCGGCAAAATGGGCCGAGGCGACAAGGCAGCCGAAGAACAAGGCGAACGCGGCGCCGATCGCAGCGAGGGCGCGCGGCTTTTCGCGGGAAAGACAGGAGGCCGCGACCATCGCCGCGAGCGCGCCGGCGATCAAGGCCTGGTCGCCGGGCGGCGCGCGCCACAGCGGCAGCGCAACGCCGTCGGCAAGGCGGTTTGCGGCATGATTGACGAATCCGCCAAGCGCAACCGCCGCGACGCCGGCGCAGGCGAGCGTCAGCAGCACCCGATCAAGAATGAACGGCGTTCCGCGCGCGCTCACAGAAGGTTTTGCTTCATCATATAATCGCGCGCGACAAGGGCCGCGTCCTCGCCTTCCACTGCGATTCTTTCATTCAGCGCGCGCAATGTTTTGAGATGAAGGCCCGCAAAAACGGGCGCCAGCGCCCCCCCGATCTGCGGATAGGCGGCGAGCGTGTCAGCGCGAATAACGGGGGCCGGCGCATAAACCGGTTCGGCGCGGCGCGGGTCTTCGAGCGCGCGAAGATCGAGCGCATCGAGGGCGCCGTCGCTCGCATAGGCCATCGCGGCGTTGACGCCGGATATGCCGGCGGAGGCGGCTTTCATGGTCGCCGTCGTCTCGCCGCCGGAGAGAACCAGCAATTGATCGGCGCCGAGATGAAAATGATAGGCCGCTTCAAAGGCCGGAAGTCCGGCCTCGCTCTCGACAAATTCGGCGGAGGCCGCAAGTCTTACGCGGGCGCCGGAATTGACCCATTTGGCGAAATCTTCGAGCGTTGACAGTGCTTTTTCGCGCGCGAGCGTGTTGGGAACAGAGATGACCCAGCTGTTGTCGGCGTGCGCGGGATCGAGCCAGACGAGATTGTTGGCTTTCAGGTCCAGCATCGCCGCGCGCAAAAAGCCGGCCCTCGCGTCGCGCCAAACAGGATCGTCTTCCTGATGGAAAAAGAAAGCGGCGTTGCCGGTATATTCGACGCAAAGATCGACCGCGCCGGAGATCAGCGCCTGACGCAGGATGGCGGTCGGCCCGATCTGCAGATTCGCGACGACCGGCACGCCCGCGCGGCGCAAGGCGATGAGCATCATCTGCCCCAGCAGCGCGCCTTCAAGATCAAGTTTCGAGCTGACGACCACCGGCGCCGCGGCAAGCGTCGCGGCGGCGGGAAACGCCAGCGCCGAGACAACAAAGCCGCGTCGGGAAAGCAGCGCTGCATTCATATGACAACCGTCAGCCTTTCGGCCGCCCGGGTCACGCCTGTGTAGAGCCATCGGCTGCGATGTTCGCGGAAAGCGAAACTTTCGTCAAACAGCACCACGGAATTCCACTGCGAGCCCTGCGCCTTGTGCACGGTCAGCGCATAGCCGTAATCGAATTCATCGGAGTCGCGCCTCGCCTTCGGCGTCAGCGTATCCTCGCGGCCTTGAAAGAACTCGGGGAGCACGCCGATGCGGAGCGGCTTTCGCGCGGAATCGTCCTCTGGCGTCACATGCAGCACGAGCTTTTTCTTGCGCGTCGTTCCCGTCGTCTTGACGAGCCAGACGCCGCCATTCAGCAAGCCTTTCGTGCTGTCGTTGCGCAGGCAGACAAGCCTGTCGCCAGCTTCGGGAAATTCGGAAACATAGCCATAGAGCTCGCGCATGCGGCGATTGTAGGAGCGCCGCGTGCGGTTGACCCCGACGAGCACCTGATCGCTGGCCGTGACGGCGGCGGCGTCGATGTCGCCGCGCGTGATGATACGGCTTTCGCCATAGGCGCCGGCCTCGAGCCGGCCGCCCTCGCGCACCAGCATCGACAGCCGGATGATCGGATTATCGGCCGCCTGGCGATGGATCTCGGTCAGCATGACGTCGGGCTCGGCCTCGGTAAAGAAGCCGCCGCCGCGCACGGGCGGCAGCTGCGCCGGATCGCCAAGCACCAGCACCGGCTTGCCAAAGGAAAGCAGATCGCGGCCGAGATTTTCATCGACCATGGAGCATTCGTCGATGATGACGAGACTCGCCCTGGAGAGCGCGCTGTCTTCATTGAGGACGAAAGTCGGCTCCTCGGCGTCCGCCTCTCTCGGCCGGTAGATCAGGCTGTGGATGGTTCTTGCGCCCTTGCAGCCTTTCGAGCGCAGCATCAGCGCCGCCTTGCCGGTGAAGGCGGCAAAGATCGTCTCGCCGTCGACGTCTTCGGCGATGCGCCGCGCCAGCGTCGTCTTGCCGACGCCGGCATAGCCGAACAGGCGAAACACCTGCGGCTCGCCGCGCTTCACCCACTCCGCGACGGATTTCAGGGCGCGTTCCTGCTGCGGCGACCAGCTCACGCGGCCAAAACCTTGATCGGCTGAAGAATGGAAAGACTCAAGACAGGCTCGTGTGTTGCAATTTCATAATCTTCTTTGCGCGGCTGGCGGCCGCACTCGGCCTCGGCTAGATTGCCGCGCCGCGCCGCGCGGCAAAGGGGGGATAGCATGAAAATGACCGCCGCGTTCGCAGGACTGGCCGCTCTGGCGCTGACGGCTGAGGCCGCCCCGGCGCAGGATGCGCTAAGCCCCCCGCCCGGGTCAAACCTTCTGCTCGAGGCGCATGCGCAAGGGGTGCAGGTCTATGTCTGCACGAAAAAGGACAATGGTCTCGTCTGGGTTCTGGACGGGCCGGCGGCGGCGCTGTTCAACGCCAAGGGCCGCGAGATCGGCACCCATGGCAAGGGGCCGATGTGGACCCTCGCCGACGGCTCGGCGATCGTCGGCGAGGTCGTCGCCAAGCAGGACGCGCCCGATAAGCGATCAATCCCCTGGCTGCTCGTCAAGGTGACATCGCATACCGGGACGTTCGGCGCGCTGACCAATGCGGAAACCGTACGCCGCATCGACACCGAAGGCGGCGTCGCGCCGCCGGACGGCTGCGACGAGCCCAATCAGGGCGACATCGCGCGCATCCGCTATTCCGCGATGTATCAGTTTTACGGGCAGTAAGGGCGGCTTCAAGGAGGCGTTTCGCCCGAAATGCCTCGGGGGGCGCATAGGGCCCATCCTTCGAGGCGCGCCCTTCGGGCGTTCCTCAGGATGAGAGGTTCGAGCTATTCGGCGCAGCCTCAAACGTAAAGCCGCTCTTTCTCCAGCCCGACATAGAGGCCGGCGACGAATTCGCCGTAGCCATTGAAAATTTGCGTCTTGCGGCGCTCATGCGTCCCCAGCACCTCTTCGCTCGCCTGACTCCAGCGCGGATGCGGCACGTCGGGGTTCACATTGGCCCAAAAGCCATATTCGGACGCCTGCAACTGCTCCCAGAAGGTTTTCGGCCGCTCGGAGACGAAGGAAATCTTGGTGATCGATTTGATCGATTTGAACCCATATTTCCACGGAACTGCCAGCCGCAGCGGCGCGCCGAACTGTTTTCCGAGCGGCTTGCCATAGGCGCCGGTGACGAGAAAAGCGAGATCGTTTGACGCCTCGGCCATGGTCAGCCCCTCGCCATAGGGCCACGGATACCAGATCTGACGCTGTCCCGGCGCCATGGCGCGATTGAGAAAGGTCTCGAAGCGCACATATTTCGCGCCCGACTGGGGCTTTGCCAGATCGACAAAGTGTTTCAGCGGGAAGCCGGTCCAGGGGATCGCCATCGCCCAGGCCTCGACGCAGCGGTGCCGGTAAAGACGCTCCTCGAGCGGGGCGGAGGCAATGAGATCGTCGATGCCGATTTCCCTCGGGGCTTCGACAAGCCCGTCGATTTTTATGGTCCAGGGCCGCGTCTTGAGCGCCTGCGCCGCCTCAAAAATATCCTTGCCCGAGCCGAATTCGTAAAAATTATTGTAGTGGGAATTGATCTCTTCCGGCGTCACATCGCGGTCGAGCTTGAACAGATCGTTTCGCTTGGCGGGATAGAGATTTTGCGTCGGATCGGGCGCCTCCGGCGCGGCGGGCGCGTCACCGCCGAACAGGGAGAAGGCGCGCGCGGAAGGCGCCGCCGCCAGCGCCGTGGCGGCGACGCCGGCCTTCAGCAGCGAGCGGCGCGCGAAAAAGAGCGCCTCGGGCGTCGCCTCGCGCTCCGGAATCTCCCAGCCCTTGCGGCGATGATAGAACATAGGCGGCGTCTCCTTGCGATCTGGCATTGATACGGCGCCGCCGCCCGGATTGTTACGCCGCAGTGGCGGCGCGCCGGTCAAATGCACGCGAGCGGAGCGATAGCTTCCGTGGCGCTCAAGTCCGGTAAAAGTCTTTCACCCGAGCGCGCTGGAGGGTTTGCACAGCGTTCACGCCAGCGCCCGATCACCCATGCCAGTCATTCAACCATATGGTTGACTGTCTTAAAATATGGGCTATATTCAACCTTATGGTTGAATTACAAACGCCCCAGCTCGATTCCATCTTCCACGCTCTTGGCGATTCCACGCGCCGGCGGATGCTGTTTGAGCTCGCCGACGGCGAGCGGACGGTCGGCCAGCTTGCCGAGCCCTTTTCGATCTCGCTGGCCGCCGCCTCCAAGCACATCAAGGCGCTGGAGAACGCCGGCCTGATCCGTCGCGAGATCCACGGCCGCACGCATCTCTGCCGCCTCGAACCCGGACCGCTGGCCAGCGCACACAACTGGCTCGGCTTCTACGAGCGCTTCTGGACCGAACGTCTCGGTGTGCTCGAACAACTTCTCCGCATGGAAGATTCAGGCAAAACCACAGATCCCGAAGGAGACGATTCATGACCGAACTCGCAACCCGCGACGCCTATGGCGTGCTGATCGAACCCGCCACCTTGAAGATCGAACGCCTTGTTCCCGGCCCGATCGAGCGCGTCTGGGCCTATCTCACGGACAGCGAATTGCGCCGCAAATGGCTCGCCGCGGGTGCGATGGAGATGAAGGTCGGGACGGCCTTCGAACTGGTCTGGCGCAACGACGAGCTATCGAGCCCGCCCGGCCAGCGCCCGCCAGGCTTCTCCGAGGAGCACCGCATGGAGAGCCAAATCATCGCGCTCGACCCGCCGCGAAAGCTCACCTTCGCCTGGAACGGCAGCGGCGAGGTCTCCTTCGAGCTGACGCCACAGGGCGAGGATGTGCTGCTCACAGTGATCCACCGCCGCCTGCCCGACCGCACAATGTTGCTGAAAGTCGCCGCCGGCTGGCACGCCCACCTCGACATACTAGTGGCCCGGGTGAATGGCGTGGAGCCGGCCCCTTTCTGGGAGGGGTGGATGCGGTTGAGGGGAGAATATGAGGGGCGGATTCTGGGGTGATTGGGCCAGTATGCGCGCCATTCGTATCCGACGATCGACGGGAAAATCTGCAAATCGAGGTCGATTCTATCGCCGTCGCCAAAGCGGGCGGCGGCGTTTTCTCTGGTGTAAAGGATCGCGCCACCAGGCAGATCCGCCTCGCAATCGTCAAGCTGCCGCATCTGCGAGGTCTGCCATCCCCAGGCGGAATGGCTTTTTATGAGTAGTTTCCGAGTCTCCCATCGCAAAGCGCGGTCGGCCATAATGCATCCGCCAATGGTTCGCTTCGGGGCGCAAGCCCCTTGGTCTGGCCCGGGCGCTTCCTCCTGAACTCAAGGGCGGCATCCAAAATCATCGTGATCCGGGACTGACCTGAAAGATAGACGTGACGAGCAGTGAATCGCCTCCGGTCGGCAGTCGTCCCGAAATGGCGGAAGGCGATCACGCGCTGGCCTATCGTGATCGCCTGATGCACGCCGTCACCATCGGAGCGGCGGCGATCGTCAAGGCCGCGTCGCTCGACCTGGCGATGCCCGAGGCGCTGCCGATCCTGGGCGAGGCGCTCGGCGTCGATCGCGTCATTATCCTGCGGACCAATCCGGCGCCAGAACTGGTCCATATCTGGCAACGGCCAGAGACGCCTCCGCAGATGGACAAACCGTCTTTTGAGACGGCGGTCGCGGATTTGCCTGCCCCGTCGGAGTGGCAAGCGCGAATGAAAGACGGCAAGCCCTGGGTCGCGCAGCGTGCGACAAGCGAAGGCGCCGCACACGCCCTGCTCATGCGCCTCGGCGAGCAGTCGCAGCTAACCGTGCCGATCTTCGCTGGCTCAAGACTCTGGGGCTATCTGGGCTTTGCTTCATGCCTCGCTGCGCGCGACTGGACCGAGCCCGAGATCGATCTTTTGAATATATTCAGCGACATCGCCGGATCGGCGATCATGCGCCATGAAACAGCAAGCGCGCTCGAAGAAAGCCTGGAGCGGTTTCGGTCGATCACAACGGCGGCGCGAGATGGGATCATAGCGATGGGCGCCACAAGGCTCGTCGAGCTGTGGAACCCCGCCGCCGAACGCATCACGGGCTACTCCCCGGCCGAAGCGATCGGCCGTCCGATCAGTGAATTCATTGCCCCACGCTACATCGCCGATTTCATGGAGATCATCGATTCATTCGACGTCACCAGCGAGGTCGCGGCAAACGGTAAGACAATGGAAATTGTCGCCATGCGCAAAGACGGCACCGAAGTCACCCTCGAGACATCCTTCGCCCAGTTGCGCTGCAGCGGCGGCTGGGGCGGCGTCGGCGTCATTCGCGATGTGACCGAGCGAAAGGCCAATGAAGCGAAGCTTATCTTCGCCAATACCCTGTTGAAGAGCGAGATGGAGGCCTCGCGCAGCGGCGTCCTCGTCGTCGATTCGGATGTGAATGTCGTGATGTTCAATCGCCGCTTCGTCGATATGTGGCATCTCCCGGCAGAGCAACTGGCCGGCGTCACCCTGACCGAGCTTTTCGCCTATGCGAGGCCGCTGTTGACCGACCCGGAACGATTTGTCGCCGGCGTATACAACTTGCTCGGCCACCGCGACCAGGACAGCAGCGAGGAATATGCGCTCACGGACGGTCGGATCATCAATCGAGATATTTTACGCCTGTCCGGCCCAGACGGCGGCTATCTCGGTCGGGTCGGCTATTTCAACGACGTGACCGACGAGCGTAACGCCGCCGAAAAGCTGCAATTTGCCAATCTGTTACTCAAGACCCAGATGGAAGCCTCGCTTGACGGCATATTGATCGTCAATGCCGAGATGAAGATCATCGCCTTCAATCAACGCTTCGCCGAAATCTGGCGAATCCCGCTCGTCAATATTCAAAAGGGCGACGACGCGCCTGTGCTGGCCAGCGTGCTGACCAAAGTCAAAGACGAGGCGACCTTCGCCGCCAGCGTCGCCTATCTTTATGCACATCCCGAAGAAACCCGGCACGATGAATTTGAAACGAGCGACGGGCGGTTTATAGCGCGCGACGCCATCCCGCTCATCCATGAGGGCGTCAATCTCGGGCGCGGCTGGTTCTTCCGCGACATCACCGAGCGCAAGCAGGCCGCTGCCTATGCGCTCAAAATGGCACGCTATGATGTGCTGACCGGGCTCGCCAACCGCGCCGTTTTCGTCGAAGCCTTGCAGCACGCAATCGCAGCGACGAGGCGCGGCGAAAAAAGCTTCGCTGTAATCTATCTCGACCTCGATCATTTCAAGGACGTAAACGACACTTTGGGCCATCCGGCCGGAGACCAACTGCTCAGGCAGATCGCTGATTTGCTGGCCTCGACCACCCGTGTGACCGACACGGTGGCGCGCTTTGGCGGCGACGAATTCGCCGTGGTGGTCAGCGATATCAACGATCCGGCCGACGCAGCGATTCTGGCAAAAAAGCTGATTGCCGCGCTCGCCGCCCCGTTTCATGTTTGGGGCAATGAAATCCACACCGGCGCGAGCATAGGCATTGCGAGCTACGGCGCCGAGGCAGACGACGCCGAAACGCTGCTGTCGCATGCCGATGTCGCGCTTTATCGCGCCAAGGCCGAAGGGCGCGGCAACTACCGCTTCTTCACGCAGGCCATGGACAATGAAGTGCAGTCGCGAGTCAAACTGGGCGCAGAGCTGCGCGACGCGATCAATACCGGCCAGCTTTTCCTGATGTATCAGCCGCAAGTGGAAATCGCCAATGGCCACATCAATGGCGTCGAGGCGCTGGTGCGCTGGCGCCATCCTGAACGCGGGGTATTGCGGCCCGATCGGTTCATCCCGCTCGCCGAACATATCGGCATTATCGGCCGCCTGGGAAACTGGGTGCTCTGGGCGGCGTGCCGGCAGGCCCGGCTTTGGCTCGATGCCGGCCTCGCGCCGGTTCGGATCGCCGTCAATGTCTCCGCCCTGCAGTTCAAGGCGCCGATCGCGCTGGAGACCGAAGTCGCCGCCGCGCTACGGGAAACCGCGTTGCCGCCGCATCTGCTCGAACTCGAACTGACCGAAACTGTCCTCGTCGCGGTTACGCGCGAACATAGCGACGTGCTCGAGCGGCTCCGCATGACCGGCGTCACGATCGCGATCGATGATTTCGGCACCGGTTATTCCTCCCTCGAATATTTGCGGCGGTTCCCCGTCAACCGCATCAAGATCGCTCAGGTGTTCGTGAAGGAAGTCGAGACGGAGCGCGACGATGTCGTGATCGTCAAGGCCACAATCGGCCTCGCGCGCGAATTGGCGATCGAGGTCATCGCCGAGGGCGTCGAAACCGAAGCGCAGGCGAGCCTCATCGCCGGCTGGGGATGCAAGGAGGCACAAGGCTTTCTGTTCAGCAGGCCGTTAAGCGCCGAAGACGCCGCGGCAGCCCTGAAAGCCGGCGTCGTTCAACGCCGGACGTCGTCCTGATCGCCATCATCTGTCGCTCGCCGAATCCAACCCGCCCAATACGGCAAATCGGCTCGAACGCCCCGAAAACCCGCCCCTTGCGCCCAGCGCCGCGCGGGTTAAAACTCCGCCGCTCAAGAGGCGGCGTAAAATCAATGACAAAAGCTATTTTGGGAATTATCGGCGGCTCGGGCGTTTATCATCTGCCGGGCCTTGAGGATGTGCGCGAGGAGCGGGTTCGGACCCCATGGGGCGAGCCCTCCGACGCGCTGCGCTTTGGCCGTGTCGGCCAGACCGAGGCGGTGTTTCTGCCGCGCCACGGACGCGGCCATGTGTTTTCGCCCTCCGGCATCAATTACCGCGCCAATATCGACGCCATGAAGCGCGCCGGCGTCACCGACATCGTTTCGGTCTCGGCCTGCGGCTCCTTCAAGGAGGAGCTTTATCCGGGCCTGTTCGTGCTGGTCGACCAATTCGTCGACCGCACCTTTTCGCGGCAAAGCTCGTTTTTCGGCAATGGCTGCGTCGCCCATGTCTCGATGGCTCATCCCGTCGCTCCAGCCTTGCAGGCCCGCGTCGCCCTCGCCGCGCAGGCCGAATCGATCCCCTGCCTGACGGGCGGAACCTATGTCTGCATGGAAGGGCCGCAATTTTCCTCGCTGGCCGAATCGCGCGCCTATAAGGCCGCGGGCTTCGACGTCATCGGCATGACGGCGATGCCCGAAGCAAAACTCGCGCGCGAGGCCGAGATTTCCTATGCGACCGTCGCCATGGTGACCGACTATGATTGCTGGCATCCGGACCATGACGATGTCGACGTCGCCTCGGTGATCGCCGTCGTCAACGCCAATGCGGGCGCGGCGGCGCGGCTGCTGGCGCGGCTGTTGCATGATTTTCCGGCCGAACACGAGCCCTGTCCGGTCGGTTCGGATTGCGCGCTCGACAATGCGATTTTGACGGCCCCGCCGGCGCGGGACCCGGCGCTTTTGAAGAAACTCGACGCGATCATGTCGCGCGTCAATCAGCCGGAGACAACGCCCTAATGACGAGCGAAACCCAGTGGGACCACGATCGCGGCGATCTTAAATCGGCGATCCGCAGCATTCCCGACTATCCAAAACCCGGCATCCTGTTTCGCGACATCACCACGCTGCTTGGCGACGCGCGGGCGTTCCGCCGCGCCATCGACGAATTGGTGCAGCCCTGGTGCGGCGCCAAGATCGACAAGGTGGCGGGCATGGAAGCGCGCGGCTTCATCCTCGGCGGCGCGGTGGCCCATCAGCTCTCGGCCGGCTTCGTGCCGATCCGCAAGAAGGGCAAGCTGCCGCATACCAAGGTGTCGATCGCCTATTCGCTCGAATATGGGCTCGACGAGATGGAGATCCATCAGGACGCCGTCGTCGCCGGCGAAAAGGTGATTCTGGTCGATGATCTGGTCGCGACGGGCGGAACCGCCGTCGGCGCCGTGAGCCTGTTGAAGAAGATCGGCGCCGATGTCGTGGCGGCCTGTTTCGTGATCGACCTGCCGGATCTTGGCGGCGCCGACAAGATCAGGGCGCTCGGCGTGCCGGTGCGGACGCTGGTGAGTTTTCCGGGGCATTGAGCCAAGGAGCAAAGATCGCGCTGCTCAGCGGGGCGCCGGGGCGCAAGGATGCATGGGCGGCGGTCCGCTATGACTTCTTTTTGACTGCGCGTTGGGCGCGCGCTGCGGCGTTGGCCGCCACCGCGGCGCGGATCAATCGCCTGAAGGCGGTTTCGCTGATCTTCTCCCCTTCGCGGAGGTCGATCGCACGTCGCGTCGCGCCTTCGAGGCTTGAATTGAACAGTCTATCTGGATCTTCGATGGAGGCTCCACGCGCGAAGGTGAGCTTCACGACCTGCTTGTAGGATTCCCCTGTGCAGACGATGCCGTAAAGGGACCAGACCGGAATTCCGGGGGATTTTGGCTTCTCCCATTTCCACTCCTCCTCGATGTCGGGGTCGGCGTCGTGGATGAGCTGACGAACATGAGCGAGGGTCTCTCCCCTCCAATCCGCCAGCGCTTCAATCCGCCTGGTGACGTTGGCTGAAGCGGCCTCGCCATTCGGTGGACTCGTCGGCTTCATGCTCTGCCCGTTCACTTGTTGCAGTCGATGAGGTCCTTGTCCTCGATCGAAAAGATCTGCCCGGCCTCGATCGCGATGTTCTTCGCCAGGCAGACTCGGCCGTCCTCGTAGCCCACTTTCGCATCGTAAGTTCCCGTCGCAACGCCGGCAAGGTTCAGCCGCTCGTCGTGGTCGACTTCCTTGTCCTTGTCATTGAGGCACTGGTTTTCGCCGAATTTACCGGTCCCTGCCGGCGCGAGGCGAAGGTCGGACACGGTTTTCGAGGTCAAATTCCAAAATCGCGTCGGCTTTTCGGCGCGAGCGGGACCGCCCGCTGCCAGGGCGAAAGCGGCGAGCGCCACCGCGGCAAATCCATTGATGCGCATGCGAAAACCTTTCGGCGTTTCCTGTCGGCGTTTTTTTGTCTCCGGCGCTGAATACAGAAGCCGCGCCAAGTTGAACAGGGGGCCGAAGTTGCGCAACGCCAAGCGAGCCTCTAGACAGTCGCTTCTCTTCCTTGAGGATTTTTGATGCGCCCTTCCCAGCGCGCCGCCGATGAATTGCGGCCCGTCACCTTTGAACGCAACGTTGCGCGCTACGCCGAGGGCTCATGCCTGATCAAATTCGGCTCGACCCATGTGCTGTGCACGGCCTCGCTCGAAGACAAGCCGCCGGCGTGGCTGCGCGGCCAGGGGCGCGGCTGGGTCAGCGCCGAATACGCGATGCTGCCGCGCGCGACCCATACCCGCACAAGGCGCGAATCGACGACCGGCAAACCGTCCGGCCGCACGCAGGAAATCCAGCGCCTGATCGGGCGCAGCCTGCGCGCCGTCACCAATCTGCAAGGGCTCGGCGAACGCCAGATCACCATCGACTGCGATGTGCTGCAGGCCGATGGCGGCACGCGCACCGCCTCGATCACGGGCGCCTGGGTCGCCCTGCATGATTGCCTGAAATGGATGCGCCAGCGCTCCATCATCAAGGACATGCCGCTGCGCGAGCATGTCGCCGCGATCTCCTGCGGCGTCTCCAGCGGGGAATGTGTGCTCGATCTCGATTACGCCGAGGATTCGGCGGCAGAGACCGACGCCAATTTCGTCATCACGGGATCGGGCTCGCTCGTCGAGGTGCAGGCGACCGCGGAAGGCGCCGTGTTCACCGAAGCGCAGCTCACCGCCATGCTGGCCCTGGCGCGCGGCGGAATCGCGAGCCTCATCGAGATGCAGAAAAGCGCGGTCGCCTGATGGTCCGGGCGCTCGAAGGGCGGCTTGTGATCGCCACGCATAATGCGGGCAAGCTTGCCGAAATGCGCGAACTGCTCGACCATTACGGCGTCAAGGCGGTCTCGGCTGGCGAACTCGGCCTGCCCGAGCCGGAAGAGACCGGCTCGACTTTTCTGGAAAATTCGCGGCTGAAGGCGCTGGCGGCCGCGGAAGGCTCGGCAAGCCCCGCGCTCGCGGATGATTCAGGGCTTTGCGTCGACGCGCTCGGCGGCGAACCGGGCATTTATTCGGCAAGGTGGGCGGGCCCCGATCGCGACTTTGGCATCGGCCGGGCCGCCGTCGAGGAGGCCTTGCGCGCAGCTGGCGCGCAGGCGCCGTTCAAGGCGCATTTCATCTGCGTCCTGACGCTCGCCTTTCCCGATGGAGAGACGGCGAGCTTCGAGGGCCGCGTCGATGGCGAGCTGGTGTTTCCGGCGCGCGGCTCGCTGGTATTCGGCTATGATCCGATCTTTCTGCCGGTCGGCTTGAGCAAAACCTTCGGCGAGATGACGCTGGAGGAAAAGCAGGCGATCCCGGCTAACGGCTCGCCCGCCCTGTCGCATCGCGCGCGGGCGTTTCAGGCTTTTGCCAAGGCTTGTTTTAGCGCCTGACTGCGGCGCATTCCAAAGTTCGGTCAAAAGGTCGCAACCTCGACCAGAGCGCTTGATTTTTGCTCGTGTTTTCGCTTATATTGCAGTGCAATATATGAAGCGCAGGCGAGGAAACGGCGATGTCCGTGGTATGGAACACCAAATATGGATCGCGGAAAGTTCGCCACGATCCGCCGACCCTCAAGGAGGCGATTCTCGCCGCGCAGGGTCTGACCGATCAGCTTCTCGAGCAGGTCGAGATCGCCGCCGCGCTGATGGATCTGCCGGTCGCCGAGGTGCGCGCCGAAGTGCTGAAGAGCGCCCCGCCCCGCAAGGCCGAACAGATCGTCACCTCGAGCGGCCGCGTTCCGCGCACCGTCGTGGTCGAGCGCAAGACGAGCCGCCGCATTCCGGCTGGCGCCGCCCGCCCGCTGATCTCGAGATCTTCGGGGATCTAAAGCATCCGCCCGAGAAGCTGAAGGCTTTTTGGACCAGACGGATGCGTTGAAACAATGCGTTAGAGCAAAAATCCATCCCAGCCAGATCGGCTTGCTCTAAGTCGCGGTTCCAACTTTTCGAACCTGCATTCCTCACAACCAGAGTTTCTGGAGCGTCGGTGAGGCCGGCGCTCCAGTTCAAACGGCCCCGCTCCTGCCTACCGGGCAAGCTCCGCTGTGGCGATGAAGCGCGTCGGCAGGATCGCCTGCGCGCCGCCGATTAGCTTCGGCGGATGGATGCGCGCTGCGCCATAAGCATAGCCAATCTCAAAATCGGAAGGGCGACGCGGCGGCGGCGGCGCGCTGCCCGGCTCGGCGGTCGTCGCTTCCCGCGCGGCGCTCGCAGCGCCCTCCTCGTCAGCGGCCTCTGCGGAGACAGCAGGCTCCTCGAGGGATCTTCGCGGCGGCATGGGCGCGCCGGCCCCGAACGCCGTGGACTCTGGCGGCTTGCCCGGCGCTGCGCGGGCGAGTTCGAGGCGCGGCGGCTGCGCCGGCCCGCTGCCGATCGAAGCCAGCGTCGAGGCGACGCTGCGCAGCAGCCCGCCAAAAATCGACTCTTCCGCGCCGGCGCCGCCAGCATCGACCGCCGCCGGCCGTCCTTGCGCGACCTTCCTCTGCGACGCATTGGACGCGACCATGATCGACGGCTCGCCCGGACGCGGCGCGGCGCAGTTTCGCACGCCAAGCGCGATCAGCTCCTCGCCGCGCAGAACCTTATACTGCCGCGTCAGCGCGCCGAGCCTTGCGCGGACAGCCGGCGGATAGGAATTGAACAATTGCTGCGAGACTTCATAATTGCTCTGATGATTGCGCGGATCGTAAGCAAGATGAAATTTCAGCGTGCTATCGGGATAGACGCATGCATTCGGCAGGCTGAGAGCCAGGGTGCAGGCCGAGCGGCATTCATGCAGGCGGACCTCTCGGCCGGTCGCACGATATAGCTCTGTTTTTTCCTGATATTGGTTCACATAGCCGCCGACATCCTTGGTGACCACGACGGGAGCGGGAATCGGCGGCGGATCGAGATAGCTCACGCTTCACCCATCGCGCAACCGCGCCTCACGCCAACTTTGACGCCGCAACGCTAGAGAATCGTAGTGAACGCTCCGTTAAAGCGGCTCAAGGACCAAACGTCTCGAGCAGGGCTCGATTTTGGCGCCGCCGCGCGCTGTGACATAAGGCGACCATGGCTCATGAACTTCAAAACGGCGCCGACCCGGGTTTCGGCGTCTATGTGCACTGGCCCTTTTGCCTGTCGAAATGCCCCTATTGCGACTTCAACAGCCATGTCCGCCATGAGCCGGTCGACGAGGCGCGCTTCGCCAGCGCCCTGATCGGCGAAATTGCCCACCGCGCCGAGACGACGCGCGGTAGGCAGGTCGCTTCCATCTTCTTCGGCGGCGGGACGCCCTCGCTGATGAGCGCTTCGACCGTGGCCCGCATCATCGAGGCGATCGACAGCTATTGGACCCTCGCGCCCGGCGCCGAAATCACCCTTGAAGCCAATCCGACCAGCGTCGAGGCGACGAAATTCGCCGGCTTTCGCGCAGCAGGCGTCAATCGCGTCTCGATCGGCGTGCAGGCGCTGAACGACGCCGATCTCAAGGCGCTGGGGCGAACCCACTCCAGCGCGGAAGCGCTGGCCGCGCTCCATATCGCGCGCAAAACTTTCGAGCGTTTTTCATTCGATCTCATCTACGCCCGCCCCGGCCAGAGCGTCGCGCAATGGCGAAGCGAACTCGCCTCCGCGCTCGCCCTCGCGCGCGATCATCTCTCGCTCTATCAGCTGACGATCGAACCCGGCACCATGTTCGAGCGGATGCGGGACGCCGGAAAGCTCGTCGTTCCCGGGCCGGATCTTGGCCGCGATTTCTGGGACGCGACGCAGGAGATCATGAACGGCGCCGGACTGCCGGCCTATGAGATCTCCAATCACGCCCGCCCCGGGGCCGAAAGCCGGCACAATCTGATCTATTGGCGCACGGGCGATTATGCCGGCGTCGGGCCCGGCGCGCATGGCCGCATCTCAAGCGGAAATAAACGCCGCGCGCAGGCGACCGAGCGCGATCCGCAAAAATGGCTGAGCGCCGTCGAATTCGCCGGCCATGGCCTGATCGAAAATGAAATCCTCTCCCGCGAGGAGCAGGGCGACGAATTCCTGCTCATGGGCCTGCGCCTCGCCGAGGGAATTGAGGTGGGGCGCTTCGAAGCAACGTCCGGCCGCGGCCTCGACCAGAGCCGGATCCAATCGCTGATCGCCGACGGCATGGTGGAATATACCAGCAGCGGACGCCTCAGGGTCAGCGCCGAAGGGTTTCCCCTGCTCGACGCCGTCGTCGCCGATCTCGCCGCCTGACCACGCCCGTCGCGCCGCCGGGATGATTCCCTGCGGGCGACACACAGCCGCCACATTAGTCGGTGAGTTTGCCAGCGTGTCCGTGGCCGCACTTTAGCGTCATTGCCGCGCAAGCGTTGCGTGTCACACCATGTCGCGGAGCGCCGACGATAACGCATTGTTACGGGCCATTAACGGTTCGAGTTTAATCAATCGATTCATCTTTCCGAGCGCAGCCGCCGCTCGAGCAACCCGCGAGATCGAATTTGCACAAAGGCTGCAGGCGTTTCGTCCCCGCAAGCAAGGCGTTACGGCTCGTCGCGGCTTCGGCCGCCGCGCTGCTCTGCGGTCTCTTTGCCGGATCCTCGACCGAGACCGCCGAAGCCAATGGCGATACGCGCACGCTGAACCTCTATCATTCGCACACGGGCGAATCGATCCAGGCGACATTCCGGGTCAATGGCTCGTACGACCCTGCGGTGCTGGAAAAGCTGAACTATTTCCTGCGCGACTGGCGCAACAATGACCGCACGCGGATGGACCCGCGCCTGTTCGACACGGTGTGGGAAGTCTATCGCTCGGCGGGCGCGACGCAGCCGATCGTGATCTTCTCCGCCTATCGCTCGCCCGAGACCAACGCCATGCTGCGCCGGCGTTCGAGCGCGGTCGCCGAATATTCGCAGCACATGCTCGGCAAGGCGATGGACACCACCATGCCCGGCATGTCGATGGAGCAGATCCGCGAGATCGGCATCAAAATGCAACGCGGCGGCGTCGGCTTCTACTCGCGCGAGAATTTCGTGCATCTCGACGTCGGCGGCGTGCGCAGCTGGCCGCGGCTCAGCTATGAGCAGCTCGCCCGCTTGTTCCCGGACGGCAAGAGCGCGCATCTTGCCTCGAATGGCCGCTCGCTGCCCCGCTATGAGGAAGCCCGCGCCGAGATCGCCTCGCGCGGCGGCGTCGTCAGCGACGCGCCGCAGGTCGTGGCCGGCGGCGGCTTCTTCGGCTGGCTGTTCGGCGGCGGTCGCGACCGCCAGGAGGAGGCCGAGGCCGTCCGCGGCGCGATGCCGGGCCGCGGCCCGGCGCCGTCCGGCGCGACGCAGGTCGCCGCACTCGAAAACCCCGCCCCTGCCGCAAGGATGACGCGCGCCGAGCGCCGCGCCGCCGAAAAGGCCGCCAAAACCGCGCCAGCCCTCGCCGCGATCGACGCCGCCGATCCGCGGGACGCCGGCGCCAATCGGGCGATCGTCGCGGCTGTCGCGCCGCCGCCCGCTCCCGCCCCGCAATCCGTGGCGGCTGCAGTTCCGGCGCCGCCTGTCCCGACGCCGCCAACGCGCGCCGCCGCCAAGGACGCGCCCGTCAAAGACCTGGACAACGAGAAGGATGCGGCGAAGGAAAAGCCCGACGCCTCGGTCAGGCCGCTCCTGGCCTTCGTCCCCCTGCCGCCATCGCGGCCGGATGATCTTGTTGCCTATGCCGACGTGCCGCTGCCGCCGGCGCGCGCCGGGGGCCTGATCCAGACCGCGTCCCTGACAGCCGCCTCCCCGGCTCCTGCCCCGGCCGCTTCCGACGCAGCCGCAAAGCCGGCCCCGACAACCATCGCAGCGAAGATGGACGCGGCGAGAGCCGAGGCCGCCAAAGCCGATCCCGCCAAGGCCAGCGCGGCGATCACCCTTGCCCGCGCCGCAAGCCTTCCGGTCGTCATCACGCGGGGTCCGAAGGATCAGCAGGTCATGCCGGCGAGCGTTCTTGGCTATGCCGCAAGTTCCGGCGCCGCGCCGCGTCAGCGCGTCGCAAATCTCGCCAAGGACGCGCCCGAGATCGTTTCGGCGCGGCTCGACCGGTCGAATTTCAGCGATCTCACCAGCGAAACGCCAACGGCAGAAGCGCCGCCGGCTTCCCTGCTCGGCCAGGCCCTGACCGGTCTGCGGCAGGCGGCCCGCATCGTCCCGGACGCCCTCGCGGCCGCGCCCTCGGCTGGCTACAGATTGGCGTTCGGCGCAGCCTCTGGCATTCTCAATTACGCCAGCTTCACCAAACCGCAGCCGCCCGCGGCGGCCTCGCATGCGGATAAGGTCAGCATCGTCGACGCTTCGACGAAATAGTTTCCCGTGCGGGCGGACAGGCGCCGCAAGGAATGCCGACGGGGATTGGCCATTGAACGGCCGGTCGGTTTCGCGCATGGTTCGCGGCGCAAAATCCTTTTGAGGCGAACGATCGCGTTCGTCCCGCGCCATTCGCATCGCCACACCGTCAAGCGCCTGATGCCACGATTGATCGAACCTGCTGCGCCGTATGACGGACGCCAATCCGAGACCGCGCTTTTCGTCGCGCGCGGCACGCGGCGGCTGCTGCGGCGCCTCAATTTTTCATCCGTTACCGAACTTCCCCTTCTGTCCGGACGGCGCGCTGACATCGCGGCTCTGGCTAGCGACGGCGCGGTCTTGATCGTCGAGATCAAATCCTCGATCGCGGACTTCCGCACGGACGCGAAATGGCGCGACTACCGCGCTCATTGCGATCGGCTGTATTTCGCTATTCCCGAGACAATGCCGGTCGAGATCATGCCGGCCGACGCCGGGCTGATCGTCGCCGACGCCTATGGAGCCGAGATTTTGCGAGAGGCGCCCGAGCATCGCATGGCCCCGGCGACGCGGCGCGCCGTGCTGATCCGCTTCGCCCAGGCCGCGGCGCAGCGTCTGCATGGGCTCAGCGACCCGGAGGCGATGGCGATCGGGGTGTTCTGAAAAATCAGGCCGCGCCGGCGAGGACAGGCGCCGCCGATGGGCTCGCAATCACAGCCTTTTGCGCGTTCGCTTCCGCGACGAAGAAAGACGCAGCTTCGGCAAGGCTTGTCACGCAGGCGTCGGCGCGGATCTGGCCGCAGAGTTCGCCCGCGCGCTCCGCCTCGCAGCGCCAGAAGCCGACGATGATTTTGGCGTCCGGCAGACGCCGGCGCAGCCGTCGGATTGCATAGCGGACCTGCGCCGCGCTCGCCTCCGAGCCGAGATAGGACAGGCAGATCATCTGCGCGCCGGAACCGACCAGGTTGAGAATGCCGCCGATCCGCAGAATGTCGGCCGGCTCGACCTTGGCGCGGAATCCATGCTTTTCAAGAATTTGCGCAAGCAATCCCGCCGCCGCCTCATCCAGCGGATGACGCCCGGCGATGCACAGCACGGGCTTGCGCCCGGGCTCCGGCTCCGGCGGCGCATGGTCAGGCGGGGGCTCCAGCGCCAGCGGCGCCTGCGACTCGCCGATATCAGCGACGGGCGGCTCGCGCGACGGCGGCTGCGCCGGCGCCTCGTCCGTATGATCGGCGAGATCATCGATCATCTCGTCGATCGCCTCCTTGATCCGCTTCTGGCGACCCTCCGGCAGCACGCCGCGGCGAAAATCCGCCTCGGCCATCAGCAGCCCATTCAGGGCCACTTCATCGTAATAAGAGATCAGCGGACCGACCTTCAAGAACGCCTCCGCCTGGTCGGCGACCTCCGACGCGTCGCCGACCAGCATGCGCTGGTAGAAGTGCTCGACGGGGGTTAGCGCCGGCGCATCGCCTAGAATGACGTCGAGAAAATTCAGCTGTTCGACGTGGCGCCCAAGCACGACGAGGCAAACAGTGAGCGGCGTCGACAACACGAGGCCGACCGGCCCCCAGAGCCAGGTCCAGAACGTCGCCGCAACGACGACGGCAATGGGCGAAAGGCCCGTATTTCGACCGTACAGCAAAGGCTCGATGAACTGTCCGACGGCGAGCTCCAGGACGAGGAACAGCGCGAGTGTCTCAAGCGCCATGGTCCAGCCGGGATCGACGGCGGCGGCGAGCGCGACCGGCAGGCCGGCAGCCACGATCGCGCCAATATAGGGCACGAAACGCATGAGAAAGCCGATCATTCCGAACAGCAACGGCCCCGGAACCCCGATCACGTAGAGGCCGGCGGCGACGACAACGCCGAAGGCGGCGTTGAGAAGCGTTTGCGCCAGGAAAAACCGGCTCAGTCGTTCTGCGGCGTCGTTCATCGCGACAGTCGTGCGTTGCAGATCGCGCGTGCCGACGAGACTGATGAAGCGATTGCGCAGATCCTCGCGCTGCAAGAGGATGAAGATCGCGAAAATCACGACGATGGCGATCGTCTCCAGCGGCGACAGCGCCGTGCCGACAATGGTTTGCAGCATGGAAAGGGGAGTCGGCCCGGCCTCGCGCACCTCCACCGGAATGGGTTTGGGTCCTTCGTCGTGCTCCGGCGCAGGGGCCGCAGCCCGATCGCCGCCGCTTTTATGTCCGAGCGCTCCAAGCCCCTGGAAAAGGCTTGCCCCCTTTTCCATAAGCCCATTGGCGGCCACGAGCTCGCGCGCTGAGGCGACCTTGCTGGTGATGGTCGCCTGATATTTGGGCAGGTCGACGGCAAGGTCCGAAACCTGGCGAGTCAGCGCCGCGCTGATCGCGAAGGTGACGGCAAGGCTGGCGATCACCACGATCAGCACCGCGACAACCCGGTTGAGGCCAAGCCCGCGTAAAAGGCGGACCGGCGGCGAAAGCACGAAGCTGAGGAGAACAGCGATGGCGATCGGCACGAAGACGCTGCGGGCGGCATAGAGCGCGACAATGCAAAGCGTCGCAATCATCAAGGTCGCCAGCATATCGAGCGTTCGCGTGATGTCGCGCTCGTCGGATGGGCGCGTGCGCGGAACGTCGAACGGCTCGCTCATCCAAAAATCTCCTTTGCGGAAAAACCAACGTTATCCCGCTCGGCAAAGTTCCGCCAACGCCCGCGGGAGTCGGGGAGGCCGTTGAAAAAACACTCATTCAATTTTCTCTAAAGCCAGAATCCGAAAGCGTTGGGCGCCGGACGTCAGGGCGCTGGCAAAATCGTGTCGAATCTTGCTAATGTCCCCACAGCAAACGGCGCAAGCGCAAGGCGGGCGCGCCGACAACAGCCTCCTTCGCGCGTCAGGTGACCCATATGGACGGTGACGACCGCCGCCTTTTGTCCCGCCCGGTCATCTATGTCGTGCGGATGCTCGTCTTTCTGATCCTCGTCGGCTTTTGCGCGCTGATCCTTTACCGTCAGATCGCGACCGCCTTCCTCGCCAATCCAGCGCTGAACGGGCTTATCCTCGCCGTTCTCGCGCTTGGAATCCTGCTTGCCTTGCGCCAGGTGCTGCGACTGTTCCGCGAGGCGAACTGGGCCAACGCCCTGCTGGGCGGCGGCGGCGGCAAAAGGGTCAAGCCGCCCACGCTGCTCGCGCCGGTGGCCCAGCTTTTTCGCGCAAAGCCTTTCATCAACGCGCCGGCGGCGCTGCCGCTTCGCGCCGTGCTCGACACCATCGGGGCGCGGCTCGACGAATCACGCGACACCGCCCGCTATCTGACCGGCCTCCTCGTGTTCCTCGGCCTGCTCGGCACCTTTTGGGGTTTGCTTGAGACAGTCGGCTCGATCGGAGGCGTCATCAAGTCGATGCAGACAGGCTCGGACGCCGCGGTCATGTTCGACGATCTCAAAAGCGGCCTGTCGGCGCCAATCGCCGGCATGAGCATCTCCTTCACCTCCTCGCTGTTCGGACTCGCCGGCTCTCTGGTGCTCGGCTTTCTCGATTTGCAGGCGGGGCACGCCCAGAACCGTTTCTTCACCGAGCTCGAAGACGCCCTGACGGCGCTTCCCCTCGCTGACGCCCATGACGCCGCCGCCCGCTATGAGGGGCTGCCGCCGGAGCTCAGCGCCGCGTTGCAGACGATCGCTGTCTCCGTCGACCAGACGCAGGCCAAAGCGACCTCGGTCGCGGTCGCAAGCCTCGCCGACGGCGTACAGGCGCTGGTTCAGCACATGCGCTCCGAGCAGCAGATCATCCGTGACTGGGTGGAAGCGCAGGCCGAACGCAACCGCGAGGTCAAGGACGCGCTGGAGCGGCTCGCCGAAGGGCTGAAGGAGCGCGGCTGATGGCGCCGCCCCGCTCACGTCAGCGCATCCGCCAGATCGACTATTGGCCGGGCTTCGTCGACGCTTTGTCGACCATGCTGCTGGTCATCATTTTTCTGCTCTCCGTGTTCATGCTGGCGCAATTCTTTCTTGCCCGTGAGGTGACCGGGAAGGACACCGCCCTCGAAAAGCTGAACCGCCAGATCCAACAGCTGAGCGCGCTGCTCGCGCTGGAGCGCTCAGGCAAGACCGAGTCGGACGAGAAAGCGGCCATCCTCGCCTCAAATCTCGACGCCGCGCAGAGGGACAAGGCCCGGCTGCAGGGAGCGATCGATTCGAAGGCCGCAGGCGTCGGCGATGGCGGAGCCGGCGCGCAGCAGCAATTGGCGGCCGAAAAGGACGCCTCCGCGGCCGCGCTGGCGCAAATCGAAATTCTCAACCAGCAAATTTCGGCGCTCCGCCGCCAGCTCGCCGCGCTGGAGGATGCTTTGGCGGCGTCGGAAAAATCAGGCGCAGAGTCGCAGACAAAGATCGCCGATCTCGGCTCGCGCCTCAATATCGCGCTGGCGCAAAAGGTGCAGGAGCTCGCCCGCTACCGCTCCGATTTCTTCGGCCGGCTGCGGCAAATTCTCGGCGACCGGCCGGGCGTCAGCGTCGTCGGCGACCGCTTCATCTTCCAATCCGAGGTGCTCTTTGAATCAAGCCAGGCGACGCTTGACGCAGCCGGCCGCGCCGAACTCGACAAGCTGGCGAGCGCCCTGATCGAACTCGAGCATGAAATTCCTCCCGACATTCCGTGGATCATCCGCGTTGACGGCCACACGGACAGGAAGCCGATCCAGTCGTCGCAATATCCTTCAAACTGGTCGCTATCGGCGGCCCGCGCCATCGCTGTCGTGCAATACCTTGTATCGAAAGGCGTTTCGCCACAGCGGCTCGCGGCGGCCGGTTTCGGCGAGTTCCAGCCGCTCGATCCGGCTGAGGGCGATGACGCAAACCGTCACAACCGGCGGATCGAGCTGAAAATCACCGAAAGATAGCGAGTCCAAACGCCTGGCTGCGCGTCAAGGATCGATCGCCTCGGACGATTGGCCGCGCTTGACGCCCGCCGCGGCCGATGAGAATGTGATTTTGTTGGGAGACCAGCGGCAGGCAGCCAAGCCTGTCTCTTTTTGTGCGCTTCGGCTTTGGGCGCTCAATTTTCGCCGTGAGGGGTCCGTCGCGAGATGTGCGCGATGGCGCCGCGAGCCAAAAGCAAAGAAGACAACTTGACGTAACAATAATCCTGGTCTTGCGGGAGCCGGGAAAATTCGTCTACGAGGTCAATAGCTTGTGGGCCTTTCATGGCGAGCTGGCTTGGTATTTGCTTCGTGGCCGGACAGCGCGGCGCGAGTTTTGTCGTGACGCATACCGTCGTAATCCTGTCGAAAGTTATCTCTAGAGCATGACGCCGAAAAGCAGATACCCGGTTTGACCTCTGCTCTGAAATATTGGGGATCGATAAGCTTCGTGATCTTGGATGGATTTCCTCCCAAATCAGCGTGATCTTGGACATTTCGACGTCCCGGCAGACATGGCCGCTCCCCGCAAAGGGGGCTGGCGTCGGCGCGGGCGCGAGTTTTTGGAGCAGCAATGTCATCAGCGGCAATAGATTCGACCTTGATCGGTGAAGCCTCCGGCCAGAAGCTTCCGCTCGTCGTCGACCTCGACGGGACGCTGATCAAATCCGATCTCCTGCTTGAATCCTTCTTTGCCAATGTTGGAAAAAATCCGGCCTCCGTTTTCGGCTTTTTGGCCGCCTTGCGTCATGGCAAGGCGCGCTTCAAGGATGCGCTCGCCCAGGGCGTCGATCTCGACGTCGCCAGCCTTCCTTACGATCAAAAGATCCTCGACCTGATCACGGCGGCGCGAAACGAAGGACGGCCGGTTTATCTCGCCTCCGCGAGCAACGCCAAATTTGTCGGCGCGGTCGCCGATCACCTCGGCCTGTTCACGGACTGGTTCGCCTCGGACGCCTCGACCAATAATTCAGCACACACGAAGGCGGAGTTTCTGGTCGGCAAATTCGGCGCGCATGGCTTCGACTATGTCGGCAACGACAAAGCCGATCTGCCGGTTTGGGCCGTCGCCTCGGGCCGAATTGGCGTCCGGACGGCGCCGGCTCTCAGCGGGCGGCTGGCGGCGCTTGGGGTCGAGGTGATCGAATCGCCGGCGCCGCAGCTTAAATCATGGATCAAACTGATCCGCGTGCACCAATACGCCAAGAACGGCCTCGTCTTCCTGCCGCTGCTGGCCGCGCATAAATTCGATCTTCTCTCGCTTTACCACTGCGTCCTCGCCGCGATCGCCTTTTCGCTGTGCGCCTCGAGCGTCTATATATTCAACGACCTCGTCGACCTTTCGGCCGACCGCGGCCATCCCAGCAAGAGACGGCGCCCGCTGGCCTCCGGCGCCATCCCGATCATGCGCGGCGTGATCGCCATGCCGGTGTTGTTCCTGGCCTCGATCGTCGTCGCGGCGCTCGTCTCATGGCAGTTCCTCGGCGTGCTTTTGTTCTATTTCGCCGTGACCAACGCCTACACATGCTGGCTCAAGACGAAGATGCTGATCGACGTCGTGGCGCTCGCGGCGCTCTATTCGCTGCGCGTCATTGGCGGCGCTGTCGCCATCAATGTGACAGCGTCGGAGTGGCTGATCGGCTTCTCGATGTTCATCTTCGCCTCGCTTGCCTTGATCAAGCGCTATATCGAGCTCGCCGTCCGCCTCGATAAGGAGCTGCCCGATCCGAGCAACCGCAATTACAAGCTGGGCGACATGCCGATCGTCGCCTCGCTCGCCGCCGCTTCCGGCTTCAACGCCGTCACCGTGTTCGCCCTCTATATCTCCTCGGACACGGTCCATTCCCTCTACCGGCATCCGCAGTTTCTCTGGCTGGTGTGCCCGATCCTCATGTATTGGATCAGCCGCATGGTGATGCTGGCGCACCGCCGCCTCGTGCATGACGATCCGATCGTCTTCGCCCTGAAGGATCGCGTCAGCTACGCCGCCGGCGCGGCGATTGCGCTCGTCGTTCTGGCCGCGATCTGACCAAGCCCATGACCAGCACGCCCGAAGCACGGCCGTCCGGCGGTCCGCGGCCTCACATCATTGCCATCCGCTACGGACTTTTCGCGGTCATCGCGGGCGCCATGAACCTTGGCGCGCAGGCGGTTACGTTCGCGATCGCGCCGATCCAGCCGCTGGCAATCTCGATCTTGGTCGGCACCGGCGTCGGCTTCGTCGTGAAATATTTGCTCGACAAGCGCTGGATCTTCTTTGACGACTACCACGGCGCCGCCGCCGAAACGCAGAAGGTTCTGCTGTACGGCGCCTTCAGCGTCGCCATGACGGCGATTTTCTGGGGCTTCGAGATCGCATTCCTCGCCATCTGGGGCACCAATTTCGCCAAATATGCCGGGGCGGTGATCGGGCTCGCGATCGGCAATTTCCTCAAATATCTGCTCGACCGCGGCATTACCTTTAATCCCGAGCGCATCCGGAAGGCGGCAAAATGGAGCTGACGGGATGGGGCCGCTTTCCGCGCTTCGAAACAAGGCTCTATGAGCCGTCGTCGCCCGAGGCGGCGGCGCGGCTGCAGCCGCTGCTTTCGGGCTTTGCGCCGCGCGGCAACGGCCGCGCCTATGGCGACGCCGCAATTGGTGTCACGGCCAGCATCCTCTCGCGTGGGCTTGGCCGCTTCCGCCATTTCGATCCCGCCGAACGGCGTCTCACCGTCGAATCCGGCGTGCTGCTCAGCGAGATCATCGACGCCTTCCTACCGCGGGGCTTTTTTCCGCCCGTCGTTCCGGGTACGCAGTTCGTCTCCGTCGGCGGCATGATCGCCTCTGACATTCACGGCAAGAACCATCATGGCGCGGGCGGCTTCGGCGATCATGTCGATGCGTTCGAGCTTGCCTTGCCGGGTGGCGAGATTCGGATCTGTTCGCCGGGCCAGAACGCCGATCTGTTCAAGGCGACCATCGGCGGCATGGGGCTGACCGGGACGATCCTGTCCGCGAGTTTCAAGCTCATTCCCGTCGAATCCGCCCTGATCGCCCAGGAAACCATCGTCGCACAAAATCTCGATGAGGCCATCGCGGCGCTGAGCGCGCATGAGGACTGGCCCTATTCGGCCGCCTGGATCGATTGCCTCGCGAGCGGCGCGGCGCTTGGGCGCTCGCTGATCTATCTCGGGCGGCACGCCAAGGCGGCCGATATCGCGGCGATCGATCCGCACCGGCGCCCCGCCGGAAAAAAACGCCCGCTCGGCGTTCCCATCGATCTGCCGGGCTTCACGCTCAATCGCCTCAGCGTCGCGGCCTTCAACGAACTCTATTTCCGCAAAGGCGCGAGCGCCGCCGGAAAACCCTTTCTGAACGGGATCGGCAGCTTCTTTTTCCCGCTCGACGGCGTGCTCAACTGGAACCGGATCTACGGCCGGCGCGGCTTTCTGCAGCATCAATGCGTCATCGGGACTGACGCCGCCGCCGGCGCGATCGCCGAGATTCTCGGCCGCTTCGCCAAGCGCGGCAACGCGTCTTTCCTCGCCGTCCTGAAGAAGCTCGGGCCGGCCGGCCGGGGCTATCTGTCCTTTCCCAAGCCCGGCTTCACCCTGGCGCTCGATCTTGCCATGGACCGCGGCGTGTTCGAATTTCTGGACGAGATCGACGACATCGTCGTCGCGGCGGGCGGGCGAATCTATCTCGCCAAGGACGCGCGCCAATCGCGCGCCACCTTCGAGGCCGGTTACCCGGAGCTTGACCGGTTTCGTGAGATCAGGCGAGAGATCGGCGCCGAGCGCGCCGTCGCCTCCCGCCTGTCCGATCGTTTGGGCATTTGAACAGGATCGCCGCACCCATGGATGAGCCGAAATTCCTTCTCGTTCTAGGCGGAGGCTCCGACATCGGCCGCGCCTGTGCGCTGCGCTTTGCGCAAGCTGGATGGCGCGTCACGCTCGCCGGCCGCGATCTTGCGCCGCTGAAGCGCGAGGCTGAAGACATCGCGACGCGCACCGGCGTCGCGATCACGACGTCATTCATTGACATCCTCGACACGCCTTCCTTCGCCGCCTTCGAGACAGGCCTCGGCGGATTGCCAGACGCGATTGTTTGCGTCGTCGGCCTGCTCGGCGACGCGCGCAGGGCGGAGACCGATCCAGCCCATGCAAGCCTCGTCATGCGCTCGAATTTCGAGGGACCGGCCCTTCTTCTTGGCCAGTTCGCCGAAGGATTTGCCGAGCGGGGCGAAGGCGTCATCGTCGGCGTCAGCTCGGTCGCCGGCGATCGCGGGCGCGCCTCGAACTATGTCTATGGCGCCGCCAAGGCCGGCCTGACCGCCTTTCTGTCAGGCCTGCGCAATCGCTTCGGCAAGACGAAGATTCGCGTCGTCACCGTCAAACCCGGTTTCGTCCGCACCAAGATGACGGCCGGCATGAAATTGCCGCCGCCCCTGACCGCCGAGCCGCAGGAAGTCGCCGAGGCGATTTATCGCGCGAGCGCAGTCAAGCCGCGCGACGTCATTTACGTGAAGCCCGTCTGGCGTCTGATTATGACCATCATCGGATCGATTCCCGAACCGATCTTCAAGCGACTGAAGCTTTGAGGCGATGCGGGCGCGACGCATTGGCCCATCGCCAGCTTTGCCATTGCGCGGGCGCGGGCGCGATGATTAAGAGAGGGCTGTTGCGGCTGGCGGGATCATTGCGCTCATGAAAATACTGGCGGGCAACTCCAATCGTCCTCTGGCCGAGGCGATCGCCGCCTATCTTGGCGTGCCCCTGACCAAATGTCAGGTGCGCCGCTTCGCCGACATGGAGATCTTTGTCGAGATCCAGGAAAACGTCCGCGGCCAGGACGCCTTCATCGTCCAGTCGACCTCCTATCCGACCAATGATCATCTGATGGAGGCCTTGATCATGACCGACGCGCTGCGCCGCGCCTCGGCCCGCCGCATCACCGCGGTCATTCCCTATTTCGGCTATGCGCGGCAGGACCGCAAGGCCGGCCCGCGCACGCCGATCTCGGCCAAGCTCGTCGCCAATCTGATCACGAGAGCCGGCGCCGACCGCGTCCTCACCGTCGATCTGCACGCCGGCCAGATCCAGGGCTTCTTCGACATCCCGACCGACAATCTGTTCGCCGCCCCGGTGCTGGTGCGCGACATCGAGGAGCGCCTGCCGAAGGGCAATCTGATGGTCGTCTCGCCCGACGTCGGCGGCGTCGTGCGGGCAAGGGCGCTCGCCAAGCGCATCGACGCGCCGCTCGCCATCGTCGACAAGCGGCGCGAGCGCGCCGGCGAATCCGAGGTGATGAACATCATCGGCGACGTCGCCGGCAAGGTCTGCATCCTGATCGACGACATCGTCGATTCCGGCGGCACGCTGTGCAACGCCGCCGACGCGCTGCGCGCCGAGGGCGCGATCGCGGTCTACGCCTATATCACCCACGGCGTGCTCTCCGGCGGCGCCGCCGCGCGCATCTCGGCCTCGAGTCTGAAAGAGCTGGTGCTGACGGACACGATCTCCTCGACGGAGGCGATCCGCGTTTCGAAAAATATCCGGATCGTCTCCGTCGCCCCGCTCATCGGCGAAGCCATCACACGAATCGCCAAGGAAGAAAGCGTCTCAAGCCTGTTCGACTGACGCGCCGATCCGTCCTCCGGCGAGAGCGGGCAATTTCGGGACGCGGCGTACGGGCGCGGACAAAGCCCCCCCGATAGAGCCGGCTGGAACGGCCGCCGCCTCTCCCTCCCCGCTACAATTGCGGCGATGCGGCGGGCACTAAAACAAAAGCCGATCTGACCGGACGGACTTTCGCCCTGATACCTTCAGCTTCGCGGGCGGATTCGCTAATCCGTGATGGCCGCTAAACAAAAATCCATCATTTGGTCCAGCGTTGGCGTCGTCTTCTTGCGGCGCTCGTCAATGAAACGAGGATGAGGGGGTCGAACGCAGGCGTTGTGCACGAGAATTGCGGCCAAATCGCTATCGTTGACGCGAAACTCACCCTCGCGGGCGCCTTGCGCTATGATCCCGGATAGCGATTTTTCGATTGTTTCAAGGTGATCGGCGGTGCTTGGCCAGTCTTCATCGAACGCGGCTTCGATCAGCTCATGCAATTTCTGGTCGAAAAGAAAGCGTCGCGCGTTGCTTTCCTCAATAGCGGTAATACACGCTCGCAGTCTTTGGCTCGCCGAGGCCTGGCTGTTGGCGATGTCGATGACGGACGCTTCTATTTCATGCAACAACCGTCGTCCAACGGCGTCGTTGATCTCCGCCTTCGTGGCAAAAAAGCGATAAACATTTGCTGGCGACATACGAAGCTGGCTGGCAATGTCCTTGATTGTTGTTTTCTGAAATCCAACCCGGCTAAATAATGTCAATGCTGTGTCAATAATTGCCACGCGCGTGTCATCTTGCGCGCGCCGCGCAGCGAATTGCGCTGAATGTCCCATTTGCGACTCCGAAGAGATAGTTCAACCACATGGATATCTCTTGACGCGCCGTGATGGTTAGCGACCGTCGCCATCATGAAGTGTCCTGAAAGAATCTCTTTCATATCGCCAAATTGACACGTCTTTGCGAAGCAGAACAGCAAAAACTTTCCGTTGCGCGCCATTGGCTCTTTTAACGGAGAGTAGACAGGATTATAAGATGAGAAAAATGTCTATGAAGCGCTTCGTAGTGAAATAAGTTGTTTTAGAAAAGTACATAATATTGCAAAATTGATGACGGCATCAATATATTTTTGCCAGATCATTTATTTATAATACTTTTAGCGCTATATATTGCTCGCATCAGAGCAGAGCCTTCCGGCCAAATCAATAATCCATGAGACATCTGTTTATTAAAAACATCTGTTAATATACGTTTTTTATCACTGATTTATCTGATTGATTTTTGTCTCAGAACAAGCAGATATGGCAGAATTGTAGCCCAGAGAAGAAATCTGTTCTTACGTGTAAAAACCTCGACTTGGGCGTTTTCGCCGGAGCAGGCGTCCCCAAGCTTGCGCCAGCTTTCGAAAGCGCGTCAGGCGTGTTCCCTCGTCAACCCGGGCTTGATCAGACCCGGCGTCCAGCCCGTCAGATGCTGGTAGTGCAAATTGATCGCGTCGTAGCACTCGCAAGCAGCCGTGCGGATCCCCGCCACGTCGCGAATCTGAATTTGGCCTCTTCGATAACTGATCAAACCCGCGGTCTGAAGGCGGAGAGCCGCCAATGTGACGCTGCTGCGCTGAACGCCCAGCATCTCGGCCAGCGACTCATGCGTCAGCGGCAAGCTGTCGCTCTGGATCAAGTCCCGCAGCTGCAACAGCCAGCGGCAGAACCGCGCCTCTAATTCATGCACGTTGTTGCATACCGCGACCTGCTGCACATGCGCGAATATCGCTTGTTCGTGGGCCGCGAACGATTTGCGAAGCGTCCCGCTTCGATCCGCCAGGCCTTTGAGATCCGACCGCTCGCCGACCATTCCCGAACCTTTGACGAGGCCTATTGCCTGATTGAGCGCGACGGAACCGTCCAGCAATGTACTGGCGCCGATCACGGTATTTCTGCCAAACATCCCCGCTTCGACAAAATGTCCCGTGCTTACGCCCACAACAAGCGAAACGACGCCGCTGGAGGGGAAGTAAATGCGATTGATTATGTCCTCGGCTCGGAAGAATACGGCTCCGAGGGGCAAATCCATCGGCCTCAAAAGAGAACGCACGGATTCGCTGTCTTGCGACGACAGGGACGCGAGAAAATGATTAGCCGAGTTCGATAAAGGCACAATGGCTCTCCGCAACCGAATGGAAGGGGAGCACAGGAATGTCTCTCAGCCGCCGGGAATTAAAAGAACTGCTGCCAACGATGAAAGGACAATAACACCAAACGGCGTCGGCTGCGACTCAACATAATTCCATCGCTCTGTCGTGAACCAGACGGACGGTAATCCAAAAAGGGCGTATTAATATTCGTCAATAGTCAGAGTTCTTGGCAAGATTAATAATTTTCGGTTGGCGCATGCAGTGAACGAGGAAATGTGAACCGATGGATAGTCATACGCTTTCGCTTTTGAGTGAAGTTTTCCAGCAAGTGGAAGCGAAGCTTTCGCATGAAGGCCTGACCGAGGAAGTTAAGCTTGGCCTTGCGACCCGGATTCTCATTGTGGCTCAAACCGGGGAGCGAGATCCAAAGCGCTTGCTGACGGCGGCGCTTTATTGGGCAAAAACGCGCAGAAGCGACATTGGGGCGGCCACATTCGCCTTTGCCGATACAGAAGCCTAAGCACAGATCCCGCGCCGCCAGGGGCCGCCGGACGTAGGCCATCATCCCGCGAGCCGGTCTCTCTGAGGCTGCGCCCTGAGTTCAAAAGCCGTAAATTGCGGGCGCCGGCAGCGATTCAACCGGCCAGGCGGGTAAAAAGCGCGGCATCTCTGCGAATGTCGCCCGGCCAAGATGCAGCGGGACAGCCGCAGCAACGCCAGCGCCTCGGCGAGCGACGCCCTAACCACCACCGGCATTGCCGCAATCTGCATGAAGGGCGTATCGCTGCCCCGGAATAACGCCGATCAGAACAGCAACAGGCCAGTGCATTGATTGAACTGGCGTCCCGGAAGGGATTCGAACCCCTGACCTACGGTTTAGGAAACCGTTGCTCTATCCTGCTGAGCTACCGGGACCCGGCTTTGCCGCGGGCTGTGGCGAGATCGATTTATCATGTTCCGGCCGGCCGGCAAATGGCGCCGCGCCGCGCGTTCTTGACTTTCAGGGCGCAGCGCTTCAAAAAAGGCGGTCTGTCTTTCCCAAGACGGCATGTTTTCGCATCAGTCGGCCGCTCGGAGGCGGCCGGCGAACGTCCGGCAGCGCGTTGCGCCCCCGGGCGCGTTTTGTGTTGGCCGCGACAATAGCCCGGCGCAAGCCACGCCGGCTCCGCGGATCCGGGCAGACGGGCCAGGGCGTGACCGGCGCGGTTGTTGTCGCTCCCGTCGGCGGCCCGCCAAAAGACGCCGGGACCTAGGCCCCGGCCTCATGTTTGACAATCGGTTCGGGCGCAAGGCGCGCTGCGAACTTTTGAGGATGACCGCATGTTCGAAGGGCTTTCTGAAAAGCTCTCATCCATATTCGATTCCCTGACGCGACGCGGCGCGCTGTCGGAGGAGGACGTCAATCTTGCGTTGCGTGAGGTTCGCCGGGCGTTGCTCGAGGCCGACGTCGCGCTCGACGTCGTGCGCTCCTTCGTCGACAAGGTGCGCGCGCGGGCGGTCGGGGCGAATGTCGTCAAATCGGTGACGCCCGGCCAGATGGTCGTCAAGATCGTCAATGACGTGCTGATCGAGACGCTTGGCTCCGACGCCGAGCCGATCAATCTCGACGCCGCCGCCCCCGTCGCCATCATGATGGTCGGCCTTCAGGGCGCCGGCAAGACGACGACCGCCGCCAAGATCGCCAAGCGGCTCAAGGAGCAGATGGGCCGCAAGGTTCTGATGGCCTCGCTCGACGTCAAGCGTCCGGCGGCGCAGGAGCAGCTCGCCGTGCTCGGACGTCAGGTCGGCGTCGATACGCTGCCGATCATCGCCGGCCAGACGCCCGTGCAGATCGCCATCCGGGCCGAGCAGGCAGGGCGCCTGCAGGGCTATGACGTGGTGCTGTTCGACACTGCCGGGCGCACCCACATCGACGAAGCGCTGATGCAGGAGATGGTCGAGATCAAGGCGGCCTCGCGCCCGCATGAGATCCTGCTCGTCGCCGACAGCCTCACCGGCCAGGACGCCGTTCATCTGGCGAAAAACTTCGACGACCGCGTCGGCATCACCGGCATCGTCCTGACCCGCGTCGACGGCGATGGCCGCGGCGGCGCGGCGCTGTCGATGCGCGCCGTCACCGGCAAGCCGATCAAGCTCATCGGCTCCGGCGAAAAAATGGATGCGCTCGAGGATTTCCATCCCTCGCGCATCGCCAACCGCATCCTCGGCATGGGCGATATCGTCTCGCTCGTCGAGAAGGCGGCGCAGACCATCGACGCCGAGAAGGCGCAGCGCATCGCCGACCGCATGCGCAAGGGCAAGTTCGACCTCGAGGACCTCTCCGACCAGCTGGCGCAGGTGGAAAAGATCGGCGGCCTCGGCGGCATCATGGGCATGCTGCCCGGCATGGGCAAGATCAAGGATCAACTCGCCGCCGCCCATCTCGACGACCGCATCATCACGCGCCAGCGCGCCATTATCTTCTCGATGACGCCACAGGAGCGGCGCAACCCCGACATTCTGAAAGCCTCGCGAAAGAAGCGCATTGCGGCGGGCTCCGGCATGAAGGTCGAGGACGTCAACAAGCTTCTAAAGCAGCATCGCCAGATGGCCGACCTCATGAAATCCATGGGCGGCATGAAGCGCGGCGGCGGCGCCATGGGCAAGATGGCTTCGATGTTCGGCCTTCCGGCCGGCGGCATGGGCGGAGCGATGGGCGGCATGCCGCAGCCCTCGCCGGAGCAGATCGCCTCGCTGCAAAAGCAGTTTGGATCGGCGCCTGGAGCATTTTCGGGCGGCAGCCCGGCGCCGCAGCTCGCGCCGCCTCCGGCCGCGCCGAAGCCGCCCGGATCAAATCTTCCCGGACTCGGCGCAGGGCCGGCCAAACTGCCGGGCCTTGGCGGCGGCGCCAGCGGCGGATTTTTGAGCGGGCTCAACCCGTTCGGAAAAAAGAAATGAGCGCGGCCGGCAGAAGCCGGCTTTGACTCTTCGATGAACCACACTGAACCAACTTTTGGAGAACCAATAAAATGCCATTGAAAATTCGTCTGTCGCGCGGCGGCGCCAAGAAGCGCCCGTTCTATCGCGTGGTCGTCGCCGACTCGCGCATGCCGCGCGACGGCCGCTTCATCGAGCGTCTCGGCGTGTTCGATCCGCTGAAGGCCAAGGATTCCGCCGAGCGCGTGGTGCTTGACGCGGAAAAGGCCAAGGAGTGGATCGCCAAGGGCGCGCAGCCAACCGATCGCGTCGCCCGCCTGCTCGACGGGCTCGGCGTTCTGACCCGCGAAGCGCAGGAGAACCCGAAGAAGGCTCTCCCGAAGAAGAAGGCGCAGGAGCGTGCCGCCGCATCCGCCGCCGCGGCCGAGAAGGCAGCAGCGGCCGCAGCGGCCGCCCCGGAGGCGTGACCCTCGGCGCACGAAAGGGAAGCGGCTTCTCGAAGCCGCGTCTTTCTTCACCCGCGCCAGTGCGGCCGCGACGTCTCAAGCAAGGCGCCTCTTTTTGCAGATGCCGCAGCGACCGCGCGTAATCATCCTCTCCACCGGCGGCACCATCGCCATGCTTGCGCGCGGCTCGGAAGCGGGCGCGCTGCGGCTTGGCGCGCAGGCGCTTGCCGCCGCCGTTCCGCAGCTCGAAGCCATCGCAGATTGCGAGACGCGCGACATTCTCGCCAAGCCGTCGGCGAGCCTGACCGTCGCCGACCAGGCGATGATCGCCGCAGCCGCTGTCGCCGCCGCGCAATCGGCCGACGGGATCGTCATCACCCACGGCACCGATACGCTGGAGGAGACGGCTTTCGCGCTCGCGCTGCTGACCCGCATTGAGACGCCGATCGTGCTGACCGCCGCCATGCGGCGCGCGGACCAGCCCGGCGCGGACGGCCCGGCCAATCTTCTCGCCGCCGTTCGGGTCGCAGCGTCCAACGCCGCCCGCGGCGCCGGCGTTCTCGTCGTGATCGACGATGAGATCCACGCGGGCCCCCTCATCCGCAAGTCGCACAGCTTTCGCACCCACGCGTTTTCGTCGGCGCCCTTCGGTCCGATCGGCTATGTCGCCGAGGACCGCGTTCGTTTTGCCCTTGTCCCGGCCGCCCCGATGCCCCTTATGCATTTTGGCGGAAGTCGGCTGCCCATCGCGCCAATCATCGAAGCCGGCCCCGGCCTTGAGCCCGAAACCGTCGCGGCGCTTGCGGCGGGAGGATTCGATGGGGTCGTACTCAGCCTGCCGGGCGCGGGCCATGTCGCAGCCGAGGCCGCGCCCGATCTCGGCCGCCTCGCCGAACGCCTGCCAGTCGTCTTTGCAAGCCGCACGGGCGCCGGCGAGACGCTCCGCGCCTCCTACGGTTATGCGGGCGGCGAGATCGATCTGATCGCACGGGGTCTCATCCCTGCCGGATGGCTCGACGCGCGCAAGGCGCGCGTTGCGCTTCAGCTGGCGCTGGCGCAGGGCGCCGACCTCGCGCAAACGCGCGAGATTTTTAGCCGGTTCTGAACGCGCCGGCGGCGAGACGCCGTAATTGCAAAAGGACGCCCCATGGGGTTGAAGCTGTTTGCCGGGCTAAAGCTGTTTGGCGGCCTTGGCCCGTTCAATGCGGGGTCCCTGGCGCGCGACATGCTGGCCGGCGTCTCGCTCGCGACGATCAATATTCCGCAGGTGCTCGGCTATACGCGCATCGCACAAACGCCGGTCGTCGCCGGCCTTTACACGGTGCTTCTCCCGCTTGTCGCCTTCGCCATTTTCGGCTCGTCGCGGCAGCTCGTGGTGTCGGCGGATTCGGCCACCGCCGCGATCTTCTCGAATTCGCTCAGCCCCCTCGCCGCGCCGATGAGCGAAAAATATATGGCGCTGGTCGCCCTGACAGCCTTGCTCGCCGCGGGTCTTCTGCTTGCGGCGCGGCTGTTCCGGCTGGGGTTTCTCGCCGATTTTCTATCGCGAACCGTGCTTGTCGGATTTCTGACGGGCGTCGGCGCACAGGTCGCGATCGCCATGCTCCCGGACATGTTCGGGGTTGCAGCGCCCGCCGGCGGCGCGCTCCGGCAACTCTGGCGGCTTGCGCCGCGCCTGGCGGACATCAGCGGTTCGAGCCTCGCGCTTGCCGGCGCGACGCTCGCGGCGATCCTGCTCGGCCGGCGCCTCTTACCCCGCTTTCCCGTCGCGATGATCGCGGTCCTCGCGGCGATCGCGGCCAGTTGGCGATTCAACTTCGCCGGGCACGGCGTCGCCCTGATCGGCCCGGTGCCTGGCGGACTGCCGGCCCTTGCCCTCCCGCCTGTCAGCCTTGACGACATATCGGTCGTCGCGCCGGTCGCCGCGACCTGCGTCTTCGTGATTATCGCGCAGAGCGCCGCCACCGCCCGCGCCTTCGCGGAGCGGCATCATCAACGGATCGACGTGAACGCGGATATTCTCGGTCTTGCCGCAGCGAACGCTGCAGCCGGCCTCAGCGGCGCTTTCGTCGTCAACGGCAGTCCGACGCAAACCGCCATGGCCGAGCGGGCCGGCGCGCACAGCCAATTCGCCCAGCTGACCTTCGCGGCGATCGTCCTTCTGGTGCTGCTGTTTGCGACGGGCTCGCTGCAATATCTGCCGCGTTGCGTGCTTGCGGGCGTCGTCTTCACCATAGCAGTCGGCATGATCGATCTCCAAACGCTCCGCGCCATACGCCGCGAAAGTCCGGGCGAATTCGGGCTCGCCGTCGTGACGGCGGCGACTGTCGTCGCGATCGGCGTCGAGGCCGGCATTCTGATCGCGATCACGCTATCTCTGTTCCGGCATGTAGGTCACAGTTACAAGCCGCACAGGATGGTGCTGACGCCAGATACAAACGGCTGGTGGGAGCCTATCGAAGCCCTGCCAGGCAGCCAGACCGAGCCGGGACTGATCGTCTACCGCTTCGGCTCCGATTTGTTTTACGCCAATGACCACATCTTTGTGGACGAGGTGAAAACTCTGATCGACGCCGCGCCCGACAAGGTGCGCTGGCTGATCGTCGACGCCGGCGCGATCAGCGACATCGATTATTCGGCGGCAGCGACGCTGCGCGATTTTCTGGGCGAGCTAGCCGCTTCCGGCGTCACAGTGGTGTTCGGTCGCGTCCGGTCGTATCTACAGGCCGACTTCGATCGGCACGGCGTCACCGCTGCGTTGGGCGAGGGGCGAATTTTCCGCACGCTGCATGAAGCGTTGACGGCGGCGCGCGGCGGTTCGCCGCCGCCCATCCAATAGATCGGGCGCCGCCGCGCGTCAAAGCTTCTCCGCTATATCGAGATGAGCGCGCAATTCCGGCAGCGTGGTCGCCGCCCATTGTTTCACCGAATCATTGTCGCCGGCCTTGGCGTAGCGGTCAAACAGATCGACCGCCGCCTTATGCGCCTTGACCTGTTCATCCTTGTAGCTCTTCGTAAAATCCCCGCCAGAAAGCTTCTTGAGATCGTCGAGCTTGCCCTCGTGGGATTTATCGAGTCCGGCTGGCAACTCCACTTTCAGGCCGCGTTCGCTGACCAGAGATTTAAGCTGCTGCGAGGTCTTCTCGTGAGCCGAGATCATATGATTGGCGAAGGCGGTTGCGGCGACGTCGCCCTTTTCCTTGGCGAGTCTGCTTGATTCGATTTCAAACATGTCGCTGATCGCGACCTGACGAACAAAATCCGACGTGCTCGGGCTTACGCCCAAGACCGAGTTGATTCCGGTCTTCTCGGCCAAAGACTCTGCATTGGCGAAGCTCGTGAAGGCGATCAGCGCCGCCCCGACCATTATGGCGCGTTTCATGATTGCTCCCTTTTTCCGCAAAGGATTGTCATGGCGCCACAACCCCGCCGCTTCGCACGGGTTCCACCTCGAAACGCAGGTTGTTGTCTATCGGAATATGCGAGCCGCCGCGCCTAAGTTCGAGCGGAGGCGCGGCTTTTCCGCCCTTTTCAGGCAGCAGCCATCCGATCCAGCAGCGCCAAAGTGTGTCTTGCGATCATGCCTTCTTCATTCGTTGGAATGACGAAGACTCTCGTGCGCGAACGCTCGGAGGAGATGACTTCCGCATTGGCGCTGTTGGCGTTGCGGTCGAGCTCGACGCCGATCCACTCCATGCCCTCAAGCACGCGCTCGCGCACATGGCGGGAATGCTCGCCGATGCCGCCGCAGAACACGATCGCGTCGATCCCCTCGAGCACGGCGGCAAGGCCGCCAAGCTCACGGCGGATGCGGAAGACGAAATATTCGATCGCCTGCTGCGCATCGACGCTGTCTGACGCCTCAAGCTCGCGCATGTCGTGGGAGAGGCCGGAGAGGCCTTTGAGGCCTGATTCACGATAAAGGAGATCGGTGATCTCAGCCGCGCTCATCTTCTTTTCCTGCATCAGATAGAGCACGACGCCAGGGTCGAGCTGACCGCAGCGCGTTCCCATCGGCAGGCCGTCGAGCGCGGTAAATCCCATCGAGCTTGCAACCGACAGCCCATCGCGGATCGCGCACATCGAGGCGCCATTGCCAAGATGGGCGACGACGACGCGTCCGGCCGCGTGATAGGGCGCGATTTCGCGCAGGCGCCGGACGATATATTCATAGGAAAGCCCATGAAAGCCGTAGCGCCGCACGCCCTCGTCGTAAAAACGGCGCGGCAGAGCGAAGACGTCGTTGACGAAGGGGTGCGTGCGATGGAACGCCGTATCGAAACAGGCGACCTGTTCGAGATGGGGCCAGGCTTCGCGCGCGCCGAGAATGCCCGCTATATTATAAGGCTCATGCAAAGGCGCGAGCGGGATCAGCGTGTGCAGATATTTCAGCACCTCGTCGGTGACGACGACAGGCGCGGAGTAATCGACGCCGCCATGGACGACGCGATGCCCCGCGGCGACGACATTGGCGTCCGGGAAGGCGCTCTGGCGCCAGGCGAGGATGCGCCGCAGAGCCTCGGCATGGAACGGCGCCTCGACCTGTTCGGTTCGCTTGACTTCGTAGATCTTTGCGCCGGCGCCGTCGTGGACGGCAATGCGGCGCTCCTCGCCAACCATCTCGGCAAGCCCGATCGCGAGGGGCTGTAGCTCTTTTGCCTTCCCCTCTTGCGCCAGAACTTCCTCAAAGAGAGCGAATTTGATCGAGGACGACCCGGCATTGAGGGTCATGACGCAGCGGCTCATCTGCCGCCCTCCGCGTCCGGCGCGACCGCGCTCTTGCCGGTCTCGAGCCAATGCGCGTAGAGCATGGCGACGGCGCAGGAAAACAGCCGCGAAGCCTCGTCGTCGGCCCGGCTCGTGAGCAGCACGGGAACTTTGGCGCCGATCACCAACCCGGCGCCCTCGGCCTGCGCGGCATAGGTCAGCTCCTTGGCGAGGATGTTGCCCGATTCGAGGTTGGGCGCGACGAGAATGTCGGCGCGCCCGGCGACCAGCGAGGTCAGCCCCTTGGTCCGCGCGGCGGAAACGCTGATGGCGTTGTCCATGGCGAGCGGCCCGTCGACCACGCCGCCGGTGATCTGTCCGCGTTCGCTCATTTTCGAGAGCGCCGCCGCATCGAGCGTCGATTGAATTTTGGGGTTGACCAGTTCGACGGCCGACAGAATGCCAACCTTCGGCTTCTGGAGGCCAAGCGCGAGGCCAAGGTCGATCGCATTTTGCACGATGTCGACTTTTTCCTCGAGCGTCGGGGCGATGTTGATCGCTGCGTCGGTAACTAGGATCAGCTGCGACAGGGTCGGCGCATCCATGACGAAAACATGGCTGATGCGCCGTCCGGTGCGAAGCCCGCCCTGCGACTTCACGACATGGCGCAGCAATTCATCGCTGTGCAGATGTCCCTTCATCACGGCTTTCGCCTTGCCCAGATGGACGAGTTCGACGGCGCGCGCCGCCGCCGCGTCATGGCTCGGCAGATTCTCGATCTCGACGCCGGTCAGATCGGCGCCAAGGCTTAGCGCCAGCGCCCGGATCTTCGCCTCATCGCCGATCAGGATCGGGACGATCAAATGATCCCTTCCGCCGGCGAGCGCGCCGAGCAGCGCGTTCTCTTCCTCGGGCGCAACAACCGCCGTCGGCATCGCCGGCAGATTGGCGCAGGCCGCCAGTAGACGCTGCACGTGCCGATGGCGCTCGACCCGCAATTCCGGCAGTTCGACGAGCTCGAATGTTTCCTTGGTCTCAGGCGCGCGGACCTCGGCCGTCCCGTCGACAATGAGTTCTCCGGCCCGCTCGACCTTCGTCGCCAGCACAACGGTCGCCGGCGGCCGCAGCGCCTCGACCCGCACCGATATCGTCAGCTTGTCGCCGACCCGGGCTCTGGCATGGAAACGCAGGTTCTGCGTCTCATAGATCGTGCCAGGCCCTGGCAGCAGATTGCCGAGAACGGCGGAAAACAGCGAGGCGACCCACATCGAGGGAGCCGCCGGCGGGTCGGCGGGGGCGCACTCGCCCGGCGCCGGCGGCAAATTGAGCGGGTTGAGATTGCCGCTCACATGCGCGAACACATAAAGATCGTCCGGCGTGACGATGCGCGTGATCGTCGCCTCGTCGCCGGCCGCAAGCTCCGCGTAAAGCCGGTTCGAATAGGTCATTGCAGCGCCTCGATCGTGTCACGCTGGCGGAACAATGGCGTCAAATCGCTTCTCACCCGGGCGCCGTCGTCGGGCGCGCCCAGCTGCTGGCGCAGCCGCGCATACATGGCGACGGTCGGTTCGCTCATTTCCCTGACCTCGCCAACGATGTCCTTGACGAGATCGAGCGCGCGCCGGCGATCGGCTTCATAAGGCAGAAGATCGGGCAAGGTCGCCAAAGCCGCCTCCGGCTCGAAGTCGATAATCAGCGTTTGCTCATGGATGATCCGCGTGCGCTCGCTCTCGCCAAGGCTCTTGAACGGCTCGGCATTCTGCAGCGTGGCGTTGGAGCGTTCGAGGCGGGTCTGGCGCACCTCCCCGCGCGAACGCGCGAGCAGGATCAGCATGCGGATGACCGCCTCGGCAAAGCCGCCGCGCGAGAGATTCGTCAGCGCTTCGCGCACAAGCGGCAGTTCGCGCAGACTATCGGCCGGATCGCTCGCGGCCGGCGAGCGGTCGCGGTCCGTCAGGCGGGACAGCAGCGGATTGGAATAAATCGCGAAGAAGGCGAGTTCGTCGAACGCGCCGCGCAGATCGCTCCAGAAATTCATCGATTGTTCGATCATCGCCGCGGTCAATTTTTCGGTGGCGAAGAAGGGGTTGTCGGCTGCAACGGGTTTGCGCGCCTGCCGCGCCGCGGCGGCGAGCGGCGCAACAAGCGGCATGACGGGATTTCGGTCCGACAGAATGGCGCGGCGAGCGCGCAGCGGATGCGCCCGCGCCATCATCTGCGCCGAGGCCGGCGTCGCCAGGGCCTGGATGGTGGGCCGAAGCAGCATTTCGTAAAGATCGACGCCGAATTCGGAGATCCGCGCGACCGCGGCGAAAGCCTGATCCTCGTCGCCATCGTCATAGGCGTCGAGATCGGCGAGGGTGCGCTCCTCGAAACCGACGAGATAGCTTGGCTCGGAAGCGTCCGAGACGAGCTTTTCGATCTGCATTTCATAGAGGCCCGGCGCCAGCGCCTCGATCGCATCGAGGGTCGAGACGATGCGGTCGTGCTCCTTCAGCGCCACCTTGGCGGAAACGAAGATGCCGAGATGACCGATATCCTCATGCACGATGTAGAGAATCTTCTGTCCGCGCGCTCGTATCTCGCGTTCGTCGCCATAGACTTTGGCGATCCAGGCGAGCGCCTGAGGCGGCGGCGTGATGTCGTCGCCCTTGCTCGCGAAGATGATGATCGGCGATTTGATCTGCCGCAAATCCACCGCGCCACGGCCGCCGAGCACAGCGTCGCCGCGCTCCAGTTTGTCGCCGATGAAGAGATTTTCGACGATCCAGCGAATTTCCGCTTCGTTCATGTCATAAAATGACGACCACCATTTCTCGAACGCCTTGAAGCGAGGCCCCTCGCTGTCGACATTCGCGAAGACGTTGTAATATTTGGTCCACCATGTATTGCCGGGATTCATCGATTCGAAGTTGAGGACGAGATTGGCGCCGTCGAAACGGCCATTGCCAAGATCCGACAAAAGCAGAACCGGCATGGCGCCGCCCTTGAGCCCGCCCTTGTAGCGGAGCGGATTTTTACCGCGTTCGCCGGCCCAATAGCTGAGCGGCGCGCCATTGAGCACGATCGGACCGGTGACATAGGGGTTCGAGGCGGCGACGAGCGCGGCGGCCCAGCCGCCCTGACAATTGCCGAGAATCGCCGGCTTGTCGGCGCCAGGATGACGCCGCGATACTTCCCGCACGAACAGGCCTTCGGCGGCGCAAACATCGGCGAGAGTCTGGCCGGGCTCTGGATCAGGAAAGAAAATCACGAAATAGACGGCGTGACCGTGCGCGAGGGCGACGCCGACTTCGCTGTCGAGCTTGAAGCCGCCGATGCCGGGGCCGTGTCCGGCGCGCGGGTCGATGATCATGAAGGGCCGGCGCATCGGATCGACCGGCGTTCCCTGCGGCGGAATGATGCGGACGAGCGCATAATTCACCGGCCGGCTCATCTGGCGGCCGTCGAGCGCCATTTCATAATCATAGACGAGCACGGGCGTGCGCTCGCCCGCCATCTGCTCGTTGAACGCATTGCCGACATCGCGCATGATGTCGAGAAACAACACGGATCGTTGCGCGAAATCGACCGCATATTCGTTCCAGGCGCGCAACAGCTTGGCGCCGTCGCGGCGTTGCGACCAGATCTCGCGCAGTTTGGCCGCGTTTTCCTTGCGCGCCTGCCCTTGCGTCGTCCCGATGCGTGCGAAATGGCCGGAGCGCAGCTTTTGCAGCGATTGCGACAGCGCCGTGACATCACTCAGGCGGCGGCTCAGGCTTTCGCTTTTCTGGGCGAGGCCGAGACGCTCCAGCGTCGCGGCGGATTGCGCTATAGGCTTCATCGGACGGTCCTTAATCATTGCATCGGATATGGGCGCGGCGGCAGGCCGAAACTCAGGCGACGATATTGAGGCCCGCATCAACATAGATGGTGTCGCCGGTCATGCCCGAGGAAGCGCCGCTCACAAGAAAGGCGACGACGCGTCCGACCTCGGCGATATCGACGATCCTTCGGCTCGGGGCGCGCTCGATGGCGTCGTCGATCAAGCCCTTGAATTCGGCGATCCCGCTCGAGGCGCGCGTCCGCAGCGGTCCGGGCGAAACCGCAAAGACGCGGATGCGCTGCGGACCGAGTTCGGCGGCCAGATAGCGCACGCTGGCCTCGAGCGCCGCCTTGACCGGTCCCATCATATTGTAATTATGAACGACCTTGTCGGCGCCGTGATAGGTCATCGTCAGCAGCGCGCCGCCGTCCGTCATCAGGGGCTCGGCGAGCTTAGCCATGGCGATGAAGGAATGACAGGACACCGTCATCGCCTGCTGGAAGCCCGCGAGCGAGCAGTCGACGACGCGGCCGTGCAGATCCTCGCGCGGGGCGAAGGCGATCGAATGAATAAGGAAGTCGAGGCGGCCCCATTTGCCATTGACCTGCTCGAACGCCGCCTCCATCTGCCCGGGCGCCTCGACGTCAAGCGGCAGGATAAGCTCCGCGCCGATCCCCTCCGCCAGCGGCCGGACAAAATGTTCGGCCTTTTCATTGAGATAGGTAACGGCGATATCAGCCCCGAGCTGGCGCAGGGCGGTGGCGCAGCCATAGGCGATGCTCTCTGCATTGGCGACGCCAACGATCAGCCCCTTGCGCCCGCGCAGCATGTCGCCGATGCGCGTGGCAGGATCCCAGATCGGCGGCGGGCAATCGTGGCTGGGGGAAGGCTCTGACACAGACGCCTCTATGAGAAAGTGCGCGACGCCGCAGCGCCGCTTCTCCTCTTCATAGACGAAATCTTATCGCAAAATTATGACGCAGCGCAACATAAGCAGCTGTCCCCGCCAAGCCAGCGCCCCGGGGCCGATTGAAGCCTGGGGGCGAGCGCGGGCTGGCCTGAATGCAAACGCGCCGCCGGCGGAGTTCGGGCCTTGCTGCGCAACCGGCCGACCGGATGGGCGGAAAGGAAAGGAGTTTCGCTTCGTCCATGCCGGCTCCCATCGCCCTGTCGAAAGCCTCCTGGCGCGACCAGCGATGACGCCTGAAGCTCCGATGCGCCATCCCGCAAGCCTGATTTGCGGAGAGCAAAAGCGACGCGACCGCCATCCTGTTGCGGATAAGGCACGTCAACGATTAATCCGGCCTCTTTCGCGCCTGACGCATGACGTCGCGGCGCCAAGACACGATAATTGCCAAATCGGCGGACACTTGATCAGGCCGATCGGGATAAGGAAACGCCACGTGATTTCCCTAAGCGCCAAGTTTCACAACGCGCGAGCGCTATTGGCCGCCGGCTGCGCCTGCCTCGCAGCGCCGGCTTTCGCCGCCGATCTCGCTCCGCCGCCGCCGGTCTTTACCTGGAGCGGCCTCTATATCGGCTTTAATTTCGGTTACGCCGTTCCTGCCAGCACCTCGTTCAACACATCAGCCGTCGATCTTGGCGATTCGTCGGCGGTCATTCCGCACCTTTGGGGCGCGGCTGCCGCGGCCGGAGCGACAGGCGCGGTCGGCGCGCGTCTCAATGGTTTCATGTCGGGCGGCCAGCTTGGCTACAACTGGCAGTTCGGCGATCGCTGGATCGCCGGCGTCGAGACGGACATCGCCGCCGGCGGCGTGCGCGGCGGCGGCGGCTTTACCACGGTGACGCCGGCTGCCGTCCCGCCCTTCAACGTAGCCACCAGCGTCAGCGTCAACCGCACGCTGGAATATCTCGGCACCGTGCGCGGGCGCCTCGGTTACGCCGTCACGCCGACGATCATGGCCTATGTCACTGGCGGTCTCGCCTATGGCGGCCTTTCGACAGCGACGACAGTCAGACAGTCGTTCAACCCGTCGGTGTTTCCGTCAGCGGCGGCGCAGAGCGACTTTTTTAGCAACCGCTTCGGCTGGACCATCGGCGGCGGCGGCGAGATGGCGCTGACCGACGCGATGTCAGCCAAATTCGAAGCGCTCTACTACAATCTCGGCTCCGCCAACACGAGCGGCGTTCCATTGATCCATAGCGCGCTGATCGGCGACGGCGTGGTTGGCACGGGGATCTCGACTTCGACCCGCTTTCAGGGCGTCATGATCCGCGGCGGCCTCAATTATCGCTTCGTCGGCAGCGCGCCCACAGCGTCCGGCGCCGCGCCAACGCTTCCCGCGCCGCAATTCGTCGCGCTGACGCCGCCGGCCTTCGCCGACTGGCATGTGACGGTGATGCCCTATTTGTGGGCGCTCTCGCTCAACGGCACGACCACCGCGCATGGCGAGCAGATCGGCGCCAATGTCAGCTTCCCCGATCTTTTGACCAAATCCAGCTCGCCACCGCTCGAGGCCGCCGCCCATATCGAGGCGCGCAACGGCCCGCTCTCCATCTTTGCCGATTATGTCTGGGCGCAGGTGCGCGCCTCGGGTTCAATCCTCGCCCAGCGCACGCCGGTGACCGGCCTCACTCTTGCCGCCGACGGGACCGGGCATCTAAAATTCAACGCGAGAGCAATCCTCGAAGGCGGCGGCGCTTATGAGGTTCTCCGCTGGGACGGGCCGTCAGGCTCCTCTACCGCAATCGACGCCATCGCCGGCGCGCGATACTGGAACATGCGCACAAACGTGTCGCTCGACATTGTCGGAGCGGCCAACATCCCGGCGCTGGGGCTGACCCAGATCGGACGCCAGGCGCTCGCTGATTCCGGCGAACTCGCCTGGGTCGATCCGCTGGTCGGCCTGCGCCTGCGCCAGGAACTGGCCTCGGGCGACGAATTCCAGCTCAAGGGCGACATTGGCGGCTTCGGCGTCGGCAGCAAGATCAGCTGGCAGACGGTTGGCGGCTACGTCCACAACTTCCAGTTCTACGGCTTCAATTGCCAGAGCATGATCGGCTATCGCGCCCTCGAGGTCGATTATGCGAAGGGCAGCGGCGTTGGCCAGAGCGGCATCAATATCGTCCTCCACGGCCCGATCGCCGGAATCGGCCTGCGGTTCTAGAAGTCCATTTTTCCAGTCGCGCTTGCCCGAGGCGCCTCTTCATTATTGATCCGTGTAACCGGTCCTGGATCTGTGCAAATGCAACAGATCCGAACGTAATAATCCCGAAATACGGCCTCGCCAGCACGCGCCGCGCCGCCGTTTCCTTCTTGCGCGTAGCCTTCGCGGAGGCGGCATTCAAACAGGAATAACGCCATCTTGCGCGAAGCGGGGGTGGCGCCAGACCTGCTTGCGGTTATGATCTGATCAGAAATTTAACGTCCGGGTGCAGAGAATGCTGACCACAGGCTATCAACTTGCCGCCGCGCGGGCGCTGATCGGCATGGATCAGGCGACGCTGGCCAGATTGGCGAAGGTCGGCGAGGAGACGATCGCGACCATGGAAGCCGCCGGGGACGGCGCGATCGCGGGGCGTCCCGAGGCTCTCGCGGCGGTTCAGCGCACGCTTGAGGCGGCCGGCGTCGCGTTTCTCGGCGAGGGTTCTCCGGGCGTCCGTTTGCAGAACGGGTCGCAAAAAGGCGGCTCGATCGACGTCGAGGATCTGACCAGCGAAAACGACGAATAGAGCTGCCGCGAACGCTTCCGTCTCCTGCTCCCGTCGCCGCCCGCTCGAGGCGCCGCGGATGCGCATGCCGGGTTGCGCCGCGTCATTCGTCCGCGCCAACCATATGACAAGCGGCCAAGCACACCCTCTGCGCCTGATTTCTTGCACGGCGGCTTTTTTGCGCGCCGGAACGAGTTTGCGCTTTGCCGATGCAGATATTATTAATATCATCTTATGTAGTGAATTTTGATTCGAATATTGCGCTGCAACCAATTTGCTGTGAGGATTGAATGTCAAGATATGAGAAAGGTCATAAGGCGGATACGCATCGCCGCGTCGTGGAGATCGCCGCGCAGCGGTTTCGCGCGGAGGGGGTCGACTGCGTCGGCGTCGCCTCGCTCATGGCCGACGCGGGCCTGACCCATGGCGGCTTCTACGCCCATTTCGCCTCGAAGGAAGCCCTGGTCAAGGAAGCGCTAATTCTCGCGCTCAGCTCCTCCTCTGTCTATGCGAAAGACGCGACCGCCGTCCCTGCTTCGCCGCTCGATTTGCGCGCCTATATCGATTTCTACCTATCCCCACCGCACCGCGACAAGCCGGCGACCGGCTGCGCCATGGCGGCCCTCGCGCCCGAGGTGACGCGCCGTCCAAAAGCGACGCGAACCGCATTCGGCAAGGAGCTGCAGCGCCTCATCGCCCGGATTTCGACAGGCCTGCCGGAAAAAAAATCTCCCGAAGAGCGCCTCGCTTTGGCCTATGGGATCTTCGCCCAATTGATGGGAAGCCTGCAGCTTTCCCGCGTCATTGCCGACAAAGCGCTTTCTGATCAGGTTCTGACGCTTGGCCGCAACAACGCGCTCGCTTTCGCCGGTCTCGCGCAACAGCCGGCGGCAGAAAAGCAGGCTGTGGTCTCAAAAAAGCGCTGAACCGGCAGTCGGGGCCGCTCGCGCCAACACAACAGGGCGTATTTTTCCCTGTCAATGATCTGGATCATATTTTGGAGATGCGACCCTTGAGACCAGCGTTCGCGCGCGGCGCCCGTCGAACAAGGCCGCATGATGTACTGGCTTGACGGCGTCCTTTACCCGCAAAGCCGCGCGCCCTTCGATCTCGGCGATCGTGGCCTGACGCTCGGCGACGGCGTATTCGATACGGCGCTCGTGCTGAACGGCCGCGTGTTCCTTGAGGAGGCGCATCTTGCGCGTCTCCTGAACGCCCTGCGCGAACTCGACATCGCCGCCGATGAAACATCCATCCGCCAATGTATCGGCGCGCTCGCGCCCCGCGGCGACCGGCATGTGCTGCGCGTCACCGTCACGCGCGGCGCGGGGTTGCGCGGCCTTGTTCCCGCAGGCGTTCAGAAGCCGGTGATCTTTGGCGCGCTTTCGCCCTTCACGCCGGGATTCTTCGGGCCGCCACTTGCGATCGACGTCGCCGAAATCCGGCGCAATGAAACCTCGCCGACCTCGCGCCTGAAAACGCTCTCCTATCTCGACGCCATCCTCGCCATGAGGGCCGCAGCCGCGCGCGGCTGCAATGAGGCGCTGTTTCTCAACGGCGCCGGACGCGTCGCCTGCGCCTCGATCGGCAATCTGTTCGCGCTCCATGGCGACGAGCTTGCCACCCCGCCGCTCGCCGACGGCGCGCTGCCTGGAATCATCCGCGGCTTTCTGCTGGAGCGGGCGCCGGCGCTCGGCCTCGACTGCCGGGAACGCGCCCTGACCCTTGAAGAGTTTTGCTCCGCCGACGCCGCCTTCATGACCAACAGTCTGCGCCTGATCGCGCCCATCGAGCGGATCGGCGCCGTTGCAATTGGTTGGAAAGGCGCCAAAATCGTCGAAGCGTTGCAGGAACTGCTGCGGCGCGCTATCGCCGCCGAATGCGGGGCCGAAGTCCGATGATGCGCGCGCGCCGCGCCGGCGATCCCTTCACTGAGGCGGCCGCCATGCTGCGCTCGGCCTTCACCTTGATCGCGCCGCCGCTGCGCGGCGCAGCGCGCGCCGCTGCCGACCTTGTATTTCCGCCGTCCTGCCTCAGTTGCCGGCAGGCGACCGCAGCGCATGGCTCGCTCTGCGCCACATGCTGGGCGAAAGTGCGCTTCATCGAACGGCCGTTTTGCGAACGTCTCGGCGTGCCCTTTGCCTTCGATCTCGGCGGCGAAGGCCTGCTGTCGCCCGACGCCGTGGCGAACCCGCCGGTCTATGAACGCGCCCGCGCCGTCGCGCAATTCGAGGACGGCCCAGTCCGTCATCTCATCCACCGATTGAAATATGGCGACCGGATGGAGCTCGCTAAGCCGCTCGGAGCCTGGATGGCGCGCGCCGGCGTCGATATTCTCAACGAGGCCGACGGCCTGATGCCGATCCCGCTGCATCGCGGGCGCCTGTTTTCGCGACGCTTCAATCAGGCGCAGGCGCTGGCGCAGGCGGTCTCGGCGGCGAGCGGCGTGCCGGTCGATCCGCTCAGCCTCATGCGCGTGAAGCCGACAGCGTCGCAGGTCCGCCTCACCAAGTCGCAGCGGGCGATCAACATGCAGGGCGCTTTTCGCGTCCGGGGGGACATGATCGCACGGGTCGAAGGCCGCGCCATCGTGCTGGTCGACGACGTCATGACCTCGGGGGCGACGGTGAACGCCGCCGCCCGCGCGCTGCTGCGCGCCAAGGCAAAACGCGTCGACGTTCTGGTGTTCGCGCGGGTGATCTAGAGCCTTTTCACAATTCATGGAATCGTGAAAAGGCTCTATCTATTTGTTTCAACGCATTTTCTTATCGCAAAAGTCTGCAACTTTTGCGGAAAATGCTCTAGAAGAGCTACGCCGCCTTGACCTCAAGGTCGGGCGCGACGGTGAATTTGGCTTCTGTCTTGGCCTTGATCTCGTCGACCGTAACGCCGTCGGCGAGCCGCATCAGCACCATGCCGGTTCCACCCGCCTTGTCGATGTCGAATACGGCAAGATCGCTGATTACGCGATCGACGACGGCCGAGCCCGTCAGCGGCAGCGTGCAATGATGCAGCAGCTTCGACTGCCCCTTGGCGGTGTGCTCCATGACGACGACGACGCGCTTGACGCCGGCGACAAGGTCCATCGCGCCGCCCATCCCCTTCACCATCTTGCCGGGGATCATCCAATTGGCGAGATCGCCCTTTTCGGTGACCTCCATCGCGCCGAGGATGGCGAGATCGATATGGCCGCCGCGGATCATGCCAAAACTGTCGGCGGAGGAGAAAAAGCTGGTCGTCGCCAGTTCCGTGATGGTCTGCTTGCCGGCGTTGATGAGATCGGGGTCTTCCTCCCCCTCAAAAGGGAAGGGGCCCATGCCAAGCATGCCGTTTTCGCTCTGCAACTGCACATTCATGCCGGCCGGAATATAATTGGCGACGAGCGTCGGAATGCCGATGCCGAGATTGACATAAAAACCGTCGCGCAATTCCTTGGCGGCCTCGGCCGCCATCTGATCCCTCGTCCAGGCCATCGATTTCTCTCTCCTTGAAGTGGGTTCGCTCAGGCCGCGGCGCGAGGACGCGTCGTCCGCTTCTCGATCAGCTTGGCGATGTTTGGCGTATGCACGATGCGCTGCACGAAAATGCCGGGGGTGTGGATCTGGTCGGGGTCGATCTCGCCGGCCGGCACGAGGTGCTCGACCTCGGCGATCGTCATCTTGCCGGCGCTCGCCATCATCGGATTGAAATTGCGCGCGGTCTTGCGGAAGACGAGATTGCCCTCGGTGTCGCCCTTCCACGCGTGGACGAGAGAGACGTCGGCGACGATGCCGCGTTCCATGACATAGGTCGCCCCGTCGAATTCGCGGGTTTCCTTGCCGTCGGCGATCACCGTGCCGACGCCCGTCTTGGTAAAGAAGGCCGGAATGCCCGCGCCGCCCGCCCGGATGCGCTCGGCCAACGTGCCCTGCGGATTGAATTCAAGTTCAAGCTCGCCCGATAAAAACAACTGTTCGAACAGCTTGTTTTCGCCGACATAGGACGACACCATCTTTTTGATCTGCCGCGTCTCGAGCAAGAGGCCAAGCCCCGCGCCGTCGACGCCAGCGTTGTTGGAGACGACGGTCAAATGCTTGACGCCCGTGTCGCGCAGGGCATGAATGAGTTCGGTCGGAATGCCGCAGAGGCCGAAACCGCCGCACATCATGGTCATGCCGTCTTGGACGGCGTCCGCCAGAGCCGATTTTGCGTCTGGAAAAACCTTATTCATGCGCGGCGCCCGCCTCCGATTGATTTCCACGGGCGGGTCATTTCGACGCAGCCGCGCGCCCAATATAGCCAAGGCGAAAAAATGATCCAGCAGGTTTTCGCAATGCAGAAGAGCGTTTTGCGCGCGCCGCCAGAGAGCGCCGGAGCCCCTTCTTATGGCGCAGCTCGGCGCTCTGGACCGCGGCCGCGGTGAGCGCCGAGGATTTGTTCGACCGTGCCTTGCTACGCCGCAGATTTTTGCGCGCGGTTCGATCCGGCTTCGAGGATTTCTTGCTGCAGGCGGCGATCGACGGGGTCTGCGACCGTCTCGGTCTGGTCGTGCGGCCCTTCGCTAATGTGGCCGATATCGGCACGCCCTCGCCGGAACTGGCGCGGCGGCTCGCGACAGAGGGGCGCCTTTTAACGCGAATGGCGGCCATTCCGGCGGCGCTCGGCGGCTGCGGGCTGCGGCTGGTCGGCGATGAAGAGGGTTTGCCCTTCGCTGATGCGAGCTTCGATCTCGCGGTCTCGGCGTTCAATCTGCAAAGCGTCAATGATCTGCCGGGCGCGCTGATCCAGATCCGCCGCGCGCTCAAAGCGGACGGGCTCTTTCTCGCCTGCCTGCTTGGCGGGCGCTCCTTGCATGAATTGCGCAGCGCGCTCGCTGTAGCCGAAACCGAGGTCAGCGGCGGGACCAGCCCGCGCGTCGCCCCTTTCGCCGATGTGCGGGACATGGGCGGGCTCCTGCAGCGGGCCGGCTTCGCCCTGCCCGTCGCCGACAGCGAAACGACGATCGTGCGTTATCGCGATCTGTTTTCGCTGATGGCGGATCTGCGCGCCATGGGCGCAACCAATTCGCTTGTCGCGCGCCGCCGCCGTCCTGTCCGTCGCGCTCTGTTCCAGCGGGCGGCGGAGATTTACGCGGAGCGGTTCAGCGATGCCGACGGGCGCATCCGCGCGACATTCGACCTCGTCTTCATCTCCGGCTGGGCACCGCATGAAAGTCAGCAGAAGCCGCTGCGGCCGGGGTCGGCGCAAATGCGCCTCGCCGACGCGCTTGGCGGAATCAAGCCGCCCCCGCAGTAAAAGCTACTGCGCCAGCTCCCAGGCGACCTGCACCTCAATGCGCAGCGTCTGCACGCCGGGCTCGATCGGGATCGCAACGCTGGCCGCGTCGCTCTTTGCCGCCCGCGCCGCCATCGCCATCGGCATCGGACCCCGCCCGCGCTCTGGCGGGGAGATTGCCAGCACACGGCCAAGTCTTATTCCAAGGCCGCTTGTGAAAGAGGTCGCCTTGCGCAGGGCGTCGCGCACGGCTTCGCCGCGCAGCGCGTCATATTTCGCTTCCTTTTGATCAACGTCGAACTCGACGCCGCCGAATTGATTGACGCCCTTCTCGATCCATTGCCGCGCCAGCGCTCCGGCCTTGTCGATCTGCCGAACCCGGACCGACAGATCATTGCGGGCCTGATAGCCGCGTAAAGTCTGCTTGGTCACGCGGCCATTGGCGTCGGTCGTCTCGTCATAGACGGGCATGAGCGTCACCCCGAGGGTGCGCATATCGCGCGAATCAATTCCCGCGGCCCTGATCTCGGCGATCACCGCCTGCGTCGCTTTGGCGTTCTCATTGGCCGCCTCGATCGCGGTCGGCCGCTCGGTCTCGACCCCAAGCGAGAGAATGGCGATGTTGGGTACGACTTCAAGGCTCGCCTCGCCTGTTATGGCGATCGAGGGGACCGTATCCTTCAGGGTGAGAAATTCCTGCGCGGGGGCGGCGCCTGCCGGGGCGGCGAGGAACGCGACGAGGGCAAGGCGAGTCGGCAGTGAACGAAAAACTGGCATGTTGTGTCCCGGATCGAGGTCGAGCGGCGATGATGTGTGCTGCTTTGTGAACGGGCGTTCAATGCATCGGGATTATGGAGAATTCCCGCCTTCCATGGTAAGAGGCGCGGATGACCTCGTCCACTTTGCTTGAAACGCCGGCCACCGCGGCCGATCACGATTGCGCCAGGGCGCCGCGCTCGCTCGCCGGACTGACCCGGGACGGGCTCGCCGCCGCGCTCCTCGAGATCGGCGCGCCGGAGCGGGAGCTGCGCATGCGCACGGCGCAGCTCTGGCACTGGATCTATCATCGCGGTGCCGCCTCCTTCGACGACATGCTGAACGTCAGCAAGGTTTTGCGCGCGCAGCTGGCGGAGCGCTTCACGCTGGCGCGGCCGCAGATCGTCACCGAGCAGGTTTCAACGGACGGCACGCGGAAATGGCTGATCCGCCTCGCGCCCTCGCGCGAAAGCGATCGTCCTGCCGAGGTCGAATGCGTCTATATCCCGGATGTCGACCGCGGCACGCTCTGTGTTTCGAGCCAGGTCGGCTGCACCTTGACTTGCTCCTTCTGTCACACAGGCACGCAGAAATTTGTGCGCAATCTAACGGCGCAAGAGATAATTTCTCAATTGATTATAGCCCGCGATAGGATTGGCGATTTCCCCGGGCTTGTGCCGCAGGACGGCAAGGGTTCGAACAGCGGTTCGCGCCTCGTCACCAACATCGTCTTCATGGGGATGGGCGAACCGCTCTACAATCTGGACAGTGTCGTCGACGCGGTGTCCGTCCTGTCCGATGGCGACGGGCTGTCCCTGTCGCGGCGGCGCATCACGGTTTCGACCGCCGGCGTCGTCCCAAAACTGCCGGAACTCGGCGAAAAGACCGGCGCCATGCTGGCGATCTCGCTGCACGCCGTGCGGGACGATTTGCGCAACACGCTTGTGCCGCTCAACAAGAAATATCCGATCGCCGCGCTTCTGCAGGCCTGCCGCGACTATCCCGGCGCCTCCAATGCGCGGCGGATCACCTTCGAATATGTGATGCTGAAGGGGATCAATGATTCCCCGGCCGACGCGCGGGAGCTCGTGCGGCTGCTGAAGGGCATCCCGGCCAAGATCAATCTGATCCCATTCAATCCATGGCCCGAAACGGCTTATGAATGTTCCGACGACGCCGTGATCGAGAAATTTTCCGATATCGTCTTCAACGCCGGCTATGCGAGCCCGGTGCGCACGCCGCGCGGGCGCGACATCCTCGCCGCCTGCGGCCAGCTGAAAAGCGAGACTGAAAAGCTCAGGGCGCGGGCGCTTCTGGCCGCCGGAGACTGAGCGCGACGCCGATTGCCGCCAGCGCCGTAAGCCCCACCGAGATCGCCGCGTTCCAGGCAGCGAGCGAGAGGCCGAAGACGCGCAGCGCGACCTCATCGCAGCGCACCACCTTGACGGTCTGAAGCTGCTTTAGAAAATCATTCACCGAGCCGGCGTGATCGAGCGGACCGGTGCAATCCGTGGGGCCCGGCCAAAAGCCCCATTCGACGCCGGAATGATAGACGCCCAGCGCGGCCCCCGCCGCGAAGATCACGGCGATGGCGGCGAAGCAGGCGGCGAGCAGACCCGGCCGGCCGCGCCCGGCAAGCCACACGGCCAAGGCGGCGAGCGGGATTGCGGCATAGTAGGGGATGCGCTCCTTGAGGCAAAGTTCGCAGGGCGCATAGCCCATCGCCTGAAAGATCCAGGCGCCGCCGATCGACCCCACCGCTACAAGGAAAATGGCGGCGGCAAGCCGCATAGGCGTCAGAAACTTTGACATTGCGCGCTCAGAGGGAATGCCCGGCGATCCAGAAGCCGAGCACGATAACGACGGCAAGGATCAGGAGGAACCAGCCGAAATAACGATCGAGCAGCTTCTTGATCGGCTCGCCGTAATATTTGAGGACGAGGGCGAGGGCAAAAAAGCGGGCGCCGCGCGTGATCATGCACAAGAGGACGAACAACGGCAGATTATAGGCAAGAAGGCCGCTGACGATGGTCACCAGCTTGAACGGGATCGGCGTAAACCCCTTGATGAGAATGACCGCCCAGCCCCATTTGGCATAAAGCGCCCGCATTTCGTCGACGCGCGCGCCATAGCCGTAGAGATCGATCAGCCATTTGCCGAGAGTTTCGAAAAGCAGCGCGCCGATGGCGTAGCCAAGCAAGGCGCCGAGCACGGAGCCGACCGTGCAGATCAACGCATAGGTCCAGGCCCGTTTCGGCTGGGCGATCGACATCGGCACGAGGATCGCGTCGGGCGGAACGGGAAAAAACGAACTCTCGGCGAAGGCTATGGCGCCGAGCGCGAGCGGCGCATGCCGGCTCTCCGCGAGCTGCAACGTCCATCGGTACAGTTTTTGAAACATCGTTCCCCTGGCCGGAAAGCGCCGGGCGCGAAAGGTCGCGGCTACGGCTGTCGGAAGATGCGGCCGCCCGCGATGCGGTCGAAGCGAGGCTGCCGCTTGCGGCGCATGCTCCAGAGGCCGGTTGAGGTTTAGCCTCATTTGCGCGGCGATGTCCACAAACCGCGCCGCGACGGATGGTCCCCTTTTGGGATTTGCCGCGGCGATCGGCTATGCTGACCGCGCGGCCGGTGCTTGCCGCCGCTTGCCCGCCGGAACGCTCTCGAAGAGGATTTGATGCCGCGCCGCGACAGTTTTGGACGATCGGGGACGGCGGCGACGGAAGAGGACGCGCGCGCGCCGGCGCAGTTGCGCCTTCTGCCGGCCGAGGCCGGCGCGCGGCTGCAAGGCTTCAACGCCGCGCTCCTTGCCTCCCATAGCGCGACTGCGACGCTTGAGCAGTGGCGCCGTGGCGCCGCGGCGGGCGGCCCGATCCGCGCGCGGCGAATGGCGGGCCCGGACAAGGCCCCGACCCGCGAGCAGCGCGAGCGTCTCGAAGTCGGCCGCGAGGAGATCGTGCTTTACCGCCGGGTCGAACTTCTATGCGGCGGCGCCATTCTGTCCGAGGCCGAAAACTGGTATGTGCCGAGCCGCCTCAGTCCCGGCATCAGGGCCATGCTGGAGACGAGCGACATGCCGTTCGGCCGCGCGATCATCGCGCTCCATCCGGTGCGAAAAACCTTTGCCGTCGAGATATACTGGCGCCCTGCGGAAGATACGCAGCCTGCGATCTCCGCGATTCCCTGGCGCGTGTTGCAGCATCGCGCGCTCGTCCACGGCCCGGACGGGCGCCCCTTTTCCGAGGTGAACGAGTTTTATACGCGCGAGATTCTGGCGTTTGGCGCGGACGGCCTGCCTCAGGACAAATCGACGGCGTAACGCTTCAGATCAGACAGCGCGCAGGATTCGAGCGCGCCCTCATGCGTCGCCTGCAGCACGACGCGCGGAGCGGCCTCGGCCTCAAGCGCCTCGGCCCAGCGCGGCGCACAGAGGCACCAGCGATCGCCGGGGTTAAGTCCCGGAAAGCCATATTGGGGCAACGGCGTCGAAAGATCATTGCCGCGCGATTTCGAGAAGCGCAGAAATTCCGCGTCGACGACGATGCAGACCGTGTGACTGCCGACATCCTCGGCGGCGGTGTCGCAGCAGCCGTTGCGGAAGAAGCCGGTCAGGGGATCATCGGAGCACCCGGCAAGCGGCTGGCCCAGAACATTGCGCGACGGCCGCCGGCCGCCGCCGCCCGTATCGTCTCTCAGCATGCTGGCCTCCGATGGGAAGATTGTCCGGCCCACACGGATGAAACCAGAGTTTTACGCCATCAGCAATGCGCCCGGCGCTCCCCCCGCTCAATCAAGGCTGGCGCAGAAGCGCTGTATTTTAATGCAGGCGTCTTCCAGCACGGAGGTCGAGGTCGCATAGGAGATGCGGAAATTCGGCCCGAGCCCGAAGGCCGAGCCCTGGACCACAGCGACTCCCTCTGCGTCGAGCAGCGCCGAAACGAAATCCTCATCGGATTGGATCAGCTTGGCGTCCGGGGCGCGCTTGCCGATCGCCTCGGCGCAGGACGGATAGACGTAGAAGGCTCCCTCGGGCATCGGGCAACGCAGATATTTGGCCTGATTGAGCATCGAGACGACAAGATCGCGGCGCGCCTCGAAGGCCTTGCGCCGTTCGGGGATGAAATCCTGCGGCCCGTTCAGCGCCTCCACCGAGGCCCATTGCGCGATCGAGCAGGCGCCGGAAGTCTGCTGCCCCTGAAGCATCTCCATCGCCTGGATGAGCTGAGTCGGACCAGCGGCGAAGCCGATGCGCCAGCCCGTCATGGCGTAGGATTTCGAGACGCCGTTCATGGTCAGCGTGCGCGAAATCAGGCGCGGCTCGACCTGAGCCGGCGTCGTGAAGGCGAAATCGCCATAGACGAGATGCTCATAAATGTCGTCGGTCAGGATCCAGACGTGCTCGTGGCGCAGCAGCACGTCGGTGAGAGCTTTCAGCTCGTCACGGGTATAGGCGGCGCCCGACGGGTTCGACGGCGAATTCAAAAGCAGCCATTTCGTCCTTGGCGTGATCGCGCGCTCGAGCGCGTCCGGCTGCAGCTTGAAGCCGTGCTCGATCGTCGTTTCAACGGCGACAGGGCGCCCGCCGGCGATCAGCACCATATCGGGATAGCTGACCCAATAGGGCGCAGGGATGATCACCTCGTCGCCCGGATTGACCGTGGCGAGGAAGGCGTTGAACAGGATGTGCTTGCCTCCGGTGCCGACGATGGTCTGCGCCGGCTTGTAGTCGAGCCCGTTCTCGCGCTTGAATTTGGCCGCGATCGCCTCCCGCAGGGGGGCGATGCCGGCGACCGGCGTATATTTCGTCTCGCCGCGGCGGATTGCCGCGATCGCGGCCTCCTTGATGTTGTCCGGCGTATCGAAATCCGGCTCGCCGACCGAAAGGGAGATGATATCGCGCCCGGCGGTCTTCAGATCGCGCGCCTTCTGGGTCACCGCGATGGTGGCGGAGGGTTTTACGCGAAGGAGGGCGTCGGCGATGAAGGGCATAACAAAGGGCTCCGGTTTGCCAGATGAATAACTGATTTAGCGTGCTCGTCCAGCCACGGGAATGACGCGGCGATCAGGAAACGGCGACGGGTCGATTCGTCCAAGGCAGTTCAAGGCTCGGCGCCGGACTTGAGGATAAGCTATTAACCCTGAAACCTTTTTCGACTGAGCACGTTTGCGCGCCAAATGCTTTCTTTACCGAATGAGGGCCAAAAGCGCCCTTGCGGGTGCCGTGTTCTGGCGCACAGGCAAACTGCCTTCGAAGCTGCATTGCTGCACTCAGCAAGCGCCTGATCGTTTTTGCCGCAGCGATGCGGCGAGGGAGTTGCGGCATGTCCATCGCCGATCATTTCGACCCAAGCCCCGACGCCGGCTTCGTGCGCCGCTATGATCTGCGCGCGGCGCGGCGGCAGCTTCAGGTTTCTCTGTTTTTGGTGGTAGTATTAGCTTGCGCGGCTGTCGCCCTCGCTGTGATGTCTCGTCTTGAAACAGGCGCCAAGCCCGAACATCCCGCAGCAATGCGCAGCGGTTCATCACTGGTCGCTCAATCGTTACTAGACAAAACCGGCAAAATTCATCAAATTGTCATCTGAACTTCCCAGAGGCCCCCGGGAAGCTCGCATGATGGCCGCGCTTCAGCTCTGCTGGTGCGCGGCCTATCTTTTGGTAGTCTTCGCTGCCGCCCCGCTCATCTTGCTATATATTTATGGATATAGATTGGCCTGAACGACCACTGCGGTTTCGCGCCGTTATGAGTGTTCCGAGAGGCCCAGCACATCGGCCATCACATAGAGGCCGGATTTCCGGTCCCGCCCCCATAACGCCGCCTTGACGGCGCCGCGCGCGAAAATACTGCGGTCCTCCGCCACATGCGCGAGTTCGAGCCGCTCCCCTGCCCCGGCGAAATACACCCTATGCTCGCCGATGACGCCGCCGCCGCGCAGCGAGGCGAAGCCGATCGCGCCCTCCTGTCGCGGCCCGGTGTGTCCATCGCGGGCGCGCAGGGAATGGGAGGCAAGATCAATGTTCCGGCCGCGCGCCGCCGCCTCGCCGAGAAGAAGCGCCGTCCCGGAGGGCGCATCGACTTTCGCGCGGTGATGCATCTCGACGATTTCGATGTCGAATTCGGGCCCGAGCGTTCGCGCCGCTTTCTCGACGAGCGCCGCGAGAAGATTGACGCCAAGGCTCATATTGCCGGACCGCACGATCACCGCGTGACGCGCTGCGGCGGCGAGCCCTTCGAGATGCGCCGGCAAAAACCCCGTCGTGCCGATGACGTGAACGACGCGCGCCTGTGCGGCGAGGGTCGCAAGCGCCATGGTCGACGTTGGTGAGGTGAAATCGAGCACGCCGTCACAGTCAGCGATGGCGCGCAAGGGATCGGCGCTTATCTTGACGCCGATTTCGCCGCAGCCGGCCAGAACTCCGGCGTCCTGACCGATCGCAGGCGAATCGGCCCGGGCCAGCGCGCCCGAAAGCATGGCGCCGGGGGTTTGCTGGACGATCTGAACAAGGACCCGGCCCATCCGGCCTGCCGCCCCGGCGACCACGAGGCGCATGTCGCCCATTCCAACTCTCCTTTAGATCATGAAACGCGGATGCGGCCTTGCGCCTCCGCGATGTCCGCTAGGATGGCCTCAGCCGCCGCGCGCGGATCGGCCGCGCCGGTGATCGGGCGTCCGATCACGAGATAATCGGCGCCGGCGCCGATGGCTTCGCCCGGCGTCATGGTGCGTTTCTGGTCGCCGGCCGGCGCGCCCTCCGGCCGGATGCCGGGCGTGACGAGAAGGAAGTCCGCCCCGACCTCGCGCCGCGTCGCTTCGAGCTCGCGCGCCGAGAGGATCAACCCATCGACGCCGGCGAGGCGCGCTTGCTTCGCGCGGCGGGCGACGAGCTCGCTCACGCCAAAAGCGTATCCGGCCTCAGCAAGATCGTCGTCGTCGTAAGAGGTCAACACGGTGACGCCAAGAATGCGCAATCCGGAGCCAGAGGCGCCGCGGACAGCCGCGGCCATGGTCTGCGGATAGGCGTGCACGGTCAGAAAGGTCGCGCCAAGCCGCGCCACATTGGCGCAAGCTTTCTCGACAGTGGTCGGGATATCGTGCAGCTTGAGGTCAAGAAAAAGCCTCTTGCCCGCGTCGATCAGGTCGCGCGCAAGCGGAAGGCCTCCACCATAAGCGAGCTCCATACCGATCTTGTAGAAGGAGACGCTTTCGCCCAGCGTCGCTATCATCCGCCGCGCCTCTTCGGGCGTCGCAAAATCGAGCGCGACGATGAGCGCTTCGCCGCGGTCCCGCCCGGCGATGTCCCCTGGCTTCATGGCCGCAGGGATTTGCCGCCCCTGCCCTTGTGGGATGACGGGGCCCCCGGACGCCTCGTCTTGCGGGCAGGCTCTGAGAGCCGCGCCTTGGGCGAAAGGCGCGCGCGCGCGCCATCGAATTCGCGCTTGAGGTCGATCTGGATCCGCTCGGCGCCGCTCCTCAGCCGGTCGAAAAACTCCTGCGCCGGATTTGGACGCGCCCGGCTTTCAAGTGAGGCCCCCTGCCGGTAAACCCAGACGCGCGCCGGCGGCAGGTTAAGCCAGACGGGCGGCGACGGTTCGGCGCGAAACGCCGGCCCCATGGACGAGTCGCGCGGGATCGGCGAGACCACCCCATAAGTGAACTGAATGAACGTGCCATCGGCCGCCATACAGTCGAAGGCGTCGCCTAGCAGGGCGAACCGCTGCTTTTCTGATTTGACGAGAAGGGGCAGGCTCGAGACGACGGAGGTCACGGCCTCATCGAAACGCCCCGCGAGCAGTTCGCGAAAACGGTAGGCGTCGCCCTCGATAACATGCACGCCGGGAAAGCGCCGGCGCAGGTGACGGCAGAAATTCGGGTCGAACTCAATGAGATACAGGCGGTCTGGCGCAACGCCGCGGGCGAGCAGCGCTTCAGTGATCGCGCCCGTGCCCGGCCCGAGCTCGACAACCGGGCCGGCCTTGTGCGGATCGACGTAGCGCGCCATCATGCGCGCGAGAAAGCGCCCCGAAGGCGACACCGCGCCAGCGCGCAGCGGATTCTCAAACCAGGATTTAATGAACCGCGCCTCGTCGGCGAGGCCCGTTTCGATCGGCTTACGCTTTTTGGGAGAGGGATGCTTTGGGCCGCGCGAGAGATCGCCTAGCACATAAATTCTCCCCGAATTCGATAATAGGCGCGCCGAGAAGCCGCACGCGAGGTTCCGCGCGAAAATAGCGACAATCGGCGGTGCGTCAAGGAAGCCGCATGCGGCCAGGACCGCTTTGCCGCCGCCGCCGACAAGTCGAAGTCTACTGTCCGCTCAGATTTTCGAAGAAATCTTTCATCTTGGCGAAGAAACCAGAGGCTTCCGGGTGGGTCTTGGTCGATGATTCGGCCTCGAACTCCGCCAAAAGCTCGCGCTGGCGCTTGGTCAGATTTTGCGGCGTTTCGACGTCGACCTGAATATAAAGATCGCCCATGTCGCGCGAGCGCAACACCGGCATGCCCTTATGACGGAGCTTGAACTGCCTGCCGGACTGCGTTCCTTCCGGAATCTTGACCTTCGCCGACCCTCCGCCGAGCGTGTGAACCTCGACGTCGCCGCCGACCGTCGCCTGCACCATGGAAATCGGCACGCGGCAGAACAGATCGGCGCCGTCACGCTTGAAGAAAGGGTGCGGCTGCGTCGACACGAAAATATAAAGATCGCCGGCGGGGCCGCCCCGCTGACCCGCCTCGCCCTCGCCGCTAAGGCGAATGCGCGTGCCATCCTCGACGCCCGGCGGCACGTTGACCGAGAGGCTACGCTCGCGCGTCACGCGTCCGGTCCCGCCGCAGGGCGAGCATGGGTCGTCGATGATCTCGCCGCGGCCGTGGCAATTCGGACAGGTGCGCTCGATCGCGAAAAATCCCTGCTGCGCGCGCACGCGGCCGTGGCCGCCGCAGGTCGGACAGGCGCGCGGCTTCGCCCCAGCCTTCGCGCCGGAGCCGGAACAGACATCGCAGGTGACGGAAGCCGGCAAAGTGAGGGTCGCGACCTTGCCGTGAAAGGCCTCCTCCAGCGTGATTTCCATATTATAGCGCAGATCCGAGCCGCGCACCGCGCCGCTGCGGCCGCCGCCGCCGCGCCGGTTCATTACGTCGCCGAACAGATCGTCGAATATATCCGACATCGACGCGGCGAAGCCGTCGCCGGCGCCAAACCCGCCCTGCTCGAAGGCGGCATGGCCGTAACGGTCATAGCTCGCGCGCTTCTGCTGGTCGGAGAGCGTCTGATAGGCTTCGTTGACTTCCTTGAATTTGATCTCCGCTGTATGGTCGCCCGGATTGCGATCTGGATGATGCTCCATCGCGGCCTTGCGGAAGGCGGCCTTCAGGTCGATTTCCGTGCAACTTCTGGAAACGCCCAAAACCTCGTAATAGTCGCGTTTCGCCATTTCCGCTGCGTTCCGATTCATAGCTTATCTTGCCTTCAGGCGCGCGGCCCGCGCTTCGTCGCAACTTTGCCCGCAGCCGACCAACGCCGCCTCCATCCCGCTTTCGAATTGAATGAAACGAAGGCCCCGCTTTGGTCAGACAAGGCTAAAGCAAAATATGTGCTGCGAGGCAAGCTCCCGCTGCCGTTCGCTTTAGCCCAAAAGACCGCCTCCAGACCGCGAGATTTCAAGATCCCTCGGGCCTGGAGGCGCATCGTCACGTCACGGCGCTCCGGATTGCCCGGTCAGGCCGATTTCTTCTTGTCGTCGGGGCCGACTTCCTTGAAGTCGGCGTCGATGACATCGTCTTTCTCGGCGCCGCCGCCCTCCTGCGGGCCAGCTTCGGCGCCCGCCTTGTACATGGCCTCGCCAAGCTTCATCGAGGCCTGCGCGAGATCATTGGTGCGCGCCTTGATCCCTTCGACATCCTCGCTTTCGAGCACGCCCTTCACCGAGGCGATCGCAGCCTCAACGGCGCTCTTGTCGGCGTCCGAAACCTTGCCAGCGAATTCGCTCAGCGATTTCTCCGCCGAATGGACCATCGCTTCGGCCTGGTTGCGCGCGTCGACGAGTTCGCGCCTCTTCTTGTCCTCCGCGGCGTGGAGTTCGGCGTCCTTCACCATCTTGTCGATATCGCCCTCGCTGAGGCCGCCCGACGCCTGGATGCGGATCTGCTGCTCCTTGTTGGTCGCCTTGTCCTTCGCCGTCACATTGACGATGCCATTGGCGTCGATGTCGAAGGTGACCTCGATCTGCGGCACGCCGCGCGGCGCGCCGGGAATGCCGACGAGATCGAACTGGCCAAGCAGCTTGTTGTCAGCCGCCATCTCGCGCTCGCCCTGGAACACGCGGATCGTGACCGCCGTCTGATTGTCCTCCGCCGTCGAAAAGACCTGGCTCTTCTTGGTCGGGATTGTCGTATTCCGGTCAATCAGACGCGTGAATACGCCCCCTAACGTCTCGATGCCGAGCGAGAGCGGCGTCACGTCGAGCAGCAGCACATCCTTGACGTCGCCCTGCAGCACGCCGGCCTGAACCGCCGCGCCGATGGCGACGACCTCATCCGGATTGACGCCCTTGTGCGGCTCCTTGCCGAAGAAGCTTTTCACGACTTCCTGAACCTTCGGCATGCGGGTCATGCCGCCGACGAGGACGACTTCGTTGATCTCGCCAGCGGTGAGGCCCGCGTCCTTCAGCGCCTTGCGGCAGGGCTCGACGGTCTTCTGGATCAGATCGTCGACGAGCGCCTCGAATTTGGCGCGCGTCAGCTTCAGGGTCAGATGCTTTGGACCGGAGGCGTCGGCGGTGATGTAGGGCAGGTTGATCTCGGTCTGCGTCGCCGAGGACAGCTCGATCTTGGCCTTTTCGGCGGCTTCCTTCAGCCGCTGCAGGGCCAGCTTGTCCTTCTTGAGGTCGATGCCGCTCTCTTTCTTGAATTCGTCGGCCAGATATTCGACGAGGCGGATGTCGAAGTCCTCGCCGCCGAGGAAAGTGTCGCCATTGGTCGACTTCACTTCGAACACGCCGTCGCCGATCTCGAGGATCGACACGTCGAAGGTGCCGCCGCCGAGATCATAGACGGCGATGATGCCAGCGCCTTTCTTGTCGAGGCCATAGGCGAGCGCAGCCGCGGTCGGCTCATTGATGATGCGCAGCACCTCGAGCCCGGCGATCTTGCCGGCGTCCTTGGTCGCCTGGCGCTGGGCGTCGTTGAAATAGGCCGGCACGGTGATCACCGCCTGCGACACCGGCTGACCGAGATAGGCTTCGGCCGTCTCTTTCATCTTTTGCAGGATGAAGGCGGAAATCTGCGAGGGGGAATATTGCTTGCCGTCGGCCTCGACCCAGGCGTCGCCGTTCGGGGCGCGGATGATTTTGTAAGGAACGAGGCCCATGTCCTTCTTGGTCATGGGATCGTCGTAGGTGCGGCCGATCAGGCGCTTGATCGCAAAAAAGGTCCGCTCCGGATTGGTGACGCTCTGGCGTTTGGCCGGCTGGCCGACGAGACGTTCTCCATCGTCGGTAAACGCGACGATCGAGGGCGTGGTGCGCGCGCCTTCCGCGTTCTCGATCACTTTTGGAGTCGTCCCCTCCATGACGGCCACGCAGGAATTGGTGGTGCCAAGGTCGATTCCGATTACTTTCGCCATGTTTTTTCTTCCCTTCGATACGCAAGACCAGCGGACCCCGAAGCGATCCAGCTTATGGGCGGACGGATTTCCGCCCGGTCCCCGATAGTCAACAAATTGGCATTACAAAGCAGGAGCGCAAGATGGCGCACGAGATCGCCCGTATATAAGAGGAGCCTCGCCGCGCGCAAGACGAAGCGGCCGCGCTATAGTCGCTCCGCTCACGTCGCGACGGCGCCATGCGCGTCCGCGAACGTCGGGACGGAGGGGGCGATAAGATTATGATCTGGCGAATAAAATTGTCATGACGCCGCAGAGCCAGGCATGAATTCTGTCCGCTCTGGCGGGACCGCGCCTCAGGCGGCGATTTCCTTCGCGGCCGCAAGCCGCTAGATTGAGCCCTCACGTCCCATGTCCCCGCCCTTGCTCCGAGGCTTTCCTTGAAACTCCATTTTCCGGCCGCCCTGCTCGCCGCGCTTCTGGCCGGCTCGCAGGCGTGCGCGCAAATGATGCTGCCCGGCGCCTTGCAGGCGACGCCGGAGGGCGCGGCGAAGCCCCCGGGGGCGCCGTCAGCAGAGGGGACGTCGGCGCCGGCAAAGCCAAAACCCGTGATCGAGAAGCCGCCCTCGGAAGAGTCGATCGTCGACCGCGATCTCCTGCGCGACGGATCGCAGGGGCGGATCGCCTTCAAGCGCGGCGACGGCGCGGGGACAAGCGGGGCGCCGCTCGAAATCACCGCCCTCTCGCTCGAAGGCGAACAAATCTCCCATCGCGGCGAAACCTGCCGCGTCGATGTCGTCGCCGGCGCGCCGATCGAGGCGACGCCGGCCGTCAAGACGCGGGGGCTGCTCCGCTTCGAGGTCGGCGTCGAGGCCTGCCCTTTTGCCTTCGACGTGCTCGACGGCGCCATTCTCGTCACGGGCGGCGGCGCATCCTGCACCTTCACGGCCGCCGACTGCCGGGTCAATCCCGCTGGCCTCTGGGGGCCTGCCGGCGCCTCGATCGACGACAAGCAAATCAAGCTGTTCGAAAAGGCGAGGGGACGCGCCGAAGCTTCCATGAGAGACAATTTTCGCGCGCTGCTTTCGAGCCCCGGCAAGGACAAGGACGCAGTGAAGAAGATCGCCGCCGAACAGGCGGGGTTTTCTTCCGAGCGGGAAGTCGTCTGCCGCACTTACGCGAAAGAGGACACGCACGGATTCTGCGCCCTCAAGATGACGCAGGGGCGCGCCTTCGCGCTCAAGGCGCAATTGCAGGAGGCCGGCAAGACTCAGGGCTCGGGCAGGAAAGGCAAGAGCGCGCGCGTGGAGGCGCCAAAGGAGCCGAAGCCTTAGAGCAAAAGCCGATCTGATCGGCCTTTTGCTCTAACCCATTGCTTCAACGCATCCGCTTGGTCAAAAGAGCCTTCAGCTTTTGGGCTGGCGCGGTGGACCGTCCGCAGACGCCCCCCTCCCCCGGGAAAACGCTATGTCTCCGCGCGGCGAGGCATGAGCCCCGCCGCGCAAGGATTGTTGCTTGCGACGCCACGTTCGACGCCGCTGCGGAAGCGCTCGCTCAATGCGCGCGCCAAAACATTCAGTTCGCCCGCCTCACTTCGACGAGGTTGTCCGAAAATGTCGGCGCCCGGCCGAGCCCGCTCCAGGCGTCGGATGATATGCAGTTCACCGACCCGTCCGAGCGGTTGAGCGAGCGCCAATAGCCGAGCGTCGCTACGATCACGCCTTGCGGCGAATCCTCGCTGACGCGGGCGACCCCCTGGAAATCGCCGCGATCATTGAAGACGCGGACCGGGTCGCCATCGCGGATGTCGCGATTTTGCGCGTCGCCCGGATTGATGATGACGAATTGCTCGCCCTGCCCTTTGATCTTGTGCGGCTCATTGGCGTAGCAGGAGTTGAGGAAGCCGTGGCTTTTCGGTGAAATGATATTCAGCGGGAAAAGCTCTGCGCGCGCCGGGTTGGTTTGCGGCGTCTCGCGCGGCGCCGCATAGCCCGGCAGCGGATCGACCGGCTCGCCCGATTGCTCAGCCTCATACATCATGCGGAAGGGCGGCGCGACGAAGTTTTTCGCGTCATGCAGCAGGAATTCGACCTTGCCCGATGGCGTCGGGAAATTGCCATGCGCATGTGGCGCCCGCTCGTCCGGTCCACCGACGTTGATCCGCAAAAAGCCCTGCTCTTTAAGGTGGGCGAAGTCGGCCCCGCCCAGCTGCGGCGCATCCCAATTGATATAGGCGGCGCAGAGCTCTTCGTCCGTCTGCGAGAAGACCGGATCGTCAAAGCCCATCTCACGCGCAAGCAGGCGCCACATCTGCGACGACGGCTTGCATTCGCCGCGCGGCTCGATCGCCTTCTGATTGTAGGTCAGATAGAAATGGCCCCACGACCACATCATATCGTCATGCTCGCCGGCCATGGTGGCTGGCAGCACGATATCGGCGTATTTTGCCGTATCGGTCAGGAAATGCTCTGAAACCACAGTGAAGAGATCTTCGCGCTTCAGGCCTTCGACGATCCTGTTGGTTTCCGGCGCCTGACTGACCGGATTGGTGCAGTAGACGAACAGGCTCTTGATGGGCGGATCGAGCGGCATGCCGCCGGTCAGCGCGGCCCCCAGCTTGAGATTGTTGACGACGCGGGTTCCGGGCCTGATCCAGTCCGGCCGCGACGCCTTGACCCAATCGATTGGAAATTCCCACAGCGGCATCTGCAACAATCCGCCACCGACATGGCGCCATGAGCCGACCAATGCCGGCAGGGCGCATACCGCGCGGATCGCCTGCGCGCCGCCGGCGCTCCGCTCCAGCGCGACGCCGACGCGAATGACGGACGGCTGTATGGTCGCGAACTCCATCGCGAAGCGCTTGATGTCCTCCGCCTTCACGCCGGTCAGTTCCTCGACATAGTCGGGCGTAAAATCCGCCGCGCGCTCCTTCAGCTCCGCAAATCCGTAGGTATGTCGATCGACATAATCTTCGTCGACCAGCCCCTGTTCGATGATGGCGTTGATAAATCCGAGCGCCAGCGCGCCGTCGGATCCGGGCTTTGGCGCAATGTGCCAATCGGCCGCCTTCGCCGTCCTCGAACGGCAGGAATCGATGACGACGATCTTCGCGCCGCGCTTCCTCGCCTCGAGCACGAACGGCCAATGATGCAGATTGGTGGAGATCGAATTCGCCGCCCAGATGACGATATATTTGGCGTGGACGAAGCTTTCGGGATCGACCCCGCCTGTCGGTCCGACCGTCAGCAGCCAGGCGGTCGAGGAGCCGGAGGCGCAAAAGGTCTTTTCATTGACGGTCGAGCCGAGGCGGTTAAAGAAGGGGTCGCCCGAGTTGATGCCCTGCACCAGCCCCATGTTGCCGAGATAGCTGTAGGGCATGATCGCCTGAGAGCCAAATTCGCCAATGATGTCGCGCCAGCGCGCGCCAATCGTCGCGACGGCTTCATCCCAGGAGATGCGCTCGAATTGCCCAGACCCCTTCGGGCCGGAGCGGCGCAGCGGATAAAGCAGCCGGTCCGGATTGTAGTGATGCGCGTGAAAATCCTTGAGTTTCACGCAAAGGCCGCCGCGCGTGAACGGATGCTCCTTGTTGCCGACGACGCCGACGAGCGCCCCATCCTTCGCCTCATAGACCATCGCGCAGGTATCGGGACAATCATGCGGACAGGCGCCGTGGAAAAACTGCGAGCCGGACTGTTCGTTCATCTTTTCCTCCCGGCGCCAAAGCTTGAGCTATGCTTTTTATCGTGCGCCTGCGCAAGATTAGGCGGGATTCGGATTTTGGGAAAGATCTGCTCTCAAACGCCCCGCGGGGGAAAAGGACTTCCTCTCGCTCGGGGCGGTCCAAATCCGCGAAATAGGCGCCTGCATCGCTCAGTGGCAGTGGGAGGCCCCGATCCGCTCCCGGCTCTCGCAAACGATGTCGGGGCTGGTTTTCACCGGCTCCGATGCTAGGATGACGACGCAAGCTGCTTGAAAGGGTATATTTGATGACCGATCCACTACCTATCCATCACCTGAGGGCCGCCCTCGAAGCGCAACGCCTGACGGCCGTTGAGGAGCTGGCCGCCGAAGGCGGCGCTCAGACGCTCGAGTCTTTGCAAAAGCTCGCGATAATCCAGGGCGCCTTGCAGGCGGTCGGCGACGAGATCAAGGCGCACGAGATCAAGGTTGGCGGCGGCGGGGAAAAGCCTCTGGCGTAATGGATCAGCCAAGAGCGGCGCAATTTGCCGCTTCAGAAAGCGCAAGCCAGAACGCTCCAAGGTAGATCCGCTAACGCGATGGCCCGGCGAGAAAAGGCATTCTGCACCATCGACGCCATGAGATCAGGACCGGGATGGAATCGGAAGACGGCGACATCACAGTTCACGGGACAGCTGATGATTTCGCCGCCTTCACCCAATCAGGAATAGTAAAGTCTAGGGCAGCTTCTTCAAATTGGCTTGCGCCCAAAACGGGACGCCAAAGCGCCTCGAAGGGCAGGTTACTTTCGAATCTGCGGCCGACTCGAAGTTAACGCTTGCCCCGTTGCGAGCCTCGCGTTGGTCGCGTTGTCCATCACCAGCTGAACCGCATATTTGATCCGTTTCTCGATCAATTCATGTTCGGGCTCATCAGCGAGCCGCAATAGCGACCGCAAGATGAAATCTCCAGCGACCATCGCAAACAAAATGGCGGACATTTCCTGAGGATTGGAGATATTCAATTTGCCGCGCTCGGTTTGAAGAATGATCCATTGTTCCAATGCGCCTTCGCCGCGATTGAGACCGAGATGGTCGAAGGCCGTCGCCATTTCGAGTGAGAGGGGAGCCTCGACGATCATCAATCGCGCCAGCGCGATCTGGCGAGGCCCGACAGCAAAGGTCACGAGATGTCGCAGCAGGTCTGTGAGCACCTCCGCAACCGGGCGCGCGCCATCGTCTTCCACGGGCAACATGATTGGAAGAAAGCGATCCCTCAACAAGGCTTCAATCAGCGCCTCCTTAGAGGCAAACACCTGATATAATGTTTTTTTAGACATGCCCGCACTCCGGGCGATGTCGGCCATGGTGGTCGCGTGATATCCATGGACCAGGAATAATTCTTCCGCAGCATCCAGTAATCGGCGCCGGCGATCACCGACCGTGAGTAAACGCGGACGCCCCCGCCCGCTGGATGGCGCGCCGCCTGTCGCGGATTCGGTCATCTCCCTCTCCTTTTTTTGATCTCTAACCGCATCCAGCACAGCAGGTTCGACAATCTTGACTCTAAATCGGAAACCGTGCAGTTTCCGATTTAGAAACCGATCGGTTTCCAATCTAAGCCACAGGCTTCGGTTCGGGCAAGGTGTTTCTGACCCCGCACGGCCAATGCCTGTTATGCGCAGAGAAACATATGTCACGCCCGCCGTTTGTATCCGCAACTTCGTGCGCCGCACTTCTACTCGTTGTCCTCCTCGCCGGATGTAAGGAGGACGCCAAGATGGCGCCCCCCCCCGCCGGGCCGCCAAAGCAGGTCGGAATCATCAAGGTCTATCCTCAGCCGGTCGCACGCACAACGGAGTTGCCGGGCCGGACCTCCGCGGTGATGACTTCCGATGTCCGGCCACAGGTGAATGGCGTGATTCTCAAACGGCTCTTCACCGAAGGAAGCGAAGTCAAGGAAGGTCAGCAGCTCTATCAGATCGATCCCGCCACCTATCAGGCCACCCATGACAGCGCGCTGGCGACTTTGGCGCATGATCAGGCGGCCCTCGAATCGGCTAACGCCAAGGCTGCGCGCTATAAGCCTTTGGCGGCGGCGCAGGCTGTCAGCAAGCAAGATTATGACGATGCAGTGGCCGCCGCGAAAGAGGCCGAAGCCGACATCGCCACCGCCAGGGCGAGTATCGAACAGGCCAGCATCAACCTCAACTATACCAAGGTCCTCGCGCCGATTTCCGGCAATATTGGTCGCTCCGCCTTCACTCCGGGCGCTCTTGTCACTGCGAACCAGACATCAGCCCTCGCTACTGTGACGCAGCTCGACCCGATCTACGTCGACGTCAACCAATCGGCAACTGTGTTGCTGCGTCTCAAGCGCGAACTCGAATCCGGCGATATTCAGACAGAAAGCACGGGCGGCGCCAAAGTAACGCTCAAACTGGAAGACGGCAGTACATACCCATTGCCGGGAACCCTGCAGTTTTCCGAAGTGACCGTAGACGAAGGGACCGGCACAGTGCTTCTGCGGGCGGTGTTTCCGAACCCGAAGCATTTATTGCTGCCAGGCATGTATGTGCACGCGGAACTGCAGGAAGGCGTAGATCGCAACGCCATACTGCTGCCGCAGCAAAGCGTGTCGCGCAATTCGCATGGCGATCCCACAGTACTCGTGGTCGGCGCCGACAATACGGCGCGGCTGCGTATGATTCAGACCCAGCGGGCGATCGGCGACCAATGGGTCGTCACCGGCGGATTGAAAGAGGATGAACGCGTGATTGTCGACGGTCTGCAGGGCCTTCGTCCGGGAATGCCGGTACAGCCAATCCCGGCAAGCAGTCCCTTGGCGGCTGTGAAAACATCCAACGTTCAATAGCCGAGGGACGACATGTCACGTTTTTTTATCGACCGCCCAATATTCGCTTGGGTATTGGGCCTCATATTGATGCTCGGTGGCGCCATCGAGATTTTCCAGCTTCCCATCGCCCAATATCCGAGCATCGCCGCCCCGCAGATCTCGATCACTGTTACCTACCCCGGCGCCTCGGCGCAGACGGTGGCGGATACGGTGGTGCGACCCATCCTGCAGCAAATATCCGGTTTGGACGGGCTGGAATACGTCTCCTCAAGCACTCAGTCCAGCGGGGCGATGGAAATAGATCTCACCTTTGTTCAGGGCGTCGATCCGAACATCGCGCAGGTGCAAGTTCAAAATAAGCTTTCTTTGGCCGAGGCCAACCTCCCGACCGAAGTGACCCAGCAAGGAATCAAGGTCAATAAGGCGGTCAAGAATTTCATGCTGATCGTCGGATTGGTTTCGAGCGATGAAAGCATGTCCGGCGCCGACATCAACGACTATGTCGCCGCGAATTTGCAAGATCCGCTGACCCGCATTTCCGGCGTCGGCGATTTCACCCTGTTCGGTTCTGAATATGCCATGCGCATCTGGCTCGACCCCGACAAGCTCTTTAAATACTCTCTGACGGTCGGCGACGTCTCCACTGCGATCAGCGCGCAGAACGTGCAGATTTCCTCCGGCGAACTCGGCGGCCTGCCAGCACAAAAGGGCCAGCGGCTTGATGCGACCATCATTGGCCCAAGCCGGATGGAGACGCCGGAGCAATTTGAAAATATTCTGCTGAAAGTGAACCAGAATGGTTCGCAGGTCCGCCTGCGTGATGTTGCGCGCGTAGAATTGGGCGCGCAATCCTATGCGACGGAAGCGCTCTACAATAACAAGCCGGTGTCTGCCCTTGCATTGAAGCTTGCCCCAGGCGCCAACCAGCTCTCTACAGAGACCGCGGTCCGAAACGAACTGAACCGCTTGGCGCAATTTTTCCCGGCCGGGCTGGAGATTGTCTATCCACTGGACACGGAGCCGTTCATTACCCTGTCGATAGAAGAAGTGGCCAAGACGCTGATCGAGGCGGTCGCCCTCGTCTTCCTGGTCATGTTCATTTTCCTGCAGAACTTCCGCGCCACGCTAATCCCCACCATTGCCGTGCCCATCGTGCTGCTGGGCACCTTTGCCGTGCTGGCCGCTTTTGGCTACTCAATCAATACGCTGACCATGCTTGCCATGGTGCTTGCCGTTGGCCTGCTGGTCGATGATGCGATTGTCGTGGTGGAAAATGTCGAGCGCCTGATGAGCGAGCGGCAGCTTTCGCCACGTGAGGCGGCGCGGCAATCCATGGATGAAATTTCCGGCGCTCTTGTTGGCATTGCGCTGGTCCTTTCAGCGGTGTTCCTGCCCATGGCCTTCTTGAGCGGATCGACCGGCGTCATCTATCGTCAATTCTCGGTGACGATTGTCTCGGCCATGGCTCTATCCGTTATTGTCGCGCTGACTTTGACGCCGGCGCTCTGCGCCACATTGCTCAAGCCGCGCGCGCATGGCGCAGAAAGCAGCCAGAAAGGCCTGTTCGGCTTGTTCAACCGAGGCTTCGCCTGGACGAATCGGCGCTATTGCGGCGGCGTCGGACGAATGATCGCGCGATCGCGCTGGTCGATGCTTGGCCTCGTTCTGGTGGCGGGATCGGTCGTCTTCCTGTTCGCGCGTATGCCGACCGGGTTTTTGCCGGACGAAGACCAGGCGCTTTTGTTTGGACAAGTCACACTGCCGCCCGGCTCGACGGCCGAGCAGACTCAGGCCGTGACCCGGCGCGTGACCGATTATCTGTTGACCCAGGAAAAAGACAGCGCCGAATCGGTTCTCTCGGTCAACGGGTTTAACTTCTCCGGCCAGGCGCAAAATGCGGGATTTTTTGTCGTCAAATTGAAAGATTGGTCGGAACGGCCGAACGCATCCCAATCGGGAGCTGCGGTCGCAGGTCGCATCATGCAGCATTTCGGCGGCGATCGCGACGCGCAGATCTTTGCGTTTCAGCCTCCGGCCGTGATGGAACTGGGCAATGCCACCGGCTTCGATCTGGAACTCGAGGATCGCGGGCAACTCGGGCACGAGAAGTTGCTTGCCGCGCGCAACCAGCTTCTTGGCATGGCGGCGCAGTCCCCCGGCCTCATGGCGGTGCGCCCTAACGGTTTGGATGACGCTCCGCAATATCGTCTCGATATCGACCGCGAGAAAGCGAACGCGCTTGGCGTTTCCGTATCAAATCTCAATACAACGATCCAGGGCGCCCTGGGCTCGGCATTCGTCAATCAGTTCATGCGCGGCGGACGCGTCAAACAGGTCTATATTCAAGGCGACGCCAGCTCACGCATGCTGCCCTCGGATCTGTCTCAATGGTATGTGCGCAATACAGCCGGCAACATGGTGCCGTTCGATTCCTTCCTCGGCGGCTCCTGGTCATCGGGCCCGCAGAAAGTCGAAGGCTACAATGGCCTGACCTCATTCGAGATTCTTGGCGCTCCCGCTCCAGGTTCAAGCACCGGCGCCGCCATGGCCACGATGGAAGGCCTGCTCGCCAAACTTCCACAGGGCGTCGGATATGAATGGACCGGGCTGTCCTACGAGCAGCAAAAGTCCGGCTCGCAGACCGGGCCTCTTTACGCCATATCCCTGATCGTGATTTTGCTGTGTCTGGCTGCTCTCTATGAGAGCTGGCCGATTCCGCTCGCCGTATTGCTGGTCGTGCCTTTAGGCGTTGTCGGAGCAATTATCGCCACGCTGACTCGCGGCCTCGACAATGACGTATATTTTCAGGTTGGATTACTCACCACCGTCGGTTTGGCTGTCAAGAACGCCATTCTGATCGTGGAATTCGCCAAGGCGTTCTTCGACAGCGGCATGTCCCTCGCGGAGTCGGCCATTAAAGCTGCGCAGGAGCGGCTGCGGCCGATCCTGATGACCTCCATCGCCTTTATGTTCGGCACGTTTCCGCTTGCCATCGCGTCCGGCGCCGGCGCCGGCAGCCGTGTCGCCATCGGCACAGCGGTCGTCGGCGGGATGTTGAGCGCAACCTTTCTCGCCATCTTCTTCGTGCCCGTCTTTTTCGTGGTCGTGCTGCGGCTGTTTCGGGTGGCACCGCGGAGATCACGCGAAGCAACCGATCATGTCGCTCCTGACGCCCGGCAGGAGGCCTGACATGCGCCCACTTCCCTTGACGATCATAACGCTCGCAATCAGCATGGGTGGTTGCAGCCTTGTTCCCGACTATCAGCGTCCCGCGTTGCCGGTCGCCGCCAATTGGCCGGGCGGCTCTGTCGCGGCTGGCGTAAAGCCGGCCGATATGATTCCCGCCGCCGACGTCGGCTGGCGGGATTTCTTCATCGATCCCGTGATGCGCGAATTGATCGCGCTCAGCCTAGCAAATAACCGGGATCTGCGGGTCGCCGTACTCAATGTCGCTCAGGCTCAGGCGCAGTACCGCTCCGACCGCGCCAGCCTGTTTCCGACGATTGACGCCACTTCTGGCCTGCAATGGTCCCGCACGCCCGGCGATGTATACGGGTCTACCTCCGCGACGACCATGCGCGAATATAGCGTGGGGCTCGGGGCCGTAAATTGGGAGCTCGACCTCTTCGGACGTATCCGCAGTCAGGCGCAACAGGCGCAGGAAACCTATCTGAGCGACGCCGCCACCCGCCTCAGCACGCAAATTTCGCTCATCGCCCAGGTCGCCTCAGCCTATCTCACCTGGCTTGCTGACAGGGACGCGCTCGCCGTTTCGCAGAATACGGTCAAGGCGCAAGGCGATTCCCTACGTTTAACCAAGCTGAAGGCCTCGCAAGGTAGTGACAATGCGCTCAACGTTGCCCAGGCCGAGACGACCTTGCACACAGCGGAAGCGAGCGTCGCTCAATATACGAGGCAGGTCGCGCAGGATATGGATCAGCTTGTATTGCTGGTCGGCGCGCCTTTGCCGGACCTGCTCGTCAAGCGGATGAACGCCGCCGGCGGGCTCAGTTCGCAGTCCAGATTTCCGCAACTTCCGGCAGGTTTGCCGGCAAATCTGCTTGAGCGCCGGCCTGATATTGTCGCCGCCGAACACACTCTGCTTGGCGCCAACGCCAACATCGGAGCTGCAAGAGCGGCTTTCTTCCCCAGCATCACGCTCACGGCGAATAATGGAACGGCCAGCAGCAGCGTCGGCCGCCTCTTCAGCAAGGCCCATGGCGCGTGGCTGTTTGAGCCCAATATCAGCGTGCCTATCTTCGATGCAGGCCAAAATCTCGCAAATCTGGATATTGCGAAGATCGAAGAGCGAACCGAAGTCGCGAATTACGAAAAAGCCATTCAATCCGCTTTCCGGGATGTCGCGGATGCGTTGGCCGCGCGCGGCGCCTACGTGAAACAGGTTGCCGCCGAGCAGGCCCTCGTCGATGCGAACGCGCTCTACTATCACTTATCCGACATGCGGTTTCGCGCTGGAGCCGATACCTATCTAAACGTCTTGATAGCGCAAAACGCATTGTTCAGCGCACAGCTCACGCTGATTAGTCTAAAGTTAGCTGCGATGCAGAATAGCGTGACCTTATACAAAGCCCTTGGCGGAGGGTGGCGGGAACATTCTTCGCAAGCCGCCGTAAACTGATCGCGAAGCAATCACGGACAGCGATTCATCGCTAGCATTCGTGAGTTGAGAACTTTCCCCCGAATCGGACAAGTGCGATGCTTGCTGCCATCTGATCCAGGGCCGTTTCGATCACGACGCTTAAGGTCAAGACCATCGCTCTTCAAGTCACGGAAAGGCAGGAAAATGGATCCGGCTCTGATTTCGGCCCTGTCCGCCCTTGCCGGCTCGCTTATTGGCGGCCTGACGGCGATCGCGACGACTTGGTTTACGCAGCATGGGCGACTAGTCAGTGAAAGGCGGGTTCGTGAAGTAGTTCGACGCGAGGCCCTTTATACTGAGTTCATAGCCGAGATCTCGCGCCTGCTGGTCGACGCCCTGGAACATGAGTGCCAGACCCTTGGACAATTCGTGAATGTCTATGCCCAGATTGGGCGAATGCGTCTGATATCCAGTCCCGAAGTGGTCGCAAAGGCTGAAAAACTCGTGCGGTTTATCGGAGACGCCTACATGGCGCCCAATATGAGTTTTGCCGACCTGAAAGCGATGGTCTCCAAAGGCGACGCAGACCCGCTCAAGGATTTCAGCGAAGCTTGTCGCACCGAGATGATCGCGTTCGAGAACCTTCGATAAGCCAGCGACCGACAGTCGAGATAGATCATGCCGATAGCGAAATCCCGCCAAGGCGTTCAATCCGGGGATCGGCTGCGGTCCGCAAAACGCGCACTGGCCGATCCGTCAGAAGGCGGCTACGACGATTGATGAATGCCTGATGCTCCCAAACCGCGGCCGGTCTATTGGAAGCATAGCATCCCAATCTACGTTATGAATGTCATATGGAGCGGGTCATGACAGGTCGGACGGGCGGCGAACTCATTCAGGACTTCCTTGGGACGTACGAAATTCCATTCGTATTCGGCAATCCGGGGACAACGGAGACGACATTCCTCGCGGCCGTAGCGGCGTCGAAAGCTACATACATCCTGTCATTGCACGAATCGAGCGCGGTCGGCATTGCCGCCGGCTACGCGCTGATCACCGGCAAGCCGTCGATCGTCAGCCTGCACACCTATCCAGGTCTGGCCAACGGCATGTTCAATATGCGCAATGCATTGATGTCCGGTGTACCGCTGCTCGTGATCAACGGGCAGCAGGATTCGCACTTCCTCATTCACAATCCGGTCCTTGGCGCGCCGAACACAAAGCTTGCCGAGACCGCCACCAAATATGCGTATGAGGTGATCCGCACCGACGATCTGGCGGTGGCGCTGCAGCGTTGCTATTTGCAGGCAAGGCTTCAGCCGAAAGGGCCGGTCTTCCTGTCGATTCCCATGGATTTCATGCTGGAGCAAACCGAAAACACGACATTCAAGAAGACGCGCATCATTGACGATATGGCGCCGCGCGAAATCGGCGAGGTCTCGCGCGCCTTGCAGGCTGTTCCGCCAGGCAAGCTCGTCATCGTCGTCGACTATGCGGTCGGCGCCGCGCATGGCGTCGACTCTGTAAGCCGCATTGCGACGGCGCTCGCCGCCGACATCTACGCCGCGCCATTCCATGTGCAGGGCGCCGTCGATCCCCTGCATCCGAACTTCCGCGGCCAGCTTCCGCCGACCACCAAGGAAATCAACACGACGCTCAGCCGCTATCACACGATGCTGTTGATCGGCGAGAAGGTTGACACCTTCACATATGATGGCCTCTCCGCAATACCGAACGAATTACAAGTGATTCAGATCGCGCCCGCGGCCAGTCAGCTGGGTTTCGATTATCCCTGTGACCTCGCAGTTCTCGGCGACATAAAAGCGACATTGGAGGCATTGGCGGCGGACATCGGAGCTCCAGCCGCGCCGCCCGGCGAGCGGACCGCCGATGTTGCGGCTTTGGAAGCCAAATATCCATCGTCCGGCCAGCGCCCGAGCGACGCTTTGATACTGGGATTACTGCGTCATCTCGATCTGGCGACGCATGTCATCACCGAGGGCTCTTCCGAGGATCCGATTGTGCAGGACATGGCAGTTCGCCTGGGTTTTCGCAACGTTCATTTTTCGCCCCGCGGCGGAGGGTTGGGCTGGGCGATGCCGCTTGGCGTCGGGATTGGACTTGCGACAGGAAAGCACGCCGTCTGCTTCGTCGGCGACGGCGGGAGCCTTTTTTCGATCCACGCGCTTTGGACAGCGGCCAAATACGCCATCCCGTCTATTTTCGTCTGCTTCGTGAACCACGAATATAGGTTGCTGAAGGATTTGTGGTGTAACGCGATGGGGACGACGATCGAGACCACGCAGTTCGTCGGGATGGATTTCAATAATCCGGATCTGGATATGCGACGTATCGCCGAGGGCTTCGGCGCACGCACCGAAAAGATCGAAAATCTTCGGACGATCGACGAGGTTCTCGGCCGCGCGCTCGCGCATCGGGGGCCGAGTTTCCTGATCATCGATCGTGAGCCCTGACCGGCCGCCGAGCCGGATGCAAGGAGAGGAAGGCTGCAGGGGCGCAGAGCGACGATGGGCTCCGACGACCGGTTTCAACGACGGCTGAACAGAAGCCGCGGAATGCTGGCCGCGCGCTAGCGTTTTTTCTTCGCACGGACTATCAGTTTTTCTCCCTTTCACTGAGGAACCGCCATGTCGGAGGCCAGCGAAACCGGCGGCGCGAAGCCGCGCCTTTATCATGCGCCGCCCTCCTATTATTCTATGATCGCGCGCCTCGCGCTCGCCGAAGGCGGCGTCCCCTATGAACGCGTCTTCGTCGACATCCATTTCAGGCTCAGCCAGGAACAACCGGACTATGTCCGGCTCAATCCAAACATGACCGTGCCGACCCTTGTGCTGGCGGACCGCGTTCTCGATCAGAGTCGCGACATCGCCGAATATGCTTTTGGCGTCAACGAGGCGACGGTGGGCGCGGAGGCCAAAGCCTGGCTCGATCTCCATTACGCCCTTCCAATCGAAGAGCTGACCTTCGGGTTGTTTCTCGCCCGTAGCCGGCTGGCGCGCATCATGGTCCCAAAAGTGCTGGCAAGGGTCCACCGCCACCTGCTCAAGCACGCCGCGGAGACTCCCGATCTTGCAGCGGTTTATCGCGCGCGCGCCGAGGTCTTCGCCAAGCGGCTCCGCATCTTCGATCCCGCCGCGGCTGGGCCACTTGCGGAGCGCCGCCGCGCCCAGGCGATCGACATTCTGGAGCGGATGGAGCGCGCCCTCAGCGACGGCCGCGCGACGCTGACGCCACCGGCTTATGGCGTCGCCGATACGATCCTCACTGTGTTCCTCGCGCGCGTCGCGTTCGTCGGCCTTGGCGCCGAAATATCGGGGCGGCCGGCGCTTGAGCGCTATTGGCGCGCCATGCAGGCGCGCCCCAGCTTCGCCGTCGCGGACATTTGGACGAGGGCGCATATCCTCCGGATGCTCAAAGGAATTCTGTTCGATAGAGCGTGACGGCGACGCGATCGGGCAAAACGGGCCAGAACCGTCGACGGACCCGGCGCCCTCCGATGCAAAACTCGCGGCTCCCGCCGGAGGGTGACATGGACGCCGCCGTGGAGAACAGCGCTTCGGCGAGCGCTGCGGGCCGGTCGAGCATCACGTCGTGACCACGGATTTGAAAGATCGAAGGTGAACGGACCGCGCACAAACTCCACGGATTTTCCACGTCTGCGCACGCCATGTTCTGCGAGTGTTCGCCAAAATGTGCCTGATAGGGTCAGGCTAATATCATCTAAGTCTTTGATTTAATGGTGGGCGCGACAGGGATTGAACCTGTGACCCCTCCCGTGTGAAAGGAAAGAAACGCCGGTTTGGCGGGGTTAACTTCGGCTTTCTCGCTATATTTCATGTTCGCGTTGTTGTTGATTTATATGGCTTTTCTGGAATATTAGCGTATAGCTTCGGCTGAACGCGTATTTTCAAACCGTGCTACCCAGGTGCTACCCAAGGCCCGTGGGTAGCACGGCGCCAAGCTGCGTACGCGCGAGCGGGAGCGCCCAATGCCGAAAAGAAAGCTCACTGATGCCTTTGCCGCGGATGCGCAGCTCGACGAAGGCTCGGGAGAGACGATCTATTGGGATACCGACGTAACCGGCTTCGGCCTTCGGCTGCGGCCGGGATCGAAAACCTGGATCATGGCTTTCCGCCCGGCCGGCGCCGGCCGGGCCGCCAACATGAAAAAGCTCAAGCTTTCCACATTCCCTAGCGTCAAGACCCTCGACGCCCGGAGGCTGGCGCGCGAGATGGCGGGACGCGTCGCGGCCGGCGAAGACCCCGCGGCCGAACGCGTCGAGCTCAAGCGGAAGGAAGCGTCGAGCGTTGAGGCGCTCCTAGACCGCTACGACGCCGATCTCGGCCGCCGTGGCTATGTCAACCGAGTGACCGTTATAGGCGGCCTCCGGAACCGCCTGGCGCCCTTCAAGGCGCGAGACGTAAAGGCGGTGTCCGGCGCCGATCTGTGGACGATTATCGAAGCCCTTCAAACAGGCGGCATGGCCGGGGCCGCCGAAGATTTCCGATCGAGGGCCCGTGCTTTCTTCACCTGGTGCGTCAAAAGCAAGGCGCTCCAGACAAATCCTTTGCTCGGCTATCGCAAAGAGCGAGCGACGCGAGCCGACAGAATTTCGAAGCAGGAGCACGGCCGGGCGCTTTCAGACGTCGAGCTCGCCAAGATTTGGCAAGCAGCGAGCCTCAGCACAGCGTTCGGGCGTCTACTCCGTTTCTTGATCCTGACCGGCTGTCGGCGGGGCGAGGCCGCCGGGCTGACGTGGTCAATGGTCGACCGGGAGGGGGGAGTTATCAATCTGCCGGCTGCGTTTGTGAAACAGGGCCGCGGCCATGCCGTGCCGATCGCGCCGGCGCTCGCCGATTTGATGGACGCATGCCCGCTTAGCGCCGGTTCCGATCTTGTCTTCGCTTCTGCCCGAAGCGGCGGGGCTATGTCGGGCTGGTCCGATCTGATGGGCGCCCTTTCGAAATCCTCTGGCGTGGACTTCAAGCTTCACGATCTGCGCCGGACATTCCGCACGGGCCTCTCACGGTTGAGCGTGGAAGCCGATCTTGCCGAGCTGGCGCTCGGCCATGCGCGATCCGGGCTCGAGGCGCGCTACAACCGGGACGCCGGCCTTGCCGCTTTACGAACGGCTTTTGAGCTATGGGCGGATCACGTCGGCGCGATCACGAGACCGTGAAAAACTCACATTCCATGAGTGCAAATTCGACGTATGGCAGATAGATCATCCACTTGCACTCAACCATGTCACAAGATTAAGACATACAACAGACATACATTTACTCGCCATTTCCCTGAAGAAACTATTTTTATTCTTGACTTCAAGTATAGCCGCGGGTATTGATGATTATCAGTCGCAATGATCCCTGTGTCCCTGTTGTCCCTGTTTCCGCGATCTGACTAACCGGGCGCCTCGGCGCTTAATCATCAGGGACACTACCATGCCCGCTTCAAGTTTGGCCGAGGCGCCCCCGCGCAGGCCGCGAATGCACGCGAAAAAGCCCCTTCCTGATATCGACACATTGCCGGCCTCTGCGTTGCTTAACGACGCGCAGGTTTCCGCGCTGTCAGGGTTCGCAATTATCACCCTGAAAGTGTGGCGCCGAGAGGCGCAGGGGCAAGGGCCGAAAGTAACGCGGATCGAAGGATGGCCGCGCTATCGCGCCGGCGACGTGCGCGAGTGGCTCTCGGGCAAGACGCAGCCGAAATGAACTGCCTTCGCACGCAGGCCACGGGCTTGCTGCAAGCGACGATCAAGCGCCTAAGCCAATCCAACGCGCCAGCACAATTCGAGGCTGCTTTCGGCCGGGGCATCGTCTTGCGGACATTCGCGCTGCTCGTCGCCTGTTGCGACACGCCTGAGCGCCTCGGCGCCCGCGCTCGCGTTGAGGCCGTCGCATGGCGCTTCACGCTGCCATTTGCTGACGCCGGCGCTGCCGAGGCTGTCGATATCTTTGAAGGCCTGTTGATGGCTGTTGCCGAGGATGACGTCGAGCCAAGCGAGCGGCCGAGAAGCAAGTGGGCCAGGCGTGCACTCGGCGTGCTGCTTTCGTGCCTTGCGATCGAGGAAGCCGAGCAAGACCTCGAGCTGGCGCTCCTGGCGCTGACCGGCCCTGAGCGAAAAGAACGGAAGGTTTCTGCGTCGAGCGCGCAAGGCGTCCAGCCGAACAGCCGTCAGGGCGCTTCCGCCGCGACGTCGCCAATGATGGAACGCCGCGACGACTGGCGCTGATCGACGCCGGCGGGGAAAGAACGAACGCAGCGCGCTTGTTGTGCGCTGCCGACACAACCAAAGAGCAGACAAGAAAAATCCCTGCAGCGCGCGACTGATGCAGGGATTTTCCGAAAGGCGATTTAGTAATGGATCATCACTCTATACCGCCAAGCGTTGGCGAAGACAAGTCGTCTGCCGACGAACCAGCGGCGCCGGCGGCCCCGCCGCAGCACGGCTCGCCTTCGTCCAATCGCTTCACAGAGCTATGGGATCGCGGATATCGCGCGCTTCGGCCGATTATCCCGCACGACGCGAGGATGAGCGCGGGCTCGAAAATCAGGCCCGAGCTCATCGGCAAGATACCAGGCAAGCGTAACGCAGACGGGGCGTGGAGCGGTTTTCACGGCTGGCAAACACATAGCACGACGGACGCTGATCTTTTCGAATGGGCGGCATGGGGCGCCGGCGTCGGCCTCATGACGGGGCTTGTCTCCGGCGTGATCGCAGTCGACATCGACACGCTTGATCATGGCCTATCAGCGCGCGCGTCCGAGCTCATGCGCAAGATGCTCGGGCCGGCGCGGCCGCGCGTCGGCCGCGCGCCAAAAGCGCTTTTCCTCTATAGATGCTCGCTGCCTGTCCCGTTCCTAAAGGTCAAGTTCGATGGCCTTGACGGGAAGCGCGAGCTTGTAGAGCTCAGCACAGACCGGCGCCAGATCGTCATGCGCGCGACGCACCCGAAGACGGGAAAACCTTACAGCTGGCCGGAAGGGATACCGCCGTTCAAAGAGCTGACAGAGGTAACGCCCGAGCAAGTCGAGGCGTTTTTTCTTGAGCTCTCGCACATCATGCCGAATGCAGAGTTCCGGGGGCGAAAGCTGTCGGCAGGATCAGGCTCGGGCGGCGATCAAACGAAGTTCACCGGGCCGGCGGAAGCCGTCGCGCGCGCCGTGCGCAGCCTGCCGAACACCGAAGCGCTCTATCCGACGCGCGAAGCCTGGCTTGACGTGCTCTATTCGATCAAGGCGGCGCTGCCGGACGATCCGGGAGCCGCAGAGGCCTTGGCTATCGAATGGTCTGACAAATACGACGGCGAGCCGGCCGATCCAGACGACGTCATTGCAAACTTGGCGCGCTGCGTTCCACCGTTTCGCCGCGGCGCAAGCTGGCTTTATGAGCAAGCAGAGTTACACGCGCCAAAAGACTTCGACCGCGTCTCGGTCTATTTCGACGAGATTGATGAGGACAAAGACGCCGCGATAAAGAGCCTTAGTTTGACGACCGGCGCCGACCGCGACGTGCTTCGGGGGGCTCTGGAAGGATTTGACGTCAAAACCAAGGTCGTCCCGGCAGGACCGACCGGCGCGATAAAATTTCGGGCGGTCCTGGGCAAAGACGCGGCTCCCGTCATAAACGGCAACTGGACCATCAAGAAAATCCTGCCGCGTGTCGGCTTAGGGGTTCAGTACGGCGCGCCCGGCAGCGGCAAGACGTTCTCTGCGATGGACTTGGCTTTGCATGTCTCAGCCCCGGCGAAATTGTCTTGGCGAGATCATCGCGTCAAAACCGGCGGCGTCGCTTACATCGCCTGCGAGGGCGGGAGCCTTACCCAAAACCGTGTCGCCGCATGGCGCGACAAGCACGGCGATCCGGGCAACTTCGCGCTGTACCCATACACCCCTGATCTTTCGAACGCGACGTCAAGCGACGTGGCGAAGATTTGCCAGGATATAAAAGATCAGCAAGGGGAGGTTGTGCTTGTGGCGATCGACACGCTTGCAAAAGCCATTAAGGGCGCCGACGAAAATTCAGGCGTCGATATGGGCAAATTTATTGACGCGTGCGAGCGAATAAGAACAACGCTGAATTGCTTTGCGCTAATCGTGCACCACAGCGGCAAAGATGCGGGCAAAGGCTCTCGCGGGCACTCATCATTGCTCGGCGCTATTGATCTCGAAATGGAGGTTACGCGCGCGACCGGCCAGGACGGCGTGCACACCATGAAAATCACGAAGCTGCGCGACGGTGAGGCCGGAGCCGTCTTCGGGTTCCGCCTAAAGACGATCACCGTAGGAATGGATGAGGACAGCGATAAAGTGACAACGTGCCTCGTCGAGCCCGTGGAAGTTTCTTCTCACAAGGTGAAGCCACGCAGAGGGCAAGAAAACGATCGGAGAGAGCGCGTGCTTTTGGCGTTGAACGAGAACCCTAGCCAAACGCAGCGCATGCTAGCGGCCGAGCTGGGCATGGACCGGCGAGCGGTGGCGGCGGCGCTCGAGACTTTAAGCGCTGAGCGTCTCATTCGCGAACCGACAAACTGTCGGGCCAGGTCTTTAACGCCGGCAGGTTTAGCGTGCGTAAAGTCTATTATTGCGACTAATAGCGACGTTATAAGCGATGATCAAAATAGCGAATGACATACAAGGTATGTCGCCCGAGACTGAGGATTTGGTACACCGGCCTACACCAAACAAAAGCTGCGCCAAAACTGCACCAACGGGTGCACCACGGATTAAAAAATACTCTATAAAACAGATGTATAGCCGCTTTTTGCGAAATGCACCAGAAATGCACCACTACGCACCAAAGGGCCTATTTGGTGCATGGTGCGCAACCTTAAGGGCGCGCAACTTGCACCAACCGCGCCGAGGATCGTTTTTTGATGGGCCAAGCTAAAATTATAAATCATCTTGAAACCTTGCAAGCCATCGGGTGGAAGCCAAAACAAGCCGGCGCTCAAACAGTATGTCCGCGGCGGCGTCTGGGCCAGCAGGCCGGTGCGGATGGACCGAAATTAAGCTCACCCGTCCTTTGATCTAAAATAGCAGCGGCAGGCGCGCATGGATTATTCCCGTAGAGCTAAAAACCTCCTCGCACACAGCCGCTCTCTGGCATGGCGAAAGCGATGTTCCGATCTCATGAAGCGGATCAACGCCGAGCGCCTCGCCGGACCGCGCTGCGGCGCCCGTCGCAAGCGCGACGGCGAGCCTTGCCAACAATTGATCCTCTATTCGAACGGCCGTTGCCGCTATCACGGCGGCAAGACGCCCAAGGGCAAGCACTGGCACAAACTCCAGCTCCCGACCGCAGACGCAGGCGCCGACGCCCTGGCGCGGAAAGAACGGTCGGTCGCCCAACGCCAAAAAAAGCGCGCCGCCGCTCGCGCAGCAAAACTGGCGGACATGACGCCGGAGCAACGAGCCGCATATGACAACCAGTTCGCCAAGCGCGTGATGAACCCCGGCCCGGCGAAGCGCCGCGCCGGCATTCGCAAACAGCGGGCCGACGCCAAAGCCTTCAGAGAGATCGTCCTGGCGACGGAGGCCGCTTTCGAAGCCAGAAACCACGCCCAAGCTGCCCGCGGCGCCGAAAGCCAGCCAGCGGCTGCCGCTGGCGATCCAGGCCTTATCTCGCTTTCACCCGAAACTCTGAGAGAACTTTTTCCATGACGAAGAAACAATCCAGCATTTCGGCGACAGAAGCATTTGCCGACCTTAAAAAGCTGATCCGCCGAGAAGGGGTCGAAGTCGCCTATGCGACGTTGCTTTCGGTTTGCAATGATCCCAAAGCGCCAGCGCCGGCACGCGCGACCGCAGCGACGTCGATCTTCCGCGCCGCCGGCTTGTTTGATAAGGTGGAAAACGCAGCCGACGATAAGCCGTTGTCCGAGATGACACACGCCGAGCTTGATCAAATCATTCGCCGTGGGGAAAGGGCGGTTGGCTCCAGCGCCCCGAAAGCCAAACGGCGCAAATCGAGCGACACTGCGCCAGACGTTTTCGAGTGACTGCGGATGACCATTGCGGCGTTTCCCGGCGCGCTCGTTAGCGGCCAAAACGCGCCGCCGCCGCTGTGAACCGAAGGAAATCAGATGCTCGCAATTCCAAAGATAGCATTCGAGCGAACTATACAGGCCCTTGCGTTGCTGACGTTTTTGGGCGCCGTGGTTCTCTTACCGGTCCTGATCGTCGCCGGCATTTACCAGGGCGCGAAAGAGCTTCCAGGCGCCATAGCGCGCATAGTGACGGGCGTGGAAGAACTTCCAGGCTCCATCGCAGGCGCCATAGGGAGCACGATGACCCTAGAACGCCAGGAAGCTCAGGTGGCCGCGTGCGCACCCTGCTATTACGCGCTCGTCGCCATTCTCAACGCCGTGCGGCCGGGCGATGAGCAGATCACGCCGCTCGACGCGGCTTTCGAAGCGAGGCAGGCGGCAGAGGCCAAAGCGGCCGAGGTCGATAGGCGTTACGCCGAATATCACGCGGCCCGCCCGGTTCGTGAATACAAGATGCTTGATTTGATCGAACGCGACTATGAAAAGTCATTCGCCGCGTCGCAGGTCAGTGATCCTTCGCAAAATTCTTTTGCCGCCGAGCTCGAGCGACGTAAATTCCTCGCGGAGATCGCGGAGCAGAAACATTCGGCGATGTCGCGCATGCAGCTTCAGCCAGCCGCCGCAGCTGCCCCCAAGACCCGATAGACACTCGCGCGGCCGATGCCGAGCCGCTCGGCAATCTCTGTCGGGCCAAGCCCGTCGACGTCGCGCAGCCGTCGCACAGCCGCCACGTCGATCGACGGCTTGCGGCCCTTATAAACGCCCTCAGCCTTCGCTTTGGCGATCCCCTCGAGCTGGCGCTCCTTGCGGATGTTGGTTTCGAATTCAGCAAACACGCCGAGCATGCCGAGAAACGCCTTGCCGGCCGCTGTGCTTGTGTCGATCGGCTGTTCCGTCGCTTTGAGCGCCGCGCCCTTGCTTTCGAGCTCGCGCACGATCCCCGCCAGATCGCCTATCGAGCGCGCCAGTCGATCGATGCGCGTGACCATGAGAATGTCGCCAGCGCGAATGAAGTCGAGCAGCGTGCGCAGCTCTGTGCGGCCGACGAGCTTCGTTCCTGTCATCTTCTCCGCCCGAATGATCGTGCAACCGGCGGCCTTGAGAGCTTTCTTCTGCAAGGCGAGGTCTTGGTCTGTCGTCGAAACCCGCGCATATCCATAAGTGGCCATGTCATCCTCAACTGTCTCGATAGCCTTTAGACCCTTCCTTTATGCTGTCTTATAAAATCAAAGTCAACCCTATTAAGACGCGAAATATGTATCACGGCGATGTTTCGTAGGGGTGTACCCAAATTGGACGGTATCGCGGCGCATAAAGCTTCCGGCTGCCGCGCGGAAAGCCCCACCGTTCCAATCGTGTCAAGGCATCCTTGCGGCCAGCGGCCCGTTCGCGAGCATCCACGAATTATTTTCTGAGTTAAAGCAGTCCAAAATTGTCGGTTGGCATCCTGGCCGCAGATTGAATTTAAACAACAGTATGCGCGTTCCCGATGGCATTTGCCGCCACTATTTGTAGGCCAACAGTCGGCCAACATATTGTAACTTAAGCCTTTTTTTAATTTGTTGGCATTGACACCGCGAAGATCACCGCGCATCGTTGCGTTGTTGACGCCGGGAGGTAGTTACCATGTGGAAAGAGTTTAATGCGCGGAACTATTGGGTCGAAATGAACTTTACGCGGAGCGCCGAATACGCGGCGAGTTCTTACGAACGGTTCTGCACAAGGCAAATCTTTCAGGGCCTATGCGAACACTTGGCGCGCGATGATCCACACATGTCCCGGCTCGCCCGAAAGGCATACGAAGCATCGTTCGTCGCCGAGTTCGGCGTCGACGGCGCCGCTGCCGGATGCGCCGAGCATGAGCGCTTGGACGCAGAGCATCTTGCGGCTATGAACGATCCCAACAACCCTGGTTACGAGAACGAAGACAAGCGGCCGCTCCAAGCCTTTCGCCGGCAGTTCGCCCGGATCGATCGCCGGCGGCGCGCCTAGCTAGGCCTTTAGCCGCGGCTCGATGCCCGCCGCATCGCCGCATAAGCGTGAGCGCCTATGGCGCTCCGCTGCCGCATCTTCACCCAGCCGACGCGAATGTTCCCTTGCCTCGCGCAGGCCTGCGCAGCGAAGCGCAGAAGTCACGGCGCCTTCCACGGCGGCGGCGGATCGTCGGCCGCCGCCACCCGAAGCGGCCGCGAAGCCCGATGCCACCCCTGGCCTACGGTCCGACCGTGTGGCGATTTCTAGCGGGGAGCGCGAAAACAAAATTGTCCCGAGCTGGAAATTGCCGTTTTCGATCAGGCATTTCACGCGTCACGCCGGATTGCCCTGTCGACAGGATCAAGCGCCGAGTTGATGCGACCAACAGGCACCGACCCGACGCGCTCCACACGCCGAGGCATTTCATCGCCGCGCCAACAGGGCCACAAAATACCATGCGACGCTTGACAAAACCAAATAAACACCTATACGCTGACCACGCGAGCGGGTTAGGCAAAGGCGGAAATTATGGACGTTCAAGTAGAGGCTATAGACAAGGCGCTTTGCGCTATCCGTCACAGCAAAAATCCGCTTGATGCAACAATCGTCGCAATCGACACTGCCGTTGCCTATAGTGGGCCGGTCATTGGAGGCGCCGATCTTGAGTTATTGTTTGTCCGGCTGCTCGATGCACGCGGCGCATTGGATCGCGCCTGCCCCGAGCGCGCGCCGCTTTTTCTGTACGGCGCCAAGGCGCTGAAGGCGCTGCTTGCTCTCCGCGGGATTTCCGGAGAAGGCGCCGAATACATGGTTTATTTTAACTTCCACGCGGGGTTGATCGACAACGAGCCGGCCACAGAAGATTTAGAGAAAGGAGCCGTCATCGATACGCTTAGAGCTTCTATGCTTGATGCGACGTTGGCCGATCTCCATTTCTTCAAAACGGGCCTCGTGCATGAACTGGCCTTGCAGGAGGCAATCCGGAAAGGTGAGGCGTTCGACAAAGCCCGCGCTGGCTACGTCGTAGCGAGGGTCAGGGACGAGATGAGCCGTCGGGACCACATCACCATGAATGCGCGTATCGACGCGGACGAGGCAAAAATGCGCGCCTATCACAACGAGCTCGGCGCGATGACTGCTGGCGAGATGCTACAATGACGTCGGCTGCGGGGCTGCCGGCGATGACGACGCCGTTTATGCAAATACTCATGGCGTCAACGAGCATTGGCGAGGGCAGATGACCGACAATGCATTCGCCGCGAAGCTCGCAGCGCGCAAAGCCGCGGCCGCCACGCCGGCGCCTGTTGATCCCGTCGCAGCCAAGATCGCCGCCCGGCGCGCTGAGCTCGCGGGCGCTCCCAAGGCCGCGACTGAGACGGGCAAAGACGTCTCAGCGCCGGCGAACCCGTTCGCCGCAGAGCTCGCGGCGCGCAAGAGCGCGCCCGCGGACCCGGCCGCGCCAAAGACCTGGGCCGACACAGCGAAAGACGCCGCCGCCTCATTCGGAAGCGGCGTCAGCCTTGGCTCGTCTGAGCTCTTGCAGCTGCCCGTCACTGCGCTGCGCGGGATAAAAAACGGCTTGAACTACGGCGCCGACAAGATCGAAGACGCTGCTCGCTCCGTAGTCGGCGCGCCGCTGTCCGATCAGGCGCGCGCCGATCGCGAAAGCACGCGGCAGAGCCATGACCTTGTCGGCCAGGCGCAGGACGCCGCGCGCGGCGCGCTGACGAGCTATCTGCACAAGCCAGAGACGAAGACGGGAGAATATGCAGCCTCCGTCGGCGCGGCTTTGCCCGGCGCGGCGCTCATGCCGGCGCGCAGCGCCGCTGAGACGGCCTTAAACGCCGTCCGCTTCGGCGTGCCGTCGGGGTTGGGCTCCGAGGCCGGCGGGCAAATGGCGAAAGGCTCGAAATATGAGCCGGCCGCGCGCGCCGCCGGCGGCGCTCTTGGCGCTCTTGTCGGCCCCGGCCTCGTCGAGGGCGCGAGCCGCGTCGTCAGCCCGATCGACACGCCGGCCGCGCGCCTGCCGGCGATCGACGTCATGCGGCGTGAAGGCATCCCGCTCACGGCCGGCCAGGCGACCGGCAGCAAGCCGCTTAAATGGATGGAAAGCGCCATAAGCGATCTGCCTTTCGCAGGAGGCGGCGCGAACCGCATCACTGAGGCGCAGCGCGAGGCGTTCACGCAAGCGGGGCTTCGGCGCATGGGCGTCGCCCCTGTAGAGGGCCAGCTAGCGACGCCGGAAACCATGCGTCAGGGCGCGCAGGCGCTGAGGGACGAATTTAACGACCTTTCGAGCCGTAACGTCATGATCAATGACGCGCAGTTGCGCAGCGATCTGCGGGGCGCGCGCACGGCTTACGATCAGGCTGCAATCCCGGCGCAGCAGCGGCCCGTCGTCGGAAACACGATTGGCGATCTGCTTGCCGAGCCGTGGGGCGTCCATGGCGAGCGCTATCAGAACACGCGCTCGAGCTTGTCAAAGCAGGCTGAAGGTCTGCGCTTCGCCGATCCACCGTCAGCGGACGCGCTGCGCGCCGTGCGCGACGCCATGGACGCAGCTATGCGGCGCTCGATCTCACCGCAGGACGCTCGCGCCTGGGATGACGCCAGGCAGCGATACGGCAACATGAAAACGCTTGAAAAGGCCATGGGCGGGGCCGGCGAGCAGACAGCGCAGGGCGTGCTTTCGCCCACGAAGCTGCGCGCTGCCGCTTCGGCCGGCAACGCCAAGCCGGGATACGTCCGCGGCAATAGCGATCTGGGCGAGCTGGCGCGCGCCGGTGAGACTGTCCTCGCGCCGCTTCCTCAGTCTGGCACCGCTCCGCGGCAAGCGGTGATGCATTCGCTTCAGAGCGGCGGCGCCGTCGGAGCCGCGCTGAGCGGCCATCCGATCGCAGCGGCCGCCGGCGTGATCGGGCCGGCCGTCGCCGGGCGCGCACTCATGTCGCCCGTCGTGCAAGCCTATCTGCGCAACCGCGCTGCGAGCGGCGTCCGCGGCATTCCGACGGCGCCGCAGCTCGCCGCCGGCGTCGCCAACGGCGCTGTCGCAAATAGCGCGCTTGCACCCTCCGGGCTTTCCGGCCTGTCCGACTTATTCGCTCCACAACGCAAGGCATACGCGCGATGAGAATTGAAACTGACCTGCCGCAAGCGGTCTATGATATTGCGTTGAAAATGCGTGCGCGAGACTTCGAAGAGCTCGAAGCCGTGTCGCATATGAGCACGCGCGAGGACCTGGCGCGCCTGCTCTCCGATCGCTACGGATCGCGCGACGATGTCTTCGCCGTCGGGCTCGACGGCAAGCCGATCGCCATTTGCGGGCTTATCGAGCTCAGGCCCAACGTGCTGTCGCTTCTGTTTTTCGCGACCGACGAATTTTCCTCGATCGCGCTGCCGCTAACAAAGTACGTCGAGCGCGAGCTCTTTGCGCCGCGGATCGCCGCCGGCGTTCATCGGATCGAATGCGCGTCCATGTCGAGCTATCGCGCGGTGCATAATTGGATCGAAACGCTCGGGCTTTCCTTTGAAAGCACGATCCGGAAATGCGGCAAGGCCGGCCAGGATTTCGATTATTACGCTTGGGTTGCTGGGGCGGACGCGCCGCGCACGATTAACTGACAACAGCGGCGACGCGATGTCGGCGTCGGCGTTTGCAAATCCAACGCCCGCGACTTGGGAGAGGCCAAAATGTGCGATCCGATTACCATTGCAGGAATTGCCCTCGGCGGCGCCGGCGCCGCCGCGAATGCGATCGGCGCCGGCAAGGTCGCGGATGCGACGGCGCGGACGCTTGCCGCCAATCTGGCAAAGCAGCAAGAGCTCGACGCGCAGGCCTCTAAACTCAATGACCACTCGCTCGGGCTTTACGGCGATTTCGCCGGCCAGACCGCGGCGAAATCGAAGTCGCTTGGCGATTATTTCGGGCAGGCCGTGCAGCCGGTAGCCACTTCGGCCGCGAATGTCGCGCCAGGAGGATCGGCGAACACGCAGGCAGCCGAGAGCGCCGCGCGCGGAGCGGCGCAGAAATTCTCGAACCAACAGGCAGCGGCCGGGGCCAAGATGCGCGCCTTCGGTGACGTGCTCGGAAACGACGCGCTGCTGCAGGGCCGCGACGCTTCGCAACTCGGACAGATTGCCGACTTCAAGCGCGGCGACACCGGCGTCATGGGCCTGCAGCTCAATCAGGACACGCACGCAGGCGATGGCTGGGATTTGGCCGGATCGCTCGCCAGCGGCCTGGGCGGCGTCGGTATCAAGGCCGGGCTTAGCGATGGCTGGAAAAAACTTCGCAACTCGTCCCCGCTAACCGCACTGTTCGGCTATGACCCGAAAGACGCGCCGCAGCCGGCCGGCAGCTACAACCTGCCTTTCGTGTGAGGGAAAGGGCGGTTCCTCAGCGCCGTCATCGCCGCCCGCGCCAACGGGACAGCGAGCTGCGGCGGCCGGCGCAGTTGCGATCGGAAGCCCGGCGGCCTCCGATATGTCCCCACCGCGAGAGGCGCGTGTGCGGTGAATTAAGCTTGGCCCAATTGCCGCGCTGTTCACCGAAGGATTTCCGTCCATTTCGTCGGTTGGATCGCAGAGGGCGGCGCGTCGACCGCGGCTAAAAATGGATCGCGCATTTAGCCTCCGCTCATGCGCTGCCGACGTGGAATAAAAGTGGGGCGGGACGTCCGCGATGCGCTCGATAAGAGCCCTTTAGCGTGGTGCCCGTTGTCCCTGCTCTCGGATCAACTCATCGAACCAATCGAGATTACTCTTGGTCCACCGCGCGTCGCTATTCGATAACCCGACTAAGCTCGCAACGATAGCTCTGCCACGGTTGAGAGCCTTGATAGCCTCATCGCTATTGCCCAAAATCCCGTATGTATTGCCAAGTTTTCCCAAGCTGACCGCCAGGTCGCGCCTCCAGCCGTCGTTGCTTGGTGTAGAGTTCGCTAGCGTCTCAAAGGTGGCGACGCTGCCCTTAAAGGATTTCAGCGCCCCAGCCAAATCCCCCTGCCCCTGCTTCACGGAGCCGACCTTAAAGTGGGCCACTCCTAGATCACGCCACCAGCCCGCGTTGCTGGGATCGGACTTCGTCAGCGCTTCCGCGATGGCGAGGGTATCTAAATAGGACCTCAGCGCTCCGGTGAGATCGCCCTGCGTCTGCATTGCCTCACCGATCCTGCCGTAGGACGCGATGAGATCGCGGCGCCAGACAGCGTTGCTAGGATCGGAGTTTGCCAACGCCTGTGTGATTGACAAGCTGTAGGAATAACTTTTCAGCGCCCCGACGAGATCGCCCTGCGTCTGCTGCAAATAGCCAATCGCGTTGTAGGAGGCAGAAATATCACGTCGCCAGCCGGCGTTGCTGGGATCGGATTTTACCAAGGCCTCAAAAATGAGAAGACCGTTTGAATAGGATTTCATGGCCGCCACGAGATCGCCCTGCTCCTGCTGCACGTCGCCGATATTCCCCAAGCTGATGGCAAGGTCGCGTCTCCGGACAGAGCTGCTGGGGTCGGACTTCGCCAGCGCCTCTGCGATATCGAGGCTATCGGAATAAGACTTCAGCGCCCCGGCGAGATCGCCCTGCGCCTGCTGCACGTCGCCGATCCTACTGTGGGATACAGACAGATCGCGTCCCCACCCGGCATTGCCGGGGTCGGACTTCGTCAGCGCCTCCACGATGGCGAGGGTATCCAAATAGGACTTCAGCGCCCCGGCCAGATCGCCCCGCGCCATCTGCACGTCGCCGAGCTTCTCGTAAGACAATGAGAGATCGCGCTGCCAGCCGGCATTTCCAGGGTCGGACTTTACGAGCGCCTCTGTGATATCACGGCTTTCGGAATAAGACTTCAGCGCCCCAGCGAGATCGCCCTGCGCCTGCTGCACGTCGCCGATCCTCTCGCATGACACAGAGAGCTCGCGCCGCCAGCCAGCGTTGCCGGGATCGGACTTCGCCAGCGCCTCTGTGATACCACGGCTATCGGAATAAGACTTCAGCGCCCCGGCGAGATCGCCCAGCGCTTGCTTTACACTGCCGATCCTATCGTAGGACGCCCCGAGATCGTGCTCATCCTTAGTTCGACGCGCCGCCTCGGCAGCAGCACGAAAAGCTTTCTCGGCTTCGCCTAACGGTCCCGTCGTCGTCCAGATGTCGCCAAGATCGATCCAACTCCAAACGCGATCGGGGTCTAAGCGTACAAGATGCTCAAGCGCCGCCTTGGCGGCGGGATAATCGAAGGCGATCCGTGCAACATCCGCTTTCTCGGCGAGCAGACTTATGAGCCTTTGGCGCCCCGCAGCCGCGGTTTTTTCTTCCTCAGCGATCTGTCGATCTAGGAGGGCCTGCGCGCCAGCGGTGTCGAGGCTGGCCAACTTCGCCCTTGAGGCGGCGATCGTCTTGTCGACGTCTGCGCCGACTTGCGACGGCTTGGCTTTCTGGTTGGCCTGCGCAAGGATGGCCTGGATCGCGTCCGAGGCCTTCTCGCGCATCTCGTCGCGAGTAAGTCCCTGCATGCCTAGGTTGTCAAATAAGGGCTTCAGGACCTCGGGGGGAACGCCCTGTTCGCGAGCCATTTGGAGACGGAGTAAATCTTGTGACGCCATCACCTCCCGATGACGCTCTGCACTGGCGTCATCCGCTTCTTGAACTTTCCTTTCGATGGCACGCTGATCAATCGGCGGCGACGGCGCGATCAACGCCTGGACGCCCTTGTAGGCGATAAGGATGACGAGCACGACGAACGCGATCGCCGCGATAATCCTCAGGATCTTAGGAATGAGATTGAGCCGCCGATCGCGTTTGATCTCTTGGAGCGGCAGGAGTTCCACCGGCCCTTCTTGCGATGTTTGGAGCGGCATTTTTTCGACGAAGTCGCGGGTCCGAGCATAGGCGATTGAGAAACGATCCAAGGGCTTCGTGATTAAAATATGATCGGCGTCGACCGGTACGGGCGGATCGCCAGGAAGGCCTGGGTCGGCGCTGGCCTCGTCGACAATGACGCCGGCGGGTGTGCCACGCGTTTCGTAGAAGATGCGGTGTTTGAGGATGTCCCGTCGATCATCGGCGAGACCGCGATAGGCGACATTGATCGCCCGCAAGGTCGGATCATTGGCGACGAGCGTTCGGGCAATTGATGTTGGCCACGCGATAAACCGCAGTCGGTCGATCCAGCTCCCTTGGCGCGACCCAGTATGAGGCGTCGCCAGAAAGACGATTTCGCTCACGCACTCGAGCAGTTCCTTGGCTTCCGGGCGACGTCCTTTCTGGCGCTCCAGATCAAGCATGATCTGTTTGATGAGGAGCCCGCCGAGGCTATGACAGACGAAGATGATCGGGGCTGTCCGCAGAGCCGGTTCGCTCAGTAGCACTTCGAGAATATTGACGGCGCGGTCCTGCAACGGCATCGCGGTGCCGAGCCAATTCGACGGCGGTGCCCCATAGACCAGAGCGTAGACCGTTATGCCCCGGACGTCTTGCGCCAGCCAGGTCGGCCAAAACGTGTCATCGTCCGGGTTTCTGCGCCAGGTGTCATAGACGTGACCGCCGAGACCATGGACAAAGACGACGCTCGCCCGTGGCTGGCCGCCGCCCCAATTCGCAATTTTGATCAATCTCGACATTGCACAACAAATCAAACAATTAAAACTGTATCCGACGCGTTTTGATGCCGGCGGCACGACGAGCTCGCCATCATCCATGCGCGCGATTGAGGCGCCACTTCAATCTTTGCGTCGACCGATCGTCGCTGCGTCGCCCTTCTCCAGCGTTTCACGGCCTTTCTTTTTTAACACGATCGCCTCCGCAGGCTTGGCGCTCTCCGACACGCCGGCCTGGCCCTTCGCGATCTTGTAATGCGCCCAGAGCGCCTTGGCGGCGACGGCGCGCCATGGGCGCCATCGCTCGGCGAGCGCGACAAGTTCCGAAGCGCTCGGCCGCGCCACCATTGCATAGGCGAGACGCGCGGCCTCCTGCAAGGCAAGGTCGCCCACGGCAAAGGCGTCAGAATGGCCAGGGCAGAACACGAGATAGATGTCGACCGTCCCGGGGCCAAGCCCTTTCACCGCCGTCAGTGCGGCATGGGCCGCGTCGGCCGGTACGGCTCCAAGTTCGTCGAGCGGCAGCGCGCCGCTTGTAATCGCCTCAGCAATCGCGCGCAACATGCAGATTTCTGGCGCTGACAGGCCGCAAGCTTTCAGTTCTTCATCTTTCGCCGCTTCGATCACCGAGGGCGTCAAAGTCCCGAAACGATCGATCAGCCGCCGCCAGATGGCGGCGGCGCTTGCGACCGAGAGCTGCTGCCCCATGATGATCCAGGCAAGCCCGTGAAAACCCGGCTCGCGCTTGCGCAGCGCCGACCGTGCGCCCTCGGCGACGAGGCGCGCCATCACCGGATCGAGGCGGCCAATCTCGGCGAGCCCTTCGGCCAGCGCCCAAAACGCGAACCGTCAGGATGCGGTCCAACCAACTAATGGCGCCGACGTCGGTTTCTACCAAGCAATTTCTGTTTCCATTAAGGCAACCTTGCCTACGTCAAATATAGAACCGGCACCGGAACAGGGCAGGATGCGAGCTAAAGCCCATACTGAGGGACGCAATACTGTTTTGCTGGATCGACGCGCTCAAAAAGCCGAAGTCGGCTACTGAATAGGAAGAGTAAGCAACGGCGCGGGTGAAGTCAGTGGGGCAATTAGAGGTTTGCCTCCGCCCCCACCGCCGCCGCCGCCGCCGCCGCCGCCGCCGCCGCCGGCTGATGTTGCGGAC
>NZ_PDZR01000080.1 GCF_002891535.1 Methylocella silvestris | reverse complement strand
CAGATCTCGCCACTGGGCGCCGGTGCGGGCGATCCAGAACACGCCGTCGAGCACCAGCCGATGATCCCGAGGCGGCCGGCCGCTGTGCGCACCGCGCGTGGTCACAAACGGCTCGAAGAACGCCCACTCCTCGTCGCTCATCATGTCCCGAATCAAAGCCGCCTCCCTGAGAAAGCAACGTTGAATCACCGAAAGCCGGGACTGGGAATCTTATTTGTCAACAGGACCTA
>NZ_PDZR01000079.1 GCF_002891535.1 Methylocella silvestris | reverse complement strand
GGCTCGATATCGAGCTTACCAAAGGCGTTACCGACTTTGTCGATCAATCGGGCCACGCGTGGAGCGGCGAGGAGCTGGAGCGCGAAGGGCAGCGTTTTGACGGCTAGCGCCGCTCTATCCTCCCGTCTTTAATTAGATCAATGAGTTGTATAATTCCCTATCCTCCCGAAAACGGGAGGGACGGGAGGATAAAGATAAACCAAAGGTCTCATCGCCTACACACCCACAACCTGGCGGCGCGCC
>NZ_PDZR01000007.1 GCF_002891535.1 Methylocella silvestris | reverse complement strand
ACTACAGAGTCCGCAACATCAGCCGCCGCCGCCGGGCTGATGTTGCGGACTCTGTAGTCGCGGCGAGGACACCAAGGACAAATTGCTGATATGCGAGAGGCGCGTTCCTACTGACAAAAAGCTCGTACCTGCCTGATTGTCCAATATACACGTCTCCGGGGCTGTAATTGTCGTCTCGTCCGCTCACGACTGCCAGCTTGCGCCAGTGTAGCCAGCGCCCCTGGAAATAATGGTTTACCTCAAGCACCACCCCATCAAGATTCCTGAAAGAATGCCCTTTATTAGTTGGGATACAAACTACACATACCGGATATTTCAAATAATATTCATCAGGGACCACTGTAGAGAAGCTTTTTGTACCAGTTATCTCTCTTTCTGATTTGGCACACCCAAGCTTGGCATTAAATTCAGTATTTATGCACGTATTCTGAGATAGAGAAATTGACTTTTGGACTAAAGGATACGCCTCGATCAGAGCCTTTTCGTTGCCATCAACAGCAAAGCGATAGAGCGCGAGGAGACGGTGCAGAACGAATGGGTCTGTGACCAAGGAGAACCCGTAATTTTGCGCTGCAGCATTGGTTCCGCTCAGAGTACCGCCAGCGGCAGCCGTAGTGGTAGTCCATGTATTGCCGCCGCTAAAACCCGTAGCAGCAAGTGCGGCAGCCTGAGCGAGGTTGAAGCTGCTTGTAAGGGGGGCAGTTAATCCAGGTGATATAGTATTAGTCGTCGAAGCTACACCGGACGAGACGACAATCTGAGCAGGGATCGCAAACTCATTATCGATGAAGTTAGATAAATTATATAATACTTGTCTTGTTAGCAAAGTATCTGTGTTAGCAGCAATGTCTAGCGCATTATAATTTAACTGCGAAGACGCACATCCAAAAAGAGGTAATAATGTTAGGCACAAAATGAAAAAACGGCGCATGAAATTGCTCCATTTTATTAATTAATTTCCCAATGCGGCCACGCCGCGCTCGCATTGACGGCATGAAATACTCTGCGCGTCCAATTGACTGAAATGCATAAATTAAGTCTAGACGAAGAACCCTGCGATGCAACCATCACCGACTTAATTAATTTAGAATTTGCTCGCGAGTGACTTAACTGCCTCAACCCCCGCCGCCGGCACACGGGCAGTTGTAAGCCGCGCGCTCCCAGATATGTTTGCGCCTCAAGAGACGCAGCGCTTCCGCTTCCTAAAAGTTTCGGCGGCCGACCTTAAATGCGTGGCATATTTCCCCTTTGTAGCTACATTGTAACTACGAAAGGGATTTTGCAATGGGGACAGATAGCGTAGTGCGGGCTCGGATAGACGGGTATGTCAAGGACGCCGCGGCTGCCGTGTTGGCCGATATGGGCCTGACGGTTTCCGACGCCATTCGGATCATGCTGATGAAGGTGGCTGCCGAGAAGGCGCTACCATTTCATCTAAATGTGCCGAAAGAGAAGGCCCATGTCGCGAGCTACGCATATAGGAGGGGCAGAAGGTTTAAGGGCGCTCGGGACAAAATGGTTGCCCCGCGTGTGGGCTCAACGCCATAGGTAGGGTTTGGTCAAGGGTGCGCCGTGATGGCGAAAGCTGAAAACATCAATTCGGACATTCTCGCGTGGGCGAGAAAGTCGGCAGGTCTGTCCCTTGACGATGCAGCCACGCGGCTTGGTATTGCATCGACCGAGACGATTTCAGCTGCCGATAAACTTGAGGAACTGGAGACGGGAGCGAAGTTTCCAACGCGGAGCCAGCTCGCCAAATTTGCCGCTGTTTACCGTCGCCCTCTCATCACATTCTATATGAAGCAACCTCCTCAGAAAGGAGAGAGAGGCGAAGATTTCCGTACACTGACGGGGAACGTCTCAAATCGTGAAAATGCGATGCTCGACGCCCTACTGCGCGATATACACGCTCGGCAGGAGATGGTTAGAAGTCTTCGGGAGGACGAAGAAGACGTTGAGCCTCTAGCCTTCGTCGGCTCCAGAAATATCAGGGATGGTGTACCCTCTGTCGTCGAGAGTATTTCCAAAGCCCTTGGCGTCTCGGAAGGTCGCAAGGATGGGAGAAACGGCTCGCCTGATGACTTCTTCCGCGAACTGCGCAACCGCGCCGAGCGAATAGGCGTCTTTGTTCTCCTCGTGGGCGATCTAGGATCGCACCATTCCGCCATCAGCGAGACTGTATTCAGGGGCTTCACGATAGCGGACAGGATCGCTCCTTTCGTCGTCATCAATGACCAGGACGCTAAGTCGGCACGCGCGTTCACTCTGCTGCACGAACTGGCCCATATTTGGCTTGGACAGACTGGCGTGAGCGGCACCCCCTACGTGGGCGAACCGCGAGCTGCGATAAGCAAAATCGAGCAGTTTTGTAACGATGTGGCCGGCGCTTTTCTGCTGCCCGACAGCGCTTTTCCTTCAGAAAAATCGAATGACTTCAAGGCCGACAGAAATGCTGTCATGCACGAGATCGAGAGGATTGCCGCGTCGTGGAGCGTTAGCGAACCCATGGTGGCCTACCGACTTAATCGGCTTGGTTGGATCACCCCGACAGTCTATCGCGAGCTGCAGGCGACTTACGCCGCGCGTTGGCACGCCATTAAGCTAAAAGACAAGAGCAAGGCTAATGAAACAGAAGGTGGCCCGTCATATTATGTGGTCAAACAATTTAAGCTGGGCAATGCGCTGGTCGACCTTGTGCGGCGGACAGTGAGAAACAATGAGCTGAGCCACACTAAGGCAGCTAAAGTCCTTGGTGTTAACCCCGGTTCGGTGGAGCCACTTCTGCGCCGGTTCGAGAGCAGACGCGGAGCCGTGGTTCCCGACTTCGGGAGCAAGATTTAGTGCACCTTCTCGATGCAAACGTGTTGATCCGAGCCCACGAAGACTATTATGGCATCGACCAAGTTCCTCAATTCTGGGATTGGTTGTTGGCGCAAGCGGCTGCCAACCTTGTGAAAATGCCGCTCGAAATTCATCAAGAAATTGCGATCTCGAAAGGCCCCTTGCGTGAGTGGGTCTGCGCTACTTCCGTAAAGCAGCATTTTGTCCTCGACGAGGAGGTCGATCAGGATTTGGTCGAACACGTCCTTGCAACGGGCTACGGCCCGAACTTGACTGATAGCGAGCTGGAAAAAGTCGGCCAAGACCCTTTTTTGGTAGCGTATGGCCTTGCGCGGGAAGGTCGTTTTGTTGTCACCAAGGAGGTCTCAGCGCCAAGCAAGCAACGCGCCAACCGAAAAGTTCCCGATGTTTGCAACAGCGTCGGCGTCTCCTGGATGAGAGACTTTGATCTATACAAAGCTCTAGGCTTCAGCACAAAGTAATGCCATTAAGATGTTAAGGATTTAAAACATCTGATCAATATTGGCCTTTATTTCTAAGTGTTAGGCGCGTGCCTGAGGCCTTCATCCCAGCCTGCCGCTAACTTCTTGTATATAGCGCAATTGAAGGCGCTGCTCTATGAAACCGTGCCCCTACCCCGGCCTCCGTTCATAGTGTATTTCAGCTATGCGGGCGTCGTAATGGGCGGGCGCCTGCGCTACACTATCAGGGGAATGCCCATGCGGACATTGTATGGCGTTGGGAGTGGCGCAATTCGTGAAGCGTAGTGTCCGCTGAGCTCGGGCGGGCAACCGCCCCCTTGAACTCACGCCGGGAGGCGGCGGCCTTTAATTTGCGGCCAGCGTAGGTAAACAGAGTGCCCTTTTCTCGCCGGCCGAAGGCCGCTCGTACAGCGCGACGCGCCAGCCGACGACTGGCGGCGGGCATCTTGCCGCTCTTACTTTCCGCAACGAAGACCGATCCGTTGCCCGATCGAAGAAGCGGTCGCCGAAACGCGCGCCGATCAAGTGGGCCGCCGCGAATGAGCTCGCGCAATTCTCCTCGCCGCTGTTCACAGCGTCTTCTCCTCGGCTGTGGTCACGCCCCCCACCCTGGGTCGACGTCGCGCTGCAATAGAGTTTGACGAGGCGCTCGCCGGCCGCCTCGGCGGCATTGGCATCAAGGCCCCGGCTACCAGTTCTGGCAAAACACTTCGCGCATCCACCCTGTCCAGTCTGTTCGGCTATAGCCGGACGGGCGGCGCCGGCAGCTACAACTTTCCCTTCCTTGGAGGCTAAGAGGCGATCCGTCGCCTGCTGCGGATTGAAGGCCGCCTCGACAAACGCCGGAGCGGTCTCTCGCTTGAGGGCGACGGAGGTGTGGGTGCCGAGCAATTGCTCGATCTAGATTTCCTTGAAACCAGCTTCCGTCAGAAAAAAGTGCGTATTTTTGAATTCAACCCAGCCGCAGCCTATGGCAAACTTCAGACCATGGGCAATATCGTCGGCAGACCAGGCTTTGCTTGGCATAAAATTTTGTTGCATTAGCATTTCGCCTGCGCGAACTCCATGGCCTCTGAAAATTGTCAGGACATGTCGCGCGTTCTCTTCTGGAGTAGGAATATTGGCCATCATATTTTCCCTTAGAAATTGAAATCTATCGCTTAGCTTGCGGCCCAATCAATTGCGCCGCGCCCCTCGTATTTGCTAAATTGGCTTACTTGCAGGTTCATATTCGAGAGACAGGCTGGTATTCAGAAGGCCATCGGCATCATACAGAACGCCGACCGGAGCCCTAAATCCCGTGCTGCCCAGGTGCTACCCAGCGGCAAGGGTAATGTTTGAAAGATCGTCTAAGTCTTTGATTTAATGGTGGGCGCGACAGGGATTGAACCTGTGACCCCTCCCGTGTGAAGGGAGTGCTCTCCCGCTGAGCTACGCGCCCGCTTTGCGCTGACTGTGACGCACGCTACGCTGCGTCTGCTGCGCCGCCGCTCTTCTTACGGAGCGCCGAAGCGAAGTCAAGGGCGATCGGTTCGCGACGAGGCCTTCGCCGGCGCGCCGGAGCGCGAATCTTCGGCGATGGCCTGCCCGTCGCCTTCCCGCGCGCCGACATCGCTATAGTCCCACGGCTCAAAGCCGAGCGCGCAGGCCGGAGAGACGCCCCCGCGCCCGCCCTTGCAAGGCGCGCCGCGCCCCTCTGTCCGGAAATTGAAATCGCCATTGGCGAGATCGGTGAAATTCGGATCCTCGTTGACGATCGAATGGACGTCCTGTCCGTAGAGGGTCCGCCAGTCGGCAAAGCTCGTCGGCGGCTTACCGAGGCGCACATAGTCGACCAGCGTCGCGCCCGCCTGATAATAGAGATTGAAATCATATTTGAAGAATTGGCTGGAAGGCGGGACCTCGTTTCCGTTTTGCGGCGCGCCCGCTTTTTGCGAATTGACGACTTGCCAGGCAAAGATATTCCGCGTTGCGGTCAGGACCGGATCATAAAGCGTCTGCAAAGCGGTCCAGTTCAGCGCGCCATCCGAGCATGTCTCTCCCGGCGCGCAGCTTGGCGGCCTGTCGCCCGCAATGCATGGCGCAGCCTTGTCGCAGACGGCCCTGAGCACGTAGAGCACGCCGTTGTTGATGACATAGCAGCTTTGTTTTTCGGCGAGCCCGCAACTCGGTTCGCCCCAGCGCTCGCCGGTGAACCACCTGAAATTCCAGGGCGGGACGGTAAGCTGGACCGCATAGTCGGCGCCATAGACGTAGCCTTCCGGAAAGACGCCGGCGAAGATGTTATTGTAGATCTTGCCGCGCAAATTGCCTGTATGTTGGGCAAGCCGATTCCCGTAGGGCGTATATCCATTCACCGTGGCCCGATTGTAGAACAGATTGTGATGCACTGTGAGGCCAAAGGAAATATTGCCGTCATGGTAGTCGAGCACGCCATCGTAGCCATGCGGCCTGACCCGACCGTTCCAGATCACGGTTTGATAGGCGCCTGAACTCACGTCATGGACGCTATTGTAGCTGATGGTGAGACCCTGCTGCGTTCCATCGCCTGCGCCATCGACCGGTCCATTGCTGTAGAGACAGCCGAAGTCGTTCGCCATCGACGAACCTGGAACCGAGACGCCGTCGAGATTTGTCTCATATCCGCAATAATAGATTTCATTGTGGGAAATATTCGACTCATAGGAATAGGGATCGTACAAGCCGCTGAAATAAGGCGCGCCTCGCTCCACATGGCTTTGGGCGTTGGCGAGGCCGAAGCTGGTGCAGTCGTGAATAGTGTTATGGGTCACATCATATTTGAGCAGCCCGGCGAAAGAAACGCAGCTTGCGCCGGTCGAGACCTCGCCCGCGCCGAAGATGAAGTTGTTATGCAGCGTCTGGCAGCAGCCCGAGAGATCGGCGCGGCTCGATTTGGTGGAGGGACCGAAGTCGCTGACGCCGTAATAGCCAGCGTCGTTATTGTGCTGATATTTGAGGTAATACTCCACCGCCGAGCCGGAGCCGACAAGCGTGCCGCCGGCCTCGTGGATGCGGCTGTTCTTCAATGTGATATGCGAGGATCCGAACGCCATGTAGAGGCCGGCGCCGCCGGAATGGGCGACTTCGATCCCGTCGAAGACGACCTGCTTTGCTCCGATTGTGACAACCGACGGCGTCAGCGTCAACACGGTCGCGGAAGGTGTGCCCATGAAGCCGCCGGTCGCGCCGGCAAGATCATTTTCGCCGGTAAATACTGTGCTGTTGGTATGCTGGAACGAAATGCCAGCGATGTTGAGGTTGCCGACCAACGCGCCTGTCTTGCCCCCGGCGCGGGCAATGTCGGCCTTCGCGTTGGAAATCCGCAGCAATTGCTTGAGGCGCGGGATCACGACCTTGATCGAGGCGCAATCCTCGCCGCGCCGCGGCGTGTAATAAATCGCGCCGGTCGTCCGGTCGGTATAGAGTTCGCCGGCGTAGCCGCCCGCGCCAAGATCCTCAAAGCGGTTCCAGACGCGGTAGGCCGTTCCGCCATAGATCTTCGGCCACGCATGCAGATGGCTGTTCAGCGTGACCATGCCGGCCTCTGCGGCCTCGACCGGCACGAGCGAAGACTGCGAGGCTGAGCCGGGCAGCTGGATCTTCACATCCGTCTGATTGTAGGCGCTGAGCGCGTCATCGCCGTTGACGGGAAATCGGTTGGCGCCGCCGATCCGCGTCCTGTCGCCGGCGTTCGTCGATTGAACCGGATCCTGAACAATCGACGTCCCGCTGTCGGAGGCGATTCTGGGCGCCCCGTTCGGAGCGCCAGCAAGCGTAACCGTCCCGCTTCCGGCCGCGGCGCTCTTGCTCAAGATCCAGTAGCGGATGATCCATTTGAAGGAGCCGACGCTGGAATCAAAGCCAATCGTCTCGCCGACATCGCCGATTTTCGACAGATCGCTGACCGCAATTTCCGGCTTGCCGGCGCTAAACGTCGCCGTCAGGATCGAGGGGACGCTTGCCCCGACGGGGCTTCCCGGCGCGCCGGGAATGACCTTCCATGGATTGCCCTTGCGCGGACTGATGACCTGCTGCACGCGGCGCCCATCGACCCACATCACGCCGACATAGCGCCAGGAGGTTTTATTGGCGTTGGTCAGGGGCGCATAAGGCGCGAGCCAGCGCGATACGCAGGCCGGCGCGCCATTCGTCGGCAGCGTCTCCGCCTTGAACGACCCCGAAATATCCGTGCCGCCGCTGAAGACCGGAGTCTCGCCCGGAAAGCCGATCAGATTGGCGAAATGGCCCGGCGCAGGCGTGTGCGCCGTCGTGAACAGCAGCGTGTCGTCAAGGACGAACGGACCGCCGCGGTCGCTGAAGGCCAGCGTATAATCGCGATCCGGGTTGCGGGCGACATTGGCCTTGAGAAAATCGAGGGCCTTGCGAACGCTGGCGCAAGGCGCAGATTTTGTGCAATCGGCGCCAATTGCATCGCCGCGCGCATCGCGCCCGTTCGCGGAGAAATAGGCGTCGGCGACAGGCGCCGCCGGCGCGGCCTTTGCGCCGGCAAAGATGAACGCGGCGCAGATGCCAGCGATGAGCCCCAATTTCTGCATGCTTGACTATCCTGGTCGCCGGAGGCTCGGTCAGACCGACGCCCGCCGCGCTCAGCTTCCGCCATGGCCGCGCGTTCGGTCCGCCATTTTGAGCTTGCTTCAGGATAGCGGCGGGACCGCGCCGACGATCATCACATTTTCTCTATTCAATAGGACGGCCGCCCGCCTGCGCCAGGGCCGCCCGCTTCGCCGCGCCGGGCGGTCACGACGACGCGCAAGGAAGGCCAATGAGAAAGAGCTTTGCAGCGGCGAAGCCGGGCGCCTGACCGTCGCGCTTCAGAGCGCTGTCCGACCAAATGGGATCATTCGCGCGACAAGAATCGCTTTAGGCGCGAAGGTCGGCGCCGGCGAGGCCAATGGAGATATTTTGCCGTCTGGCGATTTCACGCTTGACGCGCGTCCAGTGACGCGTCGACCCGTCGCCGTCGATGCAGCGGCCCTTGGCCCGGTCGCGCGCTTCGAAATAGGCGCGATCGTCATAGCAGGCGATCATGCGTTCGGCTTCGGCCGCCGCCTCAGCCCTATGCCGCAGCGGCGCCGCAACGGCATCCAAAAACGCTTGGAAAGAACGAACCATCGCGAATCACTCAACCAAAGCGCGCGCTCCCCTTTGCATCGATTCGGGCGCGCCTACAACTGCTGAGTGATATTTGTTCACATTTTGTTCGATACCACAAGAGGTTCGCGAAATGTTTTCATAACGCGGCGCTCAGGCCTGCTCAAGTTCTATCAACGTTCCAGAAAAATCGCCGGGATGAAGAAACAGCACCGGCTTGCCATGCGCGCCGATTTTCGGCTCGCCGCCGCCGAGCACGCGCGCGCCGCTCGCCTGCAGCCGGTCCCGCGCGGCGAGAATATCCTCCACCTCATAGCAAATGTGGTGAATCGCCCCCTTCGGGTTGCGCGCGACGAAATCGGCGATCGGCGAGGCCGCGCCCAGCGGCTCGAGCAGCTCGATCTTGGCGTTGTCCAGCGTGATGAAGACCACTGTAACGCCATGTTCGGGCAAAGGCTCGGGTTCGCTCACCTTGGCGCCAAGGGCGTTACGATATTGCGCCGCCGCCGGACCGAGCTCTTTCACCGCGATCGCGACGTGATTCAGTCGTCCGATCATGCGGGCGCCCCTCGCTCGATTCTTTGATCCTAGACGTGATTACCGGCGCGGACCTGCGGCGGCAATTGCGTCAAAGGTCATATTTCGACAACGAGCACATGCACGGAAGGGCGCTTGCCCCAGGCTTGGGCGACCGCGTTACGGACGGCCTTTTCGATCGCGCTCGAAACAACGTCGGCGTCGCGCCGCTTTTGCCGCGGCAGATGATCGAAGGTCTGGAACATGGCGTCGTCGACAATGGCGTCCATCGGGGCGCCGCCATGCCCTCGTGTCGGAATGCCGGCGGTCATCACATCCGGCACGCCGGCAAGATCGCCCTTCGCGGTCACCGCGAGGGCGATGGTGATGATGCCCGAGGCCGCGAGTTTCTGGCGCATCCGCGGCGCCTCGTCGGTCGCCGAGACGAAGATATTGCCGTCCTTGAGCAGCCGGCCGGACGGCGCCTCGCCGACGATCGCCGCCTGTCCGGGGGCCAGCGCGACGATATCGCCATTGCGCGCCGGGATGACATGAGGCACGCCCATCGCCCGCGCGAAAATCGCATGTTCGGCGAGATGAAGGTCCTCGCCGTGCGCCGGGATTGCGATTTGCGGCCGCACCCAGCCGTAAAGCTGCGACACCTCGCCCCGGCGCGGATGGCCGGAGGCGTGCACCAGCGCGTTGCGATCGGTGACGATCTCTATGCCGGAGCGGATGAAATTATTGATGATGCGCCCCACCTCGCGCTCATTGCCGGGGATCGTCCGCGAGGAAAATATCACCTTGTCGCCGGCGGTCAGCGAGATCGCAGGATGCTCGCCTTCGGAAATGCGGGCGATGGCCGCGCGCGGCTCGCCCTGGCTTCCGGTCGCGATCAGGGCCACCCGGTCGCGCGGCAAATGGGCGAAGGCGTCGATGCCGAAGAAATCCGGCACGCCGTCGAGATAGCCGCAGTCACGCGCGACCGCGACGACCCGCTCCATGGCGCGCCCGGCAAGGACGACGCTGCGGCCGGCCGCCGCCGCGGCGAGGGCCACGGCGCGAATGCGCGCGACATTGGAGGCGAAGGTCGTGACGACGACGCGCCCGGTCGAACCCGCGATCACCTCGCGCAATGTTCGTGCGACCTCGCCCTCCGAGGGGCTTATTCCCTCGCGCAGGATGTTGGTCGAATCGCAGATCAGCGCGAGCACGCCTTCATCGCCGATTTCAGACAGTCGCCTGGCGTCGGTCGGCGCGCCAAGACCGGGCTCGGCGTCGATCTTCCAGTCGCCGGAATGGATCACCGTGCCGAGCGGCGTCCGGATCGCCAGGGCGCAGCTTTCCGGGATCGAATGCGCCATGGCGATGAATTCGACGGCGAAGGGGCCGACTTTGATATGTCCGCCCTGCGGCACGACCTCGATCGGAACCTCCGGCGCGCCAGGCTCCGACAGACGTTTCGTGCGCAGCAGTTCGGCAGCGAAGCGCGTTGCATAGAGAGGGCAGCCAAGCTTCGGCCAGATGTCGGCGACGGCGCCGATATGATCCTCATGGGCATGGGTGATGACCAGCCCGACCAGATCCTCGCGCATCTTCTCGATGAAGGAGACGTCCGGAATGATGATGTCGATGCCGGCATGCTCGGGGCCCGCGAAGGCGATGCCGCAGTCGACCATCAGCCATTTCATCCGGCCCTTCGGGCCGAAGCCGTAAAGGGCGAGGTTCATGCCGATCTCGCCCAACCCTCCAAGCGGCGCGAAGACGAGCTCGTCATTTGCCGCATTCATCAATGAATACCTTTCTTTTGCTGCGGCTTTGTCGACGTCGTCACGACAGGCGCGCCGGCTGCGCGCCGAGGAAGACATCGGCGGCCTCGATCACGATTTCGCCGGCCGCGCCGTCGAGGAGGAGTCGTCCGGCAGCGTCGATCCCGCGGAAAACGCCATCGGTCGCGACCTCGCCGCGGAAAACCTTGATCTGCTCGCCAACGCCCGCCGCGCGTTTCAGCCATTCGGCGCGAATGAGGACAAAACCGCCCTCTTGCGCCCAAACGGCGAGCCAACGCGCCATTTCCGCGGCCAACGCCTCGAGCACCGTCTCGGGCGAAATAGCGCGGCCGGCGATCGCGCCAAGGTCGCTGGCCGGATAAAGCGTGTCCGAGGGGTGCGAGGCGCAATTGACGCCGATTCCGGCGACGCAGCCGACGCCGGCGTCCATCGTGACGCCCTCGAGCAGGACGCCGGCAATTTTGGCGCCCTTATACAGAATGTCGTTGGGCCATTTGATTTTAAGGCCCGGATCCGCGCCGAGCAGTCGTCCCAGCGCGACGGCAAGCGCGAGGCTCGCGACAAAGCCGAGTTCTGGAGCGCGGGCGAGCGGCGCCGGATCGATCAGCAGGAGGCTTGCGAAAAGATTGCCGGGCTCCGACGTCCAGCTGCGGCCAAGCCGGCCGCGCCCGCTGGTCTGGCGCTCGGCGACAATCCAGAGGCGACCAGGATCGCCAGCCCGCGCGCGCGCCAGCGCCTCGTCATTGGTCGATCCGAGTTCGCCGTGGACGGATAGCCGGAAACCCGATGCTTCAACCGATCTTGCAAGATGCGACAGAATAACCCACCAATTCGAGCATGCGGGCGCTCTTCCCGGCGGCGCAGCGCCGGACGAGTCGCCCCAGCTTTTTTTGCCGCAAGCGCGACGTCGAAGCTAAATCGTTCTAGAACAAAGACTTGGCCGCCGTCGCCGTAGCGTCGATGAACAGAGCCGGATAAGCGAACAAGAACAGCACAAACAGGCTCGTTATGGCAAGCACGACGCGCAGGGCTGGCGTCGGCGGATCGAAGGCCGGGGCGGCCTCGTCGAAATACATGATCTTCACAACGCGCAGATAATAGTAGGCGGCGACCGCGCTCGACAGCACGCCGATGACGGCGAGCGGATAGAGATGAGCCTGAATGGCGGCGTTGAACACATACCATTTGGCGAAGAAGCCCGCGAGCGGCGGAATGCCGGCAAGCGAGAACATCAGCATCGCGAAGAAGAACGCCATCAGCGGATTGTTCTTGGCGAGCCCGGAGAGATCCGAAATCTGCTCGACCGCATGGCCGGCGACGCGCATCGACAGAATCGCCGCAAAGCTGCCGAGCGTCATGACGAGATAGATGGCCATATAGACCATGACGCCGAAGACGCCCTCCTGCGTGCCGGCGGCGAGGCCGACAAGGGCGAAGCCGACATGACCGATTGCCGAATAGGCCATCAGCCGCTTGATATTGGTCTGGCCGATCGCCGCGAAAGCGCCGAGCGCCATGGAGAGGATCGAAATGAAGACGATGATCTGACGCCATTGCGCCTCGGCGCCGGGAAAGGCGGTCATCAGGACGCGCACCGTGATCGCCACCGCGGCCATCTTGACCGCCGATCCGAAGAAGGCGGTGACAGGAGTGGGCGCGCCTTCATAGACGTCGGGCGTCCACATGTGGAACGGCACGGCCGACATTTTGAAGGCGAGGCCGGTCATCAGAAACACGAGGCCGAAGATGATTCCGATCGAGACATGGCCCTGCGTCGCCGCGGCGATGCCGGCGAAATCGACCGTTCCGGCAAAGCCATAGATCAGCGAGGCGCCATAGAGCAGCATCCCCGACGACAGCGCGCCGAGGACGAAATATTTAAGGCCGGCTTCCGAGGCCCGAAGATCGTCGCGATTGAAGGCGGCGACGACATAAAGGGCGAGCGACATAAGCTCAAGGCCAAGATACATCGAAATGAGGTTCTGCGCGGAAATCAGAACCATCATGCCGAGCGTCGCGAGCAGCACCAGAATCGGGAATTCAAATTTGTCGATGCGTTCACGGGCGAGAAAATCCTGGCCCATGACGAGCGCGGTGAGCGAGCCGATCAGCGCCAGAACCTTCATGAAGCGGCCGAAGCCGTCGTCGATCACCGCCCCATCGAACAGGATCGCCTGTTCCTTGAAGCCGAGCAGAATGACGAGGATCGCCGCGCCGAGAAGGCCAACGGCGATTTCGGTGACCGGACCGTCCGAAGCCTTGCCGCGAAGCGCGCCATAGAGCACGAGGCCAAGAACGCCGACGGCCAGAATCACTTCCGGCAGGGAATGGGCGAGGGCGAGAGAGAGCGGCGTCATGTGCGGCAGCCTTAAAAAGCGCGATTCTTCAGTCGGATGAGGCAGTGCGGGGTTCGATGCGGCGCGCCGCCTCATTTTGCGTCAGTTCGGCGGTCCGCGTCCTTGCGATCGCCGCGTCGTAATTCTGGATGAGCGCGGCGACGGACGCCGCCGAGCTATCGAGGACCGGCTTCGGATGGAAGCCGAAATAAAGCGTCAGCGCCACCAGCGGTGCGAAGATCGCCGCCTCGCGCGGCGAGAGATCGAGGATATTGCGCAAGGCCGGCTTGTCGAGCACGCCAAAGACGACGCGGCGGTAGAGGAACAGCGCATAGGCCGCCGACAGGATAACCCCCGTCGTCGCCAAAAGGCCGATCCAGCTGTTGACCCGGAAGCCGCCAAGAAGAGTCAGAAATTCGCCGATGAAGCCGGATGTGCCGGGCAGGCCGACATTGGCCATGGTGAAGATCATGAAGACGACGGCATAGAGCGGCATGCGGGCGACGAGGCCGCCATAGGCCGCGATCTCGCGCGTATGCATCCGGTCGTAGACGACGCCGACGCAAAGGAACAGCGCGCCCGACACGAGACCATGCGAGATCATCTGGAACATCGCGCCCTGCACCCCCTGCTCCGTCATGGTGAACAGGCCCATGGTGACGAATCCCATATGCGCCACCGAGGAATAGGCGATCAGCTTCTTCATGTCCTCCTGCACCAGCGCGACCAGCGAGGTGTAGATGATGGCGATGATCGAGAGCGCGTAAATCAGCGGCGCGAAATAGGCAGAGGCGTCGGGGAACATCGGCAGCGAGAAGCGGATGAAGCCATAGCCGCCCATCTTGAGCAGGATGCCGGCGAGGATCACCGAGCCCGCCGTCGGCGCCTCGACATGCGCGTCCGGAAGCCAGGTATGCACCGGCCACATCGGCATCTTGACGGCCAGCGAGGCGAAGAAGGCGAGAAACAGCCATTTCTGCATCGAGGCCGGGAAGCTCGTCGCCAGCAGCTGGACGATGTCCGTCGTGCCGGCGAAACCGTACATCGCCATGATGGCGAGCAGCATCAAAAGCGAGCCGACGAGCGTATAGAGGAAGAACTTAAAGCTGGCGTAGACGCGCCGCTTGCCGCCCCAGATGCCGATGATGAGAAACATCGGTATGAGGCCGCCCTCGAAGAACAGATAGAACAGCACGAGGTCGAGCGCGCAGAAGACGCCGAGCATCATGGTCTCGAGCACGAGGAACGCGATCATATAATCCTTGACGCGATAGGTGATCGATTTCCACGAGGCGGCGATGCAGAACGGCATCAGGAAACCGGTCAGCAGCACGAAGGGCATCGAGACGCCGTCGACTCCGAGCTTGTAGATGAGCCCCGAACCGAACCAGCCCTTTTGCTCGACGAGCTGGAACCCGGCCGACGACGTATCGAACTTCGCATAGGCGAAGACGGTAAGCAGGAAGACGATCACCGTCGTCGCGAAGGCGGCCCAGCGGGCGTTGTTCAGCGTCGCTTCATCCTCGCCGCGCAGGCAGAGGATGAAAGCCGCGCCAACCAGCGGCAGGAAGACGATGCAAGAGAGAATGCCGAAGCCAAACATCAGCGCACACCCCCGACGATATACCAGGTGATGATGGCGGCGAGCCCGATCAGCATGGCGAAAGCATAATGGTAGATATAGCCGCTCTGCAGCCTCACGACGCGGCCGGTGACGTCGACGACCCGGGCGGCGACGCCATCAGGACCAAGGCGATCGATGATCGCGCCATCGCCGCCGCGCCAGAACAGATTGCCGAGCCAGAACGCCGGGCGGACGAAGATCTTGTCGTAGAGCTCGTCGAAATACCATTTGTTGAGCAGGAAGCGGTAGAGCGCCGGCATCGCCGCGGCGAGCCGCGCGGGGGTCGCTGGCGCCAGAATATACATGTAGAGCGCGATGAGGAATCCGGCGACCATCATGATGGTCGGCATCAGGGCGGCGAGATGGGGGATTTCCTCCATCTCATGCAGGATGTGATTGTCGGGGCCGAGGAAGAGCGAGCCCTTCCAGAATTCATTAAAACCCTCGCCGATGAAGTCGCTGTGGAAAATGAGACCGGCGAAGAGCGCGCCGACGGCGAGGACGGCGAGCGGGATCAGCATGACGATCGGCGCTTCATGCGGATTGAGCGGACCGTGGTGGCCATGGTCGTCATGCGCATCGGCGGCGTGGGCGTCCGGCGCGTGGCCGGCGACCGCGGCGGCGCCGACCGAATGGGCCGCGGCGCCATGGCCCTCATCCGCCCATTGCGCCTTGCCGAAGAAGGTCAGGAACACGAGCCGCCAGGAATAGAAGGAGGTCAGCGCGGCGGCGATGACAGTCATGAGATAGCCGTAGAAGGCCATCGGCCGATGCGAGGCATAGGCCGCCTCGATGATCGCGTCCTTGGAGAAATAGCCGGACGTATAGGGAAAGCCGGTCAGCGCCAGCGTGCCGATCGTCATCATGGCGAAGGTAAACGGGATTTTCCGCCACAGCCCGCCCATGTTGCGCATGTCCTGCTCGTGGTGCATCGCGACGATCACCGAACCGGCCCCAAGGAACAGCAGCGCCTTGAAGAAGGCATGGGTAAAGAGGTGGAAAATGCCGATCGAATAGCCGCCGACGCCGAGCGCGACGAACATATAACCGAGCTGTGAACAGGTCGAATAGGCGATGACGCGCTTGATGTCGTTCTGTACGAGGCCGACGGTCGCGGCGAAAAAGGCCGTGGTCGCGCCAATGAAGATGACGAAGGACAGCGCATGCGGCGCCTGCTCGAACAGGGGCGAGAGGCGCGCCACCATGAAGACGCCGGCGGTGACCATGGTCGCGGCATGGATCAGGGCGGACACGGGGGTCGGCCCCTCCATGGCGTCCGGCAGCCAGGTGTGCAGCAGGAACTGCGCTGACTTGCCCATGGCGCCCATGAACAGCAGCAAGCAGGTAATCGTCATGGCGTCCCACTCGGCGCCGAAGACATGGATCGTGGTGTTGGCGAGGCCCGGCGCCGCGGCGAAAATCTGCTCGAAATTGATCGAGCGGGTCAGCACGAACACCATGAAGATGCCGAGCAGGAAGCCGAAGTCGCCGACGCGGTTGACGACGAACGCCTTGATCGCGGCGGCGTTGGCCGAGGGCTTTTGATACCAGAAGCCGATCAGGAGATAGGATGCGAGGCCGACGCCTTCCCAGCCGAAAAACATCTGCAGAAGATTGTCGGCGGTGACCAGCGCCAGCATGGCGAAGGTAAACAGCGAGAGATAGGAAAAGAAGCGCGGCCGCGAGGGATCATCGCTCATATAGCCGATCGAATAGAGATGCACGAGCGCCGACACGGTGGTGACGACGACAAGCATCACTGCGGTCAGACTGTCGACCCGCACCGTCCATTCCGCGCGCAGCGCGCCGGACGAGAACCATTCGCCCAGCAGCGCGACGCTGCCCGGCTCCTCGCCCAGCGCGACATTGGCGAAGGCGATCCAGGACAACAGGGCCGCGACGAACAGTAGGCTGGTCGTGACCAGCTCCGAAGGCCGCGCGCCGAGCTGTCGTCCGAACGGTCCCGCGATCAGAAATCCGATGAGCGGAAGGAATAGGATTGCCGCATACATCGGCTCAGCCCTTCATCAAGTTGATGTCTTCGACCGCGATCGAGCCGCGATTGCGATAGTAGGCGACGAGAATGGCGAGGCCGATCGCGGCTTCCGCGGCGGCGACGGTCAGGATGAACAGCGAGAACACCTGGCCGGTGAGGTCGCCGAAAAAGCTCGAGAAGGACACGAGGTTGATATTGACCGACAGGAGGATCAGCTCGACCGACATCAGGACGACGATGATGTTCTTCCGGTTGAGGATGATGCCGGCGACGCCGATGGTGAACAGCATCGCCGCGACGATCAGGAAATGGCTGAGGGAAAGGATCATCTTTTTCGTCCGGCCGGGTGCGAATCGTTGCTCATCATGTCGATTTTCATCTTGATCGCCCCTCAGACGCCCTGCCGGAAGGACTTCTTGCGAAGCTCCACCGCGTCCTTGGGCGTGCGCGCATTCTGCGCCGCAACGTCCTGTCGCTTGATCCCGACCTTGTGATGCAGCGTCAGGATGATCGCGCCGATCATGGCGGTGAGCAGCACCATGCCGGCCGCGATGAACAGATAGGCGTATTGCGTATAGAGCACCCGGCCGAGCGCGAGCGTGTTGCTCATGGCCGGCGGCGCCGGGGAGGCGACATTGGCCAGCGAAGCGGCGTCGACCCGCCAGCCGCCGACGACCAGCACGAGTTCGAGCAGGACAATCGCGCCGATCGCGCCGCCAACCGGCAGATAGCGCATAAAACCCTGCTTGAATTCGGCGAAATCGACGTCGAGCATCATCACGACGAAGAGGAACAGCACCGCAACCGCGCCGACATAGACGACGACGAGCAGCATCGCCAGAAATTCAGCGCCAAGCAGCAGAAACAGGCCCGCCGCATTGAAGAAGGCGAGGATCAGGAACAGGACCGAATGGACCGGATTGCGCGATGTGATCACCAGAAAGGCGGAGGCGATCAGAACCGCGGAAAACAGATAAAAGAACAGCGCCGCAATCATCAAAGATCCCCATCGGCGCAGCGCGCCCACTGTCGTCCTTCGCCGCACGGCGACCCCGGCGACGCCTCTTCCCGCAGGGTCAGGCGCAGCCTCACCGGTATGGAGCTTCGAGCGCCAGGTTCCGCGCAATCTCGCGCTCCCACCTTGCGCCGTTTTCGAGCAGCCTGTCCTTGTCGTAGTAAAGCTCTTCGCGCGTCTCGACCGAGAATTCCGCGTTCGGCCCCTCGACGATGGCGTCAACCGGGCAGGCCTCCTGACAGAAGCCGCAATAGATGCATTTCACCATATCGATATCGTAGCGGGTGGTGCGGCGCGTGCCGTCGTTGCGGCGCGGCCCCGCCTCGATGGTGATCGCCTGCGCCGGGCAGATCGCCTCGCACAGCTTGCAGGCGATGCAGCGCTCCTCGCCGTTCGGATAGCGGCGCAGCGCGTGCTCGCCGCGATAGCGCGGCGATTGCGGGTTCTTCTCGTGCGGATAGTTCAGCGTCGGTTTCGGCTTGAAGAAATAGCGCATCGACAGGAGAAACGCGCCGACGAACTCCGACAGGAACAAAGCCTTGGCGGCCTGGTCGAGCTTCATGTCCGTCCCTTTCGCAGTGAATTTTCAAGCGGCCTCATTGCGCCATCTCCGCGCCCCAGCCGGTGATCTGCAACACGGCCGCGACAAGCACGACCATGGCGAGCGAGATCGGCAGAAAGACCTTCCAGCCAAGACGCATCAGCTGGTCATAGCGGTAGCGCGGCACGAAGGCTTTCACCATGGCGAACATGAAGAAAACCGCGCAAACCTTCAGGACGAACCAGATGACGCCCGGAACCCAAGTGAAGGGCGGGAAGGGAATCGGAGACAGCCAGCCGCCGAGGAACAAAATGGTCATCAGCGCGCACATGGTGATGATCGCCACATATTCGGCGAGCATGAACAGCATGTAGGGCGTCGAGGAATATTCGACCATGAAGCCGGCGACGAGCTCGGACTCGGCCTCGGCGAGGTCGAACGGCGGCCGGTTCGTTTCGGCCAGCGCCGAAATGAAGAAGATGACGAACATCGGAAACAGCGGCAGCCAGTACCAGCCGAGAATGCCCCAGCCATTGTCCTGCGCGCGCACGATGTCGGTGAGGTTCAGCGAGCCGACGCAGAGCAGCACGGTGATGATGACGAAGCCGATCGAGACTTCATAGGAGATCATCTGCGCCGCGGCGCGCAATGCTGAGAGGAACGGATATTTCGAGTTCGACGCCCAGCCGCCCATGATGACGCCATAGACGCTGAGCGAGGAGATCGCGAGCACGTAGAGAATGCCGACATTGATGTCGGCGATCGCCCAGCCCTCGGCGACCGGGATCACCGCCCAGGCGGCAAGCGACAACAGACCCATGACAAAGGGCGCCAGCAGAAACACGCCCTTGTTGGAGCCGTCCGGAATGACCGGCTCCTTGAAGACGAATTTCAGCATGTCCGCGAAGCTCTGGAACAGCCCCCACGGACCGACCACATTGGGGCCGCGGCGCAATTGCACCGCCGCCCAGATCTTGCGGTCGGCGTAAAGAATATAGGCGATGAAGATCAGCAGCACGACGAGCAGAACGACGCTCTTGATCACCATCAGCAGCAAGGCCAGGAACCAGCCGGTTTCTTCCATGGCTCTACTCCGCCGCGTGGCGCGCGAGGTCGAGGCGCATGGCGGAGCATTCCGCCATCACCGCCGAGGCTCTTGCGATCGGATTGGTGAGATAAAAATCGGTGATCGGCGAGGCGAACGACGCCGAGCCGGCCGCCCCTCCGGCGCCGGTCAGCCGATCGAGATCGAATGAGGCGTTGTCTGACACCGCGTCGATCGCTGCAAAATGCGGATGGGCCGCAAACAGCCGTTCGCGCAGGCCCTTGAGGGAATCAAACGCCAGCTTGCGCGAAAGCACATCAGACAGGGCGCGTAAAATCGCCCAATCTTCTCTGGCGTCGCCGGGCGGGAAATTGGCGCGGTCGGCGAGCTGCACGCGTCCCTCGGTATTCACATAGAGCCCCGATTTCTCGGTATAGGCCGCGCCCGGCAGGATGACGTCGGCGCGGGCGGCGCCGCGATCGCCATGCGAGCCCTGATAGATGACGAAGGCGCCCGGCTCGATATCGATCTCATCGGCGCCAAGATTATAGAGAACGTCAAGCGCGCCGGCCTGCGCCATTCCCGCGGCGTCAAGGCCGCCCGAACGCGGCACAAAGCCGAGATCGAGGCCGCCGACCCGCGCCGCCGCCGTATGCAGCACGGCAAAGCCGTTCCAGCCGTCCTTGATCACGCCAAGCGCGCCCGCGGATTTGGCGGCGAGCGCCAGCACCGAAAGCCCATCCTCCCGGGCAAGAGCGCCCTGGCCGATCAGGAACATCGGCTTTTCCATGTGCGCCGGCGCATGATCAGCAAATGACGCGAGCGTATCGGGGCCGGCGCCGAGATAGGCGTAATCATAGGTGAGGTCGGCTTTCTCGCCGATGAGCCCGATCTTGAAGCCGCCCTTTAGCCAGCGCTTGCGGATCCGCGCGTTCAGCACCGGCGCTTCGATGCGCGGGTTCGAACCGATGATCATGAGACCGTCGGCGGCCTCGATCCCGGCGATGGTCGGATTGAAAATATAGCTGCCCCGGCCGAACGCCGGATCGAGCTTCGCGCCGTCCTGACGGCAGTCGAGCGAGACGGCGCCGAGACCGCCCATGAGCGATTGCAGCGCGAACATCTCCTCGACGGCGCAAAGATCGCCGGCGATCGCGCCGATGCGGTGAGGCGGCGCCGCCTTGATTTTTTCGGCGATAAGGGCAAAGGCCTCGCGCCAGCTTGCCGGGCGCAATTTGCCGCCTTCGCGAATATAGGGCCGGTCGAGCCGGCGCGACTTCAGCCCGTCGACGATCTGGCGCGCCTTGTCGGAGATCCATTCCTCGTTCACGCGGTCGTTTACGCGCGGCAGAATGCGCATCACTTCGCGCCCGCGCGTGTCGATGCGGATGGCCGAGCCGAGCGCGTCCATGACGTCGATCGATTCCGTCTTGACGAGCTCCCACGAGCGCGCCTTGAAGGAATAGGGCTTTGGCAGGAGCGCGCCGACGGGGCAGAGATCCGCGACATTGCCCTGCAATTCAGAGCCCATCGCGGTTTCGAGATAGGTGGTGATCTCCATATCCTCGCCGCGGCCGATCGCGCCCATGTCGCCCGTGCCGGCGACTTCGGCCGTGAACCGGACGCAGCGGGTGCAATGGATGCAGCGGTTCATCGAGGTGCGAACCAGCGGCCCGATATATTTGTCCTCAACGGCGCGCTTGTTCTCGGCGTAGCGCGAGCCCTCGAAGCCGAAGGCCATGGCCTGATCCTGCAGGTCGCATTCGCCGCCCTGATCGCAGATCGGGCAGTCGAGCGGATGATTGATCAGGAGAAACTCCATCACGCCCTGACGCGCCTTTTTCACCATCGGCGATTTGGTCAGAACGACGGGCGGGGCGCCGTCCGGGCCGGGCCGCAGGTCGCGCACGGCGACGGCGCAGGAGGCCGACGGCTTCGGCGGACCGCCCTTCACTTCGACGAGGCACATGCGGCAATTGCCGGCGATCGACAGGCGCTCATGGAAGCAGAAGCGAGGAATCTCGGCGCCCGCCTGCTCGCAGGCCTGCAGCAAGGTATATTCGGGCGGCACGTCGATTTCGACGTCGTCGACGATCAGCTTGGTCATGCCTTGTCCTTGATGCGGCGGCTCGTCGGCCAGACGCTACGTCCTTTTGGATCGATCACGATGCTACTCCGCTGCCGCGTGGTAGCCGCGCGCAGGCTCCGAATGCGGATTTGCGGCATATTGGTCGATGCGCTTTTCGATTTCCGGCCGGAAATGGCGGATGAGGCCCTGTACCGGCCAGGCCGCCGCGTCGCCGAGCGCGCAAATGGTGTGGCCTTCGATCTGCGTCGTGACTTCGAGCAGCATGTCGATCTCGCGCTTTTGCGCGCGCCCCTCGGCCATGCGGGTGACGACGCGCCACAGCCAGCCCGTACCCTCGCGGCAGGGCGTGCACTGGCCGCAGCTCTCATGCTTGTAGAAATAGCTGAGCCTTGCGATGGCGCGGATGATGTCGGTCGATTTATCCATGACGATGACGGCCGCCGTGCCGAGGCCCGACTTCAGATCGCGCAGCGTGTCGAAATCCATCGCCGCGTCGATGATCTGCGCGGCCGGCACGCAGGGAACCGAAGACCCGCCCGGAATGACCGCAAGCAAATTATCCGAGCCGCCGCGAACGCCGCCACAATGCTTGTCGATCAGCTCCCGGAACGGGATCGACATCGCCTCCTCGACGTTGCAGGGCTTGTTGACATGGCCGGAGATGCAGAAAAGCTTGGTGCCGGAATTGTTCTTCGCGCCGAAGCTCGAGAACCAGGCTGCGCCACGGCGTAAGATGGTCGGCGCGACGGCGATCGATTCGACATTGTTGACCGTCGTCGGACAGCCATAGAGGCCCATATTGGCGGGGAACGGCGGCTTCAGCCGCGGCATGCCCTTCTTGCCTTCAAGCGATTCGAGGAGAGCCGTCTCCTCGCCGCAGATATAGGCGCCGGCGCCGCGATGGACATAGATGTCGAACGGCCAGCCGTGGACATTGTCCTTGCCGAGCAGATTCGCCTCATAGGCCTGAGCGATCGCCGCGTCGAGCCGGTCGGCCTCGAGGATATATTCGCCGCGAATATAGATGTAGCAGGCGTGCGCCTCCATCGCGAAGCTGGCGATGAAGCAGCCCTCGATCAGAAGATGCGGATCATTGCGCATGATCTCACGGTCTTTGCAGGTGCCGGGCTCGGATTCATCGGCATTGACGACGAGATAGGACGGCCGCGCCGTATCGGCCTTCGGCATGAACGACCATTTGAGTCCCGTCGGGAAGCCAGCGCCGCCGCGCCCGCGCAGCCCCGAGGCCTTCATTTCGGTCAGGATCCAGTCTTTGCCCTTCTCGATCAGGCCCTTGGTGTTGTCCCACGCGCCACGCGCCCGCGCGCCCTTCAGGCCCCAATCGCCGAAGCCATAGAGATTGGTGAAGATGCGATCCTTGTCTTCAAGCATCGGATGCGTCCTCAGTTCAAGGTCTGGTCGGAAGAGGAGACGCTCGGCTCGGGCTTGCCCGACGACAGCGCCTCTTCCTGCTTCAAGCGTTCATGGCCCGGCTCGGCCGGCGCTTTTGACTGCGCCGCGAGTTCCGCCCGCGCCGCCGCCGGATCGCCCATGCTTGGCGCCTCCGTGACGCAATAGGGGCCGCTCTGTCCGCTCACGCCATAAAAGGAGGCAAGCGCCGTCAGACCGCCGGCGGGCTCGGAGGAGACGCGCCCAGTCTGCGATCCGATTCGCACTGGCCGTCCAGCGGCGAGATCGTCGAGCAGCTTGGCGAAATTATCGGGCGTCAGGTCCTCAAAATAATCGTCGTTGATCTGCACCATCGGCGCGTTGCAGCAGGCGCCGAGGCATTCGACCTCGTTCCAGGAAAACTTGCCGTCCGCCGTCACCACGCCTGGCTCGCCGATACGGTTCCGCAGCACGGATTTGATGCCGTCCGAACCGGCAAGCAGGCAAGGCGTCGTGCCGCAGAGCTGTACAAAATACTCGCCGACCGGCGACAGGTTGAACATCGAATAGAAGGTCGCGATCTCAAGCACGCGGATATAGGGCATGCCGAGCTTTTCGGCGACCGCTTCGATCGCCGGACGCGGCAGCCAATAGTCATTCTGCTTCTGCGCCCGCCACAGCAGCGAAATCACCGCCGACGCCTGCCGGCCTTGCGGATATTTGGCGATGATCGCGTCGGCCCAAGCCTCATTCTCGGCGGAGAAGGCGAAGGAGTCGGGCTGAACTTCGGCGAGCCTGCGAACGGTCATATCAGCGACACTCAACGATCAGGGCCATAGCGGCCGGAGTTTTGAGACAAAAGCGCATCAAGGTCACCGGTCGACCTCGCCGAAGACAATGTCGATCGATCCCAAAATCGCGCTGACGTCGGCCAGCATGGATTTGCGGCACAGGAAATCCATCGCGGCGAGATGGGCGAAACCTGGCGCGCGGATCTTGCAGCGATAGGGTTTGTTGGTGCCATCGGAGACGAGATAGACGCCGAACTCGCCCTTCGGCGCCTCGACCGCGGCATAGACCTCGCCAGCCGGCACGTGGAAGCCTTCGGTATAGAGCTTGAAATGGTGGATCAGCGCTTCCATCGAACGCTTCATTTCACCGCGCGAGGGCGGCGCGAACTTGCTCTTGGCGAGCACGGGCCCCTGCCCGGCCGGTTCGCGCAGCTTGGCCACGCATTGCTTCATGATCGAGACGGACTGGCGCATCTCCTCCATGCGAATGACCTGACGGTCGTAATTGTCGCCATGGCGGCCGACCGGAATATCGAACTCCATCTCCTCATAGCATTCATAGGGCTGCGCCTTGCGCAGATCCCATGGCGCGCCCGAGCCGCGGACCATGACGCCGGAAAATCCCCACGCCCAGCAATCCTCGAGGCTGACGACGCCGATATCGACATTGCGCTGCTTGAAGATGCGGTTATCGATGAACAGCGCCTGGAGATCGTCGCAGGTTTTCAGGAAGGGATCGCACCAAGCCTCGATATCGTCGATCAGCCGCGCGGGAATATCCATATGCACGCCGCCGGGCCGGAAATAATTGGCGTGCAGCCGCGCCCCCGAAGCGCGCTCATAAAACACCATGAGCTTTTCGCGCTCTTCAAAGCCCCATAGCGGCGGAGTGAGCGCGCCGACGTCCATCGCCTGCGTCGTGACGTTCAGAAGATGCGACAGGATGCGGCCGATCTCACAGAACAGCACGCGCAAAAGCTGGGCGCGGCGCGGGACTTCAAGGCCGACAAGCTTTTCGATGGCGAGACAGAAAGCGTGTTCCTGGTTCATCGGCGCGACATAATCGAGCCGGTCGAAATAGGGGATGTTCTGGAGATAGGTGCGCGCCTCCATCAGCTTTTCGGTGCCGCGATGCAGGAGGCCGATATGCGGATCGACGCGCTCGACCACTTCGCCGTCGAGTTCGAGCACCAGACGCAACACGCCATGCGCCGCCGGATGCTGCGGACCGAAATTGATCGTGAAATTGCGGACCTGATCGTTCATGGGCTTTTTTTTCGCGGGGCGTTTGGGAGCGAGAGGGCTGCGGTCAACTCAAATCGGGTTGCGTTTGGCTTTTTCGTCGCCCGGCAGGACATAGTCGACCGCGCCTTCCCATGGCGACAAGAAATCGAAGTTGCGGAACTCCTGCGCCAGCTCCACCGGCTCGTAGAGGACGCGCTTTTCCTCGTCGTCGTAGCGGACCTCGACATAGCCCGTCATCGGGAAATCCTTGCGCAGCGGATGGCCGTCGAAGCCATAGTCGGTGAGCAGGCGGCGCAAATCGGGATGGCCGGAAAAGTAGACGCCGAACAGATCATAGGCTTCGCGCTCGAACCAATTGGCGGCGGGATAAAGGCCGCTCAGCGAGGCAACCGGCGTCTGCTCATCGGCGGCGACTTTGACGCGGATGCGGCGATTATGCTTTGGCGAGAGCAAATGCGTCACGACGTCAAAGCGTTTTTCGCGGACGGGATAATCGACGGCGGTCAGATCGATGAAGCAGACAAACAGGCAGGACGGGTCGTCGCGCAGGAAGGTCACGGTCTCGACGAGGCAGTCCGCCCGAACGGTAAGGGTCAGCTCGCCGTAGGCGAGGCTGGCGTCCTCGACCCAACCACGCAGCGCGGCCGAGAGCGTTTCCGCGAACTGTTTCAGATCCTCGTCCATCTCAACCTTTCGGCGTCAACCACCAAAGCGGAGGTCGCGATCGCCCCGCTTCTCAAGCTTTAGCGTCAATGCGCAGCTCATGCATTGACGCGAACATGGTCCGGCGCGGCCAGCAGCTCGATCCAGCCCAGAGAGCGCTGCCGCCCGCCCTGGTTCTTTGCCGCGATCCGCATCGAGCCCTGCCCGACGCAGGCGGCCGGCCTATCGTTCGATCGTGCCGGTGCGGCGGATTTTCTTCTGCAAAAGGAGAATTCCGTAGAGCAGCGCTTCCGCCGAAGGCGGGCAGCCGGGGACATAGATGTCGACCGGCACGATGCGGTCGCAACCGCGCACGACGGAATAGGAATAGTGATAATAGCCGCCGCCGTTGGCGCAGGATCCCATCGAGATCACATAGCGCGGCTCGGGCATCTGGTCGTAGACCTTGCGCAGCGCGGGGGCCATCTTGTTGGTCAACGTCCCGGCGACGATCATGACGTCCGACTGGCGCGGCGAGCCGCGCGGCGCGAAGCCGAAGCGCTCGACGTCGTAACGCGGCATCGAAGCCTGCATCATTTCAACGGCGCAGCAAGCAAGGCCAAAGGTCATCCACATCAGCGAGCCGGTGCGGGCCCAGTTGATGAGCTCGTCCGTCGAAGTGACGAGAAAGCCCTTGTCGGCAAGCTTGTCGTTGATCGACAGGAAATAGGGATCGTTGGCGGCGAGCGGCCGGTCGGTCGTCGGGCTGATCACAAGGCCTTCCTGCGGCGCGGGGGTCAATCCCATTCGAGAGCGCCCTTCTTCCATTCATATACAAAGCCGACGGTCAGGATGCCGAGGAACAGCATCATCGCCCAGAATCCGAAAACTCCGACCTGATGAAACGCCACGGCCCATGGAAACAGAAAAGCGACCTCAAGATCGAAGATGATGAACAGCAGCGCGACTAGGTAGAAGCGCACGTCGAACTGCATGCGGGCGTCGTCGAAAGCGTTGAAGCCGCATTCATAGGCGGACAGCTTCTCGCTGTCGGGCGCCTTGAAGGCGACGAGAAAAGGGGCGACGAGGAGAGCGCCGGAAATAACAGCGGCGATCGCCATAAAGACGACGAGCGGAAGATATTGATCGAGAAGGCTCGGCATGGGCAAGCTCTGACGCTTCAAGGCGGGCCAAGGGAACAGCGCGCCGGTTGGGATCCTGCTGCAACGTTCGAGCGATGCGTAGCCCAGCGCCAATCGCAGCGCAAGATGATGTTTTAAACGCTTCTAAAGCTCGGCCGCGCGCGAATGCCTAAACCTGCATCAGCAGAGGCGAATTTGTCGCAGGAGGCGAAGCCGCGACCAAAGTCGTACCGCCCATTGAGCGGGACGAAAGCTCGTGATTCCGATCGTCAGGCGCGGCCCTGAGCCGCATCGTCGGCGGCCGAATGGCGAGAGAGACGGGACTTGAACCCGCGACCTCCGGCGTGACAGGCCGGCGCTCTAACCAACTGAGCTACTCCCCCGCAGCCGCAAGCGCGAAGCGCCGCGCGGACCGGAGAGGAGCCGGATAGGATAGGCGCGCGCGCAAGTCAAGCGTGATGACGCGGGCGCCGCGCCAAGAGACTGCGCCGCGTGGCGCAAAGAGGCTCAGATGTGGCTCGCGCCTTGTGCCGCAAGCACGGCGTCCTCGGTGGCCGCTTCCCGCGTCGTGCGGTTGAAGATCGCGTTGAGGAACACCGCCGCGATCGAAGTCAAAATGATGCCGTCGCCGAAAATCGGACGCAGCTCGGGCGGCATGATGTGGAAAAAATTCGGCGACACGATCGGGATCAGGCCGAAGCCGATCGAAATGGCGATGACCAGCGTGCTGCGCGGCGCCGCAACATAATCGACGCTCTTCAGGATCTTCACGCCGGTCGCCGCAACCATGCCGAACATGATGAAGCCGGCCCCGCCCAGCACGCATTGCGGCACCGAGGCGACGATGAACGCCAGCTTGGGGATCAGGCCGAGCGCGAGCATGATGCAGCCGCCGGTGACACAGACCCAGCGGCTGAATACGCCGGTCACGGCGACAAGGCCGATATTCTGCGAATAGGACACATAGGGAAAAGTGTTGAAGACGCCGCCGATAATGGTGCCGAGGGCGTCGGCGCGCAGGCCGCGCTTGATGTCGTTTGCGCCAACCTCGCGTCCGGTCATGGCGCCAAGAGCCAGAAACATGCCCGTCGCTTCGATGAAGACGATCGTCATGACGAGGCACATGGTCAGGCACGGGATGAGATGGAAGGTCGGCAGGCCGAATTGCAACGGCAGGACGACCCGGAGCCATGGCTCCTCGTGGATGCCGGAAAAATCGGTCCAGCCCAGCGCGATCGTCGTCAGATAGCCGACTGTCACGCCGATCAGCACTGCGGCGTTGGCGAGAAAGCCGCTGGCGAAGCGGATCACGATCAGGATAACGCCGAGCACCAGCGCGGCGACGAGAAGATAGCCGGGCGCGCCGAAATCCGCCGCATTGGCGCCGCCGCCCGCCCAGTTTACCCCGACCCGCGTCAATACGACGCCAATCATGGTGATGATCGTGCCGGTGACGACCGCCGGAAAAAAAGGCAGCACATATTTGACGAAAGGCGTGACGGCGAGGCCGAACAGGCCGCCGACGATCACCGCGCCATAGATGCCGGTAAGGCCGACGCCGGGCATCGCCGCCATGGCCAGCATCGGTGAGATCGAGACGGCGGTGACCCCCATGATCACGGGCAGCCTGATGCCGAACGGGCCAATGCCGATGGTCTGCACCAGCGTCGCGATGCCGCAAGCAAACAGATCCGCATTGATCAGCATGGCGATCTGATCTTTCGGCAGCTTCAGGGCGCCGCCGAGGATGAGCGGCACGGCGACCGCATTGGCGTACATGACCAGAACATGCTGCAGGCCGAGCGCGAACAGGCGCGGCGGCGGCAAGACTTCATCGACTGGATGGACGGCGGCCATCGCAAACCCCTCAGTTGCGAGACAGTCCGTTGATTTTGCGCGCGAAGCTCAAGTTTGGCGCGCCGATATTGTGAGCAGGGCTGCACAAAAAATGATGCGAACGCGGCGCTCGCAGTCGGACTTCGGCCGAGTTCGGGCGGCGGCGAAAAGATGTCGGCGACGGAAGCGCTGGTGGGCGGTGACGGGCTCGAACCGCCGACCCTCTCGGTGTAAACGAGATGCTCTACCAACTGAGCTAACCGCCCGGCCGGCACGCAATCGCACGGCCAGCGGTTCCGGTCAACGCGAGACCGGGCGGGCGTTTTCCATGCGGCGGCCGAAAGAAAGGGGCCGCGATCGGCTCGCGGCCCCTTTCAAGCTTTCCTGCCGTCCCGCTCTAATGCGCGATGGCGGCTGAGGCGTCGTCGTCGCCCGCCAGCGGCCGGGCCGGCTTCAGATCCTCTTCCCAGACGATCGGCAGCGGCTGGCGCACCAGCGCATGGGCGAGAACTTCATCCATGCGCGCGACAGGCACGATCTCCAGCGCGTTCTTGACCGAGTTTGGAATATCCACCAGGTCCTTCGCGTTTTCCTCCGGGATCAGCACCTTCTTGAGGCCGCCGCGCAGCGCGGCGAGCAGCTTCTCCTTGAGGCCGCCGATCGGCAGAATCCTGCCGCGCAGCGTGATCTCGCCGGTCATGGCGATGTCGCGCCGGATCGGGATGCCGGTGATGATCGAGACGATCGCGGTCGCCATGGCGACGCCCGCCGACGGGCCGTCCTTCGGGGTTGCGCCCTCGGGAACATGGACGTGGATGTCGCGCCGGTCGAACAGCGGCGGCTCGATGCCGAAATCGACCGCCCGCGAGCGCACATAGGACGCCGCCGCCGAAATCGATTCCTTCATCACGTCGCGCAAATTACCGGTCACCGTCATGCGGCCCTTGCCGGGCATCATCACGCCTTCGATCGTCAGTAACTCGCCGCCGACCTCGGTCCAGGCAAGCCCGGTGACGACGCCCACTTGATCCTCGGTTTCAGCCTCGCCATAGCGGAAGCGCGGCACGCCGAGATAATCTGGCACATTGTCAGCCGTAACTTTCACCGATTTCGCCTCGGTGGTCAGGATCTGCTTGACCGCCTTGCGCGACAGTTTCGACACTTCGCGCTCAAGGTTGCGGACGCCCGCCTCCCGCGTGTAGCGGCGGATCAGCAGGATCAGCGCGGAATCGTCGATGGCCAACTCCTTTTCGGCGAGGCCATGCTTCTTGAGCGCCGCCGGGATCAGATGGCGCCGGGCGATCTCGACCTTCTCATCCTCGGTGTAGCCAGCGATCCGGATAATCTCCATACGGTCCATCAGCGGCGCCGGGATGTTCAGCGTATTCGCCGTCGTCACGAACATCACGTTCGAAAGGTCGTAATCGACCTCGAGGTAATGGTCGTTGAAGGCCTGGTTCTGTTCGGGATCCAGCACCTCGAGCAGCGCCGAGGAGGGATCGCCGCGGAAATCCTGCCCCATCTTGTCGATTTCATCGAGCAGGAACAGCGGATTGGAGCTTTTCGCCTTGCGCATCGACTGAATGATCTTGCCCGGCATCGAGCCGATATAGGTGCGCCGGTGACCGCGGATCTCGGCCTCGTCGCGCACGCCGCCGAGCGACATGCGGACGAATTCACGCCCTGTCGCCTTGGCGATCGACTTGCCGAGCGAGGTCTTGCCGACGCCAGGCGGGCCTACGAGGCAGAGGATCGGTCCGCTGAGCTTGTTCGCGCGGGTCTGCACGGCGAGATATTCGAGAATGCGCTCCTTCACCTTTTCGAGCCCGAAATGTTCGGCGTCGAGCACTTCCTCGGCGATGTTCAGGTCCTTCTTGACCTTCGAACGCTTGTTCCACGGAATCGACAAGAGCCAGTCGAGATAATTGCGCACGACCGTCGCTTCGGCCGACATCGGCGACATCTGCCGCAGCTTCTTCAGCTCGGCGAGGGCCTTGTCGCGCGCTTCCTTCGAGAGCTTGGTGGTCTTGATCCGCTCGTCGAGTTCGGCGAGGTCGTCCTTGCCGTCCTCGTCGCCAAGCTCCTTCTGGATCGCCTTCATCTGCTCGTTGAGATAATATTCGCGCTGGGTCTTCTCCATCTGGCGCTTGACGCGCGTGCGGATGCGCTTTTCGACCTGGAGCACCGAAATCTCGCTCTCCATCAGAGCCAGGCACTTTTCGAGCCGCTTCGTGATCGAGGTCGTCTCGAGCACGGCCTGCTTGTCGGCGATCTTAACGGCGAGATGCGAGGCGATGGTGTCCGCAAGCTTGGCGTAATCCTCGATCTGGGTGACCGCGGCCGCGACTTCCGGCGAAATCTTCTTGTTGAGCTTCACATAGCCCTCGAACTCCGAGACGACGGAGCGGGCGAGCGCCTCAACCTCGACCTTGTCGACGGGATCGTCGTCGATCACCTCGGCGTCGGCCTCATAGAAATCGTCGGTGCGGGTATAGCCCTGCACCTTGGCGCGAACCTGGCCCTCGACGAGCACCTTTACGGTGCCGTCGGGGAGTTTCAGCAGTTGCAGGACGGAGGCGAGCGTGCCGGTGGCGAAGATCGCCTTCGGGGAGGGATCATCGTCCGAGGCGTTCATTTGCGTGGCGAGAAGGATGAGGCTGTCGCCTTTCATGACCTCCTCAAGCGCGCGAATCGATTTCTCGCGGCCAACGAACAGCGGCACGATCATATGCGGGAAAACGACGATGTCGCGCAGGGGAAGGACGGGGTAGCTCTCGACCGCTCCGGAACGTGCGGGCTCTCGCTTCTGTGTCATTATGTGTCCTAACTCGAAACGCGATCCAGCTCGCACGCGCCGGCTCTTCCGACTGCATCAGGGCTATTTCGGCTTCGGCCTTTTGGCGTGAAGCAATTATTCTAAAACCAGATGGACATGAGCGCCTGCGGATTCAAGCGCCGGCCACGCCTGCTGCAGGCGGCGAGCCCGCCGACCGGCGAAGGGACGGATGGCGAAAGGGCGCAAATCCGCCCTTCGTCCTTTACGCCCCCGGCCGGAAGCGTGCCGAGCCGAAAAGCCTTGGCTCTTCCAACAGGACGCTCTCGACCCGCAGCCTTGTCGTCGTCAGGCGCTTGTGCCGCTCTTTTCGTTGCGTTCAGCATAGATGTAGAGGGGGCGCGATTTGCCCTCGACCACATCGGGCCCGATGACCACCTGCTCGACGCTGTCAAGGCCGGGCAAATCAAACATCGTGTCAAGCAGGATGCTCTCCATGATGGAGCGCAGGCCGCGCGCGCCCGTGCGCCGTTCGATCGCCTTCTTGGCGACGACGTTCAGCGCCTCGTCCTGGAAGCTGAGTTCCGTGTTCTCCATCTCGAACAGACGCTGATACTGCTTGACCAGAGCGTTCTTCGGCTCGGTCAGGATCTTCTTCAGCGCCTCTTCGTCAAGATCCTCAAGCGTCGCGATCACCGGCAGACGGCCGACGAACTCGGGGATGAGGCCGAATTTCAGCAGATCCTCGGGCTCGACCTTTCGGAAGATTTCGCCCGTACGCCTGTCGTCCGGGGCCTGGACGGCCGCGGCAAAGCCGATCGACGTGCCCTTGCCGCGCATCGAAATGATCTTTTCCAGCCCTGCAAAGGCGCCGCCGCAGATGAACAGGATGTTGGTTGTGTCGACCTGCAGGAATTCCTGCTGCGGATGCTTGCGCCCGCCCTGCGGCGGCACGGAGGCGACCGTGCCTTCCATGATCTTGAGCAGCGCCTGCTGCACGCCTTCGCCCGAGACGTCGCGCGTGATCGAGGGATTGTCGGATTTGCGCGAGATCTTGTCGATCTCGTCGATGTAGACAATGCCGCGCTGCGCCCGCTCGACATTATAGTCGGAGGCCTGAAGCAGTTTCAGGATAATGTTCTCGACATCCTCGCCGACGTAGCCCGCCTCGGTCAGCGTCGTGGCGTCGGCCATGGTGAAGGGCACGTCGAGGATGCGCGCGAGGGTCTGCGCCAGCAGCGTCTTGCCCGAGCCCGTCGGTCCGATCAACAGAATGTTCGACTTCGCCAGCTCGACGTCATTGTGCTTCGTCGCGTGGTTCAGCCGCTTGTAATGATTGTGCACGGCGACCGACAGGACGCGCTTGGCCTGCGGCTGGCCAATCACATAATCATCGAGGACTTTGCAGATCTCCCTCGGCGTCGGGATCCCGTCGCGGCTCTTGACGAGGGAGGATTTGTTCTCTTCGCGGATGATATCCATGCAGAGCTCGACGCATTCATCGCAGATGAACACGGTCGGGCCGGCAATCAGTTTGCGGACCTCATGCTGGCTCTTGCCGCAAAACGAGCAGTAGAGCGTGTTTTTCGCGTCGCCGCCGCCAACTTTGGTCATGGATAGTCTCCAGTGCGACCGGGATCATGTGCGATTCCCGATCTTGCTTGTTTAGGACGCCGGCGCCGCCGGATCATCCGGGCGCTCCTCTGGCGCGGCGGGCGCGCACACGAACCGCCGTCTCTCCTTTTTGGCCTCGTTCTCCCTCAACTGCGACCCGAAACGAAATGCAATCATGTTCCGGTCATAGAAGCAAGGGTTTACGGCCCCTGACGCTATGCCCACCATCCTCGCGTCAAAACGACGCGCGACGCAAAACACCCGAATTCGCTTTGAGCCAAGTCTTTGGTCGGCTGCCGAACAAAATGACGGCCAAAAGCTAAGGTAGCAATAACCGCGCCATCCGCAACCCGTCGCAATCATCTTAAGTCGCTTGCGATCTTGCGGGGCGTTTGGCGAGAGTGCTTGGCGACAGCGCTTGCGGCGCACAAGGAGGGGGTCGGCCAGCCGGAGCGACCGGAGCGCGCCACGGCCGGGCGCGAGGCCCGGTCCGCGGCGAAATTCCCAAAATCGCGTCCGATCGGCGGGTTGAACAAAGATTCAGTCGAAAAAGCCGATCTATCCTCTCAGAGCCCTCGTAAGGGCATCAAATCAGGCAGATTTTCTTTCGCTCGCGCTCTCGTCCGGCCGCTGTGAAATCACGCTATCGACGATGCCGAACTCCCTCGCGTCATCGGAGGACATGAAATGATCGCGGTCGAGCGTTTTCTCGATCGTGTCGTAATCGCGTCCAGTATGCTTCACATAGATGTCATTAAGACGCCTTTTGACCTTCATGATGTCTTCGGCGTGACGCAGGATGTCGGATGCCTGACCCTGAAAGCCGCCGGACGGCTGGTGCACCATGATTCGCGCGTTCGGGAGCGCAAACCGCTGACCGGCTTCGCCGGCGCAAAGCAGCAGCGAGCCCATCGAGGCGGCCTGGCCGACGCAAAGGGTCGAGACCTTCGGCCGGATGAACTGCATCGTGTCGTAGATCGCAAGGCCCGCCGTCACGACGCCGCCCGGCGAATTGATATACATCGAAATTTCTTTTTTCGGGTTCTCGGCTTCGAGGAACAGAAGCTGCGCGATAATGACCGACGCCATGTGATCCTCGACCGGGCCGGTGAGGAAAATGATCCGCTCCCGCAGCAGGCGCGAATAGATGTCGAAGCCCCGCTCGCCGCGGCTGGTGTTCTCGATAACCTGGGGAATCAGGTAGCTGTTATAAACTTCGATCGGATCGTGGTCGCGCATTCAAAAATGTCCTCTTCGCCGGCGGCCCGCAGCGCCCGCCGCTTTTCCTCGCAAATATCGAGCCTGTTTCTATACGACAGCCAGGCCTGCGCGAAACCCCGACTGCCCGGCCGCGGAAGCGTTTCAGCTCGCGCTGCCATCACATAAGCAGCCGGCGCTGTTTCGCCAATATGTCCGGCTCAGACCAGCGCCGCGCTCGAATCGGCTGCTTCCTCCTCGTCCTCCTCATCATCGGCGGCGAGGAGCTCTTCCTTCGGGACCGTCTTGTCGGTCACCTTGACGAGCGAAAGGATGTGGTCGACGACCTTTTCCTCATAAATCGGAGCCCTCAACTCGGCGAGCGCCGAAGGATTCTTCTGATAATAGTCCCACACCATCTTTTCCTGGCCGGGGAAGGACCGCGCGCGCTCGAAGAGCGCCTGGTTAACCTCCTCGTCAGCCACCTTGACGCCCGCCGCATCGCCGACGTCGGCGAGCAGCAGGCCGAGCCGTACGCGTCGCTCGGCGATCTTGCGATAATCCGCTCGCGCCGCCTCTTCGGTCGTGCCCTCGTCCGCGAAGCTGCGTCCGCTCTGGGCCTGCTCGGCCTCGACGCGGCGCCAGATGGCGTCGAATTCCTGGGCGACGAGGCCTTCGGGAAGATCGAAGGCGTATTTGGCGTCGAGCGCATCAAGCAGCGCCCGCTTCCATTTACGGCGCGAGGCGGCCGCGTAATCGCGCTCGATATTGGCCTTGATCGACTCCCTCAGCTTGGCGAGATCGTCGAGGCCATAGCCTTTGGCGAAATCGTCGTCGATCACGGTCGCGCCCGGCGCGGCGAGCGCCTTCAGCGTAACGTCAAAGACCGCTTCCTTTCCGGCGAGATGCGCGGCGGAATAATCATCCGGAAACGTCACGGTCACCGTCCGGCTGTCGCCGAGGGGGAGGCCTTCGAGCTGCTCCTCGAAGCCGGGAATGAAGCTGCCGCTGCCGAGCACTAGATCGACGCCCTCGCCCGAACCGCCTTCGAACGCCTCACCGTCGATCTTTCCGACAAAATCAATTGTCGCCTTGTCGCCCTTTTCGGCGGCGACGCCCTCGCCCTCTTTCGGCGCATAAGGACGGCTTTGCTCGGCAAGCCGGTTCACCACAAGATCGATCTCGTCCTCGCCGACCGCGGCGACGAGACGCTCGATCTCGACGCCATCGAAACTGCCGACCTCGATCTTGGGGAGCACTTCAAGGGCGACGGTAAAGGCGAAATCCGCCTTGGCCTCGAACGCCTTTTCAAGATCGTCCTTCTCGCCGGGAAAGTCGATCTTCGGCTGCGAGGCGGGACGCAGCGCATTATCCTCGATGATCTTGCGATGGGCTTCGTTCACCGCCTCCTGCACGACCTCGGCCATGATCGAGCGGCCATAGAGCCGCTTCAGATGGGCGACCGGCACCTTGCCCGGACGGAACCCGTTGATGCGGGCCTTCGCCCGCATTTCGGCAAGCTGGCTGTCGAGGCGAGTTGCGAGGTCGGTCGCGGGAAGCACCACCTGGAACTCGCGCTTGAGGCCCTGCGAAAGGGTTTCCGTAACTTGCATCTTCTGAGTAACCTTTTCCTCTTGCCTGTCTTTGTTCATTCGATCCGCATCGGCGGGGCGGACGTGACCTTGAATCTGATGATCTGGTGCGGGCGGAGGGACTCGAACCCCCACGATTTTCACCACCGGAACCTAAATCCGGCGCGTCTACCAGTTCCGCCACGCCCGCGCGCTTTTGTCTCGCGCAGCAACGGACGGAGCCCGTTCCCCGCTGCGGGTGTGGTCTATAGCAATCGCGCGCGGCAGGCGCAGCAAAAAAAAGATAATTAGGCCGCCCCGCCGAATAAGGCAATCGGCGCGCGCGGAGGCGCACGGGCGGGCCTGTATCGGGCGCGCCCTTGCCAAAGCCGCCAGCGTCCCGCACAAACCGAGCGATGCCTTCACTCCTTCTCACCCGTCGGCGCCTGATCGGATGTGGCCTCGCCCTCAGCCTGATCGAGCTGCCGGCCGGCGCCGAACCGGCGGCGGATGGGTTTTTCGCGCTGGAGGCTGCTCCCGGCCGGCTGCGGCTGCTGCCCGAACCCGCCGGGCAAACGCCTGTCTTCGCTTTCAATGGCGAAGTCCCCGGACCGCTTCTTCGCTGCAAGAAGGGCGAGGAGCTGAAAATCCGCCTCATCAACAAGCTTGAACAGCCAATGAGCCTGATGTGGCCGGGATTGCGGATCGCCAACGCCATGGACGGCGTCGGCGGCCTCACGCAGAAGCCGGTCGGGCCGGGCGAAAGTTTTGACTATCGCTTCACGCCGCCGGACAGCGGGCTATTCGCCTATCGGCCGGGCTATCTCCCCTTCGCCGCCGCGCAGTTTTCGCGGGGTCTCTACGGGGCCTTGATCGTCGAGGAGACCGATCCGCCGCGCGTTGACCGCGACATGCTGGCGATCATCGCGGACTGGCGCCTCGACGACAAGGGCGCGATCGCCAAAAGCTTCGACACGAAGGAAGAGGCGCTCGGCCCCGGCCGCGGCGGTGGGCTTCTGACCGTCAACTCACGGCCAACGCCGCTGACGGAAACGATGGCGCGGGGCGCCCGCGTGCGGCTGCGGCTCGTCAGCGCCATGGCCGCGCGGATCATGTCGATCGCCTTCGAAGGCGTCACGCCGATGATCCTCGCGGTCGACGGCCAGCCGGCCGATTCCGCCTTTGAGCCGGTCAGAGGAACGATCCCCGTCGGCCCCGGCGCGCGTTTCGACGTGATGTTCGATCTGCCCCCCGACGCCGACAAAGAGGCGCGCCTCGTGCTGCGCGGCGATAAGGAGCCGGATCGCGATCTCCTCGTGTTCAAGACGGATGCGGCGGCAGAATCAGCTCAAACGCCCGCCGCGCTCGCGCCGATCGCCTCGCTGCCGGTCAATCCCCTGCTGCCGACGCGGATCAGGCTGGAGACCGCCAAGCGGCTCGACATTCTTATCGAGCCATCAAAAGAGCAGGGCGACAAGGCCACCGAGCGGGAGCTTGTCTTTAGCGTCAACGGCGCCCCCGCCGCGGGTTTTGCCGACAAGCCGTTGTTTACCGTTAAGCGGGGAGCGGCCGTGTCGCTTGGCCTTGTCAACCGTTCGAATTTGACCCAGTCGATCCATATTCGCGGCCATCAGGCGCGGCTTCTGCACGATCTCGACGATGGCTGGGAGCCTTATTGGCGCGACAACATTTTAATAGGCCCGGGGAAAACCAAGCGGATCGCCTTCATTGCCGAGGCGCCGGGAAAATGGGCCATTCTGTCCTTCATCGCCGGGTATGAGGGCGCCGGACTCGCCACCTGGTTCGCGGTGACTTGAACCGCTCTCTTTTGGAACAATCCATGCCGATTTCTTCGCAGCCCGTTCACATCATAGGCGCGGGCCTCGCCGGGGCCGAGGCGGCCTGGCAGATCGCGCGCGCGAACACGCCCGTCGTGCTGCATGAAATGCGCCCCGTGCGGCAGACGCCGGCGCATCGCACCGGCGATTTCGCCGAGCTCGTCTGCTCGAATTCGTTCCGCGCCGACGATCCGCAAACAAGCGCCATCGGCATGCTGCACCGGGAGATGCGCGGCCTCGATTCGCTGATCCTGAACGCAGCCGACCGCCATAAGCTTCCCGCCGGCGGCGCGCTCGCCGTGGATCGCGACGGGTTTTCGCGGACGATCACCGAACAGATCCGCGCCTGCCCGCTGATCGAGGTGGTCTGCGAGGAGATCGCCGGGCTCCCGCCGGCCGACTGGGACAATGTGATTATCGCCACAGGTCCCCTCACCAGCCAGGCGCTCGGCGCCGCGATCGGCGCGCTGACGGGAGAGCGCGACCTTGCCTTCTACGACGCCATCGCGCCGGTGGTTCACCGCGAATCGGTCGATATGAGCAAGGCCTGGATGCAGTCGCGTTACGACAAGGCGGGGCCGGGCGGCTCCGGCGCCGACTACATCAACTGCCCGCTGAACAAAGAACAATATTACGCCTTTGTCGACGCCCTCAACAAAGCGGAAAAGATCGAATTCAAGACCTTCGAGGACACGCCCTATTTCGACGGCTGCCTGCCAATAGAGGTCATGGCGGAGCGCGGCGCCGAGACCCTACGACACGGGCCGATGAAGCCGTTCGGGCTCACCAATCCGCACGACCCCGACGTCAAGGCCTATGCCGTAGTCCAGCTGCGGCAGGATAATGCGCTCGGCACGCTATATAATATGGTGGGTTTCCAGACCAAGTTGAAGCATGGCGCGCAGATCGAGGTGTTTCGCGCCATTCCGGGGCTTCAGCGCGCCGAATTCGCGCGGCTCGGCGGTCTGCACCGCAACACCTTTCTGAATTCGCCCAAAATTCTCGACGGAGCGTTCCGCCTGCGGGCGCAGCCGAGGCTGCGTTTCGCCGGCCAGATCACCGGCTGCGAGGGCTATGTCGAAAGCGCTGCGATCGGCCTCATCGTCGGGCGGATGGCGGCGGCTGACCGCAGCGGCGAGGCGTTTTTGCCGCCCCCGGCGACGACCGCGCTCGGCGCGCTGATCAATCACATCACCGCGGGGCATATCGAGACGATTGACGCCGGCCCTTCCTCGTTTCAGCCGATGAACGTCAATTTCGGTCTGTTTCCGCCGCTGACGGAGCCCCTTGAAAAGCCGCAGGGCAAGCGTCTGCGCGGGCCGGAAAAGGCGGCGGCCAGGAAGGCGGCGCTGAGCGCGCGCGCTCTGCGCGACTTCGAGGCCTGGGTCGCCGCGCGCAAGGTCCCCGCGCCAGCGTGACGCGTGCCAGGCGAGATCATCTCCTTGCGTTTGTTTCATCAAACTGACAGACTTCATAAGAATGTCTTTGAGACTGGCGCGATGAGCGAAGATACCTCTGTTCTTGTGCTCGGCATGGACGAGCTTGCCTCGGCTGTCGCGCGCAAGCTGCACCTTGCCGGCCATGCCGTCGCCATCCACCAGCCTGTCCCGCCGCGCACGATCCGCCGCCGCATGTCATTTGTCGACGCCTGGACGGACGGATCCTGCGCTTTCGAAGGCGTCGAGGCGCGCCGCGCCGACAAGACCAAGGATTTCCTCTCCTCCCTGAAAAGCGGCGCGTCGATCCCGGTGCTCTGGCATCCCTTCGAGGAGGTCACGACCCGCTGGCCCTGGGATATCATCGTCGACGCCCGCGCCGATTCGAGCGGCCCCGAGCGGCTGCGCCATCTTGCCGCCGTCACCATCGGGCTTGGCTACGGCTATGTCGCTGGCGCCAATTGCGACGTCTTGATCGACATCGGCGCGCGCGATCCAGGCGGCGTCATCCGGCAGGGTCCGCTGAGCCGCCAGGATGGCGTCGACGAACGGCGCTTCGCCGATGGACGCATGATCACGGCTCCTCATCATGGCCTGTTCCATGGGGTGAAGCAGTTCGGCGACAAGCTGGCCAAGGGCGACATTGTCGGCGCGATCGGCTCGACCGAGATTGTCGCGCCCTGCGCCGGACGGGTGCGCGGCCTTGCCCGCGACGGGGCCTCCGTCATGAAGGGCGCGGACATCGCCGAGATCGTCTCTTCGCCCAAGGCGGAACTGCTCGGCATCACAACGCGCGACCGGCTGATTGCCCGCAGCGTCGCCTTCGTCATCGAGATGGAGCGCGCCGGCTTCGAACCCATCTCTCTCGAAAATTTTTTCTAGGGCGCGCCGCCGGTCAGCCCCGTCGTGAACAGCTACCCGGCCAGCGCGAGCCGCAGCGATTCGGCGATGAGACCGGCGAACAGAATGAGGCCCGCCTCGCGGTTTGAGCGGAACAGGCGCAGCGCCTCGGCGCCGTCGAGACGCGGCCCCCCTCCGGCGTAAAGACGCGCAACCTGCCAGAAAAGATGCAGCGCGTAAGCGGCAAGCCCGACGAGAGCCAGCCCGCCGACGCCGGCCGCGAAGAATGCCGCGCCCGCGAAGAATGCCGCGGCAGCGTAGAAACAGGCGACGCCCGCGCCGACATGCGCGCCGAAGAACCGCGCCGTCGAGCCTATGCCGATGATCGCGTCGTCCTTGACGTCCTGCAGCGCGTAAATTGTGTCATAGCCGATCGTCCAGGCGATCGCGCCGCAATAGAGCAGCACGGGCGCGAGGCCGAGCGATCCTTCCGCCGCCGCCCAGCCCATCAGGGCGCCCCAGGCGAAGGCCGCGCCAAGCACCGCCTGCGGCCAGGAGGTGACGCGCTTCATGAAAGGGTAGATCGCGACGAAGCCCAGCGAGGCAAAGCCGAGCGCAATGGCGAAACGGTTGAGGCTTAGCAGCACGACGAGGCCGACAAAGCATTGCGCGGCAAGAAAGGCGGCGGCGGCGGCGACGCTGACGCGCCCGGCCGGAATCGGGCGCAAACGCGTGCGTTCGACCTTGGCGTCAATGTCGCGGTCGACGATGTCATTATAGGTCGAGCCCGCGCCGCGCATCGCAATCGCGCCGATCAGAAACAGGGCCAGATCGCCAAGACGCGGGGCCGCGCCCTGATGCGCGCTCGCGAGCGCGCTCGATTGCCAGCATGGCAGCAGCAGCAGCCACCAGCCGATCGGCCGGTCGATGCGCGCGAGCTGAAGGAAGGGCGCAAAGGATTTTGGCGCGAGCCGCGCGATGAGCGAGTTCCTGACGGCGTCGGGTAGATGCGTCACGCCGTCAACAGGCTCTCCGCCCGGCCCTGCCGGCGCGGGTTTGGTCAAAGCGGGCCGGTTGGCAGTTTCTGACCCTGCGGCAATCCGCCTCCGGTCGCCTGCTGCTCCTGCGCCTTCTTCATCTGTTCGGCGATTTTGCAGGCCTGGGTCGCGACGGCGCCGGTCTTCTGCGAGCTGGCGGTGATGTTCTCGATCGCCGTGTCAGGAACGTTGCACCATTCCTTGTTCTTGGTGAAATAATCGACGAGTTGACGCTCGGCGCCGGCCAGCGCCTTAAGCTTTGGGCAGGAAGAAGCCGGATCGAGCTGATGGGTCTTCGATCCCTTGGCGAGGCTGTTCAACTGGTCGATGATGCCCTGGCGTTTCTGCGTCAGCGTGGCAATGTCCTGGTTGCAGTCGCCAGCCCACGCGGCTCCGCCCCCGGCAAGGCCGATCGAGAGGACAAGAAACGCCGTCGCTTTACGGACGGGACGGAGGAGGCTAGGCGCAAGCATGGTTTTGAGCCTTCTGATTCTGCCCTGGCGCAAGGTTTGGCGCGCGGGTCGGCGCATGAGTTCGAAAAGGCGGCGCTTGTTCACGGGCGGCACGCCGCCGCCTTTTGAGCCGCGCGGCCTTCGCGCTTCGACTGCAATGTCCATAGCAAAGACCGGCGCGTCCTAGCAAGCAAGCCCCGAATTTTGGCGCGCGCGCCGCCGATTGTACAGATCCTTATGTCTTGACCCGGATTTCGTGATGGCGCGCTATGATTTTGCTTCCCCGCGGCTTTACGTCGACGCGCCGCTCGCGCCGCAGGCCCGCGTTTCTCTAGGCGCCTCGCAGGTCAATTACTTGCGCAACGCGCTTCGCCTCAAGGATGGCGCGGACATCCTCACGTTCAACGGCCGCGACGGCGAATGGCGCGCCAAAATCGAGACGGAAGGCCGCCGGTCGACCATCCTTGCCGCCCATGATCAGCTACGCCCTCAGCCGCCGCCCTTCGATCTGCATTATATGTTCGCGCCGCTGAAACATGCCCGGCTCGACTATATGGTGCAGAAAGCTGTCGAAATGGGGGCCGGACAGCTGCGCCCGGTGCTGACAAGGCGCACCCAAGCCGAGCGGATCAATCTCGACCGGATGAGAGCCAATGCCATTGAGGCGGCGGAGCAATGCGGCGTCCTGTCCGTCGCCGAGGTTTTTGCGCCGATCCGCCTCGGCGCCGCGCTGGAACAATGGAGCGGCGACCGGCTGCTGGTGTTTTGCGATGAGGATGCGCCGGAACAAGACGCGCTCGCGGCGTTGCGGGCGGCGCGCGAATCAAACCGTGGCGGCGGCCTTGCCGTGCTGATCGGCCCCGAAGGCGGCTTTGATGAAGACGAGCGAAAAGCGCTGCTCGCCGTCCCACGCACGGTCCGTCTGTCGCTCGGCCCGCGCGTGCTGCGCGCCGACACGGCGGCGGTCGCCGCCCTCGCGCTGGTGCAGGCGAGCATAGGCGATTGGCCAAGCCAACGTTAAGGGATCATCAAATCGCCCCATTATAAAGACACATAAAAGCCGACTCAGTGGCAAACCAAGGCTTTTGGAATCGATATGATTTTGCTGAAAAATGGCCTCCTGCTGGCTTCCAGCGTCGGCTGCGGCGTGATTGCTCTTGGCGCCGCCGCGCAGGCCCAGGGTCTTCCCTCCGGCAAGGCCGAGCGCGTGGCGCAGGCGCGGTGCGAGGCTGAATATGGTCCGGGCTTTTCCGCGGTCGCCAATAGCTCGACCTGCATCTGGGTCGGCGGCCATGTGCGGGTCGGCTTTGGGCCGCGCTGCGATTCGCCGGACAATGGCTGGGCCAATAGCGGCGGTCCGGTTCGCGTCAACGCCGGCGACGGCGCCGCGCGCGCCACGACCGGACGGTTGCGCCTCAACGAAGGCGCCTCCGCCGCAACGATCGCGCGCTAGCGGGCTCAGCGTCTCCCCGCTCGAAGCCGCGCGAGATCAGGCTCGCTTTCTTTTATCCACATGCTTATTTATTGAGGCGAGCTTGCGCGCGCTTTGACGCGTCGCGCGGCCGCAGGGAGCTCCGGCCTTGAACCGGACGTTCTGGAGAGAGCCATGTTCATCGAAACTGAGACGACCCCGAACCCGAAGACGCTGAAATTTCTGCCCGGCCGCCCCGTGATGAGCGCCGGCACGCTCGATATCAAGGAGCCTCAGGACGCGCGTCAATCGCCGCTGGCCGAGGCGCTGTTTGAGCTCGAGGGCGTCAAAGGCGTTTTCTTCGGCTCCGACTTCATCACCGTCACCAACGCCAACGAGGATTGGCAGGAGCTGAAGCCGACGGTGCTCGGCGCGATCATGGAACATTTCCTGTCCGGCGACCCGCTTCTCAATGAGCATGCGCATGTTTCGCCCGACGCCGGCGAGCCGGAATTTTTCGAAGAAAGCGACGCGGAAACCGTCACCGCGATCAAGCAGCTGATAGAAACCCATGTTCGCCCCGCGGTCGCCAATGATGGCGGCGACATCAAATTCCGCGGCTACCGCGACGGCATCGTCTATCTGGCGATGAAAGGGTCCTGCTCCGGCTGCCCGTCTTCCACGGCCACGCTGAAGCATGGCATACAGAATCTTCTCAAGCATTATGTGCCGGATGTGCAGTCGGTCGAATCCATCTGACGAAAATACGCCGCGTCCTTCCCGGAAGGGCAGGCGGCGATGAAGATTCTCGCGATCGATACGGCGTTGCAGGCGGTCTCCGCCTGCGTGGTCGATGACGAGGACCTGGATTTCGAAACACGCGAGACGATTGCGATGGAGCGTGGCCACGCCGAGGCGCTGCTGCCGCTCATCGACCGCGTCATGGCGCAGGTCGAGGGCGGGTTTTCGGAGCTTGGCCGCGTCGCTGTGACGGTCGGCCCCGGCTCCTTCACCGGATTGCGCGTCGGCCTCGCCGCCGCCCGCGCCATCGGGCTCGCCTGCGAGATCCCGGTCGTCGGCGTCTCAACGCTCGCCGCCCTCGCCGCGCCCCTCATCATTCATCAAAATCCCGGCCCCGTCGCCGTCGCGATCGACGCAAGACACGGCAATGTCTACTTCGCGGCGTTCGAATCGGACGGCCGCGCGCTGGTGACGCCGCGAATCGCCTCCGCGCGCGAGGCGGCCGAGGCTTTGCGGCAGGAGGAGAGGCGGCGCGAGACGACGCAACTCGTTGGATCGGGCGCAGCGCTTGTCGCGATCGAGGCGGAAAAGCTGGGCCTCGCGGTCGAGGCCACGGCGGAGAGCTTCGTTCCGGACATTATCTTCGTTGCGCGGCTCGGCTTGCTCGGTGATCCCGATCTTGCGCCGCCGCGTCCGCTCTATCTCAAAGCCGCCGACGCCAGGCCGCAGAGCGGAAGCGTTCTCGCCGAGGCCGCGCCATGACCCGCCAGTCGGTCTTCCGAATGTTTGTCAAGCCGCCCGCCTATCGGCCGATCGGCGCGGAGCGCAGCCTCGAATGCGCGGCGATCCACAACGAAAGCTTCGCCTATCCCTGGACCGAATCCGACTTCGAGCAATTGCTCGTCGCCGCGGAGGTCGTCGCCGACGGCGCGATCGACTCCGATGAGGCGCTTTGCGGCATGATCCTCTCGCGCGCCGCAGCGGATGAAGCGGAAATCCTGACCATCGCGGTCGCGCCCGAGCATCGCCGCGCCGGGGTCGCCGCGACGCTGATCGCCGCGCATCTGCCCCGCCTCGGCGCGCGCGGCGTCGCCCGGCTGTTTCTCGAGGTCGAAACCGGCAACGTCCCGGCCCGCGCGCTCTATGCGTCGAACGGGTTTCATGAGGTCGGCGAACGCAAAGCCTATTACCGCAAAGAGGATTCAACCCCGGCGAGCGCCTTGCTGATGCGGCTCGACCTCGCCCCGTAATCTGATAAACACCGCTGTTTCGCTGAACGTCACAACGCTTTAGAGTAAAGATGCGAGATCATGAATGCGCGGGAACGAGGCGCGGGCATGAAGCGCGATCAGGCTTTTAAGTTCAGGGGATGATGTCCGACATTGGCGATCTGAGGGTACGGCCGGACGAGGCGCGAGATGCGCCCGCAGCCGAAGGCAGCCCGCCGCAGGAGCGAAAGCTGTTCGTGCAGTCGTTCGGCTGCCAGATGAACGTCTATGATTCGCAGAAGATGGTCGATCTGCTCGGCGCCGAAGGTTATGGCGCGGCCGAAGGTGCCGAAGACGCCGATCTTGTCATCCTCAACACCTGCCATATCCGCGAACGCGCCTCGGAGAAGATTTTTTCGGAGCTTGGGCGCCTGCGCGAGCTGAAGGCGCTTCGCGCGGCCGAAGGGCGCAAAACGAAGATCGTCGTCGCAGGCTGCGTGGCGCAGGCAGAGGGCGCCGAGATCCATCGCCGCCAGAGCGCCGTCGACGTCGTCGTCGGTCCGCAAAGCTATCACCGGCTGCCGGAGCTTTTGCACCGGGCCGAGAGCGAAAAGCATGTCGTCGATACGGATTTTCCGGTCGCGGACAAATTCGGCTTTCTGGCGCAGTCCGAGCCGGCCGAGACGCGCAAGCGCGGCGTTTCGGCCTTTCTCACGGTGCAGGAAGGCTGCGACAAATTCTGCACCTTTTGCGTCGTGCCCTATACGCGTGGCGCGGAATTTTCGCGGCCCGTGGCCGCCATTCTCGAAGAGGCGGCTGCGCTCACGGCCGCGGGCGTTCGCGAACTGACCCTGATCGGCCAGAACGTCAACGCCTATCACGGCGCGGACGCACGCGGCGGCGAGGCGAATCTCGCCGGCCTTTGCGCCGAGCTTGCGCGCGCAAGCGGCGTCAAGCGCATCCGTTATACGACGAGCCACCCGAACGATATGGACGAGGCGCTGATCGAGGCGCATCGCGCCCAGCCGAAACTGATGCCCTTTCTGCATCTTCCTGTGCAATCGGGATCAGACGCCGTGCTTGCTGCGATGAACCGGAGGCATACGAGCGCCGGCTATATCGCGCTCTGCCGGCGCATCCGGGCGGCTCGACCTGATATCGCGCTCTCCTCCGATTTCATCGTCGGTTTTCCAGGCGAGACGGACGCGGATTTCGAGGCGACGCTGCGCCTGATTGAAAGCGTCGGCTTCGCCAGCGCCTTTTCTTTCAAATATTCGCCCCGTCCCGGCACGCCGGGCGCCGAGCGGACCGATCAGATCGCCGAGGATGTGAAATCAGAGCGGCTGGCGCGGCTGCAGGCGCTGATCGAGAGCCAGCGGCAGGCCTTCAACCGCGCCATGGTCGGGCGCACGGTCGAGGTGCTGATCGAAAGGCGGGGGCGCCATTCCGGTCAGATCGCCGGCAAATCCCCCTATCTTCAAGCCGTCCAGCTAGAGGGCGGCGATCAATTGATTGGCGAGAGCGTCGCAGTCGAGATTGTGGCGACAGGCCCGAACTCCTTGTTCGGCAGGCTCGCATCCGAAACGACGGCGCGGCCTCCGGCCGCGGCCGAACAGAGCGCGCGAGGGCTCGTTTGAAACCATCCGATCGTTCAACTCCGCTCGCCAGCCCTCCCCCCCGCACGGAGGGCAAGCGCGCCGCGCCCGATGCGGAGGCCGCCGAAGTCAACCTCGCCTTCGAAGACAACAGGCTGGCCTCGCTCGTCTTCGGCCATTACGATCAAAATCTCGCCAAGCTCGAACGAAGGCTCGGGATCGCCGCCATCGCCAATGGCAATCTCGTGACCATCAAGGGCCCGCCCGAGGCCTGTGAACACGCCCGTCTCGTGCTCGAAAATCTCTATCAGCGCGTGCGGACCGGCCATGCCGTGACGCTTGGCGACGTCGACGGCGCGATCCAGGAAGGCGCGCTGCAAGGCACGCTGTTTCCGAAGGACGCCGAAGCCGGCCGCATCGCCTTCGAGCAGATCGGCACCCGCCGCAAGGGGCCCGTGCGCGCCCGCAACGCTGCGCAGGACCATTATCTGCGCACGCTGAAACGCCACGAACTCGTCTTCGCAGAGGGGCCCGCCGGCACCGGCAAGACCTGGCTCGCGGTCGGCTATGCGGTGCTGCTGCTCGAACAGGGCGCGGTCGAGCGGCTTATTCTCTCGCGTCCGGCCGTCGAGGCCGGCGAGCGGCTGGGGTTCCTTCCGGGCGACATGCGCGAAAAGGTCGATCCCTATCTGCGGCCGATCTTCGACGCCCTTAACGATTTCATGGACCCGCGCATGCTCGAACGCGGCATGCAGACGGGCATGATCGAAGTCGCCCCGCTCGCCTTCATGCGCGGGCGCACCTTGAGCAACGCCTGCGTCCTGCTCGACGAGGCGCAGAACGCGACCTCGATCCAGATGAAGATGTTTTTGACCCGGCTCGGCGAGGGCTCGCGCATGATCGTCACCGGCGACCCGACGCAGACCGATCTGCCGCCGGGCCAGAAATCCGGTCTCGCCGAAGCGATCCAGCTTCTTGCCGGCGTCGAGGGCGTCGGCCATGTTGTGTTCAAGGAAGGCGATGTCGTGCGGCACGATCTCGTGCGCCGTATCGTCGGCGCCTATGAAAGCGCACACCGGACGCAGGACGAAAAGGCGCGGCGATGAAGCCGGTCATCGATATCGCCGTCGAGGCGGAAGCCTGGGATTCCTTTGAGGATGCGGCAGCCCTTGCCGAAACCGTGATCGTGCAAACGATCAACCAGAGCGGCGCAAAGCTCGCCGCCGAGACTGAAATCAGCATCGTCCTCTGCGACGACGCCTTCATCGCCGACCTCAACCGCAAATGGCGCGGCGTCGACAAACCGACAAATGTCCTGTCTTTTCCGAGCGGCGGCCCGATCGCGGCGACGCCCGTCCTCGGCGACATTGTGATCGCCTATGAGACCACGGAGCGTGAGGCGCAAGAGGCGGGAAAGCCGTTTCGCGACCACGTCGCCCATCTCATCGCGCACGGATTTTTGCATCTGATCGGCTATGATCATATCGTCGGGGCCGAGGCCGAGGCGATGGAGGCGCTGGAACGCTCCGTGCTTGCCCGGCTCGGGATCGACGACCCCTATCAGCAACCGCTGGCGTCGTTGGAGGAGGGTCTGCCCCCTGTTGAGGGTCCTCTGACCTCAGTCAAAGAGTGACAATGACGATCATGACCGAACGCGACAGTCCGGCGGCCGACGCCGGATCCGACCGACCCCAACCCAGCAAGCCAAATCTGTTCGACCGGCTGCGCTCCGTCTTCGGGGTCGGCGGCCCCTCGATCCGCGACGACATTCAGGACGCCCTCGCCGATTCCTCGACGGCGGTCGACGTCTCGCCGCAGGAGCGCGCGATGCTGAAAAACGTGCTCGGCCTGCATGAAGTGCAGGTCGAGGACGTCATGGTGCCGCGAGCGGATATCGTCGCCGTGCCGCTCGACATGAGTCTCGCCGATGTTCTGTCGACCTTCCGCACCGCCGGCCATTCCCGGCTGCCGGTGCATGGCGACACGCTGGACGACCCGCGCGGCATGATCCATATCCGCGACCTTGTCGCCTATTTCGCCGCCGGCCTTCCCGAGCCCGCCCACCGCGGCGAACAGGATTTTAGCGAGGCCGCGTCCGGAGGGACCCCATCCGGCGCAGCGCAGACGCGCGAGCTCGCGTCCCGATCCGGCGTGGCGGCGGCAAATCTCTGGGCCTTTCCCGATCTCGACATTCCGCTGTCGCAGGCCAATCTCCTGCGCCCCGTGCTGTTCGTGCCGCCCTCGATGCCAGCGCTCGATCTTCTCGTCCGCATGCAGGCGACGCGGACCCATATGGCCCTTGTCATCGACGAATATGGCGGCACCGACGGCCTCGCCTCGATCGAGGACATTGTCGAAATCATCGTCGGCGACATCGAGGACGAACATGATTTCGACGAGAGCCCGAAGATAGAGGAGGCGCCCGACGGCAGCTTCATCGTCGACGCCAGGGCCGGGCTCGAAGACGTCTCCGCGGCGATCAAGGCGGACCTCACCGCGATCAGCGACGCCGAGGAGGTCGAAACCGTCGGAGGCCTTATCTCGACGCTGGCTGGTCATGTGCCGGTTCGCGGCGAGATCATCGTCGAGGGCGACATCGAATTCGAAATTCTCGACGCCGATCCAAGGCGCGTGAAACGGGTGCGGATTCGCGCCGGCGCGCCAATGTCGCCGAAAACCGGCGGCGCCGACGCTGCCGAGGGACGCTCCTGAGTTTTGGCGGTTTCGGGCGGCGGCGCGCCGCTCCGCAACGCATCTCCCATCTCGCCGGCCGCCCGCTGATGTTTTCCCCCGCCGCCTCGATCGCCGCCGCCCCGCGCTGGCGCCGCCGCCTGATCGCGCTCCTCACGGGCGCCGTCGGCGCGCTGGCGATGGCGCCCTTCGGCCTTATGCCAGCGCTCGCGATCGCCATGACAGGGGCGATATGGCTGATCGATGCCTCGGTCTCTCGAGCTGACGCCAAGCCGGCCGCCGAAGGGCATGGGAAATCGCGCGTCTCGCGCCTGATTCCGGCCGCGGCGCGGCGCGCATTCGCTGCTGGCTGGTGGTGGGGATTTGGCTATTTCCTCGCCAGCCTCTGGTGGCTCGGGGCGGCCTTTCTCGTCGAGGCCGACCAGTTTGTCTGGGCGATGCCGCTCGGCGTCATCGGCCTGCCTGCGGCGATGGCCTTTTATCCCGCGCTCGGATTTTTCCTCGCCAGCCTTCTCTGGACGCAGGGTCCCGCGCGCATCCTGACCTTCGCCGCCGCGCTGACGCTGGCCGAATGGCTGCGCGGCCATTTGTTTACGGGCTTTCCGTGGAACGCTTTCGGCATGGCCCTCGGCGGCAATCTTCTGACTGCGCAGACGGCGTCCCTGACCGGCCTTTACGGCCTGACGCTATTTGCGATCGCCCTGTTTTCCGCTCCGGCGACTCTTGCCGCGCGGCCTCTGTCGCTCGCCTCGCTCGCGCCGACCGGCGCAGCGTTGCTGGCTCTTGGCGCCATGTTCAGCTTCGGCGCTTGGCGGCTGGCGGCAGCGCCCGCCCCGACCCCGCGCGTTCCCGGCGTCATGATCAAAATCATCCAGCCGAACCTTGCGCAGGACGACAAATACAGGCCGGAATACAAGCGCGAGATCGTCGCGCGTTATCTGCAGCTGTCGGCGCTGTTGCCCGAGGAGGCGTCCAGCGATTTGACGCTGCTCGTCTGGCCGGAATCCGCCTTTCCCTTTATCCTGTCGCGCGATCCCGAGGCGATGGCGCAGATCGGCGACGCGCTGCCCCCCGGCGTCATTCTTGCGACCGGCGCCGCCCGCGCGGAGGAAGATCCCTCCTATCGCGGCGATGCGTTCGAGCCGGCTTCGGGGCGGCTCGAGCATCCCGTATTTTTCAACGCCATTCAGCTCGTCGCCAGCGGCGGGCTCCTTATCGGCGCCTATGACAAAAGCCATCTCGTGCCGTTCGGAGAATATCTTCCGTTCGAGGCGGCTTTCGCCCGGGTCGGCCTGCGGCAGTTCGTTTCAATTCCCGGCGGCTTCGAGCCGGGACCCGGGCGCCGCACTTTGAACGTTCCAGGTCTGCCGCCGGTCGCGCCGCTGATCTGCTATGAGGCGATTTTTCCGGGCGAGGCGCTGCCGCAGGAGCCGGGCGCGCCGCGGCCCGGCCTCCTGTTGAATGTCACGGATGACGGCTGGTTCGGCCGCACCGCCGGCCCCTATCAGCATTTCGCACAGGCGCGACTGCGCACGATCGAGGAGGGTCTGCCCATGCTGCGGGCAGCCAATACCGGAATTTCAGCGATCATCGATCCCTATGGCCGAATCACCGAAAGACTGCCGCTCGGCGCTGAAGGATTGATCGCAGGCGGGCTGCCGCAGGCGATCGCTCCTCCGTTTTATGCCCGTCATGGCGTTTTACTTCCGCTTGCGCTGTGGCTCATCTGCAACATTGTGGGGATTATGGCTTTTTTGAGGAAGACACATTTGACAAGGAGGCAACAATTGTCATCTAATTATATTCGTCTTTTGTCATAAGCAGCGGGTGATTATCGCTTAGGCTGCAGCCCCCTTCGTTCGGCTACCTATGGTAAAAAAATGAGCGGACATGCGTCCCCAATTGTCAACACGGTAGGTTTTATGAGCGACCAGCCAGCAATTATGGAAAAAGCCAAGAAAATCCCCAATCCGATTGATCGCCACGTCGGAAGCCGCGTGCGCATGCGCCGCGTCATTCTCGGCATGAGCCAGGAAAAACTTGGCGAAGCGCTCGGATTGACCTTCCAGCAGGTGCAAAAATACGAAAAGGGTGCGAATCGGATCGGCGCCAGCCGACTGCAGCAGATTTCGCGCACACTCGACGTGCCGCCGGCCTTTTTCTTCGAGGGAGCGCCGTCTTTCGAATCAGCGCCCGGCGGAGCCACGCCAGCGCTTGGCGTCGCCGAGGAGGCGAATTCGAGCTACGTCGCGGATTTCCTGTCGACAGCAGAGGGTCTCCATCTCAACATGGCCTTCGCGCGCATCCACGATCCGAAAGTGCGGAAGCGAATCATCGACCTCATTTCGGTTCTCGCCGGCGATGACGCGATTTCCGAGGCGCCCCATCCGGACAAGGGCGAAGTCAGTTTGGAGAATTAAGGGGGCGACGAGAAACCAAGCGTTCTCTTTAACGAACGCTTCCGGCCAAAACGCTTGACAAAAAGAACGCTGTCGTGGATTTTCCGCGTTAGGCCAATGAGCGCGAGGCGCGAGGCCTTTGTCGTCTGCGGAGAGGTCGATGGCTCGCGAGAATTTTTTGTTTACAAGTGAATCGGTCGCCGAAGGTCACCCGGACAAGGTGTGCGACCGGATTTCCGACGAGATCGTCGATCTTTTTTTTCGTGAGGGCGCGCGCGCGGGCATGGATCCGTATCAGATCCGCGTCGCCTGCGAGACGCTCGCGACCACCAACCGCGTCATCATCGCTGGCGAAGTGCGCGGCCCGGCGATCCCGATGGAGGCGATCGAGGCCGCGGCGCGCGGCGCGATCAAGAGCATCGGCTATGAGCAAGCCGGCTTTCATTGGCGCACCGCGGGCGTCGAAATCCTTTTGCATGCGCAATCGGCCGACATTGCTCAGGGCGTCGACGCCGCCGGCAACAAGGACGAAGGCGCTGGTGATCAGGGGATCATGTTCGGCTACGCCTGCACCGACACCCCCGAGCTGATGCCCGCGCCGCTCTATTACGCCCATAAAATACTGGAAGTGCTGGCGCGCGAGCGCAAATCCGGCCAGGGCGAGGCGGCCAAGCTTGGACCGGACGCCAAGAGCCAGGTCACCGTCCGCTACGTCAAGGGCAAGCCCGTCGGCGTCACCCAGATCGTCCTGTCGACCCAGCACCTCGACGAGACGCTGAGTTCGGACGATGTGCGCAAGATCGTCGAGCCCTATATCCGCGCGACGCTGCCCGAGGGCTGGATCGACGACAGCACAGCCTGGCACGTCAACCCGACCGGGAAATTCGTTATCGGCGGTCCGGACGGCGACACCGGCCTGACCGGCCGCAAGATCATCGTCGACACTTACGGCGGCGCGGCGCCCCATGGCGGCGGAGCCTTCTCCGGCAAGGATCCGACCAAGGTCGATCGCTCGGCAGCTTACGCGGCGCGCTATCTCGCCAAAAATGTCGTCGCCGCCGGCCTCGCGTCACGCTGCACGATTCAGCTCGCCTATGCGATCGGCGTCGCCGAACCGCTGTCGATCTATGTCGACACCCATGGCACCGGAGAGGTCGCCGAGGACAAAATCGAAACAGCGTTGGGGCAAAGCATGCGGCTCTCGCCGCGCGGCATTCGCGAGCATCTACAGTTGAACCGCCCAATCTATGCGCGAACCGCCGCCTATGGCCATTTCGGCCGCGCGCCGGACGCCGAAGGCGGCTTCTCCTGGGAGAAGACGGATCTCGGCCCAAAGCTCAAGGCGCATCTGTCCTGAGCCAGACGAAAACGCCGCTTAAGTTACCAACGCGTCGCCAACGCTAGAAGTCGTGCAATTCTTTCACATGCGATCCATGTGAACGGATTGCGCGGCGGGATGAAAAAGTCTTGGAGAACAGCGGGACCGATTGCGCCGCCGCGCCTTTATCCGAGGCCGACAGCGAGCCCGGGTCAGCGGACGGCCACTCGGGTCTCTACGGCCGCAGGCGGGGCAAGCGGCTGACGCAGCGTCATGCTTTACTGATGCAGACCGTCCTGCCCGCGGTCGCCGTCGATCCGTCAAAGCCGATCGACCCCGCTATGCTGTTTGGCGCAGCGTCCGCCTCGCTTTGGCTTGAGATCGGTTTTGGCGGGGGCGAGCACCTTGCCGCCTGCGCCGCGCAGGATCCCGGCGCCGGTTTTATCGGCTGCGAGCCCTTTCGCAACGGCGTCGCCAAGGCGGCCGCCCTGATCGACGAAGGGCGGCTGCAAAATGTGAGGATATACGAGGGAGACGCACGCGCCGTCATTGCGGCGCTGCCGCCCGGCGCGCTTGACGGCGTCTATTTGCTCTATCCCGATCCCTGGCCGAAGCGGCGTCAGCGCAAACGACGTTTCCTCGCTGACGCCATGCTGATAAGTCTTGCGCGCGTGATGCGGCCGGGCGCGCAATTGCGCTTTGCCACGGATATCGACGACAATAGCGGCTGGACGCTTGCGCGCATCCTGCGGTCGCCGCATTTTATCTGGTCGCCCGCGAGCGCGCGCGACTGGCGCGATCCATGGGCCGGCTGGAGTTCGACCCGCTACGAGGCCAAGGCGGTGGGCGAAGGCCGCATTCCAGCTTATTTTACCTTTACGCGCACCGACGCGCCGCCTTGCGCCGAGCCGCTCGACGCGTCGAGCGGCTCCGAACGAATGGACTCATTCGACCGGTAAGTAATAGCTCCAAAATCAAAAGCTTGAACAATATTCTTATCGATCAGATTGAATAAATCAGATCGGAATAAGCTCACGATCCGGCCTCAGCAGTCTTTTCGCGGCTTATACTGAGTTGGCGCAAGGTTTAAGGCGGAAGGGCGCGCCCCGCGCGACAATGCGGAATGCAATAATGAGGGTATGGCTGGAGCGATCAGCCCGAACAGATAGCCAAACTGAAGAAGCGTCAACCGAACCGTGGCGTCGAAGGCCACCGATGGGAACGAATGGGCGTCAGTATAGGCGACAAACAGCGACCCGAAAAACACGACAGCGCATGTCGGCGCAAGAACATAGACCTTGAAGTAACGACCAAATATAACGCCCGTTACAAGGCAAGCGCCAGCAATGAGATACATCCCCTCGGCCCCTTTTCCACCCGGATAGTTTTTGTTGCTTACTACGTAAGTAATAAAACCTCTTCGGGCAGTCGCCTGATTTTCAACCCATGGGGGAAAACGGCGACGCCTATAAGTTCACGCCCCAACTATGTCACATTTATTTTTTTTCGTCTGCCAAAAAACGACTGTTGACTTGGATAATTTGTAATTCCAAGCTAGAGCGTCACAGTAGGCGGCTTCACAATGGCGCAGCAGAACGTTTCACGGCAGACAGCTTGGCGTTCCGCTTCGCATTTGTCTCCGTCATCCTGGCGTCGGCCGCCGCCATCGCCGTCCGCATTATCCCGCGCCACGGTTACGGACAGCCTTCCGGTCGATCAGCTACCTCCTGAACTCGTCTTTTTGACGACGTTCGGAGCGTCCCGCGCCTTGCTTGGCGAGGCGGCAGAGCTTGCGGTCGCCCAGGGCGTCGCGCCGGAGGCCGCGTTGCTCGGGGGCGGCTTCATCACGGAAGCCTTTTTCTATCGATCGCTGGCCGCGTATCTTGGCGTCGCCTTCATCGAGAAGGAAGCTTCGCTCGGGACCGGGACGCGCTATCCGCATTCCATCTCGGCCGGGATCGCCCCGCTCTGCGGCCCGGGGCCGCGCTGGCTTGTCGCGCCCCGCGGCGCGACGCTGGGCAGCCTGCTGCGGCGCAGGGACGAGGGCGAAGACATGGCGGACAGCCTCGCCATCACAACGCCGACGAATATGTCGCGTCTGGTGCGCGCGCTGGCCGCTCCCATGATCGCACGTCACGCCAGCCTCGCACTTGCGATCCGCTATCCGCAACTGTCGGCGCGGGGCGGAGCGACCGAGGCGCAATGCTGCGCCGTCATCGCGGCGGCCGCGGCCATCGGACTCGCCTGCGCCCTCGCCCCGCCTATTTCGGCGGCGCTGGCGATCGGCGCAGGGGTTGTGTTTCTGGCGGCGATCAGCCTGCGTCTCTTCGCCGGCGCGGCGAGCGCGACGCGCGTCAGCCGGCCGCCCCGGATCGATGACCGCCAGCTGCCCCCCTATTCGATCATCGTCGCGCTGCACAAGGAGGCGCGAATCGTCCGCGAACTCGTCGCTGCGCTCGACGCGATCGATTATCCGGCATTAGGTAGCAAGCTCACCTAGAATGACAAAAATAAACCCGGCGTGGCCGGGTTTAAGACGTTTTTACGGGCCGCTTCGAGGGAGGTTCGAGTCGATATCAAGATCATCGTCATCTTGATCAGCAAGGATCTCCTTATCGAGCTCAAGCTTTTTGATTAGGCGCTCGATTTCTTTTTCCCCAATTCTGCCGCTTACGATGAGCCGAAAGCTCGCCCCCTTGGACAGAAGGCCCGTTGTTAGCTCGCGCTCGCCATCCATTAAAACGCCCCTATGCTTCTGGGCGGCTAGTTCATTAGACGGGGACTGCGGAAGCGTTGCCGAATATTTATTGACATCACCTACTTCGCTAGTTCCGTCGTAATCAATTCCGCCCGCCTCTTGTAGGGGTACGATATCAGAATGGGAGAGCCCTGCAAAGGCAATAGTGGCGTCATAAACCTTCAAAAATGTTTCCGCGCCGGCTTGGTTAAAGCTCATTTTTAGGACCAAATCATCCAAGCACACCGGATCCGGCGGCCGGTCAGGCCCCCATTTTTCCCAATACATCGCAATGAGCCTAGGCCTTAGAGCTAAGCGGCTAAGGATTTCGCGTTTTATGCTGTCTTGCTGTGCCCGGAGATAGTTACGCGCGTCGTCACTGAGGGACGCCACCAAACCATCCTTCGCTCCGCTGTATTCAACGAGACCAAAAGACTTTAACGCGGCAAGCGTCTGGCCGGCTTGACTACTATCGCCCTTCATTCCCCACGCCAGACCAGCCCTCCTAGCAGGGGCGGGGTGCCTTTTAAAATAATCTTCGAATGCAGCCAGCCGCTGAACCGCAACAGGAAGAGGAATGAAGGGGAACGACGGGCTGCGCTCCCGTTTCGCCTTATTGGCGTTTGTTTCTACATTTGCCGGCTCTGACATCGCGCCACCTATCAATATTTATCAGAAAGTCTTATCACGTCACTATTGACGTATCAATAAGATTCTGTATGGTCGTGCCGATAGGTGGTGACATGCAGAGAAGATATGGGCCGACTTCGTTAAAAGCTCACGGACGAATGTCGGGACAAAAAGAAAGGCCGCGTACCCTGCCAGGTCGCGACCTTGATGTGAGCACATCCGCTACACAAGAAATAAGCAGGGGCTAAACACCCCTGTGTTCTTAGAGGGCTAGAGCCGGTGCTGGTCGGGGGCTTTCCATCCGTCCGTCCGAGAGTCCAACTCTCTCCTAGTCCATGAACTTATCAGAATCATCGAATCACGTCTACTTTCTAAAGGTTATTCCAGATGGCTCGCCGTCGATTATTGCGATTCCGCGCTTCTCCAGAACAGCTTGAATTGCCTTTAGATTATTCGAAATCGGCGTACGCCGCCCCGCTTCGTAATCGCGCACGGTCGAGTTTGAAACGCCGGCGGCGCTCGCAAGCTCGTCTTGCGACAACCCCAACCACGCGCGCGCTGCTCGACACTGTTCCGGTGACATCCACGAAAGATAGCGAGAAAAACAATAACCGTCAACGCCAACGATTTTCATTGACCCCCGCGATATCAACGCTTATTACTAAGGCCAACGGAAAGCGTTGGTCTTATGTCGCAGCATTTTCTTCTCTCCAAAGCCGCAAGGAGCCTGAGCATCGCTCGGGTCGCCCGGCTTTCGGACGAAGAAGCGCATGACGCCTTCCGTCTAATCCGCTGGACTGCGACCGAAGGCGAGCCGGTTTGCCCGCGTTGCCAGTGCGGCGCGACGTACAAATACGAAACCCGCAAACTCTGGAAGTGCAAGGCTTGCACGCACCAATTCAGCGTCACGTCCGGGACGATTTTCGCCAGCCGCAAGATGCCGATCCGCGACATTCTTCTCGCCATCGCGATCTTTGTGAACGGCGCAAAGGGCCATAGCGCTCTACAACTCAGCCGCGACCTTGATTGCCAGTACAAGACGGCCTTCGTTCTCGCTCACAAGATCCGCGAAGCGCTCGCTGATGAAATGGCCGATGAAACCGTTTCAGGCGAAGTCGAAGTTGATGGCGCGTATTTCGGCGGCTATGCGAAGCCGGCCAACTGGAAAGAAAACCGCCTTGACCGCCGCCTTGCCGAAAATCAGACCGGCAAGCGCCGCGTGGTCGTTATCATGCGCGAACGCGGCGGCCGGACCCTTCCCTTCGTATTCAAGGCGGAAAGCCAGTCCATTCATACGATTGCCGAGCGCGTCGAGAAGGGCAGGGTCATCCATGCCGACGAAGCCGCCCATTGGGATGTGCTTCACACCCGCTATTTGACCAAGCGGATCAATCACCAAGAGAGCTATTCGGACGGGGAAGCCTGCACGAATATGGCGGAAAGCTTCTTCAGCCGACTGCGTCGCGCTGAGATCGGCACGCATCATCATATCAGCGGGCGCCATCTCGGGGCTTATGCGTCTGAAATGGCGTGGCGCGAGGATCATCGTCGCGTTAGCAACGGTGAGCAATATCTGATGGCGACCAACGCCGCCCTAATTCATCCGGTATCTCGTCAATGGAAGGGGTATTGGCAACGGGGGAATATTAGGGTCTAGAGAAGCTCGAACTTTATACCTCGGACTTTCCCGCCAGTGACAATGCCGCCGGAACCGCTATCTCAGAGGATCGAGCCCTTATCGAAAGTGGGGAAACATCCCCGCGAGCCGTGGGCCAGCGGCGATTGCGCGACCGTCTACGTACATGCAACGCTTGGAAGAATGCTCGGCACATACGGCCGTTCGCCGGAGGCGGCAGAGCCCTTTATCGAACGACACACACAAGCAAAACAGCATTACGACACAGCCGCAGCGGCAGACATTGTCGCGGATTGCACAAATGAACGTGTGATTGACCGCCTCGTCGATCACCTCTTAGGGGCAGGAAAAGTCTCTCGCATCGTTGTCCCCCATCCTCAATTTGACGTCTCGACTCGCTCTGCGACAGGCATTCCGGGCGTTGGAAATGCCCTCCCTTTCGCGCTGGCCGCAATGGTCGCTGCGGAGCTCGGAAGCGAACTTGATGGGGAAATCATTGAAATTGCTAGGCCGGGCCGAACGAAACTAAGAAAATTTCCTCGATATTTGTGGCAGCCTTGTTTCAGTGGCGAGGTGTTCAGCGATTGTGCCTATATTTTAGTTGACGACGTTTGCACAAACGGTGGTACCTTGTCGTCACTGCGAAGTTACATAGTCAGGTCCGGAGGAACGGTAATAGCGGCGACTGCGTTAGCGCACCGTAATGGACTGGACCAGTCTCTTAGAATAAGTTCGGAGACGTTATTCGCTTTAGGACAACGCTTCGGAATCGTCCCATTGGATGAGTTTTGGTTAAAGGAAGTCGGTCATGGCATCAAATGTATCACAGAAGGGGAAGGTGCCGGACTCCTCGAATGGGCTGAAGCGGAGCTTGACGGGTCAGCCGGGGACTTCGCACTTCAGCGCCTCGGAGATCGCTTTGCTGAAGCAGCAGCTCAGGCAGTGTAATGATCTTGCCAAGAAGGCCCTCGACGCAAAAGGCCATCGGGGAATCAACCCTCGGATTCTAGCCGCTAGGGCCCGAGGCATGACGGTTTAGCGTTCGTGTCCGTGGAACGATGACAAGCATTGCCGCTTATTGGCAATTCGCCAACCACACCCGAACGCCCCGCTTCTTTTCAGCACCCCGGACGTGCCCCCGCCTGAATTGCTGCCTCATCACATTGATGATCGAGTACGCGACGGCCTTGCGCAGCACGGCGTCGCCGGCATCCATCCCCTTGGCTTGAAGCACCGCCAGCGCCAGTTCCCGCGTGTCGAGGCCTTCGGGAGTGCCCGCCAGAGCTTCCTTGCACAGCGCGAAAACTTCTCCGCGCTTGAACAAACGAATGATGCTCATCCGACTCGGATAGGCCTTGGGATCCGCCCCCCGCTCGAATAGCTGTAACGTCGCGTTGACGTGCGAGAGATCACAGCGGGCGGCGTCTATTGCCTTTTCATAGCTGGCTATAATGCGCTCTAGCTCATCACGCTTTGAGCGAAGCGTATTAACGATTTGAGGCTCTGCCATGAAAAGATGGGCTGCCGTTGCAGGGTTGGCGCTAACTTGCGCCGGGATTCTCGTGGGCTTTAGCTTGCCTACGACCGTTGCCAGATGGTCCGGCTATGCCGAGATCGCAGCAGAGCATTTCACGCAAATTCGAGCGTATATCGGAACCGCCTTAGTTCTCGTCGGGACCGGGGCGCAAATTTATAGCGCATGGCCGCAAAAGATCAGCCAATGAATTAGGTGAGCTTGCTACCTAATGCCGCGATTATCCGCACGGCAAGCTCGACATCAAGCTGGTGATCGAGGAGGACGATGAGTCAACGCGGCAGGCGCTGGAGGCGCTGGATCTGCCGCCGATCTATGAGATCGTCGTCGCGCCACATGGCTGGCCGCGGACGAAGCCGCGTGCGCTGAATATCGCCCTCTCGCTGGTCGCTGGAGCCTATGTCGCGATCTTCGATGCGGAGGATATTCCGGCCCCGCGGCAATTGCGCGACGCCGCCGAGCGCTTCCTCCGCGCGCCACCACAAACGGCCTGCCTGCAGGCGCAACTCGCGATCGACAATGTCGAGGATTCCTGGCTGACCCGGCTGTTCGCCATCGAATATGCCGGGCTGTTCGACGTCCTCACCCATGGTCTTGCCGGACTCCGGCTGCCGATTCCGCTCGGCGGCACGTCGAATCATTTTCGAACCGACGTCCTGCGCCAGATCTGCGGCTGGGATCCCTGGAACGTCACGGAGGACGCCGATCTCGGGCTGAGGCTGAACCGCCTCGGCTATCACTCGGAAACCCTCGTCTCGACGACGTCGGAGGAAGCCCCAGCCGAACTCAAGGCGTGGCTCACGCAAAGGCGGCGCTGGTCGAAAGGCTGGATGCAGACCTTCATTACATTGAGCCGCAATCCGGCGGCGCTGCGCCGGGAAGTTGGCTGGTCCGGCGTGGCGGTCTACGCGCTGATGATGATCAATCTCGTCGTCGGGCCGCTGCTCTGGCCTCTCCTGACCGGCGTCACGATCCTCGATCTGGCGCGCTTCGGGGCGCCGCGCCCGGATGGAATTGTTTCAGCGGTCGCGGCGACGCTCTGGCTTTCCGTCGCCGCCTTCGGCGCCGGCTCAATCGTCTGGATCGCTCTATTGGGCATGAAGCGGCGCAAGCTGCTGCGGCTGTGGCTCTTCCTGCCTCTGCTCGCGCCCTATTACCTATTGATATCAGCGGCCTCCTGGGCCGCTCTCTACGACCTCATCATGCGGCCGTTCCACTGGCACAAGACCGAGCATGGCCTCGCCAGAAGCTCCTGGAACAAGTCCCAGGCGCTCGCCGTCGCGACGGCGCGCCTTGGCGCGCGTAAGCGAACGGACCTCCAATTCGCGCCGCTCCGCCGTCGGCGTCCGGCGACGTCTTAGGCCGTCGGCCGCCCAAAGCCTTCAGCGCGGCTTGCGATCGGCCGCAAGCAAATCCGGACGCCGCTCACGTGTGAGGCGCAGGGCCTCGGCCTCGCGCCAGGCCTTGATGCGGGCGTGATCGCCCGATAGCAGGATTTCCGGGATCGCGCGGCCTTCAAATTCGCGCGGGCGGGTGAAATGCGGATATTCGAGCAGGCCGCTTTCAAAGCTTTCCTCGAGCCCCGAGACCTCCTTGCCCATCACGCCCGGCAAAAGCCTGACGCAAGCGTCGAGCACGATCATGGCGGCAAGCTCGCCGCCAGAGAGGACATAGTCGCCGATCGAAATTTCCTCGAGGCCCCGCGCCGCGATGATCCTTTCGTCGACGCCCTCGAAGCGGCCACAGATCAGGATCGCGCCCTCCCCTTGCGCGAGGCTGCGCACGCGCTGTTGGCGCAGGCTCGGCCCGCGCGGGCTGAGCAGCAGGCGCGGACGGCCATCGCCCGCCGCGATCCCGGAATCGAGCGCGGCCGCGAGAACATCGGCGCGGATGACCATGCCGGGGCCCCCGCCCGCGGGCCTATCGTCGACAGCGCGATGGCGGCCAAGGCCATGGTCGCGGATGTCATGCGTCTCAAGCGCCCACACGCCGCGCGAAAGCCCCTCGCCGGCGAGCGAGGCGCCGAGCGGACCCGGAAACATGCCAGGAAACAGGGTGAAGATCGAAGCGCGCCACATCGGCGTCGGCTAGATCGCACTCATGGACAGAATCGGTCCATGATAAATTGATTTCAACAACGTAGAGCGGCATGCGGGCGGAAAACCGGAATCCACTTTTCGCCATCCCGCTCTATGAGGCGGAAGGCGGCGGCGACGCCGCGGCCTCCGTATCGTCGTCCTGCAAAAACGCCGGAGCCGCGCGTTCGGCCGGCGGATCGATCACAATGTAGCCCGCGGCGAGATCGATTTCCGGCGCGACCTGCCGCGTGAAAGGCAGCAGCAGCGTCTCGCCGCCGCCAACAGGTTCGATCTCGAGAATATCGCCAGCTCCAAAATCAAGGACATTTTTCACGCGGCCAAAAGGCGCCCGCGCGACGTCGAGCGCCTCAAGGCCGATCAGATCGGCAAGATAGAATTCGTCCGCAGCGACTTCCGGCAGTTTTTCCCGCGCGACGAAAACCTCGACATTGGTCAAAGTCTCGGCGGCAGTGCGGTCGTCGACGCCTTTGAGCTTGACGACAAAAAGAGCGGGCTTGACCGCGCGCGCGGCCAAAATCGAGAAGGCTTTCGCTCCCGCCCTGTCGGTCAGCGGCCCATAGGATGAAATGGCGGCCGGATTTTCCGTGAAGCTCTGCAGCCGCAGTTCGCCCCTGACGCCATGGGGAGCACCGAACCGGCCGACCAGCACGAGCCGGTCCGATGTTTTCCGATCCGGAATTTGCCGATCCATCGCCGGTCCTATTTCGTCGCGCGCGCTTTAAGGGCGTGATCGGCGAGCGTCTTGCCGAGCGTCCAGACGGCGCCGGGCACGCGATGGCTGTCGGCGATGACGGCGTCGAAGGAGCGTTCGATCCAGTCACAGTCGGCAGAGTCGATGACAAGGGTCGGCAACAGCTTGACGGTATGGCTGGCGTGGCCCGCCACCTGGACGAGAACCTTGTGCTGCTCGAACAGGGGCAGCGTGATCAGCTGGCAGAACAGGCCGGGGTTGACCGCCTCGACGACCCCCCACGCCGCCTTCAGTTTCAGGGATTGCGGCTTGCCGAACTCAAGGCCGATCATCAATCCCTTGCCGCGCACAGCTTTGACGAGTTCGTAGCGCTGCTCCATCGCCGCGAAGCTTTTGAGGAGCCGGGCGCCGAGCCGCTCCGCGTTGGCGATCAGCCGCTCGGATTCGATCACTTCGAGCGTCGCAAGACCAGCCGCCATCGCTATATCGTTCTTGGCGAAGGTCGATCCGTGGATAACCGCGCGGTCCATGCGGTTAAAGACCTTCTCGAACACATGCTTGCGCGTCAGGACGGCGCCGACCGGCACATGTCCGCCGGACAGCCCCTTGGCGATCAGCACCATGTCGGGCTCGACGCCCCAATGTTCGACGGCGAGGAAACGCCCGGTGCGGCCAAGACCCGTCTGGATCTCATCAGCGATGAACAGCGCGCCATATTTCCGGCACAGCGCGGCCGCGTCGCGCAGATACCAATCGTCCGGCATGTTGACGCCCTTGCCCTGGATGGGCTCGACGATGAAAGCCGCCGCGTCGCCGCTGGCGAGCGCTTTTTCGAGGGCTGCGAGATCGTTGAACGGAACCTCGACGCAGCCAGGCAGCAGCGGACCAAAGCCATCCTTGAAGATGGCGTCGCCGTTCAAGGACAAAGCGCCATAGCTGAGGCCATGAAAGGCGTGGCCGCAGTGGATGATTTCGGTCCGGCCCGTCGCGCGCCGCGCGAATTTGAGCGCGGCCTCGACCGCCTCCGTGCCCGAGTTGGCGAAGAACACTTTTTCGAGATAGGGGACGAAGCCGAGCAGCCGCTCGGCAAGCAGGCCGGCGAGGACGGAGACGTCCATCTGCACCAGATTGGGCAGTTCGGCGGCGAGCACGCTCTCCAGCGCCTCGCGAATGAGCGGATGGTTGCGTCCGACCGCAAAGACGCCCCAGCCGCTCAGAAGATCGAGATAGCGCGCGCCGCGGCCATCATAGAGATATTGGCCCTCGCCGCGCTGGAAGCCGACGTCGGTCCCGATCGTCTGGAAGACGCGGACCATCATTTCATTCATGTAGCGGGAGTGCAGCGCGTAACGCTCGCCCTCGCGCTCGGCGGCGAGGGCGGCGATGTCGAAGCGCCGCGACGCGGGCAGGGATTTCGTTTCCGGAAACGCTTTTATCGTCACAGTGACAGCTCCGCGAAGGCTGCGATGCTCGCGCCAGCGCCCAATTTACGCTGCATGGCCCAGCGCGGGGAGAGATAAACGGATCGGCGGACGGCCGCAACGGCGGGGGGCTCGGCCTCAGGGAAACGGCCGAGCTTAAAGTCCGTTCCATGCTGCGGAAAAGTTCGCCTCGCTGCGGCTTGGCCGCCCCACGGGTTGCAGCTTTTGCCGGGCGCTTTCCTCACGAAACCAATCCGACGCATGGCGCGGGAATCGCCTGCATGCGCCTTGCAACCGAAATGGTGGGCGCGACAGGGATCGAACCTGTGACCCCTACGATGTCAACGTAGTGCTCTCCCGCTGAGCTACGCGCCCCGCCGCCCGCAAGGGCCAGCTTCGGCGACGGTATATCGGCTTGAACCTATGGGCGCAAGCCGCAAAAATCGGGCTCGGGGCGACGAAAGCGGGCGTGCTAAAATCCGACGCCAAGCGGGGACGCGGAATGTCCCCCGGCCTTATTCGCCGTCGACTGGGCCGGAGGAGAAGCGGGCGGTGGACGCGGCCGCTGCTCGGGCTGCGGCTTCGCGACGCGGACGGGACGCTCGGCCGGAGCCGGCCTTGCCGCCTTCTCACGCGCTGGCCTTGGCTCGGCCTTCTGGCTCGGCTCCTCGGCCGGCGGGACGCGCGCGAGGTCTTTCCTGGAGCGGCCCGCGGGCTTGACCGGCTTAGCGACATCGGCCGGCGGGCAGAGTCTGGCTTTATCCCCTTCGAGCTTCGCCAGAACCTCGTCGGTCACCTTGAGCTCGGACGCCGACGGGGCGCCCTCTCCCTTGGCCTCGAAATAACGGGCGAAGCCGGCCCTTGTCTTGCCGTCGAGCGCGCCGGTCTCGACCGCGCCAAGGCAGCCGAGCCGTTGCAGCTCACTCTGCGCCGCGCGGATCTGCGGCCTGGTGTTGACGGGCGCCGGCTCGGGAAGCAGCCGGAGCGCCGCCTCGACGTCTGGCCGCAGCCGCGCGCATGTGAGGCGGCCTTTCAATGCGTCGAGCTGGTCCCGCGCGGCGGCGCCTTGCGTTTTCAGGGCCGTCAGTTCGACGTCCTCGCGCCGGCACGCCTCTTCCGCCCTGGCCTCATTGGCCTCAATGCGCGCGAGTTTGGCGAGCGCGGCGGTTTTGACGTCCCCGCAGACAGCGCCTTCGATGAAGGCTTTCGTCGCCGCGCCGTCGCCGGCGCCGATGGCGCTGAAGGCGTCCTGCTCGCGTTGGCAGGCCTGTTTCAGATCGGCCAGCTCGCGATCGAGCGTGGCGCGGACGCTTGGACATTCCGCCCGCTGGCGCAGCGCCGTCAAAGCTTCCCGGTCGCCGCTCGAGACGTCCTTCATCAGGGCTTCATCGCGCTGACACGCTTGCGCCTCGCGCGCCAGAACGGTTTCGAGCCCGGCGAGCCGTTGTTTGGCAAGCGCTTTCACCTCATCGCATTGCGCCGCGCCGATGAAGCTGGAGAGGCCGCCCGCATCGCGCGCGCCGAGCGCCGCGAGCGCCGCCGCGTCGCTTTTGCAGATCGCGCCGAGTTCGGCCAGCCTGCGTTCGGCGGCGCCTTTTACGGCGGCGCATTCGGCGCCCTTCGCGAAGGCTTCAATATCGGCGCGATTGGCCGAACCCGCGCGCTCCGCCCACTGCGCCTCATCGCGCTGGCAGGCTTCCGCCTCCTGCCGCAGCGCCGCCTCCGCCGCCGCGAGACGCTGCGTCGCCGCCGCCTTGACGGCGCCGCAGCTTGAGCGATCGGAAAGCAAGCGCAGGGCCGCAACGTCGCGGGGGGCCAGCGCATTCAGCGCGGCGTTGTCACGCGCACAGGCGGCGTCGGCCGCCGCGGCGATCTCGCGCGAGGCGGCCTCTGCGGCGGCGACCGCCGCCCGGCACTGGGCTCGCGCGCGAAGCTCCCCGACGCCAGCGCTGTCGCCGCGCGCGACAAGATCCTTCAAGGACGTCTGCTCGCTGCGGCATTGCGCCTCCTCGCGCGCCAGAACAGTTTCGAGCTCGCGCAGCCGCGTCTGGGCGCTCGCCTTGACCGGATCGCAGACGTTGCGGGCGAGAAAGATGCGCAGCGAGGCGGCGTCGCGCTCCGGGATCGCCTGCAAAGCCGCCCCGTCGCGCTCGCAGGCGGCCTTCGCCGCCGCTGTGATCGTCCGCAGCCCTTGCGCGATCGCCGGCAGAGTCGCGGGACAATTCGATCGGCTGCGCAAGCCTTCAAGAGCGGCTCCGTCGCCGCGCTCGACGAGGTCCTTCAGCTCGGATTCCTCGCGCTGGCAGATCTCGGCGGCCTTGGCGAGATCGGCCTCGAGGGCGCCGATCCGCGCCGCGGCCGATGTCTTGACCGCGGCGCAAGACGTCTCGCGCATCAACGTCCGCAGGGCGCCGACGTCGCGCCCGCTGCTGAGGCCAGCGAGGGCCGCTTCGTCGCGGCGGCAGGCCTCGGCCTCGGCGGCGACGTCCGCCTCAAGTTCGGCGAGCCGCTTTTGCGCGGCGACCTTGACCTCCGCGCAGGCGCTCGCCGAGAGGCGGCGCAAAGCCTCGGCATCGCGCGGAGACGTCGCCGTCAGCGCGGCGCGCTCCGTGCGGCAGGCCTCATCGGCCTTGAGCCGGGCGGTGGCCTCCTGCGCCGCAACTTCCTTTTCACGGCGCGCAAGCTCCGCCTCCTTGAGCGCCCGCGCCTTCTGCTCGGCGATCGCCCGCTCCAGCGCCTTGAGACGATAGCGCGCCTCGATGGCGTAGAAAGAAGACGGAAAGCGCTCGACGAAATCATGCAGCGCGGCGGGATCGTCGGTTTCCTTCACCTTCTCCCAGGCGACCCGGTCCGTCTGGTTGAGGTAATATTCATTGACGAGGGAGACATAGGTTTCGGGCCGCTGGCGCCCGCTCGTCGCCTCGCGCACGTCATTGGCGATGCGCCGGAACATCATCTCGACTTCGAGGCCGGGCTCGTTCAGCCGCTTCAGGAAAGCCTTGGTGAAGGGGCTGTTGCGCTCCTGGCCATCCAGCGCGACATCGCCGGGAGACGTCGCGTAAGCGACGATGATCCCTTCCGATTTATCGATCCGCTCCAGCCCACGGGTGCGCTCGCTGGGGTCGATCGCGGGCGCAGCGCTCGCCATTTTCGCCAGGCGGTCGGCGATCGGATTGCTGCGGCAGGCGTCGAGCACCATGATTTTCACGCCGTTCGACCGATCGAGCACGGCCCGGATATTGTCGACGGCGATAGTCTCGAAGGGGAGGCTGATCTCGTCCTTCACCTCGGCGTCGACCGGCAACAGATAATTATGGCCCTGATACTGCACGGCATGGCCGGCGAAATAGAACAGCGTGGCATCGGCGCCGACCGACATTCGCGCAAATTGCTGGATGGCCTTGCTTGCGGCGGCGAGATCCACGTCGGTTTCAAGCAGAACGTCAAATCCCAGCGCCTTCAGCGCCGCTGCCACATCCTCGGCGTCGTTGCGCGCGTTGGGAATATCCAGCGCGGAATTCTTGTAGACGGAATTGCCGATGACGAGGGCGACCCGACGCTCCGCTGCGGCCGCGTCGAGAGGCGCCGCAGCGAGGGCGAGAAGCCCGCAGACGACGACGATCAGGGCCTTAAGCGAGCTTTGCATCTTCGACCAAACTCGCGCGCGAGCGGTCGCGCCCGCCCCCAATGCCGCGCCCCCGCCGCGCCGGTAAAAAGTCGACGCTAACATAGGTTCAGTCTAGACTTTAGACAATGACGTGCGCGGGCGCCGCGTGCGGCCGCGCACGGATGCCAGCGGGATAATGGCGATGCTGTGGCGCAAATCGCTCATTTGGGCTATGCCGAATGAAGCGTTTTCATACTGTCCGGGCAACTGAAAACAAGAGGCGTTCCCAAGGTATTGCGCGTGCGTGGAGGCTGAAATGACGTTGACCCTGACGATCGAAAACGAACAGAGCCTGCCGAACGGGGCTCCGGTGAGCGTCAGGCTGACCGACGGGCGGGGCGTCGACATCGGCCGCTCCGCCAACGCCGAATGGTCGCTGCCCGACCCGACGCGGTTCATCTCGGGGCGCCATTGCGAGGTGCGCTTTCGCGAGGGCGCCTATTGGCTGAACGATCTGTCCACCAACGGGACTTTCCTTAACGACAGCACGCGGCGGATCCAGGCGCCGCACCGGCTGCGCCACGGGGACCGGCTGGCGATCGGCTCCTATATCATCGCGGTCGCGCTCGACGCGGAGTCCGAGCCGGAAACGCCGGCGCCCCGGAGCGGCGCCGTCTTTGCGCCGTTCGAGCCCGGCGCGGAGGCGGACATAAAGGCCCAGATCGCGCATGCGATCGCCGTCGAGACGGCGTCCGGGATTGCGCGCTTTGAGCCGCCCGCCGCGCCGCCCGAGCCCTTTGCGCCGGAGCCCCGCCAGCCGAGCCCGGCCCCGCTGGAAGAAGTCGTCGCGAGGGTAGATATCAACAGCGCCGCCCGCGACGCGGCAGCGACGGCCGGCAAGCCCTTCACCATGGTCAGGGCGCGCGGCTTTTTCCCCCCGCCCACGCCGAGCCGGGACACATCGAGCCCGGCGGCGCCCCAGTTTGACGGCGAGCCGCCGGGACCACAGGCCGTGGACGCCGAATCGCCCTGGTTCGAATCTCTCGCTCCCCCGGCTTTCGCTGGCGAGGCTCAAAAGGCGAGTGAATCGGAGGCGGCGTCGCTTGATCTGCGCGAACAGGAGGCCCTCGCCTGGGGGGCCGGCGAGCGCGCCGCGCCCGCGCCGATCGACGCCCTCGCGCCCGAGAGGCCGCCGCAAACCGCCTTCGCCGAATCAGAGCCAGATCCCCTCCGCGATTTTGCGCCCTCTGGCCCCTCGCAGACGATCGAGCCCGAGATCTCAGGCGCGGCGGCCTCGCATGCCGCTGTCGCTGCGCCCGCGGCCTCCGCCGTCGCGACCGCCGAGGATTTCCTGCGCAGCTTCGCCAAGGGCGCCGGCATTCCGGACCATATTTTCGCGCGTCAGAACAGCCTCAAGGTGGCCGAGGATCTCGGCGCCCTGATGCGCCTTTCGGTCGAGGACCTGACGCAATTGCTCAGCGCCCGCTTCAAGGCCAAGCGATTCGCCCGCACATCGAGCCAGACGATGATCCAGGCGCTCGACAATAATCCGCTCAAATTTGCGCCGACGCCCGAAGATGCCCTGAAAATCATGTTCGGGCCGCGCACCAGCGGCTATCTCGACGCAAAGCGCGCCTTCGAGGGCGCCTTTACCGATCTCAAGACGCATCAGGTCAACACTTTCGCGGCGATGCAGCAGGCCGTCCGCATGCTCGTCGAGGACCTCGACCCCAAAGCGATCGAGGACGTCGCCGGTAAGGAATCCGGCCTTGCGGCGCTGCTCGGCGGCCACAAGGCGCGGCTGTGGGATCTCTACCTCGCCCGCTGGCAGGCGAAAACCCTGCGCCATGAAGACGGACTCGTCGATGCTTTCATGCTCTATTTCGCGCAATGCTACGATCAGGCAAAAGACACAAAATGAATTGGGAGGCGCTTTGGCGGGCGGCAGGCGGGCCATGCGGCGGGCCGCCGCCTTGCAGCCAGGCGAAAAAAGGGCAGCAACAGCGCGATGAGCGATAAGGACCAGGCTCCGCCCGAACCGGAAGCGCGCGACGACCGGACGATTTTCCGGCCGATGCCGCCGCGCGCGGCGGCGCAAAACCCCGCCGCCGCGGCTGGGGCGTCGCTATCCGCGCCGCAGGCGCCCGCCGATATGACCGTCGTTTCCTTCGCCGACGAGCGCACCGTCTTTCGGCCGAACCCGGGCGGGCGCCGCGCGCCTGGCCAGCCGGCGCCGGCGCCAAACGCCGCGCCGCCGCCGCGCAAGGCCGCGACGCAGGGGCGCGATCTCATCGCGCCCAACGCCAATCCGATCCTGCAGGCGGCCGGGCCGCTCCTGCTGCTGCTTGGCCGTCTGCGCACCGCGCTGGTCCGCACGCCGGGACATAATCTGACGGCGCAAATCGCCGCCGCGATCGAAAAATGCGATCGCGACATGATCGGGGCCGGCGTCGCGCCGGATGAGGCGAACACCGCCAAATATGTGCTTTGCGCCACCGCCGACGAGGTGCTCGCCAATCTGCCGGCCGACGAGCGCGGCGGCGCCGCGCAATCCGGGCTGACGACGCGTTTCTTCGGCGAGACCAGCGCCGGGCGACGACTCTATGACGAGCTCGCCCGGGTGGAAGAGGACCCGCGCGCCCATTATTTCCTGCTTGAGCTGTTTCACGCCTGCCTGGCGCTGGCTTTCCCGAGCGGCCGTCAGGCCGGCGCAGGGCCGGCGACGGCGGCAAGCGCCATCGACACGGTCCGCGCCGGCCTCCGCGATCTTCTGCAACAGAACGGGCCGGCGCCGCCCGCCGCTTTGTCGCCGCGCTGGCAGGGGCAGCCGCTCGCCGGACATGCGGTGCGCCTGCGGGTCCCGTTCTGGGCCGCCGCCGGCCTCGTTGGCCTCGTGCTGTTTGGCGCCTTCATCTGGTTTCGCGTCTCGCTCGGCGCTGAGGCGGAAGCGGCGGCGCAGCGCGTCGGCGCGCTGAACCCGCTGACGCCGGTCGCGATCGGCCGCAAGGTCGCCGTCGCTCCGCCGCCGGCGCCGCCGCCGAGCCCGGCGCAGGCCTCGCAGCTCGACCATGTCCGCAATGTGCTCGCGCCGAATATCCAGTCCGGCGCCTTGAGCGTCGACGCCACCGCCAATCAGATCGTCATCCGCATCGTGGACCGGGCGCTGTTTCAGCCCGGTAAGTCGACGATGCTCGACGATGTGAAGCCCTTGATGATGTATATCGCGATGGCGCTCGACGACGATCGCGGCGCTGTCAGGGTGATCGGCCATTCCGACAACACGCCGATCTCCAACGCGCGCTTCGCCTCCAATTTCGAGCTCTCGCTCGAACGCGCCAATGTCGTTGGAGCGCTCTTGAAGCAATCACTATCCCATCCCGAACGCGTGGAGACCGAAGGCAAGGGCGCCGACGCGCCGATCGCCCCAAACGATACGCCTGAGGGCCGAGCGAAGAACCGACGGGTCGAGATCGTCGTCCCGCGCAGCGACTGAGCGGGCGGCGGCGGTCCCACGAGCGGGGATTCTCAATTCAGTTTCAACAAAGCGTTTTCGCTACCTTTTAAAGACGACGCGATCGATCCGGCAGGCGGGGTTTGATGAACAGGAAATTCTGGCTCCGCCTCTCGATCAGCGTCATCGGCGCCCTGGCGCTCGGCGCGTTGATCTGGCTCGCGGCCCCGCTGATCCCGCTGCAGGGCGCCCATCCGCTCGAGGAGCCGCTTCCACGCGCGGCGCTGATCGCCGTCATCTTCGCGCTGATCGGCGGCGCCGGCCTTTACCGCTTCAATCGCCGCCGCAAGGGCGCGGCGCGGATCGCGCAAAGCCTCACCGCCGACGGTTTCGCCGCCGAGGATAGCGACGCCCCCGTGCTCGCCGAGCGCATGAAGGAGGCGCTCTCGGTTTTGCGCGGCCGCGGCGGACGGGCGAACTACCTTTATGACCTGCCCTGGTACGTGCTGATCGGGCCGCCCGGCTCCGGCAAGACGACGGCGCTGATCAATTCCGGGCTCGAATTCCCGCTCGCCGGCGGCGTCAAACCGGGCGCCGTCAAGGGCGTCGGCGGCACGCGCTATTGCGACTGGTGGTTTACTGAGGACGCCGTGCTGATCGATACGGCGGGGCGCTACACGACGCAGGATTCCGACGCGCGGGCGGACCAGAAAAGCTGGCTTGCTTTCTTGGACCTTTTGAAGAAAAACCGCCCACGCCAGCCGATCAATGGCGTTCTCGTCGCGATCAGCCTCGAAGATATTTTGACGTTGCCAGCCGACGAAGTCGCCGCACATGCCGCGGCGATCCGGTCCCGACTGGTCGAACTGCATCAGCGGCTCAAGGTCGACTTCCCCGTCTATGCCGTTTTCACCAAGGCCGACCTCCTGATCGGCTTCATGGAGTTTTTCGGCGACCTCGACGAGGCCGGCCGGCGCCAGGTCTGGGGCGCGACCTTCGCGACCATGGACAAAGGCAAATCCATGCTCGCCGAGGCGCCTTTCGAGTTCAAGGCGCTGCTCGACCCCTTGAGCCGCATCGCGCAGAACCGGCTCGACGAGGAGAAAGACCCCGCGACCCGTGTGCTGGCTTTCGGCTTTCCGGCCCAGATGGCCGCGCTGCAGGGGCCGGTCATCGGCTTCCTCGACGCCATCTTCGATCCGGCGCGCTACAAGATCCGGGCGGCCCTGCGCGGCTTTTACTTCACCTCCGGCACGCAGCAGGGCACGCCGATCGACCAGCTGCTCGGCGCGCTCGCCAAGGGATTCGGCGCCGAGGCGGTCGGAACGCCCGTCTACTCGGGCCAGGGCAAGAGTTTCTTCCTGACCGACCTCATCAAGAAAGTCGTCATCGGCGAAGCCGGCTGGGTCTCGACCGGCCGCGGCAACCGGATCGTCAAGATGGCCGCTTTCGCAAGCCTCATCATCGCCGCGCCGTTGCTGATCGGCGCCTGGTGGGTCAGCTACGCCCGCAATGTCGACCGTATCAGCCAGACCGTCGAAGCGGCGCAAAAATACCCGGCGGCGTCGCGCGGGGTCGGCGAGGCCGACGTCGTCAGCGACCGCGATCTCGCCAAGGCCCTGCCGGCGCTGCACGCGCTGCGCTATCTGCCTGGCGGCTACGCCGATTCCGACGCCGAGCAGATCTCCGGCGGCCTCGGTCTCAACCAGACGGCGCGGCTGCGCTCGGCGGCGGCGAGCGCTTATGGCGTCGGTCTCGAACGCATGCTGCGCCCCCGCCTCGTCTATCGGCTGGAGGAGCAGATCGAGGCCAGCGCCAATGATCCCGCCAATCTGTTCGACGCCCTGAAAGTCTATCTGATGCTCGGCGGCCTCGAGACCGTGGACCGCCAGCTGCTGGTCAACTGGATGCAGCGCGACTGGTCGGAGACGCTCTATCCCGGCCCCAAGAACAGCGAGGGCCGCAAGGAGCTGGAGCAGCACCTTCTCGCCATGCTCGATCTTGAGACCGGCCATGGCGCTTTCGTGCAGCTCAACGGGCCGCTCGTCGAGAAGGCGCAGGCGGCGCTGGCGCGCGAGACTGTCGCCGATCGCGCCCTGCGCATCATGGCGGCGCGGGCCAGGGCCTTGCTGCGGGCGGACTGGTCGGCGGCCAAGGTCGGCGGCGCCGGCGCTCTCCTCGTCTTCGAGCCTTCGATCGAGGCGATCAGCGTTCCCTATTTCCTCACGAGGAGCGGATATGAGGGCTTCGTCAAGGCGTTGCCGTCCGTGGTCGAGGAGATGGCGCGCGACCGCTGGGTGCTCGGCGCGGCCGGCGAGACGGTGGAGATCTCCGCCCAATATGATCATCTGCGCGAAAATCTCGTCGACGCCTATGCGAAGAGCTTCATCGACGCCTGGCGCGAGGCGATCGGCAAGCTCAAAATACGCAAACTGACGGTCGAGCGTCCGTCCTATCCGTTGCTGACCGCGGCCTCCTCAGTCACCTCGCCATTCATCCGTCTTCTGGAATCGATTCGCGACGAGACGCAATTGTCGACGAGCGACGGCGACGCGCCGACCAAATCGGCAAGCGTCGAGGGCGAGGCCATGGCCGTCGTCGGCGCCGACGGCAAAACGCCGGCGCAGATGATCGAGGCGGCGCTCGCGCCCTATCACAAGCTTGTCGAGGGCGATCCGGGACAGCGCCCGATCGATCGGACGCTGTCGGAGCTGAATGAGATCCGCGTCAATCTGAGCCGGCTCGCGACCAATGCGCCGTCCGGCGAGATCGCGGAGCGGATCGAAAGCGGCGTCGGCCGGCTCAAGACCAACGCCGCCGCTCTGCCGCCGCCCTTCGCGGGCATGATGGAGCAGACCGCCTCCGACATCTTGCGCGAAGTCACGCTTTCCGCTGTCGCGCGCACCGTGGCAAAGCTGCGCGAACAAGTGACTTTCACCTGCCAGGAGAAGATCGGCGGCCGCTACCCCTTTGCGAAAGACGCCGAGCGCGACGTCGAACTCGACGATTTCGTCCGCATGTTCGGGCCGAAGGGTCTCATCGACCAATTCTTCGGAAGCTATGTGGTCGCCTTTGCCGACACCAGCGGGCCGCAGTGGAAATGGCGCGACGGTAGTCCGCTGGCCAAGGAGTTCGCGCCCTCCGCCCTCGCCGACTTCAAGATCGCCGCCGACATCAGGGCCGCCTTTTTCGGTTCGGACCCCTCCGCGCCGGCGTTCTCCTACACCGTCACGCCACCCCCGGTCAGCGGCGTCCGGCTCGAAATCGATGCGACGCTGATCACCGGCAGCCAGGGCGCGACCGCCGTGCAATGGCCGGGGAGCGCCGAAAATCACCGCACGCTGTTGACCATGCGATCGAATGCGGCGCGCCCGCCGATGCTGCTGCAATCGGGCGTCTGGTCGGTTTACCGTCTGCTCGATACGGCGAAGCTGAACGCGGACGGGACGCAGGCGACCTTCAATCTCGGCGGCCGCGACCTCGCCTTCCGCTTCGTCTCGACGCCGGCCAATCCCGCCGCCGGGATGCGGCCGTTAAACATCGCCCAATTGCGCGCCTTTCATTGTCCCGGCGGGAGCTGATCGCCATGCGCTGCGGCCTTTATGGCAAACTGCCCTCGAAGCGGGATTTCATCGCCTTCTCGGCGCCGCGCGCTTTCCTGCGGCTGTGGGAGCCGTGGATCGAGCATGGCCTCGCCTTCGGCCACGCGCGCGGTTCCGAGGAGGAATGGGCCGAGGCCTTCAATTCCGCGCCGATCTGGCGGTTCTGGCTTGGCCCTGCGCTCTGCGGCGAGGCCTTCATCGGCGCTTTCATGCCCTCGGTCGACGCGCTCGGCCGCATGTATCCGCTGACGCTGATCGGCGCCGCCGCGGGGGAGGAGAGGCTTGATCCCCCCGACGTCGATCCCCGCGAACTCTGGTTCGCGAGCGTCGAACAATTGCTGCTCGACGCGCTGGATCTCGAGACGCCTTTACCGGCCCTTCTGGCGCGGCTCAAGACCCTTTGCGCGTCTCCCGCGCCCGACGAAAACACTGGCGTGCTTGCCGGCGCCTTCGCGCGAATGCGCGCGGAGCTGCAGGACTGCGCGCCGGATGAGGCGAGTTTCTGGTGGACGATCGGCGGGCCAGCCTTCCCGCCGCTCGCCTTGGCGCAGATCGGCATGCCGCCCGAGGCCGCCTTCGCCGATATGCTGAGCCGGCGCCCGCCCGAAACGGCCGCGCCGGACGCCCCGCTCCAAACGGTTACGCAACCCGGATAAGCGCCATGAAAGAAATTTCGCCGAAGTTCGAAAGCGGCGCCGCCTCAGACGTCGGCAAGGTGCGGCTCGAAAACGAAGACGCTTTTTTGCTGGCGCCGGAGCGCGGCGTTTTCGCCGTTGCGGACGGCATGGGCGGGCACGAGGCGGGGCGGCTCGCAAGCTCGATCGTCGTCGAACAGCTTGCCACTGTCGCCGAGCCGGCGTCGGTCGCCGACCTCTTGCAGCGCTGCCGCGACAAGCTGGCGCGCGCCAATGACAGGCTGCTCGAAATCGCCGATGAGCGCGGCGGCATCGTCATCGGGGCGACCATCGCCGCCGTGCTCGCCTGGGAGGGCTATTACGCCTGCGTCTGGTCCGGCGACAGCCGCATCTACCTCGTACGTCAGGGAAAGATCCAGCAGCTTTCGCGCGACCATACCGAGGTCGCCGAACTGATCGCCGAAGGCGTGCTGACGGCCGAGGAAGCGCAGACCTGGCCGCGGCGCAACGTCATCACGCGCGCCGTCGGAGTCTATCATGAGCTCGACCTTGAAATCGCTCAAGGCGTGCTACAGAAGGACGACCGCTTCATCATCTGCAGCGATGGATTGACGACGCATGTCAGCGACGCGGAAATCCTCGATCTGGTGCGGCTCAATCCGCCGCAGACCGCTTGCGACAGGCTCGTCGCGCTCACGCTCGAGCGCGGCGCCTCCGACAATGTCACCGTCGTCGTCGCCCGCTACGCGCCGATGGGATCGACCATCGTCTTCACCCAGGATGGGGCGCCGAAGGCGCGCTGGACGCCGCGATGAATCATGCCGCGACCTTCGGGTCGACCCGGCCGATCATTCCGGCCGGGACGCAGCTCAACGGCATCTATGAAATCGATGAGCCGATCGCCGCCGGCGGCATGGGCGAAATCTACAAAGGCCATTCGATCCAGACCGGCGACGTCGTCGCGATCAAGCTGATCCGCTCCGATCTCGCCGAGGCCGAGGCGGCCTTCGCGCTGTTCCGCCGGGAGGCGTCGGCGCTGCACAACCTCTATCACGAGGCCATCGTCCGCTATTACGTATTCACGGTCGATCCGGTGCTGGAGCGGCCCTATCTCGCGATGGAATATGTCGACGGGCAGTCGCTCTCGGCGATGCTGCGTGGCGGCCCGCTCGCCTTCGAGGCGGTCTACCGGCTGATGCAGCGCATTGCCTCGGGGCTCCACGCCGCGCATGAACGCGGCATCGTCCATCGCGACGTCTCGCCGGACAATATCATCATTCCGGGCGGCGATATGAGCCGCGCCAAGATCATCGATTTCGGCATCGCCCGTTCGACACGGCTCGACGACGAGGGAACGGTGATCGGTGCGGGCTTCGCCGGAAAATATAATTACGTCTCGCCCGAGCAGCTCGGCCTCTACGGCGGCGAAATCACGCCGAAATCCGACATCTACAGCCTGGGACTCGTGCTCGCCGAGGCGTTGCGCAGCGGACCGATAGACATGGGCGGCAACCATGTCGACGTCATCGAGAAGCGTCGCAGGGTGCCTGAACTCGGCCCCATCGACGAACGGCTGCGGCCGTTGATTGAACATATGTTGCAGCCGAACCCGGAGGATCGGCCGGCCTCGATGGCCGAGGTCGCCGCCTGGAAGGCGGGGACGGTTATGCCACAGCGTGCGCGGGCCCGCGCTGCAGCCGCGCTCCCGCTCCCGAAACAAGGGCTGAAAATCACTTTCGCCCGGGTTGCGGCGGTCGTCAGCGGGCTCGCCCTGATCGCGCTCGCCGCCGCGACCCCGACCCTGTATGAGGCGTTGCGTCCGCCGCAGACCGTCGAGCGTCCGGCGCCGCTGCTGCAAAACGACAGCGCGCCGCCGGCCGGCGCGGCAAAGGCGTCGCCGCCGGCCGACGACAATCCCGGCGCGTCGGGCCCACAGGCCGCCGCCGCGCCCGCGGACCTCAGCCCGGTCAGGCCTGGCCTTGCGCCGCTGAACCTCGCCACAGTCGAGCCCGACCGCATCGTCCCGGCGGCCCCGCCCGACTCTGCGACCGAGGCTGCCCGCCGCGCATCCCTTGCGGCGCTCACCAAGGCGCTTGGCCAATATGACGGCGGCGAGTGCTTCTTTGCCAAACCCATCGTTCTTGCCGACAACGCGTCGGCGATCGAGGGATTTGGGCTATCCCCGGCGCCCTTCCGCAATCTCGACGAGGCTCTCCGGCAGACCGCCGGCCGCGAGACGGACATTGGCGTCAGGCAGATTGCGCCTGGCCAATGCCCGGCAATCTCCTTCCTGAACGAATTGCGCAATACGCCGGCGGCGGCGATCAAACTCGATATTGCAGTCTCCGTGCTGCGCGCGGGCCAGCAAATCTCAGGCTCGGTCGCCGGGACCGACGGACGCGAGGCGAGCATTCTCATCGTCGGCGACGACGGCCTCGCGCGTCCGGCGTCGATCCTTCACGCGGCGCGCGACAATTCGCCCGCGTTCACGACGCGGCCCGGCGCAGAGCTAGGCGCCGGCAAATTGCAGCTTGTGATCGCGATCGCTGCCGCCAAACCGCTGCCGGCCCTGAAACTGACGCCCGCTGGCGCGCCAGCGGCGAAGCTGTTTCCGCAGATCCTGGCGGAAGCCGAGCGCAGCGGACTGACCCTCGCGGCAGCCGTGCGAACTTTCAAAGTCGAGAAGTAGGTTCGCGTGGCAACGCCCCATCACAAACTGACTTGAGATGATTTTCCTCAATTCGACGAGCGCTTCAAATAGAACCCCGAAAATGAAGGTATATTATAGTAAGAATATCCTCTTATCCGGCATCCTACGTTCGGATTTTCCCACTCATTTACAACAACATAACCGAGATCATGAAATTGTTGAAGAAATTCTGTTCTATTGAACAAATGATAAGGACAAAAGGCGGCTCCTGTCCCCTGCAGGGTTACCGCCGATGGGCGATCGAATATAGGAGTTTTATTGATAATGATATGTGGCGGGAGCCGCGTCGCCTCGCGAAACGGTCGGAATGGGTCCTCGAGATATTGCAGAACACCGGCGGCCAAAAATATGTCGGCGTTGGGGACATCTTTATAGTCCGTGACGAAGCTTAGCTGCTTGGCTCCCGACGAGGCGGCGATGGCTCGCCCGGCCGCTGCCACCGCCGGCACTTCGTAAACGACCCAGCGCGCGTCCGGCGGATAGGAGAGATAGGATTGGTATGCGAAAAAGCTGATGCCGACGTTCCCGCCGCAATCGAAGATTATGCTGTGATCGCCGATCAATTTATTAAGCCAGAACATGACGGGGTAGTCGCTCGCCCAGACATGATGTCTGTCGTCAGCAAGAAGCAGCGCCGACGCCTCATTGTCATAACCGAGAGGTTTTGTGTGAGGGGCCGAGTCGGCGGCACTGGCAAAATCAGGATATACGCCACGAAAGAGGCGTAGATTTCCGGATACTGCAGCAAATACACGGTCATAAACTCTATTATATAACGTTCCAATGATCGGAACATCTGCTACTACATCAACTTTATGGGCAATATCTCTAAGAATAGAATAAGTATTCATGACTACATTATCCCAAAGTCAGCCTCGGTGCTCATTTCAGCAGCAAGGGCGCGACGCCAAGACGCTTGTCATTAACAAATATAAGAAAAAAAGCCTCTTAGCTTTCAAGCAATAGGATATTGTCAAGAGCGAAAACAGTAAACCCCATTACGGGAAAAAAAGTCTGATGCACGCTCGGGGCGAGCTAGAAATTTTCAATCCTACCGGCAACATTCACAACACGTCGCCAACGTGAGCGACCCCGGCAAATTGCGGCCGCTGATCGCCGCCTCCAAATCGCTGCCGGCCCGGAAACTGACGCCCGCTGGCGCGCCAGCGGCGAAGCGAAGCTGTTCCCGCAGATCCCGGCGAAAGCCGAGCGCAACGGACTGACGTTCACGCGGCCGGGAGCATGTTCCTGACCGACCGATAAGCAACGCAGCCGTGTAAGGAATCGCACACATCCGACACAAGATTTAGCGTAGCTTCGGAACCTTAGTATTTTGAACGATTTTAAACTAAGAGCCAGCGACGATCACTTTATAGACCGAGTCTAATCTTTGCTTACGCGTTGCAAATAAGCGGCTTTTGCGGTATTGGTCACGCGTCGCTGGCGTCGTTTGGCGAGCATGAAACCGGGCTGGCTCGTAATTTGCCTAGCCGTCAATTGAGCCTAGCTGGCGTCAGCCTTGGTGTGGTCCGATGATTGTGTGTTCCTGTAACGTTTTGAGCGACACGACGATCAAATCTGCAGTCGACTCGATGGTCGGCGCCGTATCGCCCCGGACGCCGACCGCGATCTACAAATGCCTCGGCTGCAGCCCCAATTGCGGACGCTGCTTCAGGACCGTTCGCAAGATCATCAATGACACGCTCGATGCGCGCCGCTTAAGCGCCCACGGTTCAGCCTCCAGCGTGGCGCGTGAGCACGCGCATGATCACGCCGCGTGCGATCCCAATTGCCCGGGGCCCTGCCGGGCGGACAACGATTTCTCCCTCGACGCCGACATTGTCGCGCCTTCACTCCCCCACGACCAGATGGCGATGCTCGCCGCCGAATAGGTTTTATCGCGCAAAAGCGAGCCGCTCAGGCCAGCGGCTTCAACTCGCCAAGTAAAGTCGGCAATAATTCAGACACCGTCGGGTGAATATTCACGGCGCGCTGCAGCGTCGTATAGGGCGCCTTTGCGTACATCAGATCCAGAACGCAGTGGATTGCCTCGTCGCCGCCGGTTCCAAAAATTGCGGCGCCAAGAATTTCGCGGCTGTCGGCGTCAACCAATATGCGCATAAAGCCTGTTGTTTCGCCTTTCTCGACGGCGCGTCCGACCCGCGTCATCGGCCGCTCGCCGACCAGCACCCGCCGCCCCGAGGCTTTGGCCGCGGCCATGCTCATGCCGACCTTTGCGAAGGGCGGATCGACATAAAGCGCATAGGCCTCGATCCGGTCGCTGACGCGGCGCGGATCATTGTCGAGCAGGTTCGCCGCGACAATCTCGAAATCATTATAGGCGGTATGGGTGAAGGCGCCGCGGCCGTTGCATTCGCCAAGCGCGAAGACGCCGGGGACGCTGGCGCGCAATTGATCGTCGACGACAATATGGCCGCGCGCGTCCGTCGCAATCCCTGCCTGGTCGAGCCCGAGATCGTCCGTGTTCGGCCGCCGTCCGATCGCCAGAAGCACATGGGAGCAGGCGATTTCCGGCTCTCCTGCAAGGCAGTTGACGCCGACCAGAATATCCTCGCCCCGCCGCGCGAAGCGGATGCACTCGGCGTCCACGCGAATATCGACGCCCTCGCTTTCGAGCATCGATTTGATGGCGGCGGAGACGTCGGAATCCTCGCGCGAGACGAGGCGCGGCGCCATTTCAACGACCGTCACCTTCGCCCCGAAGCGGCGATAGATCTGCGCGAATTCGAGGCCGATGTAGCTGCCGCCGATGATCGCCAGATGGGTCGGCAGAACATCGAGCCGCACCATGGATGAATTGGTCAGATAGGAAATCTGCTCGATCCCCGGCATCTGCGGCGTCGCCGCCCTTGCGCCGACATTGATGAAGATCCGATCGGCTTCCAGCAAATCCGCGCCAACCCGGACTTTGCCCGGCGATTCAAAGCGCGCTGAGCCCTTGTAGACGACGCAATTGTCCATGCGCCGCAGCCAGGATTCGACGCCGGCGCTCGCCCTTGCGGAGATCGCGCCGGCACGGGCGGCGACAGCCTTCATGTCGACGCGGACCTCGCCGGCGGCAAAGCCGAAATCGGCGCCGCACCCGGCAAGATGCGCGGCATAGGCGCTGGCGACGAGGGCTTTGGTCGGCATGCAGCCGGTGTTGACGCAGGTGCCGCCAAAACGGCTCCGCTCTATTACGGCGACCTTCATTCCAGCTTTCGTCAGCCGCTCCGCGAGCGGCGGCCCGGCCTGCCCCGCGCCGATGATAATGGCGTCGAAGCGCGCGCTCATGCCGATTTCACGACGAGCACGGCGATCAGGATCGCGACGGCGTCCTCGAGCAGCGCCGCCGGCAAATCCCTGCCGAAGGCGCGCGCGAGCCGGGCTCTCGCCTCAGCGCCGCCTAAAGTGCCGGCAGCCGCGCCGAGCGCGCCGGCGATGAGGCCGCCGATGAGCGCGCCGCCCTCAGCGCCGATCGCCGCTCCGCAAACGGCCCCCGAGACGATCCGGAAGACGAACGGCCCCGGCGTCTTCCGGCTCGGGATCTGCGGCAGCTTGTCGGCGACGAGTTCGGCAAGGGCAAGACCTGCCAGAATATAGGCGATCACGGCATTCCCAAGAAAAGCCAGGGGGCCGCCCTGCAGGGAAAGCAGCCCGGCATGCGCCGCAAGGCTTGTCGCCGCCAGCGGCAAAAACGAGCGCAGCCCGGCGACAACGCCGATCAGGAATGCGAGGAGATAAAGACTCATGATCGTTGCCCGCGTGTTTTTGGCCGCCGTCCCCGTGACGATATCTCTTTGGCGGGCGCAAGCTCAAGTTCTTCGCGCCAAAGCTTTTATGCTCCTATTGCTCCCCTTTGAAGACGGAGTCTGCTATTGGGGCGCATGCGCGATGCTTCAAATAACGACCGCCCGCCTCAGGGCGCCCGCCGGCCCCGGACAAGATTGGCTCCTCTCGTCGACAAACCGCGGCCCGCGAAGGCGCACGCCGACGCGGGAGCCGCGGACGCCGCGCCGGAGCGGATCGCCAAAGTCATCGCCCGCGCGGGCGCCTGTTCGCGCCGCGACGCGGAGACCTTGATCAGCGAGGGCCGGGTTGCGCTGAACGGCGCGATCCTGACTTCCCCGGCGATCAATGTCGGCCCGGACGACATTATTCTGATCGACGGAGCGCCGCTTGCCGAACGCGCCCGCACCCGCCTGTTCCTGTTCCACAAGCCGCGCGGCCTCGTCACCACAGAACACGATCCGGAAGGCCGCCCGACCGTTTTCGATTATGTCCGCGAGCATTCGCCCGAGGCGCCCCGCCTCGTCAGCATTGGCCGGCTCGACATCAACACCGAAGGGCTGCTGCTGCTCACCAATGACGGCGGCCTCGCGCGGGTGCTCGAACTGCCCGCGACCGGCTGGGCGCGGCGATACCGCGTGCGCGCCAAGGGGACCATCGATCAGCCGACGCTCGACCGGCTGCGCCAGGGCGTGACCGTCGAGGGCGTCGATTACGCGCAGATCGAGGCGACGCTCGACCGCATCCAAGGCGCCAATTGCTGGCTCACCATGAGCCTTCGCGAAGGCAAGAATCGCGAAATCAAGCGCGTGCTCGAACATCTCGGCCTTGAGGTGAACCGGCTGATCCGGCTCTCCTATGGTCCGTTCCAGCTCGCCGACCTCGAAGAGGGAAAAGTGGAGGAAGTGCGCACGCGCGTGCTGCGCGATCAGCTCGGCGCCGCGCTCACCGACGCGGCCGGCGCGGATTTCGTCGGGCCGGCCGGAGACGCGCTGACGCCGGCCCCCGAGGAGCCGGCGCCGCGTCAGCCGCGCCAGAAATCCCTGCGCAATCAAAAAGCCTTTCGCGACGAGGAAAGGCCGCGCAGGGATGGCGGCCCCATTCGCAAGGCCGAAGGCGGCGCGCGGCCGGCGCGCGCCGGTCTGCTCGCGCGTCGGCGCGGCCCCGAGGCGGCCCCCTTCGAGCCGGCTCAGCCGCGCAAGAACAAGCCCGCGCCGGGCCCGCGCAAACATATTTCCTCGCTCCGCGCGGAAGCCTCCGAACCAGGCGCCGGACGCACGCGAATTGAACGCAGCGAGACGGCGGATCGGAGCGGCCGCGCCGTGGCCGTCGAGCGCCGCGTGGCCGCAAAAATTGGCTTTCGCGAAGAGGCCGCGCCCCAGCCAAGGGCGCCGGGCCCGCGTCCCGCCAGAGAAAGCGTCGAGCGCGATCGCCGCGGAGCGCGCAATCAAACGCGCGAGGAAGCGCCGCCGCGTCCGCGCGAACGCGCCGGCGGAGCCGAAGAGGCCCGCAAGCCGCGTGAGAGCGCCGGCGCGGCGGCGGAGCCTGGCGGCAAAAGAGCGCCACGCGCCGATCGGCCGTATGGCGGCAAAGCCGCTCCCGCAAAACCTTTTGGGGCGGGACGGCGCGACGACGATCGCCCCCGCGACCGCGACCGCTCGCCCCGCGACGAGCGCAACCAAGGCGCGCGTCCCCCCGCGCCGCGATCGGCAAAGGATCGTTCGCATCCGGGAGGGGCGCCGCATCGCCCAGGCGGGCGGTCCGGCGGGCCGACGGAGAACGCAGGCGAAGGGCGCGAAAGCCCCGTCTCCGCGCGCGGACCGAAGCGATTTGAGGCGCGGGCCGCAAAGCGGCGCGACGAAAAATCGGCCGCCCCCCGTAACAAGACGGCGCGGAGCGGGACGCCCGGCGAAACGGCGAGAGATTTTCGCAAGGGAGCCGAACGTGCGGGCGGCCCGCGCGGCGGTAAATCGGCTGAGCGCAGCCCGCGCGCGGGCGCAAAACCGTCCGGTCCTCCGCGCGGAAAAGGCGGTCCCGGCAAAGGGGCTCCGGGCAGGAGCGGTCCCGGCGGCAAGGGCGGCCCAGGCAAGAGGGGGCCCGGCAAACCGGGCTCGCGCGGCCCGGACAAGAGGCCGTAGCGCCCATGCGAATCGTCGGCGGCCGGCTCAAGGGGCGTTCGCTGAAGGGTCCCGGCCCGTCTCGCGCGATCCGGCCGACGGCGGACCGGCTGCGCGAAAGCCTGTTTGATATTTTGGGCCACGCCTACGGGCGCCCGCGCGAGGAAAGCCGCGTCATCGACCTCTTTTCCGGCACCGGCGCGCTGGCGATCGAGGCGCTCTCGCGCGGCGCCGGCTTCGCCCTGCTCGTCGATCAGGGCGCCGAGGCCCTGTCCGTCATGCGCGCCAATATCGGGGCGCTTCAGCTTGCCGATTCAACCCGTGTTCTGCGCCGCGATGCGCGCAAGCTCGGACCCGCGCCAGACGGCGAGCGCTACGATCTCGCCTTTCTCGATCCGCCCTATGGGAAGGCCCTCGCGCTGCCGGCCCTCGCCTCGCTGCTGTCAGGCGGATGGCTCGCGCTGGATGCCCTGGTTGTCATCGAGGAAGCGGCGGAAGCAGAGGTCGCATTGCCGCCGGGCCTCAACAGGGTTGAAGCGCGGCAATATGGCGATACGCAGATCGTCTTTGCGCAATGCGCCCCGACACAACAGCGGGATTGAGCCGCGGCTGTAGCGCGTTGTCACAATTCGTCGAATGGAACAACGCACCACAAGGCGCCACCTGCCGCCAATGATTCGAAATCAGGGCAGCAACACCTCGTCGATCACATGGATCACGCCATTCGATTGCATGACGTCCGCAATAATGATGCGCGCCGTGCGGCCCTTGGAATCGGTGATCTCGAAGGCCTTGCCCTTTTCCGAAAAGACCAGCGGTTCGCCCTGCACCGATTTGAACGTCGCCTCGCCGCCGCCCTGTTTGATCGCGCTCGCAAGATCCTTCCCGGTGATGTGGCCCGGCAGCACATGATAGGTCAGAACGCCTGTCAGCGCCCCCTTGTTTTCGGGCTTCAGCAGATTTTCGACCGTGCCGGTCGGAAGCTTGTTGAACGCCTTGTTGGTCGGCGCGAAAACCGTGAAGGGGCCGGCGCCCTCAAGCGTATCGACAAGGCCGGCCGCCTTGACCGCGGCGACGAGCGTGGTGTTGTCTTTCGAGTTGACGGCGTTTTGAATGATGTTCTTGCTTGGATACATCGCCGCGCCGCCAACCATCTTGGTCATTTCGGCGGAAGCTGTGGCGGAGAAGCCGAGGGCGGCGGCGAGGCATGTAGCGGCCAGAGCCGAACGGTTGAATTTCATGGCGGATCCCTTTCTGAACCAACGGCGCTTTCGCCGTCATGTCAGGCTTTACGGGAGCCTTCGCTTAAAAGTTTCAAGGCGCGCCAGCCAATGTCGCGGCGCCAGAATCCGCCCGGCCAGTCGATCGCGTCGACGGCGGCGTAGGCGCGGCTTTGCGCCTCGCGGATATCCTCGCCCACTCCCGTGACGTTCAGCACGCGGCCGCCGTCGGCAATGAGGCGCCCATCCAGAATCTTCGTTCCCGCGTGGGTGATCGTAACGCCCGGCAAGGCTCCAGCGTCATCGATCCCCCTGATCTCGCTTCCCTTCTCTGGCGCCTCGGGATAGCCCTTTGCGGCCAGTACGACTGTCAGCGCGCTCTGCGGCGACAGGCGAACCGCGGCTTCAGGCAAATCCCCCTCAACGCATGCGATGATAAGCGTCAGCAAATCATCCTCGAGCCGCGGTAGAATGACCTGCGTCTCCGGATCGCCGAAGCGGACATTATATTCTATGAGCTTTGGTCCATCGGCGCCGATCATCAGCCCCGCGAACAACACGCCCTTGAACGGCGCGCCGAGTTCGGCCATGCCCTTCATGGTGGGATCAATGATCTCCGCCATGACCCGCGCGCTCATCGCCGCATCGATGATCGGGGCCGGCGAATAGGCGCCCATGCCGCCCGTGTTGCGGCCGGTATCGCCTTCGCCGACGCGCTTGTGGTCCTGCGCCGAAGCGAAGGCGACAGCCTTTGTCCCGTCGCACAACGCGAAGAAGGACGCTTCCTCGCCGGACAGAAACGCCTCGATGACGATGGTTTGTCCGGCCGCGCCAAAGGCGCCTTCGAACATCATGTCGATCGCCGCCTCGGCCTCGCTGAGGCTCATCGCCACGATGACGCCCTTGCCGGCGGCGAGGCCATCGGCCTTGACGACGATCGGCGCGCCTTTTTCTCTTGCATAGGCTTTGGCGGGCGCCGGCGCCTCGAAGCGGCCAAAGGCGGCGGTCGGAACGGAGAAGCGCGCGCAGAATTCCTTGGTGAACGCCTTCGAGCCCTCGAGCCGCGCCGCCGCCGCGCTCGGTCCGAACGCCATAACGCCGCCGGCTTCCAAAGCATCGACGAGCCCGGCGACGAGCGGAGCCTCGGGTCCGACGATCACGAGATCGACGCCCTTCGCGTTGCAGAAAGAGAGAACCGCGCCAGAATCGGTCATATCCAGCGCGGCGAGATCGGCGAGCGCGCCAATCCCCGGATTGCCGGGCGCGGCGAACAGGCGGCCAAGCAGCGGACTTTTCGAGAGCGCCAGCGCCATCGCATGTTCGCGTCCGCCTGAGCCGAGAAGAAGAACAGTTTTCGCCACGCCAAATCCTCGAGAGCATATTCCGATCGGATAGACGCAATCCGATTGGAATAGGCTCAGACTCTTGAATCGGGAGCGATTTCTTATCGTCCGAACGAAGATATTCGGTCGGAAAGCGCTCCGGGCGCCGGGCGAGACCTGCCGGCGCGGCGCCTTTATCCATGCTGGCGGGGCCAAGTTCAAGTTTCGGGCAAGCAAGCGCCGGCAGACTCTTGCGCGAAGTTTGAGATAACGTCAGGCTGGCCTTCGTCCAATCGCACGGCCTCGGCATGATGTCGAAAGACCGACATCACGCGCCAATTCTTCGGAATCGATCACGCTTTATGATTTCGCGCCGGCTTTTCCAAATCGTCGCAATCCAAAGGAAACGCCTGTGCGCAAAAGCCTGACACTCTCCGTTCTCGCCGCCGCCTGGCTTTTCGCCTCGCCGGCCGAGGCCTTCGACTGCGCCAAGGCGGCTACGCCGATCGAGAAGGCGATTTGCGCCAATCCCACAGTCCTCGCTGCGGACGAGGCCATGACCAAGGCCTATGACGGCCTGGCGGACAGCCTCAAGCCGGAGCATCGGCAGGCGCTTTTGATCTCGCAGCGCCGCTGGCTGGAGCAGCGCGCCAATCTTTGCGTCAGCGAGGATGGCAAAGCCGTCGACAGCTGTCTCGTCGAAAAGACGGCAGACAGGCGCGCCTTTCTCGCCGGCGAGCCGCAAAGCGGGCCGGGGGCGCCGCCGGGCTTTGCGCCGCTGTTCATCCAGCATGTCGGCAAGCCCGGCGAATATGACATCAATGTCGAGGCGTTGAAATTCGTCGATCCGAAGCGGCCTGGAGAAATCCTCTTCAATCAAAAGGTCGGGTCTCTTCTCGACGAGGTTCCGCCCGTTCGCGACAAGGATATTCGCGACGGCCAGACCTATTCCTACTGGCTGGAGGTCACCGCGCCTTTCGCCTCGGAAAAATTCGTCTCCGGCCATACCGAGCTTTATGATTATTCGGGCGGCGCGCATGGCAATACGCAAACGTCGAATTTCGCCATCGATCTGGCTTCAGGCCGCGAACTCGCCTTCGCCGACATGTTCGACGAGGCGGCCAAACAGCCGTTCGAGGACTCCTGCCTCGCCCAGATCAAGGCGCAAAAGCACGAAAAACTGCCGGATGTGACGCTTTCCGGCGACGAGATCGCCGAATTGGAAAAAGCCATCGCCGTCAGCACCGCCGAGTTGAAGGAATGGAGTTTTACGGCGACGTCAGCGACGATCGGCTTCGACGCCTATACGCTTGGCGCCTATGTCGAGGGATCTTATTCCTGCGCGTTTCCGGTCGGATTTTTCCGGAAATTTCTCAAATATGACTATTTGCCGCCAACGGCTGGGGCGCATTAGCGGCCGCCGCTCACCTGCGCCCGAACAGCTTCTCGACGTCGGCGAGTTTGAGTTCGACATAGGTCGGGCGGCCGTGATTGCACTGGCCCGAGCCCGGCGTGCGCTCCATGTCGCGCAGGAGGGCGTTCATTTCTTCGGGCCGCATGCGCCGGCCGGCGCGCACGCTGTTATGGCAGGCCATGGTCGCGAGCACGAGATTGAAGCGCCGCTCCAGCGCCGCCGCGCCATCATCCTCGACGAGCGCCGCGGCCAAATCGCGCGCGAGCCGCGTCGGGTCCGGGTCCTGCAGCAAGGCAGGGGTCTCGGTGACGGCGACGGCGCCTGGACCGAAGGGCTCGATGACGAGGCCGAATTCGGCGAGCAAAGGCGCTGCGTCGAGGATCGCCTCGACCTCCGCCCGCGCCAGTTCGACGATCGCGGGAATGAGCAGCGCCTGCCGCGGGGCCTTGCTCCCGGCGCGCGCCGCCTTCAGCCGCTCATAGACCAGCCGCTCATGCGCGGCGTGCTGATCGACGATGACGATCCCGTCGCGGGTCTGCGACACGATATAGGTCTCATGGATCTGCGCCCGCGCAGCGCCGAGCGGCGCTTCCAAATCCGCGAACGCGGGGACGGCCTCCCCTGCCCGGGCGTCGGCGGCGAGGCTTTCAATCGCCGCGAAAGCTTCGGCCGGCGAGGGCTCGGCGAAGCCGGCCGAAGCGCCCGCATCAAAACCAGGATTTGCCGGGGATCGACGCCAATCCCAATTCGCCGCGCCGCGGGCGTCCGGGAATCCGTGGCCGCGCCGCGCCAGCACGTCGAGGGCGCTGGCGCCGCCAGCCGGGCTGGCGCGATGCTGTGCGCCGGCAAGGGCCTGCTTCAGCGCGCCGACGATCAGCCCGCGCGCGAGGCCCGGATCGCGAAAGCGCACTTCGGCCTTGGCCGGATGCACATTGACGTCGACCTCACGCGGATCGCAGGAGAGGAACAGGACGAGAGCGGCATGCCGGCCGGCAGGGAGAAAATCCATATAGGCCGCGCGCGCCGCCCCGAGCAGCAGCCTGTCGCGCACCGGCCTTCCATTGACAAAGATATATTGCGCGGCGGCGCTGGCGCGATGCCAGGTCGGCAGGCCGGCGAAACCCTGCAGGCTCACGCCTTCGCGCTCCGCGTCGATAAAAAGCGCATTGTCGCGGAAATCTGCCCCGAGAACGGCGGAGAAGCGCATGAGCCGCCCCTCGGGCGTATTGGCGCAGGCGGCAAGATCGAAGCCGCGCACGTCGCTTGAGGCAAAACCAAACCGCACCTGCGGATGCGCCATCGCCAGCCGCTCGACGATTTCCGCGCTGGCCCGCGCCTCGGCGCGGTCGGTGCGCAAAAACTTGAGCCGCGCCGGCGTTCCGGCGAAGAGATCGCGGATTTCGACCCGCGTGCCCTGCGGCTGCGCGGCGGGCGCCGGACCCTCCTTCACGCCGCAATCGACTTTGACGCGCGCGCCGGCGGAGGAACCCCTCGCGCGCGAAAAAATCTCCAGCGCCGCGACCGAACCGATCGAGGGCAACGCTTCGCCGCGAAAGCCGAGCGTTTCGATCGAAGACAGATCGCCGTCCGCCAGTTTCGAGGTGGCGTGGCGTTCGACGGCGAGATCGAGATCTTCGAGCGACATGCCGCAGCCGTCGTCAATGACCCGGATCAGCTTGCGCCCGCCCGCCTCGATGGCGACGTCGATGCGGCGCGCCCCCGCGTCGAGCGCATTCTCGATCAGCTCTTTCAGCGCGGACGCCGGACGCTCAATCACCTCGCCCGCGGCGATGCGGTCGATCAAGACAGGATCGAGACGGCGGATGACCATCGTAAATCTCTGAGATCGCTTCGGGCCGGAGCGAATCGGAAAGGGATTATCGCATGCCAGGCCTTGGTTCGGGCAAACCTTGATTGGGACAAGTCTTGATTGGTCCGCGGCCGGCTGGATTTTACGCACAACAAGGCGCGGCGGCGGCCGTATTTTGGTCCCCGCGCCGGTCTGGCTCCATTTTCGCTTTATCTCCGGTCAGCGCGCGCGGCCGGACCCGGCCTCGCGCCGGCGGGGGCGCATAGCCCGCAGCTCCATACGGGAACGCCTTCGTCCCGGCGGAGCGGCGTCGGCTCCCGCCTGAAACGGTTAGAGCACCTATTCGAGGATCGATTCATGACGGACATGGCGGAACTGAAAAAGCGCAAGGAGCCGCTCAATCTGGCGATTGTGCATGTGGATCCCGATGCTTTCATCGCAAATTTCATGGGTTGGCTGGAAATTACCGCCTTTATTACGGCGCAGCGGGCGGGTCTCGCACAAATTCCCGCCGACGGAAAAACCCCGGCGCTATCGGCGGACGAGTTGCAAGGCCCAGGCGTGCAGAAGGTCGGCAATGACGCGATCTTCGCTTTCTGCATGACGGCGGCGCTGAAAGGCGACCAGGCCGCGGTGGACAAGGTCGAGGCTGCGCTCATCGAGAGCATGGGGCCGGAGTTCCCCGGCGCGTCCGCTTTGTGGCATTTTCGTTCGAAAATCGACAATCCGGAGACGCTGGAAGATTTTACCGGCCAGGCCGGCAAGAAGCTGCTCGCCGCCGATCTGCCGCCGCCGCCGCTCCGCTCGAAAGAAAACTGGAGCACGGGCCTGCGCTTCTTCGAGAAGGCGCGCAATTCGAATTTCATTCATGAGATCATGTATCCGCTGGCCAAATGGACCCGCGAACGCTGGACCGAGACGCTGGAAAAGGGCGTCGCCTTCCTGCAGCACATCGAGGATAACGTCCCGATCCTGCGCGACGCCCTCGGGGACACCCGCAACGATCAGGCGTTTACCGCCAATATGCTGTTGAAGATGGCTCCTGCCGTCGACATGGAGCTGAACGAGGAATATGAGGGATTTCTGCGCTCGCTCGCGCGCCGGAACTAGTTTTCCGGGCGCTGCGCCGATCCCGGAGCTCCGTCCCATCCTTCTCGGCTGCCCGCCCCCACCGCGAGCGCGGACAGGCATGCGCTCGCGCCTCCATCAAGGAGTTGGCGCGGGGGCGATGCGCCCTTAGACTAAAGGCTCTTGAGTGGGAGGAGCCATTGCGCCATCGCCTGTTTCGCGCCGCCGCGTGGGTCCTGGTCGGCTTCGGCCTGCCCGTTTCCTGGTCCGCACATTCCTGTGGCGCGCTCGCCGCCGAGGTCACATCCGCGGATCTTCTGGCGGCGGAGGCCGATCCAAACGACTGGCTGACCAATGGGCGCAGCTTTTCCAATCTGCGCTTTTCGCCGCTGACCGAGATCAATACCGCGAACGTCCAGCATCTCGCGCCGAAATGGATCTACCAGACCGGCAAGGCGGCGACGTTTCAAGCGACCCCTCTCGTGTCGGACGGAGTGATCTATCTCTCCGAACCCTTTTCCAGCGTCTCGGCGATCGACGCCCGCACCGGCGAAAAAATCTGGCGCTATGAGCATAAGCTGCCGGCGCAGAAACTCTGCTGCGGACCGGCCAATCGCGGCGTCGCGCTGGGCGAAGGAAAGGTTTTCGTCGCCACCGTCGACGCCCGCCTGATCACGCTCGACGCGAAATCGGGCGAGATCGTCTGGAATGTCTTGCTCGCCGCGCCGGACGCCAGCACCGCCGAGGACAAGGCCGCGCTCGCCGACATTGCCGGTGCCGGATCGCGCGCCGCCTCGGGCCAGAGCGGCGTCGGGGCCAATTCCGCGCCGCTTTATTACGACGGCAAGGTGTTCATCGGCGTGACCGGGGCCGGCTATGGGCTGCACCTTGAAAGCGAGCGCCCCGGCGCGCCGCTCGGCACCGTCGTCGGCCTCGCCGGAAAATACGGACGCTCCGGCTTTCTCGCCGCCTTCGACGCGGCGACAGGGCAGAGGATCTGGCAATTCGATTCAACGCAAGCGGGCTGGGAGGGCGATTTCGTCGAAAAGACCGCCTATGGCGCCGCGCTGCCGCGCGATATCGCCCGCGAAAAAGCCGATATGGCGCAATTTCCCGACGCCTGGCGTACCGGCGGCGGCACGGTCTGGCATACGCCCGCGCTCGATCCAGCCCTCGGCCTTCTCTATTTTGGCATTGGCAATCCCTCGCCGCAGGCGACCGGCGACGGCAGGCCGGGCGATAATCTCTACACCGTCTCGCTCGTCGCGGTGGACGTCGAAACCGGCAAGCTGCGCTGGCATTTCCAGCAGGCTCCGCATGATCTTTGGGGCTATGACGTTGCGAGCCCGCCCTCGCTGTTCGACGTCGAGATCGGCGGAAAGATCATTCCCGCCGTCGGTCAGGCGAGCAAGCTCGGCTGGTATTTCGTCAATGACCGGCGCGACGGCAAATTTCTTTATAAATCGGACGCCTTCGTGCCGCAGGACAATCTGTTCACGGCGCCGACGCCCGAAGGGGTGACGATCGCCCCCGGCGTCGGCGGCGGGGTCAATTGGTCGCCGGCCGCCGTCGACGCAGCCAAAGGAATCGCCTATGTCGCGGCGATGCATCTGCCGACAACTTTCAAGACCGCCATCCTTCCGGCGCATGACGGCAAGCCGCCCGTCGCCTATACCACCGCCGATCCGGCCAATGTTCCGAACTGGGGCGTGCTCGCCGCGCTCGATCTCAAGCAAAACGGCAAGATTCTATGGAGCCATCAAACGCCGCAGCCGTTGGTCGGCGGCGCGCTGGCGACCGCGGGGGGCCTTGTCTTCACCGGTGAAGGAAACGGGTTCTTCGACGCCTTCGACGCCGCCTCGGGCGCGCTGCTCTGGCGCTTCAATTGTGGCGCTGGCGTCAATGCGCCGCCGATTTCCTATGCGATAGGCGGCCGGCAATATATCGCCGTCGCGGCGGGGGGCAGCGCGATCTGGGGCTATCCGCAGGGCGACGCGCTGCTCGTCTTCGCGTTGCCGCAGGGGCTGCCTGTTAAAGGCGAATGATGAAGCGGTCCGACGTCCGGCCAGATCCGCCATCCGATTGCGGGCTCATCATCCGCGACGCGGCAGCGGCCGATATGGCGGCGGCGCTGGCGATCTACGCCCATCATGTCCGCTATGGCCTCGCGACCTTTGAGGAAACGCCGCCCTCGGTCGACGAATTCGCCGCGCGCCGCGCCGCTGTGCTGGCGCTCGGGCTGCCGTTTCTTGTCGCCGCGATCGACGGGACAATCGTCGGCTACAGCTACGCTGCGGAATATCGGGCGCGAACCGCCTACCGGCACACCATCGAGGATTCGGTCTATGTCGCCGTTGGCTTTGGCGGACGCGGCGTCGGGACGGCGCTGCTCGCAGCGCTTCTGGAGCGCTGCGAAGCAGGTCCCTGGCGGCAAATGATCGCCGTCATCGGCGACAGCGGCAATGCAGGATCGATCGCCCTGCACAAGAACCTCGGCTTCGCGCATAACGGGACATTGCGCTCGGTCGGGCTAAAACTTGGCCAATGGATCGATACGGTACTGATGCAGCGCCCGCTCGGCGCGGGCGACGCCTCGATCCCCGGCGAGGGCGCAAAGCAAATGTAAAAGGCGTGGCTTGAGCTTTTCAGACGCCCGGGCGAACCGTCGCCGGGGAAGGCGCATTGATCCCGGCGCGTTCGAGCCGGCCTCTGGCGGCGGCGACGGCTTTGTCAGAAAATCGATCCGGGTATCTCAGCAGCAGATATTCGCCGGTCAGCTCGGCCCGGCCGGTTCGGATCAGCATCCCGAACCCCTCCGTCGGAGCAGGCGCCAGGGCCCAATCCGCGAGGCAGCCGACGATTCCCTTGTTTCTTATTTTTTGCCGGGTCCGGCTGGCGCGCGTCGTGCGCCCATTTTTCTCGGTCAGCGCCTGTTCATAGGCGCCTAGCGTTTCGTAAAAACTGCGATGCAGCGGATCGGCGAGGTCTATTCCATCTAGCGCGCAAAGTTTTCGGAGCGCCTCGCGCCACAGATCGTCGCGGCAGCGCCGCCGCGCGTCTTCCATCATTTTCCGCAACGCCGCCCGGCTCTCCGGTTCGAACGCCGGCGCCGGGAAAGGAGATCCTAACGCAATTTTCTTGTGCGCCATGGAATTGCTAACATTCCATCAAGCCGGGGCGGCCGGCCGCCCTCACATCCCCACAGGGCGCCCCGCCACGGCCACCAGCAGGCTGGCGTCGCCGAACAGGCGCTTGGCGGCGCGCTTGGCGTCCTCCATCGTCACAGCTGCGATCTGCCGGTTGCGCTCATCCAGCTGATCGACGTCAAAACCTTCCGTCTGCAAATGAAGCAGCTGCGAGGCGATCTTGGTCGACGTGTCAAAGCGCAGGGCATAAGAGCCGATCAGATATTTTTTCGCCTTGTCGAGTTCCTCCTCGGTCGGGCCGACCTCGGACAGATTGCGGATTTCGGCCTCGATCACCGCCATCGACTCGGCGGCGCGCTCATTCTTGGTCGAGGTGCCGCCATAGAGCATCGCGCCATGGTCGTAGTTTAGAAGCTGCGAATAGACCGAATAGGCGAGGCCGCGCTTTTCGCGCACCTCGCGGAACAGGCGCGCCGAGAAGACGCCGCCGCCCAGCACATGGTTGACCACCATGCCTGCAAAGAAATCGGGATCGCGGCGCGCGAGCCCCGGCCGGCCGAAGCGGATCGTCGATTGCGGCACGTCGACATCGACGACAAAGCGCTGGCCGACGTCGCCGAACGCCGCCTCCGGCGTCGCGATCAGGCTGCCCCTCTGCGGCAAGGCGCCGAACACGTCGTCGAGATGCTGCTTCAGCGTCTCGGCGTCGATCGCGCCGACGACGGCGATTTTCAGCGACTCGCGCGCGAAGACGCCTGAGCGGATCTCGACGAGGTCGCCGCGCGTCAGCGTCGGCAGGACGTCAAGATCGCCGCGCACGGGCTGGCCATAGGGGTGGCCGAAATAGGCTTTTTCCCGGAAAGCTCTGCTCGCGACATGGTCTGGATCGTTGAGCTCTCGCCTGAGGCCGGCGGCGATCTGCGCCGAGACGCGCTCGAACGGCTCGGCGTCGAGCCGCGCCTCGGCAACGGCCAGCCGCAGCAAGGAGAAGGCCGGGCCGACATTGCGCGCGAGCGTCTGCAGCCTTCCATGAAAATTATCGCGGTCGGTCGAAAAGGACAATTCGATCGCGTCTTCGTCGAGCGCCCGATGAAACCCTTCCGCGTCATAGGGGCCAGCGCCCTCATCAAGCAGCCCGGACAGAAGATTGGCCGCCCCCGGCTTGCCGGCTGGATCTTGCGACGCGCCGCCCTTGAAGGCGAATTCCACCGCGACGAGGGGGACGGCGTAATCCTCGACGAGCCAGGCTTCAATGCCGCCGGCGGACACAAGCTTTTGCACCTGCGCGGCGCGGGAACGGGGCTCGACTGACTTGAGCGGGGCAGGCGTTTCGAGGGCTGTGGTCGGTGTCATTTACAAAATTCCAGCGGCCGCGCCCGATTGGGCTCAGCCGAAAAAGAGGAAAGGTTCAGGCGGTCAGGGGCGCTTCGAGCCCCTCGCGCGACGCTTCGTCGCCCGCCGGCGCCGAGAGAAGGAACCCCGTCACGCTGCGCTTCTTGTCGAGCAGCCGCGCCGCCTTGCGCACGTCCTCGCGCGCCACGGCCTCGATGCGCTGCGGCCATTGCGTCACGTCTTCGATGGAAAGGCCCGTCGCCAGCGACGCGCCATACCAGCGCGCGAGAGAGGCCTGATTGTCCTGCGCATAGACCGCATCGGCGACGAGGCGCGTTTTTGCGCGGTTGAAATCGGCTTCATCGACGCCCTCGGCCGCGACGCGGGCGATGATCTCGTCGATCGCGGCGTCAAGCCGCTCGAGCGAAACCCCTTCCGCCGGCACGGCGTAGACATAAAAGCGCGTATCGTCGACAGCCGTGCCGAGATAATGCGCCCCCGCTCCGACCGCGATCTTCTGCTCGATGACGAGATTCTTGAACAGAAGGCTGGTGTGGCCGGCGCCGAGAAGATGGCCCAAAACCTCGAGCGCCTCGGCGACGCCGGGCGCCGCCGTGTGATAGGACGGCACCAGATAGACGCCATGATGCGAAGGCTGTTCGACCTTTTCGTCGGCCAGCGTGACGAGGCGATGGGCGCGCTGCTCCGGCTCACGCGGACGCAGCCGTTTCGGCGGCTCGCCCCGCGCCGGGATCGGCCCGTAAATTTTCTCGGCGAACTCCACGACCTCCTCGGTCGAAACATCGCCGGCGACGACGAGAATGGCGTTCTCGGGCGTATAGAAACGGTCGTAATAGGCGAGCGCGTCGGAGCGATCGAGGCTCTCGATCTCATGGTTCCAGCCGATGATCGGCCGCCCATAGGGATGCTGTGTGAAAAGGGCGGCCTGCACCGCCTCGCTCAGTTGGTCGGAGGGGTCGGAATCCGTGCGCATGCGGCGCTCTTCAAGAACGACTTCGCGCTCGGGCGCGACGATCTCGTCGGTCAACACCAGATTCTTCATGCGGTCGGCTTCATATTCCATGCAGACCGAGAGCTGATCGCGGGCGACGCGCTGGAAATAGGCGGTGTAATCATTCGAGGTGAACGCGTTTTCCTGGCCGCCGGAATCGGCGACGAGCTCGGAAAATTTGCCCTGGGGATGCGTGCTGGTGCCCTTGAACATCAGATGTTCGAGGAAATGGGCGATGCCCGACTTGCCGAGAGGATCATCCGCCGAGCCGTTGCGGTACCAGACCATATGGGTCACCACCGGCGCGCGATGATCGGGGATCACGACGATGTCGAGGCCGTTGGCGAGCCGCGCCTGGCCGATCGCGGGTCCGCCGGGCTTCGCCGGCGCCTCCGCCGATGGCGTGAGGGAGGGTGCTCTGGGAGGGGCGAAGGACATCGGGACACCGCTTTCTGAAATTCGGCCGAGCGCTCCGCATTGGCCCCAAATCGAAGACAGGCGCGCGGCGGAGGCAAAGCAAACTTAGAAAGGGCGCCGTCCTTTAGCAAGGCCGCCGCGAGGTTTGGCGGCGCAGAGCAAATGCCAAGGGGCAGATAAGGCGCACGAAGCCTCAAGGCGAACCGACGTGATCGCGGATCGGCGCAGGGCATAAGGCGGGTTGAGCTCGGCCAAGGCCGGCGATCGGCTCCAACGCGTCGGCGCCGGGAAAGGCGTCACGGCCCGTCCCCAAAGACGTGCTTTCCGGCAAAGCGCCTCGTCAGAATTGTGCGGCGCCTGCGTTTCCGAGCAGGATCGGCAGCGCTAGAGCGCTTTCCGATCACATGGAAACATGTGATCGATAAGAAATCATTCCGCACCAATAAGTTGGAGCATGTCCTTATCGTCCAGATGATTCCATCTGAACGGGACGTGCCCTAAAAGAAGCTCATTCGTCGACGGAGCTCTTGTGCCTTTGCGCGCGGTTATAGGCCTGGGCGTCGCCGGCGTCGGGCTGATCTTTCGGCGCATCGATGGTCGCCGTCGCGGCGGCGCTCGCCTTGCGATAGCCACTCGGCGGTTCGGTCAAATAACGGCGATCCGGCTCGACGCCGGGATCGACCTTGTCGGGCGAGCTGCCCCCGCCGAGGCCGACCATGCTCTGCAGCGCTTTCCAGGGTGTATAAAGGCAGATCGGCGTGCCGGCGCCCGGCTGGCAATCGTCCTCTGCCCCGCGCGGCGCATCCGTGCCGCGCCCACCGACGCCGCCAGCGAGCTCCGCCGGCGAGAGTTCGACGCGCGCCTGCGGCGTCAGCTGCGGCGCGGGTCTTTGTGCTTCGGCGGCGGCATGACGGCGCTCGCCGATATCGGGATCGCTCGGCCAGGACGGATCGCGCGAGGCGACCTTCGGCTTCGGCAGCTCGGTCCGGGGCGGCACGACAATCGGCGCGCGCGCCCGGTAATCGATCGATTCGCGATCCTTGTCGAACTGCATGCCGATGAAGCCGAGAACCGAGTTCAGCGGATTGGTGTCTTCCTGGGGCGCCTGCGCGCGCGCGGGACCGAAGCCGGCGAGGCCGGAGAAGGCGAGACTGACGGCGAGAAGCCGAAGGAGCCGCACACGGTCGGCGCTCATCCTGTTCGATGCCATAAACTTAAATCCTCAGCGACAGACTGCTCGCTCGGCGCTGACCATCGCGCGCCATAAGGGCAATTTAGGGGCAGAAAACTGTTAAAATTCTATAGCGCCGAAGCGCCCTCGTCCCGGCTTTTGCCGCCGGTCCCCGCGCTGTTGGCGCTGAACAGGGAATCATAAATGAGCAAGACGACGCCGGCGACGATCGCGGCATCGGCGAGGTTGAACACATACCAGGAGAAGGAGCCGACGTGGAAATGATAGAAATCGGCGACGAAGCCATAGGCCGCGCGATCATAGGCGTTGCCAAGCGCGCCGCCGATGATGAAGCCAAGCGCGCAGGCGATCAGCTTTGAGGTCGAACGCCACAGCCAGAGGATCATGAAGATCGTGGCGGCGAGGGTCAGGCCCAGCAAAGCGTAGCGCTGAAAATCGGTCCGGGCGCTGAGCAGCGAATAGGAAATGCCCGGATTCTTGGCGTAGACGACATCGAAGAACGGCGCGAGCGCAACCGGCTGGCGCTGTTCGATGCCATAGACGAAAATGAGCCAGAGCTTGTTTGCCTGATCCGCGGCAAGGGTCAAGGCGGCGACGATCGCGCCAAGAACGCGTGGGCTCACGGCCAGCGCCCCGAAGCCGCAAGTTCGCGCAGCGCCTGCGCGTCGCGCGGCGTCACGTCCGGATAGTCGGGATCGGAGCCGACCAGCGGCGAGATGCGCCAGGACCGGGCGCATTTGCGTCCCTCCGCGCGGCCCGGGACGACAGCGACGCCCAGAACCTCATTGAGCCGGAACGCGTCGGCCGGCCCCTCGCCCGCCGTAATGGTCATATCCGAGGTGATGCAGATTTCGGCGAAATCGACGCCGTCGAGCGCGGCCATAAGCTCGGGTTCGGCGATGAACACCTGTGGCGCCGCCTCCAGCGACGAGCCGATGCGCTTTTGCGCCCGCTCGATTTCGAGCGCGGCGGTGACGACGGCGCGGATGCGGCGGATTTTCTCCCATTTCGCGGCGAGCGCATCGTCGCGCCACGCCGCCGGAAGATCGGGCAACGTTTCGAGATGAACGGATAAGGCGTCCGGGTAGCGCGACAGCCACGCCTCCTCGCTCGTGAAGACAAGGATCGGCGCCAGCCACAGCGTGACGGCGCGGAAAATCTGCTCGATCGCGGTCAGCGCCGCCAGCCGCTTCAGGCTGGAGGGCGGCTCGCAATAAAGCGCGTCCTTGCGGATATCGAAATAAAATGCCGACAGATCCGTATTGAGGAAGGACGACACCCGCGCCACGACGCGCTTCAGGTCGAAGCGCCGATAGGCGTCCCGGACTTCCTCGTCGAGCTCCTTCAGCCGGTGCAGCATCAGCCGATCGAGTTCGTCCATCTCGTCGACGGCGATTGCGCGCTCCGGCTCGTAATGGGCGAGCGTGCCGAGCATCCAGCGGATGGTGTTGCGCAGCTTGCGATAGGTCTCGACGAAGGTCTTCAGAATCTCCGGGCCGATGCGCAGATCGTCGGAATAGTCGGAGGCGGCGACCCAGAGGCGCAAAATATCGGCGCCGGCGTCCTTGATGATCGTCTGCGGCGCGGTGACATTGCCCTGGCTCTTCGACATTTTCTGACCCTTCTCGTCGAGGACGAAGCCATGGGTCAGGACGAGATCGAAGGGCGCGCGCCCGCGCGTGCCGCAGGATTCGAGCAGGGAGGAATGGAACCAGCCGCGATGCTGGTCGGAGCCTTCAAGATACATGATCTCGTCATCGCCGCCATCGCGCTTGCGCCGGATGTTGGCGAGGCCCGGGAAGTTTTGCGGATCATCGAGCGTGAAGGCGTACGTCGAGCCGGAATCGAACCAGACGTCCAAGACGTCGTCGATCTTTTCAAAAGCTTCGGGGTCGTGGGCGTTGCCAAGGAAGCGCGCCTTGGCGCCTTCCGCGAACCAGGCGTCGGCGCCTTCGGAGGCAAAAGCCTCCTCAATGCGGGCGTTCACGTCTGCGTCCTTGAGGATGTCGCCGCTGTTCTTGTCGACAAAGATCGCGATCGGCACGCCCCAGGCGCGCTGGCGCGAGACGACCCAGTCCGGCCGGTTGGCGATCATGCCGGTGATGCGGTTTTCGCCGGCTGCCGGCACCCATTTTGTGCGGGCGATTTCGGAAAGGGCGATGCCCCGCAGGGTGGTTTCGGCGCCCGCCGCTCGCCCTTGCGGGACGTGAAAATCCTTGTCGAGCGCGATGAACCACTGCGGCGTGTTGCGGAAGATCAGCGGTTTTTTGGAGCGCCAGCTATGCGGATACTGGTGCTTCAGCCGCCCGCGCGCGAGCAAATTGCCGGCCTCGATCAGCGCCTTGATGACGGCCTCGTTGGCGTCGCCCTTGGCGCCCTTGTCGTCGATGACGCGGCGGCCCGTGAAGCCGGGAGCGTCCTTCGTCAAGAAGCCGTCGGCGTCGACGGTGAAGGGGATGCGGGTTTCAATGCCGCGCTGTTCCAGAGGGCGCTTGTTGGCCATCCAGATTTCATAGTCGTCGCGGCCATGGCCGGGCGCGGTATGGACGAAGCCTGTGCCGGTATCGGCGGTGACATGATCGCCGTCGAACAGGGGGACGTCGAATTTGTAGTTGTGGCTCCCATGGCCCATGTCGAACTGTATCAGTTCGCGCAAGGGATGTTCGGCGATGTAATCCTTCAATCGGCTTACATCGATGCTTTCCAGCCGTTCAAAGGCGTCGACTTTTGCGGATTTGAATACCCCCTCTGCGAGCGCATCCGCGAGGATGTAACGATCGCCCGCCTTGGCCCAATTACCATCCGGCGCCGCAGTTACACGATAAAGGCCGTAGGCGATCTTGGACGAAAAACTGATCGCCCGATTAGCAGGGATGGTCCAGGGCGTCGTGGTCCATATGACGACCTTTGCGCCAAATATCCCGATCGGATCGCTCAGCGACGAACCATCGCCAATCGGATCCCGACCCAGCGGATTCGCTGGGAGAGGCCCACGCCGGACGACGCCTGCGACCGGAAACGCCACAAACACCCAGTCGCTGACGTGGTCGTCATACTCGACCTCCGCTTCAGCCAGCGCGGTCTTCTCAACCACGCTCCACATCACCGGCTTCGAGCCGCGATAGAGCAGCCCGTTTCCGGCGAATTTCATGATCTCGCGGGCGATGGTCGCCTCGGCGGGATAAGTCATGGTCAGATAGGGATGATCCCAATCGCCATTGACCCCCAACCGTTTGAACTGCTCGCGCTGGATCTCGACCCAATGCTCGGCGAAGGCGCGGCATTCGCGGCGGAATTCATTGACCGGCACCTCGTCCTTGCTGCGGCCCTTGGCGCGATATTGCTCCTCGATCTTCCATTCGATGGGGAGGCCGTGGCAGTCCCAGCCCGGCACGTAATTGGCGTCGGCCCCAAGCATCTGCTGCGAGCGTGCGATGAGATCCTTGAGGATCTTGTTCAGCGCGTGGCCGATATGGATGTCGCCATTGGCGTAGGGGGGCCCGTCATGCAGGACGAATTTCGGCCGCCCGCGCGCCGCCTCGCGCATGCGCCCGTAAAGGCCGATCTCGCGCCAGCGGGCGAGCAGCTCCGGCTCTTTCTTCGGAAGGCCGGCCCGCATCGGAAAGTCGGTCTGAGGCAGATAGAGGCTTTTGGAATAATCCGGGCCGGACTTGGCCTCGCCCCTGTCCTTGCCTTCGGCCGTGCGCAAAACGCCGCGCGCCGTCTCGATCTCATTCATGATTGTGTCTGCTGGTTTGATGGCGCTCGTTGCGAGCGCGGCGCGGACTGGCCGCCGGAACAGCGATAAGGGTCCCGGCCCCGCGCGAAATAATCAGCCGCGGGCCGGGCGCGTAATTCGCAGCGCGGAATTTTCTTGGACGGTTCCAATCATGGATCTGTTCTAGCAATGAAAGCGAAAAGAAAGCAATTGCGAGACGCGGCTCGGGCGCCTCCTGCTCCTGCTCTTCAGGACGCCGCCGGCTCGCCGGCGATCACGTAGCGCATTTCGGCGTTTTCGCCCGCCCCATCATGAGCAAGGAGTTTTAGCGTGAATTTGCCGGTTTGCGGCGGGATAGCGAGCGTTTGCTGGAGGTCCCCGGAAAAGCTGATGTCGAGCACCGTCTTATATTCAATATAGGCTTTCAGGGTCTTCGTTTCGGCGCCGCCCGAAACGGAAAAATGGAAATCCTCGCCAGCATGCGGCTGGCCTTCGCTATGGATGCGCATGACGTAGGGCTCCTTTAACGAACAGATGCGTTCAAGCTGCGCACTGCCCGAGCCACGTCCGCGCCGCCATGATCCTGGCTAAACCGTCGCGGTTTTTGCGCGAAAAAGCTCCGCGACGATGCAGATTCCTACCCCCAATGCTTGGCGGCGCGCCAAAGCGCCCATTGCCGGCGCCATTGCGGCAGCACGATATTGGTTTTGAAGGGATCGTAGCACTTTCCCTCCATCAGCCGCAGATAGGGTTCGCAGAGGCTGATAGGCAGAAAGGCCGGGCGCGCCAGGTCCGGCAGCCCCTCGATCCGACTCAGGAAAATCTCAAGATGCGAACGGGCGAGCGCGCGGACCTCCTCAAGGGCGGATAAAAGCGCCGGCGTCGACCGCCCCGAAACAATGTCCGCCCGCTCAAGACCGTGGCGGCGCAGAATGTCGAGCGGGACATAGCACTGACCCCGCGCCGCATGCCAGGGAAAGGCGCGCAACAGGCCGGTCAGCGCGTAAGCGGTCCCGCCATGGCCGGAGGCGCCAAATCCGGCGGAGGGCGTATCGGGCTCAAGGATCATCGGCGTCAGGCAATAAAGATTGGACGAGGTCGCCTTGGCGTAGGCTTCCAGCTCGTCCACGGTCTGCATCGGATCGTCGAACAGATCGAACTGCCGCGCATCGATCAACTGCAGCAAGTTTTCGCGCGGCAGGTCAAAACGAGCCAAAACGTCGGTCACGGCGGCGGCGACAGGGTTTGCCCGCACATCCTCACGATCTGGCTGCTCCAGCGCCTCGCGCCACCATTGAAAGCGAATTTCGCCCAGCATCGGCTCGGAGACGACCTCGCGCGCCCGCGCGATTTCGAGGCTGAAGGCATAGAGCGCATGCGCATAACGGCGCTTGCCTTCCGGGAGGAACAGGCTCGCCAGCCATCGGTCCGGGTCGTCGCGGCGGACGATCGTCTCGCAATGGGCGTAATCGCCATCGAGGGCGGTCAAAGCTTCGCTCATCAGGGAACCGCCAGAAGCGCGGCGGCGACCCGCCGCTTTTCGCCAAGCAGAATATTATAGGTTCGCGCCGCGGCGCCCGTCTGCATTGGTTCGGCGCGGATGCCGGCCACGCTGAGCCGGCGTTTCAGTTCCGGGTCGAGCGGACCCATGGCGACGCCGACGCCGATCAGCACATGCTCGATCAGACCGCGCTCCTCGGCGAACAGCTGGCCGAACGAAGCGGCGGTGATGTCGGACGGATCGAGCACGCTCCAGGCATAGACGCCGGACGGCAGCGCCAGGATTGATCCGCGATGCGACATGCCGCCGAAGCGGAAGCCGCCGGAGCCGTAACCGTCGATGGCGTGCAGGCCGGGCAGAAAACCGGGGTATTTCGGGTCGCGCGTGTCATTCGGCATCGCAGGCCCCTCGGCGGCGCGCTGGCGTGTCCCGGCGGTTGTACGGCGGCGTGAGATCAGGCCGAATTCTTGGCGAGCTTGCCGCCGGGGGTCGGCTCCTGCCCGACGGTCTCGTTGCGAAGGCCAAGGTAAATCAGCATTGGCGAGCAGATGAAAACCGACGAATAGGTGGCGACGAAAATACCCCAGATCATCGCGATCGAGAAGGAGCGGATGACCTGGCCGCCGAAAACCACCAGAGAGAGCAGCGCGAGAAACACCGTCGTCGCGGTCATGATGGTTCGCGGCAGCACGGCGTTGACCGAGAGATCGATCAGCTCGTCGGTCGGCATCTTGCGGTATTTGCGCATCATTTCCCGGATGCGGTCGAGCACGACGACAGTCTCGTTCAGCGAATAGCCGACGATGGTCAGAATCGCCGCGATCGAGGTCGTATTGAATTCGAGCCGCGTCAGCGAGAAGAAGCCGACCGTCAGTAGCAAATCATGCATGGTGGCGATGATCGCGCCGACGGCGAATTGCCATTCGAAGCGGAACCACAGATAGCACAGCACCGCGACGATCGCGAGAACGACGCCAAGCGTGCCGGACTGCACCAGTTCGCCGGAAACGCGGGGGCCGACGACCTCGACGCGACGGAAGTCATAATCATTGCCGACCGCCGTCTTGATCCTGGCGACAGCCGCCTCCTGCGCCGCGGCGTCGCCCTGTTCGCTGTGCTGGACGCCAAAGCGGAGCGTCACATCCGAGGGCTGGCCAAAACCCTGCACCTCGACCTCTCCGACATGTGCGCCCTCGCCGACCGAGCGCAGCGCGGCGATGTCGGCGACGCCAGATTTCGCGCGCAGTTCGATCAGCGTGCCGCCGGAAAAATCGATGCCGAAATTCATGCCGAGCGTCAGGAACAGCACCACTGAGATGATCGACATCACAGCCGAGAACGGATAGCTGATGCGCCGGAAGCGCATGAACGGGAATTTGGTGTTTTCCGGCGCGAGGCGCAGAAGTTTCATCTCGAACAGCCTTTTGCCTGAGGCGGGCGCCTGATTTCAGATCGGCAGCTTGACCGGCCGCTTGGTGCGGTACCACAGCGTGATCATCATGCGCGTCATGGTCACCGCCGTCACGATGGTCGTCAGAATGCCGAGCGCGAGCGAGACGGCGAAGCCGCGCACCGGGCCCGAACCGATAAAATACAGGATCGCGGCGGCGACGAACATGGTTACGTTGGAATCGACGATGGTCGCGAAGGCGCGCTTGAAGCCGGCGTCGAGCGAGGACACGATCGAGCGGCCGGCATGCGATTCCTCGCGGATGCGCTCATAGATCAGCACATTCGAGTCGACCGCCATGCCGATCGTAAAGACGATGCCGGCGATGCCGGGAAGCGTCAGCGTCGCGCCAAGCAGCACCAGCCCGGCAAAGATAAAGGCGATGTGGACGAACAGCGCGATATTGGCGAATACCCCGAAAATCCCGTAGGTGATCAGCATGTAAAAGGCGACCAGCGCCGCGCCGACATAGGCGGCGCGCTTGCCAGCGTCGATCGAATCCTGGCCAAGACCCGGCCCGACCGTGCGCTCCTCGACGATGGTGAGCTTGGCCGGCAGCGCGCCCGCCCGCAGCAGGATCGCAAGATTATTGGCCGATTCCACCGTGAAATGGCCGGAGATCTGCCCGGAGCCGCCGGTGATCGGGCCGAGGATGCGCGGCGCCGAAATCACCTTGCCGTCCAGCACAATAGCGAAGGGGCGGCCGACATTTTCGGAGGTGACCTCGCCGAAGCGCTGGCCGCCGCGAATATTGAAGCGGAAGTTGACGACGGGCTCCTGCGTGCGGCTGTCAAAGCCCGGCTGGGCGTCGGTCAGATCCTCGCCCTGCACCATCACGCGCTTCTGCACGGGAAGCTTCGAGCCCGGCCGGTCGACCTCCTCGAGCATTTCCGTCTCGGCGGGAACGGCGCCGGTATCGGAGACAAGGCGAAACTCGAGCTTGGCCGTCGTGCCAAGGATTTCCTTGAGTTTTCCGGTGTCCTGCAGGCCCGGCACCTCGACCAGCACGCGGTCGTCGCCCTGGCGCTGGATATTCGGCTCGGTGGTGCCAAGGGCGTCAACGCGCCGGCGCAAAACCTCGATCGATTGCTCGACCGCCCGCCGCATCTTGGCCTTGATCCCCGCCTCGGTCACGGTGAACTGGATGAGGCCGTCGGCCGTCTCCGTGACGTCGAAGACGGGCGCGCCGGCGACGCCGGATATGCCGGCGCTCGCGGGAGCCGTGAGCGCGCGCAGCTTCGGCATGATCCGCTCGCGTTCGGCGGCGTCCGGAATGCGCAGCTGCACGCCGCGCGGCTGCACGCCAATGCCGCCGGAGATCGAGGCCTTCTCTTCGCGCAGGGTGCGGCGGACGCTGTCGCGCAGATTGTCGATCAGCGTCTTGACGACCGACTGGCCGTCGACTTCGAGCAGGACATGCGAGCCGCCCTGCAGATCGAGGCCGAGCACGATCGGCCGGATCGGCAGGAAGCTTGGCGCATGCGCCATCAGCGCCGCGCGGCTCTGCGGGCCGAGCAGGCTCGGCACGATGAGCAGCAGCGCGATGACGGTCATCATCACGATGGAGACGATCTTCCAGGTCGCAAAACGCAGCATAAGTTTGAAATCGTCCGGAGAGATCAGGCGGGAGCGCGGCTGCGCCCGGCGGAAAGTTAAGCCTAGGAGTTGGCCGCGTCCTTGACGGGCTCGCCCTTCGACCGGACGTCCGTGACGAGGCCGCGCGCCACCCGGACCCGTACATTGGGGGCGATTTCGAGCTCGACCTCGGCGTCGTCGATAACTTTCGTCACCTTGCCGATCAGCCCGCCGGAGGTGACGACGCTATCGCCGCGGCGCAAATTCTTGATGAGGTCGGCATGATCTCTGGCGCGCTTCTGCTGCGGCCGCATGATGAGGAAATACATGATCGCGAGGATCAGCGCGAAGGGGATCAACTGAACGATCAGATCCGTCGCTCCGCCGCCCGCGCCGGCCGCCTGGGCGAAAGCTGGGGTAAACAATTCCGAACTCCTCGATTTTTCGCGGCTCCAGGCGCTCCCGAAGCGCGCGGACTATAGCGGGCGCGGCCATGAAAGCAATGGCGCCCAGGGGGCGCGCCTTGAAGCGGGGTCACGCCTCTAACGCCGCGTCGCGACCGGGACGAAGCGGCTCCAGATAGCCGAAGATGGCGCGCGCGACGCGCCCTTCGAGAGAAGCCGCGTCTGTCTCGCCGCGCTGTCCCGCCGCGTCGACCATTCCCTTGCAGATGGCGAGCATGTCAGCGGCCGCCTGCTGCGGGTCGGCCGGGCTTTCTTGCGCCATCCGCGCGAGAAGGCGGACGATGGCCTGCTCCAGCCGGAACGAGACCCTGCCGACCTCGAGCTCCAGCGGCAGCCGCTGCTCCTCGAAATCGAGCAGGCGCGCAAGAGCCGGCCGCCGCATCTGATGGGCGACCGCGGCGCGGATCAGCTGTTTCAACCCCTGCGCGCCGCTCGCCGCCCGCTCGGCTTCGGCCACATCGTCGAGCAGCACGGCCGTTTCGCGTTCGATCAGCGCCGCCGTCAGCGCGTCCTTGCCGGGAAAATATTGATAGAGCGAACCGACGCCGACGCCTGCCTTTTCGGCGACGGCATTGGTCGTGTAGCCAGCAAAACCGCGCTCCTCCAAAATGCGAGCCGCAGCCTCGATGATGCAGGCGACGGTCTCAGCCGAGCGCAATTGTGCGGGCTTTTTCCGTGGCTTAAGCGCAGGGGAGCGGAGCGGGTCGGACATGCCGGGATGCGAGTTTCAAATACGAGTAATAACTCGCAATATAGGCGCGTCGCCTGTCAAGGCAATCGCCAAGGATCTTGAAATGACCACACCCGTAAAACTGACCGTCTTCATGCTTGTAAAAACGTCCCCGGAGTGGCTTGGCTTCCCGGTCAAAACCAGGTTCGCCGAGCTTCGCGAGCACTTCGAGCCGATCCTGCGCAAACACGCCGAGGGCGTGCGGCTGCGTTTCTACGACGCCGAGTTCTATTCTGCCCGCGTCACCGACATATGGCTCTGGGAGGCGACGAGCCACCACGCCTATGAGCTTCTGGTGGAAGATCTGCGCGAGACGGCCTTCTGGGATCGCTTCTTCGACATCGTCGAGATCATCCCGGCGGTCGAGAACGCCTATGCCGCCAATTATGGCGAGGCGCCGCTTGCGGCGTGAAGGGACTGGAGGCGGCGGCGCGCGGTATAGCCAAGCGCCTGCCGCCATGATCTAACGCCGCTCCCTTTATCTGCTTTTGGCCAGATGATCGATGACCGACGCTCGCAATCCTGATGAATTCGCCAACGCCCGCGCCGCGCTTGCGCTTGAGCGCATCGCGACTGCGCTCGAAAGGCTGGTTCCGGCGCCGCCCGCGGCCCTCGATTTTTCCGCCGCCGACGCCTTTATCTTTTCGGCTCACGCGCCGCATCTGTCCGCCGTCGCGCGCGTCAATCGCGTCGACATGGCGTTGCTGCGCGGCATCGATCGGCTGCGCGATATATTAACCGACAACACGGAGCGGTTCGCGCGCGGATTTCCGGCCAATAATGCACTTTTGTGGGGCGCGCGCGGCATGGGCAAATCCTCGCTGGTCAAGGCGGCCCATGCTGACGTCAACCAGCGCTTGAGCGGCGCTGGAGCGCTCGCCCCGCTGAAACTGATCGAGATCCATCGCGAGGACATCGACAGCCTGCCCCTTCTGATGGGGCTTTTGCGCGAGGCGCCCTACCGCTTCGTCGTCTTTTGCGACGATCTTTCCTTCGACGCCGCTGATACGAATTACAAATCGCTGAAGGCGGTGCTTGAGGGCGGCATCGAGGGACGGCCGCAAAACGTTCTGTTCTACGCCACCTCAAACCGGCGCCATATTCTTTCGCGCGAGATGGTTGATAATGAGCGCGGCACGGCGATCAATCCCGGCGAGGCCGTCGAGGAGAAAGTCTCGCTGTCCGACCGTTTCGGCCTCTGGCTCGGCTTCCACGCCTGCTCGCAGGCCGACTATCTCGACATGGTATTCGGTTACGCCCAACATTTCGGCCTCGCGCAGGACCGCCCCGTGATCGAGCGCGAGGCGCTGGAATGGGCGATCACCCGCGGCGCCCGCTCGGGGCGGACGGCGTTCCAATATATTCAGGATCTTGCGGGGCGGCTCGGCAAGCGGCTCGATTGAGACCGTTTGCGGCGGAGAACGACCGATCGGCGCCTTCGTCACGACGGACGTTTAGGTGGGCGCAGCTATTCCGCCGCCATAGCCTGATCCTCGCCCGCTCTTGAGCCAATCAGCGCGAGGGCCGCGCGCAGGACTTCAAGCCCGGCGCCGGGCTTGACCGATTCCGTCGCCAGATGCCGGCGGAAGGCGCGCGCGCCCGGCCGGCCATTGAAAGCGCCGAGCAGATGCCGGGCCATGGCGTTGAGCGGAACTCCCTCCGACAGCCGCGCCGCGATATAGGGCGTAAAAGCCTCGATCGCCTGCGCCATCTCTGAGAAGGGGGCGTCCTCGCCGAAAAACACCGGATCGACCTCAAGCAGCAGCGCGGGATCCTGATAGGCCGCGCGCCCAATCATCACGCCGTCGACATGATCCAGCTGCGCGCGCATGGCGTCGATCGTATCGAGCCCGCCATTGATGGCGATCGGCCTATCGGGGAAACGCCGCTTCAGCTCATGGACCAGCGCATAATCGAGCGGCGGGATATGGCGGTTGTCTTTCGGCGACAGGCCCTCCAGCCAGGCCTTCCGCGCATGCACGATCAGCGCGTCGGCGCCCGCCGCCAGCACGGTCTCCGCGAAGGCGAACAGCGCCTCGCGCGGCTCCTGCTCGTCGACGCCGATGCGGCATTTGACCGTGACGGGCACATCGACGGCGGCCTTCATGGCGGAAACGCATTCGCCGACGAGCTGCGGCTCGCGCATCAGGCAGGCCCCGAAGGCGCCGTTCTGCACCCGCTTCGACGGGCAGCCGGCGTTGAGGTTGATTTCGTCATAGCCGAAATCGGCGCAGATGCGCGCGGCCGCGGCAAGATCGGCAGGATCGGAGCCGCCAAGCTGCGCGGCGACGGGATGCTCCGCCGCGTCGAACCCAAGCAGCCGGTCGCGCTGGCCGTGCAGCACGGCGCCCGTCGTCACCATTTCCGTATAAAGCCGCGCGCGCCGGGTCAGGAGACGATGGAAAGACCGGCAATGGCGGTCGGTCCAATCCATCATCGGCGCTACTGAAAATCTATGTGTTTGAGTTTGCTTCATTTTTTTCAGTACTATCAGGCCGTCAGGCAGCGCCGTCCGCACTCGCTGTTACGCCGCAAACGCCCCGCTTCGACGCCGGAGCGCACACGGCCCGCACACCAAAATGGCGGCCGTTACGAAACTACCTTGCAGTTCCTGGCGAGTCCAAATTCGTCGCAAGGGACGCCATTTCAGCGAGACGTTTCGCGGCGTGCGCCCGCCCGCTGCGGACCGGCGTGGCGCCCTCGACGATCGCGCGCGTCGCCAAAATCAACACCTTCAGGGATTGATCGACCTCCATATGAACGATATGGCGGCGGTGGGCAAGGCGCCCCTCCGGTCCAAGGCGGCGACGCTCGACCTGAAACGCGAATCTCGCAAATGCAAGAATTCCACTCTGGATCGTCCGGCAATGGCTATCGATTCGGATCGCGCCGTGATTGGACGAAGCGCCGGGCTGACACCGTCGCCATGGCAATTGTAGTTTGAAGTCCGCCGGATATTGCGCTCAGGGTGAGGATGTCGCTCTCGGCGGTCTGGTCTATGATTTCGTCCCGCCAACCTAAGAGTTATAGCTACCAATTCGGTTGACACGCGCAAACTCGCTGGCGGCCGGCGCCTCTATACACGGCTTACGTTTCCATTTTGGGTGGATCAACCTCCTAACCCGATGGCTGCCGTCGCGAAACTACCGTCCGGTTCCTGGCGTGTCCAAATTCGTCGCAAGGGACGCCATGTCAGCGACACGTTTCCGTGGCGTGAGGGCGCCCAGCCGCCGGCCATGGAGGCGGAGTTCCAAGCCGATCGCCGCGCCATGCCCTCAACGATCGCCATAAAGACGGACATCCCGTCCCACCGATCCATCGGCTAGCGCTTCCCGATCATTGAGCGCGATATTTCGAAATTCGAGGATTGCCAAAAGACGCCGGAAACCGCAAACTTGGCTCGTTGCACGCTAATGAAGCCATCATAGGGGTTCATTGGCAAACGGTTTCGCCGGCGAGCAAACACCAGGTCTCATCCCTGCCGGGATCCTGACGTTGATCGAAGAGCCTGCCGCATTGCGACAATGCAGGTCCTCACGCCTTTATCAAACACTGACCAGACCATCGGACATAATCGGCTAACCTTCGAAGGCGGGGAAGACAATGGAGCGCAGGACCCTCTCGAGACGCGGATTCTGCTTGTGCTGCATCGGAGCGGCTCAGGCAGGATTGGCGGGTTGGCTGACGCCGCGGGAGGCCTACGCCGAGGCGCGCGGTCTCGTCAGCCTGATCAAAGACAGCGCCGCCGTGACGCCGATCGTGACTCACAGGCTTCGTGGCGACGTGAGCGTCCTTGAGGGCTCAGGCGGCAATATCGCTGTGCTCACAGGCTCGGACGGAAAGGTGCTTGTCGACGCCGGCATCAGACTATCGCAGACCAACATCCGCAAGGCTCTTGCCGACCTCGGCGCCGATCCTGTCACCCATCTGATCAACACTCACTGGCACTTCGATCACGCCGACGGGAATGAGTGGCTACATGCGGCCGGCGCAAAAATCATCGCTCACGAGAACACGCGCAAGCGCCTGTCGCAGGTCCAGCGCGTCGAGGACTGGGACTACAATTTTCTTCCCCTCGGCGCCGGCGGAATTCCTGACGATGTCTTTTCGAGCGATCGCACCCTGAAGCTCAATGGCGCCACGCTCAATTGCAAGTATTATGGTCCCGCCCATACCGACAGCGACATTTCCGTTCATTTTGCAGAAGCCGACATCATGCATGTCGGCGACACCTTCTGGAACGGCGTCTACCCCTTCATTGATTATTCGACCGGGGGAAGCATCGATGGAACGATTGCGGCGTGCGACGCCAATCTCGCAGTCGTCACGGATAACACCATCATCATCCCGGGCCATGGTCAGCCGGTGAGCAACAAATCCGAACTGCAAGAATTCCGCGACATGCTCGTGGCGGTTCGGGAGAATGTCGCCGCGCTCAAGACGCAAGGCCGGTCACGGGATGAAATCGTCGCGGCAAAGCCAACCGCGGCCTTCGACGGCAAATTCGGCAGTTTCGTGATTGACCCCGACTTTTTCACACGATTGGTCTTTGAGGGCGTTTGACTGCCGCCAACGACGGAAGGACAGTCACTATGTATGTGACGAGGAACCCGATGCAAGCAAGCCTAAACGCAAGCTAGATACAGATGTCATTTCGTCAATAAATACAAGGATATCGCCACATGGGCATGATAACAACAAAAGACGGCGTCGACATCTTTTACAAGGATTGGGGATCTGGACAGCCGATCGTCTTCAGTCATGGCTGGCCGCTGTCATCGGATGACTGGGACGCGCAGATGTTGTTCTTTCTCAACAAGGGCTATCGCGTCATAGCCCATGACCGCCGAGGCCATGGCCGATCGACCCAGACGGGCGACGGCCATGACATGGATCACTACGCCGACGATCTCGCGGCGGTGACCGCCCATCTCGATCTCAAGGACGCGATCCATGTTGGACATTCGACAGGCGGCGGCGAGGTTGTCCACTATCTCGCCCGTCACGGCGAAAGCCGGGTATCCAAAGCGGCGATCATCAGCGCGGTTCCGCCCTTGATGGTGCAGACGCCGGCCAACCCGCTCGGGTTGCCAAAGGCGGTGTTCGACGATTTGCAGGCGCAGCTCGCGGCAAACCGGTCGAAATTCTACCGCGACCTGCCGGCAGGCCCGTTCTACGGATTCAACCGGCCGGGCGTGGAATCGATCGAGGCTGCGATCGCCAATTGGTGGAGACAGGGCATGATGGGGGGCGCGAAGGCGCATTATGACGGGATCGTCGCCTTCTCACAGACAGACTTCACCGAAGACCTCAAAAAGATCAACGTGCCGGTGCTGGTGATGCACAGCGAAGACGATCAGATCGTGCCCTATGTCGCTGCCGGCCCGTTAAGCGCCAAACTGTTGAAGAACGCAACACTGAAGACCTACAAGGACTTTCCCCACGGCATGATCACGACTCAGGCCGAGACGGTCAACGCCGATCTGCTGGCATTCCTGACATCGTAACGCCACAGGCGCGTTGCCGGGCGACATCACATTTCAGGGGCTGACGAATGGCGCGCGATCGTCAGCCCTCCTGTACCGGGAGAACATCAACATCGTTTTGAACGCGGTGCAGCAGAGGACCGCCGAACTCTGAAGGGGGATCGTATGAGACGGAGCACAGTCATGCTGGCCGCAGTCGCCGCGCTGTCCGGCGCGCCCGCAGCCATGGCCCCCGCATCCGGACAAGGCGGCGCGGAGCCCGTCCCGCTCTTCGGTATCAAACTCCCTCCCGGATACCGGGACTGGAGGTTGATCTCCGTGGCCCACGAAGAAGGCGACCTCAACGATCTGCGCGCCATTCTGGGCAACGATGTAGCAATCAAGGCCTACCGGGAAGGAACGCTCCCGTTCCCGGACGGCGCGATCATTGCCCGGCTTGCCTGGCGTTACGTTCCGTCGGAGGAAAACAACAAGGTCTTCGGCCGTGACCAATCATTCGTGGCGGGCGCGCCCACGAATGTTCAGTTTATGGTCAAGGACGCAAGAAAATTCGCCGCGACAGGCGGCTGGGGTTTCGCACAGTTCAACGACGGCAAACCCGTCGACGATGCGATGCTCGGCGCCTGCTTTTCCTGCCATGTCCCCGTTGAAGCGCGCGACTTTGTCTTCACCCGCTATGCGCCTTGAGAGCCGCGATGGAGCGACGCACGGCCTGTGCCCTCATCCGCTCCGCTCCCGACCGGGCGCGCCGTCTTGTCGAGGCGCGACGGCTGAGGTAAGCAAGCGGATCATTGGACGCGCCTGAGCTTCGACACGGATGTTTGAGCCGCTGCGGGCGAATGGCGGCTTCGCCATCAAGCGGGCGCCGAGACGCTCATGTTCGAACCCGCCGCATCGCCTCAGGATTTGCCCCAGGAAAACCGCGCGGGCGCTATTTCGGGCGGCGACGACGCGCTGCCGCCGCTGTTGCGGCCGCAGAAACGCTGGTCGAGGCGGCGGCGCCTGCAAATCCTCGCCGCTGCGGCGGCCGCGGCCCTGATCTTCGCGGCGGATGTTCTGAGCCCGCTTGATGGCGCCGTCGCCGTCCTCTACACGGCTGTTGTGCTGCTCGTCGCGCGGGTCGCCGACCGGCGCTTTGTCCTCGCGGCGGGAGCCGGCTGCTGCGTTCTGGTTCTGGTCGCCTTCGTCTCGTCGCATTGGGGCGAAGCCTTCAACGGCGCTTATGTCCGCCTCGGCGTCAGCCTGACGGCGCTGGCGATCACCACTTTGCTTGCGGTCAGGAGCTGGTCGGCCGAAACGACGGCGGCCGAGCAGGCGCGCATGCTGGAGCTCACCCATGACACGGTGACGATCCGCGACGCAGATGACCGCATCCTCTACTGGAACGACGGCGCCGAGGCGCTCTATGGCTGGACGCGCAAGGAGGCGGTGGGGCGGATCTGCCGCGAACTGCTGGAGACGCAATATCCCGCTGAGGAGGTCGCCAAAGGGTTCGCCGCGGCAGGCAGCTGGTCCGGCGAACTCACGCGCCGCCGCCGCGATGGAACGCGGATCGTGCTCGCCAGCCGCTGGCTCGTGCGCTACCATTCGGACGGTCGCCCGGCCGGGATCATCGAGACGAGCGCCGACCTGACGGCGGAGCGCAAAGCCGAGGCCGAACGGCGCCGCAGCGAGGAGCGCTATGGCGCCATTTTCCGCGCCGCCGGCTTCGCCATATGGGAGGCGGATTGGTCCGGGCGATTTGAGGCGGTCGAGGATCTGCAAAAAGCAGGCGTCGGCGATATTGGCGCCTATCTCGACGCGCATCGCGCGACTTTACGCCAGATGGCGTCGGCCGCAGAGATCACGGAAGCCAATGAGGAGGCGGTGAAGCTTTTCGAGGCGCCGAGGCGCGAGGCGTTGATCGGACGCAGCATGTCGATCTTTTCGACGACGGCGGCAGAGAACACGCTCGCCCATTTGCTGGCCCAGCTCGCCGATGGCGCAGCGATCGTCGAGGCGGAGACGCAGTTTTGCACGTTGCGGGGAAAAACCATCGATGTGCTGCTGCGCGCCTGCATCGTCGCGCCCGGCGAGGGCTGGCGGCGCATGATCATCACCGCCATCGACCTCACCGAGCGCAATTTGACGCAGGCGCGGCTGGACCAGACGCTGGCCGAACTCGCCCACGCCGCGCGGGTGGCGCTGCTCGGTCAGTTCGCGGCCTCGATCGCCCATGAAGTCAACCAGCCGCTGGCGGCGATCACGACCTACGCTCAATCAGGCCGGCGCTGGCTGACGCGCGAGGCGCCGGCCGCGCAGGAGGTTCGCGATTGCCTCGACCATATCATCGAAAACGGAAAGCGCGCGGGCGAGGTCGTCGCCGGGCTGAAGGCGCTGACGAAAAAGGGCGCCGCGCCCAAAATTCCGCTGCATCTCGCCGAAGCGATCGAGGAGGCCGTCGCGCTGATGCGGCGCGAACTCACGACCGGCGCGATCAACCTGCGGCAGAGTTTTGCCGCCGATCTGCCGCGGGTCCTCGGCGATCGCGTGCAGATCCAGCAGGTCGTCATCAATCTGGCGATGAACGGCGCGCAGGCGATGGCGGCGATCGATCCGCGGCGGCGCGATCTTTTCGTTGCGACGCAGCGCGAGGGCGCGGGCTTTGCGCGGATCAGCGTGCGCGACAGCGGCGAGGGGATCAAGGAGCAAAATCCCGACGCCGTCTTCGAGCCCTTCTTCACCACCAAGAGCAGCGGAACGGGCATGGGGCTGTCGATCTGCCGCTCGATCGTCGAAGCGCATGGCGGCCGCATCTGGGCCGAGAACAATGACGGCGGCGGCGCAACGTTTCACTTCACTCTGCCTTTGGAGGAGGCTGCGGCATGAAAGACAGCGCCGAAGCGAATGCGCAGGAGCCGGCGATTGTTTGCGTGATCGACGACGAGGCCGAAGTCCGAAGCGCGCTCGGCAGCCTGCTCCGCGCGAGCGGCTATGGCGTCGCTCTGTTCGAATCGCCGGAGGCGTTCTGCGCCGCCGGCGCGCCGGACAAGCCGTCCTGCCTCGTGCTCGATGTTCGCCTCAAGGGTTCGAGCGGAATCGATTTTCAGGCCGAGCTCGCGCAGGCCGGCGTGCTGATTCCAGTGATCGTCATGACCGGCCATGGCGATATTCCGATGTCGGTGCAGGCCATGAAGACGGGGGCGATCGACTTTCTGCCAAAGCCCTTCGAGGCAGAGGCCATGCTGGCCGCCGTGGCCGCAGCGATCGAGCACGACCGGCAGCGCCGCGCGAGCGAGGCGAAGGAGGCCGGGCTGCGCGGGGCCTATCAGTCGCTGACCGCCAGAGAGCGCGAAGTGATGAGCCTCGTCGTCGCCGGCCTCATGAACAAGCAGGTGGCGGCTCGGCTTGACCTCAGCGAAATCACCGTAAAAATCCATCGCGGCGCGATGATGAAGAAAATGAGCGCGCAATCGCTCGCCGATCTCGTGCGAATGGCCGAGATTTTGAACGTCAGGGACGTCTCGGCGGCGCGTTTTCAAACTTCAGTATAATATCATTGGCCTCGCGCCACGCCGTAAAGTGGCTGAACGCGGGGGCCGCTCCGCTCAACCCGGTGGATTTGCGTTGCCGCCTCTAACCATCTCAATCGTCGACGACGACGCCGAGGTTCGCTCCGCGACCGCGAGCCTCCTGCGCTCAATCGGGCTTGACGTTTGCACCTTCGCCTCGGCCGAGGATTTTCTCGTCTCAACCGAACTTCATGAGACGGCCTGCCTCATCGCCGACGTTCACATGCCCGGCATGAGCGGCCTTGAGCTTCAGGGGCGTCTTGTCCCAATGGCGCGCCGCTTTCCGATCATCTTGATGACGGCGCACCCGACAGACATCGCCCGCGCGGAGGCGATCGCCAACGGCGCCGCCGGCTTTTTTGCAAAGCCCTTCGACGCCGACGCGCTTCTCGCCTGCGTTGAAGACAACATGCCGAAATAGGGCCCCCGCCTTTCGCTGCTGAGCCCAGCCCATCGGGATATCTGGCGGCCGGCGCGGCCGCGCCGCCTGGCGCATTCATGATCTTCGACGCGTCCAATCCATAACCGCCCCGGTTCGAGCCGACTGAACGGCGATCGGGCGCCAGATTGCGCGCGTACATCAGCAAGGAAAAGGCGTCGCCGCCCTATATGCCGGCAAACCTAAGTATGAAAGACGCGATGTACAGAAGATGTATTGTTACAGCGTCATCTGTTCCACAGATCGGAGCGGAAGCCGCAACAGCCAAAGGGCCTTTGCGCATTATCTTTCACAATGGAGCATTTCGATGCAAAAACGCCTGATCTACACCTCGTCGCTGTTCCTCGCGCTCGCCCTTGCCGGCGGGGCTTCGGCTCGTAGCGCGAACTCCTCGATCAACTACGGGGAAATCGCCGGCCCGCGCGGCGACGCCAGCATGATTATGATGTCCTCGCAGACCCTCAGCCCGTCCAATGAGGTTGGTCAGCATTCGAGCATCTATGCCAGCACGCATGGCTATAGCAGCGACGACGCGCATTGAAGCGTCTTTAAGCGACGCCTCGTCTACCGAACGTTCAGCCTGCAGAACGCCAGCTTTCCTCGGCCGCCCTGGTCTATGGGGCGGCCGCAAATCATATCCGATGTCGGCGCGGGCGAGCAGCTTCGACAGAAACGCGCCACGGAGATCAGCCCGCCCGTGGGTTCAAAGACATGAGGAGCCATTATGCTTAAGAGCGGATGTAATCTTCGTCGCGCCGCGATCGCGGCTTTGTTTTTGACCGGCGGCTGCGTCCCGGCTCTCGCCGAACCTGCGAAGAATATCGTGCTGGTTCATGGCGCCTGGGTCGACGCCTCCGGCTGGAAGCCCGTTTACGAAATCCTCGTCAGGGATGGCTACCATGTAACGATGGTTGAGGAGCCGCTGACTTCGCTTGCCGATGATGTTGCGGCGACAAAGCGCGTGCTCGACCTGCAGAGCGGCCCAACCATCCTCGTCGCCCATAGCTATGGCGGCTCGATCATTACTGAAGCTGGCGTGCATCCGAATGTCGTCGGCCTCGTCTATGTCGCCGCCCATGCGCCCGATGTCGGCGAGGATGAAGCCGCCCTCGGCAAGGGCATGCCCAGCTTCACGCAGAAGCAGGAGGGCGCGATCCAGCACACGGATGACGGGTTCACTTTTCTTAATCGCGCGGATTTTCACGCGGATTTCGCCGCCGATCTACCGCGCAAACAGGCTGACTTCGAGGCAAGCTCGCAGATCCTGACGGCGGCTCAGGTTTTCACGACGCCAATGTCTGTCGCCGCGTGGAAGACAAAGCCAAGCTGGGGAATTGTCGCCGGCGACGACAAAATTATCAATCCCGATCTTGAGCGGTGGTACTATGCCCGCGCCAAGAGCCATACCATCGAACTCAAGGGCGCGAGCCACTCGGTCTATGAATCGCGCCCGAAGGAAGTGGCGGCGGTGATCGAGGACGCCGCGAAACATGCCGCGCCCTGAACAACAGCATAGGGAGAAATGATCATGGACGAGCTTTCACGGCGCAGCATACTGGCGCTCAGCGCGGCGGCGAGCGTCGCGGGGATTGGCCCCGCGGTTGCCGGCCCCTCCTTCGGCAACCCTGACGAGCCGCCCCAAGGCGTCATCAACACCACAGGCAACCCGGCCAGCGTGACCATTCCGGGGCCGCATGACGACGTCATGTCCGGTCAGTTCCCGACCTCGATCAATCCGCCGCCGACCGACGTCGGAGCCCTGCCGGAGTTCTGGGCGACATTCAACAACGCACAGCGGCGCATCCAGAACGGCGGCTGGGCGCGCCAGGTCACGCAGGAGAGCTTTCCGATTTCGACGACGATCTCCGGCGTCGACATGCGGCTTGCCGCGGGCGCGATCCGCGAGATGCACTGGCATCAGGCGGCGGAATGGGCCTTTATGACCTATGGCTCATGCCGCGTCACGGTGCTCGACCCGCAGGGACGCGCATCGGTCGCCGATGTGAAGGAAGGTGATCTGTGGTATTTTCCCGCCGGCTATCCGCACTCCCTGCAAGGGCTTGGCCCGGACGGCGCGCAGTTTTTGCTTTGCTTCGACGACGGCAAGCAGTCGGAATATGACACGCTGTTGCTGAATGAGTGGTTCGCCCACACGCCGCCGGACGTCCTCGCTCTGAATTTTGGCGTGCCCGCTGAGACCTTCAGCAAGATCCCGCTGACCGACACCTACATCTTCCAAAGCGAGCTCCCCGGCCCGCTTGCGGCCGACCTCGCCGCCGTCAAGAGCTCCGCCGGCACGCCGCCCAATCCGTTCGTCTTTTCTCTCGGCAGCGGCCCCGTGGCCAAACAGACCAAGGGCGGCATGGTGCAGATCGCCGACAGCGAGAATTTCAAAGTCTCGAAAACCATCGCCGCCGCCCTCGTCACCGTTCATCCCGGCGGCATGCGGGAATTGCACTGGCATCCGAACGCCGACGAGTGGCAGTATTACATCAAGGGCGCCGGCCAGATGACTGTGTTCGACACCGGGCCGAAGGCGGTCACGACCAATTTTCATTCGGGCGACATCGGCTACATCAGGCGCAACTTCGGCCACTACATCAAGAATGTCGGCTCCGATGACCTCGTGTTTCTCGAGGTGTTTCGCGCGGAGTCCTATCAGGACATCGGCCTGTCGGACTGGCTGACCCACACACCGCCGCAGATGGTGACATCGCATCTGAACGTCCCGGCTGACGTTATCGCCAAGTTCCCGCGCGCCAGCGTCGGCGTCGTGCCGGTCTAGGTCTCTCACATCGGCATCGCCACGAACAAGCGTTGGCTCCGTTACAGCAGTAGCGGCGCCGCCGTATCAATTGGCGATACGACCCGCGTAGATGCTGACCGGACAGATTTTTTAGTTGCGGACCAAAAATGGTCCGCAACCTGCACTATAATCGATCCTCCTCCTGTGATCCTCATCCCTGCTCGACGGGTCCGTTTGGGATACCGCTTTCGCCTAGCGCCTGCGGCCGAAAGCGACCGCCAGCGCCACGGTCATCTCTCTTGGCGGCGGATCGAATGGCCCGCTCAGCCGAATTGTCTTCAGCGCGCTGGCATCGAGCTTCGGCTGGCCGCTGGTCGATATGATCTTCAGGGTTTCCGGACGGATCGCTCCGCCCGGCAGGATGGTGAAGGACACCGTCGCCGCGCCCTGCAGACCGGCCTGCCGCTCTTCGTCGGGATAGGCGAGATGGGCCTGGACCCTTTTCGTCAGCCGTTTGACATAGGCTTTGAGGCGATCGCGCTCTGCGTCGCGCTCCATCCGGATCCTTTGCGCTGCGCTGCGCTCCTCGGCGCCGGCGCTCGTGTTGGCCCCCGCCCCCTGCGACGGTTGCGGCGGGGCGGCGTCAGGCGGAGGCGGGATTGTCGTGGGGACGGGGGGCGCGGCCAATACCTCTTCCCTCGCCGGGTCATCCTTTGGCTGATCTTCGGGCGGCGGCGGCTCTGCGGGAGCGGCGACCGCCTGCGCAGGCCGGCCCGCCTCCGCCGCTTCCTGCTGGGCGGCCCCCTTCGTCTCCTGAAGCGTCTTCTGTTCGCTCTGGGTATCGGCGATGACGCCCTGCAGCTCGACGACGAGGATCTCCGGCTCGTCAGGCGCCGGCGACAGCTCCTGCAGCACGAAGGGCAGCGCGAGGGCGCAATGCAGCGCGAGCGAGACGGCCAAGCCATGATAGATCGTGAACCGCGATCTTCCGCGCGCCTTTGTTTCGGACATGAGAATGATTGACGATCCCGACTTCAAGACGCTCGCTGGCGGTCCTATCTGGACACGCTCTGGGTCTGCACGGCGACCCTGGTGAAATTCAGCCGCTTCAGCAGATCGGCGACGTCGATGAACCTCTGAAAGGCGAGCGTCCGATCGGCGCGGACGAGAAACGTGGTCTCGGGCGGCAGCGCCCGCAAACGGTTCTCGAATATGTCTTGCGCGAAAATTTCGCCGTCGAAATAGATCTCGCCGTTGGCGTTGAGTTCGATCGTCTTGTCCTGATGCTTCTCGACCGGCGCGCGTGAAGCCTGCGGCAACGACATCGGAACGCGGCCCGTCGCAATGAAATTCGCCGTGGTCAGCACGATGGTGAACAGCACCAGCATGATGTCCACGAAGGGAATGACGTTAAGCGACTCGAAAGGGCGTTCATCCATGGGCGATCTCCCATTGGAGCAGCAGCACTCTTGTCTTGCGCAACAGCGCATTGTAGGCGGCAACCGATACGAGCGCCACGACGAGGCCGGCGGCCGTCGCCTTCAATGCGAGAGCAAGGCCGACCATGATCTTGCCGGCGTCCGCGGACGCCTCAAGGTTCATGTTGTAAAAAGTCAGCATGACGCCAAGAACCGTGCCGAGCAGCCCGATATAGGGCGCGTTGGAGGCGACGGAAGCGACGATGGTAAGACGCTTGGTCAGTTCCAGCTCGAGCGCCTTGACGTTTTGAAAAAGATCGGGGTCAAGCGAGCGATAGAAGAACAACCGCTCCAGAACGATCGCAATCACGAGGATATTGAGCGCGGCCAGAAGTCCGATCACCCCGAAGTCGACGACAGCCGACAACCATTGCATCTGCATCGCGAATGTCTCCACGCCTCAACCGCTAAGTCTTTGCAGCCAGGCGTCTGCGCTCCAAAAGAGCGCGCCGCGGCGGGCCTTGCCGGTTCAGAACGTGAAGCCGACCTGCACCAGCCCCTTGGTGGTCCGGTCGTAGCTCTTCGCGCCGCAATCGGAGCCATAGGTATGGGCGACCAGCGCCTTCGCCAATAAGAACCGTCCGGGCGAATATTCATAGGTCGCGTTGTAGCTGAGACCGAAATCATTCAGCTGCGTGTAGCTTTTCTGCGTCAGGGTGTAGGAGCCGTTTTCGAGCCACGCGGCGCCGACGTCGGTGAAGACGCCGATCGCATGGCGATAGCCGTAAATGTCAGGCAGGGCGTATTTCAGCTCGGGCGTCACGAGATAACCGCTGTCTCCGCTCAGCCCTTCATCATAGGAGCGCACGCCCCAATAGCCGGTGAGGCTCATTTGCTGACTGGAATCGAGGTTGCCCGACAGCGACTTCTGGCCCCTGACATTGGCCGAAAGCGACAGCCTCTCGGCGAGCGCGAGGGTTGCGATAAAGGAGAGGTTGATTTTCGCGTAATTGCCAGCGGTGTCGACGGTCGCGATATTGGCGACTTCCTGCTTAGGGTCCGGGAAGTTCACGTAGCCCGCGGTGAAGGAGAAACTCGCGCTCGTCGTCAGTGGCAGGCCGATGAAGTCGCTGAAGGTGTCGCGCGTGATCGCCGCTGTGCCGAGATCGATCGTCCTCTGCGCGAAGGAAACGCCAAGCGCTTTGTCGTTCAGCGACATATGGCTGTAGTTGCCCGAGATATAGATGCTGTCGTCGTGCTGGCGCCGCATCGCATAGGTTAGCGTCGCCGTCACCGCGTCTGCCGTGCCCGTCGCGTCGAGCCCTTGATAGACGCCGCTCAGCGCGTAGGTCGTGCGAAAGGCGCCGATTTCGCCGCGCAGCCCATCGCAGAAGATCGGAAAGGAATAGGCGGCGCGCCCGTTCACAAGGCCAGCCCGCTCCGACACGATGCCGAAAGCCGAAAGGCGGTCGCCGTATCCGAGCGGCGAATTCAGATTGAGGCCGCCGCTCAGCCTGTCCCGCCCGGTGTAGGGCGAACCGAAATTATCGCCAAGGAGATAGCCATCGAGGCGGCGCGCCTCCGGCGCGCTGAAGATAAAATCCGACGTCTCGGGCAGCCCGCCCGGGCCGATCGCAACCCGCGGCATGCCGGCGCCTGGCAGATCGGAGATCAACAGCATGGCGCGTTCGAGCGGATCCTTCTGAATGACCGGCGAGCCGGCGAGCGCCTGGTCGATTACGCCGCGCAGATAATCGTCCCGGACGAGCGAGCCGTTCTTGATCGCGATATTTCCATATAGGCCGGGAACGAGCTTGATCCGCAGCACCCCGCCGCGCGCGTCCTGAGCCGGGATATAGGCTTTGGCGACGAGATAGCCCTTCGTACGGTAGAGCGTCGTGAGCTGGTCCGCGAGCCCGTAGATTTCGCCAAGCTGCAATGTGCGGTTCTCGTAGGGCGCGATCAGCTCGCGCGCCTCAGCGCCGGCGCCGAGGTCTGGACCCTCGATCTCGATGCTGCGGACAAACAGCGTCTCCTTGTCCTTCATCGTAAATTGCGGCTCGACGAGTTGCGGCAGCACGGGCGCGGCAGACGGGGCCGGCAGCGGAGGCCGCCGCGACTGTTCGCTCTCGCGCACCGCATCGCCGATATTAAAGGGCACGATGGGCGCGGGGGTTTGCGCCCGCGCCGGAAACGCGCCGGCCAGCATGGCCTCCAGTGCGCCACAGCATAGAAGAAAGGTGCGGAGCTTCATGACGATAAACCTTTCCGACGCGAGGGCCTGTTACTGGGCTTTCTGTCCCGGCGCGTTTTTCTTCGAGGCGTCGTCCTGCAGATCGTAGTGCTGACCATCGATCTCGATGCTGCGGATCGCGGCGCCGAAGCCCGCGCCCTTGCCTTTGACGGCGGATTTCTGCGCCGTCCTGGTTTCCGCCTTGTGGCGGACGGGCGCCGGTTCGCTCGAGGCGGGCGTCTCCTCGGTGGTCGCGACGCGCGGCGCGGGCTGCTCGATCTTGACGCTGTCCTCTGTCTTCGGTCCGGCGATCGCGGCCGTTGCGCGCTTGCCCGCCGCGGTCGCCCGCACGGGGTCGGGAGGCGTCGCGGAATCTTCCGCGTCCGTCGTGGCGACGACCGTCGCTGAATTCGCCGCCGCTTGAGCGATCGCCGCCGTCTGCCGGGCGTCTTCCAGGGCCGTCGCCTGCTCCGCGTCGGCCTGGGCTTTGGCTTGCGCCGCGGCGGCGGCGTCGACGGCGGGTCCGACGCCGTTTACAGACCCGGTGAACGTAGAATCCGAGACCGCTTTCAGGTTACCAGATCCGATCAGTCCGCCAGCGCCTTTTCCTGTCACGGTTCCGCTGGCGGTGGAATTATCGATGCCGCCAAAGCCATCTGCGATGTCGTCCAGATTCATTCCGACGAGGGCGCCGATGTCGGAAACATTTTTGCCGGCGGCTGAGACATTGCCGGTCGCGGACGAATCGGAGATCGTGCCGAACTCGTTATATCCGACCAGTCCGCCGACGCCCGAGAGCCCGGAGGCGTCCGTCGAGGTTACTTTTACGTTCCCGCTCTCGACCCCGCCCGTGATCGTGCCTCCATAGTTGGAACCGACCAGTCCGCCTACGCCGTAGCCAGACTGACCGAGCAACTGGCTGCTGGTGAAAGTCGCCGTCACATTGCCCGTTGCGGAGGAGTTGATGATGACGCCTGCCGTGCCGTCGCCGGGCGTATTGAAGTTGTAATTGGCGCCGACGAGGCCGCCGACGTTGACGCTGTCTTTTGTCGTCACCGTCACATTGGCGTTCGAGTAGGCGATGGTTCCGATATTGGTTCCGACCAGGCCGCCGACGCCGACGCTCCCATAAAGACCGCTGTCAGGGGAGGTGCTATATCCGGCCGCTCGCACGGACCCATCGGCGGTGGAGTAGCGAATGACGCCCCTGCTGGAATTGTATCCGACCAGCCCGCCAATTTCCGATCCGCCATGTGTGGCCGTCACGGCGACATTGGTACGCGCGTTCGTAATCAGTCCAGAATTGGCATCCACCAGACCCGCGGCCCTGCCGGCGTCTGTCACCTTAATATTTCCCGTCACATAGACGTTGCTGATCGTCCCCCGGTTCGACGAGGCCAAGCCGGCTGCCTCCTGGAAGCCCGCGATATTGACATTCGTCAGCTTGATGTCGCGGACCACGGCGGCGGAGCCGATGCCTTCCCCGATCTCATCGATGAGAACTCCGTCGGCGTATTGACCGTAGGCGTTCGGCGCCGTGGAATCGATCTTGAGGTTTTTGATCGTATGGCCGAGGCCGGCGAAGACGCCGGAGAGGTTCGAGATCAACGGGCCGTTATAGGTGACGCCCGCGGCGTCGAGGTTTTGCGCCAGCGCGTAATAGCCCGTTCCCCCGGGTCCGTAAGCCTGGAGCAGCGTGTCCGGATCGTAGACCGGATTGCCGTTCGCGTCGTAGAGAAGCGGCGTGATCGCCGTCAGATCGGCCATGCTGTGGATCAGCGTGTAGGCATTTCCGTTGATGCTCAGGCTGGCGTTGGCGCCGCTGAGGGTGATCGAGGCGCCCATGCCTGTGTTGATTCGATAGTCGGCGCCAGCCGCCACGCTGCCAGTCGTCGCATAACCGCCATAGTTTAGCACAAGCCCGGCGCTGTCGCCCGTGGCGGTGATGGGCGCGTTGATATGGATGGTCTTGGTGGCGTCCAGCGTCAACAGCGTGTTGGCCGCCCAGCTCACGGCGTCGTTGACGCTGATGTTGCCGCTTTTGCCTTTGCCGCTCGTCGATTGCAAGGTGATGTTGTTTTCGTCAAGCAAAGCGCCGAGCCGCGCGCCGGTGATGTCGCCGCCCTTCGCCGCAATGGAGAAGCCGTCGGGATCGATCAGCCAGTTCCCGTTCGCCGTGCTCAAAGCTTTGGTCGTGACGAAGGCGCTATCGGCGATTTTGACCTTCTCGCCGCTGGTTTCGATCTTGCCGCCCTTGCCGCCCCTGGGCGCCGAGGCGTCGAGCGTGCCGCCGACCCTCACCGTGCCGCCCGAGGCGATCAACTTGATCGAGCCGATCCGCGCCGTTCCGCGCGTGGTTGCGCCGCCCTTCAGCGCCGCCATGGTGCGGGCCTGGATGATCCCCGTATTGTTGACCTGCGCCGACAGGACGGCGTCGGCGGCCTTCGCCGTCAGGATGACCCGGCCGCCGTCCGCCCTGATCGCCCGCTTGTTCTCGACCAGCGCATTGAGAGTTCCCTCGTCGATCGTCACGTCGAGGAGCGAGTCACCGGCGAAATTGAGTGTGATCTTGTTGCCCGACGCCATCGCCACCGCGCCCAGCGTCGCGGTGATCACGCCCTCGTTCGAGACCTTCTTGCCAAGCAGCGCAACATAGCCGCCATCGCTCGCATGGATGGAGCCCTGGTTGACGACGGCAGCCGCCGACGAGCCGGAGAAGACGTAGTTCCCGGCCATGAAATTGGCATTGGAAATATCGAGCGTCGAGGCGACGAGCCCGCCGACATTGACCTGCGCGCTCTTGCTGAAGAGGACGCCGGCGGAATTGACGATGAAGACCTGGCCATTGGCGTTGAGCGCGCCGGAAATGATGCTCGCTTCATTGCCGACGACGCGGTTGAGAGTGACCCCCGACGCGCCGGGTTGATTGAAGTTGACGGTCTCCCCGTAGCCGATGGAGAAGCCCTGCCAATTGATGATGGCCCGGTTGGAGGACTGATTGATGTTGGTGACGCTGCCCGCCTGCGCGATGTTCGCCGAGCCATCGACCACTACGCCGCCGGCAGGCGCCGCGAGTCCGGGACGGGGCAGAGCGAGCAATGCGGCGATGGTCGTCATGGCGCCGAAGGGGCCATGCAATGCGCGCAACCGGACCGAAAGGCGCAGCCCGCGGTGCGAGGCTAGGGCGCACGCTATGTTCGACGTTCCGACTGAGGTTGAGGACATGGCGGACTCACACATCACATACCCGCGCCAAGCCGGCGCTTGCTATATACCTTTTGATATAGTACATCCTAGTTACGGAACGGCTCCGCTTACGTCAACCGGAAAAATGCGCCCCAATCCCGCGCAGCGCGGCGGACGCCTGATATCTCCGGACGGTATGGTAAATTGGCCACGCGGTCGTTTCGCGGCGTCCTGACCCTGTAGTCTGGTACAGGGCGCACCAAGGACTCACGCGCAGCAGGAGGCGTCGGAACGCCATGGATATGGTTGCGCAAAATAAATACATGGGCCAACGCGTCCGGCGCGATGGAATTCGAGATCAGCTCGCCCCCTTGCTGGCGCGGCGATTCATTGTCGCGACGCAAATTGGCCCGCCGCGTTAATCCGGAATCCTCGATCACGCTGGCGTCTTTATGAGTTTCCCGCTGCGCGCATCATCGCGGCTGCGTTGATCGCGCGCGGGACAATGGATTATCCGACCGGCGCGAGCGGGCCGGGTAGATCGCTTGAGGCGGAAGTCTCGCCTTGATTAGCAAGCTTCACAAGAAAGGAACAAGCATGTTACGTAGTGAGGTTAAAAAATTGGCGCTCGGCGTTTCGACGGTCTTGGCGCTGTTGTATTCGCCAGCTCACGCAACGACAATAAGAATTGGCGCAACGCCGAGTTTTTCCGACGCGCTGAATGACATTATTGCGTCCTTCCAGAACTACTACATAATCAATGGCAATCTGACTTATAATGTTGTAGTGACCACCGACACGACGGACAATCTGAAATCAGCCATCGTAAATGGCGGCGCCACGGGGCCTTATGATCTGTTCTTGTCTTCGGGATATGCATCCCCATATGATCTGGTCAATAGCAATCCGAGTCTTGTGATCGGCAGCCCATTTCGCTACGCCATCGGCTCATTGATGCTTTATTCCACTTCCGTGGATATCAGCGCCGGCCTGCCCTCCTCTTTAACCAAGGATTTCGTGATGGCTGATCCGGCCGCGGATTTCTATGGAAAGGCGACGGCCCAGGTATTGGCGACAACGCCCGGCATTCTTACCGCGCTCCAACAAGGCCACGTCAAGACGCGGGACGATATCGGTTCGACATTCGCTGCGGTCGATGGCGGCAGCTACGCCTATGGGTTTGTCGCGAAATCGCAAATCTGCCAATATTACGGCGGCGCAGAGCATTATGTGGATGGGACCTACCACCACGAATATCGTTCGAACAATGCGGCGCATCCCTATCTCGAACTTGCGCTCAAGGGAATTAAGATTGCCCGCACGCGCGCAGCGGATGAAGAGACAGAACTCACCAGTTTCATTAACTTCCTAACTGGCGCCGGAACGGCTGTAGGGACCGACATCCTCAAGCAATATTGCTACAAGCTCCCCTGAGACTGCAGCCTCGCAGGCCCGGCTTCAGCCATCCTTGCAAAGCTCATCACACGCCAAATCAGAGCGTCGCCTTCCAGGCGGTCATTTCGATTTCGTGAGGAGCTTTCGCGCCGTCACTAAATTCCAGACCATTCAGCATGTGCGGCCATCGGGCCGCAGGAATGAATTCAACATAGAGCTTCGCGTCGATGGGCGCAGCGTCTCTTGGAAAGGAAAAAATCATGCTAAGTCGAAAAAAGAGAAAGCTCACTTTCGCCGCTGTGGCGACGTTGGCGATGGCCTGTTCGCCCGCCTATGCGACGACAACGACGATCACGATCGGCGTGGCCGCAAATTTTTCCACGACGCTGAACGCGATCATCAATAGCTTTAGCTCCTACTACTCCGGGACTTATACCTATAAGTTCGTCACGGTCGTCGACTCCACGACGAATTTGAAGAACGCCATTATAAGCGGCGCCGGGGCCGGCCCCTATGATCTATTTCTGTCGGCGGATTTTGCCGCCCCACAACAATTATACACGAGCTATTCCAGCCTGGTGGTGGGAAGTCCGTTTCAATATGCCACAGGCTCCCTCGTGCTTTGGTCCGGAGCCACCAATCACGTCGATATCAGCGGAGGTCTGCCGTCGCCCTTGACGACGAATTTTGTCCTCGCCGATCCGACCAAGGCGCCTTATGGAAAGGCTGCATCACAGGTCTTGTCGTCCGCGCCCTGGTCGATTCCGACGTCGACCACATACCCCTCCGGCTATGCCCAGACTCGACCGAACATCAACACGACCTACGCAGCGGTGAAAGACGGAACGTTTCCCTATGGATTTGTCGCCAAATCGGCGGTCTGCACGAAGCCGAGCACGACGGAAGTTTGGTACGACAGCACGCATACGTCTCACCACGAATATCTCTATAATGACGCCGCCCATCCCTATGACCAGATCAAGCAATATGGCGTCAAAGTCGTCAAAAGCCGTACCGCGGATCAGGAAACGGAACTGACGAATTTCCTGAACTTCCTGACCGGCGTCGGCACAACTCTCGGGACGGCCAAAATTCAGTATTACTGCTATCAGCTTCCCTGAGGACCTGCGCTTAACCAGGCGCGCCCGCGGGACCGCGCCTGGACCGTTGTACCAAGTTGCATTGATCATTCGCGCGCGCCGACATGATCTTCCATGGCGCATCGACAAGCCTGCGCGCGGCGAAGCAGCTGTGATCGGGTTCTGCAGCGGCCGCTGTGCCCAGAGTATTTTGGCGCGGCCGCGACGAAAGCTTGCGATAGCCACGCAGGCGCAACTGCCGGCTCAGACTCTGCGTCGTGATGCTGATGCGGAATTCCTCGATGATCCAATAGCGCCGGATTGATCGGCCGCCAGCGCACGACCGCGTGAATCGCCGGATCGGGATCGTCCTCGATCATTTGTGCGAGCCCGCGCCGATGGACTTCTTCGGATCGAGACAGCTCGACCACGCGCGCCGTTCTTGAGGCGGGCGGCTCGGCGCCGCGCCCGGCGCTTGTCTTCAAAAGCCGAATCGAGGCTTTTTGCCCGCCGCACCTTGCGCCCCCCTATCCCGACGCGCGCTCGCGAAAATCTTTATACCGTCTTTATAAAGTCGGACCGCTCAAGGTCTCGATCCTTTATGCGGCAGATGCGATCTCCAGTCGGTCCGGGACCCTTATCAGCGCCGGCGCGGTCCGGCTGCCGGACCGCGCCGCGCCCGCTCGACTTGAAAACATCCCGGCACTGGAGATTTCGATGCTCGACGTCGCCCTCATTGGCCTTGGATTGAGCTTTTTCGCTCTCACCATCGCCTATGGCGTCCTTTGTGACCGCCTCTGACCTTAGGAGCCATTATGACCCTTGATTATGTGCTGGGGGGAGCAGTGTCGCTGTTTCTCTTCATCTACCTCGTCTATGCGCTGCTGCGCCCCGAACGCTTCTAAGAGGCCGTCATGACCCCCATCGGCTGGATTCAGATCCTGATCTTTTTTGCGCTCGTCCTCGCCACCGTAAAACCGCTCGGGCTTTATATGACGCGCGTTTTCACCGGCGAGAGAACCTTCCTCAGCCTGGGGCTCGGCCCCGTTGAGCGCGCATTTTACCGTCTTTCCGGCGTCAGGGAAGACGATGAGCAGCATTGGCTGATTTATGCGGTCGCCTTGCTGGCGTTCAACGCCGCTGGCTTCGTGTTGCTCTATGCGCTGCAGCGCTTCCAAGCGTCTCTCCCCTTCAACCCGGCAGAGATGAGCGCCGTCGATCCGGCGCTCGCCTTCAACACCGCCGGCTCGTTCATCAGCAATACCAACTGGCAGAACTACGGCGGCGAATCAACCATGAGTTATCTGACGCAGATGGCAGGGCTCGCTGTGCAGAATTTCCTGTCAGCCGCCACAGGCATTGCGGTCGCGATCGTTCTGATCCGCGGCTTCTCGCGCCATTCGTCAAAGACGGTTGGCAACTTCTGGGTCGATATGACCCGCGCCACGCTTTATGTGCTGCTGCCGATCTGCATCATCTACACGCTTGTGCTTGTCTGGCAGGGCGTGCCGCAGACGCTTGGGCCCTATGTCGACGCCACCACGCTCGAAGGCGGCAAGCAGACGCTGGCGCTCGGGCCCGTCGCCTCGCAAATCGCCATCAAGATGCTTGGGACCAACGGCGGCGGCTTCTTCAACGCCAACGCCGCCCAGCCATTCGAGAATCCGACGGCGCTGTCGAACATGATCCAGATGGCGTCTATCTTCGTCATCGGCGCTGCGCTGACCAACGTGTTCGGCCGTATGGTCAATGACCAGCGCCAGGGCTGGGCGATCCTCGCCGCGATGCTGACGCTCTGCTTTGTTGGCGTCGTGATCGTCTATTGGGCAGAGGCCGCCGGCAACCCGCTGATCCACGCTCTTGGCGTCAATGGGCCGAACATGGAAGGCAAGGAGGTCCGCTTCGGCGCCGCCATGTCGTCCCTCTTCGCCGTCGTTACGACGGACGCCTCCTGCGGCGCCGTCAACGCCATGCACGACAGCTTTACGGCGATCGGCGGCATGATCCCGCTCATCAACATGATGCTCGGCGAAATTATTATCGGCGGCGTCGGCTCCGGCTTTTACGGCATGATCTTGTTCATCATCATCGCCCTGTTTGTCGCGGGCCTGATGGTCGGCCGCACGCCGGAATACCTTGGCAAAAAGATCGAGGCCAAGGAGGTCAAGATGACCATGCTCGGCGTGCTTTGCCTGCCGCTCGCGATGCTCGGCTTCACCGCGGCGGCGGTCGTGTTGCCGGCGGCGGTCGCCTCGATCGCCAATCCGGGGCCGCATGGATTTTCCGAAATCCTCTACGCCTACACCTCAGCCGCCGCCAACAATGGCTCGGCGTTCGGCGGCCTCACCGGCAACACGCCCTGGTATAACGTCACGCTCGCCCTCGGGATGCTGATGGGACGATATTTCGTGATCATTCCCGCGATCGCGATCGCCGGCTCGCTCGCCGCCAAGAAGACGGCGCCGCCTTCACTCGGAACGTTCCCGACGCACGGCGGCCTGTTCGTCGGCCTCCTCATCGGCACGATCCTGATCGTCGGCGGCCTCACCTTCTTTCCGGCGGTGGCGCTGGGACCGATCGTCGAACAGCTCTCGGCTCTCGCCGGGCAGAGCTTTGGCGGCTAACGCAACGGCGGCGCATTTCTTCATTAACGTCAGCAAGGGCGAGGTCCCGCGCTGACGCCTTCCCCGAGAGGGACCCATGGCCAAGACCAAATCTGCAAATCTGCTTGATCCCAAAATCCTGACGCCGGCGATCGGCTCGGCTTTCGCAAAGCTCGACCCTCGTCTCCTGGCGCGCAACCCCGTGATGTTCGTGGTGGCGGTCGTCTCGCTGCTCACGACCGTATTGTTCGTCCGCGATCTTTTGACCGGCGGCGGCCAACTCGGCTTCTCGTTCCAGATCATCCTGTGGCTGTGGTTCACGGTGTTGTTCGCGAATTTCGCTGAAGCCGTCGCCGAAGGCCGCGGCAAGGCGCAGGCCGAGGCGCTGCGGCGCACCCGCACGCAAACGGAGGCCAAGCTCCTGCCAGGCGGCGATCGCTCGAAAATGAAATTCGTGCCGGGCGAAAGCCTCAAGGTCGGCGATATCGTCCTCGTCGAGGCGGGCGACGTCATTCCTTCCGACGGCGAAGCGATCGAGGGCATCGCCTCGGTCAACGAGGCCGCGATCACCGGCGAATCCGCGCCCGTTATCCGCGAATCGGGCGGCGACCGGTCGGCCGTCACCGGCGGCACGCAGGTGCTCTCGGATGAGATCCTGGTGCGCATTACAGCGGCCGCCGGCTCGACCTTCATCGACCGCATGATCGCGCTCGTCGAAGGCGCCGAACGGCAGAAGACGCCGAACGAAATCGCGCTGAACATCCTGCTCGCCGGCATGACGCTGATCTTCGTCCTGGCGACCGTGACGATCCCGAGCTTCGCCTCCTATGCGGGCGGCGCCATCCCCGTCGTTGTCCTCGTCGCTTTGTTCGTGACGCTCATTCCGACGACGATCGGCGCGTTGTTGTCGGCCATCGGCATCGCCGGCATGGACCGCCTCGTGCGCTTCAACGTCCTCGCCATGTCAGGCCGCGCGGTCGAGGCCGCGGGCGACATCGACACGCTGTTGCTCGACAAGACCGGGACGATCACGCTCGGCAACAGGCAGGCCTCCGAGTTCCGCCCCCTGCGCGGGGTCAGCGAGATCGAACTGGCCGAGGCGGCGCAATTGGCGTCGCTCGCCGACGAGACGCCGGAAGGCCGTTCTGTGGTGGTGCTCGCCAAAGAAAAATACGGCATCCGCAGCCGCGACATGGCTTCGCTGCACGCGCGTTTTGTTCCCTTCACCGCCTATACCCGCATGAGCGGCGTCGATATCAATGAAGCCGGCGCGGAGGCCCACATCCGCAAGGGGGCGGTCGATTCGGTGCTAGCCTTCGTCAACGCCCCGACCGAGGTCGAGACGCAAGGCGGCGCCACAACGCTCTCGCGACGCGGCGCAACGAACGAGGCGGCGCGCGAAATCCAGGCGATCGCGTCCGACATCGGCAAGGCCGGCGGCACGCCGCTCGCGGTCGCGCGCGATGGACGGCTGCTTGGCGTGATCTACCTCAAGGATATCGTCAAGGGCGGCATCAACGAGCGCTTCGGCGAGCTGCGTCGCATGGGCATTCGCACGGTGATGATCACCGGCGACAATCCCATGACGGCCGCCGCGATCGCCGCCGAAGCGGGGGTCGATGATTTCCTCGCCGAGGCGACCCCGGAGGCGAAGCTGAAGCTGATCCGCGCCGAGCAGGCCAAGGGCAAACTCGTCGCCATGTGCGGCGACGGCGCCAATGACGCGCCGGCGCTGGCGCAGGCCGATGTGGGCGTCGCGATGAACACCGGCACGATGGCGGCACGCGAAGCCGGCAACATGGTCGATCTCGACAGCGATCCGACCAAGCTGATCGAGATTGTCGGCATCGGCAAACAACTGTTGATGACGCGCGGCGCGCTCACCACATTCTCGATCGCCAATGACGTCGCCAAATATTTCGCCATCATCCCGGCGATGTTCCTCGCCTTCTACCCGCAGCTCGGAGCCCTCAACATCATGCATCTCGGCAGCCCGCAGAGCGCCATTCTGTCGGCCATCATCTTCAACGCGCTGGTCATCATCGCGCTGATTCCACTGGCGCTGAAGGGCATCGCCTATCGGCCGATCGGCGCTTCCGCGCTGCTGCGGCGCAATCTGCTCATCTACGGCGTCGGCGGCATTCTTGCCCCCTTTATCGGCATCAAGGCGATTGACCTCCTCGTCAATTCCATTCACCTCATCTGAGAGTGCTTCCATGATCGCGCAAATCCGCCCCGCCCTTGTGATGATCGTTCTGTTCACGATCCTGACCGGGCTTATCTATCCGCTCGCCATGACGGGCGTCGCAAAGGCGCTGTTTCCGGCCGCGGCCGAAGGCAGCCTGATCACCCGCAACGGCCAAATCGTCGGCTCGGCCCTCATCGGCCAGAATTTTACCTCGGACCGCTATTTCCACGGACGGCCGTCGGCGACGACGACGACGGACCCGAACGACCCGGCCAAGACAATCTCTGCGCCCTATAATGCGGCGAACTCCGCCGGCTCGAACCTCGGGCCGACCAATTCGGCGCTGATCGACCGGGTGAAAACCGATGCGGAGGCGCTCAGGGCCGAGAACCCGTCTCAGCCTGTGCCGGTCGATCTCGTGACGACGTCAGGCAGCGGGCTCGATCCGCATCTGTCGCCCGAGGCCGCCTTGTTTCAGATTCCGCGGGTCGCCAAGGCGCGGGCTTTAAGCGAAGATGCGCTGCGCCGCCTCGTCAGCGAGCATGTCGAGGGAAGGCTGCTTGGCGTCCTCGGCGAACCGCGCGTAAATGTCCTCGCCCTTAATCTGGCGCTGGACGAATCGGGCAAATAAGGGCGGCGGAGGAGCAAAGGTTGAGCGAGCGGCGCGATTTCGACAAACGGCCCTCGCCCGACGCCCTCCTCGGCGCCGCGGAGCAGGAGACTCGCGGCCGGCTGAAAGTATTTTTCGGCGCCGTTCCGGGCGTCGGCAAGACCTACGAAATGCTGACGGCGGCGCATGCGCGAAAGGCTGAAGGGGTCGACGTCGTCATCGGCGTCGTCGAGAGCCACGGCCGCCCCGAGACCGAAGCGTTGATTCGCGGTCTCGAAATCGTTCCGCTGCGGCAGATCGCCTACAAGGGCCGCACGATTGGCGAAGTCGATCTCGACGCCATCTTGAAGCGCCGGCCGCAGCTGGTCCTGATGGATGAGCTCGCCCATACCAACGCGCCCGAAAGCCGGCATCCGAAGCGCTACCTCGACGTCGAGGAGCTGTTGAACGCCGGCATTGACGTCTACACAACCCTCAATGTGCAACATCTCGAAAGCCTGAACGACGTCGTCGCGCAGATCACGCGCGTCCGCGTTCAGGAAAAAATTCCAGATTCGATTCTCGACCGCGCCGACGAGATCGAACTGATCGACCTGACGCCGGGCGATCTGATCCAGCGCCTGCATGAGGGCAAGGTTTACGCGCAGGACACGGCCGGCCGGGCGCTCGAGAATTATTTCTCCATCGGCAATCTCACCGCCTTGCGCGAGCTCGCCTTGCGGCGCACCGCGCAACGGGTCGACGAGCAATTGCTCACCCATATGCAGGCCCATGCGATCTCTGGCCCCTGGGCCGCCGGCGAGCGCATTCTGGTCTGCGTCAACGACTCGCCAAACGCCATCGGCCTCGTGCGCTACGGAAGGCGCGTCGCCGAGCGCCTGCGCGCCCCCTGGGCCGCGATCAACATCGAGACCGGCGCGTCGGTCCGGCTCGATCAGGCCGCGCGCGACCGGCTCGCCGAAACGCTGCGGCAGGCCCAGCATCTCGGCGCCGAAGCGATCGTGCTGCCCGGACGCACGATCGCCGAGGAGATCCTGCGCTACGCCGCCGAAACCAATGTGACGCATATCGTGATCGCGCGAAGCCAGCGCCCGCATTGGCGAGAACTGCTGCAAGGCTCTGTCACTCATTCCCTGATCCGCGGCGCCGGCGACATCAGCGTCCATGTAATTGCGCCGCGCGAGGCGGCGGCGCAACCGGCCAAAGCGGATGAGCGAAAAGCCAGCGGCGCGCGATCGCTGGGCTGGAAGCAGGCGCTGGCGGTCGTCGGCCTCGTCGGTCTTGCAACCGGCCTCGGGGCAGTGCTGCGGCAATATCTCGACGTCCACAATGTGGCGCTGGTCTATCTCATGGGGGTGCTGACGAGCGCCGTCTCCTTTGGCCTCTACCCCGCGCTGTTCGCCTGCGTCGTCAGCGTGCTGTCGTTCAACTTCTTCTTTCTGCCGCCCGTCTACACCTTCACCATTGCTGATCCGGAAAGCGTGGTCGCGCTGGTGTTTTTCTTTATCGTCGCGCTGATCGCCAGCAATCTGACCGCAAGCGTGCGCAGCCAGGCGGTGGTCGCGCGCAAGCGGGCGAAGACGACGGAGGGCCTTTATCTGTTCAGCCGCAAGCTGGCCGGCGTCGGCGCGCTCGACGATGTGCTCTGGGCCGCCGCCTTTCAGATCGCCTCCATGCTGAGCGTGCGGGTTGTCATTCTTCTGCCCGAGGATGACGGCAGGCTTGAGGTGCGGGCCGGCTATCCGCCCGAGGATCAGGTCGAGCCCGCAGACGTCGCCGCGGCGCGCTGGGCCTTCGAGAACAACCGTTCGGCCGGGCGCGGCGCCGACACTCTGCCGGGCGCCCAACGACTGTTTCTGCCGATGTGGACCGGGCGCGGCTCGATCGGCGTCGTCGGCCTCGACAGCGACCGGGAAGGCCCTTTGCTCAGTCCCGAAAACCGGCGCCTGCTCGACGCCCTGATCGACCAGACAGCGCTCGCCATCGAGCGCGTCCGTCTCGTCGAGGATCTCGACCGCGCGCGGCTCGTCAGCGAAACTGACCGGCTGCGCAGCGCCCTGCTTACGTCCATCTCGCATGATCTGCGCACTCCGCTTGCCTCAATCATGGGCGCGGCGGGCGCGCTCTCGGATTTCGCCGGTCAGCTCACCGACGAGTCAAAGCGCGAGTTGACCGACACCATTCAGGAGGAGGCCGAGCGCCTCAACCGGTTCATTGCCAATCTGCTCGACATGACGCGGCTTGAATCCGGCGCCATCCGTCCGAACGCCGCCCCTCACGATCTCTCCGACGTCCTCGGCGCCGTGCTGAAGCGGGCGCGGAAAATCCTCGCCGCCCATCGCGTCGAGGTTGCTCTCGCGCCGGAGCTGCCGATGCTCGATATTGACGCCGTACTGTTCGAACAGGCTCTGTTCAATCTTCTCGACAATGCGGCGAAATATGCGCCGACGGGATCCTCGATCCGGCTTCAGGCCGTCAGGGACGGCGGCTTCGTCGTGCTGCAGATTCTCGATGAAGGGCCCGGCATCCCGGCCGCCGACGTCGAGCGGATTTTCGATAAATTCACGCGCGCGCAAAAGGGCGATCAGGTCGGAGCCGGCACCGGCCTTGGCCTTGCGGTCTGCCGCGGCTTCATCGAGTCTATGCATGGAACGATCGTCGCCGGCACCCGCTCCGACGGGCATGGCGCCGTCTTCACCATCCGTCTGCCTGCGCTGGAGCCGGCCGCCGGCGCGGAGCTTTCCGCATGACCCCTGTCGCCGCTCATATTCTCATCATCGATGACGAGCCGGCGATCCGAAAGCTGTTGCGCACCGGGTTGCAAACGCAGGGGTTTCGCATCAGCGACGCGCCGAGCGCGCGCCTCGCCCGCGCGGCGCTCGCCGAGTCAAAGCCGGACCTTATCATTCTCGATCTCGGCCTGCCGGATACGCCGGGTCTCGAACTGTTGCGCGGCTGGCGCGAGCAGCGGCTCGACGTGCCGGTCGTCGTGTTGTCGAGCCGCACCGACGAGGCCGGCATCGTGCAGGCGCTGGAGCTTGGCGCCGACGATTATGTGACCAAACCCTTCGGCATGAATGAGCTATTGGCGCGCATTCGCGTGGCGCTGCGCCATCGGCTGCAGCAACAGGGCGAACGGCCGGTGTTCGAGATCGGCGACCTCACCGTCGATCTCGTGCGCCGCATCGTCCGCGTCGGCGGCCGGGAGGTGAAGCTTTCGCCGAAGGAATATGATCTGCTGCGTCTTCTGGTGCAGCATGCCGGCCGCGTCCTGACGCATCACTTCATGTTGCGTGAAATCTGGGGCGACGCGCAGGATCCGCAATATCTGCGCGTCTATGTGCGTCAGTTGCGCCAAAAGCTGGAACAAAACCCGGAACAGCCGAAATATATCCTGACCGAAACCGGCGTCGGCTACCGTCTACAGGCTCCCGAATAGATTTTTCTTGAATGGATGGATCGATCATGAATCCGGAACAGATCATCGGCCCGGACCGCGTTCTGCTGATCGAGAAAACCGCCGACAAGCACGCGCTGCTAGCGGCGCTTGCGCGTCGGCTGGCGGAGCGCGCCGGCTGCGACGAGCCGGCGTTGCTGGCGGCCGTGCTGAAACGCGAAGCGCTTGGTTCGACCGGCATAGGCGATGGCGTCGCGATCCCGCATGCGCGCCTGGCCAATGTCGAAAATCCGGTTGGCGTCCTTGCGATCCTCGGCCGTCCGGTCGATTTTCAGGCGATCGACGACAAGCCGGTCGATGTCGTCGTGCTGCTGGCGCTCCCCGAGGGCGGCGCCGGGACCGCGCTCGAAGCGCTGAGCTGCCTCTCGCGCCGTCTGCGCCAACCCAAATTGCGCGACGATTTGCGGCGCGCCGCCAACAGCGGCGCCGCCTATGACATTCTTTGCGTCAATCAGAAATCCTGAGATCGTCCCGTTGATTTACAATTCATCATTTAATCCGGACCGGCCGCCGCCACAACAATCTGCCCCAAGTTTTTGAATCCGGAGAGATTTTTTAGAAGCCGCGGAACCGAATAGCCGCATTTGCATTGCCAAGGCGCGCCAATCATGCGCCTCAGGGAACAGACATGACGCTCCCCATTGCCGTCGCGGTCATTGTCACGGCGCTTGTCCTTGCGGTCGGCGGAATGACGACGACCGTCGACCCGTGGTATCGCAGTTTGCGCAAACCCGCATGGACTCCGCCCGATTGGGTCTTTGGTCCCGCCTGGACGATCATCCTCGGACTTGCCGCCGCGGCCGGCGTGCTGGCCTGGGCCAACGCCCCGGACGCCGCGGCGCAGCTTCGCATCGCGCTTCTGTTCGGCGTCAACATCGTTCTGCATATGCTGTGGAGTCCGCTCTTCTTCAACCTGCGGCGGCCGGACTGGGCGTTGATCGAGATTCCGTTTCTCTGGCTATCGATCCTTGCGCTCATGGTCGGCCTTGCGCCGCTCTCTTCGCTGGCGGCTTGGTTGCTCCTGCCCTATCTCATGTGGGTCGCGTTTGCCGCCTTCCTCAATCTCACGATCGTCAGGATCAACGAGCCTTTCGCGCACGCCAAATCCTGAAAACAGATCCAGAGCCTCTGTTGATCACATTGGCGGATCGCTCTCAGCCTGCTCCGGCCTTGACCTCCGTCAAGGCTGGCGCAATCTTGCCGTGGCCCAGTCCTGTCAGAAATGCCGCCGCGGGGTGGAGCCTTGCAGCTGACAGGCGCATTTGGGCGGGAATCCGTCGCAACGCGGGGAGTATACATGAAAATCAACACCGTCGCCGATCTGGTAATCGAAACTCTCACTCAGATCGGCGTCGGCCGCATCTACGGCGTCGTTGGAGACAGTCTCAACGCAGTGACGGAAGCGATCCGCGTCCGCGGCGCGCCGGAGTGGATTCACATGCGCAATGAGGAGGCTGGCGCCTTCGCGGCTGGCGCCGAGGCGCATCTGACCGGCAACCTCGCCGTCTGCGCCGGCAGCTGCGGCCCTGGCAATCTGCATCTCATCAATGGACTGTTCGACTGCCACCGCTCGCGCGTGCCCGTGCTCGCCATTGCCGCGCATATTCCAAGCCCCGAAATCGGCTCGGGCTATTTTCAGGAAACGCATCCGCAGAACCTCTTTCGCGAATGCAGTCATTTCTGCGAGCTTGTCTCGGTTCCCGAACAATTGCCGCGCATCCTTGAGAGCGCGATCCGCGCCGCCCTCGGCCTCGGCGGCGTGTCAGTCATCGTGCTGCCGGGCGACGTCGCCATGCTGCCGGCCGCCGCGACCGCGATATCGCCCAATTCGGGCCTGCTGCCGCCGCCGCCTGAAGCACGGCCGGCCGCTGCCGAGATCGAGGCTCTGGCCGCTCTGCTGCGCGACGCAAAGAAGGTGACGCTGCTTTGCGGCCGCGGGACAAAGGGCGCCCACGCCGAGCTTCTGGAGCTCGCCGAAACGCTGAAAGCGCCGATCGTCCATGCGCTCGGCGGCAAGGAATATGTCGAATACGACAATCCCTACGACGTCGGCATGACTGGCCTCATCGGCTTCAGCTCGGGCTATGAGGCGATGAAGGATTGCGATGTCCTGCTGATGCTCGGCACGGATTTTCCCTATCGCCAGTTCTATCCGGAGAAGGCGAAGATCGCGCAGATCGACCTTCGGCCGGAAAATCTCGGCCGCCGCTGCCGGCTCGAACTCGGCCTTGTCGGCGACGTCAAGACCAGCCTTCGCGCGCTGCTGCCGCGCCTTGCCGCAAAGGAGGACCGGGCGCACCTCGCCGGCTCCCTCGCGCATTATAAAAAAGCGCGCGAGGGCCTTGACGATCTTGCGACGGGCGAGCCGGGCAAAAAGCCGATTCATCCGCAGTTCGTCGCAAAGACGGTCAGCGAAGTCGCCAGTCAGGACGCAGTCTTCACCTGCGACGTCGGCACGCCGACGGTGTGGGCCGCGCGCTACCTCAAGATGAATGGAAAGCGCCGCCTGATCGGCTCCTTCGTGCATGGATCGATGGCGAACGCCATGCCCCAGGCGATCGGCGCGCAGGCGGCCTTCCCGAAGCGGCAGATCGTCTCCTTCTCGGGCGACGGCGGCTTCGCCATGCTGATGGGCGATTTTCTCACGCTGCGGCAGCAGAAACTGCCCGTCAAGATCGTCATCTTCAACAATGGAACGCTCGGCTTTGTCGAGCTGGAGATGCAGTCCGCCGGCTTCCTGCACATGGGGGTCAGCCTCGATAATCCGGATTTCGCCGCCATGGCCAGAGCGATCGGCGTCCATGGCGAGCGGGTGGAAGATCCCGCTGATCTGCGCGGCGCGCTGGAGCGGGCGTTCGCCCATGACGGCCCGGCGCTGGTCGATGTCGTGACCGCCCGGCATGAACTGCCGATGCCGCCAAAGACGACGGTCGAACAGATGAAGGGCTTCAGCCTTTATATGCTGCGCGCCGTGATGAACGGGCGCGGCGACGAGATCATCGATCTCGCGCGCACCAACGTTCTGCGTTGAGCGCGCTTTCTGCTATTTTTTTAAGCCGCTATTGAACTTTGCTGCAAGCTTGAGCGTTTAGTACGCGGGTTACGCCTAAGGCAAGGCGGCTTTTGGAGAGTTCGATGAAACTGCTTGCGACAGTTGCGGCCGGCTTTGCGGTCGCATGCGCCTTTTCCGGCGCGACGATCGCTCAAGTTCGCACCTATGGCCCGGCGGCGCCTTATTTGACGACGGGCCGCAGCGTCGCCGTTCCGCATTATGTGGAACGCGACGAAACGACGTATCAGGACGCTGGCGCGAAATCGCGCGATGTTCCGTCTGTCGATGGCGCCGCGCCAGCCACGCCAGGCCAGGACGCGACCGCGCACTGAGCTTTCGCAGCCGTACCTGCTCGCGCTGATCGGGGACGCCTCTTATCGCCCTTTTGCCGGCGCCGTTTGGCGCGCAACTCGTCGCGCGCTGCCGCCGCATTTGCGACCTTCAGGCGACCCTTAGGCGAATGTCCAGATCCTGTGCGCCAGAAACGTCCACAGGGCGACGATGCCCGTCGTCACGACCTGTGCGGCAAGATAGGGCGCCCCAGCACCGTTCACGAACAGCGACATGAACACATAGGTCAGCGCCGCCGCGCCGAGGGCGACGAGCGCGAATCGCGCGCCGGTGCGCCGGTGCGGGCGCTCGGAGCGGAACGTATGGCGCCGGTTCAACACATAGGAGAGCGCCGCTCCGGCGACGCTGCCGGCCACCGCGGCGGCCGGAGGGGGCGCGCGCCAAACCTCGACAAGCCCAATCAGAACGCCATAGTGGAGAGCCGTCGCGAGAAGGCCGACGCCGGTAAAGGATGAAAGCTGGCGAAACAACTGCGGCATCGCTATAGATCGCTTCCCCATCGGCATTTTCGCCGCGCGGGGTTGTTTTGGTCTGGACTTCAGCTTTGTCAATGTCGCGGTTTGCGACGCGCCGCTGGCCAGAGCCTGAGCGCGAAGCAGCCGGCCCGTCTTGGAGATAGAGATAATGAAGAACGTTTTTGGGGGATCTCTTGCGGCTCTCGCCGCCGGCCTCGCCATGGTCGGAATCACGGCTGGAGGCGCTGACGCCGCCATCACCCGCGCGGGCGTGCTGCAATGCAATGTCGCAGCCGGGGTCGGCTTTATCGTCACGTCCAGCCGGGCGCTTTCCTGCGTGTTCAGCCCCCGCCGCGGGCAGCCGGAATATTATGTCGGAACGATCCGCCGCTTCGGCCTCGACATCGGCTTCACCACCGGCGGCCGATTCGCCTGGGCCGTTCTCGCGGCCGGGCGCTCGGTGCCGCCCTTCGCCCTGGCGGGCGAATTCGTTGGCGCTGGGGGCAACGCCTCGTTCGGCGGCGGCCTGACCGCCAATGTGCTTGTCGGCGGCAACAATCGGTCGATCAGCCTGCAGCCGCTGTCGGTCGGCGTCGAATCCGGGATTAACCTTTCGGCCGGCGTCGGCGCCATCACGCTCGAGCCCGTCGCCAATCCGCACTGACGGCAATCTCGAACCGGAGCGCCGCGTTCGCGCAAGCGGGCGTCGCGCGCTCTTCAGCCGCCCGCGCTTTCCAGATCATGCTGCAGTTGCAGCCAGAGGTCCGGAAGCTTAAATTTAGCAGGCGAGCCGGTTTGGCCGCGCCCGATCGAGACGCCCCATGCCCGCTTCCTCCGCCGCCCGATCCGCCCACGCCAAAGTCATCATCGTCGGATCTGGCCCCGCCGGCTACACCGCCGCGATCTACGCGGCGCGGGCGATGCTCGAGCCTCTGGTGATCGCCGGTTTCGAATCCGGCGGCCAGCTGATGATCACGACCGACGTCGAGAACTATCCCGGCTTCGCCTCTCCGGTCCAGGGTCCATGGCTCATGGAGCAGATGCGCGCGCAGGCGGAAAATGTCGGCGCGCGGATGGTTTCGGATCATATCGTCAAGGTCGAGCTTGACCGGCGGCCGTTCCGCCTGTTCGGCGACAGCGGCGAGGCCTATGTCTGCGACAGCCTGATCATCGCCACCGGCGCCAAGGCGAAATGGCTCGGCCTGCCGTCGGAAGACGCCTTCAAGGGCTATGGCGTCTCCGCCTGCGCCACCTGTGACGGATTTTTCTACCGCGGCAAGGATGTGATCGTCGTCGGCGGCGGCAATTCCGCGGTCGAGGAAGCCTTGTACCTCAGCCATCTCGCTGCGCGGGTGACAGTGGTCCATCGCGGCTCGGCCTTCCGAGCCGAACGCATCCTTCAGGAGCGCCTATTCAAACGGCCGAATGTCGAAATCATCTGGGATCATGTCGTGGACGAGATCCACGGCTCCGACAATCCGCCCAGCGTGACCCATGTCACCTTGAAGAATGCCGTCACCGGCGCGCTCCGGCCAATCGAGGCGCATGGCGTCTTCGTGGCGATCGGCCATAAGCCCGCCTCGGAACTGTTCGCCGGCCAGCTCGACATCAAACCAAACGGCTATATCCAGACCGCTCCGAATTCGACCGCGACCAACATTCCAGGCGTCTTCGCCGCTGGCGACGTGACCGACGACATCTACCGTCAGGCGGTGACGGCGGCTGGGATGGGCTGCATGGCGGCGCTCGAAGCCGAACGCTGGCTCGCCGCCGAGGAACATCGCCGGATCGCCGCGGAATAAGTCATCAAATTTTCGCGCATCCCTCTGGCGGCGTTGTAGTTTCAACGATTTGCGTCATCCTCCAGACGCACAGCGCGCCCTCAAGACGCGCCGGCGCGGGCAATTATGCCTGCACGGGGGAACTTCCATGAACGCCAGCCGCAATTTGCTTTACGCCCTGCTTTTCGCCGCCGCCGCCAGCCTGCCAATCGCAGGCCATGCGCAGACCGCCGCGCCCGCGGCCCCGAGCGCGGCGAAACCCGCCGCCGCGCCGGCCAAACCGGCGGCGCCCGCCAAGGCCGCGACGCCGGCCGCCGCGCTGCTGGACATCAATTCGGCCAGCGAGCCCGAGCTTCAGGCGTTGCCCGGCATTGGCGACAAACGCGCCGCCGACATCATCAAAGGCCGGCCCTATAAGGGCAAGGACGAGCTGGTGCAGAAGAAAATCATCCCGCAGGGCGTCTACGACAAGATCAAAAGTCAGATTATCGCCAGGCAAAAATAGACGCCCCGCATTTTTACAATCGATTTTTACGGCGACCCGCGGCAACCTCTGCCGCTAGGCCAGTAGCGTTTTTCGCCGGAGATCTTGCTGCCCGGATCTCCGCGGCCGGAAGCGGCTCTTGCGGAGCGCTCCGGGCGCTTGCCTTCGGCCATCTGTCAGGAGATCGTTCGCCGCATTCAACTGTCGTCGTAGCTGTGCTAATCGCCATTGCCTATGCAAGCCAGCCGCCCGCCCGGCGCGGCAAAAAAGGATGACTTCATGTTTCCAAAGCCCGCGCCGCAGCTCTTTCCCAATACGCTCGCCTATGAGACGACGCCGATGGTGAAGCCGACCGGCTTTCGCGAATATGACGCGCGCTGGCTGTTCGAGAAGGAGATCAATTTGATGGGGGTCCAGGCGCTGGGCCTGGGGCTTGGGACGCTGCTGCGCGAGATGGGCGTCAAGCCCGAGCTCGTCACCGGCCACGACTTCCGCTCCTATTCCTCTTCGATAAAACTCGCCATGATCACGGGACTGATGGCGGCCGGCGTGAAGGTGCATGACATCGGCCTCGCCCTGTCGCCGATGGCTTATTTCGCGCAGTTCGAACTTGACGTTCCGGCCGTCGCCATGGTCACGGCGTCGCATAATGACAATGGCTGGACCGGCGTGAAAATGGGGGCGCAGCGGCCGGTGACGTTCGGGCCTGACGAGATGAGCCGGCTGAAGGAGATCGTTCTCGCCGGCGCCTATAGCTACGCCGACGGCGGCTCCTATCGTTTTGTCGAAAACTTTCCCGCCCGTTACGCCGCCGACCTGACGAACCGGCCGAAACTCAAGCGCAAACTGAAAGTCGTCGCCGCCTGCGGCAATGGCACGGCGGGCGCCTTCGCCCCGGCGATCCTCGAACAGCTCGGCTGCGAGGTGATCCCGCTCGATGTCGACCTCGACTTCAATTTCCCGCGCTACAATCCAAATCCTGAAGACCTTGAGATGCTGCACGCCATGGCCGCCAAGGTGCTGGAGACGGGGGCCGATGTCGGCCTCGGCTTTGACGGCGACGGCGACCGTTGCGGCGTCGTCGACAACAAGGGCGCGGAAATCTTCGCCGACAAGATCGGCGTGATGCTCGCGCGCGACCTCTCCAAGCTGTATCCCGGCGCGACTTTTGTCGTTGACGTCAAATCGACCGGCCTCTTTGCCTCCGACCCGGACCTCATAAGCCGCGGCGTCAAGGCGGATTACTGGAAGACCGGCCATTCCTACATCAAGCGGCGCGTGAGCGACCTTGGCGCGCTCGCGGGTTTTGAAAAATCCGGCCATTTCTTCTTCAACGCGCCGGTCGGGCGCGGCTATGACGACGGGATTTTGACCGCGATCCATGTCCTTGACATGCTCGACCGCAACCCCGGCAAGTCGATGTCAGAGCTTTACGAGGCGCTGCCGAAAACCTGGGGCTCGCCGACCATGTCGCCGCATTGCGACGACGAGACGAAATATGGCGTCGTCGAAAAGACGCTCGCCCGGTTTTCCGCCCTTGAGGCCGAAGGCGCAAAGTTGACGGGCCAGAAAATCAAGAGCCTCGTCACCGTCAACGGCGTCCGGGTCACTGTCGAGGACGGCACTTGGGGGCTGGTGCGCGCCTCCTCGAACAAGCCCGAACTTGTCGTCGTCGTCGAAAGCCCCGTTTCGGAAGCGCGCATGCGCGAGATGTTTCACGCTGTCGACGGGATTTTGCGCGAGAATCCCGAAGTCGGCGCCTATAATCAGACGATCTGACCCTGCTGTGGGGACAGCGCTCAACGCGCTATCCCCACCCGTGGCGCCCTTACGGGCGTCAATCCTTGCCGACAAGCGTTCGCGTCGAGGCCTGTTTGGTGCTGTTTGCGATCGTGACGTCTTTCAGGATCGTGGAGACGAAGCCAGGTGAATTCGTCGCCTTTGCGTTCCAGATCGTCGTATCCATGGCTCCGGTGCTAAGGTTGTAGTTGACCGCGCAATTGGCGCAGCTGTTGCCCTGCCATACAGTTCCCCACATGGCCCCATTCCCTTCCTCGACATAGGCGCCGCCGCCCGGATTTTGATAGAAGGTCAGGTGATTGTAGCCTTCCCCGAATGTGTAGGGAAAGGTGCCGCTGCGCGCCGTGATCTGATTGTTGCGGACCTCGGCGGCGAGCACGCTTTTGCCCCAGAACACATTCTGCGTCATCATGACGAAGCCGATCGAGACATATGACGGATAGTTGCCGTTGAGATTTTTCAGGACATTTCCGTTGATTTCAATGTTGCGCGCGACATTGAAAAAGTTCCGCCCCGCGCGCTGATTGGCTTGCGACGGCAGGAGATAGATGCCGCCATTGTTGGTGAGCTGGTTGCCGACGACGGAGACGTTGAGAAAGACGCCATGATACATGGCGATCCCTATCGGATTGCCGACCATCGTGTTGTTGCGGATAAGGGCGTTTTCATAGGACGGAGCGGAGATCGTGAAATGATCCCCCGCGGCGGGGACGACGTCGAAGGGCGGGTCGACGGTAAAACTGTTGCCGTTCTGCGCGGCTATCTTGCGCCACTGACCGGCGCCGGCGCCGCTGACGATCACGACTTTCGAATTGGGGTAGACTTTCCAGGTGCAGGCTCCAGAGCATTTCGAATCGTCGGCGATGATCGCGGCGCTCGCCGTGGTGACGGTCCCGAAGTCCTCGCGCGGCGAGCCGCCGCCGCCCTCGTTCAGAATGGTCTCGCCATCGCCCGCATTATATTGAATGACGCCGTCCGAGGTGTCGAAGATATTGTTCTGAAACACGATATTTGTGCCGAAGTTCAGCGAGACCTGCCTTCCGCCGGCGGCTGTCCGCGACAGCACGTCGCCCAGCCTGATCGGCCTGACGATCCACGGCCAGGAGAGCTGGTCCGGCCCCGCGACCACCGTATCCGACGCGCTGCGCGTGAAGTGGTTGTTCTCAAAAATCGCGTTGACGAGATCCCCAAAGGCGTTCTGATTGCTCGCCCATCTGATCGTATTGTTCTTGAGCGTCAGATTGGTGGTGTTGGTGATGAGCAGCGCCCCCGCCCCGCTGCCGTTCCAGGAGTTGATCGCCTGTTTGAATGTTGAATTGAGGATGGCGATGCGATCGCCCTTGAGGTTGATGGAAAATCCGGTGCCGAGATCCCATACAACCCGCTGGATGATGACCTTCGAGACCGGCTGCTGCCAGGTTCCAAGATTGGTCGTCGTGCTCGTCTTGTCCTGATTTTGCAAGGTGAGATCGACGAAGCCGGTCATTGACGCGCCCGCGCCGATGATGAACCCCGGCTTCGTCGCCGTGTAGATGATCTTCGTCGCTGACGCGCTCTGTCCCTGCAGCACCACGTTGGACGTCAGACTGATGCTGGTGGAGCCGATATTATAGGTTCCCGCCGGCAAATAGACGACGCCGCCGTAACGCGCCGCCACGTTGATCGCCCCCTGGATGGCCGGTCCGTCGTTTGTCTTTCCGTCGCCTTTGGCCAAGGTCGGCAGAACGACGTCGGTTCGCACATTGAAGACATGGTGGTCGGCGAGGTTCGTTCCCTTGACGCCGGCCTTGTAGCCGGGACCGTCGGCGGTGACGAAATCATAGGCCCATGGCTGCCCGATCGCGAACCGGTCGACGCCCGCGGCGTGGCCAGCAACGCTCGCCTCGCTCATGGCGCTCGCATAGCCATTGGAAACCAGAACCTTGTAGGCATGGCCGGCGAGAACGCCGGTCGGCGTCACGTCGAGCATATAGGCATTGCTCGCCGAAACGCCGACGACCGCCTTGATCTGCGCTCCCGTGCCGACGTCCACAAGCGTCGCCGTCGGCGCGAGCGTCCCAAGCAGGAGATTGCGGCCGAAGATCCGGAAATGCGCGCCGGCGGCAATCTCGGGGTTGTCGAAATGCTGCGGCTGCGGCGTATTGATGAGGACATGCGGGCTGGTCGCCGCGCCATTTGCAACCCACACCTCATAGACATCGAAGACCGCCGCCTTGGGGACTTCGACGACAATGGTTGCGTCGTCCGCAGTCTTGACGGGCAGCTCCGTGGTCGTCGTCAGCCGGCGCGGCTTCAGATAAACGCGCGGGGTCGAACCGAAGCCCGAGCCAGCAAGGCTGAAGACGTCGCCGGGCTTTGCCGTGAACGGCTTGTTGATGATGACGGGCTTTGCGACCGCGTCGGCCAGGGCTGCGCCGGACGGATGAATGGCCAGGGCGGCCAGCGGGGCGGCGGCGAGGATGGCGATGGCGCGGCGGCGGCGTCCTCGCCTCCGGGCCGGCGGCTCAAGCGCGCCTCCCCTACGTAAAAGAGATGTATAGATCGATCTAATTCGCAGCATATTTGCCTCCAATGAACGATAAGATTGACTAAATTTCTGTAAAAGCAGAAATATAAGCCGATAGCCTGTTCAATGGTCAGCAACATGAGACAAAGACGTTACGCCACGCTCTATGCGGAACGGATATATTATTGAATATTATCTGCTAAATTGTGCGCGACTGCGCTTAACGCTGCGGCGTGACGCAAGGGAATGCCGTCTCAGCGCGCGTGGAAGCGAGCCAAGCTGCGCTGCGCCGCCTCAGCCCCAAAGGGCTGCTGAGGCCGGCAGAATGACGGAGCCTTCGTAGACGAGCCCGTCCACCCGGTCCCTCTCGAGCAGCAAGGGACCGTCAAGATCGACGAAGCGGGCGCGCGCGGCGGCCAGAAGCGCCGGGGCCATGGCGAGCGAAGTGCCCACCATGCAGCCGACGATGATTTGAAAGCCGAGCGCTTCGGCTTCCGCCGCCATCGCCAGCATTTCCGTCAGGCCGCCCGTCTTGTCGAGCTTTATATTGACTGCGTCATATTTTGCGCGCAGCGATTCAAGACCCTGCCGCGCGTGGACGCTCTCGTCGGCGCAGACGGCAATCCGGCGCGGGCGCCCGACCAGCGCGGCGTCGCGTCCGGCCGGCAGCGGCTGCTCGATCAGCGCAACCCGCGCCGCCTCGCAGGCTGCAAAATGGGCAGGAAGATCCTCTTCGCTCCAGGCCTCATTGGCGTCGACGATCAGCGTCGCTTCGGGCGCCGCAGCGCGCACGGCCGCGATGCGGGCCGGATCGCCCGCGCCGGCAAGCTTGATCTTAAGCAGGGGGCGCGCTGCCGCCCGGACCGCGGCGGCCGCCATTTCGTCCGGCTCGCCGACCGAGATCGTATAGGCGGTGACGACCGGCCGAGGGGCGGCAAGGCCCGCAAGTTCGAAGGCGCGGCGCCCGCTGCGTTTGGCTGCAAGATCCCAAAGGGAGCAGTCGAGCGCGTTGCGCGCCGCTCCCGGCGGCAACAGCTGGCCGAGCACGGCGCAGTCCGCCCCCTGTTCGATCGCGGGGCGAACGGCCTCGATCTGCGCCAGCACGCTTTCGACGCTTTCGCCGTAGCGGCCGTAGGGCACGCATTCGCCGCGCCCCCTTGCGCCTTGCCCTGCGTGGCGTTCATCCACGATCGTCGCGACGACGACGATGGCCTCCGTCTTCTGCCCGCGAGAAATGACGAATTTACCGGCGATGGGAAATTTTTCGACGGCGACGGAGAGTTTTGACGCGGGGTTTGCCATGAGCGTTGATCGCAAAATCCGCGCGCCGCGGCAATTGCGGCCGGCGCTGATTATTGCGGCGGCGGGGTCACGCCGAGAATGGCCGCAGCTGCGAGCACGGCGAAGCCCAAAATAAGCTCCGCTGCAATGGCGCCGATGAGAAAGCCAGCTGGCGCGTCTTGGGCTTTCCCCGCAACTTGAAACCTTGGCGTCAGCACGAACCGATTGAAGCATGCGAGGGCGAGCATAAGGACCGCCATCGCGACCTTGGCGCACAGGATGTCCCCATAGGGCGTCTCGAAAAGTCGCTGGAAGGATCTGCCCAACCGAAATGCAATATTGGCGACGCCGCCAAGAAGGACCGCCGCGACGGCCATCATGGCTATTGCGGAATAGCGCAAGAGCACATCGAGCTTTGCGGTAAGGACTTTATCCCCGCCGTCGCGGTCTTCGGCCAGGGCGGATAGAAGCGGCGCGAGGCCGCCGATCCAGGCGCCGGCCCCAAGAACATGCAGACTGTAGGCGGCGATCATCGTAGCCCCATAAAATCCCGCGCCGCCTTGCGCCGCGTGTCCGAGAAACGCCTGATTGACGAACAGCAGAGCGCCAAGGACGCCGAACGCGGCGAAGACGGCGAGCCCCATCTTCGGCCGCATCGCGAGGGCGAGCGCGCCGGCGAGCAAGCCGAGTCTCAAAAGAGCCGCCGCGCCGAATTCCGTTTCAAGGAAAAACAGTTTCAAGGTTTCAGAATCGAACAGCGCGCCCCATTGCGGATCGGCAGGGTCGCTCGCCGCATTGACGATGAGGGCGCAAAGCCAGGCGACGCCTGAAAGGGTGGCGGCCGGCGCAGCGACGCGAAGCAACCTTCGCGTCGCCGCAAATGTTTTCGGCCAAAGGCGGCTCGCCGCCAATGGGTCGGCAAAAGCGTAGAACCAGAACAGCGGCGCGCCGAACATAAGGCTAAGGGCGGCGAAATGGAGCCAGCGGGCGGCGAAAAGCAGAGCCTCGACGCTCACGCCGCCCGCTCCGGCTCAGCGGCCGACAGAGAAAGTAAAACTTCCCTGCGTCCGATGCGTATCGACCGAAACGGCGTGCCATTTAACCTGGTAGGCGCCTGGCGCCAGCGCATTGGCGATCGGCGTGATCAGAACCGCCTTGTCGCCCGGCGGCTGCGTCGGCTTGCCGGTGGCGACCGAAGCGCCGCCCGCCGTCGTCAGACTCAATCCGCTGAACTGGGGGACAATTGGCTCGCTGAAAACAAGCCGTATCTCCGTTGGCGCGGTCGAAACCGTCCCCCCGACCGGCGGCGTGGCCTTGTCGAGAAAGGCGTGCGCATGTGCGTTGGTCGCGGCGACGCCAAGCCCAAGGCAAAGCACAAGACCCAGTTTTACAAACTTTTGCATGGACGTCCCCTAAAAAGCAGAAGCCGGCCCGTCGAACAGCGGACGGCCGATCGAATCCGGGAAGATGTTATCGAGATAGAGATGCAACTGCGCGATGACGCCGACATGCTTGCCGCTCGCCGAATTGATCGGCAGCTGCGCTTCGAGCCCGAGCTGAAACGTCTGCCCGACATAAATAACGCCAGGATTGACGAGACCTGTCGTGACGTGGCTGTTGCCGCTACCGGGCGGTCCGATATTCGCCACGGGCGTTGAGAGAGAAACCTCGACCAGCGGAATGAGCCGCTTGAGAAGATCATTGTCGATCGCGCTGATATTGGAGTTCATATAGGGCAGACTGTATTGCAGCGAAAAACCCCAGTTGAAGAAGGTCGGGTCTTGATCGACATCGATGTCGACGTCGCCGGTCTCGAAGTTTCGCGTGATGATCGTCGAGATCGGATGGGTCGAAAGCTCGACGCCAAGCTGCCCGGTCAGCGCGAACGGCCTCAGCGCGTTAAGGCTTGCCGGCAGATCGCCAAATCCCTTGCCGAAAAAGATTTGCGGCGACCAGCTTGTGAAGGCCTCCGCGCCGACGCCGGCGGCGCCAGTGTGTCCCCACTCGAACTCAACGCCGGCGGAAAGCATAAATTCATGCTCGGGGTTGATAAAAAGGACGTATTTGAGCGACGTCGAAAGATTGTCCCAGCCGTTCGCCCGCGGGTTGTTCTGATGAATGAATCCGTCTTCGATCGAAATGCCAAGCGCCGGCGTGATGCGCTTGTCATATTCGAACGAGAACACATTGGTCTGCGATCCATCCGGATTTGTAAGGTAGGCGAAAGTCGGGAGCGATAATTCGTCGTTGACGCCAGGATCGTCGATGAGCAGCGTCGCCGGAAAGAAGCGATCGCCGACGACGACGTGAGAGAGAGCGGGAGTTACGCCAGCGGCAAAGGCCGCAGCGCCGATCGCGCAGGCGCGCGCCAGAAAAGCGTTCAAAGTCATGGACAGCCTCGAGAAATGAAAAGCGAAGAGGCCGGCGTCCCGTCAGGGGCGGCGCCGGCGGCGCATTTTCAGATCGACGGAGGCCCGCGTGGTCGGCCAACGACCGGTCCAGCCGCGATGACGATTATATGGCTGGCGGGGCGCAGAACAGGCGAGGGCGCAGCATCCCCCGGATAATCCGCTTCGCTCGCGGCCACGGCGAGAAGTGCGTCGTTTTGCGACAGGCTACAGCAGGGACCATCGCAAGGCTGCTGGTCGTCGCCCGACTGACGCTTTTTGTCGCCGGCTACGCCGGCGCAGAGAGCGACATGCGCCGCAGGACCAAGCGCCGTCTGGAGCCCTGCATCGAAGGAGGCGGATGTGACTTGCGTGCGGCAGCACGGGTTGAAGGCGGCAAGAACAAAAGCCAGCAGCGCGACGAACGCCAGACAGCGATCGGCCCCAAGGCGATAACGCGTCAACGCGTGAGGCGCACGCCGCCCCCCACTCCGACTTCTCTTCGACACGCGCGCACCTGAAACTAAGCTTCAACGGTAATTCGCACGACAAAAGCTAAGACCTGGAACGACCCTTCTGCAACCGGTTACAAGCGGAGGCTGGAGATTGCCCCTTCAAGCGACATTTCTATCACGGCAGGTGAGGGCCGCCGGCGCTCGCCTCGACTTCGCCGCGGCTGACGGCTACATCCATTAGCGCGCGGGTTCCGCGCCGAGCTCGACGCTTGCAGCCTGACTCCTGGAGCTGACATTGGACGTTGCGCAAGGCCCGACATTTTCGAGCGAACCCTCTGACGAGGGCGTTCGCCTGAAACTCGCCGGCCATTGGACGCTTGACGCTTGCGCCGACATCGAGGAGGGCGCGCAGGCGCTGGTCGACGCCGGCGCCGGCGTTAAGCACGCCATACTCGACCTTGCCGGCGTCCAGCGCATGGACACCGCCGGGGCGTGGCTGATAGACGGCGCCCGGCAGCAGCTCGACGCCAAAGGCGTTTCGGCCGATTTCGCCGGCGGGCGGCCGGAAATCGACATTCTGCTCAAGGAAGCCCATTTCCGCAGCTTCGAACAACCGCCCGGGCGCAAGGGCCTCTACATCGTGACGCTGCTGGCCGACGTCGGCGAAAGCGTCGTCGCCTCGGGGCGCGACGTTTATCGCGGCGTCGAATTTCTCGGCGAGGTTGTCGCCTCCATCGGCAAGAGCGTCATCCAGCCGGCCCATTTCCGCGGCACGGCCCTCGTCGCCCAGATAGAGACGATCGCCCTGCGCGGCGTTCCGATCATCGTCCTCATCAATTTTCTTGTCGGGGCGATTGTCGCGCAGCAGGGCATTTTCCAGTTGCGGCGGTTCGGCGCGACGATCCTCGTCGTCGATCTCATCGGCATTCTGATCTTGCGCGAATTGGGCGTGCTGCTGACCGCGATCATGATCTCCGGCCGCTCCGGCTCGGCGATCACCGCCGAACTCGGCTCGATGAAGATGCGGGAGGAGATCGACGCGCTCATCGTGATGGGGCTGCGCCCGATCGACGTCTTGATCGCGCCGCGCATCCTCGCCCTCATCCTCAGCCTGCCGCTGTTGACCTTCCTCGCCGACATGGCGGCGCTCGCCGGCGGCATGCTCGTCTCCTGGCTCTATGGCGGCATCACGCCGAAAAGCTTCGTCGCCTTGCTCCCCGAGGCGATCGCGCTGCGCACCTTCCTCAGCGGCCTCATCAAGGCGCCTTTTATGGGGCTCATCATCGGCCTCATCGCCTGCATGGAGGGGCTCGCCGTCGCGGGCTCGGCCGAATCGCTCGGCCGCCAGGTGACGGCCTCGGTGGTGAAATCGATCTTCATGGTGATCGTCGTCGACGGGCTGTTCGCCGTCTTCTTCGCGACGATCCGGTTTTAGGCGGCCAGATGCAGACTCCGTCTCCGCCGCCCGCGCCGCAAGTCGCCCCTGCGCCAAAAAAGCGCAGCCGCGCCAATCCCCGCGCCGCGGCGCCGGAGATCGCGATCAGCGTGCGCGGTCTTGTCGTCGGCTTCGGCGAAAAACTTGTTCTCGACGGGCTCGACCTCGATGTGCGGCGCGGCGAGATCCTGGGCTTCGTGGGCGGCTCCGGCACCGGAAAATCCGTGCTGACCCGGACCATCCTTGGCCTCATCCCGAAACGCGCCGGCAAAATCGAATTGTTCGGCTCCGATCTCGACAAGGTCAGCCGTGTCGAATTCGACGCGCTGGAGCGCCGCATCGGAGTGATGTTTCAGGGGGGCGCGCTGTTTTCCGCTCTCACGGTGAAACAGAATGTTCAGGTGCCGATGCGAGAGCATCTGAACCTCTCCCGCCGTCTTGCCGACGATCTTGCCATGCTCAAGATCGAGCTTGTCGGTCTGCCGCCGGACGCCGCGGACAAATTTCCGTCGGAATTGTCGGGCGGCATGATCAAGCGGGCGGCGCTGGCGCGTTCGCTCGCGCTCGATCCCGAGCTTTTGTTTCTCGACGAGCCGACCTCCGGCCTCGATCCGATCGGAGCGGCCGAATTTGACGATCTCATCACGACCCTGCAAAAGACTCTCGGGCTCACGGTCTTTATGGTGACGCATGACCTCGACAGCCTCTATTCGGTCTGCGATCGCATCGCCGCCCTTGCCGACAAAAGGGTGATCGAGACGGGGCCGATCGAGACAATGCTCGCGTCGGAGCATCCCTGGCTCAGGGCATATTTTCACGGCAAGCGGGCGCGCCAGCTCAGCGCGTCCACGATGGGAAAAACGGCGCAGGGAGATCGGCAATAGGCCGCTTTGCGACCGCGTAAAACCATTCGGTCGAAAGAAATCGGTCCGGATTCAAAAGCTTGAGCGTTTTCTTGTCGATCAATTTTATCAACCTGATCGGAATATGCTCAAGGCCAGCGGGGCTCCCTCAGGTGGGCAATCCTCGGCGCGGCTCTAAGGAACAGGACAAGGCGTCTCGATGGAAACAAGGGCCAATTACGCTCTGATCGGCGGCTTCACCCTCGCGGTGGTCGCCGCCGCCTTCGCCTTCGTCCTGTGGTTCTCGGGCGGGGAGAAGGCCGGCGGCCAGCACGTCTACAGGGTCGTTTTTACCGGATCGGTGTCGGGTCTTTTGCGCGGCGCGGCCGTCCTTTTCAACGGAGTGAGGGTCGGCGGCGTGACCAAGATCGACTTTGTTCCCGACAGTCCGGGAAAGGTCTATGCGCTGATCGAGATTGACGCCCGCGTGCCGATCCGGGTCGACACCAAGGCGCGGCTTGAGACCACCGGCCTCACCGGCGTCGCCAATGTCGCGCTCTCCGGCGGTTCGGAGGACGCCAAGACGCTCGAGCCCGGCCCGGACGGGGCGCCGCCCACGATCATCGCCGAACGCTCCGATTTCCAGGATCTGATCGAGAGCGCGCGCAAGATCGCCGGGCAAGCGACGGAGTTTCTTGACCGGACCAACAAGGTGCTCGACGAAAACTCCGGCTCGATCACCGCTTCGGTCAAGAATATCGAGAAATTTTCCGATGCGCTCGCCGCCAATTCCGACGGTTTGAAGGATTTTCTCGGCTCCATGGCCGATGTCGGCCGCGCCATCAAGCCGCTGACCGCGAAACTCGAAACGCTCGCTGATGGCGCAAATAATGTCATCAAGGCGGTCGATCCGGCGCAGGTGAAGACGATCGTCACCGATTTCGCGCAAATGTCCGGCAAGCTCAACGCCGCGGCTGATAAGGTCGACAGCGTGCTGACCAATCTGAACGGCTTCCTTGCGACGGGAGACAACAAGGGCGTGTTCGAGGAGATCGCCGCGGCGGCGCGCTCGATCCGCAAGCTCGCCGACGACGTCAATGCCCGCTGGAAGGATATTGGCGGCAATCTGGCCCGCTTCAGCGGGTCGGGCCTGCGCCAATATGAAGCGCTGGCGACCGACGGCCGCAAGACGCTCGATCTGCTCAATCAGGCGATCCGCTCGATCGAGCAGAATCCGCAGCAATTCATCTTCGGCAGGAAACAGCAGATTCCGGAATATTCAGGGGCGCGTTAATCGTCGATGATGTCTTTGGCGCCTATAACGGGCTTTCCCTTTACCTTGCCGATGGACGCATGACTTTCACCAGATCAGAGGCGCGCCGCCCTACGGTTTGCGCGCGGCTGGCGCGGCTGGCCGCGCTCGTCTCGGTTGGCGTTTTGCCGGCCGCCTGCGCCTCCGCGCCGCCGGCGACCTTCAATCTCGACTCCGCCGCGAGCGGGTTTTCGGCGAAGCAGGCGCGCCGCGGACAGATCGCCATCGCCGCCCCAACGGCGCTGCCGCCGGTCGATTCCAACCGGATCGTCGTCCGCGTCGGAGAGGATCAGATCGCCCTGCTGACGGGCGCCGCCTGGGCCGATCAGCTGCCGGCGCTGTTACAGGCCAAACTCATCGCGACTTTTCAGAACGCCAGTCTGATTCGCGCCGTGGTGGCGCCCGGCATGTCCGCCGATTATGAATTGCGCAGCCAGATCCGCAGATTCGAATATGTGGCGGGCCGCGGCGCGGTGTTCGTCGAAATCTCGGCGCAGATCGTTGGCGGCGCCGGCCGCATTGTGGCCGGGAAGATATTCTCCGCGACCGCCCCGGCGCCCGCCAATGACGGCGCGACCATCGTCGCCGCGCTGAACGCCGCGACGGCCGAGGTCATGCGCCAGATCGTACGCTGGACGGCGCCGCAGATTTAGTCGGCGAAGCCGACCGGTTCATCGGACGGAAAATTTATCCGCAGGCTCCGCCAAAAGCGGGATGCGGCACGACCGCGCGCCGCAGCATCGACCGGCTATCCCCGCTCTTGATGCGATGCAATGTCGATCCGGCGCAAGCCCGCGCGACGCCGGCCGAAAGCCCCGCTAGCAACAGATGATGCAAAAGCTCGTGGCTGAGCTGCGCCCTGCGTGGGCGCCGAAACGGTGCGCAATTCCCACCGCTCTCCAGATCCGCCTTGGCGCCACGGGTCCGTGTGCAAATGCGGCGCTTTTCGATGAACGGGCGAACATGGCGCGCAACGATGCTTCCCCGGCACAGCTGAACGAGCCGCTCGTCGCGGCTATTTGGTTGTGTAGCCGCCGTTGATCAGCACGGTCTGGCCCGTCATCCACCAGCCCTCGGAGACGAGGAAGCGGATCAAGGGGACAATGTCCTCGATGTCGGTCAGCCCCGTTTTGGAGAATTTGGAAAGCGCCGCCGCCGACTTATTATAGGCGACCGCATCGGCGCCTTCGGCGGGGTAGAAAAACGGCGTATCCATTGGGCCGGGGCCGACCGCCGTCACCGAAATGCCCCGCTCGCCAAATTCCTTGGACGCCGCTCTGGTGAAATGTTCGACCGGCGCCTTGGTCCCGGCGTAAGCCGCGTAAAAAGGCGTATAGGCGCCGAGCAGCGAGGTCACCAGCGTAACGATCTTGCCGTTGTCGTTGAGGTTGCGGCCAGCCTCCTTGAGGAAGAAAAACGCTGTTTTCGAGTTCACCGCCGTCATCTCGTCATAGTCGGCCTCCGTGATCTCGAGGAAGGGTTTCTTCAAGACCTTGCCGACCGTGTTAATGGCGATATCCGGCTTGCCGACGGCCGCCTTGACGTCGTCGAACAGCTTGGTCACCGCGGCCGCCGTTGTCAGATCAGCCTGAAACGCCGCCGCCGCGGCGCCCGAGGCCTTGACGGCGGCGAGGGTTTCATCGGCAGCGCGCTTTGTCGCGGCGCTGTTGTAGTGAATTGCAATCGCCTGCGCGCCATGCGCGGCGAGATCCCGTGCGATCAGGCCGCCGAGATTTTTTGCGCCGCCGGCGATGAGAACTGTCTTACCCCTGATGCTGTGATCCGCCATGCCGTTTCCCTTTCAGCCAAGAGCCGATCGCCCCTGGACGGCGCACAAGATAGCGTCTATAATTTCTGTATAAAGTCGTAAAACTTGACGTCACATGTCAGAAAATCCGAACAATGACGCCGGACTGCGCCTGACAACATGGACCGCATCGACCTTTTTCAAATTTTTACGCGCGTGGTGGATTGCGGGAGCTTTACCCGTGCCGCCGAAACGCTGAGGCTTCCGCGCTCCTCCCTGTCGGCCGCCGTCCAGGATCTGGAGATCCGGGTTGGCGCGCGCCTGCTCCACCGAACGACGCGCAAAGTCTCCCCGACGCAGGATGGCGAGGCCTTTTACGAGCGCTGTTTACGCCTGATCGCCGACGTCGAAGAAGCCGAGAATTTATTCCGGCAGACGTCCGTCAGCCCGAGCGGCACGATCCGGATCGATGCGCCAGGCCGCATTGGCCGGCGGATCATCGCCCCGGCGCTGCCTGACTTTCTTGCGCGCTACCCCGAAATCAATATCGAACTCGGGGTGACCGACCGCGCCGTGAATCTTGTCGAGGACGGCGTCGACTGCGTGCTGCGTGTAGGGGATTTGACGGATTCAAGCCTGATCGCCCGCCGTATCGGCGACCTGCCCCTGATCAACACGGCAAGCCCCGCCTATCTTCAACGATTTGGCGCCCCTCGGACCCCCGCCGACCTCGAAAATCATTGGGCTGTCTTCTACGCCTCGCCATCGACAGGGCGGGTTGCCGATTTTGAATGGGTCGAGGGTCATGAGATCCGCACAACGCCGATGCGCGGGCGCGTGACGGTCAATAGCGCCGAGGCCTATATCGCCTGCGCTCTCGCCGGCCTCGGCGTCATCCAGATTCCCGCCTATGATGTGGCAGATCAGCTGGCGGCGGGACAGCTTGCCGACATCATGCCGTCCTACCGCGCGGCGCCGATGCCGATGGCGCTTTTATACTCACATCGGCGTCATCTCTCGCGCCGACTGCAGCTCTGCCTTGACTGGCTCAGCGTCCTTCTGGCCGCGACCATTCCGGCAGCGGACTGACCGGGCGAACGCCGATATGGGCTGGCGGCTTAGAGCCGATCCGCGATCGAGGTTTTCGGCGGCTCATTTATGGGCGCGAGGCCAGCAACGCAATCGCCCGTAAGATCGATGATCGCCTGGGCGAAACGCGAGGCGTCGCCGAGGGCCGAAAATGGCGCCGTCGCAATCGCCATGCGCCGCCACAGCGCCTCGTCGCCATCGATCAGCCCCATGAAATAGGCAAGACCCTCCGGATTGTCTGGCTCGATCACGAAGCCATTGACGCCGCTGCGCACGAGAAGGTCGCGCGCGCCGCAATTCTCGGAGACGATGACCGGCAGTCCCATCGCCTGCGCCTCGATCACCACATTGCCGAACTGCTCCTGCGTGCTCGGCAAGATCAGAGCGAGAGTCTTGCCAAGGATCGGGCACACTTCCTCGATCTGCAGAAAACCGCGAAAGACCACGCTGTCCGACAGGTCGAGCCGTTCGGCTTCCTCGCGCAATTCGGCCTCGAGCGGTCCCGAGCCGCAGATGTGCAGCGGGCGCGGGCGCGCCGCTGCGGCGCGATAGAGCGCGTAAGCGTTGAGCGCCATGGAGAGGTTCTTCTTCGGCACCATGCGCGAGACGATGGTGAAATGGCGCGCCGCGAAGGGCGGGCCGCCCGGCGCGCGATCGACGCCCGCAAGACTCCTGATCCGGTCGGTCGAGAGCGTATCGTAATTCAGGACGATCCGCTTCTCGGACAGGCCAAGGAAGCGGAAGTAATCAGCGGCGCGCGTGCCCGAGGCGACCGCCCCCGCATAGGGTAGATAGAACATCTTCTTGATGAGTTCGCGCCCGACGTAGCGGCGATAATCGTCGTACTTCGAATCATTCATGACGAAGACGCGGCTTCCTGTCAGTCGCAGCAGCGCCGCGGTCAGGAAGATGAAGGGCGATTCATAGTGGCAGAAAAAAAAATCCGCCGGGCGCAACGCGAAACAGGCTCGGGCAAGAGCGTAAAATTTTCGCAGGAAGGAAACTTCGTCAATTTTCTTGCCGTGGAACAGCGTCTTCTTTTTGAATTTTGTTCCGGACTCGGAATTCCATTCATAAACTTGGCTGTTTCCTCCAAGCTCAAGCCCGATGACTTTGCGCCCTCCGCCCACGCGCGAGGCCACTGCGTCGCAGCGGTCGGAATGGATGGGACCGAAATTTTCCCAGACGAATACAATCGACTCCGCGGTCATCTCTGCATCGCCTAAATCCCTATGACACCGTCGGGTAACGAACACAGCGGCCTCCGCCATGCAAGAACCATTCTGGGCGTGGCAGCCCCACGGCGTCTGTTTTCGGTCAAGTCGGGCGCGGGCTTTTGCCGTTTCGGGCGGGCGACCAATGCGCAAGGCCATCACGGTCGGACACCGACTGCCATCAAAGACGAGGGGCAAACAAATCCCGGTTCGAAAACCCTTGTCCTCAAGCGCGGACGCCCTATCCTATGCGCGCCACGTTGCTGTCGATCAATAGCAATCGCGATCCCGCCGCCGTCCGGGACTATAGGCCCCAGCAAGCTCGGTATCCAGCAAATGCATGCGTTGCGAATGCTTTGCCGAAACTTGGGATGGCGTCAATATCACGGCTCCTCCGCCCCCGCGCGGGCGCTTCGGCGAAAGGACGCGAAATAATCAAATCGCGCCAAAAAAGCGCCGATCGACGCCGAAAACACAATTACGGATGACCAAAAGATCGCGCGGGGCAAAAAAGGGCCCGCAAATTCCTGCCTTTGGGCGCGGCGCGCCTTCATTCAATTTGACGAGAGAACGCAGCCACACGCGCCGATCGCGACGCCTAACCTTTCGGCCCGCCGCGCGACACCCCGACTTTCGCCGGACGAAGCACCCGCTCGCCGATCACATAGCCGGGTTCGATCACCTGCGTCACCGTTCCGTTCGGCACGGATTCATCAGGCTGCTCGAACAGGGCCTCATGTAGATTGGGGTCGAATTTCTGGCCGGCCGGATCGACCTTCCTGACGCCGAAGCGTTCGAGACGAGAGGCGAAGTCGCGCTCGGTCAGCTGCAGCCCCTCGATCAGGGTCTGCACCGCCGCGTCGGCCCTGGCACGAGCCTCCGCCGGAACATTGGCGAGAGCGCGATGCAAATTGTCGGCAAACGTCAGCATGTCGCGGGCAAACGCCGTGACGCCATAGGTTTTCGCGTCGGCTACTTCCTTTTCGGTGCGACGGCGCAGGTTTTCCATATCGGCGAGTGTGCGCAGGAGCTTGTCCTTGAGGCTCGTATTCTCGGCCTGAAGGTTCTCGAGCACCACGAAGGGATCTGGCTCCTGGGACGGCCCCTGGGGCGCGTCTGCTTCGCCGGGACCGTTTTCCGCGTTCTTTATATCGTTCATGACTCATTCTTTTGAAGCTTAAGGCAGTTCGGATATCAGTTCTGCGGACGCAAAAATCAAGTTTTTCGCGGCGCCTTGAATTAACTAGAGACGGACGCGGCCTTGCGCCGCCAAAAAACACTATCTGCGAGCAGGCCTCGCGCCAGATTCGCCTTTGGGTTGATCGAATATCGGAAGGATCTTGCGGCGGACCGCCTCTTGCCGCTCCGCCACGGTGATTTTCGCCCCCTCATTATCCGACACATAGAAGACGTCGGCCGCTTTCTCGCCGAAGGTCGCGATATGCGCCGAGACGATATTGAGGTCGAGCTCCGAAATCGCCGTCGTGAGATCAAACAGTAGCCCTGGTCTGTCGAGGCCGGAGGCCTCGATGACGGTAAATCGGCTCGAGAGCGAATTATCGATCGTAACCTCGGGATGCACCTTGAAGGTTTGCTGCCGCGCCGCCGACGAACTCACGCGGGCGGCGACCATATCTGCGAGGGTGATTTCCCCGGCGAGCGCATTTTCGACTGCAAAGGCGATGCGGCTCGCGCGGCGCAGCTCGTCCTCGTCGAAATCGAATTCGCGCGATACGACGATGGTGTCGAGCGCCATGCCGTCAGTCGTCGTGAACACCTGCGCGTCAACGATATTGGCAGACGAGGCGGCGCAGGCGCCAGCGATGATCGACAGGAGATGCGGCGAATCCGGAGCGATCACGGTCAGTTCGGTGACCCCGCGCAGCGGCTCGATGTCGATATGCGTCACCGGCGCGCGCATCTCGACCTCCGTCATGTTCAGCAGCTTGGCGTGCAGGATCTGCTGGTTGAGGTCGGCCTTGAGCCAATAGGCCGGCGGATGGCGCTGGGCGTAAGCCTCGAAATCCAGATCCGACCAATTCGGCAGGGCCCGCCGCAGCTCAAGCTGAGCCTGCGCGACCCTGCGCCTCCGGTCGATGGTCGAATGACCGCCCGCGAGCATCATCTCGGTTTCCCAATAGAGGGTGCGCATCAGCTCGGCCTTCCAATGGTTCCAGACTCCGGGACCGACCGCCCTGATGTCGCAAACCGTCAGGATGAACAACATTTTCAGCCGTTCGAGCGTCTGCACCTTTTTGGCGAAGGTCACGATCGTCTGCCGGTCGCCAAGATCGCGACGCTGCGCCGTATCAGACATGACAAGATGATTCTCGATCAGCCACGCGACGGTTTCCGTCTCGGCGTCGCTCAAGCCGAGCCGCGGACAGACCTCGCGCGCGACCCGCGCCCCGGCGATGGAATGATCCTCGACGCGGCCCTTGGCGATATCGTGCAGAAACGAGGCGACGATCAGGGCGGTCCGGTTGTTGATCGCCTGCAACATCTCGCTCGCCAGGGGATGCTCGCCGGAATAGCGGTTCTGCTCCATGTCGGCGAGATTGCCGACGGTGCGCAGGAGATGCTCGTCCACCGTATAATGATGGTACATGTTGAACTGCATCAGAGCGACGATCCGGCCGAAATCCGGCACGAAACGGCCAAGGACGCCCGCCTCGTTCATGAGACGCAGCACGATCTCCGGCGTGTTGCGCGAGGTCAGAATGTCGAGAAACAGCAGATTGGCTTCGGGGTCGGCGCGAAGCTTGGCGTCGATGCGCTTCAGCGAGAGCGTGACGAGACGCGTCGCGTCGGGGTGAATGGCGAGCCCGTTGCGGTCGGCGACCCAGAACAGTTTGATGAGGTTGACTGGATTGGTTTCAAAGGCTTCGAGCCCGGCAACGGTGATGCGGCCATTGTCGATGGCGAAATCGCCCGCCGCGATCGAGGCCGGCGGCGGCAGGAAGGGGCCAAAGCGGTCGAGCATGGCCATCGGCTTGGCCTGACGCTCCTCAAGCGCGGCGCAGACGATGGCGGTGAGGTCGCCGACGTCCTTGGCGATCAGAAAATAATGCTTCATGAAGCGCTCGACGCTGGCAAGGCCGACGCGCTCGGAATAGCCGAGCCGCGCGGCGATTGGCAGCTGCAGGTCGAAGCTCAGCCGCTCCTCGGCGCGGCCCGTCATGAAATGAAGATGGCAGCGCACCCGCCAGAGAAAATCCTCGCAGCGGCAGAACAGGCGATATTCCGCCTTTGAAAACAGCCCGGCAGCGACGAGTTCGGACGCCTCGCGCACCTCGTAGACATATTTCGCGATCCAGAACAGCGTATTGAGGTCGCGCAGGCCGCCCTTGCCGTCCTTGACATTGGGCTCGACGAGATAGCGCGAACGGCCGGCTCGGGCGATGCGGGCGTCGCGCTCAGCCAGCTTGGCGGCGACGAATTCGGCGCCCGCGCCATGCACGATCTCACGCTCGAAGCGCGTCCGCATGGTCTCGAATAGCGCGCCGTCGCCGACCAGCAAGCGGGCCTCGAGAAGAGCGGTCCGCACGGTAAAATCGGCAAGGGCCTCCTCAAGACATTCCTCGATGGAGCGGACCGAGTGGCCGATCTTCTGTCCGAGATCCCACAGGATGTAGAGGATTGACTGCACGATCGCCTGGCAGCGCGCGCCGGGCTCCTTGTCCAGAAGAAAAAGCAGATCAATGTCTGAGCCCGGAGCCAGGGTCGAGCGGCCATAGCCCCCGACCGCGGCGATCGCGAACGGCTTTGCCGGCGCGCCTGCTATCGGCGGATGAAGATAGGTCACCACATAATGATAGATTGCCCCAATCATCTCGTCTTCGATTTGGGCGAGCTGCCCGGCGCAAACGAGGCCCCGCCCCTTGGCTTCAAGAGCGGCGCGCGCTCGGGCGCGTCCGCTGTCGAGCGCCGCGCGCAGGATCGAGAGGACCGCCGCGCGCGGCGATTCGTCAGCGACCTGCCCGTCGTGATGCACGGCGGCGATCGCGGCGCGGACGCCGGCGCGGTCGAAAAGCGATCCGGGCGGCGGCCCGGACGCGCGTCTGCGCTTCGTTGGGGAAATCGTCTCGAGCATGCCGTCAAACATTCCGATTAGATCAGATTGATGGGTTGAATTGAATCAATCCGAAAAACACGACGTTATTCCAGGTCTTCCGAGGCTGACGTCGATCCGAAAGAGCTGCTTCTTTTCGACATCATGGGCGCGAGGCTGCAGCGCGATCTTCGCCAGAGCCGTGCGCGCCCGCCCCGGCTTCTGGCGAGACTATAGCGGTTTTCGCATGCCGTCTCGCCTCGATCGCGTCCCATGCCGCTACGGCGAGATCTGGACCTCCGACCCGCCTGATCGCCCGGACGCCCGTAGGAGAGGTGACGTTGATTTCGGTCAAATGCCCATCAATGACGTCGATTCCGACAATAATCAGGCCAAGCCGCTTAAGTTCCGGACCTATCGCCGCACAGATCTCGCGCTCGCGCGGCGTAAATTCGGTCGCCGCCGCAGCGCCGCCGCGCACCATATTGGACCGGATGTCGTTTTCTGCCGGCACGCGATTGACGGCCCCAAGCGCGGCGCCATCGATCAGGATAATGCGCTTGTCGCCGCGGCTGACCGCGGGGAGGAACTGCTGCACGACCCAGGGCTCACGAAAAGTCGCCGTGAACAGATCGAACAGCGAGCCGAAATTGGGATCCTTCCGCGCGACCTTGAAGACGGCGGAGCCGCCATGACCGTAAAGCGGCTTCATCACCACCTCGCCATTCGCCTCGCGAAATTCCTCGATGGCCTTCTTGTCGCGCGAGATCAGCGTCTTTGGCATCAATTCGGGGAATTTCATGACAAACAGCTTTTCCGGAGCGTTCCTGACGCTGGCCGGATCATTGACGACAAGGACGCGCGGCGGCAGCATTTCAAGGAGGTGCGTCGAGGTGATATAGGCAAGATCAAAGGGCGGGTCCTGGCGCAGCAGTACGACGTCGACGCCGGCAAGATCGACGGCCCGTTCCTCGCCAAGCGTGAAATGATCCCCCGCGATATCCCTCACCGCCACAGCGCAGGCCAGCGCGATGACGCGCCCGTCCGAGAAGGAAAGCTTGTCGGGCGTATAATAGATCAGCCGATGGCCGCGCGCCTGCGCCTCCAGCATCAGGGCGAACGTCGTGTCGCCGGCGATATTGACCTTTTCGATCGGGTCCATCTGGACGGCGACGGTTAGCGGCATGGATTATTTGCTTTCTGAGGCGCGATCAGCGGGCGTTCGGCGTCATGCTCTGCGCCGACGGTGTTTTCGCAGAGGATGCGCCTTCGGCACAAGGCGTCGGCGCGGGCGCGGCGTCAAGCCGCGGCCCACGCGCAGAAGGCAGACAATGCTAACCCGCCAGCGCGGCGGGGGGCTCCGTCTTCCGCCCGTTGGCCAAGCCGCTCTCCGCCTGCCCCTGCGCCAGCCCTTGCGCCAGCCCCCGAGCAGGCTCCTCCGAGGCC
>NZ_PDZR01000078.1 GCF_002891535.1 Methylocella silvestris | reverse complement strand
ACCGGGCGGCACGAAAGCCGAGGGGCGGAGACTTCGCATGGCGTTGATTCCTTGATGAAACCAATGCCAGCCGGCGCCCAAACTTCATCAAAATTGAGTCAGAGCCCCAGTTCAATGCCGATTGACAACCGGTCTGCCGCGATCATCGGCCAAAGCATGGATTTTGCTGGTTCTTCCGCTGCGCGAACGGCCAATGGCCTCGGCGAATTCCCCCTTTTTGAACCGCTCGCCGAGCGATGCGCCTTGACGTGGCTTGAGTCGATGGAAAGTTCGTCCGGCACGGGACCGGCGGCCGCCATTTTCTCGA
>NZ_PDZR01000077.1 GCF_002891535.1 Methylocella silvestris | reverse complement strand
AACCGGGCGGCACGAAAGCCGAGGGGCGGAGACTTCGCATGGCGTTGATTCCTTGATGAAACCAATGCCAGCCGGCGCCCAAACTTCATCAAAATTGAGTCAGAGCCCCAGTTCAATGCCGATTGACAGCAAATTCGGTCGAAACCGGACGAATGTCTGGAATTACCCGGGCGCCAACGCTTTCGCCCGGCGCGGCCGAACGCGCGGCCTCGATGTTCACCCGACCGTCAAGCCAATCGCGATGGTCGCCGACGCGATCCTCGACGCGACGCAGCGCGGCGACATTATTCTTGATCCCTTCTGCGGCAGCGGCACAA
>NZ_PDZR01000076.1 GCF_002891535.1 Methylocella silvestris | reverse complement strand
GACCGCTGGTCGTCGCCAGCCGCACAGCTTCCTTTTCAAAGTCCGCCGTGAAACGGCGCTGCTGCTTCCCCATCGCGGTTTCCTTTCAAATCTCAGGAAACCTCTCCATTTTTCCGGGGCAAGTCCATCTCACAATGATGTTTGTTTTCGACTATCAAGGCCCCTATCAAGAGCGGCCTCGCCGTATCGGTTTTCCCACTCTCATCCGAGCCTTAAGCCGTAGATCATGCCGAGGCTGATGCAGAGCAGCAGGATCAGCGAGAGGGTCACGGCGGCTGTGACGCGCCCGCCGACGCGGCCGATCACGCGCACGTCGACGCCAAGCCCGAGGG
>NZ_PDZR01000075.1 GCF_002891535.1 Methylocella silvestris | reverse complement strand
GTGTTTCGTCCGCGGCCGATTTGACGATCAAGTGAAGCTCACCAGCTACGGACGCTCTAGCGGATTCTGTGTCGATCCGATCGAGAAAAAGCCGCTCAACCACTTCTTGCCAGGTTCGGCGACGCTGTCTTTCGGCACCGCCGGGTGCAACCTGGCGTGCAAGTTCTGCCAGAACTGGGATATCTCCAAGTCCCGCGAGATCGACGTCCTGGCCAGTCGGGCGGCCCCGGCCGACATCGCCCGGACCGCACACGAATTGGGTTGCCGCAGCGTGGCATTCACCTACAACGACCCAACTATCTTCTGGGAGTATGCCGCCGATGTAGCCGACGCCTGCCACGACCAGGGAATCAAAGCCGTCGCGGTGACGGCCGGGTACATGTGTCCTGAGCCCC
>NZ_PDZR01000074.1 GCF_002891535.1 Methylocella silvestris | reverse complement strand
GGTCCGATCCCCAGCCAGGAAGCTCAATGGAGATCAAGACATCTTTCTCAACATGCAAGTTGGACGATAGCGCACGACATCTGCTCTGCCATTGAGAAATGCGCCGACCCAAAGCCAGAACCGATATGGAACATTCTCCTACCCAAGTGCTGGTGTCTGTTGGCAAATCGAAAACACTTTTAGCGTAAGAAGATCTTGCTGTACAGTGAATCGTCTCGCTTACGCGCTTGCTTCCTGCCTGCAATTGATCAAACTATCACTCGGTCCATCCGCTCTGCCACCTCGTCCGATTGTTCGCCCTAGATAATCTGTCGTCATGATGGTAGGTTTCATCCGGGAGTTACTGGACCTTGCTGTCAGGGTCCCAAGACTGAGCCCAATCTGGTCAACAGATATCATAT
>NZ_PDZR01000073.1 GCF_002891535.1 Methylocella silvestris | reverse complement strand
CCTGCGAGGAGTTCAGGTGATGGAAATACCGATGCAGCCGCAATCCGTTGGCGGTCTGGTACTGCATGACCTCCGCCCGGAACGGCTCGAGGATATTCAGCCATTGCAATTTGGTGGGCAGGATGTGTCCGTAAGGCCGCTCCACGCCGTTCGCAAGCAGGTTGCCGCTCTCGACTCCGCCGAGTCGGCCTCGCCGGTATTCATCGAGATGCGCTTTGAGCGTCTTTTCGTAGGTTTGCAGTGACAACGATCGATCCCTTCGAGGGGCGCGGGCGGGTGAGCGGTTAGTTCACCCGATGTGGGTCCAAGATTCCGTGACGATGGTCTCGATCACGGACAGGCTATGTGAAGTGGACAGCCCGGCCGCAGTCGAAGCTCCGGACTTCAAATTTCCGTCCGGAAATCTC
>NZ_PDZR01000072.1 GCF_002891535.1 Methylocella silvestris | reverse complement strand
GTCCAGCGTTTCACCATCCATTAAAGCGGAAAGTTGTTCTTTCTGCATGCCTAATACCTTTTCCAGTATCCCGCTATCGTCAACGCCTGATTAGCGGTTGAACTTTATTATCAATAGCTTCTCGCGCACGAAAAATTCGTGAGCGAACCGTACCGACCGGGCAATCCATGATAGCGGCTATCTCTTCATAGCTCAGGCCATCTAACTCCCGCAACGTAATTGCCATGCGTAAATCTTCCGGGAGCGACTCGATGGTGCGAAAAACTATTTGTCTCAGTTCTTCTGACAACATTAAGTTCTCAGGGTTCGAAATTTCTTTTAACGCACCGCCGCTTTCAAAGTTTTCTGCGTCAATGGCGTCAACATCGCTTGAAGGCGGACGGCGGCCCTGAGCGACGAGGTAGTTCTTGGC
>NZ_PDZR01000071.1 GCF_002891535.1 Methylocella silvestris | reverse complement strand
CGCCGTCGTTCATCGCTTCGGCAAGTGCGGCGTTGGACGATAGATCGACACCGGGCCGCAGGCCGCCCTTACCCGACGGCTGGACTCGATAACGGCCGGCGGCCTGCGGCTTAGGCGGGTTGAGACCACGCCGCACCGCATCTTCAAGAACCGCGGCCACGGTACGCCCGGAACGAGCGGCCTTTGCTTTCACCTCGCGGTACAGCTCGTCATCGATACGGATCGTCGTGCGCACGCATGGCATCTTAGCATCAAGCGCAGGCATCAAGACGATTGCATTCCACGGGGAAGTGTGGCTACCGGTGGACGCGTCGTGATCCGGCGGCGCGGTGACAACGAGGTGGTGGCGCACAATGATGAGGTGACCAACTCGACCGACGGGCGCGCTGACGGCCGGTTGCGGGTGGTGGTGCTGGGCAGTAC
>NZ_PDZR01000070.1 GCF_002891535.1 Methylocella silvestris | reverse complement strand
GTCGTTGAGCTCCACAATATGTTGCGCCGGATCCTGTATCGACGGGCGCCATGGAAAATAGCCCGCGGGCGGCACCGAGCCCAGGACCACGCGAATTTCATTCGCGGTGGCCAGCTCGACCATGGAGGCGATGTTGTTCTTGATTGCCTCCAGGGTCGTGGGACCGCCGTTGCCACCGAAATCGTTGGTGCCCCCGAGAATGTGCACCACCGCGGGTTTCAGCGCGATGACATCCTGGCGGAAGCGAACGAGCATCTGGGCGGTCGTCTGCCCCGAAACTCCCCGGTTTAAGTAGCCTTCGCCGAAAAACTCAGGGTGCGCGGGTTTCCAGAACTCGGTGATGGAGTCGCCCATGAACACCACCCTGGGCGCGCTCGTGCGGCGCAAGGCAGCGTTGTCTGCACGGTATCGGCACAGTTGTGCCCAGTCATAATGC
>NZ_PDZR01000006.1 GCF_002891535.1 Methylocella silvestris | reverse complement strand
GAGCGAGGGGGTTGGGGATCGGAACCGCGGGGGTACTGGGCGTTTCAGTCGGTCCGACGCCTACGCAAGCCTCAGTATAGCCGACTGTCTGGAAAGACGTCATCGCCGACGTACAGAAATTGCCGTCGAAATTCATCAGGGGGCTCGTGCCGATGCGCGTCGCGGACTGCGTTCCGGCATAGGAATCCCAGGTCTGTGTCAGGGAGCCGCCGCAGATCTGAGCGGGCGCCTGCCAGTAGCAGACGCCGCAGAGCGCCGCCCCGGCGGCCATATTGCCCTGAAAGTCGTTCCAGCCGTTGGTAATCCAGAAAACGGATGGCGTGGTCACGTCGCCCATGTATTTGGGGATAGGAACAAAATCCGGGGACGAAAGAATGCCCGGAATATTGCGCGGATTTTGGGCATTTTTTATGCCCGCGCGGGCGAAAATGCCGATGTTCGAGTATAATTTATTATCGGTTTCGACGGCGTCCTCGAGATAGAATCCGTGTCCGATCGAGAGATAGCCGACGTTGCGCGCGAGCAGCACGTTTTGCGTGCCGTGCACGGTGACCCAGCGGGTCATGGATTCATTGATGGAGGAATCCTTCAGGAAGGTGCCGACCGGCGTTTTCCGCGCCATATGGAAATGAACGGGATAGTGGCCAATCCGCCCTCCCTGCCCGAGTTGGCGAAACTCGACGCCCTGAACGTTGAACGCCTCAAATCCCGCCCGCGCAATGACTTGGCCGCCGAAGGAATTATAGATATCGGCCGGATCGGTGTCGCAGGGCGCAAAGCATTTGCCGAAGGCCGCGCCTGCCGAGACGATTTGGATGCTGCGCGTCAGCAAAGCGACCGCGGCCCTGGTTTCCGCAGCCTTCTTGGTGAACATCAGGCGGGCGGGAATACTCGCGAGCGAATATTGCTCTCCGTTGTGCGTCCATTTCGCACCGGTATCGTTGCATTTTTGCCCGGCGGGGCAGAGCGCGTCAAATTTTATTTTTTCGCCGCGCTCGATCTTTTCAATGACCATTTCCTCGGAGTGATCGGCCAGATAGTCGGTGGTCGTGACGACAAAATGGTCGCCATCTTCCCAATCGACCGGGGGCTCGACGGTGATCGTGTGGTCGTTCTTTCCTCCCTTAATGGTTCCCTTCAGCCTGACCCAGCTTGTGCCGGAGTTTTTCGGGCCGGGCTCGGCGCCGTAAGTAGCCCCCTTCTTGCCGTAGAGCTGCAGCGTACCGCCATAGGAAACCGCCAGCACTTTGGCGCCGAAATAGCCGACATCGTTGTTCGCGTCCGTTCCGTCGTCAAACGGAAGCGGGGTATATTGATAGAAGCGGTCCTCGACGCCGCCAGGCAAGACTTTCTCGGTCCCCCCTTTACTGGCCCATATGGTTGGGTCGATGCCGCAAGGGGCGCCATTGTCGGCTTTGGGCGATTTGCATGTGATCCCTTTGCCGTGCAAATCCGCAGGAATGGCGCCGTAGAGATGGATGGTGAGGCGGCCGCCGCGCGTTCCAAAAGGATCGGAGACGCTTCCGGCGATCAGTTTGCCCCCGTTTTCAATCAGGATCGAACTCGCCCAAAAATCAATTGCGATCTTGAGAGTATTTGCGCCTTCATCGAAAATCAGGCTTCCGCCGTTGATGATGTTGATCTGATTATAATTATAGGTCCCGCTTCCCGCGTGACACTCGTGGCTGATGATGATGCTCTCGCCAGTGCCGAGAGGAAGCGCTTTGCCCGGACATTCGGGGGATTGCGCGCGCGCCGGCCCCGCGGCGACAAACGCGCCGATCAGCAATGACGCAATCGCCAGCGTTACGGAATTGATGAGGGGGCGGATATGACGCCGGACAGCCGCAAGCAAACGCATCATTTTGCCCCTCAGTATTTTCCTGATCAGGAACCGGATAATCCTGAAAACGTCAAGGCCCTGATAGGCTATGGCGAACAGCGCGCAACGGAATATTTGATCTGTTGCAACAGCGAAGCGAAGTCTTCCCCACGAGCGTGACATTGACATGTTGTTTGCCTTGGGAAACCATCCATGGAAAGTGGCCGAGGCTCGTTCCGCCGCGCTGACCAAGTAAATCGCCATTGAACCCGACACGCCGCGGCGCGAAAGCTTCCTGCCTGAAGAACTTGCTTTGACAACCAGTCGAGAAAGAGCCGCGATAAAAACGCCCCGCGCGGCGTTCGGCGATCGGCTGGCGCGCCCGCGGGCGAACAGGGCTGACGGCTTTATTGTCGTCGTGGCGCTCTGGATGATGGCGGCGCTGGCGGCTTTGGCCGGCCTGTACGCGGCCTTCGTCTCCAATACGGCGGCGTCCGCCCGTCTCTTCGATGACCGGCTGCAGGCCGAGGCGCTGATCTACGCAGGGCTCGAACTTGCCGCCCTGCGCGTCCTTGGCGGCAAAGATGACGACCGCCCCAGTTCCGGTGAAACCGCCTTCAGGCTCGGGCGGGCGACTGTCGTCGTCACATTTCGCTCGGAGGCGGCGCGCATTGATCTCAATGAGGCCCCGAAGCCCTTGCTGTCCGGCCTGTTCGTGGCGCTTGGCGCCAAACAGGACGACGCCGATTTCGCCGCCGACCGGATCATAGGCTGGCGCAAGGCGAACAGCGTTCCGGGCCGGAACGAGGAAGCCGATCGCTATCGCGACGCGGGGGTTCGCTATGCGCCGCGGCAGTCGCCGTTCCAGAATATCGCCGAACTGCGCTTCGTTCTCGGCCTGCCCGCCGACCTCGTCGAGCGCGCGCTTTCCTTTGTCACGATTTTCAACGGCCATGCGGAAATCGACGTCAATGAGGCCGCGCCTGAGGTCATCGCGTCGCTGCCGCATATCAGCCCGGACGTCGTCGCCGCCATTCTCCGCGCGCGGGATCCGCAAAATCCATCGGCGGTCGTCAATCTGCTCGGCGCGGCGCGCTCCGGGATCTCGGTCGGCGGCCGCCGGCCGATCCGCGCCGCCGTTGCGGTCCGTCTCGATAGCGGCCGGAAGGTCAGCGCTGACGTCGTCCTGCTCATTACGGATGGAGGAACGCCCTATCGCATTCTTGCCTGGCGCGATAATTTTGATGGTTTTCAATGAAACGGCGCGGCGCGGGGTACGCCATTTGCGTGCTTTATCCGGCGTCGGGCGCATGCGAAAGAGGAGCGCCGCCAACCTCCCCGCCGGGCTCTGATCCATGATGCATGTCGCGACGCTTGTCTGCGATCCCAGAACGCCAATCCTGACCGACGAATTGGTGCGACTGGCGCGGGCCGCCGCGCCGCGCCCGCGGGAAACGCGCTGGCTTGATCCGGGCGTCGCTGTCGACATTGGCTTTGCGGCTGACGCTTCCGCCGATCTGAAGCTGGTGGAACAGGCGATGCGCCGCGCTCTGAACAGCGCCCCGATCGACGTGATTGTCCAGCCGACGCAAGGCCGGCGCAAAAAGCTTCTGACCGCCGACATGGATTCCACCATGATCGGCCAGGAATGCATCGACGAACTGGCCGCCGAAATCGGCAAGAGGGACCGTGTCGCCGCGATCACCGAGCGCGCCATGCGCGGCGAAATCGCCTTCGAGGCGGCGTTGCGCGAGCGGGTGGCGCTGCTGAAGGGGCTCCATCGCGACGCTATCGATCGCGTGATCGAGACGCGCATCACGCTGACGCCGGGCGCACGCACGCTGATCGGCGCCATGCGCCGCCATGGCGCGCATACGGCCCTGGTTTCCGGCGGATTCACCGCCTTTACCGGCGCGATCGCCGAGGCGATCGGATTTGAGGCGCATTTCGCCAACAGGCTGGAGATCGACGCTGGCGATCGCTTTACAGGCCGCGTGGTCGAGCCGATTTTCGGCGCCGACGCGAAGCTTGCGACGCTGCGGAGCCTTCGCGCCGCCTACGGGCTCGAGGCCAGCGAAACCATCGCGGTCGGCGATGGCGCGAACGACCTTCCAATGCTGCGCGAGGCAGGTCTTGGCGTCGCCTTTCATGGCAAGCCCCTCGTCGCCGCGGCGGCGGATATTCGCATTGACCATGCCGATCTGACCGCGTTGCTGTACGCGCAGGGCTTCTCGCGTGAGGAATTTGCCGGTGACGGCGGCAGGGCCGCTGCAGGCTCCGTTAAATCATAGCAGCTGGCCCCGGGGCCGTGCGACGCCCGGTATGGATTTTTCGCTGGAATCGCAGGGACGCTTCTGGAATGATCCATCGCTGGCGAAGCGGCTTGCCTCAGCGCCGGCCGGATAATCAGGGTCGATCAAAAAGAAAAGTACCGGACGTGCCAGCATTTCGATTTCATGCCTTTTTCGCGCATCGCAACGGAGCCGCGCGGCAGGTCTTTCGGAACGGCGTTTTCGCGCTGCTGACGCTCTGCCTTGGCGGCTTCGCCGGAGCGGCGCCGTCCGCCGCGATGAGCTTTCGATCGGTCGGTCATCCGGCCGTATCCTGTCGGGGCGCTTGCGGCCCGATCATCGCCGCCGAAGGCCGGATTACGGACGAGTCGCCTGCGGAATTTCTGGCTTTCCTGCGAGGCGCCTATGGCTCCGCCCATGGCGGCTCGCCGCGTCCAATCGTTCTGCTCAATTCGCAAGGGGGTAAAATCGTCGCGGGCATGGAGCTTGGCAAAGCGTTTCGCAGGTTCGGCGTGACCGCCATCGTCGCCTCGGCGGGCGAGGGCGATGCGACCCATGCCCCCGGCGTCTGCTTGTCTGCTTGCGTCTATGCGCTGATGGGGGCGGCGACGCGGATTGTCGCGCCGTCCAGCTCCATCGGCGTCCATCGCATGTTCGCCTATGAGGGCGGCGCGCGCCATTTCGCGACCGGGGAGATGACGGCGGCGCTGCGCCGTTACAGCCGGGCGATGGGCGTCAGCGCAGACGTTATCGCCGCGGCGGAACAGGTCGGTCCCGATTCGATGCGCATTTTGACGCCTGCCGAACTCGCGCGCTGGGGTCTTGCCTCCGCCGGATCGTGAGTCCCGAGATCACGATGATTTTGGTTCGGTGCATGCCGCGCCGCTTCGAGCGCAAGCCTCGAGGCCGCGGCGCGCTTGGCGTCCGCCGCTCTCAAACGTCGCCCGGGTCCGGTCGCCCCAGGCTGCGCGAGGAGCCGCCGCTCTGGGCTTGTAACTCGTCATTGCGGTACCGCGCCGGGGTCATTCCCACCATTCGGCGAAAATATTCATTGAGATGACTCTGGCTGCTGAAGCCCACCGTCAGGGCGATTTCAATCAGTGAGGATCCGGGCTTGGCGAGCAGTTTTTTCGCCTGCTCCACGCGTCGCTCGATCTGATATTGATGCGGCGGCCGGCCTGTGGCCTCCTTGAAGGCGCCGCAAAAATAACGCGGCGTGAGATCGACCAGAGCCGACAACTCCGAGAGCGTAACATTTCGGTGGAGATTGGCTTCGATATACGCGGTCACCAGTCGCAGCTTGGCGTCGCAAAGCGAGCGTGTCGGTTCGGGCGCCAGATCACCGTCGCCGAGAAAATAGGCGAGCTGCGCGAGGAAGACAGTCGCAGCGCTTTCAAAGAACATCGGCCCCCGGGGAAAGCCATTTTGACATTCTTTTCGGAGTTCCGAGGCGATCATCCAGCACATCCGATCCTTCGTCCAGGATCGGTCGAAGACAGCCGCTTTTTCCACCAGGGATCTTATGCGGCGGTCCGAATTGACGAAATCCGCTCCCAGAAACAGCCACAAGCCTTCGCCCTTGCCGCGGCAACGCACCGCAATCTCGCAGCCCGGAGGCGCGATGAACATGTCGCGCGAGTCCATAGCTGACGCGTAGGTTTTCGCCATGCTCTGTTTGCCATCGAGACTCCAGTGCACCTCGCTGCCGGCGTCCTGAAAGCAAATCCCAATTGCGACATCGTCGCGCTTCATATTGCGCTCGCACCGGACGTCCGCGTCCTGAGTTCGCCTGAAAACAGAACCTGCTCCCCATGAGAGTTGAGATTCCTGAAAGGACGTCCGAAGGACCTCTTTCCCGTCTACAGCCCTCGCCAAAGATGCGCCCACCCTGTCCTCCCCCATTTTTCATATTTGCGGGGACGATAGGCGAATGAATTAATTTATCAATCATGCGCTGCACAATAAAGAGAGACGAATATGATGATAGGCTGCAACATAGCATTTTGCGAAAGTAGCTTATCAATAGTATAAATTTATATAGAACAATATTGATCTGTAAATCTGACTCGCCGCAGGCACGGTGCTCTTTAAATTTCAGACGGATAGGCATGCGGCACCGTGCTCCATTGAGAAGCACGCGCCGCCCGCCCCGTAGCGGCTCAGATTTGCTTCAGCTGGTCCAGTCGCACCGGTCCGTTCTGGCTGGTGAAGCTTGGCGGCTGCGAGCCGCCGCTTTGCTGGACGCCCGAGATCTGGTGGTCGCCGCTATCGTAGGTCGTCAACTTGCCGTCCTGTTCGATCAGGAGCCGATGCTTTTGCGGAAAGAAGGCGTAGCGCATGTTGTTCTGTGCGCCGCTCGATGACGGCTGACCGAGTTCGTCGGGCCACCATTTCTCGCCCCACGACATGGGCTTCATGGGCTCCATCGGTTTCATTGGCTGCATTGGCTCCATCGTTTTCACCCTCGAGGTTTCTATTTCGCGCGCCGGCAACGTATAAGTCCGCGCAAGGTTGCGCGCCGGCGCCCGAATTGGAACGGGGACGGCAGAGTGAGAGCGAAGAGGGAGATAAAAATGAGGCGGTCTCAACGGTCCAGGTCAAGCCTTGCGCTGAGGGTGGCGCTGGCGGCGGCCGTGGCGGCGGTTAGCCTCGCAATGACCACGGCAAATGCGTCCGAGACGAACGCGCGGAAGCGCGCGGCCCACAAAAACCGCTCTGGCGTCTCCTATGCGGGGCAGGGCGGGTCGACGGGCTATGTGGACCTTTCCGAGGATGGCGCGAGCGGCGCGGGATTCTATCCCCTGCCGAAGCAATATCGGACCGGGGCGGTACACGAGCGGCAAAACCGTCCGGTTGAATATGCTGGCGAGAGGAACCCGATTGGCTACGCGATCCAGAGCGAGGCGATCGGCTATGATTACGATTCGGGCGTCCCGTTCGGCGGCGGCTATGCTTTCAGCAATTCCCACAGCGTGCTCGATCCGATCGACGGCGCAGGGACGCCGTTCTTTGGCGGCTATTATCCCAATTAGTGACTGGGAACCCTGCAGTTGGCCTATGCGATCCGGCGCCGGACCGTCGCCGGCTTGCCAGCGCATGAGCTCAAAATCGGGCTCCGGCTCTTTATTCTCGAGCGGCTGCGCGAAACACCTGGCCTGACCGGCACAAAACGGCTGCGATCACGGCCGATGCTGCGCATACGCCTGCGTAAACGGATCTCGAATTAAGGCAAGCGCATCCAAATTGTTTTCATTTTGCCGCCTGCTGTTGCGGGCGTGTCACAGTTAAAAAGCAAAGTTAAATTCGCGGGCCGCGATGAAGCGATCGATCTGGATCGGGCGCAGGGTCTTGGAAAGCTCGTTTGCCAGCCTGTGTCCGTGCGCCTGGCGCGCGTCGAGCCAACCTTCCGTCCAGCCTTCGCAAGCCTCTGCCTGGTCCCTGGGGTTGTGCGGATTCATGCTGAGCGCGCGGCCCTCGACGTAAGCTTTCACTCCGTGCTGATAGAAGCGAGCGTATGACATGGCCTACCTCCCAAACCAATTTTCCGCCTTGTTTATTAAGACAAAGTATAGATCAGCTGTTTCGCGCCGATATGTGATGGCGCACCCACTATAATCTCGAAGAAGACTTAAGCGAGACCGCAAAACGATACGGCCTTTAGCGCAGCAACAATTAGAGGCGGAAAAATGACGGCGCTGTGGCCGGAGCGGCGCGCGAATCCGCCGCCGTCGCGAAGGCTGCGGATCTTTCACGACAGTTGGGCGGGAGCGAACGGCTTTAGGATGAGGGGACACCGCGCCTTCGGCCACGTCCTTGTGAGCGAGGAATAGCGAGCGCGGCCTCGCTGTCGGCAGTCGCGCAATCCGGTCAAGCTCAAGCGAATCATCTTGTCGTCTGCTGTCGAACCTGCGAGAAAGGTCGGCCTCGATTCCAGCCAGGCGCCGGTGACCCGGCCTATTTCGTCTATTGGTGCCGCCGCGCGATGATCGATCTGGCGCCTGCAAAACCATCGGCGACGATGCGTCGCGTTGTTGCGCTCTCGCTCGCGCTGGTTGCGATTTTCGCCGCTTACATGGCGTTTTTCGCCGGTCTTGGTCTTGCGCCGGAAACAAGCGAAACGACTGTCGCTGAAACCGACGCGTCAAAGAGCGCGCCCCTAAACATCTACCTCGAAGCGACGCAGGTCGATCCGGTGAGGCAGGTGATTTCGGTCAGCCTCGATTTTGCGACCGACGTAGGCCCCCAGGGCGCCCATTATCCCGCTCTGCCCCAGCGCGACATCAGCGTGCATGCCAGCGACGGCGCCTATGTGCTCGACATTGCGCTTGAGACCGGCAAGCCCGCGCCGACAAAAATCGCGCAGATCGGCGTCAAAGGCTCGATCAGCGCCTATCCCTTCGATCAATATGCCGGCGCCGTGACGATTGCGGCGTGGGAAGGCAACAAGCGAGATGGCGAAAAAATTCCCCTTCGCATCACCCTGTCGGAGCGTCTCGCCGCCTGGGAGGTCGACATTTCGGCGCGCCCACTCGCGCCCGGCGAAACGGGCCTCGGGTTCGACATCAGGGCGAAACGTCCTCTTGCCCTGATTTACTTTGCTGTGCTGGTCTATTCGGTGATGGCGGTGATCGCGCTCTGCGGCCTGACGATCGGCGTGCTCGCCATTACCGGTCTGAGGCGGCTCGAGGCGGCGCTGACCGGCGCTCTCGCCGCCATGCTGTTCGCCGTCCCGGCTCTGCGCAACGTGATGCCTAGCGCGCCGCCGCTGGGGGTCAGGGCCGACGCTTTCGTGTTCCTTTCGGCGCAGATGGCGCTGATGATCGGGCTGGCGCTTTTTATCACCGCCTGGGCCCGGCGCGGGCCGGCGCCTTGATCGTGCGGGGATCGCGCCGGCCGCGCGATATGCGATTTCAGCCAAGCGGCTCGTTCAGCGCCCAGACAATGCCGAAGGGGTCGCGCAACTGGCCGTAGCGCGCTCCCCAGAACATCTCCGTCACAGGCATGACGGATTCAGCGCCAGCGTCGATCGCGCGTTTCCACCAGGCGTCGATATCGGCGACCTGCACCATGAGATTGAACCCCTGCGCGCTGGCTTGAGGGCATCCGTGCTCGGGGAAGAAATCGCTCAGCATGATCGAGCCGCCGTTGATATAAAGATGCGCGTGCATGGTGCGGCCCTGCGCGTCGGGGGGGACCATTGCGGCGGTTTCGGCGCCGAAGGCGCGCGCATAGAACTCAACCGCCTTGAGCGCCCCTTCGACCATAAGATAGGGCACGACGCCGCTCTTGACCTCGGCGGCGGGACATGTCTGCGCCTCGGCGCCTTCGGGTCCGGTTTGAACGTCCGTGCTAGCGGTCATGATCTGTTTCCTTTCGTCTGTTGGGCGCATGCGCGAAGCGGAAAGCGGGAAGAAGGGGTGATCTGGCTCCCGTTCAAGGACGGCGCGGCGAGCGGGCGTCCGACAGGTCGCCCGGATAATTTTGCTATGGCAAAGGCGGGGTCTCCCGCGTCAGGCGATCGAGATGCATGCGGATGTGCGCCGCCTCCGCAGGCGAACCGGCGAGCGCGATCGCCTGGGTAAAGGCCGCGTGCGCCTCCTCCCTGCGGCCGAGCTGGGAGAGAAACGCGCCCTTGGCTCCGAAAAAGTAGAAATATCCGGAAAGCTGCGCCGCCAGCGGCGCGATCATCTCCAGCGCCGCGGCCGGTCCGCGCGTCTTGCTTATCGCGACGGCGCGATTGAGCGTGACGACCGGAGAGGGCTGCAGCCGTTCAAGCGCCGCATAGAGCGCGTCGATCTGCCTCCAATCGGTCTCTTCCGGCCGGTTGGCGCGGGAGTGCGTCGCGGCGATCGCGGCCTGGATCTGGTAGACGCCCGGCTGGCGATGACGCAGCGCCTTGTCGATCAGCGCCAGCCCTTCGGCGATCAGCTTGCCGTCCCAGAGGTTTCGATCCTGATCGTCGAGAAGGATGATCTCGCCGGCCTTGTCGAAGCGGGCTGGGGCGCGGGCGTGCTGGAGCAGCATCAGGGCCGTCAGACCCATGATCTCGGGCTCGGTCTGAAACAGACGCAACAGCAGCCGCGCCAGCCGGATCGCCTCCTCGCAGAGGCAGGCGCGAACGGTGGACACGCCGGAAGAATAGCCTTCGTTGAACACGAGGTAGATCATCGCGGCGACGGCGCCGAGCCGTTCGGCCCGCTCGACCGGGCCGGGGACTTCGAAGCGAACTTCGGAGCGCGCGATCTTCGCCTTGGCGCGCGTGATGCGCTGCTCCATCGCGGCTTCGCTGGTCAGAAAGGCGCGCGCGATCTGGCGCACGGTGAGGCCCGAGACGATCCGCAGCGCCAGAGCGATCTGCTGCCCGGGCGGCAGGCTCTCCGCGCAGCAGATGAATAGAAGACGCAGCACGTCGTCACGATAATGGGCGCCGTCGAGCCGCTCGGCGAGTTCGGCTTCGGCGTCGCCGAGATCCGAGATTGCCTCGTCTGGCGGCAGCGGGGCGAGTTTTGCCCGCTTGCGTACGCCGTCGAGCGCGGCGTTGCGGCCGACGAGGATCAGCCACGCCGCGGGGTCGCGCGGCGGCCCGTTCTGCGGCCAGTTGCGGAGCGCGCGCAGGCAGGCGTCCTGAAAGGCTTCCTCCGCCGTGTCGAGATCGCGGAAATAGCGCATGAGGGCGGCGATCGCCTGTGGCCGGGCGGCGGTGAGCGCGGCGTTGATCCAGGTGAGTTCGCTCATGTGAGTTCGCTCATGCGAGTTCTCATGGCCGGCCGTTCACGCCTTCGCCCCCCGCTGGTCAGGAATGAAAAGGGCGACTGGACGAATCTCGTAAGACCCGCCGGGGTTGGCCGCGGCGAGTTCCCGTGCGACCTCGAGCGCTTCGTCGAGGCCGGCGACGTCGATCACGTAAAAACCGAGGAGTTGCTCCTTGGTTTCCGCGAAAGGGCCGTCGATCACGAGCGGCGGCTCCTGCGTCTTGCGCAAGGTCGTCGCGGCCGTGGTCGGCAGGAGGCGCAGGGACGGCCCGAGCTTGCCGGATTTTGTCAGCCGCTCCTGAACGACCCCGATGCGGGCCATGACGGCGTCATCCTCGTCCTTGCTCCAGGAGCAGACGACGTCTTCTTCATTGTAGCAAAGAATGGCGTAGAGCATGGCCGTTCCGCTCCTTATGCGCCGGACTGCGCCGCCGCGAGCAACCGATCGAGACGATCATAGCTTTGCGCGATCCCCCGCGTCATGCCAGAATTGAGAGCGCCGTCGCGCGACAGGGGCCTCTATATAGACGAGCCTCTGTTCCAGAGTGGTCCGGCCATTCTGTTCGTCGAGCGCCAGCGAGCATGTGGTTTCCCCGCCGGTCCAAGAAGCTTTCGCGGGGCGGCGGACAGGCGAACCATCAAGATGTCGCACTCGCCTGGCGTCTTGATCCTGAGATCAGTTGAAGCGGTCATCGGCGCTTTCCATCGTGCAACCCAAGGAAACGCGGCCGCTTGGGCCGCCAAAGCGGTCGACTGCGGCGTCTACTGTGGTGCGAGCGGTCATCCTGATCTCCGTTGACAGGCCTGCCCCAAGGACGGCCGGGCGCCGTCCGCGCCGACAGCGCGGGTGATGATTTTATACCGTGAAACGGCGGCTGGCTGGCCGCCCGCAATCTGGGGCGCGATCGTCCCGCCCGCGCAAGCCTATGTTTCGATTGTCAATCGATCCCGGCGGAGCCAAACTCGCAATCCCTCACGGGAGCATTCGCATGGGCCGGCTCGTCTCGTTCTTGCTTTCGTTCTTCGGCGTCTTCGCCGGCTTTATCGCCTTTGCCTGGTGGTTCAACACATTGCTTATCGGGTTGGCGCTACGCTGGGCCGAATGGCATCCGCCCTTGCGAAAAGGTCCGCTTTGGGCCTCGGGGCTGTTGCTTGCGACAATCTGGCTCCTCTTCACCGCCATTTCAGCTGGCGCCGCCTTCGTCCTGTTTCAGGCATTGAGCGGCGATATCAGACTCTGGCTGGCGCAATCGACGTCCGAATCCTATGTCTCCCTTGCCTATGTGATCGTCGCATGGGCGTTCGGCCTGATGTTAGTGGTCGGCGCCGCGGCCGGCCTCAGCAAGTCCCTCGGCGCCTGGGGCGCGGCAAAGCGGCGCCAACACCTCTTCAACCGCAATGAGCCGGAGCTGCAGGATGTTTCCCTCCCCGCCGCGCCGGGCCGCGGCCGGCGCATTGTCATCCTCTGCGACGGCACGTCCAACCGGCCGGACGACAAGGAAGAAGGCGAAAGCGCCGCGACCAACGTCTGGAAGTTGAGCGAGGCGCTGAAAAGCGACGACACCCAGACCGTATGGTATCAGCCAGGTGTCGGGACAGACACATCCTCGACCGCCAAGGCGGCCCGCCGCACGCAAAATATGCTGTCGATCACCGGCGCCGCGGCCGTGACCAAAATCTCCGCGATGGGCGGCGCTGTGATCAAGCTGGTCGAAAGCGCGGCCGGCGTCGGCATCAGCGAAGCTATCCTTAACGGCTATAGCGAAATCGTGCGTCAATACCAGCCCGGGGACCGCATCTATCTTATCGGCTTTTCGCGTGGCTCCTTCGCCGCCCGATGCATCGCCGGGGTGATCTCGCGGTGCGGGCTGTTGCGCGCTGATTATTTGTACTATGCGCCTGACGTCGTGCAGATCTATCGCAGCCGGGCGCATCCCCAGGACAAGATCTATTTGCGCGAGGATATGGCGTATCCCGCCGCGGAAAACGCCAAACCGGGCGAGACCGCGGGCGTTGTGAAAGTCGAATTCCTCGGCGTCTTCGACACCGTCGCCTCGCTCGGATTTCCGCTCTGGGGCTACTGGTTCCGCGTTCTTCCGATCTGGAACAATAGCAATTTCTCGGCCAGTCCGGCGAAGGCCTGCAAAGCGGTCTATCATGCCCTATCGATGGACGAACGGCGCTCGCAGTTCTTCCCGATGCTGTTTGAAGAGCCATCCGCGGCTTCCGGCGATGATCCTGTGCTCACGCAAATGTGGTTTCGTGGCGCGCATGGAGATATCGGCGGCGGTTACGGCCGTCATGAGGTTTCCGACGTCGCTCTCGAATGGATGATGGACGCCATGATTTGCCATGGCCTGTCTTTCCGCAAAGAGGCCGCGGCCGGCCTCAAGCCAGATCCGCTGGGGCGGCTGCATGACGAGCTCAAGCGTGAGCCGACATGGCGGATGTTTGGAACCTGGCCGCGGTGGCATCCTGTTACAGGCGGGACTGACGGCAAGCTTCACGCCAGCGTGCTGCATCGCGCCGAGACGCTGCGCAACGAGACCGGGCGCCCGGACCTGCTGCGACTCGGGATCGGCGAATCGATCGAATTCATCATCAACATGCAATCCGACTGGAACCGCACCGGCGTCGTAATCGAGCAGGGCGCCGCCTATCGCATCGACTATCTCGCCGGCTACTCCCGCGACGGCGCCTGTCCGCCGTGCGGTCCGGACGGCCAGAAGGCCGGATACTTCGATCGGCGCCGTTGGCTCGGTTGGGGACTGCGGGTAAAGAAGGCGCAATGGATGGCCCTTGGCGCCACAATCGCCCATCCGCGCGACTGGCCGCCGCGGGAGAGGCCTTTTCATGAGGCTCTGAAATTTCTGTTCTACAGCGCGCCAAAAGAGCTTCTCGACCAGATCGCCATGCTGGGCTGCGATCTCCACAGGCCGGGCGACGGGGTCTGCCTCGTCAACGAAGCGCCGGGCGGCCTATTGCATATGTTCGCAAACGACTGGTGGCAGACGTCCTCGAACAACAGCGGCGGCCCGCGGCTGCGGGTCACGCGGCTTGCTCATCCCGATGAGGGGGCGCCGATCTGGACATTGGAGGCGTCAGGCTCCGCATGGAGCCGCCGAACCGCCGGCGGAAACCGGCATGTCGCCTGATTCGGCAAACTGCGCCTCGCTCGCTCGGATGTTGCAGCTTGGGGTCGCTGCGGCAACCAGAAGTCGTTGCACCGGAGGCACAACAGCCGCTGCGTAGGTCAATTTTGACGGAGAATGCCAAAGAAATGCTATCTCTTTCACAAGGTGGATGGATTTTCGTTTGAACTTGTGACAGGAACTCTTGAGCATACTACCGAGTTTGCTTCGGCGGGGCCACATCGCTGATGTTTGACAGGTAGTTTGGGCAGGATCGATGGTTGGCGCTGTCTCCCGTTGGGGGCCGTTCAACCAAACAACTAACGAAGGCGTCATGGACACATCACTGGACCGCATACGTAGCAAAATCTCGGAACTCGAGCAAAAGATCGCCGACCTGCGTACCGCCGAGCGCGAACTGCACGCTCTCGAAGCCGCGCCTGCGAGGAAGGCTCGCGGCCGCGCCGCAGCCGCTCCGGCTGCCGCCGCCCCAGCCGCGCCGGCGCCCGTAGCCAAGGCCCCGGCCGCCAAAACAGCCGCTGCCAAAAAAGGCGCGGGAAAGCGGGGCCCGCGCAAGGCGTCCGCCGAGGGCGCGCCGCGTCAAACGATTGGAGCGGCGATTTCCGAAGTGCTCGACAAGCACGGCGCGCTTCCCGCCGCCGATATTTCGGAGCAGATCAAGGCGACCGGCCGCGATATCAACAATCGCATGGTGTCCTTCGCTCTGCAGGCGATGAAAAAGCGCGGTCTGGTCAAAAATTCGGACGGAAAGTGGTCTACGGCTAAGCCGCGATCCAAATAGTCTCGCGATCGCGCCATCGCGTAGCGCGACGACCCTTGCCCCGGTTGCGAGCACGGTGAGAGCAGGCAGCCGGAGGTTTCGCCGGCCGCCTGCATTATCCTCGATCGGGCAGGGCTCAGAGCGCTGCGCCGGCCGCCCGACGGCTCCGCCCCAAGGTCGCGAGGGCCGTCGTGACGCCGGCGCGGTTTCAACGCGGATCGGCTCTTCGTGCAGGCGTTGCTGAAGCGATCAGCCAATTTCCGACCCACGCGACCGCCAACAGAGACTGTCTTTACCGGGTCGGCCGCGGCGCGAAGCGAGGCGAATTAGGCGGCGTCGCCGGTTAAACCGGCTGTGACGAACCTTATAGCCGCGCCGAGTGCGTTGCAGGCGGCGATCAGATCACAACGTCCTTTCCCTTCTCTGAGGTGGGCCTGCCGCGGCGCTGGCGTAGATCCCGGGACGTCCTCTGCATCGGTGAGACTTCGGACTGCGAACGACCTCAATGCCATTTTCGCCAAGGTCTGGCTGGTTTTCCATTAGCACTCACGCATTCCGCGTCGGGCGGACGTCGCCGTGGCTCGCCCTCCGAATACATGAATACATAACGCCGTTTCAGTCCGCGGACGCTTCCCTGCCCGCGGCGCGGCTTTTGTGAATCCTTTCCTCGAGCGTTGCCGAGGAGGCGGCGGGCGCCTTTTGCGGCTGCGCGTTCTTTGTTTCGTCGCGCGCGGCGGCCTCAGCGCCCGCCAAACCGCGATTGCGGCGGCTCCATCCGGAGAAATCGATCCTGTCCACCCACCGTCGCGCTGGGGTCTCAATGTAGAAAAACGACAGATAGCCCACGACGCCGATTGCGACATAGCTGACGATCGCGAGAAAGATTGTAGCCGCCTGGCGGCCATGCAGGAACTTATCACCGATCGCGTTTATGAGCACGAGGATGATGATCGAATGCCACATGTAGATGGAATAGGTGAGTTGGCCGAGGGGCGCGCAGCGGCGCACCGCGGGCGAAACCGCCCCTTGCAGATCGGCCGCGATCGCTGCCACTGCGACAATATAGACGATGACGAGGGTGACAAGCTCCGGCGCGCCGTTCATCATCGCGACGAATGAGCACAGCGTTGCGCCGATGAGGATCAGGCGGGGCGCTGGCACACACGCGATGAGCGCGCGATTGTAATAAAGCGCGGCGCCAATGGCGAAGGACGGCGCTGCGCGGAGCACGGCGGGAATCTCCGTCCATGTCGCGCCATAAAGGCTCCAGTGATAGTCCGATAGATTCACTGTCATCAGCGCGGCGAGCGCCGCCACGCCGGCGGCGAGAAGGAGAAGCCCGCCGCGGGCGCCCAGGAGCGCGACCAGCGGGAAAGCGAGATACATCACCATTTCTGCGCTGATCGACCAGGAGACGCCGTTGAATGTGAGGCCATTGCCGCAAGGGAGATAAGCGTGCATGAGGAGCGCTGTCTCGGCGATGCATTCGGGCGCGAAGGAGGGCGTATGACTGCCGGCAGCCCCGACGGTCCTGAAGAGCGACCAGATCGCGATAGCGACCGCAAGTGTCAGCCAGTGCAGGGGAACGAGGCGTCCGATCCGGCGCTGAATGAAAGTGGCGTAGTCGCCGAACGTGCCCGTGCGGTCATGGTAGACAAAGGCGATGACATAGCCTGAAATAATGAAGAAGAGATCGACGAACAGCGCAAGCCCGGCTGTTCTTTCCATCTGCGCCGCGCGTTCGGCGAGGGGAACGAAGAATTCATGAGAATGGTGGAATACGATCCCCACCGAAGCGATGAAGCGCATAAGGTCGAGATGAAGCAACTCGCCCGAGGCGGCCCGCAGCCGCGGCAAACGCTCCATAAATCCCATGTCTTGACCTTCGCATTCGAACCGGCGCGCCTTTGTCATATGGCGACTGTGGAAACCGCACAAGCTGCATGTCTGGCGCTGTCTCAATACGCACATGCTGATAAGGCCCGCCGGTTGCGGACGAGGAGGGATTGTCAAAAAGATGTGGGATGATGGGCTTTGGGAAAGGTGGAAAGGTCCCCGCCAAGCGTTTAGCAAAGCCTCGAAGCAACGGAATGGTGGATTGCTCATGACAAGGACCACGCTGTCGAACCGTCTTACGCGCGTCGTCTGCGGCGCGACGCTCGCGCTGGCGGCTTCCGGCGCTTTGGCCGAAGCTGGCCCGCCGGCCGCGACTGGGCGGACCTCCAAGGGACCGACGCTCGTCGATGCGCGGGGCATGAGCCTTTATACTTTCGACAAGGACGCAGGTGGAAAATCGGCCTGCAATGATGGCTGCGCGGCGCTCTGGCCGCCGCTTCCTGCGACTGCGGGCGCGACCCCCCGTGGCGACTGGACGATCATTTCGCGCGACGACGGGTCAAGGCAATGGGCTTATAAGGGCAAGCCGCTCTACGCATTCACACAGGACGCCAAGGCTGGCGACGTTGTGGGCGACGGCTATAAATCGGTCTGGCATATCGCCAAGCCGTAGTCAGCGGCGTCGGCTCCCCCGGCTTTCGCGCGAGACGGGTTTCCGCGGCTCGCGAGACGGCGCTCGGCTTGCGGGGGATCGGAATAATCGGCTCGTCTTGATAGCTTGTCGGCGGATCAAGGTCTAAATTCGCGGCGAAAGCCGTTAAAAAGGAGAGGCGTCCATGACCAGTGTCGTTATCGCCGGATATGCGCGCTCGCCCTTTACGCCGGCCAAGCGCGGCGAACTGGCTGCCGTACGGCCGGATGAATTTGCCGCGCAGCTTGTCCGCGCGCTGGTCGAAAAATCCGGCGCGCCGCCCGAGGAATTCGAGGATCTGCTGCTTGGCTGCGCGTTTCCGGAAGGCGAGCAGGGGCTGAATCTCGCCCGAATGGTCAGCCTTATCGCCGGCCTGCCGAAATCGATTGGCGCCGCCACCATCAACCGCTTTTGCGGATCGTCGATGACCGCCGCGCACATTGCGGCCGGCGCGATCGCCATGGGCGCCGGAGACATCTTCATCGCCGCCGGCGTCGAGAGCATGAGCCGGGTGCCGATGATGGGCTTCAACCCGCTGCCGCATCCGCTCTTCGCCGACCGGGAGCCCGGCGCCTATATCGGCATGGGCGACACCGCCGAGAACGTTGCGGCAAAATGGAAGATCGGCCGCCGCGAGCAGGAGGAATTCGCGTTGCGCTCGCAGCAGCGCGCCGCCGCCGCGCAGGCGTCGGGCAAATTCGCCGACGAGATCGTCGCGATCAAGACGCCAAAAGGCGCTGTGGCGGCGGACGGCTGCATTCGCGCGGACACCACCCTCGAAGGCCTCGCTGAACTGAAGCCCGCCTTCAACGCCAACGGGGTCGTCACCGCGGGGACATCCTCGCCGCTGACGGACGGAGCCGCCGCCCTTATCATCGCCTCGGAAGATTATGCGAGACGGCGCGGCCTCGACATTCTGGCGCGCATAAAATCCGTCGCGGTCGCCGGCTGCAATCCCGAGATCATGGGGATCGGCCCCGTGGCGGCGTCGCGCAAGGCGCTGCAGCGCGCCGGCCTCACGGCGGCCGATCTCGACGTGATCGAACTGAACGAGGCTTTCGCGGCGCAGGCGATCGCCTGCATCCGCGAGCTTGCGCTGCCCTTGGACGCCGTCAACATTGATGGCGGCGCCATCGCGCTCGGCCATCCGCTCGGCGCCACAGGCGCGCGCATCCTCGGCAAGGCGGCCTCGCTCTTGAAGCGCGAGAAGGGCAAATATGCGCTCGCCACGCAATGCATCGGCGGCGGCCAGGGCATCGCCACCATTCTTGAGGCAGTCTGATGAGCGACATCAGAAAGGTCGGCGTCATTGGCGCGGGCGTGATGGGCGCCGGCATCGCTGCCCATGTCGCGAACGCCGGCGTTCCCGTGCTGCTGCTTGATATCCCGGCGAAGCAAGGGCCGCGCAGCGCCATCGCGCAGGAGGCTGTGACGCGGCTGCTCAAGACCGATCCCGCGTCTTTCATGAGCAAGTCCGCCGCCAAGTTCGTCAGTATCGGCAATACCGAAGACGATATCGGACTGTTGTCGGAGTGCGACTGGATTATCGAAGCCATCGTCGAGCGCCTCTACGTGAAGCAGGATCTTTACCGCCGGCTTGAAGAGGTCAGAAAGCGCGGCTCCGTCGTCTCATCCAACACTTCGACGATTGAGCTCGCCGATTTGACGAAGGGATTGCCGGAGCGCTTTGCCGAAGATTTCTTAATCACGCATTTCTTCAATCCGCCGCGCTACATGCGGCTGCTCGAAATCGTCGCCGGGCCGCAGACGCGCCCTGACGCGCTCGCCGCGATTTCGCGCTTTGCCGATATCTCTTTGGGCAAGACGCTCGTCCTCTGCAAGGACCGGCCGGGCTTCATCGCCAATCGTCTTGGCGCCTATTGGCTGCAGACGGCGGTGACGGAAGCGATCGATGCGGGGCTCGATATCGAGGACGTCGACGCGATCCTTGGCAAGCCGATGGGCGTTCCAAAAACAGGCGTGTTCGGCCTCATCGATTTGGTCGGCCTCGATCTGATGCCGCATGTCGCAGCAAGCCTTGCCGCCGCGCTGCCGCAGACCGACCCGTTCCACGCCGCCAACAGGCCGGTTCCGCTGGTTGGCCGGCTGATCGCCGAAGGCTACACCGGCCGCAAGGGCAAGGGCGGCTTCTATCGCCTGAACCGCGAGGGTGGCGAGAAAATCAAGGAGGCGCTCGACCTGCGCAGCGGCGTCTACCGTCCGAGCCGCAAGGCCGAGGTCGAGGCGATAAGCGCTGGTGGCGGCAAGCTCAAGCCGTTGCTCGAACATAACAGCGTCCATGGGCGCTACGCCTGGCGCGTGATCGGCGCGACGCTGAGCTACGCGGCCGCGCTCGTCGGCGATGCGGCTGATGACGTCGCGGCGATCGATGAGGCGATGCGGCTCGGTTATAATTGGCGCTTTGGACCGTTGGAGCTCATCGACCAGCTTGGCGCCGGCTGGTTTGCCGCAAAGCTCGAAAGCAGCGGCCTTCCTGTTCCCGAAATTCTACGCGGGGCGGGGGGGCGCCCGTTCTACCGCGTCGAGCACAGCCGTCGTCAGCGGCTGGGCATTGACGGCGCCTATCGCGATCTTGCGCGCCCGGACGGCGTGTTGATGCTGGCCGACCTGAAGCTCGGCCGGGAGCCTGTGATCAAGAATGGCTCTGCGGCGCTGTGGGACATTGGCGACGGCGTCGCCTGTTTCGAGTTCACGAGCAAAATGAATTCGCTCGACCCCGACACGCTCGATCTGTTGATGCGTTCGGTCCATGAGGTCGCCAGGAATTTCAAGGCGCTGGTGATCTACAATGAGGGTCAGAATTTTTCGGTCGGCGCCAATCTCGGCCTTGCATTGTTTGCCGCCAATATTGCGATGTGGCCGGAAATCGAAAACCTTGTGAATCAGGGGCAGACCGTCTACCGCATGTTGAAATATGCGCCTTTCCCGGTGGTCGGCGCGCCCTCCGGCATGGCGCTTGGCGGGGGCTGCGAGATGTTGCTTCATTGCGACGCCGTACAGGCCCATGCGGAAACCTATGTCGGCCTCGTCGAGGTCGGCGTCGGGCTCATTCCCGGCTGGGGCGGATGCAAGGAAATGCTGCAGCGCTGGGCGAGCCTCGGACGCCTTGCCAAAGGCCCGATGCCGCCAATCGCCAAAGTGTTCGAGATTGTCGGCACGGCGACCGTCGCCAAGTCGGCGGCGGAAGCCAGGGAGCTGTTGTTTCTGCGGCCCGGCGATGGAATCACCATGAACCGCGACCGGCTGCTTGCCGACGCAAAGGCGAAGGCCCTGGCGCTTGTCGAGAATTACGCGCCGCCGAAGCCGATCGTCCTCAACCTGCCGGGACCCAGCGCCGCGACCGTGCTTAAAATGGCGGCTGAGAGCTTCTTCCGCACAGGCAAGGCGACCGCGCATGATCTTGTCGTCTCGGCTGCGCTGGCGCGCGTGTTGTCCGGCGGCGACACGGACGTCATGCTTGACAGCGACGAGGACCGATTGTTGCGGCTCGAACGCGAATCCTTCATGCGGCTCGTGCGTGACCCAGCCAGTCTCGCCCGGGTCGAGCATATGCTGGAGACAGGCAAGCCCCTGCGCAATTAGGCGCTTAATCGAACGGGAGCGGTCACATCATGATGAGCTACAAGGCTCCGTTGCGCGACATGCGCTTCGTGCTGTTCGAGCTGATGGGCGCCGGCGAACTGGCGTCCTTGCCGGGCTATGAGGATTTCACGCGCGACCTGATCGACCCTGTTCTCGAACAGGGCGCGAAAATCTGCGAGGAGGTGCTTTTTCCGCTGAACCGATCGGGGGATGAGGAGGGCTGCACGCTCGAAAACGGGCTCGTGCGCACGCCGAAGGGATTTCAGGAAGCCTATCGGATCTATTGTGAGGGTGGCTGGCCTTCCCTCGCCTGCGATCCGGAATTTGGCGGGCAGGGCGCGCCTCATATGCTGGGGGTGATGATCGAGGAGATGATGTGCTCGGCCAATCTCTCCTTTGGCCTCTATCCCGGCCTGACGCAGGGCGCCTATGTCTGTCTCAGCGGCTATGGCTCCGATGAGCTGAAACGAATCTATCTGCCGAAAATGGTCGAGGGCGTATGGTCTGGAACCATGTGCCTCACCGAGCCGCATTGTGGCACTGATCTCGGTTTGCTGCGCACGCGCGCCAAGCCGCAGGCGGACGGAAGCTACAGGCTCTCGGGGTCGAAAATGTTCATCTCGGCGGGCGAGCACGATCTGACCGAGAACATCGTCCATCTCGTGCTCGCGCGGCTGCCGGATGCGCCGAAAGGGGTCAAGGGCATCAGCCTGTTCCTCTGCCCGAAATATCTCGTCCATGAGGACGGATCGCTCGGGGCCCGCAATGGCGTTTCCTGCGGCTCGATCGAGCATAAGATGGGGATCAAGGCGTCGGCCACCTGCGTCATGAACTTCGACGAGGCGACGGCTTTTCTCATCGGCGAGCCGCACAAAGGCCTGCGCGCCATGTTCGCCATGATGAACGCCGAGCGTCTTGCCGTCGGCGTGCAGGGCTTGGGAGTCGCCGAGGCCGCCTATCAGGGCGCTGCGGCCTACGCCCGCGAGCGGCTACAGGGCCGTTCGCTCTCCGGCGCCAAACACCCCGAAAAACCCGCCGATCCGATCATTGTTCATCCGGATGTGCGCCGCATGCTGCTGACGCAGCGCGCCTATGCGGAGGGGTGCCGCGCTCTTGCCGCTCTCGCAGCGAAACAGCTCGATCTCGGCCGCCATTCCGATCCGGCCGTGCGCCGGGACGCCGAGGATTTCGTCGCGCTGGTGACGCCGATCGTCAAGGCGCTGCTGACGGATCTTGGGACAGAATGCGCCAATCTCGGCATGCAGATCATGGGCGGCCATGGCTATATCCGCGAGAACGGCATGGAGCAATATGTACGCGACGCCCGCATCGCGCAGATTTATGAGGGAACCAACGGCGTCCAGGCGCTCGATCTCGTAGGCCGCAAGCTGCCGGCTCATGCCGGACGGCTGTTGCGCGCGTTCTTCCATCCCGTGTCGGCCTATATCGAGGCGAAGGCGGGCGACAAGGAACTCGCCGAATTCGTGCAGCCGCTCGCCAAATCCTTCCAGCGGCTGCAGCAGGCCACAGCGCAGGTCGCCCGCGCCGGCATGCGCGATCCCGACGAGGCAGGCGCCGCGGCCAGCGAATATCTGCGGCTGTTCGGACTGACGGCGCTCGCCTATCTCTGGACGCGAATGGCCGAAGTCAGTCTCGCCGCGAGGCAGACCGGCGAAGACGAAAAATTCTACGCTGCCAAGATCGCCACGGGGCGCTTCTACATGCAGCGCGTGCTGCCACAGACGAGCGGACTTTTCTCGTCGATCATGGCCGGCGGCAGGACGATGATGGCTTTCGACGAAGCGGCGTTCTAGCGCTCTCTTGCGGGCGAGCTACCGGTAGCCTTCCTCGGCCAGAACCTGCCGCACGGCCGGACGCGAACGCATCAGCTTGTAATGGGCGAGGCAATTGTCGGGCAGCGGAATATTGGTCTTGTCGGCCCAGAATTCGACATAGAACAAAGCGGCGTCGGCGATTGAAAAATCACCGGCGACATAGGCCTTGCCGGACAACTCGCCGTTCACCGTCTCCAGCGCTTTGAGGACGATGTCGCGGCCTTCGCTCTTGACGGCTTCGACGCCTTTTCGCGCCGAGACATAGTTTTCCGGCGTGAAGACGCGGCGAAACCCCTCGCCGTGAATATGCCGTGTGCAAAAGTTCAGCGTCTCGAGCGCGAACTGCGCCGCCTGATCGTCCTGCGGCATCAGGCGTCGCCTCGGATAGGTTTTGGCGAGCCACACCGCGATCGAGTTGAAGTCCGTCAGCGTCGCTCCGTCATCGCACACCAGCGTCGGAATGGTCCCATTGGGATTGATGGCGAGATAGTCGGGCTTCAGATGATCGCCCTTGACCAGATTGACGATATAGGCCTCGAAGACGAGACCTGCCTCCTCAAGCAGGATGTGAATGCCGGTCGAGCAGGATCCGGGCGTCATATAGAACTTCATAAAGCGCGCCTTTTGCGGTGATGCCCGAGATGTTCGCGGTAAAGCCCCGGCGTTCGCAATTCGGGCGCCATCCCGCCCGACCTTGTTCGGCGTCAATCCTTGAAAGCGCGGAAGACGCTAGGTTTGCGGCCAGTGGCGGAGCCCGTTCGCGCGGACAGAACGGCCGGACTGCCGCGGCAGAGGAGGATATTTATGAATGAGATGAGCCCGGTGCGGCCGAACGACACGGAATTATGGTCGCCTGAAAAATTCGAGGCGGAGATCCGCGCCGTCGGCGCCGAGCGCTATCATGACAAGCATGCGTTCCATAAGCTTCTGCACGGCGGAAAGCTGAACAAGGGTCAGGTGCAGGCTTGGGCGCTCAATCGCTATTGCTATCAGGAGGCGGTTCCGCGCAAGGATGCAGCCCTGATCAGCCGCACGCATGACCGCGCGTTGCGGCGCGAATGGGTCCGCCGCATCCACGATCATGACGGCTTCGGCGACGAGCCGGGCGGCCTCGAACGCTGGCTCATTTTGACCGATGGGCTCGGCCTTGATCGCGACTATGTCGTCTCGCGCCAGGGCGCCCTGCCGGCGACGCGGCATATCGTTGAATCCTATGTGCGTTTCGTGCGCGAGGAGCCGCTTGTCGTCGCCGTCGCCTCTTCGCTGACGGAGCTGTTCGCGCCGTCGATTCATCGTGAGCGCATCGCCGGCATGCTGGAAAATTATGATTTCATTGGCGACGACGTGATGGCCTATTTCAAGCGGCGTCTGACGCAGGCGCCGCGCGACGCCGATTTCGCGCTCGGCTACGTCAAGGAGAGGGCGAGGACGCGCGCCGAGCAGGAGGCCTGCGTCGGCGCGGTGCGCTTCAAATGCGACGTGCTCTGGGCGCAGCTTGACGCGCTCCACCATGCTTATGTGGTTCCGGGGCTGATACCGCCAGGGGCCTTTGTTCCGGGCTAGAAGCGGCTTTGGTCTGGGGGCGCGGCAGTGCGGCCGCGCCCTTATGGCGCTTTCCCGACAAAACTGTCCGCTTTCGCCGCCGCCGCGGGGCGCAGGCTCCCGGCCGGACTGCGCCGCGAAAAGGCGTTCAAAAGCAGTTCCCCCGAAGGGAGCGGCGATCGTCCTGCGCCATTCGGGCCGCGGCGCAAAATGCCGCGTGCGCTGCGGCACGCAAATTGAATTGTTCTAAATCAATCGATCCCGATGTTTTGGAACTTTTGGATGTCCTCAGTCGCTGAACTCGATCTGCCCGTCGTCTTCAAATATCACGTCATCGCCTGCTTCACGAAGCGCCCGCCGGGGCATCCGCGCGGAAGCTGCATGGAGAATGGCGCGCAGCCGCTTTGGGAGCACTTGCAGAAAAAGGTGGAGGCGCAGCGCCTGACCGATGTCTGCGTGACAGCGTCCGGCTGCCTCAGCTTCTGCCGCGCCGGTCCCTTGATGGTCGTTTATCCGGAGGGCGTCTGGTACCACCCGGAAACCATTGAAGACATCGACGAGATCGTCGACCGGCACTTTGGCGCGGGCGACCCGGTCGAGCGCCTCATCATCGTCCCGAAGGTCTAGACTCCTGTTTTGAGAGACTCGCCATGCTTGAGACGGCTATCATCGGCGGCGGATTATGCGGCCTCGCCCTCGCCGCCGAGCTGGAAGCGCTGGGGCGCGACTATTGCGTGTTCGAGGCGCGCGCGCGCCTTGGCGGCCGCGTTCTTTCGGAGCCGTCCGAAAAAGCCGCGATGCGCGTCGATCTCGGCCCGACATGGTTTTGGCCGGAAACCCAGCCGCGCATCGCAAAACTCGTCGCTGATCTTGGCCTTGCCCATTTTCCCCAGCATGATGAAGGCGCTGTCCTGCGGCTGCTCGACTTCGACAAGCGGGCCGAACGGTCGGATGGAGAGAGCGTCCACGCCGGGGCGCGGCGCATTGTCGGCGGAACGGCGTCTCTCATCGAGGCGCTCGCCGCAAAAATTCCGGCGGACCGCATCCGGCACGCCCATGTCGTCGTCGCGATCAAGGATTGTGGCGATCATATCAAGCTGACGCTTCGCACGGGCGAGGCGGAGACAATTGTCGAGGCGCGCCGCGTCGTGCTCGCGCTGCCGCCGCGCCTCGTCGAACAGAGCATCGGTTTTGAGCCGGCGCTCGACGATCATCTCACCGAGGCGCTGCGCGAAACCGCGACCTGGATGGCGGCCGAGGCCAAGGCGGTGACGGCGTATGATCGGCCGCTCTGGCGCGAGGCCGCCGCGTCGGGCAACGCCTATGTCACGCATCAGGACGCCGTGTTCTATGAGATTTTCGACGCCTGCGACGCCGCGGGGACGGGCGCCGCGCTTGGCGCTTTCCTGGCTTTGACGCCGGCTTTAAGGGAATCCTTCGCGGTCGGCCTGCCCATGCTGATGGGCAATCAGATCGGGCAAATTTTTGGGCCCGAGCTCGAACAGGGCGAGTTGCATTTTCAGGATTGGGCCGCCGAGCCGTTCACCTGCGCCGCGCGCGATCTCGCCCCCATGGCGGAGCGCCCGCTCTATGACAATCCCTATCTGCGTCAGGCTGCCTGGGGCGGCAGGCTGCTGTTCGGCGGCTCGGAAACGGCCGGAGCGGCGGGCGGCTATATGGAGGGCGCGATAGAGGCGGCTCAGCGCCTTTTGCGCGACATCACGCGCTTTGCGCCTGCGAAGGAGAAAGGCATGGCAAACGAAGTCGCGCTCGCCGCTTTCGGGCAATGGACCGCCGAGCGCCAATCGCAAATACTCGCAGCCTACCGCACCCATCTCAATCGCCTGCTCGCAAGCTCCGACAAGGAGATCGTCACGCAGCGCGCTATGCTCGCGACGATGGAAGAGGTTTTCGCTGACGCGCTCGCCAAACTGGGCGAGCTGCCGTTTGATATGGATGGCGTCGCCATCGCGGCCGGCCGCTCGGACCTCACGCCAAGAATCCTGCAAAATTTCGACGGCTTTCTGCAGAGCCTGCTCGACTGCGTCGTGAAGTTCAATCGAACCTCCTGCGCGCTGTCCAATTTTCCAGGCGAAGACAAGCTCGCGAAAGACTATGTGCAGGCGATCCTGCTCGATCTTGCGGCGGCGTGGCGGGAGTTCTGCCTCTCCGCCAACGCTATCTTCGTCGCCAAAACGCAGGCGGCCGCGGCCTAGCCCTTCGTTACTTTTCCGGCGCTCGCGCGTTTAGCGGCGAATGCGTCCAGCGCCGGAAAATGCAACGTGGCGGACACCAAGCTCAGTACCTATCGCGCCAAGCGCGACTTCGCCCGAACGGCGGAGCCAAGCGGAGCAGCCGAGATCTCCGCCGGGCCGCGTCGGCGCTTCGTCATCCAGAAACATGCCGCGACCCGGCTCCATTACGATCTTCGACTGGAGCTCGACGGCGTCTTCAAATCATGGGCCGTCACCAAAGGCCCCTCGCTCGATCCGCATGACAAGCGCCTTGCGGTCGAGGTCGAGGACCATCCGCTCGACTATGGCGATTTCGAAGGCGTGATCCCCAAAGGCCAATATGGCGGCGGCACGGTGCAGCTGTGGGATCGGGGCTTCTGGGCGCCGGAGGGCGACAAGACGCCGGAACAGGCGCTGGCCGACGGCGATCTCAAATTCACGCTCGACGGCCAAAGGCTGCATGGCAGTTGGGTGCTCGTGCGCATGAAGGCCGACCGCACGGGCGGCAAACGAACCAATTGGCTGCTCATCAAACATCGCGACGATGACGCGCGCGATGGCGACGCCGACGCTCTGCTCGCGGAGGACCGCTCCGTCGCCTCCGGCCGCGCAATGGCCGCGATCGCGGCCGGCAAGGGCAAGGGGCCAAAGCCTTTCATGCTCGCCGGCGAGCAAGCCGCCGATCCGAAAGCTGTGTGGGATTCGCGTAAAGGGCTCGCCGCCGAGGCGCGCGCGGCGCCGAAGGCGGCTCGCCCGGCGCGAAAGAAATTGGCGCAAATGCCGGATTTCCTGCCGCCGCAGCTGTGCTTGCCGGTCGAGCGGCCGCCCTCGGGCGACGGCTGGGTTCACGAAATCAAATTCGACGGCTATCGCATGCAGCTTCGCGTCGCCGGCGGCAAAGCGACGCTGAAAACGCGCAAGGGGCTGGACTGGACCAATAAATTCGCCGCGATCGCGGCCGAGGCGGCGAATTTCCCCGACGCCATCGTCGATGGGGAGATCGTCGCGCTGGATGCCTCGGGCTCGCCCGATTTCGTTGCGCTGCAGGCGGCGCTTTCGGAGCAGGACACCGACGATCTGATTTTCTACGCCTTCGACCTGATGTTCCAGGGCGAGACGGATTTGCGGCTCGAACCGCTCGCCGAACGCAAACAGGCGTTGGCGCGCCTCATCGCCGGCGCGAGGCTTGGCCCGGGCGCGCTGATCCGCTTCGTCGAGCACTTCGAGACGGGCGGCGACGCGATTTTGCAATCCGCCTGCCGCCTCAATCTCGAGGGCATTGTTTCAAAGAAACGCGACGCGCCTTACCAGCCCGGCCGCTCCGACAGCTGGACCAAGGCCAAGTGCCGCGCCGGCCATGAGGTGGTGATCGGCGGATGGACGACGACGGACGGGAAATTCCGTTCCCTGCTGGCGGGCGTGCATCACGGCGAGAATTTTACCTACCTTGGCCGCATCGGAACGGGGTTTGGCGAAGCAAAAGTGCGTAGCCTGCTCCCCAAATTGAAGCAGCTCGCCGCCGAGGAGTCGCCCTTCACCGGGCCGAGCGCGCCACGCAAAACCGCCTCAATCCACTGGCTGAAGCCGGAGATTGTCGCCGAGATTGAATTTGCCGGTTTTACCGGCGCCGGCATGGTGCGGCAGGCGGCCTTCAAGGGGCTACGCGAGGACAAGCCCGCCGAAGAGGTCGAAGCCGAAACGCCGGCCCCGCCGAAGCAAGCTGCCGTTCCCGATCCGGCAGAGATTCGGGCGAGCGCGCGTTCGCCCTCGGAAAAACCCATGGCGACGGCCAACAGCAAGCCCATTGTCATGGGCGTCGCCATCTCCAACCCGGCGAAGAAGTTGTGGCCGGCTGACGGCGCCGAAGCGCCGGTCACGAAACTCGATCTGGCGCGCTATTACGAGGCGGCCGGCCCCTGGCTGATCGAGCATGTGCGCGGCAGGCCCTGTTCGCTCATCCGCGCTCCCGACGGGATCACGGGGCAGCAATTCTTTCAGCGCCACGCCATGGCCGGAGCCTCGAACCTGCTCGATCTTGTGACCGTGTCGGGCGATCGCGCGCCCTATCTGCAGATCGACCGGGTCGAGGGACTGGCGGCGGTGGCGCAAATCGCCGGGCTTGAGCTGCATCCGTGGAATTGCGCGCCGGGCCGGCCGGAGACGCCCGGGCGGCTCATATTCGATCTCGACCCCGGCCCGGACGTTTCCTTCGAGCAGGTGGTGGCCGCCGCTCTTGAGATGCGCGACAGACTCGACGCGCTTGGCCTCGTCAGTTTCTGCAAGACGACGGGCGGCAAGGGGCTGCATGTCGTCACGCCGCTGGCCGTCGCCAAGGGCTCCAAACTCACCTGGCCCGAGGCGAAAGGGTTCGCTCAGGAGGTCTGCCGGCGCATGGCCGCGGACAATTCGAACGCCTATCTCATCAACATGGCCAAAAAGCTTCGCGCGGGGCGTATTTTCCTCGACTATCTGCGCAATGACCGCATGTCGACGGCCGTCGCGCCGCTGTCGCCGCGCGCGCGTCCGGGCGCCACGGTTTCGATGCCGCTGAACTGGAGCGAGGCGACCAACAGCCTTGATCCGAAGGCCTTTACGGTCCGTACGTCCGTTGCGCTTCTCGACAAGAGCAATGCCTGGGCCGACTATGATTCCGGCGCGCGTCCGCTGGAGGCGGCGATCAAACGCCTCGGCCGCGCCAAGGCGGCCGCCTGATCCGCAAGAGAGGCAGCCGATGGCTCCGCGTTCATTCTGGAAAGGTTATCTGAAGCTCTCGCTGGTGACCTGTCCCGTGGTCATGGCGCCGGCGAAATCCGAAAAGGAAAAGCTGCGCTTTCACACGCTGAACCGGGCCACGGGCAACAGGGTGCAAAGCCGCTACATCGATGCGGTTTCGGGCAAGCCTGTAGATTCGGCCGATCAGGTCAAGGGTTTTCCGCGGGACGATGAGTCCTACGTCATGCTCGAAGACGAGGAGCTCGATTCCGTCGCGCTGGAGAGCGCGCGCACGATCGACATCGAGGTTTTCGCGCCGGCGGAGTCGATCGACTGGATCTGGTATGACGCGCCGCACTATCTGACCCCGGGCGACGAAGTTGGCGAGGAAGCTTTCGCCGTCATCCGCGAGGCGATGAAGGCGACCAAAATGGTCGGGATTTCACGCGTCGTGCTCTACCGCCGCGAACGCGCGGTGTTGCTGGAGCCGCGCGGCAAGGGCATCATCCTGTGGACGCTGCGCTATGGCGACGAGGTGCGCGATCCAAAACTCTATTTCGACGCCATCAAGGATCAAAAGCCAGCTCCCGAGCTGTTGTCTCTCGTCAACAGGCTGATCGAGGAGCGCGTCAAACCCTGGAGCCCGCAGATGGCCAGCGATCCCGTGCAGGATCGGCTGCGGGACATCATCGAGGCCAAGAAAAAACCGCCAGCGAAAAAGACCAAAGCCGCGGAAAAAACGGGGAAGGGCGGCGCGGAGAGCAACGTCATCGACATCATGGACGCCCTGCGCAAAAGCCTCGGGCCGGCGGTGAAAAAGCCTAAGGGGCGCTGAGCGGCCGACGCCGTCAGCTGGCCTTTTTCCGCGGCGCGCGGGCTCTTGCGTCGCTCGTCTTCGACGTCGATTTCGCTGTCGCTGTCGCCTTTTCGGCGCCTTTGGCGCTCTCCCTCAACGCGTCGAGCAGGCTCGTCACATTGGTCGCTGCGACGGGTTTCGGAGGCTCGATCTTGCGGCCTTCGAGCTTTGCCTTGACGAGAGCCGCGACCGCCGCCTCATAGCGGTCGTCGAACGTGCTGACGTCGAACTTGCCGGCCTTGGTCTTGATGATGTGCTTGGCGAGATCGAGCATCTCGCCCTCGATCTTGACGTCGCGCACATCGGCGAAGGCTTCGTCGGCGGAGCGGACTTCATAATCGAAGTTGAGGGTGCTCGCGATCAGTCCCGCGCCAGAGGGGCGAATGAGCAGCGAGCGCATTCTGCGAAACAGCATCGCGCGCGCGAGCGCCGCAACCTTGTTGGCGCGCATCCCTTCACGCAGCAGCGCGAAAGCCTCCTCGGTGGCCTGGTTGCTTGGCGCGAGATAATAGGGGCGATCGAAAAACACGTCATCGACTTTGTCGCAGGGGATGAAGGCCTGAACGTCGAGCGTCTTGTCGCTTTCGGGAAGGGCTGCGGCGATTTCGTCGGCCTCCAGCATGACATATTCGCCATGCCCGGTCTCATAGCCCTTGACTTGATCCTCCGGCGCCACCGGCTTCCCGGTTTCGGCGTCGATGAATTGCCTCTGGACGCGATGGCCGGTTGTGCGGTTCAGCGTGTGAAAGGCGATCCGCTCCGACGTCGAGGCAGCAGTGAATAGCGAAATCTGTGAGGTTAGTTCGGCGACCTTGAGGACGCCTTTCCAGTTCGCGCGCGGCGCCACAGCGGTTCTCCTTCATCGTGCAACGCCGCCGCCGCCTCGCCCGTTCCCCATTTCTCACGCGGCGGGAGCCTTGGCTTTCGTTCGAGCGGGGACAAAGTCGCCGGCGACGGTCCTGCCGCCGTAAGAGGGCGAGAGCCGCCTTTCTTCCGCAATAAACGCCTCAAAGGACGGTCCCGTCGCGGCCCGCTCGGCCAGCCGCGCCTGATCGTCAAGGCGTTTGAGGGCGTCAAGCTCCTCTGCGCGTCCGAGCCGGGCCTTGCAAACGGCGGATTTCATCACGCGGATCGTCTCGTCGTAGATTTTCAAGGGTACGGGGAAGGGATGCCCGTCCTTGCCGCCATGCGCGAGCGAGAACCGCGCTGGATCGCTGAAACGGCAGGGCGCGCCATGCACGACCTCGGCGACGAGCGCCAAAGCGCGCACCGTGCGCTCGCCAACGCCCGGCGTCATCAAGAGATCGGCGAAATCCTGCGGACCACGATCGGCTGCGGCGGCAAGGGCGCCGCGCAGCCGGCGGATCATCACGTCGCCGGGATAAACCTCATGGTGCGCCGGCATGACGAGAAAGGGGAGTTCAAGCTGCGGCTGCGGCGCCGGCGACGCGCGTTCTGCGAGCGCCCCGAATTTGCTGGCGATTCCATCCGGCCCGAGCGTTTGCAGCAAATCGAGTTGCCGTGCGCGTGAAAATTCCGCGCGATGATCGGTCAGGTTGATGATGTCGGCGCCCTTGCGTCCGTCGATCGCCGCATGGGGGTCGTCGACGAAGCTGCGCAGCCCCTCCGACAACCAATGATAGCGTCGCGCCTGCCGCAGCGCGCCGTTCATGCCCTGTTGCACGACGACCCAGCTGCCGTCATCGGCGACGATGAAGCTGTGCAGGTAAAGCGCGAAGCCGTCCTGCACGGCGGCGCTGTCGACCTTGGCGACGAGGCGGCTCGCGTCCGCCAGCGCCGCTCCGTCAAATCCGGCGGCTTCGCCGGCGCGCATCAGCTCGGTCGGCGTCTGGCGGGAGTGCTTGCCGCGCCCGCCGCAGATATGGATCCCAAGCTCGCGCGCCCGCGGCGCAAGGCCCCGCTTCAAGGCGCCGAGCACGCTTGTCGTGACGCCCGACGAATGCCAGTCCATTCCCATCACGGCTCCGAAGGACTGGAACCAGAAGGGATGCGAGAGCCGGCGCAGGAACTCGTCGCGGCCATAGTGCAGGATCACGGCCTCGCTGAGCGCCGCGCCAAGCAGCGTCATGCGATCCGCGAGCCAGGCTGGGACGCGGCCGGAATGGAGGGGCAGATCGGCGTTTCCGCTTCGGCGGGCCATCGATAAAAGATCCCGTTCGCCTGACGAAACGGGACTTTGAAGCAATGTCGTCCTCGCGTAAAGGCGCTGCGATTGGGGGAAATCTGCAACCAATGCCTTTGGCTACGGCCCCGCGCGCCAGGGCGTCTGCAGCGTGACGTCGGCGCCATAGGCTTCCGCCTCGAACGCCTTGCCGACCTCGATCGCGTTTCCTGAATCGTCGGTGGGGTCGGACAGCTTCTGCTTCCAGCGCGCCCAGTGGACAAGCTCATGCAGCACTGTCGATTCCCAGATGATCCAGCCGTTTCCCTGCTCGTATTTGTTGGCGACCTTGCCATGAATGAAGCAGGCCACGCTAGCGGAGGTATCCCCTGTGGTGCGCCCCATCGCGTGGCCGACCTTGGCGCTGTTGATCTGAACCAGCGGGCCCTTGCCCCAGGCGCAGGCCTCGGTGGCCCAGACCTCGTTGCCGCACCATTTGACGAAAATTTCCCAACGGTCCGGCGTTTTTGCCTTCATCGTCTGGGGACTGAGCCAATATTTGAGATATTGGCCGCAGCAGGGAAATTTACTGGCGTGATCGGCCGAGGATGCGGTGGGGCCCGCATCGCCGCTATCGAACTGCTCGAACTTCATGACGTGTCTCCGCAACAGGCGCGAGACGCAAAGTAGCGCTTCGCCGCGGGGCGCGGCGTGCCGCGGCGCACGACGGAAGGCTTTCACATGACCGCGGTGTTATGGGCTTTGATGGCGGGAACCCGATGCCGCGTCGTCTGTTGAGCGTGACGCATGCGACTGACGCTGCGAAGGGAGCAATCAATGACCATAAGAGAGGATCGGGGCAATCACAGCCCGGATACGCCGGAGGTGCTGACAACCACGGAAGCGCGGCAAGGCGCCTCGACGCATGTGACGCGCTACGTTCTAGGTTGGGGATTGTTCCTCGTCATCTGCGCATTCATGATCATTTATTTCGTGATGTATCGATAACGGCGCGGAAATCAAAGCGCTCTAATGCAGCCGTTCAAGCCTGATCTGCTTGACCATCCGCACCGAGCGGGCAGGGCGAAAATCGCCCTCCACAACCAGCCGGAACGGGCCCGTTTCCGGTCCGATCGGCGCGCCGTCCATGCGGTCGGCGAGGATCACGCGATCCTTGCGAATTGTGGCGTCGATTCCCGCGAGATCGAGCGCGACTTTGTAGCCGTCGCGGGCTTCAACGATGATGACGTCTGTCATCTCGGCGCCGTGAATGGCCTTGCCGCGCGGCGCCCCGACTCTAGCGAGAACATCCGTCAGCAGCGCGCCCTCAAAGACATGCGTCGCGTCATGCTGTTCGGCGCTGATTGTGATCCGAGGCAGCGCGTCCAGCTCGTCGAGGGTCACTGCGCCGCCTTGCCCGTTGAGCCCGGTCAGGCCGACGCTGGCGTTTGCCTCGTCCGCCCGCGAAGGGCTTGCTGTGAGCAGAGCGAGCGCTATCAGCGCGGCGGAAAATCGCATGCCTGTCCTCGTGACGGTTCAATACGCGGGTCAATCGCGGCGGATTGGGCGTCATTATATTGGCGGCGCGCCTCTCTTGTCACGCGCGGGCGCCCATGAGACGCTTGTCCTCTCCAGCCCGATTTTGGAGGGAGCGGCCGATGAAGCATCATCAACCCTATTTGTCCGCGCGCGCGCTCGGCGTCGAAGATTGGGAGAGGGAGGAGTTGATCGCCCTTGCCGCGAAACTGCTCAACGGGGACATCGCGCTCGATATGGCGCGGGCGTCTTCGGATTGCGGCTCGATCGGTTGCATCGGCGGCCATGTGGCGCTGGCGCACGGCGTATCCGTGCGCGGCGCCAGGCGCTATGTGCAGAGCCAGGCGCAAAGCGGCGGCCCGCTCGCGGCGCTATACTTCCCCGATTTGACCGCCAACCACAGCCATCCCGGCTGGCGCGCGAATGCTGCGCAAGCGGCGCGGGCGATCATCGATTTTCTGACCCTCGGCGCGCCCGATTGGGACGCCGCCATGGGCGCGCCGATTGTCGCGCGGTAATGATCCAGCATAGTGGCGGTTTCGGTCTGAGCGGCTCGCTCAGCCGGCCGGCGCGTCGCGGTCGAGCCAATCGAGAAAGGCCGCATTGACGGAGGAAGGCGCAAGCTCGACGACGCAATTGACGTAATCGACGACGCCGCCGACGATGGCCTCGATGGACGCGCGCCTGCCGTCCTGCGTCTTGATGAGAAGCACGACTTCCGGCTCCTCCTTGATCTCTTCGCCCCAGCGGTAGGCGCAGGTGATCGGAAACCAGTTGCAGCAAACGGCGATGCGTTGCTCCAGCGCGGCGCGGGCGATGCAGCGCGCTTCATCGATAGTGTTCAGCGTAACGTAGAAGATTTTCATTCTGGCACCCTGCGGCGGCGCAGCTGGACCACGCCGCCGTTGGCGACGTCAGATCAGGCGGCGATGCCGATCGAGCCGGCCTTGGCGAGCAGCGCCTCGGCCATGCGGATGCTGGCGATATCTATCAGGCGGCCGTCGAGCGACACCGCGCCCTTGCCGGCTTTCGCGGCGTCGTCCATCGCGGCCAGGATGCGGCGCGCTTTGGTGACTTCGGCGTCGGACGGCGTGAACACCTTGTTGGCGAGTTCGATCTGCGACGGGTGGATCGCCCATTTTCCTTCATAGCCGAGCACCGCGACGCGATTGGCGGCGGCGATGAAAGCGTCGGGATCGGAGAAATCGCCGAACGGGCCATCGATCGGGCGCAGGCCATAGGCGCGGCAGGCGACCATCATGCGGGTCTGAGCGGCATGCCATGGATCGCCCCAGAAATACTGGCGGTTTCCATTGGCGTCCTTGTCGGTCAAGACGCCATAGTCGGGGTTGACGCCGCCGATGACGGTGGTGCGCGCGCGCGTCGAGGCGGCGTAGTCGGCGACGCCGAAGGACATCGCCTCAAGCCGCCGGCTCGACTGCGCGATCGCCTCGACATTTGCCATGCCGAGAGCGGTCTCGATCAGCACCTCGAAGCCGATCTTTTTCGTGCGTTTCTTGGCGGCTTCGATCTGCGTCACAAGCATATCGATGGCGTAGACGTCAGCCGGCACGCCGACTTTCGGAATGAGGATCATGTCGAGGCGGGGACAGGCTTCGACGATGTCGACCACATCGCGATACATGTAGTGCGTGTCGAGACCGTTGATGCGCACCATCATGGTCTTCGCGCCCCAATTGATCTCATTGAGGCCCTGAATGATGTTCTTGCGCGCCTGCTCCTTGTCGTCGGGAGCCACCGCGTCCTCGACGTCGAGGAAGACGATGTCGGCGGCCGACGAGGCCGCCTTTTCGAACAAGCCGACATTCGAGCCGGGAACGGCGAGTTCGGAGCGGTGCAGTCGCGGCGTCGCCTGTTCTATGATCGTAAAGCTCATCCGGGGGTTCCTTTCGAGAGCATGTAGGCCGCGCGATCCGCGACGGCGAATTGATACGACGGTCGTCACGTCACCCGGTGGCGCCAAGACCGCTTGAAATGCAGTTGATCGAGAGCAGAAGATTCGATTTGAAGGCTTCCTTGCTCAATTCATTCGTGCTGGCGCGGAAGTTCCGCAACAGCTCGACCTGCTCGCGATTGACCTTGTTGATGGTTTTGAGCCGCGTCGCGAGGCGCGAGCGATAGGCCGGAAAGCGCTGCGCGATTTCGTCTTCGCCAGTGATCTTCAGGATGCTTTCGCGCGTCAGCCTGTATTCGGCCTCGATCATGCCGAAAATCGCCTCGCGCACGTCGTCGTCGTAAACGAGCCCCGCATATTCGCGAGCGATGTCGAGATCGACCATGCCGAGGGTTTTCTCGACCTCGCCGACAACCATGCGAAACAGGTCGGATTCGGCGAACATGCGCTTGAGCAGGGTCAGGCCGCGCTCCTTGCGCACGTCGAGGAAGCTCGCAATCCCGCTGCCGACGCCATACCAGCCTGTGATGACATGACGATTCTGCGCCCAGGCGAACACCCAGGGAATGGCGCGCAGATCGGAAAGCGTGCGCGCGCCGAACCGCCGCGCCGGACGTGAGCCGATGTTTAGCATCGAGATTTCATCGAGCGGGCTCGCCGACTGGAAATAGGTGAGCAGGTCCGGATGATTGATGAAATTGGCGTAGGCCGCGTGCGAGGCGCCAGACAGCGCCTCCATCGCCTCCTCGAATTCGGCGCGAAGGGCAGGGGCGGCGCGCTCCGACGTCAGCGTATGCTCGAACACGCTGGATCCCAGCATTTCCATCTGGAAGCCGGCGGTGCCCTTGTTGGCGTATTTGAATGACACCACCTCGCCCTGTTCGGTGACGCGCAGGCGTCCCTGAATCGAGCCGGCCGGCTGGGCCGCGATCGCCTGCGCCGTCGGCGCGCCGCCGCGGCTCACCGAACCGCCGCGTCCGTGGAAGAACGAGATCGGAATGCCGGCCTCGGCCCCGATCTTGGCGAGCTTGTCCTGCGCCTTCGCAAGCTCCCAATTCGAGGACAGGAAGCCGCCGTCCTTGTTCGAGTCGGAATAGCCGATCATGACTTCCTGCACGCCGCCCTGCATGCGGGCGCTGCGGCGCACCAGCGGCATCGACAGCAATTCGCGCATGATCTGCGGCGCGGCGCGAAGGTCTGTGATCGTCTCGAACAGCGGCGTGATCGACAGCGTGCACGCCTCGACGCGCGTTGCGTCATGATAGAGATCGGCCTCCTTGGCGAGCAGGTAGGCGCCAAGCACGTCGGCGGCGGAGCGCGTCATGCTGAGCACGAAACTGCCGAACGCCTCGCGATCGAATTCCTCATCGGAGTCGCGGGCAAGCTTGAACATCCCGAGCGTTTCTGCAGCTTCCGGCGGCAGCGCGCGATAGACCGGCTGCCCGATGCGCGGCCGCGCGAGCTCGGCGAGGATCCAGGCTTTCCATTCGTCCGATTCGACGGCAGGCGGCTCACCGTCAGCCTCCGCATGCATGGCGCGCCACAAGGCCTGCAGCGTCGCCGTGAGCTTCGTTGTGTTTTCGCGCAGATCGAGCCTTTGCGTGCGGAAGCGGAACACTTCGACGGCAAAGCGCAGCGGACGCACGAGATCCTGCCCGAGGCCAATGCTGCCGCTCTCCGCGAGCGCCTGCTCGGTCACTGCGAGATCGGAAATGAGATCGTCCGCGCTGATATAATAAGGGCCCGGCGTCCGCTCGCCTTCGTAAAGGGCGAGCGTCGCCCTCACCTTGGCGTGTATGCAGAACAGAAACTGGCGATATGGCTCGCCGGGATTGCGCAGCGCAATTCCGGCGCCGTCGCCGCTTTCGCCAAGAGCGCGGTTCAGCGCCTCGCGAAAGCCCGAGGGCGGCGGCAGGGCCCGCTCGGAGATCGACAGGCTTTTCATCAAGTTGAACAGGCGTTGTTCGTAATAGCGCAGGCTGGCCTTGGCGTTCTCCCGCAGCGCGCGGCGCGTCACCTTGTTAACGACGAAGGGATTTCCGTCGCGGTCGCCGCCGATCCAGGAGCCGAACTGAAAGAATTGCGTCAGCGTGAAATTTTCGCCCGGGTAGAACCGCTTCAGGGCGCGGTCGAATTTTTTCAAAAGTTCGGGCACGCCCTCGAAAAGGGTTTCATGAAAGAAATGCAGACCCCAGGCGATTTCCTGCTCGACCGAGGGTTTCTCCAGCCGCAATTCGCCGGTCATCCACAACAGTTCGATTTCGTCGCGCAGCTGGTCGATGATGCCGGAGCGTTCCCGGCCGGTCCAGCGCGGCTGCTCGAGCTCGACCAGCAGGCGGTAGATGCGCCGGTGCTTTTCGAGCACGGTGACGCGTTTGGCTTCCGTCGGATGCGCGGTGATGACCGGGCGCACCCGAGTCTGGCTCAGCTTCTCGGCGACTTCGGAGCCCGGAATTCCGAGCTTCGCCGCCTTGGCGATCACATTGGCGAAAGTGCCCGGCACAGCCTGTTCGCCGAGCTCGCGCTCGGTCCTGCGGCGCTCGCCCATGGCGGCGTCCTGCTCGACGATCGAAAGCAGCTGAAACCAGATGCCATGCGCCTGAAAAACGCGTGAAACCACCTCCGGCGCCGCATTCTGGAGCACCGTCTCGCCGGACAGCACCGGCGCGATTTCGGGATGGTGGCGTTGCACCACTTCAAGCAACAGCTGGTAGAGAATTTCCGCGATGCGCTCGCCAGAGGGCGCGCCGTCGCTGACGTCGACAACGCGCATGGCCTGCTCCAGGCGCCGTTCGGCTTGCAGCTCAGTCATGGCGGGCGCTTCCTTGCGATTTGAGCTGGCCGGCGTGGAATTTGCGGTTGGCGGTCATCGGCCCTGCGAAGCCTCCCTTTTTGATGTGATCGGATGCGGAGGTTGCATCCTCCGTCGCGATCCGTTGCGGCCGGAGCGGGGCGTCCTGTCGGGCGCCGCTTCGCGCTACGGGCAAGCGGGGCGTTGCGCGCCGCAACCTCGCAACCAGGCGCCGGCGCGACCTTGGCGGCAGGCTGCGCGGCGACTTGGCCGCCGCGCAGCGTCATGTGCGCAATTAATGCGCGGCTACGGCTTCCGGCGTCTTGGCTGGCGTCGTGCTGCGGCCGAGCACCCTTGCCATGGTGGCGCCAAGCTCGCTCGGGCTTGGCGCGACGGTGAGGCCGTAGGATTTCATGATCTCGGACTTTTCCGCGGCGCTGTCGCCGGAGGCGGAGATGATCGCGCCGGCGTGGCCCATGCGGCGCCCCTTGGGCGCGGTCAGGCCGGCGACATAGCCGACAACCGGCTTTGTCATGTTGTCCTTGATCCAGGCCGCGGCCTCGGCTTCCTGCGGGCCGCCGATTTCGCCAATCATCATCACCGCCTCGGTCTCGGGATCCTGCTCGAACAGGATCAGATGATCGAGGAAGGAGCTGCCGTTGATCGGATCGCCGCCGATCCCGACGCTGGTCGAGACGCCGATGCCGAGCTCTTTCATTTGCGCGGCGGCTTCATAGCCGAGCGTTCCCGAGCGCGACACGATGCCGACCGAGCCACGCATGTAGATGTTGCTTGGCATGATGCCCAGCATGGCTTTGCCGGGGCTGATGATGCCGGCGCAGTTCGGCCCGACCATCAGGGTGCGGCGGCCGCGCTGATAGCGCAACAGATAGCGCTTGACGCGCATCATGTCCTGCGCCGGAATGCCGTCGGTGATCGAGCAAACCAGCCCGATGCCGGCGTCGGCGGCCTCCATGATGGCGTCGGCGCAGAAGGCCGGCGCGACGAAGGTGATGCTACAATTGGCCCCGGTTGCGCGCACGGCGTCCTTGACCGTGTTGAACACCGGTTTGCCGAGGTGGGTCGAGCCGCCCTTGCCGGGCGTTACGCCGCCAACGACATTGGTGCCGCACTCGATCATTTCCTTGGCGTGGAAAGTGCCTTTGTCGCCGGTAAAGCCCTGCACCAGGACCCGGCTGTTCTCGTCGATTAGAATGCTCATCTCGCAGCTCTCCTAAAAGCCGATTGCGCCGCAAGAAACCTGAAGCAATTGCGGCGCGAATGGCTTTTGATCTTGTTCAGTTCAGGCTTCTGGCCGGCGCTGCGCCGGCCGCTTCGACCGCCGCGCGGGCGGCGTCGGCGAGAGTGTCTGCTGAAATGATCGGCAGCCCGCTGTTGACGATGATCTCGCGCCCCGCCTCGAAGTTGGTGCCGGAGAGACGCACGATAAGGGGAACATTGACGTTGAGGGTGCGGCAGGCCTGGACGACGCCTTCGGCGACCCAATCGCACCGGTTGATGCCGGCGAATACATTGACGAGGATCGCCTTGACGTTGCGGTCGGACAACACGAGGCGGAACGCCGCGGCGACGCGCTCGGGCGATGCGCCGCCGCCGACGTCGAGGAAGTTCGCCGGAGCGCCGCCGGCATATTTGATCATGTCCATCGTCGCCATCGCGAGGCCGGCGCCGTTGACGATGCAACCGATGTCGCCGTCGAGGCCGACATAGTTGAGATTATGCTCGGCGGCCTGAACCTCGCGGGGATCCTCTTGCGAATGATCGCGCATGTCGGAGATGCCGCTGCGCCGGAACAGCGCGTTGTCGTCAAACGACATCTTGGCGTCGAGCGCCAGCACACGGTCGTCCTTGGTGACCACAAGCGGGTTGATCTCGACCATGGTCGCGTCGAGGTCGCGGAAGGCGCGATAGCAGCCGAGCATGCTCTGCACGGCGCGGCTGACCTGCTTCAGATTGAGGCCGAGGCCGAAGGCGAGCTCGCGCGCTTCGAACGCCTGCAATCCGACGGCGGGCTCAACAACGACCTGCAAAATTTCTTCCGGATGCTCCTTGGCGATTTCTTCGATCTCCATGCCGCCGAAGCGCGAGGCGATGATGCGCACGCGCTCCACTTTGCGGTCGAGCACGAAGCCGAGATAGATTTCGCGGTCGAAGGGCTCTGCGGCCTCGATGTAGACGCGCTGGACGATCTTGCCTTCGGGGCCGGTCTGGTTGGTGACGAGCGTCTTGCCGAGCATGTCGTTTGCTGCAGCGCGCACTTCATTATAAGTCTTGCACAGCTTGACGCCGCCCGCCTTGCCGCGCCCGCCGGAGTGGATCTGGGCCTTGACGGCCCAATGCCAACCGCCGAGCTCGGTTGCGCAATAGACGGCTTGATCCGGGCTGTAGGCGACAGCGCCGCGCGGGGTTGCGACCCCGAAGTTGGCCAGGATCTCCTTGGCCTGATATTCGTGAATGTCCAGCTTCCCCTCCTCCACATTGAGAGCGCTCCGCTTCGCGCGGGCTGCCCGATCGTCTCATCTTTTTGTTGCGGCGCCGAAGAACATGGCGGCAGGCCGCGAGCGGCGTCCTTGTTGAGCCGATGCGCTTGCAGCGAAGCATCGGCGCAAGCGCGCGAAGATTAGCAGCCCTTTTTTCCCTTGGCCATCGCGGCGGCCGACATCTGGCGCCACCCCGTCGGCCACAAAACAGCGACCCGTATAAGCTGATGTTATAGCGTGAGAAGCGCTTGCGGCGCTCCTTTATTTTTTTTAGGCGCGCCTCAGTTTATTTAGGCGCCGGTTTGCCCGGCTATGTCTTGCGGCAGTTCGTAAAAGCGCGGATAACGGCCACACTCGCACCTAACGCGGATTTCGAACTCGCATGACCTTTGATCCAGGCAAGCTCCTTCTCGACATGTTCGAAGCCGCGGTCAGCGCGGCCTCGCCCGAGAAATGCCTGCCGCAGCATCTGCCGCCGCGGCCGAAGGGGCGCACCATCGTCGTCGGCGCCGGCAAGGCGGCGGGCGCGATGGCGAAGGCGGTCGAGGATCATTGGGACGGCCCGCTCGAGGGCCTCGTCGTCACCCGTTATGGCCATGGCGCGCCCTGCCGCCGGATCGAGGTGGTCGAGGCAGGCCATCCGGTGCCGGACGCCGCCGGCCGCGAGGCGGCCGAACGCATCCTTGCCTCGGTGAAGGGCCTGACCCCCGACGATCTGGTGCTGTGCCTGATTTCCGGCGGCGGCTCGGCGTTGCTGGCCTTGCCGGCGGCTGGGGTCACGCTCGCCGACAAGCAGGGGATCAACAAGGCTCTCCTGAGGAGCGGCGCCAACATTTCCGAGATGAACTGCGTGCGCAAACATCTCTCCGCGATCAAGGGCGGCAAGCTCGCCGCCGCCGCGGCGCCTGCGCGCGTGTTCGCCCTGATGATCTCCGATGTTCCGGGCGACGATCCGAGCGTCATCGCCTCGGGTCCGACCGTCGCCGATCCGACCACCTCGGCCGACGCGCTCGCCATCATCGAAAAATATCAGATCGCCGCGCCCGATCACGTGCTCGCCTATCTGCGCTCGCCGGAGTCCGAAACCTTGAAGCCCGGCGATCCGAAGCTCGCCGGCGTGACGAATGTGATGATCGCGACGCCGCAAATGTCGCTCGATGCGGCCGCGGCGATTGCGCGCGCCGCCGGCGCCGCGCCGTTGATCCTCGCCAATGACATCGAGGGCGAGGCCCGGGATGTCGCGCTGGTGCATGCCGCCATCGCTCGGCAGGTCTATCATTTCGACCAGCCGGCTCCTGCGCCCTGCGTGCTGATTTCGGGCGGCGAAACCACCGTCACCGTGCGCGGATCGGGACGCGGCGGACGCAACGCCGAATTTCTGCTGGCGCTCGGCGTTGCGCTCGACGGCCATAAGGGCGTCTATGCGCTCGCTGGCGATACAGACGGCATCGACGGAACGGAAGACAACGCTGGCGCGCTTTTGTTTCCGGACAGTCTCGCCAAAGCTGCTGCGGCCGGCGTCAGCGCGAAAGCGCGGCTCGCCGATAATGACGGCTATAGTTTCTTCGCTGCGCTCGATCATCTGATCGTTACCGGGCCGACCCGAACAAACGTCAATGATTTCCGCGCCATTTTGGTGGCTCGATAGAACTGTCGCTTGAGTTGGCATGCGTCGCGCGGCGCCGCGGCAGCACATCGCGAGTATAAGCAGAGTTCTCTGGCCGTTCGCCTGGCTGGTCAAGCAATCGCCGGTGACTTGAGATTGTCGGCTTTTTCGTGGATACTACCAAAGTAGTGCAAATGGAGGATACATAATGCCGGGCCGTCACTTTCTTTTTGTCCCAGGACCGACCAATGTCCCGGAGCGGGTCGCGCGCGCAATGGTCGTGCCGATGGAGGACCACCGGTCTCCTAAATTCCCCGAGCTGACTCTGCCGCTGTTCCAGGATCTGAAGAAGATTTACAAGACCAAGGACGGCCAGGTCTTTCTTTTCCCCTCCTCAGGCACGGGCGCCTGGGAATCCGCCTTCAACAACACGCTGTCGCCCGGCGACAAGGTGTTGATGTCGCGTTTCGGCCAGTTCAGCCATCTCTGGATCGACATGGCGCAGCGGATGGGCTTCGACGTGCAGATCCTCGAGGAGGAATGGGGCACGGGCGTCAAGCCAGAGAAGATCGAGGAGATCCTGCGCGCCGACAAGTCGCATCAGATCAAGGCCGTGACCGCGACGCACAATGAGACGGCGACGGGCGTTGCGAGCGATATCGCCGCGGTGCGCAAGGCGATGGACGCCGCCGGCCATCCGGCGCTGCTGTTCGTCGACGCCGTGAGCTCGCTCGGCAGCCTTGACTTCCGCCAAGACGAATGGGGCGTTGACCTCGCGGTTTCCGGCTCGCAGAAGGGCCTGATGTTGCCGGCCGGCCTTGGCGTGCTCAGCGTCAGCCAGAAGGCGCTCGCCGCCTCGAAGACGGCGACGTCGAAGCGCTGCTATTTCGATTTCGACGACATGATCAAGGCCAATGCGGCCGGCTATTTCCCCTATACGCCGCCGCTGCCGCTGCTCTATGGCCTGCGTGAATCGCTGAAAATGATCGAGGAAGAAGGCCTCGAGAATATTTTCGTGCGGCACAGCCATCTCGCCGGCGGCGTGCGCGCCGCAGTGAAGGCCTGGGGTCTTACCCCCTGCGCCAAGGAGCCGAAGTGGTATTCCGATACGGTGACCGCGATTGTCGTGCCGCCGCAGTTCAATGCGGTGCAGGTCATCAGCACGGCCTATAGCCGCTACAATCTGTCGCTTGGCGCCGGATTGTCGCAGGTCGCCGGCAAGGTGTTCCGCATCGGCCACCTTGGTGATCTCAACGAACTGATGGTGCTCGGCGCGCTCGCCGGCGCCGAAATGGCCATGGCCGACGTTGGCATTCCGGTCACGCTCGGCAGCGGCGTCGGCGCGGCGCAGTCCTTCTATCGTGCCGCCGCGCCCGTCAAGGCTGAAAAAGCGGCCTGACCGCTCATCTTGCGAAAGCGCCGCGCGTTTTTCGCGCGGTGCATTTTGTCGCGGGCGGATCGGCGGCCGACGCGGAATAATCTCGCCCGATTCCGCCGCGATCCCTCCTGCGCCGGCTGCTTCCTTTGCGATATTGCCAGGGGGATGCGGCAGGCCGCATAGTTGCGTTGAGGCCGCCTTCACAGGGGCCGGCGACGCCGCCATCAAACCCGTTCACGTCAATAACATCCAAAGACAAAAGGGAGCGCCGTGACACATTCGATCGTCTTTCTCGACCGTTCGACCCTTGACGCCAATGTGCGGTCGCCGGACTTTCCGCACAGCTACAAGGACTATGACGTCACCGCCCCCAATGAGATCGTCGAGCGCCTCAAGGGCGCGACGATTGCAATCACCAACAAGGTTCCGCTGCGCGAGGCGACCCTCGCGCAACTGCCCGATCTGAAGATGATCGCCGTCGCCGCGACCGGCACTGACGTCATCGACAAAGCCTACGCCAAGGCTCATGGCGTTACCGTGTCGAACATCCGTAACTACGCCTTCAACACCGTGCCGGAGCATGTTTTCGCGCTCGCCTTCGCGCTGCGCCGCAGCATCGTCGCCTATGTTGACGACGTGCGCGCCGGCCGCTGGCAGGAAAGCGATCAGTTCTGCTTCTTCGACCATCCGATCCGCGACATGCGCGGCTCGACGCTCGGCATCGTCGGCTACGGCGCCCTCGGCAAATCGGTCGGCAAGATCGCCGAAGCCTTCGGCATGAAGATTCTCGCCTATGACGTCTTTCCGCAGCCGGGCCTCGTCGACCTCGACACGCTGATCAAGGGCAGCGACATCATCACCTTGCATGCGCCGCTGACGCCGGACACCAAGAACATGATCGGCGCGCGCGAACTCGATATGATGAAGCCCGATGCGTTGCTCATCAACACCGCGCGTGGCGGCCTCGTCGACGAAGCCGCCCTTGCCGACGCCCTGAGCGCGGGAAAGATCGGCGGCGCCGGCTTCGACGTGCTGACCGTCGAGCCGCCAAAACAGGGCAATATTCTGCTCGATCTCAAATTGCCGAACCTCCTCATAACGCCGCATGTCGCCTGGGCGAGCCGCGAAGCGATGCAGATTTTGGCCGACCAGTTGATCGACAATGTCGAGGCTTTCGCCGCCGGCAAACCGCAGAATGTCGTTGAAGCCTGAGTTCAGATTGTTTTAGGAGCGGCCATGGCCTCGGATATTGAAATCGCCCAGCGCGCCACGATGGAGCGCATCACCAAAGTCGCGGCGGAAAAGCTCGGCATCGACGACGCCCATCTCGAACCCTACGGACATTTCAAGGCGAAGATTTCGCTCGACTATGTCGACAGCCTGAAAGACCGCCCGGACGGCAAGCTCATTCTCGTCACCGCGATCAGCCCGACGCCGGCCGGCGAAGGCAAGACGACGACGACGGTCGGTCTTGGCGACGCGCTGAACCGCATCGGCAAGAAGGCCTCGATCTGCCTGCGCGAGCCTTCGCTTGGCCCTGTGTTCGGCATGAAGGGCGGGGCGGCCGGCGGCGGCTACGCGCAGGTCGTTCCGATGGAGGACATCAATCTCCATTTCACCGGCGACTTCAGCGCCATCGCGCTGGCGACCAATCTCCTTGCCGCGATGATCGACAATCACATCCATCACGGCAACGAACTCAACATCGACGTGCGCCGAATCGCCTGGAAGCGCGTCGTCGACATGAACGATCGGGCGCTGCGCGACATCACCATCGCGCTCGGCGGGACGGCGAATGGGTTTCCGCGCCAGGATGGATTCGATATTGTCGTCGCTTCCGAGGTGATGGCGATTTTCTGCCTCGCCAATTCGATCGAGGATCTGAAGGCGCGGTTAGGGGCGATCGTGGTCGGCTACACAACCGATCAGAAGCCCGTGCATGCCCGCGATTTGCAGGCCCATGGCGCGATGGCCGTGCTGCTCAAGAATGCGCTGAAGCCCAATCTTGTGCAGACGCTCGAGAACAACCCGGCTTTCATCCACGGCGGGCCTTTCGCCAATATCGCCCATGGCTGCAATTCTGTGCTCGCCACCAAGACGGCGCTGAAACTGTCCGACTATGTCGTGACGGAGGCAGGCTTTGGCGCCGACCTTGGCGCTGAGAAATTCATCGACATCAAATGCCGCAAATCGGGCCTGCGGCCGCAGGCGGTCGTTATTGTCGCCACGATTCGCGCGCTGAAATATCACGGCGGCGTGGAGCTCAAGGAGCTCAACACGGAAAACCTCGATGCGCTGCGCAAGGGGCTCTCCAATCTCGAACGCCATATCAACAACATCCGCAATCACTACGGGCTGCCTGTTGTCGTTGCGATCAACCACTTCACAGCGGACACCGCGGCCGAGGTGGATCTCCTGAAGAAGAGCGTCGCCGATCTTGGCGCGCCGATCGTCGTCTGCCGCCATTGGGCGGAAGGCGGCAAGGGCGCCGAAGATCTGGCCCGCGTCGTCGTCGAGATGATCGACAAGGTTCCGAGCGATTTCCATTTCGTCTATGAGGATTCCGCCTCGCTGTGGGACAAGGCGACAGCAGTCGCGACCAAGCTCTACGGCGCGACCAAGGTGACGGCGGACGCCAAGGTGCGCAACCAGATCAAGAAGCTGGAAGAGGGCGGCTACGGCAATTTCCCGATCTGCATCGCGAAAACCCAATATTCCTTCTCGACCGACGCGAAGCTGCGCGGCGCGCCGACGGGCCATGACATCAACATTCGCGAGGTCCGGCTTGCGGCCGGGGCGGAGTTCATCGTCCTCGTCTGCGGCGACGTCATGACCATGCCGGGGCTGCCCAAAGTTCCGTCGGCGACCAAGATCGACCTCAATGAGAAGGGCGAGGTCGTCGGACTGTTCTAAAGCGCTTCCGACCCACATGGGCCCAACATCAAGCCGGCGCGCGCGCCGGCTTTTTTGCGCGTGTGCGCTTGCGCATATCGTTCATTGTCGCAAAAAGCTGAACAAGCAGGCCCGCCATGGCCGGCGCAAGGAGCTGACAGCTTGTTCACCGAGGATGATCTTTCCGCCGCGCGCGCCGCCGGCGTTCTTTCCGAGAGCGATTATCAGCGCCTCGGCGCCTTCCTGCTCGGCCGAGCACAAAGGGAGCAAGAGCAACAGCCGCAGGGCCAAGAGCGTTTGACGGCGGCGGCCGAACCGGCGCGGTTCGACGTCATCCATCTGCTCTGGTACGCCGGCGCCCTTGTCATTATTGCGGCGATGGCCGTGTTCATCAACGAGGCGTTCAACGCGCTTGGGGGTCCGGGGCTGGCCCTGGTCGCGGTCTGCTACGCGGCCTTCTTCGTTTTTCTTGGCGATCATCTTTGGCGCCGCAAGGATCTCAAAATCCCTGGCGGACTTGCGATCACCATCGCCGTCGCCATGACGCCGATGGCGATATGGGGCCTGCAGGAATCGTTCGGCCTTTGGAGCGAAGAGGCGACTGGCAGCCACGCCTATGGCGATTTCGTCCCCCTCATCAACGGCAACTGGCTCTTTATGGAGCTCGGCGCCGTCGCGGCGACGCTGCTTGCGCTGCGCTTCTTTCCCTTTGCGTTCCTGACGATGATCGCGGCGGTCGCGCTCTGGTTCATGTCGATGGACCTTGGCGCGCTGCTGACGCATGGCCGTTACGACGAATATGAACTGCGGCGGGAGGTCTCGCTCTGGTTCGGCCTCGCGCTGATCGGCGTCGCCTGGTTCGTCGACGTCAAATGGCGCCCGGCGGGGGATTTTGCCTTCTGGCTGCATCTTGCCGCCGCCGCCGCCTTCTGGGGCGGCCTCACCTTCCGCGCCAGTTCGGGCGAATGGCTCGCGCTAACCTATTGCCTCATCAATGTCGCGCTCGTCTTCTTCGCGGTGTTCGTGCGCCGGCGCGTCTATGCGGTGTTTGGCGCGCTCGGCGTCAGCATCTACCTTGGGCATCTCGCCTATGACGTTTTCGATCACGTCGTACTTTTTTCCTTCGCGCTGTCGGCTCTCGGTCTCGCCATTATTGGGCTTGGCATCGCGTTGCACAGGAAAATCGGCGCGATAGACGGCTGGATCGACGCCAATGCGCCGCCGGCGCTGCAACAGTTGCGGCCAGAGGCTTGATTTTGCTCTATCTTTCGACCGCTTCCGACGACTTGGGCGCCGTTGCAAGCTGTGCGTCAAGCGCCGCGAGATCCTTGCGATTCGCGTGAAGCCTGCGTTCGAGTTGCAGGAGGATTGAACGGCTGCGGCCGCCAAGGGCCGGTGAATTTCTCGCTTCCGTCAAATCATCTTCGGAATGTCGTACGAGCAGCGCGATTTCCTCGCGCCGCGCCCTGAGGTTCCCGATTTTGTGCAGCATCCCCGATTCCCCCCTGCCGCGTTTCGCAGGAGCATGACACTGCACTTTAACGCCTCAATCTCGGCGCGGTTTCACGGCGCCCGAGAATTGCAGCGTCGCAGCGGCATGCGCGAACGGACGGAAACTATGGGAACCTCAAGATGCGGCGTTGATACGGCGAAGGTCGCGCCACATGGGCCTCAGGCGTGGCCTTTTCTGGGCGACTTCACGGTCGGGCCCTTGCCCAGGCTCACTCAGGCGATTGCCTGCCGCCATTATCATTCGGCGATGTATGTGACCGGACATATTGTCGCACGCAAGCTGGCATGCCTGCGTGCTTCGTTTTCATGACCGCAGGCCTGCTTTAGCGGGAGGCGCTGCCGTTGACGCCGCCAAAGCCAGCCCGTTCGGCAAAGCCCTGACCCTGGGTCCGGACGAAAATGTTGCTGCTTCCGGCGCCTGCTCCGGTGTTATATTCGCCATAGTAAGAGCTGGGATCGATGGCGCCGCCGGTCTGCGGAGCGGCGAGCTGTCGGCCATCGACGGTCGCAGTGGGCGAAGCTCCCGACACCCGGTCCACAAAGGACTGCCCTGGATAGCTGACGCCTGCGGTGGCGGTCTGCTGGGCAATGGCGCCGAAGGCCAGGATGGTGATGGCCCGGATGATATTTTTTGAAGCGCTCATGATCGTTGCTCTTTCATTTCGCTGCAGGACGGGGTTCCCCGCTCTCTCTGTGGCGAGTAATATGAACGGTCATATTGAGATTGGCAATAGCAGAAGCGTCTCATCGCGCGAACGTGATTAAGGGCGGCAGGCCTTGCCCGCCAATCGCGATAAGCGCGCAGGCGCTATCGGCGCCGCCTGATTTTATGGATTGGGTGTTTGGGGCTTGGGATTTTTGCGGATCAGGAACGCGCCATCAATTCAATGGCAAAGCCGTAGATGCGCCGTCGCGGCGCCTCCGGCAAAGCGGCGAGCGTTTTGAGATAGGTTTCGCCCGCCTGACACATTTCGCCGTCGCTCAGCGGCGGGTTTAAAACCTTGCCGTCAAGCAGCGTCGTGATTGCGGCGTTGGAGACGCCTTGCGCGCGTAGCGCATTCTCCAGCGTGTGGAAATCCTCCTCGGTCGGCCGCTCACGGTCGCCTCTTTTATCCTTGCCGTCGCTGATGGCGTCGAGGCCTGCCGCGGCGAGCGCGGCGAGCAAAGTGCGATGATCGCGCGTAAAACCCGTGAAATCGGCGCGGCCGCCGCCATAGAGGAAAGCGACGCACAGCGCCTGATCATTTGCGGCCAGCGCATGGAGCATGGCGTATCTGGCGTCGAAATACCGATCGAGCGTCGGACCGTCCGCCTTCGCTGCGAGGATCCCATGCGAGCGCCGCAAGCCGCGCGCGGCCTCGATCATTAGCGCGTCGGCGCTGGAGCTCTCGCCCGCATTGGCCGCGCGCTCCGCGGCGCTGACGAGAAAGGCTTCATATTCGGCGGGGAAACCCGCTTTCAGCGCCTCGAAGAAACCGGAATAATCGGGGGTTCCGGCGACCGTCCGTTCGATCGCCCGGCGCATGGCGGCAATCTCCTGCGGCGAGGCCTGACGCTCGGCGACGCGTACCGAGGCCGGCCCGCGCGCGGCCTCATGCCAGTAGGCCCAGCCAAGGATGATCGCGACACATGCGGCGAGGCCAAGCAGCGCGAGCCGCAGCGTATGCATGCCGGCCGGTTCTCCTTATCGATTTTGCCAGAATGTGCCCACAACCGCGCGACGAGGGCAAGCGCGCGCCTTCAGCTTGCCGCGCGCAGCCGCTCGAAGCCCCGCTCGAGGTCGGCCTTGAGGTCGTCGACGTCCTCGAGCCCGATGTTGAAGCGCAGCGCCGGTCCGGGCGATGTCCACAACGTCGCGGTGCGATAGGCGCGGCAGTCGAACGGGATGACCAGGCTCTCGAAGCCGCCCCACGAAAATCCCATGCCGAACAGTTCCAGCCCGTCCAGCATGGCGGCGACCGCCTTTTGCGGAAAGGGATTGAGCAGCACGGAAAACAGGCCCGTCGAGCCGGTAAAATCGCGCTTCCACAACGCGTGGCCTGGGCAGGAAGGCAGCGCCGGATGTAGCACCTTTGCGATTTCCGGGCGTGCTTCCAGCCATCGCGCCATGGCGAGCCCTTGCGACTGCGCCTCGCGCAGACGCAGTTCCAGCGTGCGCAATCCGCGCAGGGCGAGAAAAACATCCTCCGGCCCGGGGCACATGGCGAAGGCGTCGGCGGTGGCCGCGAGGCGCGGCAGCCATTCTTCCGTCGCCGAGATGAGGCCGAGCAAGAGGTCCGAATGGCCGGAGAGATATTTGGTGCCGGCCTCGATTGCCATGTCGGCGCCGCGCTCATGCGGCGGGAAGAACAAAGGCGTCGCCCAGGTGTTGTCGAGGATCGCGCAAACTCCCCTAGCCCGCGCGATGGCGAAGATCGCCGGAACGTCGGGCAGTTCGAAGCTTTGCGATCCAGGCGTCTCGAGGAAGATGACGCTGGTGTTCGGCCGGATCAGATGCTCGATCCCGGCGCCGATCAGCGGATCAAAATAGGTCGTCTCCACCCCGAGCCGCGCGAGCACGCCGTCGCAGAAAATACGTGAGGGCCGATAGATCGAATCGGTGACGAGGATGTGGTCGCCGGCTTTGACCGCGGTCAGGAGCGCCAGCGTGATGGCGGCGAGCCCCGTCGGGGCGAGCGCCGCGCCGGCGGCCCCGCTAAGCTCGGTCCATGCGTCGGTCAGCGCCTTGGTCGTCGGCGAGCCGGACGTGCCATAGGTGAAAGGCGCATTGCGGGTCACGAGGTCGTGATAGCTTGGAAAAAGCACGGTCGAGCCGCGATAGACCGGCGTATTGACGAAGCCGAATTGCTCCGACGGGCGGCGGCCGGCATAGACAAGCTTCGTCCGGGTCTTCAGCGCTTCGTGATCGATTTTGGTTGGTTCGGTCATTCTCGTCCAATCGGGCGTTGATGCGCCGCAAATTGTTGTCGCGCCGCGGCAGACGTCAAGATCACGCTTCAGCGCATTTCAAGAAAAAGCGCCGTCTGGCGTCAAGAAATAGCATTTAAACAGGGGTTTAATTACTGGCTCGGGTGAGCGTTGGCGATGGCCGTCTGCACGCTTCGATCTCAGATCAAGCATAAATGACCATGCTTTGGAATGGCGAGAGCAATCACGCCTTGCAAACCGCGGCGCCGGTGGTCAGGTCGAAGCCCATCAAGGGCGCATCGGACCGGCGACCTGCGCGGGGGTCCCGCGCCAGCCAGAGGAGGATCTATCGTGGCCTATGCATCCATAAATCCCTACACCGGCGAAACCCTGGAGACTTTTCCCGACGCCGCCGACGCCGAAGTCGAGAGGGCCATAGAGAACGCCCACGCAGCCTTTCTGTCATGGAAGGACGTTCCTTTCGCCCGCCGCGCCAAAATCATCCAGAGCGCGGCCAATAATTTGCGCAAGGAGAGCGACGCCTACGCCCGGCTGCTGACGCTCGAAATGGGCAAGTTGTTCTCGGAGGCCAGGGCGGAGGTCGAGCTATCCGCCGCCATCTTCGAATATTATGCTGTGAACGCCGAAAAGCTGCTGGCGCCGGAAAAGCTTCCGGTTGCCGATCCCGCCGAGGGCGAAGCGATCCTCGTGCATGAGCCGCTTGGCGTGCTGCTCGCCATCGAGCCGTGGAATTTCCCCTATTATCAGATCGCCCGCATTCTTGCGCCGCAACTGTCGGCCGGCAATACGATGCTGCTCAAGCACGCCTCCAACGTGCCCCAGAGCGCCGCCGCCTTCGAGAATTTGATGCGCGCCGCCGGCCTGCCCGACGGAGCCTTCAAGAACCTTTACGCCACCCGCTCCCAGATCGAGCTGATCCTCAACGATCCGCGCGTCCATGGCGTCGCGCTGACAGGGTCCGAGGCCGCCGGCTCCGTCGTTGCGGCCCAGGCGGGCAAGGCGCTGAAAAAATCGACGATGGAGCTTGGCGGCGCCGACGCCTTCGTCGTGCTGGCGGACGCCGATCTCGACAAGACGGCGAAATGGGCCGTGTTCGGGCGCCATTGGAACGGAGGACAGGTCTGCGTTTCCTCCAAGCGCATGATCGTCGTCGACGATGTCTATGAAAGCTTCCTTGATCGCTACAAGGCGGGGGTGGCCGGTTTGCGCGCGGGCGATCCCTTTGATGACCGCACGACCCTCGCGCCCCTGTCGTCGCAGGGCGCGGCCGATGAGGTGAAGGACAAGATCCGTGAGGCGGTCGGCCATGGCGCGACGGCGACTGAGGTCGGACCCAGCGTTCCCAATCAGGGCGCTTTCGTGCAGCCGACGATCCTCACCGATTTCACGGAGGACAATCCGGCCCGCTACTGGGAGTTCTTCGGTCCGGTGTCCATGATGTTCCGCGCCAGGGACGAAGACGACGCCGTGCGCATCGCCAATGATTCCCCGTATGGGCTCGGCGGCTCGGTATTCACCTCCGACCCGAAGCATGGCGCCGAGGTCGCGCGGAAAATTTCGACCGGCATGGTTTTCGTCAATCATCCAACGATGGTGAAGGCAGATCTTCCTTTCGGCGGCGTCCGCCGCTCCGGCTACGGCCGCGAACTGATCGGCCTTGGCATCAAGGAGTTCGTCAATCACAAGCTGATCGACGTCGTCGACATTGACGCGCCGTTCTGACGGCGCCCGCCCGCCTTTTAAGCGGAAATTAGCCGTTTCCGGCGGACTTTAGCGCGCATTGCGCCATTGTTCATGAATCGCGCATGCGCTCATGAGGGCCGCGAGGCCGCAAAGCAGCCCTGCGCCGAGCCGCCGGGCGGGCCTCTGTTTGGCCTCTTGGGCCGACGCTCTTGACCCGTTTCCGCAAAGCCCTCTAGTTGCGTCTGCGGGCCTGCCTTTGAAGCGCCGGCGCGCGGGATCAATTCTGGAATGGTTTCGCATGTTCAAAATGAACGTCGTCAGGACTCTTTTTGCGCTCGGGCTCATGATCGGCTGTGCGCAGGGGGCGCAGGCGAGCCTGCTCGATCAGGTGCAAAAGCGAGGGTTTTTGATCTGTGGCTCCAATCCCGGCGTCCCGGGTTTCGGCCTGCCCGACGATAAGGGCGGCTGGACGGGATTTGACGTCGATTTCTGCCGAGCGGTCGCCGCCGCCATCTTCAATGACCCGACCAAGGTCAAATTCATCGCGCTGAGCGCCAAGGACCGCTTCACCGCCCTGCAGTCAGGCGAGGTTGATCTGCTCTCGCGAAACACGACCTGGACGCTGTCGCGCGAGACGGGGCAGGGGTTTCTCTTCGCCGGGATCTCCTATTACGACGGACAGGGCTTTCTCGTGCGCAAGAAGCTCAATCTTTCCTCCGCGCTCGAATTGTCCGGGGCCTCGATCTGCGTCCAGCAGGGCACCACGACGGAGCTGAATCTCGCGGATTTCTTCCGCGGCAACAATATGAAATATGAGCCGGTCAATTTCGCCAATGCCGAGGAGGCGGTGCGCGCCTATGAGGGCGGCCGGTGTGACGCCTATACGACCGACGCCTCTGGGCTCTATGTCGAGCGCCAGCGTCTGACCGACCCCGAAGACAGCGTGGTGTTGCCGGAAATCATCTCGAAGGAGCCGCTCGGCCCGGCCGTGCGTCAGGGCGACGACGAATGGTTCAACCTCGTCAAATGGACCCTGTACGCCCTCGTCAATGCGGAAGAACTCGGCGTCAATGCGAAGAATGTTGACGAAAAGGCCAAATCCGATCGGCCCGAGGTGAGGCGGCTGCTCGGTTTTGAAGGCAATTTCGGCGAAGGGCTCGGGCTCGGCGCGGACTGGGCCTATCGCATCGTCAAGCATGTCGGCAATTACGGCGAAATTTTCGATCGCAATCTCGGCGAAGGCTCGCCTTTGAAAATCAAGCGGGGCATCAATGCGCTCTGGACCAAAGGCGGGTTGCAATACGCTCCGCCGATCCGATAGGCGCAGAATTTGACGGCAGGGAGCGATGGACTTTCCCCCTTCAAGGCGATGAAGCTTCGACGCCATCCCGCGCTGGAGTTCTGGTACGACGCCAAGGCGCGGGCCATCCTGCTGCAGAGCGCCTTCGTCGTCGCCTTTGTCGCGCTCGCCATTTTCGCCTTCATCGACGTGCGCGCCAATATGGAGGCGCGCGGCATCGCCACCGACCTCAGCTTTCTCGGCAAGGTTGCGGGCTTCGACATCAATCAGAGCCTCATTCCCTACAGCGCCGCCTCGACCTATGGCCGCGCTTTTGTCGTCGGGCTGCTGAATACGTTGCTTGTCGCTGCAGTCAGCCTCGCGCTGGCGACCGTGCTCGGCTTTATCGTCGGCTTCGCGCGGCTGTCGAAGAACTGGATCGTCGGCCAAACGGCGATGGCCTATGTCGAGGCGATACGCAACGTGCCTTTGCTGCTGCAGCTTCTGTTCTGGTACAACGCCGTTCTGAAGCCGCTGCCTTCGCCAAAGCAATCGCTGCCGCTGCCGTTCGGGATGTTTCTAAATAATCGCGGCCTGTTCGCTCCGGCGCCGGTGTTCGAGGCTGGGGCCGTGTGGCTCGTGGCGGCGCTCTGCGTCAGCCTCCTCGCCGCGGTCGCGATGCGCCTGACGCCGAAACGCATCAAATTCGCCACCCCCTCGCGGGCATTCTTCAGCGGCGTCGCAGCGGCGCTGCTGCTCGTTCTTCCGCTCGCGGCCTTCGTCGGCGCGGGGACGCCCGTCGCCTTCGTTCAGCCTGAACTCAAGGGCTTCAATTTCGTCGGCGGGGTCCGGCTGCTGCCGGAATTCGTCGCGCTTGTTTTGGGCCTCAGCCTCTATACGGCGGCGTTCATCGCCGAGATCGTGCGCGCCGGCGTCGAGGCGGTGCCGCGCGGCCAGCGCGAGGCGGCGGCGGCGATCGGCCTTGACCGCGCCGACGCCGACCGTCTCGTCATCGCGCCGCAGGCGATGCGCCTGATCGTCCCGCTGCTGACCAGCCAATATTTGAACCTCATCAAGAACTCTTCGCTCGCCGTCTTCATCGGCTATCCGGACCTTGTGCAGGTTTTCGCCGGAACGGTGCTGAACCAGACCGGCGCCGCCGTGCAGGTCATTTTCATCACCATGGCGGTCTATCTTGCGATCTCGCTCGTCGCCTCGCTCGCCATGAACCTCTACGGGCGCCGCTTCGCGCTAGTGGAGCGCTAGCATGGCAGGCAGCACGCGCGGCGGCCCGGGCGCAAATGCGCTCTATGTGCTGCAGGGCAACATCCCGCCGCGGGCGCCGCCGCTGCGTCGCCGCCGGCTCATTGATCTTCTCGCCGGCAATCTGTTCGACGGCTGGCGCGCCAGCCTGCTCACGATTGCGACCCTCCTTCTGATCGCCCTGGTCGCGCCGCCGCTGCTGCGCTTCCTCGTGTTTGACGCGGTTTGGTCGGCGCCGGACGGCGCCGCCTGCCGGGCGCCGGGGGCCGGGGCCTGCTGGGCCTTCATCTGGCGCAAGCTGCCCTATTTCACCTACGGCTCCTATCCGCTCGATCAGCGCTGGCGCGTCGACGTCACGCTGGCGATGGGCGCCGTTTTGATCGTCTGGCTGCTCTGGCTCAATGCGCCCCGGCGCAATCTCGCGGCGCTGCTGTTCTTCGGCGCCTATCCGATTATCGCCTTCCTGCTCCTGCATGGCGCGCCCTTCATTGGCCTGCCGCGCGTCGCCAGCGATCTGTGGGGAGGCATCTTCGTCAGCCTGCTCGTCGCCACGGTCGGCATGGTCGTTTCGCTGCCCTTTGGCGTGCTGCTTGCGCTTGGACGGCGCTCGTCCCTGCCGGCCCTCAGCCTCGCCTGCGCCGGCTTTATCGAACTCGTTCGCGGCGTGCCGATCATCACCGTCTTGTTCATGGCGAATACGATGCTGCCGCTGTTCGTGCCCGAGAATTTGGCGCCCGACCGGCTGCTGCGCCCGCTGATCGGCGTCGCCCTGTTCGCCTCGGCCTATATGGCCGAAGTGGTTCGCGGCGGATTGCAGGCGATCCCGAACGGCCAGTTCGAGGGCGCGCTGGCGCTTGGGCTCGGCCGCTGGCAGATGCAGCGCCTCGTCATCCTGCCGCAGGCGCTGCGGGCGGTCATTCCCGGCGTCGTCAATAATTTCATCGCTCTCTTCAAGGATACGACGCTCGTCGCCGTCGTCGGCATCTTCGACTTTCTGCGCACGGTCGATTCGGCGCGGCTTGATCCCGTCTGGGCGGGGCCGACCATCGCGGCGACGGGCTATGCTTTCGCGGCGATGTTCTATTTTGTCTTCTGCTTCGCCATGTCGCGCTATTCGCTGTTCGTCGAGCGGCGTTTTTCGCACGGCAGATAGCGGTCAGAGGGGAGTTCCGGCGTTTGGCGTCAAACATGAATGAACCGGGCCGCGCAGCGATCGAGATGATCGGCGTCAACAAATGGTATGGCGCCTATCACGCCTTGCGCGACGTCAACCTCACGGTGATGGCGGGCGAGCGGATCGTCGTCTGCGGCCCGTCCGGCTCGGGCAAATCGACGCTGATCCGCTGCGTCAACCGGCTCGAGGCGCATGAGAGCGGCGACATCGTCGTCGAGGGCGTGACGCTCACCGACGATCTGCGCCACATCCATGAGGTGCGCCGCGAGGTCGGCATGGTGTTCCAGCATTTCAACCTTTTTCCGCATCTGACCATCCTTGAAAATTGCACGCTCGCGCCGATCCATGTGCTGAAGATGGAGCCGCGCGACGCCGAGGCTGTCGCCATGCATTATCTCGGCAAGGTCCATATTTCCGACCAGGCCGACAAGTATCCGGGCCAGCTTTCCGGCGGCCAGCAGCAGCGCGCGGCCATCGCGCGGGCGCTGTGCATGAACCCGAAAATCATGCTGTTCGACGAGCCGACCTCGGCGCTTGATCCCGAAATGGTCAAGGAGGTGCTGGAGACCATGGTGCAGCTCGCCCGCGAAGGCATGACCATGGTCTGCGTGACGCATGAGATGGGCTTTGCCCGCCAGGTGGCCGACCGCGTGATTTTCATGGATGCGGGCGCGATCGTCGAGATCAATCGTCCCGAAGACTTCTTTTCGGCGCCGCGGCATCCGCGCGCGCGCCAATTCCTCGGCGAAATTTTGTAAAAGGATCGGCGCCTTTTTGGCGTCAGGCGTGGAACGGCAGAGCTTGCTCGCGCGTTATCCGCAATAGTTGGGGAATTGCCGGCGTCTCGGCCGGCTGGAGGATCGAATGAGGCCTGCGCAGACGTTTCTTCTATCCGTAATGGCCGCGGTTTGCGCTTATGGGCTTGCGATCCGCTGTGCGTCGGCGCAGGCGGCGGGCGCTTCCAATGGCCTCGATCACACCTTTCGCTCGCTTGAGGATTTGCGCGACGAAGTCCGGGCAAACGCGGGATGGCGCAAGTCCGAATGGATTTGCCAGCCGCCAAATGGGCCGTGCACATGGCGGGCCGGCTATTGGGGGCCGCCGCCGGCGCCTATGCCTGCTCCGACGACCGGCTATATCACCGTCCAATCGTTGCGCGGCTTTCCGTGGATCGCCGAGGCGCCGCCCGGCCCTCCGCCCTATTGAGCGCGCCTCATTGCGATGATTTCCGATGGGACCGTAGAAGCTGAGGTAGTTTAGGCCGTCGTGGATTGCAGACCCGACGGCTCTGCTCGCGACGAAATCGCGCGGGAGCAAAAGGCGAGCGTATCCGATCCGATTGAAATCTGATCGGATCGCGACGCGGGGCGCTCAAGCTTGAAAAGCTTGAGCCTGTTCTGTTAGCCAGAAAATTCGATCGGTATATGCTTTAGCCTAGGCGCCCCATCGCATGCCGCACCGCGTTTCGGGCGGAGCGCATTGCGGCTGTGACAGCGGCCTTGGAGCGGTCCGCGATCGGCGATTGTCCCGGGGAACTCGGCGACAGACCAAGCCGTCGCAGGAAGTAGTTCGCGCGATAGAGGTCGGCGCACTCCCCATAGGGAACCTCCATGTTGAGGCTCAGCGTCACCGAGACGTTGTTGTGGTTCTGCACCCAATGGGCGGCATGCTGGGGAACATGCACCGCATCGCCCGGATAGAGCGAAAATTTCGTCGCGACTTCCTCGGCATGAGGCTTGTACGTGCCGGCGGCGATCGTCGATCCGTAATATTCCTCGATCTCGCGTTCGGTCGTCACGCTGCGGTCGTTCGGGTCGCAGACCCATATATCCTTCGATCCCTGGATCTGAACGACGAAATTGACCTCGCCGTCGAAGTGGTAGGGCGTTTTGCGGTTGGGCGAGGTGATGAAGACGAGCATTTCGGCGTTGCTCAGCCTTTTCGACATCTCCGGCCCTGCGGTTTCGCGCACGAAGGCCTCATATTCGTCGAGCAGCGCCTTATAGGCCGGATCGGTTTCGACATGCTTCATGACGATCCAGGCGCCGGCCGTCTCGATCCGGTCGATAAGCTGCGGAATCGGCATATTCGGCTCGGGAACGCTGCCCCATTTGTCGGTCAGGGAAAGGTCGCCGGCGTCGGCCCAGAGGTCGCCGTTACGCTTGGCCGCTCTTTCCGCGACCTTGGTCAGGGCTTCGATGGTGAACAGGGGATGACCCGCGAGCGGATGGCGAACCAGGAAGGGACGCTTTTGAAACGCCGCGCGGGCTTCTTCGAGGGGATCGACCGGACTCCATTTTTCATTGGCGCGGATGGATGGCGTCGTCAACATCGGTTATTCCCCTTTGAAGCAATGATGAAGCCTTGAATCGTCTATGCAATTCGTCAGACGAGCGGGCCGACAATTTGAAAACTCTAACCGACAGGCGCGAACGGGAGCCATGAGGCGGCGCAAGCCGCGCTCCCAAAAACCCTCCGTTCGCACCGACGCTGCCGGATGTGAGGGCATCCAGCACGCAAAACTCTTATGCACACCGCGGCGGATCATCGTTCTTTTAGTTCAAATCGCCACGCCGCGTTATTTGGCTCACTCTGCGCTTATAAAGCAAATTCATCCGAATTTGAACAGCGTGACGGCGGAGCTTGCCGCCAATACTCGCTTCGCTATGCGAAAACGCACTTGCCGGAGGGCGACGTCTCGATTCGCCAAACGCTATAGTTGCGTGATCGCTGCGCCTGTGAGGGTTTGTTGCGCCGCAGCAAAAAGCGCGCTGGCGCGGCAATGCCGGCGAATGACGCCGCGAACGCTCCTCTAACCCCGAGGACTCGGCGCCAGCGTCAAAACTGCTAATGTCCGCCCCGCGGCTTTTGCCGCGCTCGCTCCGATCAGGGATTCGATGACGCAAAATTCCGCGCAGGCGCATGATTCCTCCGCGCCCGGCCCCGGCTTCGTACATCTCCATGTCCACAGCTCGTTTTCCTTGCGGGAAGGGGCCATGGGCATCGGCAAGCTCGCCAAACTGGCGGCGGCTGACCATATGCCGGCGCTGGCGATCACCGACGCCAATAATTTATTCGGCGCGCTCGAATTCTCCGAAAAACTCGCCAAGGAAGGCGTGCAGCCGATCATCGGCGCAAAGCTCACGCTCGATTTTCGGGACGGAGCTGCGATTTCTGCGCGCGGCGAGGAGCTTGGGGCCGGCCGCGCCTCGGTCATCCTGCTCGCCCAGGACGAGCCCGGCTATCTCAATCTGATGCATCTTGTTTCACGCGCCTGGCTCGATCCCGCGCCGGGCGATCCGCCGCATGTTCCGATCGAGCGGCTGCACGGGCGGACGGAGGGGCTGATCGCGCTCAGCGGCGGCCCCGCCGGGCCGCTCGACCGGGCGTTCGCCGCAAGGCGTCCCGAACAGGCCTTTGCGCGCGCGGCGCAACTGGAGGAGCTGTTCCCCGACCGTCTCTATGTCGAGCTGCAGCGCCATAACCTTGCCGTCGAGCGCGAGGTCGAACCGCGGTTGCTCGATCTCGCCTATCGCAAAGCGCTGCCCCTCGTCGCCGCCAATGAGCCCTATTTCGCGGCGAGTTCCGATTATGAGGCGCATGACGCGCTGATCTGCATCGCCGAGGGGACGGTCATCGGCGACGGCGCCCGCCGTCAGCTCTCGCCCGAACACCGCTTCAAGAGCCGCGCGGAAATGGTCGCCCTGTTCGCCGATCTGCCGGAAGCGAGCCGCAACACCGTCGAAATCGCGCGCCGCTGCGCTTTTCGGCCGCGGACCCGCAAACCCTTGCTGCCGCGTTTTTCCGCGACCGGCGAGCTTGCGGCAGAAGCCGACGCACTGCGCGGCGAGGCCGAGGCGGGGCTCGAAGCGCGCCTCGAGGCGCATGGACTCGCCAAGGGTTTTACGGCGGAGGATTATCGCAAGCGCCTCGCCTTCGAGCTCGACGTCATCGTGAAAATGAAGTTTCCGGGCTATTTCTTGATCGTCTCGGACTTCATCAAATACGCCAAGTCGCAGGGCATTCCGGTCGGTCCGGGGCGCGGCTCGGGGGCAGGCTCGCTTGTCGCCTACGCCCTCACCATTACCGATCTCGATCCCATTCGCTTCGGCCTCCTTTTCGAGCGCTTCCTCAATCCGGAGCGCGTCTCGATGCCGGATTTCGATATCGATTTCTGCCAGGACCGACGCGACGAAGTCATCGCCTATGTCCGGCGCCGCTATGGCGCGGACAAGGTGGCGCAGATCATCACCTTCGGCTCGTTTCTGGCGCGCGGCGTTCTTCGCAATGTCGGCCGCGTGCTCGAAATGCCGCTCGGCCAGGTCGATCGCCTCGCCAAGCTCGTGCCGCAAAATCCGGCCGCGCCGGTGAGTCTGAAACAGGCGATCGACTCCGAGCCACGCCTCAAGGAGGCCGCCGAGGCCGAGCCGCGCGTCGCCAAAATGCTGCAGATCGCGCAGACGCTCGAGGGGCTCTATTCCAACGCCTCGACCCACGCGGCTGGCATCGTGATCGGCGATCGCCCGCTGGAACAGCTTGTGCCGCTCTATCGCGATCCGAAATCCGACATGCCGGCGACCCAGTTCAATATGAAATGGGTCGAGCCGGCGGGGCTCGTCAAATTCGATTTTCTCGGCCTCAAGACGCTGACCACGCTGTCGACCTGCGTCAAGCTGCTCAGCCGGCGCGGCGTCGAGATCGAAATCGACAAGATCCCGCTCGACGATTCCAAAACCTACGCCATGCTTGGCCGCGGCGAGACGATCGGCGTGTTCCAGCTTGAAAGCGCAGGGATGCGCCGCGCGCTGGTCGATATGCATGCCGACCGTTTCGAGGACATCATCGCTCTCGTCGCGCTCTACCGGCCGGGCCCGATGGCCAATATCCCGCGCTATTGCGCGGTCAAGGCCGGCGAGGAGGAGCCCGACTACATCCACCCCAAAATCGAAGGCGTGCTGAAGGAAACCTTCGGCGTCATCATCTACCAGGAGCAGGTGATGCAGATCGCGCAGATCCTCTCCGGCTATTCGCTCGGCGAGGCCGATCTCCTGCGCCGCGCCATGGGCAAGAAGATCAAGGCGGAGATGGATGCGCAGCGGGACCGTTTTCTGCGCGGGGCGATCGACAACGGGCTGGCGCAAGGCAAGGCGAACGAGATCTTCGATCTGCTCGCCAAATTCGCCGACTATGGCTTCAACAAAAGCCATGCGGCGGCCTATGCGCTGATCGCCTATCAGACCGCCTGGTTCAAGGCCAATTACCCGCTGGAATTTCTCGCCGCTTCGATGACGCTGGATAAGCCCAACACCGACAAGCTGGCTGAATTTTCCAACGAGGCGCGGCGGCTGAACGGCGCTGTCGAACCGCCCTCGATCCAGCGTTCGGGGGCCGATTTCGAGGTCTGCGCCAATGAGGCCGGCGCGCTCCAGATTCGCTATGCGCTTGGCGCAATCAAGGGCGTCGGGCAGGGCCATGCCGAGGCTCTGGTCGCCGCGCGAAAGAACACGCCCTTTCGTGATTTCGCTGATTTCTCGGCGCGCATCGATCCGCGCGCAATCAACAAGCGCATGCTCGAAAGCCTCGTCGCCGCCGGGGCGTTTGACGAGATGGAGCAAGATCGCGCCCGCGTCTTCGCCGCAATCGAGACGATTCTGGCCAGCGCGCACCGGCGCGACGAGGAGCGCCGCGCCGGACAGTCGGCGTTGTTTGGCGCGGGCGCAGAGGATCGCATGCCGTTGCCGAAGGTCGCGCCCTGGACGCTTGCCGAACGGCTGCGGCGCGAATTCGATTCGGTCGGCTTTTTCCTTTCAGGCCATCCGCTCGACGCCTACGCCACGATCATGAGCCGGCTGCGGGTGCAGCGCTGGGCCGAATTTTCGCGCGCGGTCAAATTGGGCGCGACCGGCGGCCGGCTCGCCGCCACCGTGCTTGACAAGCAGGAGCGCCGCACCAAATCCGGCTCCAAGATGGGCATCGTGCAGCTGTCCGACCCGTCCGGCCAATATGAGGCGATCCTGTTTCAGGAAGGCCTCAACCAATATCGCGACCTTCTGGAAAAAGGCGCTTCGCTGCTGCTGGTGCTGCAGGCCGCAGTCGAGGGGGAGGACGTGCGCGCCAGAATCGTCTCGGCCGAGCCGCTCGACCATGCGGCGAGCCGCGTGCAAAAGGGCCTCCGGATATTCGTCGCCGACGACAAGCCGCTCGATCAGATCAAGCAGAGTTTGCGTCCTCAGGGCGACGGCGAGGTCGCCCTGATCCTGCAGACCCCGGAATGCGAGATCGAGCTCAAACTGCCGGGCAAATATGGGGTTTCCGCGCAGGCCGCGGGGGCGCTGAAAGCGATCCCGGGCATTCTTGCCGTGGAGCATGTCTGAGGCCGAAGGCGCATCAACAACGCTCGCGCTTTCAAATGGCTGCATGCGGCGGCCGACGCGCAATGATGCAATCGTCAATAAGATTGGATCAAAAGCATGGCGCGGGCAGGCGGGTTTGGCTGGCGTCGCCAAGTTACGGAAGCCAAAAGTCTGAAGAGTCGGACGTTCAAACTTGAAGTCCTGATCCTTGAACAAAACGCCCGGGAGCGCTGAGGGCGATCCCGGGCGTTCTAATTTTTGCGCGAGCCCTGTGAGGCGCGCAGGCTAGTTGGCGCTGGTCAGCTTCAGCGCCGGCACGAGATCGCCGAGCGCCTCGCCGCCCTGGCGTTTGATCGCGGCGTCGCGCACGGTAATTCCCGGCAGTTTCGGTAAATTATAGCGTCGCGTGATCAAGCGCAGGATCGAGGTCGTGTCGTAGCGCGTGTGATCGACGAAGCCCTTGCGGGCGAAGGGCGAGACGATCAGCGCCGGGATGCGGCTGCCGGGGCCGAAGCGATCGGCCTTCGGCGGGGCTGCGTGATCCCAGAAGCCGCCGTTCTCGTCATAGGTGACGACGACGACCATATTGGCCCACTGCGGGCTGTTTTGCAGATGCTGGATGACATTCGCAATATGATTGTCGCCGCTGAGCACGTCGGCGTAGCCGGGATGTTCGTTTAGATTGCCCTGCGGCTTGTAGAAAGTGACCTCAGGCAGCGTTCCTGCGTCGATCGCGGCGATGAAGTTTACGCCGTCGAGGCCGCCGTCGCGCAGATGCTCGGCGCGGGCGGCGGTTCCCGGCGCATAGGCCGCGAAATAATTGAACGGCTGATGATGATACTGGAAATTCGGGATCGGCGAGGCGTTCTGCCCGTCGAGCGTCGCCTGCCAGGCGCCGGCATACCAGGCCCAGGTGACGCCGGCGTTGGACAGAAGATCGCCGATGGTCGTCTGCGTCTGCGGCGGCAGGACATTCGCCACGGCCGGATTGGCATAGGCAGGATCGCCTCCGGCAGCCGGCGCGACGGAACTCGGCTGATAGGGCGGCTGCATGGTGTTGACGGCGTAGAAATCCGGCGTGATCGCGCCGTCATTGACGAATTTCGGCGCTCCGTCGATCGCCGACGCCGGCGAGGTCGCAGTGTTGACCGTGAGGCTGACCTTGTCCGCGTTGACTGTGGCGATCAGGCCGGCGGCCGGGCTGTTGTTGGCGTTCGGATAGATCGGCGCGCAGGAGCAAATGAGATATTGGTGGTTGAGAAACGAGCCGCCGAAGGCGCCCATGAAGAAATTGTCTGCGAGCGTGTACTGTTTCGCAATATTCCACAGCGGCAGGCTGGCGCCGCCGTTGTAATAGCCCATCACAGCCGCGCCAGAATCGGCCCAGGCGGCGAAGCGGTCATTCTTGCCGTTGTTGATCTGCATCTGGTTTTGATAGAAACGATGCCATAAATCGCGCGTCACTTTCCCCATCGAGACGTCGAACCCGTTCGGGTCGTCGATCTGGAAAGGCGCGTTGGGCAGGTGCTCGGTCTGGATTTGCGTCACCGCCGGCACGACGCCCGCCGCGGTGAGGCCGCCCCATACCGGCGGCAGTTCCTTCAGAACCTGGCCGTTGCGGTCTTTCTGGGTGAGGCGGGCCGCCTTCGCGCGCGCGCTCTTCAGCCCGTCTGCGCCGGGAAAAAAGCCGTAAAGATTATCGAAGCTGCGGTTCTCGGCGTAAATGACGACGACGGTCTTGATTTTGGCGAGTCGCGCCGAAACGGCCGCCGTCTCCGGAGTGACGCTCTCGGCCGCGAACGCTGGCGATGCGATCGCGATGGCGACAGCCCATGATACAAAAACTTTTTTCATTATAGTCCCCTCGCCGCCCCCTGGCGCAGCGCTGGCATAGAACCGGCTTGCAACAGAAATTTGACAGTCTGCATGCGTTGTAAATCAGCGGCCGGCTGTCATCTTACTGTCGCGCCAGTGGAGCATTTTCGCGCCGTTTTCAGCAGCGAGGCGGCGCACATATGACGTTTTTATTTTTCCGGCGCGGAGCCCGCTCCCTGACGGTCGCGGCGACGATCGCCGCCGCCTGCGCCGTCCTTGCGTCGCATTCCAGCGCTCTCGAAAAACCCGCAGCAGATCCCGTCGGCGCCGCGCCGGGACAATCGCGCGCGGCTGTGTTTCAGCGCGTCAGAAAGCTTGCCGACATCGGCCGCCGGGTGTTCGCCGATCCCGCCCTCTCGGCGTCGGGCCAGATGTCCTGCGCGACATGCCACGATCCCGCCAAGGGCTTTTCGCCGGCCAATGCGCTCGCCGTGCAGCTCGGCGGCAAAAACATGGATCAGGCCGGGTTGCGCGCGGCGCCGAGCCTTACCTATCTACAGACGACGCCGCGCTTTACCGAGCATTTTCATGAGTCGGACGACGACGGCGACGAGAGCGTCGACGCTGGCCCAACCGGCGGTTTGATGTGGGACGGCCGCGTCGATCAGGTGGCCGCGCAGGCGTTGTTTCCCTTGTTCTCGGTCTATGAAATGGCGAATGAGGATCACGCCGCGCTGGCCCGCCTGATCGACGCGAAATATGGCGCGGAGCTGCGCGCCACAATGGAAGGAACGATGTCGGAGGGCGAGGACTTCGCGCTGCGAGCGGCGGCGAAGGCGCTGCAGGCCTATCAGGAAACGCCAGCCGCGTTTTTTCCCTACAGCAGCAAATATGATTTCTATCTCCGCGGCGCCGTTGCGCTGACGGATCAGGAAAAACATGGCCTCGAACTGTTCAACGACGAAAAGAAAGGCAATTGCGCCAGCTGCCATTTCTCCGCGCAGGCGAAGCCAGGGGTGTTTCCGCAGTTCAGCGACGCCGGCTTCATCGCCCTCGGCCTGCCGCGCAACAAGGATATTCCGCGCAACGCCGATCCGGCCTTCTTCGATCTCGGTCTTTGCGGACCAGAGCGCCTCGATGTGAAGGATAGTGCCGACTATTGTGGAACGTTCAAGGCGCCGAGCTTGCGCAATGTCGCGCTACGCCAGAGCTTTTTTCACAATGGCGTCTTTCACGATCTGCGCGAGGCTGTGGCTTTCTACGTCGAGCGTGACGTGAAGCCGGAGAAATATTATCCGCGCCGGATCGACGGCAGCGTCGACAAATTCAACGATCTGCCGCCGCAATATCGCGCCAACATCAATAATGATCCGCCTTTCGGGGGCAAGCCGGGCGACAAGCCCGCGATGACCGACGCCGAGATCGACGACGTTGTGGCGTTTCTCAAGACGCTGACGGACGGCTATGCGCCGCCGTCTCCCGAGCATGCGGCGCGGTAGGCGAGCGGCGCTAGAGGAAGCTCCGCGAGGGGCGCCGCCGCCGATCTTGACGGTGTTTGGGCGTGGCGCGCAATCCGGCCAGCTTCCTTTTAACGATCTGGTCTGGCCTCGATCGATCGCCCTCGCCCTTCGAGACGCGAGCTTTGCTCGCTCCTCAGAGTGAGGGCATTAGGTTCAAGAAACCGTCGATTTAAAACCGCGGCAGCTCGGGGAACGGCAGCTGGCCCTGATGCACATGCATGCGGCCCATTTCGGCGCAGCGGTGCAGCGTCGGAAAGACCTTGCCGGGGTTCAGCAGCATCTTCTCGTCGAAGGCGCATTTGATGCCGATCTGCTGGTCGAGGTCGATCTCGTTGAACATGACGGGCATCAGATCGCGCTTTTCGACGCCAACCCCATGCTCGCCGGTCAGCACGCCGCCGACCTCGACGCAGAGCCGCAAAATATCCGAGCCGAAATCCTCCGCCGCCTGCAATTCGCCGGGCTTGTTGGCGTCATAGAGAATCAGCGGATGCAGATTGCCGTCGCCTGCGTGAAACACATTGGCGACGCGCAATTTGTGCTTTTCCGAAAGCTCCGTGATGCCGGCCAGCACGCGCGGCAGCGCCTTGCGCGGAATCGTGCCGTCCATGCAGAGGTAATCCGGCGACAGCCGCCCGACCGCCGGAAAGGCCGCCTTGCGTCCGGCCCAGAAGGCGAGGCGCTCGGCTTCGGAGTTTGAGATCCGGCATTGCGTCGCGCCGCGCTTCAGCGCGATCGCCTCGACGAGCCCGACGAGGTGATCGACCTCGACCGGCGGCCCGTCGAGTTCAACGATCAGCATCGCCTCGGCGTCGAGCGGATAGCCGACATGGACGAAATCCTCGGCCGCATGGATGGCCGGCCGGTCCATCATCTCCATGCCGCCTGGAATGATGCCGGCGGCGATGACGTCGGCGACGCAGGCGCCGCCCGCCTCGCTGGAATCGAAAGCGATCATCAGCGCCCGGGCGCTCTCGGGCTTGCGCAACAGGCGGACGATAACCTCGGTTACGACGCCGAGCATCCCTTCCGAGCCGACGACGAGGCCGAGGAAATCATAGCCCTCGGCGTCGAGGAAGGCGCCGCCAAGGCGCACGATTTCGCCGTTCATCAGCACCATCTCGACGCCAAGCACATTATTGGTGGTGAGGCCATATTTCAGGCAATGCACGCCGCCGGAGTTCTCCGCCACATTGCCGCCGATCGAGCAGGCGATCTGGGAGGACGGGTCCGGCGCGTAATAGAAGCCCCTGTGATCGACGGCGCGGCTGATGGCGGCGTTGGTGACGCCGGGCTCGACCACGGCGCAGCGGTTCTCAAAGTCGATCTCCTTGATCTTGTTGAATTTCATCATGGAGATCAGCACGCCGTCGACGAGCGGCAGCGCGCCGCCGGAGAGCGAGGTGCCGGCGCCGCGCGGCACTACCTTGATGGCGTTGGCGTAGCAATAGCGCAGCACGGCCTGAAGCTCGGCTGTCGTCGAGGGCAAAACGACGACCAGCGGCAGATTGGCGTAGGCGGTAAATCCGTCGCTCTCATAGGGACGGCGGCCGATTTCAGCGTCGATAACGGCCTCGCCCGGAATGATGGCGCGCAGCGCCGCGACGATTTCCCTGCGCCGCGCCATGATGGATTGGTCGATATCGAGCGCTTTCATCTGCCTCCCCAACCGCTGGCCGCCTTTACGGACGCGGCGCGAAACCCTAAATTAGGCCTGCAAAGTCGGCCGGGTAAAGTCCGACTTCAACGGGCGTCAGCTCAGCTTTGGCGCGCGGACCTTGCGTTCGCCTCCCAACGCCCCTATAAGCACGCCCATTCCACACGCGGATCGCGCGACCCTGATTCAAGGGCCGCATCCGGTGGCGTTGTCTATTGGATCGTCCGCAAGGACGCCACGAGAGAACGCCCATAACGTTCCGCGGCGGCTCAACCGGAGATTCAGAACAAGATGTCATTACCCGATTTCACCATGCGCAGCCTGCTCGACGCCGGCGCCCATTTCGGCCACCAGTCGCACCGCTGGAATCCGAAGATGGAGCCCTTCATTTTCGGCACGCGCAACAATATCCATATCATCGATCTTGCCCAGACCGTGCCGCTGCTGCACCAGGCGCTGAAGGCCGTGTCCGACACGGTCGCCCGCGGCGGCCGCGTGCTGTTCGTCGGCACCAAGCGGCAGGCGCAGGACGCCATCGCCGATGCGGCGCATCGCTCGGCGCAATATTACATCAATTCCCGCTGGCTCGGCGGCATGCTGACCAACTGGAAGACGATTTCCGCGTCGATCCAGCGTCTGCGCAAGGTCGAGGAGACGCTGCAGGGCGGCGGCTCGGGCCTGACCAAGAAAGAGCGGCTGATGATGTCGCGCGAGCGCGACAAGCTCGAGAAGGCGCTTGGCGGCATCAAGGAAATGGGCGGCATTCCCGACCTCATCTTCGTGATCGACACCAATAAGGAGCAGCTCGCCATCAAAGAGGCGGAGCGGCTGCATATTCCGGTGGCGGCGATTCTCGACACCAATTGCAATCCGGACGGCATCACTTTCCCGATTCCGGGCAATGACGACGCCGGCCGCGCCATCACGCTCTATTGCGATCTCATCGCCCGGGCGGCGCTGGACGGCATCGCCCGCGGCCAGGGCGCCGGGGGGATTGACTTCGGCGAGGCCGACCAGCCGCCGGCCGAGGATCTTCCGGTTGAGACGCAGGAGCCCGTCGTTGGCGTGACCGAGGCCTATGAGGCCCCCGTCGAGACTTTTGAGCTGTTAACCGCTCCGCGCGGCGCGCCGGATGATCTTGGCAAATTGCCTGGCATTGGCCCGCAGATCGTCAAGAAGCTCAACGACGCCGGACTCTATCATTTCTGGCAGATCGCGGCGATGACTCCCGAGGATGCGGCGAAGACCGATCATGATCTGAAGCTTGGCGGCCGCATCGAGCGCGACGGGTGGGTCAATGTGGCCCGCAGCCTCGTCGCGGCCTGATCGTTTTTCGCAGCAGAGACGCTCGGCGGCAGCGGCGCAATTCATCAGAACCAGAGTTCTGCTGCGGCTGCCGGCGAAGCAAACGAATTCATAAGGAAACGAGACAATGGCGAGCGTCACGGCCGCAATGGTGAAGGATCTTCGCGAGAAGACCGGCGCCGGCATGATGGATTGCAAGAACGCCCTCAACGAAACCGAAGGCGATATTGAAGCTGCGATCGACTGGCTGCGCAAAAAAGGCCTCTCCAAGGCCGCCAAGAAATCCGGCCGCATCGCCGCCGAAGGCCTTGTCGCCGTCGCCGTCCACGAAACCGACGGCGTGGTGGTCGAGGTCAATTCGGAAACGGATTTTGTCGCCCGCAACGAGGAATTCCAGGCGCTTGCGCGCACCATCGCGCTTGTCGCGGTCGAGAAGGGCCTGACCGACGTCGAGGCGCTGAAGGGCGCGCATTATCCGGGCGGGACCACTGTCGCCGAAGCCATCGCCAATTCGGTGGCGACGATTGGCGAGAACATGACTTTGCGCCGCGTCGCGGCTGTCAATGTCGCCCAGGGCGTCGTCGGCCAATATGTCCATAATGCGGTGGCCGACGGGCTCGGCAAGATCGGCGTGATCGTCGCGCTTGAATCGACCGGCGATGCGGTCGTGCTCGCTCCGCTGGCGCGGTTGATCGCGCTGCATGTCGCGGCGGCAAGCCCCCTCGCGCTTGAGCCTGCCGATCTCGATCCGGCCGTGGTTGCGCGCGAGAAGTCGGTTCTCGCCGACAAGAACGCCGGCAAGCCACCGCATGTGCTGGAGAAGATCGTCGAATCCGGGCTCAAGACTTTCTACAAGGAAGTCTGTCTGATCGATCAGCCTTCGATCCACGCCGATCACGCCAACAAAACCATCGGCCAAGTGGTGAAGGAAGCTGAAAAAGCGGCCGGCGCGCCGGTCAAGCTCAAGGCTTTCGTCCGCTATGCGCTGGGCGAGGGAATTGAAAAGCAGGAAAGCGACTTCGCCGCCGAGGTCGCCGCCGCCGCCAGCGGCCAGCTTTAAGGCTGCAATCGATCCCGACTGAAAAGGCCGCCCGCGCGTTTCGCCGGGCGGCTTTTTCGTGTCTGGCGTTGCAAAAAACGCGCGCTGCAATTCGCAAATTGACCGCCGGGCGAAATCGCAGGAATGTCACGCGACGCCGCGTCGACGCGGTGATTCCTGCGTCCCGCTCTGGGAGATTCGCGCCATGTCATTTCGATCCGAACTGCGCCGCCCGAAAGGGCGGTTGATCGCATTTAGCGTTCTCTCCGCCCTTTTTGGCGCGGCGCTCACGAGTCCCGGCGCAGCGCAAACAGTGCGAAAGGACTGCAGCGAGAAATATCAGGCGGCCAAGGCCGCAGGCACGCTCAACGGGCTGGCGTGGCCGCAATTTTACAGCCAGTGCGCCGCTGAAGCCAAAGCAGGCGCTGCGGCGGCGCCCGCTGCTCCCGTGGCGGCTGCGCCCGCGGCTCCGGCCGCGCCCGCCAATCCGCTGAAGCCGCCAGCGACGGCAGCGGCCCCTGCGGCTCCCGCCGCTCCGGTGGCGGCAGGCGCAGCTGTCTTTCCCGCCGCGATTTCGGCTGCCTACGCCAGCGAAAAGCCGGGCAAGCAGCGCATGAAGACCTGTCTCGACCAATATCACGCCAACAAGGCGACCGGCGGCAATGCGGGCCTTAAATGGATCCAGAAGGGCGGGGGCTATTACAGCCAATGCAACGCCCGGCTGAAAGGCTAAAGCCGGCCCCTCTCAAAGAGCGGGCCTGCGCCCCCGGAAGCGCCGCGGCGGTCGCCGCCCGGCGCTTTGGCCTTTGCGTCGAGACGCCACGCGTGCGGCGGCGGCCCCCCTTGTAACGACTAAAGGTTCCTGCGCCCCTTCGCTCGCGGCGGCTTGACGAAAAAGCCACACAGGCCGGAAGAACGACCACCAGGGCGCCCGCCGGAATGGACAGCAACGGCTACGCCCCATATAAATTCGGCGGAACACGTGCGGCGAGGTCGAGACATCATGCAGGACGCGGGCAATTCCGATCCTTGGGAGTCGTCCAGGCGCACAATGGTCGATCGACAGATCCGGACGTTCGACGTTACGGATTCGGCCGTCATCGATCGAATGCTGGCAGTTCCTCGCGAGAAATTTCTCCCCGCGAGCCTCGAGCCATTGGCCTATTCGGATTCGGCGCTCCTCCTTCCGGGAGCCACCGGCGAACGGCCGCGCAGCCTCCTGCCGCCGCTGGTGCTGGCCCGTCTTTTACAGGGCGCGCGCCTTCTGCCCACTGACAAGGCTTTGGTCGTCGCGGCGGGGAGCGGCTATTCGACGGCTCTCATCGCCGGGCTTGCGGGCGATGCGGTCGCCGTTGAATCCGATCCGGCGCTCTACGCCGCCCTGCGCGGCGGGCTCGATGCTTTCGGCCTCGCCAAGGTCCGCACGCTGCCGACGCCGCTGGTCGCCGGCGCTCCCAGCGAAGCGCCGTTCGACGTCATTCTCGTCGACGGCGGCGTTGCAGGGCGCCTCGATTCGTTGTTTGAGCAACTGAAAGACGGCGGGCGCCTTGTAACCGTGCAGCAAATGGCGGACGGGGCGTGCAAGGCCGTGCGCTACGACAAAGCCGATGGCGCGACCGGTTACCGCATCCTGTTCGACGCCTCCGCCCCTGTGCTCGACGCATTCAGGCGGGTCGAGGAGTTCACGTTTAGTTGAGTTTCGGCGAGCCGCCGTTTCGTCGAGATCTTTCCGCCAGTCGGGCGCGGGCAGGCGGCGCCGCCTGCGGAACAGGCCGGAGAGGCTCGCAGCAAGGTTTGCCGGGCGAGGCCGCAAATAAGGGAACCGAAAGTTTGGTTGACGCCTCGCATCAGGCCGCTTTGTCCGGCATTGACCTCAGCCGAGGCAGGGTCGCAAAAGCGCTCGCCATAGCCCTCGTCGGCTGGATCGCCGCCGCCAATCCGGCCGGCGCCGAAACCATGTCGAGCGCGCTGGTTCGCGCCTATATCGGCAATCCGGATATGAACCAGCAGCGCGCGGGCGTTCGCGCGCAGGACGAGAATATCCCCCGGACGACCGCGGGTTGGCGTCCGCAGGCCAGCGCGACGGGCCAGATCGGCTATAATTATCAGGATTTTCGCCAGCTCGGCTCACGCCTTAACGGCAGCACCGCGCCGAGTTCGATCGGTCTCTCGGTCACGCAAAATCTCTTCAATGGCAATCGGACGCTGAATTCGGTGCGGCAGGCCGAGTCAGGCGTTTTCGGCGCCCGCGAGGATCTTCGCAACACGGAGCAGAACGTCCTGCAGAACGGCGCAACCGCTTACATGAATGTGTTGCGCGACACCGCCGTGCTTGAGCTGCGCCGCAACAATATCACGGTTCTCGAAGAGCAGCTGCGCCAGACGCGCGACCGCTTCAATGTCGGCGAAGTGACCCGCACGGACGTCGCGCAGGCGGAGTCGAGCCTTGCAAATTCGCGCTCGGAGTATTTCGTCGCGCAGGCCAATCTTCAAAACAGCGTCGCCAATTTCCGTCAGATCATTGGCGTCGAGCCGACCCGTCTCGAGCCGGCGCGCACCATCGAGGCCCTGCTGCCGAAGAATATGAATAGCGCGGTGGCGCTGGCGCTCGAGGAGCATCCGGCGATTCAGGCAGTCCTGCATGCGGTCGATCAGGCAGAGTTGCAGGTCAAACTGGTCGAGGGCGAGCTCGCCCCGAGCGTCAATATTGTGGGCAGCGTGCAGCGCGAAACCGATTATCAGGGCATTCGCAACTCGACCCTCATCAATGGGCAGGTGGTCGGGCAGATCTCGGTGCCGATCTATACGGGCGGCGAAGTCTATGCACGCGTTCGCCAGGCGAAGGAGACGCTGGCGCAAACCCGGCTGCAGGCCGATCTGCAGCGCGACTCTATCCGCGCCACCGTGGTCTCGGCCTACGGGCAGCTCGATTCGTCAAAAGCGGTGATCCAGTCGGCCAAGGCCGCGGTGAAGGCGGCGGAAATCGCCCTCGACGGCATTCGCGAAGAGGCCAAGGTCGGGCAGCGCACGACCTTCGACGTCTTGTTCGCGCAGCAGACTCTGCTCAACACGCGCGTCAGCCTCGTCACCGCCCAGCGCGACCGCGTCGTCGCCTCCTATAATGTGATGGCGGCGATCGGCAAGCTTTCGGTGGCAAACCTCAGCCTGAGCGTCGCTGAATATGATCCGACCATTCATTTCGAGCAGGTCAAGGACAAATGGATCGGGCTGCGCACGCCTGACGGCCGCTAAATTTCGTCAAGCCGCTTGCTGCCGGGCCTGCGCTGGTTCTCCTTGCCAGCGGGCTTGCGCTGAGACTACCCTTCATTTCCGATTCGGCCGCGAGCGGCAATTGCGCGGCGGCGCCGACAATCATTCTGGTCGGCGCGGCGTTGGCGATCATGTTTTGGCTCGAATTCGAACCAAAATCGTTATGATCGATTGCTGGCGTCTCGGGCAGGATGTCGCCCAAAATCCGTTCCTGACTTTTGGACGACAGGCTCTGGGAAAGCGGTAGAGATCGATGAGCGCAGCCTATTCTGTCGAAGCCTCGGGTGAACTGTCCGATCAGCGGCCACGGGAGCCGTCCATGGAGGACATTCTCGCCTCGATCCGGCGCATCATCGCCGAGGATCAGGCCCTGTTTGCGGCCGACGACTCCTCCCGCGCGAGGAGCGAGGAGGCGAGTGCGGCCGACGCGAGGGACGCAAGCTTCGGCGACCCGACGCAGGCCGCCTCACCGGAGCAGAGGCGCGCGGCGGTGTCGGAAGAGTTCGGCGCGCAGCCGATCGCCTCGGGCGACACCAGCGAAACCGTCGCCGGCGCCTTCAACACGCTGGTCGCGAGCCGCTTCGCCCAGAATTCCGACGCCATTCTTGCGCTGGCGCGCGAAGCTCTGCGCCCGATGCTTGCGGCGTGGCTTGACGCCCATCTTCCCGCCCTCGTCGAGCGGCTTGTCAAAGCCGAGATCGAGCGGATGACCCGGGGCGCCTGACCGGAGCCGGCAAAGCTCGGTTTTGCCGCGCGGCTGATCCGGCGACGCCGCGTGCGAACAGCGCCGCCGCGCCTGTCTCTTCGCGCCGCGCGCCGACGCGGCTTGCCTTTTCCGCTGCGCTTTGCAATCGCTGAGCCCGAACTTTTGTGCGGCGCCCCGGCGCGAGCCCTCGATTAACGAAACGAAGCTGATGATGGACAAGACTTTCGATCCGAAGACGGTCGAAGGCCGCATGCTGGCGGTGTGGAGTGAGGCCGACGCCTTCAAGGCGGGCCGTCCGGACCGCAAGGCCGCCGAGCCTTTCGCGATTGTGATTCCGCCGCCGAATGTCACCGGCGCCCTGCATATGGGCCATGCTCTCAACGCCACCTTGCAGGACATTCTCGCCCGCTTCGAGCGGATGCGGGGCAAGGACGTGCTGTGGCAGCCGGGCACCGATCACGCCGGCATCGCCACCCAGATGGTGGTCGAGCGGCAATTGATGGAGCGGCAGGAGCCCGGCCGCCGCGAGATGGGGCGCGAGAAATTCCTCGAACGCGTCTGGGCCTGGAAGACCGCCTCGGGCGGCGCCATCGTCGAGCAGCTGCAGCGCATCGGCGCCTCCTGCGACTGGTCGCGCGAACGCTTCACCATGGACGAGGGGTTGTCGCGCGCCGTCGTCAAGGTTTTCGTGCAGCTTTTTCGCGAAGGCCTCATCTACAAGGACAAGCGGCTGGTCAATTGGGACCCGGCGCTGCTGACCGCCGTGTCCGACCTCGAAGTCGTTCAGGTCGAGACAAAAGGCCATCTCTGGCATTTCAACTATCCGGTCGTCGATGACGCGGGCCTCGAAACGGGCGAATTCATCACGGTTGCGACGACCCGGCCGGAGACGATGCTTGGCGACGCCGCGGTGGCGGTCAATCCGTCCGACGCGCGCTATTTGCATTTGCAAGGCAAGCGGGTGCGTTTGCCGCTGGTCGGCCGGCTGATCCCGATCGTCGCCGATGATTACTCCGACCCGGAAAAGGGCACCGGCGCGGTGAAAATCACGCCGGCGCATGATTTCAACGACTTCGAGGTCGGCCGCCGGCACGGCCTGCCGCTCATCAATATTTTTGACGCCGAAGCGAGGCTCCTGCTCAACGGCAATGAGGCCTTCGCTGCATGCGCCGAGCCGATTGCGGAGCTTGCTGCGCTAAACGGCCTCGACAGGACCGCGGCGCGCACAAAAATCGTGGAGCTGATGGAGCAGCGCGGCCTTCTCGCGGCGATCGAGCCGCATCCGCATATGGTCCCGCATGGCGATCGCTCGGGCTCGGTGATCGAGCCCTGGCTGACCGACCAATGGTATGTGAACGCGAAGGTGTTGGCTGAGCCCGCGCTTGAAGCGATCCGCTCGGGCAAGGCGCAATTCATCCCGAAGAATTGGGAGAAGACCTATTTCGACTGGCTCGAAAACATCGAGCCCTGGTGCGTCTCGCGTCAGCTCTGGTGGGGCCATCAGATCCCGGCCTGGTATGGTCCCGACGGCGCGATTTTCGTCGCCGCCGACGAGGCGGAAGCGAATGAGGCTGCGCGCGCGCATTATGGCGCGCCGACGCCGCTCAGGCGCGACGAAGACGTGCTCGACACCTGGTTTTCCTCGGCGCTCTGGCCGTTCTCGACGCTCGGCTGGCCGGATGATGACACGGAGCTCAAGCGCTATTACCCGACGAGCGTGCTCATCACCGGCTTCGACATCATCTTCTTCTGGGTCGCCCGGATGATGATGATGGGACTTCATTTCATGGGCGAAGTCCCCTTTCGCGACATCTATTTGCATGCGCTCGTCCGTGACGAGAAGGGCGCCAAGATGTCGAAGTCGAAGGGCAACGTCATCGACCCGCTGAAGCTCATCGACCAATATGGCGCCGATTCGTTGCGATTTACGCTTGCCGCCATGGCGGCGCAGGGGCGCGACGTGAAGCTGGCGGCGCAGCGCGTCGAGGGTTACCGCAATTTCGCGACAAAAATCTGGAACGCGGCGCGCTTCGCCGAAATCAACGGCTGCGTCCGCGTCAAGGGGTTTGATCCGAAATCGGTCAAAATCGCGCTCAACGCCTGGATCATCGGCGAGGCGGCCAAGGCGGTCGCGGACGTCACCGGCGCGATCACAACCTACCGCTTCAACGACGCCGCCAACGCTGCCTATCGCTTCGTCTGGAACATTTTCTGCGATTGGCATCTTGAACTGGCCAAGCCCCTGCTGCAGGGGCCGGATGGCGCGGCCAAGGACGAGACGCGGGCCGCGACGGCCTTTGTCTTCGACGAGATTTTGAAGCTGCTGCATCCCTTCATGCCCTTCCTCACCGAGGAGCTTTGGGGCGTGACAGCGACGGATGAGCTGCCGCGCCAGACCGTGCTGGCGCTGGCCCCATGGCCCGATCTTGCCGGGCTTGGAAACGCGAGCGCGGAGGCCGAACTCGGCTGGGTCGTCGAACTCGTCTCCGAGGTGAGATCGGTTCGCTCCGAGATGAACGCGCCGGCGGGCGCGCTGATCCCGCTGGTGCTCGTCGGCGCTCCGGGCGAGGTCGAGGCGCGGGCGAAGAACTGGGACGAGACGTTGCGGCGGCTGGCGCGCCTGTCCGATATCTCCTTCGCGAAAGAGGCGCCGGATCAGTCCGCCCAATTCATCGTGCGCGGCGTGGCGGCGGCCTTGCCGCTCTCGGGCGTCATCGATTTCGCCGCTGAAAAAGCAAGGCTCGCCAAGGAGATCGGCAAATGCGAGGCCGAGGCGAAAAAGATCGACGCGAAACTCGCCAACGCTGATTTCGTCGCGCGCGCGCCGGAAGAGGTGGTTGAGGAAAATCGCGAGCGTCTCGAGGAGGCCCGCGCCCGCGCCGAAAAGCTTGGCGCGGCGCTGACGCGGCTCGGCTGAATTCTATGATCCCGTCGCCGCGTCGATCAGCAATTTGCCGTTGAGCGCGATGATGACGGCGGCGATCACAAAGGCGATGGCGCTTGTCGCCAGCGGCGCCTTGAGTTCGCCCATCCATTTGCGCGAGGCGGTGAGCCAGACGAGCGGCGTCACGGCGAAGGGCAGGGCGAGGCTCAAGATCACCTGGCTGAGGATCAAAAGCCGGTTGGTCGCGCCCTCGCCGCCGATATAAATCACGACGATCGCTGGAACGATGGCGACCGATCGCGTGATGAGCCGCCGCGCGACCGGGTTTAGCTTCAGATTGATGAAGCCCTCCATCACGATCTGGCCCGCGAGCGTCGCGGTCAGCGTCGAATTGAGGCCGCAGGCGATCAGCGCCACGGCGAAGAGCTTCGCCGCCAAGTCGCTGCCAAGCAGCGGCGCGATCAGCCGATAGGCGTCGGGCAGTTCGACGACCTCGAAATGGCCATGCGCATGGAACGCGGCGGCGGCGAGAATCAGGATCGAACCATTGATCAGCAGTGCGAAGGCGAGCGCGATGGTCGAATCGGCGATGGCGAGGCGGATCGCGCTTTTGCGTTCGGGAATGCTGGTTCCAACCGCGCGGGTCAGCACGATGCCTGAATGAAGATAGAGATTATGCGGCATCACCGTCGCGCCGAGGATGCCGAGCGCGATGTAGAGCATCTGGTTGTCAGAAAACAGCGCGCTCGTCGGCAACAGGCCGCGCGCGACGCCCGCCATGTCGGGACGGGCGAGGATCAGTTCAATGAAAAAACAGGCGGCGATCACGATCAGCAGCGAGACAACGAAGGCTTCCAGCTTGCGGAAGCCAAAACGCATGAAAGCGAGAACAAGAAGCGCGTCGAACGCCGTGAGGATGACGCCGACGCCAAGCGGCAGTCCGGTCAGCAGTTCAAGGCCGATCGCCGTGCCGATCACCTCGGCGAGATCGGTGGCGATGATCGCCACTTCCATAATCAGCCAGAACAGGATCGCGACCGATTTTGGAAAGGCGTCGCGGCAAATTTGCGCGAGATCGCGGCCGGTGGCGAAGGCAAGGCGCGCCGAAAGCGCCTGCAGGACGATCGCCATCAGACTCGACAGGACAGCGACGAACAGCAGCGCCGTTCCGAACTTCGAGCCGCCGGCAAGCGCTGTCGCCCAATTGCCAGGGTCCATATAGCCGGTAGCGACGAGATAGCCCGGACCCGCGAACGCCAGGAACCGCCGGACGGTCGAGCCTGTGGCCGGGACCTTGACGCTCCCATGCGCGCCGCCGAGCGATCGCGCCGCGGAGTCGAGCGGCAAGGACAAGCGCCTTTCAGCAGCCAATAGTTCGGTCAAGACTTGCACCTTCCAGCTTTGCCGCGATGCGGTAGTATGTAGCCAAGGCTACATAAGTGTCAATCGCGATGCGGTCGACGGCCGCGCTTGCGATATTAGGCGGCCGCTATTTCGGTATTAAGAAGCGATGCGCTAAAACATCTGGCGCGCTGGAGATTCACGGGCGCTGGCGGCGGCGCAACAGCGCCTGTCCGATCCACGGGCAAGAAGAGGTCGGAGCGGCCGGTTTGAGCGCCAATGAAGCCAAATCCACCCGCAAGGGGCGCCCCGCCGAAACGATCGGAGAGCCCGCGCTGCCCGACGAGACGGAGCAGGCGCAGCGCTTTGAAAAGGCGCGGTCGGCGCAGGCCCGAGCGGTGCTCGAAGATTACGCCGAATTGATCGACGATCTGCTGACCAGCGGCGGGGAAGCGCGCCCGACAGATATCGCGCGCCGGCTTGGCGTATCGCATCCGACAGCCATCAAAAGCATCGCCCGGCTGAAGCGCGAGGGTCTTGCCGCCTCGGAGGTGAATCGCGGCGTTTTCCTCACGGCGGCAGGGCATGAGCTGGCGGCGCGCGCCCGGGCGCGGCATCGCGTCGTCGTCGATTTATTGGTGGCTGTGGGCGTGCCCCGCGCTTGCGCGGAGTTGGACGCGGAAGGCATGGAGCATCATGTGTCGGATATCGCGCTCGCCGCCTTCTCACGCTTTCTTAAGCGATGACGCTAAAATTTGATTGTCGACAAAAGCGGGCGGCCACAAAGCCAACGCGATTCAGCGTCATTGCAGCATTGTTGCAGTGCGGCGGCGGGGCTTGAAAACTTCGCGGGCGCCTAAGAGGAAGTGTCCCAAGATGGCGCCAAAGACTGTGCTTTTTGGAGCACAGCCGGTGATATCGTTGCTTTGACTTGGCCTTTCAAGAAAAAGGTCACTGTTCAAAGCTATAAAACTGAGCGAATCTGGGATTAAAGAGCAGTCCCTCCGCGCCGTTACGCGTGGAAGGTTAAGGACGCGAGCAGATTACAACGCCTGCTTGCTCGCACCGATCCTCGTCGAGGCTGTTGGCTAGACTGCGCCCCCGCCGCGCCGGCGGGAGGCGAACGCGGATATTTGAACGCAAGACGCGGCGCGGTGTGACGAAACGCACGTCCGACGCTCTTGTGACTGCCTATTTTAATCTCAGCCGGTTTTGGCGGCTGACTCTAGCCGGGTCGCGAGGGCCGGTTTGTCTGACGGAGGCGGCGAGAATTTTTTTTTATTTCTCGCGCACCAAAAGGCGTCCTGCGCGTTCTCTAGTTGGCGCGTGTTGTAGTCGTTGGCGGGATGGCTTCCGCTGGTTGAAAGAGTGATGATGTCGACTTGGGTGAAGCGGATAGGAGCTCTGGCTCTTTTCGGACTGGCGGCGAGTGTGCCGGTCGCGACGATTCGCGCCTTCGAAGGCGCCGAAAGCGCCGCCGCCCAGGACAAGGCCATCGTCTCCCCCGCGTTCAAGACTCCGCGCGCGGCGTTGCAGGCGGGCCTTGAAGATTTCCGCTCTGGCGCCTCCGATTCGGCCATCGCCGCCCTGAAATACGCCGCTGCTGGCGGCGAAACGCTGGCGCAGTGGAAGCTCGCGACGATTTATGCGGCGGGCCAGGTCGTCCCCCACGACGATCTCAAGGCCTATGAATATTTCTCGCAAATCATCAAGGGGTTCGACGAGGATAATCCGAACTGGCGCGATCGTTCGATCGTCTCGAACGCCTTTGTGTCAATCGGAACCTATAGCCTCAACGGAATCGCTCAGTCGAAGGTGATGCCGGATCCGGCGCGCGCGCTCGCTCTTTTTAAATATGCCGCGGCGAATTTTGGCGACGCCACCGCGCAATATAGTCTCGCGCGCATGTATCTCGATGGAGCTGGCGGCGACAAGGATTTGCGGCAGGGCGTCCGCTGGCTTTATCTTGCCGCCGACAAGGGCCATGTCCAAGCGCAGGCGCTGCTCGGGCAGATGCTGTTTTCCGGCGACGAAGGGCTTCCGCCGCAGCGCGCCCGCGCGCTGATGTGGCTGACATTGGCGCGCGAGGCGGCGCTTGATTCCGCCAAGGACCAATGGATCATCGACGCTTATGAAAAGTCGCTCGCGGCGGCGAGCGAGACCGAGCGCCAGACCGCGCTGACTTATCTCGAAGACCATCTGAAGCGGCGGAACTGAGTTTCAGCCGCGGCATGGCCCGCGGATAAGACTCTTTTTTGACTGCCGGTCGCTACTTGATCTCCTGCGGGCGATGCGATCAGTAGCCTTCAACTCCTTGCGATCGCGTCGGTGGAATGGTCAAAGCTCGGACCTCGACAAAGGGTCAAGACAGCTTGGGCGACGCCGGCCGAATCAGGGTCGGCGTCGGCGGCTGGAGCTTTGCGCCCTGGCGCAACAGATTCTACCCAAAGGGTCTGCCGCACGCGCAAGAGCTCAGCTTCGCCAGCCGAAAGCTGACGGCGATCGAAGTCAACGCCACCTTCTACCGTACGCAGAGCCCGCAAAGTTTTCGCCGCTGGGCGGACGAAACGCCCGACGATTTCGTTTTTTCGCTGAAGGCGCACCGCCTTGCGACACATCGGAAATCGCTCGCCGAATGCGCGCCGGCGATCGAGCATTTTGTCTGCAGCGGAATCGCCGAGCTGGGTGGCAAGCTCGGACCGATCGTCTGGCAGTTCGCCGCTTTCAAGCAATTCGACGCCGACGATTTCGAGCGTTTTTGCGAGGCTCTGCCGAAAGCGCTCGAGGGGCGCCCGCTCCGCCACGTTCTTGAGGTTCGCCACGACAGCTTTCGCGTTGCGGAATTCGTCGCCTTGGCCCGGCGCTACGCCTGCGCCATCTGTCTCGCCGATTCCAGCGACTATCCGCTGATCCCCGATCTCACCGCCGACTTCGTCTACGCCCGGCTGCAGCAAAGCGCGCCGGATTGCACGACAGGCTATGACGATATGGCGCTTCGCTTATGGGCGAAGCGGGCGGCGCTCTGGTCGCAGGGTAAGCAGCCGACGGATCTTGCTGGTCTCATCAGCGACGCCGCGCCGGAACAACGCGCCGGGCGGGATGTATTCGTCTATTTCATCGCCGGCGCGAAAGAGAATAATCCGGCGGCCGCCGCGGCGCTCATCGAACGTCTCTCCGTCGCATGACGGCGCCGCCAGGGCTCATTGCAGCTCGATGCGCACCGGCACATGGTCCGACGGCTTGTCCTCGGCGCGCAGGCTCTTGTCGATCATTGTCCTGACAAGGCGGTCGGCAGCGCCCGGCGACAGCAGAAGATGATCGATGCGGATCCCCTTGTTGCGCTGCCACGCGCCCGCCTGATAGTCCCAGAAAGTGTAAAGGCCGGCCTCGTCGGTCGTCGCGCGCAACGCGTCGGTGAGGCCAAGATTGAGCAGCGTGCGAAATCGCGCCCGCGTCTGCGGCAGGAACAGCGCGTCGCTGGCCCAGGCGGAAGGATCAGCGGCGTCCTCCGCGGCTGGAATGACGTTGAAGTCGCCGGCGAGGACGAGCGGCTCCTCCAGCCGCAAGAGGTCGCGGGCGTGTGCGATGAGGCGATCCATCCAGGCAAGTTTGTAATCGTATTTTTCGGTATCGGGCGGGTTGCCGTTCGGCAGATAGATCGACGCGACGCGGACGACGCTCTCCTTGTGCGGAATGACGGCTTCGATATAGCGCGCGTGCTCGTCGGCCGGATCGCCCGGCAGGCCGCGCTTCACCTCGATCGGCGCCTTCGACAGGATGGCGACGCCGTTAAACCCTTTCTGTCCATGCACCGCGGCGTTGTAGCCGGCCGCTTCGACCTCCCCCCAGGGAAAAGCCTCGTCGACGCATTTCAGCTCCTGCAGGCACAAAACGTCCGGCGCCTGCTCCTTGAGATAGCGCAGCAGATGGCCGGTTCGCTGCCGCACCGAATTGACGTTCCAGGTGGCGATCTGCACGGCGGTCCCTTCGCGGATCAGGCGTGCGCGCGGGACGGCGTCTTGCGGCGCGGCGGCGGCTGCATCAGACGCGGCAGGTCGCCATGGGTCAGGACGCCCTCGCGCATCAGGGCCCGGCGCAGCGGGCCGATTGCGGCGAAGGCGAAAAAGCCCGCGCTGCGCATCAGGTCGACCGGAGCAAATTCGCTCAGCAGCGAGCGGTTCAGCAGATCGACGCCGTTGGTTCGCAGCGAAATATCGCCGCGCCGCGCGGCGGCATAAGGCTCCAGAGCCTCCAGCGTCCCGAAATCCTCGCCGCGCGAGCGGGCGTCCTCGACCGTCTGCACGAGCGCGGCGACGTCGCGCAGGCTGAGGTTAAGGCCCTGCGCGGCAAGCGGAGGAAACAGATGCGCGGCCTCGCCAACGAGCGCAACGCGCTCGCCGGTGAGGCGCGACACGCTCATGCCCGCCATCGGAAAGAAACCGCAGGCGCCGTCCAGCGCCATTGCGCCAAGCAGGCCGCCGACCTGATCCTCGATCTCGCCGGCCAGCGCCTCGTCGTTAAGCGCGCGGCGCCGCTCCGCCTCCGCGTCGGACATCAGCCAGACGAGGCTCGAGCGATGCGCCAGGCCGTCTCGCGGGCGCAGCGGCACGAGGGTGCAGGGTCCGGACCTTGTGTGGAATTCCGTCGAGATGTCGCGATGCGGCTTTTCATGCGCGAGCAGCGCGGTCGCCGCGATCTGCGGATAGGTCCAGCTGCGCGCCTCGATCGCGGCCCGGCTTCGCACCAAAGACTGGCGACCGTCCGCGGCGACGACAAGAGCGGCGCGGATCCGGCTCCCGTCCGCGAGCGTTGCGTCAACGCCTCCCGGCTCGAAGCGGATGTCGGCGATCAGGCATTCGCGCAGGCTGAGCGCAGCTCGCGCTGCCTGCGCGAGCTCTTCGACCAGCACATTGTTTTCGATATTGGCGCCGAAGGCGGCAAGGCCGATCTCGCTGGCGGCGAAAGTGACGGAGGGAGCCGCGAACCGCGCGTTGGTGGCGTCGACCATGGCGATCTTCGCCAGCGGAGCGGCAAGGTCGCGCAGACGCGGCCAGAGGCCGAGCGCCTTGTAGAAGCGAAGCGAGGATTCAAACAGAGCGACTGTACGGCCATTGGCGCGGCGGTCGATCTGCCCCGCGCAGGCGACGGAAAACCCGGCTTGCGCCAGAGCGATTGCCGCCGAAAGCCCGGCGGCACCCGCCCCGGCGACCAATATATCGACCTTTTCATCCGCCATCATGCGTTCCTCGCCTGCCTTTCTAGACCGGCGAGGCGCAGATGGCGAGACCGCTCAGCGCTTATCGAGCGGGACGTAATCGCGCAGCGGGGCGCCCGTGTAGAGCTGGCGCGGCCGGCCGATCTTCTGCCCCGGATCCTCGATCATTTCCTTCCACTGCGCGATCCAGCCGGAGGTGCGCGCAACGGCGAAGAGAACGGTGAACATGGAGACTGGGAAGCCCATCGCCTTGAGGGTGATGCCCGAGTAGAAGTCGATGTTCGGATAGAGCTTCTTTTCAATGAAATATGGGTCGCTGAGCGCAATGCGCTCCAGTTCGATCGCGACGGCGAGGAGCGGATCGTCCTTGACGCCGAGTTCGTTCAGGACCTCATGACAGGTCTCTTGCATGATCTTGGCGCGCGGATCGTAGTTCTTGTAGACGCGATGTCCAAAGCCCATCAGGCGGAACGGATCGTTCTTGTCCTTGGCCCTGGCGATGAACTTCGGAATATTGTCGACCGAGCCGATTTCCGTCAGCATCTTGAGGGCCGCTTCATTGGCGCCGCCATGGGCGGGACCCCAGAGGCAGGCGACGCCGGCGGCGATGCAGGCGAAGGGATTTGCCCCGGAAGAGCCGGCGAGCCGCACCGTCGAGGTCGAAGCGTTCTGCTCATGGTCGGCGTGCAGGATGAAGATCTTGTCGAGCGCGCGCGACAGCGTCGGCCGGACCTTGAATTCCTCGGTCGGCACGGCGAAGCACATGCGCAGGAAGTTCGAGGCGTAATCGAGGTCGTTCTTAGGATAAACGAAGGGCTGGCCGATCGTGTATTTATAGGCCATTGCGGCCAGCGTCGGCATTTTGGCGATCAGCCGCATCGAGGCGATCATGCGCTGGCGCGGGTCAGAGATATCGGTCGAGTCATGATAGAAGGCCGAGAGCGCCCCGACGCTCGCGACCATGACCGCCATCGGATGCGCGTCGCGGCGAAAGCCCTGGAAAAACCGGGCCATTTGCTCGTGAATCATGGTGTGGCGCGTGATGCGATAGTCGAAATCGCGCTTCTGCGTCGGCGTCGGCAGTTCGCCGTAGAGCAGCAGATAGCAGGTTTCGAGGAAATCGCCGCCTTCGGCGATCTGGGCGATCGGATAGCCGCGATAGAGCAGAACGCCCTCGTCGCCGTCGATATAGGTGATTTCGGATTCGCAGCTGGCGGTCGAGGTAAAGCCAGGATCGTAAGTAAACATTCCGGTCTTGGCGTAGAGCTTGCCGATATCCACGACCGCCGGCCCAATCGATCCAGTCTTGACCGGCATTTCGACTGTCGTGCTATCAATGCTAAAAGACCCAGTGGTCGCGCTCATGAAGGCTGCCTTCTGCAATAAGGGGTGCTAACCTCGCCGAATCTTTCATTCAGCAGATTTTTTGGCGACGGGCTTAAACAACCTCTAATTTACGCCGTGTCGTTTCCTATCCTATGCCAAGCTTGCGTTCAAGCGGTGGCGCGCCGCCGCACCGAAGAGTATTAGTGCGCCGCCGCGTCTGCATCCCGTTTAACTTCCTGCGCCATGATCGATTGGCTCGGCCCATGCTCCAGACGCCGCCGGACTTGGTCCGGCGCGCCGAGTCTGCTTGAATTTTGTGACGCCCGCTTCCCCTCGCAGCCTGTTTTCGGGCGCCTCGCCCAGAATCGCGTCATGCCGCTCGCGGGCGACTGTCATCACCAATGGTTGTTGCGGAAAGCAAGAAACAATCCAGAGGCTGAACGCGTGCGCGATTATGCCGCCTGATCTTCGAGCCGGCCAAGGCTTTCCGCGCGGCCGAGCACCGCAAGCACGTCGAAGATGCCCGGCGAGGTCGAGCGTCCGGTCAAAGCCGCGCGCAAAGGCTGGGCGACCTGGCCAAGTTTAAGCTTGGTCGTGCTGGCGTAGGCGCGCACCGCGGCTTCGGTCGAGGCCGCCGACCATTCGGGGAGCGCCCTGAACAGGGGCAGCACGCCGGCGATATGGGCCCGCCCGCCCGCGGCCAGAATATCGGCTGCCTTGGCGTCGAACTGCAGCGGCCGGGTCGCGAACAGGAACGCCGCGCCATCAAGCAGCTCGATCAGCGTTTTCGCGCGCTCCTTCAGACCGGGCATCGCGGCCAGCAGCTTCGCGCGCTTGTCGTCGTCGAGTTCGCGCTGCAGATCCGGTCCGCCCGGCAGAAAGGGAAGCGTCTGTTCGAGGCTGGCGAAAAGCTCGGCATCCGGCGTCGCGCGCAAATAATGGCCGTTCATGTTTTCGAGCTTGGCGAAGTCGAAGCGGGCCGGCGAGCGGCCGACATGGGCGAGATCGAAAGCCTCGATCATCTCTTCAGTCGTAAAGAACTCGCGGTCGCCCTGACTCCATCCGAGCCGCACGAGATAGTTGCGCAGCGCGGGCGGCAGGAAGCCCATGGCGCGATAGGCGTCGACGCCGAGGGCGCCATGCCGCTTCGAGAGCTTCGCGCCGTCGGCCCCATGGATCAGCGGAATATGCGCCATGGCCGGCGCGCTCCAGCCCAGGGCGGCATAAATTTGCATCTGCCGCGCCGCGTTGGTCAGATGATCGTCGCCGCGGATGACCTGCGTCACGCCCATGTCGTGATCGTCGACGACGACGGCCAGCATATAGGTCGGCGCGCCGTCCGAGCGCAGCAACACGAAATCGTCGAGATCCTTGTTGGCGAAGGCGACGCGACCCTGCACCTTGTCGTCAATCAAGGTCTCGCCCTCGATCGGCGCCTTCAGCCGGACCACGGGCTTGACGCCGGGCGGAGCGTCCGAGGCCGGACGGTCGCGCCAGCGACCGTCGTAGCGAGGCGGGCGCCCTTCAGCGCGGGCGCTTTCGCGCATGGCGGCGAGTTCTTCCTGCGTCGTATAGCAGTAATAAGCGCCGCCCGAAGCGATCAGGCTCTCGGCGACCTCGCGATGACGCGCGGCGCGCTGAAATTGATAGACGACGTCGCCGTCCCAATCGAGCCCGAGCCATTTGAGCCCGTCGATGAGGGCGTCGATCGCCGCCTGCGTCGAGCGTTCGCGATCGGTGTCCTCGATGCGCAGCAGCATGCGGCCGCCGGCGTGATGCGCGTAAAGCCAGTTGAACAGCGCGGTGCGCGCCCCGCCGATATGCAGGAATCCGGTCGGAGAGGGCGCGAAGCGGGTGACGGGCGCGTCGGACATAGGCTCCATTTCCACTCCTGATAGGCGGCTCCGCGCCGTCTGCATTCTTTCCGTGAACTGGCGATCCGCCGCCGCCGTTCCGGCGACATTAATTCCGGCTGAAGCGGCGCCGGACCTTTTGCCCGGTGGCGGCTCGTGTAACATAGAATGGACGAAAGACTAGGGCTTGGAGCGTGGCCGGCGCGAGGCGACTTCGGCCGGGCCCCGTCAAGCGACGGGCCAAGCAATAGGGCAGCAGATTTGGCGAGGCCGCTCGATACGGCGTTGGCGGACGGGGGCGCGCGGCGGGCCGGCGGAATGTCGCCTGCGCTGCTCGCCCCGTTCGCGCGGCTGCGGCTCGCTTTTGCCGCCGCCTTCGAGACCGAATGCGCGCTGCGCCGCACGTTTCTCTGGCTTCCGGTCGCCGCCGGGGCCGGTGTAGCCAGCTATTTGAGCGCGGACCGCGAGCCGTCGATTTGGCTGCTCACCGCGCTGACGGCTGTCCTTTCCGGCTTGGCCATTGTCGCTCGGGAGCGGCGGGTCGCCTTTCTGGCGCTTTGCGCCACGGCCGCGTTTTTCGCGGGAGAGCTTTCCACCGCGTGGCGATCGGCCCGCGTCGCGGCGCCGGTGATCCAGCGCACGACGATCGGCGTCGTCGAAGGCTTTGTGGAGCAGATGGATTTCCGCCGCGCCGGAGCGCGGTTCGTGTTGCGTGTGCGCGCGATCGAGGGGCTCGCGCCGGAGGCGACGCCCTATCGTGTGCGGCTGTCGGTCCGCCGCGCGCCGCCGTTTGAGGCGGGAACCTATGTAAAATTCAAGGCGCGCCTGCTGCCGCCTTCGCGCGCGAGCCTTCCCGGCGGCTATGATTTCGCCAGGGACGCCTGGTTCGCGCGGTTAGGCGGCGTCGGCAATGCGCTCGGGCGCATCGAGACCCTGGCCCCGCCGGTTCCGGCGGAGTTTTCCCTCAGCGCCGCGATGGCGCTCGACCGCGCCCGCAACGCTTTGTCGCGCCGCATCGATGCGATCGCCGCCGCGATGGTCACCGGCAAGCGCGATCTTCTGTCCGAAAACGCCAGGGATGTGATCCGCGAGGCGGGCATCTTCCATATCATCACCATTTCCGGCGTGCAGATGACGCTGGTCGCGGCGATCTTTTTCATCGGCTTCAGGCGGGCGCTCGCGCTCAGCCCTTCGCTGGCGCTGCGCTATCCGATCAAGAAATGGTCGGCCGCGCTCGCGATGCTTGGCGCTGTGATCTACGACGTCTCGACCGGCTCGCGCGTCGGCACCGAGCGCGCGCTGATCATGACGCTGATCATGCTCGGCGCGGTGCTGGCCGACCGCCAGGCGCTGACCATGCGCAATCTTGCTTTCGCGGCGCTGTTCGTCATCCTGGTCGAGCCCGAGGCGATCATGGGCGCAAGCTTTCAGCTCTCCTTCGCCGCCGTCGCCGCCCTCGTCGCGGTCTATGAGGGGCGCATGGCCGCCACCAGCGCCGAGCGCGAGGAGGCGCCGATCCTGCGTTCAAAGCCTGTCGCCGGCGAGGGCGCGCGGCTGTTTTGGGGATCGGTCCGGACGCTGCTTGGCCACGGCCCCGGCGGCCTCCTGTTCGCGACTTTTTGCGCAACCGCCGCGACGGCCTCCTTCATGGCCTATAATTTTCACGAGCTCAGCCCCTATGTGCTGATCGGCAATCCCATGACGTTGACGGTGATCGAAGTGTTCGCCGTGCCGGGCGCGCTGCTTGGGACGCTGCTTTATCCGCTCGGCCTCGATCCCTGGGTCTGGCGCTATCTCGGGCTTGGCGTCGACGGCGTGATGTGGGCGGCGCGCCAGGTCGGCCAGTTGCCGGGCGCCAGCGTCCATCTGCCGGCCTTTGCGCCATTCTCGCTCGCCTTCCTCTCGCTCGCCGCCCTGTGCATGACGCTGTGGCGCACGCTCCTGTTTCGCGCGATCGCCCTGCCGCTCCTCGCCATCGGTCTCTTTGGCGCGGCCTCCGGGCCGAAATTCGACGTTGCGGTCGCAGCCGGCGGAGAGGCGGCGGCCTATCGCGGCGAAGACGGCAGGTTGGCGGTGCTCGCCGCGCGGCCAAACCTGTTTGCCGCGGAACAATGGCTGCGCGCCGACGCGGACGGGCGTCCGGCGGCCGCGGCGGTCCGAAAAAGCGAATGCGACAAGGCCGCCTGCGTCGGACGTCTTGCCGACGGCCGCACCCTGTCGCTCGTCGTCGACCGCGCGGCTTTCGCCGAGGATTGCTTGCGCGCCGACATCATCGTTACGCCGCTTTTTGCGCCGAAAGGCTGCGCGGCGCAGATCGTCCTCGATCGCGACGCGTTGAAAAAAACTGGCGCGGTCACTTTGGCGCTGACGCCGGGTGGACTGACGCGCGCCGCGGCGCGATCGCCCGAGGAAGACCGGCCCTGGTCGCCGGCTCCGCGCCGCACATGGGGGAGAGCGCCAGTCGCCCCCGCGCCGCAATTTACGCTCGCCGAACCAGATCCGGCTGCTTCGGCCCAGGATGACGGCGCCGCCTCACGCCGGCCCGACGATGGCGACGACGGTTCGCCGATCGAATAGCGTCGGCGCGGGCGCCCAACCAGGGCGCGGCCCCGCGAGGATCAGTAGCGTCGGATCAAGCCGACAAGTTTGCCCTGGATGCGCACGCGGTCAGGCCCGAAAATGCGCGTTTCATAGGCCGGATTGGCGGCTTCGAGCGCGATCGAGGCGCCGCGGCGGCGCAGGCGCTTAAGGGTCGCTTCCTCATCGTCGATCAGCGCGACGACAATGTCTCCGGTCTCGGCCGTATCCTGCTTGCGGATCAGCACTGTATCGGCGTCGAAAATGCCGGCCTCAATCATCGAATCCCCGCGCACTTCGAGCGCATAATGCTCCCCGTGCGAGAGCATTTCCGGCGGCAGATTGAGCGTATGGCTGCGTGTCTGAAGCGCGCTGATCGGCGTGCCGGCGGCGATCCGGCCCATCACCGGGATCGCCACCATCGCACGTGCGCCGTCTTCGTCGTCGCGGGCGGCCGGCATCGGCCGGACGCGCCCAAGATGGCCCTCGATCACGCTCGGCTCGAATTTGCGGCCCCGGCCGGCGTCGGCGGCCGAGGCGCCCGGCATCCGCAAGACTTCAAGCGCGCGCGCCCGGTTCGGCAGGCGCCGGATGAAGCCCCGCTCCTCGAGCGCGATGATCAGCCGGTGAATGCCTGATTTCGACCTGAGGTCCAGCGCGTCCTTCATTTCATCGAAGGAGGGCGGCACGCCGGTCTCCTTCATGCGTTCATTGATGAAGCGCAAAAGCTCGCTTTGCTTTTTGGTCAGCATCTGCGTCCACTTTCTCGCAGGATCGTCAGGCGGAATGGCGGAGCGTAAGGTCGCCTCCGGGAAAAACTTGCCTGTAAATGAGCTGGCTGCAAAACGGTCTGGCCTCCAAAACACTGGGCCGGGAAAGGCTCGGGTAGCGCAGGCCGAAACGTCGAATCGCGAGCCCGCACAAATAGTGAACAGACGATATCTGTTCTCCCTGCGTTCTGCAAGCCGGCATAGCGCTTTGCTGACTATTTTGTTGTCGCGGCTTTGATTCGGGATTTGCGCGAAATCGTTGACGGAACTTTCAGCTTCACCGTAGGTTACTAACTCTCGCCGCCGCTCGGCGAAGTCCGTTCGCCATGCGGCGCCGTCCGTTCAAGAGGAGAAACGCATGGATCGACCGCTGCAGATCGTATTTCGCGACATCCAGCATTCCGATGCGCTTGCAAAGCTCATCGAGGACCGTGCGCAGCGTCTTGAAAGCGCCTTTTCGCGCATCACAGGTTGCCGGGTGGTGGCAGGCGCCGCGCATGGCGCGACAAACAATACGATCCCGCCGCTCTCCCTTTGCGTCGAAGTCGAGGTTCCGGGCCGGCCGATGATTGTCGCCAAGGCCGAAGCCAAGCGGAAGGGCGAGCAGGCGGCGCTGGTCAATCGCGTCTTCGACATCGCCGAACGGCGTCTGGAGCAGCTCTCCGAACTCGCCAAGGACAATGTGCGGCGGCACGAAAGCGCGCCGGAAACGGGCGTCGTCGCGCGCCTGTTTCGCGAACAGGACCACGGCTTTATCGAAGTGCGCGGCGGCCCTGATCTTTATTTCGCGCGCAGTTGCGTAATGCGGGGCGATTTCGACGCGCTCGAGGTTGGCGTTCTCGTGGAAGTCACGCGCGCGACGGGAGAGGGGCCGATGGGGCCGCAAGCCAGCGCCATCTATGTTCTGGATCAGCGCGCCCCGGTCAAAGGCAAGCCGGCAAAGCATCGCGGCGCGGAGGCGTCTCGGCCGGAGAACCTCAACGCCTGAGCGAGGACGCGAAGCGCTTTATGCGGGGCTGGCCGATGCGCCAGCCCCGTTTTTGAACGATAAAGGGCTCAGGCCGTCGCCTTGGCGTAGAGCTCGGCGGCATATTCCCAATTAACGAGATTATCGACGAAAGCCTTCAGATAGTCCGGCCGCCGGTTGCGATAGTCGATGTAATAGGAGTGCTCCCATACGTCGACGCCGAGGATCGGCGTCGCGCCCTGAACCAGCGGATTTTCGCCGTTCGCGGACTTGCTGACGATGATCTTGCCATCCTTGACGGCGAGCCAGGCCCAGCCGGAGCCAAATTGCGTGACGCCGGCCTGAATGAGGTCGGCCTTGGCTTTTTCGACCGAGCCAAGGCTGTCGATGATGGCTTTTTCCAGTTCGCCCGGAATTGCGCCGCCGCCATTCGGCTTCATCCAGTTCCAGAAATGCAGATGATTGTAGTGCTGCGCGGCATTGTTGAAGAGGCCGGCATTCTTGCCGAAAGACTCCTTGACGATATCCTCCAGCGACTTGCCTTCGAGGCCGCTGTCCTTGAGCAGATTATTGCCGTTGGTCACATAAGCTTGATGATGCTTGTCGTGATGATATTCGAGCGTCTCCTTGGACATATAAGGTTGGAGCGCTTCATAGGCATAGGGAAGTTCCGGCAGGGTGAAGGACATGGATCTCTCCTCATTAAAGGCATGCAATCGCGGGAGGCGGTTCGATCAACCGCGCGGCATCTAACTAGACGGCTCAAAGCTTTGCAGCAACCGCATTCGGCCCTGGCGCGGGCAACGTCCGAAACGGATAAAGGATCGTTTTTGCCGGCGAGGCCGCGACGTTTGCGTGATAATATTTTGCCGCTACCTTGCTTAAGTCTCAATTTCGCCCGCGCTTTGTGGGCAGAGCCAAGTTTGAGCGCGGCGGCTCGCTGATGATATGCGTCGCGCCCCTTTCAGCAAAAACAGCCGCCGCTCATATCCGGCGAAAAGCGCGGCCCCTGGGACAAAAAAATGAGCTATGTGATTTTCGCCGCGGGCCTTCTCCTTGCCGTCTGCGGCGCCGCCTCGATTTCCTTCGGCTACGGCATCATCAATGTCGAGCGCGGCTGGGCCAGCGTCATCGGCGGGGCGTCGGCCCTGTCCGGCGGCCTTATCACCATGGCGCTGGCGGTGATCGTTCATAATCTGTCGCGGCTTCGCGCCCTAATCAAGGCTCAAGGCGACGGGGCTGTTGCGGCGGCGCCAGCGGCCGTTCTCGAGGCCCCGGAAGAGCTTCCGGCGCAGCCCTTCGCCAGGGAGACGCCGGGTACGGACAGCGCTGACGCGGATGCCGCGCCAGCACAATCGCGTGTTGACGAAGACCATGTGACTCTCGTCATTCCGGGCCCGGCATGCGCGCCAGCCAGCGCCGCACCGACCGCCATCCGCCAGCCGGCGCCGGCCTCGCTCGAGCCGGAGCCGGGCGCGCAAGCGTCAATCGAGGACATCAGGCGCGTCGTCGCCGAGACCATCAAAGGCAAGCGTCTCGAAACGCCTGGGGCCCGGGCCGCCGAGCGGCAAGTCGCTGATCTGGCCGCCCAGCGGCCAGGCGCTGATCTCGCCGCCGAGGCGGGCGTGACGCTTTCGTCTTCGGCCGCCGTCGAGCCTCCGCCGCGCCGGCGCGCGCCGCCTCTTTCGTTTCATCTGCCGCGCGCGGTCGGCCTCAACGATCTTGCGCCGGAGGGTTTGACCGGGGCGAAGACCTTCCTGGCGCCAGGTCCGGCGAGCCTCGCGGAAGTCCGGCAAGAAGCGCCGGGCCTGGCGCTGGCGCCAGCGCCGGAAGAAGGGGAGGCGGGCGGCGAGCCGCATGCGCCGCCGCGCCAGGATATGCCGCGTAAAGATCCGCCGGTTGTGCTTGGCCGCTATGAATCCGAGGGCACCACCTATGTGATGTTCTCGGACGGATCGATCGAAGCCCGCTCCAAACGCGGCGCCTTTCGCTTCAACTCAATGGCCGAGCTCAAGGGTTTCATGGACGCGCAGGCGCGCGGCGAGGCGTGAGCCTCGCCTGCGTCCTCGTGTGGGGATCATGTCAGCTTGACGGAGCGGCGGCGCCGTTCTGGCCGTCCGGCGCGAAGGCGCCTTGGACGCAGGCGATCGCGAAAGCATATTGAAGCGCGGCTTCCTCAAGCCTGTCGAACCGCCCCGGCGCGCCGCCATGACCCGCCCCCATATTGGTCTTGCAGAGGACCGGGCCTCCCCCTGTCATTTTCGCGCGCAGCCGTGAAATCCACTTCAGCGGCTCCCAATAGGTGACCCGCGGATCGGTCAGGCCGCCGAGCGCGAGAATTGGCGGATAGGATTTTGCCTCGACATTGTCGTAGGGCGAATAGGACCGGATTTTGTGAAACGCGGTCTCGTCGCGAATCGGATCGCCCCATTCCAGCCATTCAGGCGGGGTCAGCGGCAATTCGGCGTCGAGAATCGTATTCAGCACGTCGACGAAGGGCACGTCGGCGATGACGCCGGCGAACAGTTCCGGCGCGAGATTGGCGACCGCTCCCATCAGCATGCCGCCGGCGCTGCCGCCCTGGATGACGATACGGCGCTCGCGCGTTATTCCGGCGGCGATCAGATGGCGGGCCGCCGCGATAAAATCGGAAAAGCTGTTCGGCTTGTTTTCGAGCTTGCCGCCGGTGTACCAGCGCCAGCCCTTGTCCGCGCCGCCGCGGATGTGGGCGATCGCGAAGATGAAGCCGCGGTCAATGAGCGCGAGCCGGCTGGCGCTGAAAGAGGCCGGCGTCGCATGGCCGTAGGCGCCATAGCCATAGAGCAGCAGCGGCGCGCCGCCGCCAAGCTCGAGATCGCGTCGACGGACGATCGAGACAGGAACGCTCTCGCCATCCGGCGCCGGCGCATAAAGCCGGCGCGTCACATAATCCGCGGGATCGAAACCGGAGGGGATGATCTGACGCTTGCGCAGGATTCGCGCCCGCGTCGCAAGATCATAATCATAGGTCTCGCGCGGCGTCGTCATCGAGGAATAGGTGAAGCGCAGCAGCTTTGTGTCATAGGCGAAGCGGCCATTTATCGACAGCGAATAGGCTTCCTCCGCGAAGGCGACCGCATGATCCTCGCCGCTTTCAAGATGCCGGACGATGATGCGCGGCAGGCCGTTCTCGCGCTCGAGCCAGACGAGATAGTCCGGGAAAACAGAAACTTCGATGATCATGCGGCCCGGCTTATGCGGGACCTCGTCGACCCAGAACGCTTTGCCGGGCGTGGCGAGCGGCGCGCTGACGATCTTGAAATCCTCGGCGCCGTCGGCGTTGGTGGTCATGAACAGACGCTCGCCGCGGTGTTCGGCCTCGTAGCGAACCCCCGGCGCGCGGGGCTCGATCAGGCGGGGCCTGGCCGCAGGGTTGGCAAGATCGATCAGCCAGCATTCGCAGGCGTCATGATCGCTGATGCTGATGATGGCGAAAGCGCCCGACTGACTCGCCCTGACATGGATGAACCAGCGTGGATCGCTCTCTTCCAGAATCACGGCGTCAGTCGCGGGATCGGAGCCGATGTCGTGACGCAGGACGCAGGAGGGACGGTTGTTTTCATCGACGCGCACATAATAAAACTGGCGCGAATCGGCGCTGAAGACGAAGGCCCCGTCCGTGTCCTCGACGACGTCTGGCCCATCCGCTCCGCTTGCAAGCTCGCGCACGCGGATTGAATGCAGTTCGGAGCCTTTTTCGTCGACGCTCCAGCCAAATTTATTGTGATCCGGCGAATGGCGGGCCTCGCCGAGATGGAAGAAGGCCTTTCCCCTCGATTGCGCGTCGGCGTCCAGCAGGATGTCGCCGGCGCCGCCGTCTTCCTCGGCGCGACAGAAGATCGGATGCTGCGAACCCTGATTGAAACGGGCGTAGTAGAGAAAACGTCCATCGGGTAGCGGCGCTTCCGCGTCGTCCTCCTTGATGCGCGAGCGCATGTCGCGCGCCAGTTCCTTGCGCAAGGGCTCAAAGGGCTCAAGAACCGCGGCGGCATAAGCGTTTTCGGCTTCGAGCGCGGCGCGGATCGCAGCCGGCAGCGCAGCCGGATCGCGCAGAACCTCACGCCAGTTCTCGGCTTTGAGCCAGGCGTATTCATCGGTGAGCGCAACGCCATGCGCGCGTTTCGTTTCGATCCGGCGTTCAATTTCGGGCGGAGGACTGGGAGGGCTGAGCGCCACGGTGCGGCTTTCTTGAATTTGATCTGATCGGAACAGGCTCCGACGGGGAGGGGCGGGCGCTGATTTGCGCGTCCTGATGCGCAAGTTTTTTGCAAAAACCGCAACCATGCAGCGACGGCCGGCGGTCTATTGGGTCGCAAAATATTCAATCCGACCCATCGCAGCAAGCCGCGGGTGGCGAACTTCCGGCGGCTTCGCCCTGCGTCTATTGCGCCTTTGCTCCGGCGCAAACAACGCCGTTCAATGTTTAACGCCGCTGTGTTCACTTCTGCCTTGATCTGATCGAAGCGGCCAGGGACGGCATTTTTTTGTTAGTTCGCAATAAAGACTGCTGCGCGCTACTTGCAGATACGATGTTTCGGCCTTAATAATGAATGACGTTCCGTACAGTCGATTCGAGGCGGTCGATTAAGAGAACTTAAATTTCACGTGGTTTTGTCGCCTTTTGACGGTTTTATGGCCCTCATATTTGGGCCGGGGTCCGGTGGCGGCGCCTTCTACTAGGGATATTGAGCGCCATGAGCGATGCGTCAGGTTCTAACAGTTATATCGAATTGGCCGCTGACATCGTGTCGGCCTATGTCAGCAACAATTCAGTTCCTGCGAGCGATCTTCCTAGCCTTATCAACGATGTGCATGCCGCCTTGCTGCGCGTCACCTCGGGCGTCGTCGCGCCGATAGTCGAGACGCCGAAGCCTGCGGTTCCCGCCAAGAAGTCGGTCACCAACGACTTTCTCGTTTGTCTTGAAGACGGCCGGAAGTTCAAGTCGTTGAAGCGCCATCTTCGCACGCAATATAATATGTCGCCCGACGAATATCGGGAGAAATGGGGTCTTGCCCCCGATTATCCGATGGTTGCGCCGAATTACGCCAAGGCGCGGTCGAATCTCGCCAAGCAGATGGGCCTCGGGCAGCAGCGCCGCCGCGCCTGACTCTGCGCAGCTTCCTCGGCCTCGGCCTCGGCCGGGATCTTCAAGGACGCGTCAGTTTTCGCGCTCTTCATTTTGCCAGAAGCGCATCCGTGGCGGCAGGCGAACGGGGTCAGGCCGCGTTGGCGGAGGCGCTGCGGGCGTCCGTCTTGATGCGCTCGACCATGGCGCGGACGCCATTGCTGCGCTGCGGCGTCAAATGAGCCGATAACCCAAGCGATTTGAAAAGCTCCTGCGCGTCGGTCGCAAGGATCGTTTCTGGCGTACGGCCGGAATAAAGCGCAAGCGTCAGCGCGACAAGGCCGCGCACGATATGCGCGTCGCTATCGCCCCTGAAGGTCAGAACGCGTTGCCCGGCCGGATCGGATGCGGTCGAGGTCTCGATCCAGACCTGGCTGGCGCAGCCGCGCACCTTGTTCAGATCATTATGGGCGGCTTCGTCGATCGGCTCTAGCGTGCGGCCGAGTTCGATCAGGTAACGATAACGATCGTCCCATTCTTCAAGATAGGTGAAATTCTCAATAATCTCGTCAAGGGTCATGGCGACGCGCGCTGGCTGGAAGTCCGGATTTTTCTTTATATGTGCGCAAGCGCGAAGGGGCGAAAGAAAAATCTGCGGCCAAGCGTATCAGGGCTTTGGATCCGCCCCGTTTTTCAGCGCGGCCCGTCGGGGCGCGGCGGCGGCTTTGGCGTTGCCTCGGCTGGGAGAGGCCCCGCTGAAACGGACGCGGCGGAGCCTGCGGCGAATTGCCCGAGCCGACCCGCCGCCTCAAGGCAGGCGGCCGGCGCGTTGGCGCAGGTCATGGCGCCGGTGGTCCGCGCTTCATCGATCGCGGCCATGACGGCGGCCTTGGTCCCGCTTTGCAGCGCCGCGGAGATTTGACGGATCAGCGAATTTTCCGGCCACGGCAGGCAGGCGAACACGATGGCAAGCCAGAAGACGGATCGGATGAGAAACCACATCGACCGGCTAAGCTCCTGACGAGATCGCGTTCATGCGCTTCGACGGCGTTGATCCCAAATCATGAACGCCAAGCGCTCAAACAGAAGCTTTAGACCGATCTTCGTTAACATTTCTCCAGACCGCCGAATCGCCGTCGCGGTCCTGGTTCCGATCGAGATTGCGCAAGGATTCCTACACCATAGGCCCATTTTGCCGGGCCCCCGCGCCTCCCCGCAGGGTTTTTGCGCGGCAATGATGCGCAGGCGCCGCGGCAATTTAGGGAGGCCTTAAGACGCGGGCGCCAATCTGCCCCTCGAACCGCCGCGCCATCACTCGCGGCGACGCGGAGCAGAATGTGGGTTTGCCCTCAAATCTCGAAGCCCTTATCGCGCGCTTCATCCATGCCGGCGCGGCGCGCCTTCCCCGCGCCTCTCGCTTGATCGAGTCCGATCGACTGGAGTGGGAGGCGGCCGAAGGACCGGCGCCGGCTCATCCCTCGCCGGCGCGCGACCGCGAGCGAGGCGGGATGCGGCCTTTGCCGCTCTCGCTCCTGACCCTTGCGCGCGCGCCCGTCAAGGCCGCCATGCGCCGGCTGCGCGGGCAAAGGCGCGTTGCGCCTGCGCAACTTCCCGCCACAGGCTTCACGGGTCTGCATGAAAGCGTCGGCGACGTCGTCCTTCTGCACGACCGGGCCGGAGCCGTGCTCTCGATCGCCGGCAATCGCAAAAGCCTGTTCGGCCTGCCGGCCGCCGATCTCATGGGGCGCGGCTTCTTTGAGCATGTGCATGTCGCCGACCGGCCAATCTTTCTCAAGGCGATCGGGGAAGCGAGTTTCAGCGACGCCCCGGTCAATGTCGCGCTGCGGCTTCGCGCCTCGAGCCTTGATCGCGGCGACTATGCCGAGCCTGTCTTTCTCTGGCTTGACATGCGGGCGCGGCGCTGCGGCAGGAAGTTGCCGGAACGCGGCGCCGTCGCGATTTTCCGCAACGTCACCGAGCTGAATTGGAGCCAGGACGCGCTTGTTTCGGCGCGGGCGGCGGCAACGGATCTCTCCAAGGACCATTTTCTCGCCAATGTGAGCCATGAGCTGAGAACGCCGCTGAACGCCATCATCGGCTTTTCCGAAATTCTGGGCGATGCGGAACAGATCCCGCGCGACCCCGCCAAGCAGCGCGAATATGCGGCGATCATCCATCGTTCGGGCCAGCATCTTCTGTCGGTGGTCAATTCGATCCTCGACCTGTCGAAGATCCACTCCGGCTCCTTCGATCTGTCGCCATCGCATTTCGGCGTCGCGCCCCTCGTCGAAATTTGCTGCGACATGGTCAAGCTGGAGGCGCAGGAGCGTCACATCGCGCTGAAGCGCTTCTGTCCCGAAGGTCTGCCGGAAGTCGTCGGCGACAAGCGCGCCTGCAAGCAGATCGTGATCAATCTGCTTTCCAATGCGGTCAAATTCACGCCAGCCCATGGCGAGGTTTCGATCAGCGTCAGAATCGAGGATGACACGCTCCTGATCTCCGTCGCCGACTCGGGCGTCGGCATCAATGAGCAGGATCTGGCGCGGCTGGGAAATCCCTTCTTTCAGGCCAGGGGCGCGCTGGATCGGCCGTTTGAGGGCACCGGATTGGGGCTTTCGATCGTCAGCGGGCTTGTCGGCCTGCATGGCGGCTCGATCGCGGTTGCAAGCGAGCCGGATCAGGGCACCTGCGTCCTCGTCCGCCTGCCGGTGGACTGCCGCGCCGACGTCGCCAAGGCGCGACCATCGGCGGAAATCGAAACCATTGCGCGCTATCGTCGAGGCGACGAAGAACATGATCTCGTTCAAAAAGTGATGGTGAAGAAAATTGCGTGAAGCTTTGGCCGCGGCCGATCATGATTTCATCCTGAGCGAAGCTCCAAAGCCAAGGCCGCGGGCAAGACGCACGAGCAGCGCCGGCGCGCGGAAGCGCGCTTCGCCGCATGCTGGGCGGACGACCGGGCGCCTCTTCGGCGTGATCGCGAGCGCGCTCTGCGTCGCCGCCCTCGGCGGCATTGTCATCAACGCCTTGACGCTGCAGAAGGAGCGCCACCCGGCGCCGCTGTTCGGCGCCGTCAAGGAGCGCGCGGCCGAGCCGCAGGCGGCCGCTTCTGCGCCGCCGGTCCCGGCGCCGCGGCCGCAGCAATTCGCCCCGATCCGGGCGGAGACCGAGGCTGCGGGCGGCGGCGCCGAAGACAGGCCTGCGCAGCGTCCGCGCGAGGCGCAGGCGCCGACGGCCGCGGTTCCGGCGCCGCAGCCAAAGCCGCATGACGCCATCTCCGAACTGCTGCTGACCGGCGCTCCGCACGAGGCGCAGCCGGCCGCCTCGAAATCAGTGCTGGCGGCGCAGAAAGCCCTGGTCAAGCTCGGCTATGTGCTGAAGGCGGACGGCGTAATGGGCGCTTCGACGAAGCAGGCGATCGAGCGCTATGAGCGCGACCGCGGCCGCCCGGCCCGCGGCGAACTGACGCCGGCTCTCGTGAAAAGCCTCAGCGCGGAATCGGGGTTGCCGATTAACTGAGGGCGCGAACGCAGCCGGGATAAGATCGGCCCCCGGACGTGAAAAGGGCGTGACGGCCGCGGCCGTCACGCCCTTTGTTTTGCGTAAAAATGAGCGCGCTCTACCTAGAACACATGGCGGAAAATAAAGAACAGCAGCGCCGAAAGGGCGATGGCGCAGGGCAGCGTCAGCACCCAGGCGAGCGCAAGGCTGCGGATCGTCGACATCTGCACGCCGGAGCCGTTCGCCGCCATGGTGCCGGCGACGCCGGAGGACAGAACATGCGTCGTCGAGACGGGCAGGCCGAAGCTGTCGGCGGCGCCGATCGTCGCCATGGCGACGATTTCGGCGGCGGCGCCCTGACCATAGGTCAGATGCGTCTTGCCGATTTTCTCGCCGACGGTGATGACGATCCGCTTCCATCCGATCATCGTGCCAAGGCCAAGCGCGATGGCCACCGACACTTTCACCCAGTCGGGGATGAATTTGGTCGCCGCGTCGAGGCCCTTCTTATAGGTCGCGAGGACCGAAAGATCGGCCTTCGAGAGGTCGCTCGATTTGTCCTTTTGCAGCACCCGGACCGCTTCCGAGGCGAGATACATGTCGTTTCGCGTGTTGCCAACGGTGGCGGCCGGGATCTTCGCAATCGAGCCATAGTGCTGGATCTGGTCGGCGATCTCGCGGATCAGCACGGCGAGGGACGGCAGCGTACCCTCGTTGAATTCATGCGAGGCGACATAGGCGGTGACGGCCGGGCGCGGATCGCCGATGATGTGATGGCCGCCAGCGACCGTCTCGACCACTTTCGAGGCCGCGGCGGAGGTTTCGATGAAACTGGCGATCTGGCTTTCCGGCAGGGCGCGGTTCAGCGCATAGGCGGTCGGAACCGTGCCGATCAGGATCAGCATGATGAGGCCCATGCCCTTCTGACCGTCGTTCGAGCCATGCGCGAAGGAGACGCCTGCCGAGGTGAAGATCAAAAGTCCGCGGATCCACAGCGGCGGCGCGGCGTTGGCCTTCGGCTCACTGTAGAGCTCCGGCCGTTTGATCAGCACCTTCATGGTCAGCAACAGAAGGCCGGCGGCGATGAATCCGACCGCGGGCGAAAGCAGCAGCGCATAGCCGATTTCCGTCGCCTTGCCCCAGTCGACGCCGGACGTGCCGTCGCGCCCGCGCATCAGCGCATTGGCGACGCCAACGCCGATGATCGAGCCGATCAGCGTATGCGAACTCGACGCCGGCAAGCCGAGCCACCAGGTGCCCAAATTCCAGATGATCGCCGCGATCAGCATGGCGAAGACCATGGCGAAGCCGGCGTCGGAGCCAACCTGCAGGATCAGCTCCACCGGCAACAGTGAAACGATGCCGAACGCGACCGCCCCTGTCGAAAACAGGACGCCAAGAAAATTAAACAGGCCCGACCAAACAACGGCGATCGATGGCGCAAGCGAATGGGTGTAGATGACGGTCGCGACCGCATTGGCGGTGTCGTGAAAGCCGTTGACGAATTCGAATCCGAGCGCGATCAGAAGCGCGAGGCCGAGAAGAAGAAACGGCAGCAGGCTGGTGACGGGCGAGCCTGAGGCCTCAATATCCCTGAAAATGCTGAAAGCGGTGAAGAACAGGCCCAGCGCGAGAACCGCGAGAAGAACCACGACCGTCTTCATCGACATGGGTTTGTTGAGGTCTGGTTTCGCCGAATGCGGCTTCGGCTGCGCCAAAATCTCCGACGAGGAGAGGGACGTCATCATCGCTCCTTAAGATTGCACGCCGCGCGCGAACCCGGCGCGGAAACTCGCCGGCGGCGCCCTTGCCTATCGCCGCTGCGCGACGCTTCGATGACAAAACCGGCGCTTCTTCGATTGCCGCCAGAGCCGGTTCCGATCAGATTGAATCGCTGCGATCGCCAAAGAAACTTGCTCAAGCTTTTGAATCTGAAGACATTCCTTTTCGACCGATGCATCCATTCGGTGGACTGGCGCGCTTTTGCGCCTCTTGATTTTTCCATGGTTCGCGGCTTGGCTCGCGCCGTGTTTGCTTCGCCGCATATGTTGCGCTTGATCGCGCCGATCGCCTGCGGCGTTTCTTCAAAGGACGGTGGCTTTCATGGAAGATCTCATTGCCCGAATTTCCGCCACCGCCGGCGTCGACACCGAAACGGCGCGAAAGGCTGTCGGCGCGATCCTGGCGTTTTTGCGCAAGGACGGACCGCAGGACAAGATCGACGATCTGTTCGGCCGCTTCCCTGGCGCCGCAGAGGCCGCCGCCGCCTCGGTCGCCGAAAATAACGGCATGCTGTCCGGTCTGATGGGGATGATGGGCGGCGGCCTCATGGGTCTTGCCGCGCGGCTGTCGGGACTCGGACTCTCGATGGCGCAAATGCAGGAGGTCGGCCGTGAACTCTTCGCCTATGCCGAAGAGAAGGCGGGCGCGGAGCGCGTGCGGGCCGCCGCCGCCGGCATTCCCGGCCTCAGCCAGTTGCTCTGACCGCCGCCGAACCGGCGGTCGCTGCGACGCTGCGGAAAGGCAAGCTCCAGCCCAGTTTCCTGGCGCAGGCTCGTCATCTGGCCGTCCACTTTCAATGCCGGCCGGAGCGTCGGGATCGCGACCGGTCGGCGGGCCCTGACTGGAAGGTGCGATCGCTCACAGCCGGCGCCGCAGGGACCGTTAAACTGCTCCTGTCGCTCTTGTATCGAACGTTTAATTAATTGCTCTGTTTGTGAAACGGCCCGTGAAACTTCGGCAAGCGCGACGCGGTACTGTGATGGAAGTGGCAAGATCGGGGCTCGGCGAGCGAGCAGGACACCGTTCGGAGATGACTGAGATGGGTGAGCTTTTAGCCTTCAAATTGCCGGCGCGGAAAAGCCGGATCTCGCGTCCTTCGAAGTCGGGCGAGATCCTCTTCTTCACCGGCGTTCGCCGGGAAGTCATGGCGGAAACGGCCAATTTCCGCCGGCGAAAAGCATCGCCGCATGAGGAGGCGATCGCGGCCGCGGCCTCTTCTCGCCACGGGGAAACCCACGCGCAATCTTGAAGCCGGCGCAGCGGCGCGGGCGCGCTGTCGGTCCGCGATGGTCTGGAATATTTTTCTCGCCGATATTGCAGAATCCGCGATCGGCAAATACGCCGGGATAAGATCGAGCGCTTTCGTCCTTCGATCGCTCCAACTGCTGGCGAAAACCGCCGCGTCAACATCAATCCAGCGGCGCCTCGGGCGCGCAGGTTATCGCCTTCACGCGCTGGCGCGACTCCTCCGCCTCGCTGGGAAAAGCCGCGAGCGCGTTGACGAGCACGAATCCCTTGGCCGCGGGCGCGATGAGACGGAGTTCCTGCGCCGGCTCGTCATCGTCCTCGCTGTCGGCCTCGAGCGCTTCCAACTGTTCGCTCGTCAGGAGCAGCACGTCGATCTTGCCATGCTGCGCGGCCCGGTCCGTCATCGAATAGAAGATTTCGCCCGACGGCGTGCGGAAGGAAAGCGTCAGCATGCGGTCGGCGTCGACCTCGCCGGAAACGCGCACCGGCGCGCGCGTCAGATCATAGAGGCAGACGCCCTGCGCCACGGCGGGATCTGAAAAGGGAGCCCATTCGGCGCCGGGTCTTGCAAGCGGCAACTGGCTCATCTCGCCGGGCTTCGCCAGAACCGAAAGGCGGCTCATTGGATCATTGCCGAGGCGCCTTGGTAGGTCGAAGACGGCGATGAGATGGACCGCTACCGCCACCAGCGCCACGCCGAGCAACCAGAGCAGGCCGGCGAGAAATCGGTCAAGCCTGTTCACCGGCAGACCTCCCTTGCAATGGTCGGCAGGTTGGCTGCGTCGAACGCGAGCATCGACGTGCTGAACTCCGATTCATAGAGGCGCAGATCGAGGATGAAGGGATCGTTTTCGGCGAGCGGAATCCAGTTGCCCGGCCTCGCGCGGCGCGATAGCGCGATGGCGAAACTGCCGTCCGCCGCGCGCAAGATTTCGCTCGAGGTGAAGCCGCTGCGGCCGGAGGGATTCGCCAGGAGCTTGCCTTGCGGGGTCATCACGGTCAGCGTCCAGTAACGCGCCTGCGGCGTCGGTCCGCTGACGATATAATCGCATCCCGGCTCAAGACGGCGCCCCCCGCTGTCGGCGCGCGCGATAAAACTCAGGCCCTCGGAGGAGCCGAGCGGGATTTCGCCGGACTTTGCCAGCATCGCGCGGGCGTAAGGATCGACGCCGCGGCCGCCGTTCCGCGGCCACGCCGTCCATGGCCCGGCGGTCACGGCCCCGAAGCCGAAGTCGTTTTGCAACGCCGCGGAAGTGAGGCCGAGACCGATGAGGGCGCCGACAAGAGCAGCGAGAATGAATTTGCCGATGAGAATCACGGAGCCTGTCTACCTGTAGGGCGGGACGCAATGCATGAGCTCGTGATTTGCATTTTATTGTGGCGCGCCGCGCGGCGGCAGGTCAAATTCGCGCGGTCAGTCAACCGCCGCCGGGCGGCGCGCTGGGATGCGAGACGGAGGCGGCGCTGGCGGCCCCGAGCCCGGCGGCTTCCCGCCGCTTCTCGGCGTCCGTCATCGCCGCGCCGATCGCGCGCAGCGTCTCGGCCGAGCGCGACGACAGGCTCGCCGGCCGCTGCGGCGCGCCCGCGGCCGTGGCGCCGGCCGCCGCCACGGGAGCGGGGCCGGTTGGCGCCGGACGTCCCGGCAGCGGCTTCAATTCGATCCCCTGATGGGCATAGGCCATGATGTCATGCCATGTGCCGGCAGGGAGCGAGCCGCCGGTCATTTTTTCCATTGGCGTATCGTCGTCATTGCCGAACCAGACAGCCGCGACATAATTGCCCGTGTAGCCGATGAACCACGCGTCCTTATAGCCATTGGTCGTGCCTGTCTTGCCGGCGACCTCGATATTGTCGAGCTGCGCGCGCTTGCCGGTGCCGGCCTGGACGACTTGCGTCATCATCGAGACCATCGTTTCAATGGTCTCGCGCGGGATGATCTGGCGCGGCTGCGGACCGTCGCGGTCATGGCGGTAGATCTCGTCGCCGCGGCCATTCAAGATCTGCACGGCGGCGAAGGGCGGCGCGCGCAGCCCGCCATTGGCGAAGGTGCAATAGGCTGAGGCCATATCGATCACCGTCACTTCTGCCGCGCCGATCGGCAGCGAGACCGTATCGACGAGAGGCGTCGTCAGGCCCATCGCGCGCGCCGTCTCGACGATCTTGGCGCGGCCGCGTTTGGCGCTTTCAAAGACATTATTGTGCCCCGGAACGGAATCGGCGGCGCCGATCGCGACGGAGAGGCGCACCGCGACGGTGTTTAATGAGCGCGCCAGCGCCGTTACAAGCGGCAGCGAACCGGCATAAGTGTTCTTGTAATTGCGCGGGCACCAATTGCCGATGCAGATCGGCGCGTCGACGACGATGGTCGTCGGCTTGAACTTTCCGGTCATCAGCGCCGTCAGATAGACGAAGGGCTTGAACGAGGAGCCGGGCTGGCGCAAGGCGTCGGTCGCGCGGTTGAACTGGCTCGCGCCATAATCGCGCCCGCCAACCATGGCGCGCAGGGCGCCGTTCGGCTCGAACACCACCACGGCGCTTTGCTTGGCGTGATAACTCGGTCCCGATTGGCGCAGCTGATCCTCGATCGTCGCATCGGCGTGTTCCTGCAGGCCGGAGTCGAGCGCCGTACGCACGGTCAGGACGCGCTCGTCGCCGAGCTTTCCTTCCTCGCTGAGCTTCTTCACCTCTTCATAGGCATAGTCGAGATACCAGTCCGGGCTCGTCGTCTTGTTGCGGTCGACCGGCGTTGCAGGATTGCGCAGCGCCGCATAGATCTGCCCCTCGGTCAGATAGCCGGCGTCAACCATATTGCTCAGGACGTCATGCGCCCGGGCGCGGGCGGCCGGCAGATTGACATGGGGCGCATATTTTGTCGGCGCTTTGAAAAGGCCGGCGATCATCGCCGCCTCCGCCAGCGTCAAATCGCGCACCGACTTGCCGAAATAGAATTGCGAGGCGGCCTGCACCCCGAACGCGCCGCCGCCAAGATAGGCGCGGTCGAAATAAAGTTGCAAAATCTGCTTTTTGGAGAGCCGGAACTCGAGCCAGACGGCAAGATAGGCCTCCTTGATCTTGCGCTCGATCGTGCGCTTGTTCGAGAGAAAGAGATTCTTGGCGAGCTGCTGCGTGATCGAGGAGCCGCCCTGGACGACCGTATCGGCTCGGGCGTTGACGGTCAGCGCGCGCATGGTGCCGATCACATCGACCCCGAAATGCTCGAAGAAACGGCGGTCCTCGGTCGACAGCACCGCGTCGATCAGATTTTCAGGCAATTCCTCGAAGGAGACGGAATCATCGTGCTTGATGCCGCGTCGACCCACTTCCTGACCGTAGCGGTCAAGAAAGGTGATTGCGAGATCCTGCTTCTTCAGCCAGTCGTCCGAGGTTTCGCGGAACGCCGGGATCGCCAGCGTCAGGGCGACAAGTCCGGCGCCGATGCTGAGGGTCAGTGTCTCGCAGGCAAGTTCTGTCGCGACGCGCCGCCAGCCGGCGACGTGGAAGCGGTCCATGAAAGCGGAAAAGGCGGCGTAGCGCTCCTTCGACCGCTCGCCGCTGGCGAACATCGACGAATCGATAAGGGCGTCGAAAGCGAGCAACACTGCTGCGGCGCGCTTCCAAAGCCGCGTCTCGCGAAGATCTTTAAGCACTTGCAAGACCTATCAGCACCTGAATGCACGCTCCGGAAAAATCTTGGGCGAAGGTTGAAAGCCTATGCTGGCGGACGACGCTCGCGGCGCAATAGCCCAAGGGATGGGCCGCCAGGGCCGACTATACAGATCATTCCGGCCGCTCGAAGGCGCAAGCGCCAGTTTAGCAAGCGGCTTGACGATTGTCACAAGGAAGCGCAAGTCCACGGTTCACCCGCATACCGAAAATGAATTGGAAAGGCGCTCCTGCCGTCGTGCCGCGATCCCCGTTAAATTCCTGCGAAACAAGCCCGGCCGCGCCCGACGCGGTGGGGCGGGCGCCTGCGCCAAAGGAGCAGAAAACCGCCGCGACGCCATTCTGGCGGCAAAAATCTCTCGAAGAAATGAACAAGACGGAATGGGAGAGCCTCTGCGACGGCTGCGGCCGCTGCTGCCTTGTCAAGCTCGAGGATGAAGATACGGGCGAGATCCATTTCACCGAGATCGCATGCAGGCTGTTCGACGCCGGCGCCTGCCGCTGCGCCGATTACGCCAACCGTCGCCGCAGGGTGCGCGACTGCATCAAATTGACGCCGGAGACGGCGCGCGGGCTGTCCTGGCTGCCGCCCTCTTGCGCCTATCGCCTTGTTTCGGAAGGACGTGATCTTTACTGGTGGCATCCGCTCGTATCGGGCTCGACGGAAACGGTCCATGAAGCCGGCGCGTCGGCGCGAGGCAAGGTCGTCGCGCTGGAAACCGAGATTGCGCTCAACGATTATCCGCACCACATTGTGAAATGGCCGGGCAAGTTGCCGCCGCGGGTTAAAAAGCCTGCGCGGCGGGCGAAAGGCGCAGATTGACGCGACGTTGAAAACTGCGCGTTGCGCTTTTTCGACCCAGTGGCGCGGCCTAGGGCCTTAATTCGCCGCGTTTTTTCGCGACTTGGGGGGCTAGCGCCATGATCTGCCCCCAAAGGCGGCGTAAGCCCAGCCGTTGGACCTTTAAAGCAGAGCTCGTTATGTCCGGGCAGCAAGCGATCAACCGTGAACATCTCTTCGGCGCCCGAAATTATGCGCCGCTTCCGGTCGTGCTGTCGCACGGGCGCGGCGCCCATGTTTTCGACGTGGACGGACATCGCTACATCGACATGATGAGCGCCTATTCGGCCGCGAGTTTCGGTCATCTGCATCCGCGGCTGGTGCAGGCCATGCGCGACCAGCTCGAGCGCCTCGACATCGTCTCCCGCGCCTTTCATTCCGATAACCTTGGCGCCTTTTATCAAGAACTTGCGCAATTTGCCGGTCTCGACGCCTGTCTCGTCATGAACACCGGAGCGGAGGCGGTCGAGACGGCGATCAAGGCCGCACGGCGCTACGCCTATGACGAGCTCGCCATTCCCGCCGACAAGGCGGAAATCATCGTCGCCAACGGCAATTTTCATGGCCGTACGACGACGATCGTCGGCTTTTCCGACGATCCCGATTCCAAACGCGGCTTCGGGCCTTTCGCGCCCGGCTTTGCGTCGGTTCCCTTCGGCGACGCCGAGGCGGTCGAGCTCGCGATCAACCGCTGCACGGCAGCGGTGCTGGTGGAGCCGATCCAGGGCGAGGGCGGCGTCATCGTCCCGCCGGAAGGCTATCACGCCAATTTACGCCGCATCTGCGACCGGCACGGCATCCTGCTCTTGTTCGACGAGGTGCAATCGGGTTTTGGCCGCACTGGCCGCAATTTCTGCTTTCAGCATGAAGGCGCGGTCCCGGACGGTCTCATCGTCGGCAAGGCGCTCGGCGGCGGCCTCATGCCCGTTTCCGCGTTTATCGCCCGTCGCGCGCTGATGGATGTGTTCACCCCCGGCAGCCATGGCTCGACTTTCGGCGGCAATCCGCTTGCCGCCGCGGTCGGGCGCGCGGCGATCGCCCTGATGCGGGAAGAGCAGCTGGCCGAACGGAGCCGCGCGCTCGGCGAAGTTTTGCTCGACGCAATGTCCCGCGTGCGTCATCCCGCGATCATCGCGCTGCGCGGCAAGGGCCTTTGGGCCGGAATCGAGCTCGATCCCTGCCAGGCAAAGGCGAAGGATGTTTGTCTCGCCATGATGCGGCGCGGCGTCCTTGCCAAGGAGACGCATGAGAGTGTGCTGCGGTTTGCGCCCCCTCTCGTCATCGAGGAGCGCGACTTGCTTCAGGCGGTGAACGCGTTCGGCGAAGCGCTGGACGAAGTCGCCGCCGTGCGCCGGGCGCGCTACGCCGGCTGACGCACGCGCGAACGAACCGGAGACGCGATAGCCGATCGACCGGGTTCGTGAATTCGCCAACTCATGAGGCTTGCTCCCCATGACTTCCGACGCTGTTTTCGGCCCTTTTTCAGTCCCCTATGCGCCGCCGGATGAGCCGATCGCCGCGCGCCTTCTGCAAGACGCCGGCCTCGACGCCGGCGCGGAGGCGCGGATCGACCGGCTTGGCCGTCGCCTCATCGAAGCGGCGCGCGGCGCTAAAACCGCCCGCATCGGCGGGCTTGAGGATCTGCTGCGCGAATATTCGCTCTCGACGGAGGAGGGCGTCGCGCTGATGGTGCTGGCCGAGGCGCTGCTCCGCGTGCCCGATTCCCTGACCGCCGACGCGCTCATCGCCGAAAAGATCGGCGCGGCGCGCTGGACCGCGGAGGGCGGCCATGCGTCAGAGCCGCTCGTCGTCTCGGCCGCGGCCTGGGCTTTGGGCGCCACCGCCCGCATGCTCGACAAGGGCAAGACGGCCGAAGGCGTCATCGCGCTGGCGGCGAAGCGGCTGGGGCTCGGCGCGCTGCGCGCCGCCGCGCGGCAGGCGATGCAGCTGATGGGCCAGCACTTTGTCTTTGCCGATGAAATCGAGGAGGCGCTGCGCCGCGCCTCCTCGCGTGTGGGAAGTCGCCATCTCTATTCCTTCGACATGCTGGGAGAAGGAGCGCGCACGAAGGCCGACGCGGATCGCTATTTCGAGTCCTATGCAAACGCCATTGAAAGCGTCGGCCGCGCGCGCGGAGCGGGCGTGTCGGAGCGGCTCGGCGTTTCGGTAAAACTCTCTGCGCTTCATCCGCGCTTTGAGCCCGCCTGCCGCGAACGCGTGATGCGAGAGCTGACGCCGCGTCTGATCGACCTCGCGCGGCTCGCCCGGCGGCATGATCTGCAACTGACGATTGACGCCGAAGAGGCGGACCGGCTCGAGCTTTCGCTCGATCTCATTGCGGCGGCGATGGCCGCGGGGGCGCTGCAAGACTGGAGCGGCTTTGGCCTTGCGGTGCAAGCCTATCAAAAGCGCGCCGGGGCGGTGATCGACCATGTCGCGGAGCTTGCCGCCAGACATCGCGCGCGCATGACGCTCCGGCTCGTCAAGGGCGCCTATTGGGACGCCGAAATCAAGCGGGCGCAGGAGCGCGGTCTTGCCGACTATCCGGTCTTCACGCGCAAGGCGATGACGGATCTGAATTATATCGCCTGCGCGAGGCGGCTGTTGGCGGCGCGTGCGCGGATTGCGCCGCAATTCGCCACCCATAATGCGCTGACCGTCGCGACCATCGTCACCATCGCGGGCGGCGTCGACGGCTACGAGTTCCAGCGCCTGCACGGCATGGGCGAGGAGCTTTACGCCGGGCTTCGCGCGGATTATCCGCAGCTTGCCTGCCGCATCTACGCGCCGGTCGGCCAGCATGAGAATCTGCTCGCTTATCTGGTGCGCCGCCTTCTTGAGAACGGCGCCAACTCATCCTTTGTCGCCCAGATCGGCGACCGCGATATTCCGGCCGCGGCCCTGCTTGAACGGCCGCAGAAAATCATCATTAACGCCGCCCGCGCCCGCGCCGCCGGGCTGCCCCCGCCGCGGGAGATTCATGGGCCTGAGCGCAAAGTTGCGGAGGGCGTTGAATTTGGCGATCGGGCTCAGGTCGAGCGTCTGCTCGGCTCGATCCGGCAGACCCCGGAGGCGCGCCAGGCGGAGCTGATTCTGGCCGGAGGCAAGAGCGCGCCGCAGCGCGCGGGCGGCCGCCGACAGGCGATCTCGCCCATCGATGGCGCGGCGGTGGGGTTCGTCGATGACACGGATCAAGATGCACTCGTCACGATGATGCAGGAGGCGCAAGCCGCTTTTCGAACGTGGTCGCGGCGCGCCGTCGAAGACCGGGCGGCGCGCCTTGACCGCGCGGCGCAAAGGCTGGAGGCGGAGGCGCCGCGCTGGCTGCGGCTGCTCCAGCTCGAGGGCGGCAAGACGCTTGACGACGCAGTCGCCGAATGGCGCGAGGCGATCGATTTTCTGCGCTATTACGCCGCCTTGGCGCGCAAAGCATTCGGGGCAGCGCCAAAACTGCCGGGCCCGACCGGGGAGGACAACAGGCTGCATTGCCATGGGCGCGGCGTTTTCGTCTGCATCAGCCCGTGGAATTTTCCGTTGGCGATTTTTCTGGGACAGGTCGCCGCTGCGCTCGTCTGCGGCAACGCCGTCATCGCCAAGCCGGCCGAGCAGACGCCGCTGATCGCCGCCGAGGCCGTCGCGCTGCTGCATAAGGCCGGCGTTCCCGCCGGCGCGCTGCGCCTTGCGCAGGGAGACGGAAAAATCGGCGCCGCGCTTGTCGCGCTGCCGGGCGTCGCCGGCGTCGCCTTCACCGGATCGGTCGAAGCGGCGGCAAGCATCAACAGGGCGCTTGCCGCAAAGGATGGGCCCATCGCGCCGCTGATCGCCGAGACGGGCGGCGTCAACGCCATGATCGTCGACGCCACCGCTCTGCCCGAACAGGTCGCGGACGATGTCGTCGCCTCGGCATTCCGCTCGGCCGGGCAGCGCTGCTCGGCGTTGCGCCTTTTGTGTTTGCAGGAGGAGGTGGCGGACAAGATGATCACGATGATCGCCGGCGCCGCGCGCGAGCTTCGCGTCGGCGATCCGCGCGATATCGGCGTGCAGATCGGCCCTGTGATCGACGCCGAGGCCAGGGCGGCGCTGCTTGCGCATATCGAGGCGATGCGCGCGCAAACGCAGAACGGCGTCGTCGCGCATTTTGCCGGCGAAGTCGACAAGGACGCGCCCGCCAATGGCTTCTATGTCGCGCCGCATATTTTCGAACTCGCTGCCGCTGGCGATCTCAAGCGCGAGGTGTTCGGACCGATCCTCCATGTCGTGCGCTACAAGGCGCCGGAACTCGACCTTCTGCTCGACGCCATCGAAGCGAAAAATTTCGGATTGACGCTCGGCGTCCATTCGCGCATCGATTCGACCATCGCCCGAATCCTTGAGCGGCGGCTGGCGGGAAATTGCTATGTCAATCGTAATATGATTGGGGCTGTTGTCGGGACGCAGCCCTTTGGCGGCTTTAACCTGTCCGGGACGGGGCCGAAAGCCGGCGGGCCACACTATCTTCAGCGCTTTGTCGTCGAACAGACGGTCACGATCAATACGGCGGCCGTTGGCGGCAATGTTCATTTGCTCAACGCGATCGATTGACGCGCGGCAGATAGTTGCGGCGTCGCCCCCGCCTGTTCTGCAAAGGCGCGACGGTCTGCCCCACCCAATCTCTGCACGGGATTTGCTTGGCAAGCGCCGGACCGACGCATGAAATCGCCGCCTCCTGTTCGCGCCGCCCGTCAAGGCGAAATTTCTGACCAATCCGCGTCGGTCGAGGCTCCAAACTATTGATGTGGAGCGATTTCTTATCGATCACATGTTTCCATGTGATCGGAAAGCGCTTTAAATCTTCGGCCTCCGCATGTGGCCGCGCCCTGGAGAGACTATGCTGACCGCGCTCGTTTACGCCGCCGCCGCCCTTGCGGAAATTGCCGGCTGCTTTTCCTTTTGGGCCTGGCTGCGGCTTGGAAAATCCGCGCTGTGGCTTATCCCGGGAACAGCGTCTTTGCTGTTGTTTGCGTGGCTTTTGACGCTGATCGACGTCAGCGCCGCCGGACGCGCCTATGCCGCCTATGGCGGCGTCTATGTCACGGTCTCGCTGCTGTGGCTGTGGGCGATGGAGGGCGTGTGGCCCGATCGCTTTGATCTTGGCGGAGCGGCGCTCTGCCTGATCGGGGCCGCTGTCATCGTCCTGGCGCCGCGGGCTGCGTAAGGACTCTGCCGCGCGAAGAGATCAGCTGCGCGCTCCCGTCGCGCGCTGGATTGAATTGCTTCGGCCATGCGGAAATCAGGAGGCGCCTGTGAGGCTCTGGGCGAGTTCGCGAAAGGCGTCGGCGCTCGGGGTCGATTGCGGCGATTGTTGCAGCGTCTTGTAGATTTTTGGCACTAGCACGACCGCCTGGTCGAGATCTGCGTCCTGCCCCGCCTTGTAGCCGCCCATCAGGCGCAGATCGCTGGTGTCCTCGAAGCGGGCGATCATGCCGCGCAGCTTGAGGACAAGGTCGCGCTGTTCGTCCGTCCAGGCGATTTGCGCCAGCCGTGAAATCGAGCCGAGCACATTGACGGCGGGAAAGCGACCCTGATCGGCGATCGCCCGGTCCAGCACAATATGCCCGTCGAGCGTGCCGCGCACGGCGTCCGCCACGGGATCATTGTGGTCGTCGCCGTCGACGAGCACCGAGAACACGCCAGTGATCGAACCTCCGCCTTCCTCGCCAGGACCCGCCCGCTCGAGCAGCTTCGGCAAATCGCTGAAGACGCTCGGCGTGTATCCGCGCGCGACGGGGGGCTCGCCGGCGGCCAGCGCGACGTCGCGCGCCGCATGGGCGAAACGGGTGACCGAATCGATAATGAGCAGCACCCGGTCGCCGCGATCGCGAAAGAACTCGGCGATCGCCATAGCCGTGCGCGGCGCGAGCCGGCGCATCGACGGCGTCTCGTCCCCTGTTGCGACGACGGCGACCGAAATCGCGCGATTGGCGGCAAGCGCGTCATCGAGGAATTCGCGCACCTCGCGGCCGCGTTCGCCGACGAGCGCGACAACGACGGTATCGAAATCCCTGGAGCCGGCAAGCATCGCCAGCAAGGTGGATTTGCCGACGCCGGACCCGGCGAATATGCCGATGCGCTGGCCGGCGCAGAGAGGGGTGAAGATGTCGATGACGCGGACGCCGGTGCGCAGCGGTTTTGCGACGCGGGCCCGGCGCATGGCGCTCGGCGGCGGGGCGTCGATCATGGCCCCGCGATCCCCCTGCGGCAGCGGTCCGGCGCCGTCGATCGGGGCGCCGAATGCGTTGACGACGCGGCCCTTCCAGCCCGGATGCGGCGCGATGCGCAGCGGCCCCGCGCAAAACACCCGCGCGCCAAGGCCTGTCAATGCGCCGGCCTCGAAAGTCTTGACGATGACGCCGTGCGGGTCGATCCGCACCACTTCGCCGCGGCTGGAGGCGCTTTCGGCTTCAGCGTCGGCGCCAAGGCCAAAGCGCACGCATTCGCCAAGCTTCACGAAGGGAGATAGTCCGGCGACGCGGGCATGGGAGGGAGATAATTCAGCGACGGCGCCGCTGATCCGCACCAGCGGCTCCGTCGCCGCCTGCGTCATGGCCCGCTCCAGTTTTGCGAGGGCGCCATCTGCGGCGGGCAGGCTGCTCATGACGTCGCGCCGAGTGTCTTAATGGCGTCTTTCAGGGAGGATTCCGACCCTTCGGTCGCGGAATGGATGTTGTCGAAAGCGCGCGAGACCATGATGAGCTTGGCCATTTCGAGAATCGGATTGATGTTGGCTCCCTCGATAAAGCCCTGATGGACGCCATTGTTGCTGAAATCGAGTTCGGCCGTCGCCGGCAGATCGCTCGTCACGCCGGAGTTGGTGTAGCGTTTGAGCTTGGCCTGTGTGTCGAGATTGAAAATGCCGATCGCGCCGACCTGATGGCCGTTCTGCGCGATCATGCCGTCCTGCGCGATGGTCGGCGGCCCCGCGGCCGGATCGAGCAGGATCGGCGTCGCGCCGGCGTCGAGGACCGGAAAGCCGTCGACGCTGACGAGCGCTCCGCTCTCCTCCATATGCATTCGGCCGTCCTTTGTGTAGACAGTCCCGTCAGGCGTTTTCAGGGAAAGCCAGCCGTGGCCCTGAACGGCGACGTCGAGCGGGCCGTCCGTCTTGATGGGAACGCCTCCGCGCCGCGAGATGAAGGATTCGCCATTCGAGACGAAGGCGACGGGATTGGCGCCGGCCTTCGACAGGAGCGACTTGAATTCGACCTCCTCGGCCCGGTATCCGGGCGTACTCTGATTGGCGACATTCGCCGCGATGGTGGTCAGCCGCCGGTCGAGCGCGACCAGCCCCGACAGCGAGACGTAAAGTCCGCCTTGCATCGATCAGCTCCCTCCGAGCTTGAGATTGGCGAGGCTCGTGAGAAGGCTCTGGCTGATGTCAGGCGTCGAGACCTGGAGCGCGGACGAGGGCGTCGTTGAAGCGCTCGATGGATGCTGCAAGTCATAGTTGGCGGTGAAGCGTTGAATGAGCTTTTGCAGCTTGGCGGGATTCTGCAAATCGCTGATTTTGAACAGTCCGTTGATCGTTTTCGCCTGCAGATCGATATTTTGATTCGACATTGACGTCGAAAGGCCGAAGGCGGTCTGCACGACGCTGAGCAGGGTTTTGTCGGCGAGGACGCCGTAGGCGCTTTTGAGGGTCGGCGCGACGCGCTTGAAATACAGCGCCATTTTCGCTCCCTCATTTTGCTTGCCGACATTGGTTTCAAGCGTCTGCTCGACATAATTGTCGGTGGTTGTCTTCTGGGTGTCGGCCGAAATTGTCGTCTCTGCGCCTTTGACGGAAAAATTATAGGCTGTGGCGAGCGCCTTGTAGCGTCCGCTGCTGAGCGTCGAAGCGAGAGATCCGCTGTCGGAGGGGTCACTGGTCAGGACCTTGCGGATGAGGCCCTTGGCATAGGCCATGTCGCTGAGGCCGTAGGCTTTCAGCACATAGGTGTAGAGCCTCTGGTTCTTCATAAAGTCGTCGATCGACTTTACCTTCCCGATATTCGCCTCGTAATAGGCGGTCTCCCTCTTGGCGACCGTATCGGAGGCGGCGCCCTCGAGCGATTTGCTGAAATTTCGCGTCAGCAGCGTGTAGTAAAGCGTCGAGTTCAGCATGCCTTGGTCCCGCAACGAATGGCGCAGTCTTTCACCGCGATCATGCGCGAACCTGACCGCGGCCTCCTTGCGCCAGTCTGCGCGCGACGCGCGAAGAGAGCTCAAACCCGGATGATTGCATTTTAAGGAAAGCCCGGCGCGACGCGTCAGGCGAGAACGCTGTCTGGCCGCTCCATCGGCGCGCCGAAATAGGCGGCGTAGCGGTCTTCCATATCGGCCAGCGGCATGATGGTGAAAACATCGGTTGCGCCGAATTGCGCGTCGACCACGGCGCCGGCGCCGAATTTTGCGCCGACCCGCAGATAGGCCTTGATCAATGGCGGCAGCGCCGCCAGCGCGCTGCGGGCGTCGATTTCCTGCGGCTCCAGAATATCGACGTTCGCCTCGCGCCCCGGCAGCGGCCGAACGTCCCAGGCGTCGGGCGCCTGAGCCTGGTGGCGCAGGAAACTTAAAGGGACGGCGAGCGCCCGCGGATCGACGCCGGGAAGGCTGGCGCAGCCGATCAGCGCGTCGATGCGGTGGCGCGACGCATAAAGCCAGAGGCCGCGCCACAATAATTCGATCACGCGCTTGGAGCGGTAGCGCGGATGGACGCAGGCGCGGCCAAGTTCGAGAAAGCGGGTTCCCTGGCGGCGCCTGACGAGCGCTTCAACGTCGAATTCGCGCTGGCTGTAAAAGCCGAAATGACGTTCGGCGACGTCCTGCCGCAACAGGCGATAGGCGCCGACGATCTTCGGCTTCGGCCGGCCGAATCGATTGGTCCGCTCGAGATCAATGACGAGAAGGTGGTCGCACACCGAATCATATGGGCAGATGTCGCGCCGGGTCAGCTTCGCCGCGGCGTCGGGCCGCGCTCCGCCTTCCTCGAAAAAGACCTCATAGCGCAGGCGCTGCGCCTTGCGGATTTCCTTCTTCGTCGTCGCGAGCCTGACCTCAAAGGGTCCGAAACGCGCGACGAGGGCGTTGCTCGGGAGCGGGGTTCGCCCGAAGCGGGCGAGGCGCGCGAAGCCGCCCGAGACGGGCGCGATCTCGCCGGACGGCGCGTCGAAGGAGTGCGTCAAGTCATGATTCCGCTTTCGATGATCGCGTCCGATTTAGGATTTTGACGCAAAGTTTTGATGACGCGAATACGACAAATCATGGCGTTAGCGCTGTTCACCGTCATCAAACTGCAAGCCGGCGGGCATAAGGCTTTGCCGTTATGGTCTGCCTCGGGAGGCTCGCCTGGCCGTTCTGCGCGCTGTTCTGCTTGTGCTTGCCTTTGTTGTTTTCCTCTGCATTGGAATTCCGGCGCAGAGCCTTGCCGCACGGCTGCGCCGCCCCGCGCGCGTCGATCCGTCGGTTGTCTTCTGCCGCGTGCTGATCCGAGTCCTGCGCGTAAAAATCAGCGTTTCCGGCGCCGCCTGTTCCTCGCGTCCGCTGCTGCTCGCCGCCAATCATGTCTCATGGATCGACGTTCTCGCCCTCGGCAGTCTCTCCGGCTTCAGCTTTCTCGCCAAGCGCGAAGTCGGGTCCTGGCCTTTGATTGGCGCGATCGCTCGCCAGCAGGGGACGGTCTTTGTCGATCGAAAGCGGCGACGGTCGATTCCCGCCGCCAATGCGGCGATGGCGGAGCGCATGCTCGAAGGGCGGCGGGTCCTCCTGTTTCCGGAAGGAACCACCGGCGACGGAAGGGCGCTCGGCGCCTTTCGCAGTTCGCATTTCGCCAGCGCCCGCGACCTTCTCGCGGGGGCGGTAGAAGTCGAGGACGTCGCTGTGCAGCCGGTCGCGATCTGCTATTCCGCACTGTCGGCCGCCTGGCTTGGCGATGCGGCGTTGCTTCCTCACCTTTGGCAGGTTCTGACCGGCGAGCCGCTGCGCTGCAAAATCATATTCGGCGCCCCCCTGCGCTTCGCGCGCGGCGCGGATCGCAAGATAATCGCCCGCGAGGCCGGCTCGCGGGTTGCCCACATGTTGGCGGCCTCGCCGGCGCTTGCCGCAAGCGTTCAAGGGCGGACGCTCGAAGCCGCGCGCACGCCCGCAAAACCTGTCGCCGACCCCGCTTCCAATGCCGAGGAGTCGGGGGCGGGGCGTCGTGAACAGGCCTGGGCGGAGGAATGAACTCGGCCGATCCCGCGAGCGTGCGGTTTGATCGACCGTCCGCCGCGTTTTTCGTTTCGGCTCGCCGAAGCTAAAGCAGCGGCAACGCCTCCGAACGCTTGACCTGGCCGAGCGCAAAGCTTGTCTCGATGGAGGCGACGCCGTCGAGCCGCGTCAGCTTGTCCTTCAGGAAGCGCTCGTAGGATTCAAGATCACGCGCGACGATGCGCAGCAGATAGTCGCGTTGCCCCGTCATCAGATAACAATCGACGACTTCCGGCCAGCGCTCCACCGCTCTGGCAAAACGGTCAAGATCGCCCTCTCTCTGACGCTCGAGTTTGACCGAGGCGAAGGCGCTGATCGGCAGGCCGACTTTGGTTTGATCGATGATCGCGGCGTATTTTTTGATGACGCCGGATTGCTCCAGAAGCCGCACGCGCCGGGCGCAGGGCGAGGGCGAAAGCCCGACCCGCTCCGCGAGCTCCTGCGTCGTGATTCTGCCGTCATTCTGCACGGCGGCGATGATCTTGCGGTCGATCTCGTCGATCTGATGCATTAGCGGGTTTTCCCAGATTTTCGCACGAGATTAGTGGATACCGCTAAAAAATGCCGGCCGGCAAGCAAAGTTTAGCTCCGATCGGCTCGCCGCCCCAGCTATTCTTGTGGCCGTGACAGGAGCTCGTCGATGAGTGATCCACGCCTTCCAATGCTTGCCGCTCTCGAACGCAAGGCGCTGTGGCTCGCGACTTGGATGATCCACAACGCCAACCATCTCCGCTCCCACGCGGACGGGCTGAAGGTCGGCGGCCATCAGGCCTCGTCGGCTTCGGCGGCGACGATCATGACCGCTCTCTATTTTGCAGCGCTTCGCCCGGAGGACCGCGTCGCCGTCAAGCCGCACGCGAGCCCGGTCTTTCATGCGATCCAATATTTGTTCGGCCTGCAGAGCGTCGAAAAGCTGAAGAATTTTCGCGGCTTCGGGGGCGCGCAATCCTATCCCTCGCGCACCAAGGATGTTGACGACGTGGATTTCTCGACGGGTTCCGTCGGGCTTGGCGTCGCGCAGACCCTGTTCGCCTCGCTGACGCAGGATTATCTGCGGGCGAAAGGGTGGGCGAGCGACAAGCGTGAGGGGCGGATGGTCGCGCTGATCGGCGACGCCGAAATGGACGAGGGGAATATTTTCGAGGCGCTGCTCGAAGGCTGGAAACAGGGCCTGAAGAACACATGGTGGATCGTCGACTACAATCGCCAGAGCCTTGACGCGGTAGTGCGCGAAGGGTTGTGGGCGCGATTTGAAAAGCTGTTTGAGAATTTCGGTTGGGACGTCGTCATTCTCAAATACGGCTCGCTACAGCGCGCCGCCTTCGCCGAGCCGAGCGGCGATGCGCTGCGCGGCTGGATCGACGCCTGTCCCAACGAGCTCTACTCAGCGCTCGCCTTTCAGGGCGGGGCAGCGTGGCGCAAGCGCCTGTCTGACGATCTTGGCGATCAGGGCGCATTTTCGCGCCTGATCGGGCGGCGCACGGATGATGAGCTGGCGCGGCTGATGAACAATCTTGGCGGGCATGACCTTGCTTCGCTGCTCGAGGCTTTCGAGGCCGCGCGGACCCATGATCGGCCGGTGTGCTTCATTGCTTATACGATCAAGGGTTTTGGCCTTCCGCTCGCCGGACACAAGGATAACCACGCCGGCTTGATGACGCCGGCGCAGATCGCAACTCTACGCGCTGCGATGAATGTGCGCGAGGGCCATGAGTGGGACAAATTCGAGGGCCTCGAGTCGCCGCGGACCGAGCTTGAGGCGTTCATCAAAAGCGCGCCCTTCGTTCAGGCGGGGCGGCGCCGGTTTACGGCCGCGCCGATTGCAACGCCCGATCGGCTTGACTACACGCCACAACCGGAAATGTCGACACAACAGGGATTCGGCCTGTTGATGCATGACATCGCGAAAGGGAAGTCGAATTTCGCAAATCGCGTCGTCACCACGTCGCCGGATGTGACCGTTTCGACCAATCTTGGCGCCTTCGTCAATCGCCGCGGCCTGTTCGCGCGGGAGGATCAGGCCGATCTCTTTCGCACGGAACGGATTCCCTCGACCTTCAACTGGAGTTTTTCCAGCGCGGGGCAACATATCGAACTCGGCATTGCCGAGATGAACCTGTTCACCATGTTGTCGACGCTCGGGCTTTCGCACGCGATTTTCGGCGAGCGTCTGCTGCCCGTCGGGACGCTCTATGATCCCTTCATCGAGCGCGGTCTCGATGCCCTGAACTACGCCTGCTATCAGGATGCGCGCTTTATTCTCGTGGCGACTCCTTCGGGCGTTACGCTGGCCCCGGAAGGCGGCGCACATCAATCGATAGCAACGCCGCTGATCGGCATGGCGCAGGACGGGCTGGCGAGTTTCGAGCCGGCTTTCGTCGACGAACTCGCCGTCATTCTGCGCTGGGCGTTCGACTATATTCAGAGGTCGGGCGAGGCCGCGCTCCGCGCCGGAAGTTGGCTTCGAGACGAGACCGGCGGCGCGGTCTATCTGCGGCTGTCGACGCGCGCTCTGGAGCAGCCGCAACGGGCGATGACCGCGGCGCTCGCCGCCGATATCATCGACGGCGCCTATTGGGTCCGAAAGCCGGGTCCCAACGCCGAGATCGTCGTGGCCTATACGGGCGCCGTGGCCGCCGAGGCGATCGCCGCGGTGGGGCTGATGGCCGAAGATCGGCGCGACGTCGGGCTGCTCGCCGTGACCTCGGCCGATCGCCTCAACGCCGGCTGGACCGCGGCGAGCCGCGCGCGCGAGGAGGGGATAGCGGCGACAAGCCATGTCGAGCATCTTCTGGCGGAAACGCCGGAGCAATGCCGCCTCGTCACGGTGCTGGACGGGCATCCGGCGACGCTCGGTTGGCTTGGCTCCGTACAGGGCCACCGCACGCGCGCGCTCGGCGTCGAGCATTTCGGCCAGACCGGGACCGTTCAGGATCTTTACCGGCATCATGGCGTCGACGCGCGCGCCATTGTCGCGGCGGCGCAGACGATCGCCCCCGGCCGGCCGATCCGGCATTTGCGGACGGCGCCGTGACTTCTATTCCTCGCCGCCCTCGGAAAACAGCTGGAACTGGGTCTTTTCGCGCGGCGGTTCGGCGAGGCCGAGGTGCCGGAAAGCGTGGCTCGTCAGCATGCGGCCGCGCGGCGTCCGCTGCAAAAACCCCTGCTGGATCAGATAGGGCTCGATAATGTCTTCGATCGCGTCGCGCGGCTCGGACAGAGCGGCGGCGATGGTCTCGACTCCGACCGGGCCGCCGCCGAACGAGAGCGCGATGGTCTGCAAGAAGCGCCGGTCCATCTGGTCGAGGCCAATATGGTCGACGTCGAGCAGGCGCAGCGCCCTGTCGGCTACGGCGCGCGTGATCTCGGGGTCGCCGTCGACGGCGGCGAAGTCGCGCACGCGCCGCAGCAGGCGGCCGGCGATGCGCGGCGTCCCGCGCGCGCGGCGGGCGATCTCATTGGCGCCCTCGTCGGCGATCGGGATCGAAAGCACGCGGGCGCCGCGCCGGACAATTCGTTCGAGCTCCTCCACCGTATAATATTCAAGGCGGATCGGAATGCCGAAGCGGTCGCGCAGCGGGGTCGTCAGCAGCCCGGCTCGCGTCGTCGCGCCAACCAGCGTGAATTTGGCGAGATCAATCTTGACCGAGCGTGCGCCCGGACCTTCGCCAATGATGAGATCAAGCTGGAAATCCTCCATCGCCGGATAGAGGATTTCCTCGATCGCCGGATTGAGGCGGTGGATTTCGTCGATGAACAGCACGTCGCGGTCTTCAAGGCCGGTCAGCTGCGCCGCGAGATCGCCGGCTTTGGCGATCACCGGCCCGGAGGTCGAGCGGAAATTGACGCCAAGCTCGCGCGCGACGATCTGCGCCAGCGTCGTCTTGCCAAGGCCAGGCGGTCCCCAGAACAGCACATGGTCGAGCGCCTCGCGCCGCGCCTTGGCGGCCTCGATGAACACTTTGAGATTGGCTCTGGCCGACGCCTGGCCGGTGAAATCGGCGAGCGCAAGGGGACGCAGCGACGGCTCCGCGTCGTCTTCGCGAGCGTCCGGGGCGATAAGACGGCGTGTTTGTGGCGCCAAGAGACAGCGATCCTCAAGATGTGAGTCGCGAGCCTAGCACGAACGCCGAATCTTGCCGACAACAACGCCGATAACGAAGCTCAGGGCTGGGATTGCGCGACATAGGCCGCAAGCCCCGCGGCCAGATGATCCATCATCAGCCGCAGCCGCCGGCTTGCGCGCAAATCCTCGTGCAGCGCAAGCCACATGTCCAAAGTAAAGCCGATCTCTCCGGGGAAAATCGGGATAAGCTCCGGATCGCGGCGCGCGATGCCGTGCTGAATGAAGCCGATGCCGAAGCCGGCGCGGATCGCGGCCAATTGCGCGAGATCGCTGTCGGCGCGCAGGGCGAAATCGTCGCGCGTCAGGGGCAGGCGGGTCAGCATCTCTCGCAAGAAGGGCGTCCCCCGGTCGAAGCCGATCAAGGCGTGATCGCGCGCCAGCGTCGCGAGCGAGCGCAGCGGGGGCGCCCCCTCCAGATAGCGCCGATGGGCGTAGAGGCCGAGGCTTACCGCTCCGATATGCCGCGTCACCAGCGCCTGCTGGCTCGGGCGCACCATGCGCACGGCGATGTCGGCGTCGCCGCGAAGCAGATCCTCCACCCGGTTCGAAAGGGCAAGTTCGATCGTCGCCGCGGGATGGGCGCGGCGAAAAGCGCCAAGCAATGCGGGCAGGACTTCCGCCCCGATGATGTCGCTCGCCGTGACGCGCACGACGCCCGAAGCGCCGTCGGTCCCGCCGGAGGCGAGCCGCATCATTGCGCCGGCCGCGGCCGCCATCGCTTCGGCATGAGGGGCGATGTCCCGCGCCGCGTCGGTCGGAACGAGGCCGCGCGGCGAGCGGATGAACAGGGCCGCGCCCAAGTTGCGCTCCAGCTCGGCGATCTGGCGCCCGAGCGTCGGCTGGGCGAGGCCCAAAGCGCGCGCGGCGCCCGAAAGACTGCCCTCCCGCAACACGGCGACGAAGGCGCGATAATGGCTCCAGTCGGGCTCGATCATGCAAATATGTATATCTACGATACGAGATCAGGCAATTCGCGAATAGCGCTGATCGGCGATAGTCGGCTCCAAGGTCATTCGACGACAAGGAGAAGCCCATGTCCGACTCGCATACCAGAATCGCTCTCGTCATCGGCGCCGCCGGCGGCGTCGGGGGAGAAACATCCGGCGCGCTCGCGCGCCACGGCTGGCGCGTGCGCGGCCTCACCCGGCGTCCGCAGCCGGCGAACGCGGCGATCGAATGGATCGCCGGCGATGCGATGAATGCAGCCGATGTGCTGCGCGCCGCGCAGGGCGTCTCGTTGATCGTTCACGCCGCCAACCCGCCGGGATACCGCAACTGGGACACGCAGGTGCTGCCGATGCTGGATCATACGATCGCCGCCGCCAAAGCGGTCGGCGCGCGCATCGTGTTGCCCGGCGCGGTGTATAATTTCGGCGCGGACGCGTTTCCCGTGCTGCGGGAAGATTCGCCGCAGCATCCGACGACACGCAAAGGCGCGATCAGGGTGGAGATGGAGAAGCGGCTGAAAGCGGCGGCCAGCGCGGGCGCCCCGGCGCTGATCGTGCGCGGCGGTGACTGGTTCGGCCCGAAGACGACGGCAAACAGCTATTTCACCGCGGTCATGGTTCGGCCCGGCGCGCCGGTCAAATGGATTGTCGATCCCGCGCGGCGCGGCGCCAGCCACGCCTGGGGCTATCTTCCGGATGTCGGCGAAACGATCGCGCGGCTGATGGATCGCGAGACTGCCTTAGGCAATTTTGAAGTGTTTCATTTCGCCGGCCATCAGCTTCAGCCCGGCGAAATGGCGGCGGCGATCGCAAAGGCGGCAGGCAGCCCGCAAGTGCAGGTCTGGCCCTTTCCCTGGACTCTGGTCGTCGCTTTGCAGCCTTTCGTCCGGCTGTTCCACGAACTCGCGGAACTCCGCTATCTGTGGAGCGAATCCATTTCGCTGGACGGCGGCAAGCTCGAGACTTTCCTCGGCGCCGACCTGCCGGCGACGCCGCTCGATATCGCGGTGCGCGACACACTGGTTGGTCTTGGATGCCTCAAACAGAAGGCGCCAGACCAAGTAAAGATTGACAGGCCCGCGACCGGAGCGTCAGGCGGCGCGCAACACGCGCCGTAATCCCGTGGGGAACAAAGATTGCGAGCGTCAACCGTCTCGCTTGCGGCCACGCTTTAGCGCAGCAGCGACCTCACTTTGCGGGTGGCGTCGACGAGGATCGGCGGGACCAAATATTTCAGCGCGCTCGACAATCTTTCGCGCGTCGGCGTTGCGATCGGTTGGGGATACAATGTGCTGTGACGATGTCCCCGTCGGATCGTCCATTGCTGTAGTAATAGGCCGCGACGGATCGGCGGTGACGCTCATTTGGCGCCTCGATAGGTTTCGGGTGCCCATGCAGACTTTTCGACGATTGATAGAAAAGCACCGAGCGCCCAAATTCCGGCGTCACCTCCGCGCCTTTTGCGTTCGTTTCCAAATCCCAGAGCTCGAGGGCGCCGCCATAGGACGAGCGCCAATCCTCATTCAGGTAAGTGATGAACACCAGACGATTGTCGAGCCGCGTCACCGGATGCAGGTTGAAGTCGATATGCATCGCGAATTTACCGCCGGGCGGGATGTCATGCAGGCCTCCCGCGGAAAGGGAAGGATCTGTAACGAGCCCGGGGATGCCGGATACGCGTTCGAGAAAATTAACGAAGCGGCTCGAATAGATCGTATTGAAATAGAATTCGCTCGCATGCCCGAGTCTTGGGTTGGCGATTGATGCGCGTTTGACTTCGTTCGAATTGTCGTAGCGCCTCCATTCGCTCCAGCTGAGGCGCGCGAAATCGGCATGCACAAGCCTCAAAAGCTTGGGAGGAAACAGGCCGTCGATGACGAGGTAGGGAAATGGCTTGTTGTGTATAAAAGTTTCGTGAAGCGTCTTGATCGTGTCCTCGCGAAAAAACGCTTCGTTCAGCGTTTCATCGAGTGCGAGACTTATGCCGTCGATAATTATTTTATCGGAGCATACTGAATCCGAGTCGCAACTACACACCATTTTTATTCAATCTATAGTTGATTATACTTAATTTATGCTGCGCTGGATTGCGTATGCATGGCCTCAACGAACCGTAAGCGCGCCTCAGCTTAAACGCAACGGTGAGCTTGTCAGGATTAGTTCGAAAAATCGCCTGTATCGATCAATTATGCTCGATACAGGCGACGATCGATTCTGCTGTTGAGGGAATTCCAGACGAAGGACTTATTACAAGTTGCAAGGTCGCCGGGACGACCGAACTCACGACGCGTAAGGCAAGGGCGCGGAGGCGCTCAGCTTCTTGTTGGAAGCCCGCAGCTCATTTGACGAACGACTTCAGCTTCCGGGCGGCGTCGAACAGCACCGGCGGCACGAAATATTTCAGCGTATTGCGGAGTTTCTCGAATTCCGGCGCATCGTTCGCAACCGGAAACTGGGTCGTGTGGAATTCGGGTCCGTCGCCGTCAGAGCGGCCGCTGGAATAGAAATAGGCCGCCGCCGACCGGCGGTGGCGCCCGTTTGGCGCGTTCACCGGCTTTGGATGGCCATGCAGGCTTTTCGAGGATTGGTAGAACATGGCGGTGCGTCCGAACACCGGTTCGATGTTGGCGACGCACGCGTTCGTTTCGACGTCCCAAAGCTCGAGGCCGCCGCCATATTCGGGCCGCCAGTCCTTGTTCAGATAGGTGATAAAGACGAGCCGATTGTCGAGCTTGGTGATCGAATGCTGATTGAAATCGATATGCATGGCGAATTTGCCGCCGGTCGGAATGTCGTGCAGGCCGCCGGCAAATAATTCGGGATCGGTGACCAGCCCCTCGATGCCCGTCACTTTTTCCAGGAACTCGACGAACTCGCCGGAATAGATCGTGTTGAAATAGAGCTGGCTGGCGTTGCCGAGCCGGGTTTTCGGCGCGGAGCCGCGCTTCAATTCATTGGCGTTGTCGTAACGGCGCCAGTCACTCCAGTTGAGGCGGTCGAAATCGGCGAGCATGAGCTCGAGCAGGCGCGGGTTGAACAGCCCCTCGAACACGATATGGGGAAAGGGCTTGGCCGCGAAGAAGGCGTCATGCAGTTCGGCCGCCCGTTTTGGCGCGAGGTAATCCGGATTGATAAGCTCGTCGAATCGAAGCGTGGCGCCGTCGATGACGACATGGTCGTTGTTTCTCTGAACGGCTGCTGAGCCTGACGGGGAGAGCGTGGAAGCCTCGGACATGGGCGAACGATCCTTGGGCGAATGATGCTTGGACGAAAATTCCTGGGCGAAACGATTCTCGGGCGGAGCGCAAAGCGGAAACAGCGCGCCGCAATCAATCTCCCCCGGCAGGGCGCCCTCCCCGACAGGCGGCCGCCTCGACAGTACCGCAGTTTCGCTCGGGGCGCGACGTCAAACGATGACCGGACCACCAAGCATAATCAAATCCACGTTTGAAAATCAATCCGCGCTGCAAGCTTTTGTCCGCGTTGCTTCGTCGCGGCGGCGTGCAATGCCGCTTTTGAGCAGACGAATACTCGAAATAAAAGCTTGCCTATTTTGATTTGGCTCAATGTCTTTTTACGCGAATTTATTCGCCTGCGTATCTGACAAGTTAGCGTCTGTATTGACGGCGATTTTTCCCTTTGATTGCAGCGCCTCCAAGCTGGCCGGCAAGCATTGCCGGCCGAAAGAGCGCGGCAAAGAACGAACTCTTATCCCCCCGGCGGCGCGAAGGGTTCGCCGGAGAGCTCGCGCCGCGCCTTGTCGAGCTCCTCGGCGTAGCGGCGCAGGAGATGCGCTTCGGTGAGAAGCCCGATCACACGCTGATCCGCGCTGTTGTCGACGACGGCGAGGGCTTCCGCCTCCGTCTGCTCGAACAACTGGGCGGCGCCCTTGACGTTCGTCTCGGCGAGAAGAAACCGCTCGGGCAGGCGGGCAAGGGCCGCAACGTCCTCGCGCTTCAACGCGTCCGGCGCCTTCAGCACATAGGCGTCGGGAACGAAAACCATGCCCTTGTAGCGCCCGAGCGGATCGACGCTGACGACCCATTGCGCGGACCCAAGCGGAAACAGGCGGATGAATTCCTCGATACTCATGTCGGATCGCGCAATCTCGACGTCGGGCCGCATCAGCCGGCCGACGGTGAGGTCGCGCATCCAGCCGACGTCCTGCGCGCTGCGGATCGATTCGCCGCGCAGATGCAGGCGCCAGGTCGCGAAGGAATAGCCGAAACTGCGGCGCACGATGACCGAAACAAGGGTCGTCACCGTCAGGATCAGCAGGCTGAACGTGAAGTTGCGCGTCGTCTCCAGCGCCAGAAAACTCATGGTGAGCGGTCCGCCGACAATGGCGACGGCGAGGCTGACCATGCCGATGATGGCGCTCGTCCAGCCGTCGAGCGGCGCCTGCGGCAGATAGAGCGCGGCGACCTGCGCATAGAGCCAGCCAATGAGGCTGCCGAGGTAGAGCGAGGCGAAAAACAAGCCGCCGCGGAAGCCCGAGCCGATCGAGACCGCGGAGGCGATCGATTTGGCGCCGATCGCCAGCGCGACGACGCCGATTGCCGGCGTTGCGTCGTCGAACAGTTCGATCGTCGCGCCATGGCCGGAGGCTAGGACATGCGGGGAAACGAAGACGAGGGCGCCGACGACGAGGCCGCCGATAACGGGATGCAGCCATGGCGGCAGGCGCGACCAGCGAAACAGCGTCTCGACACTGCCGACGCCGCGCATGATGGCGATGCCGAACGCCGCGCAAAAAATGCCAAGAGCCAGCAGCAGCGCCATGTCGGTTTCGTGCAGGACAATGGCGGGGTCCGGCATTTTCACGAAGTCGCCGGCCGAGCCGAGCAGGCGCGAGACGAGGGCGCCGCCGATCGCCGCCGCGCCGACGGGCGCCAGTCCGAACGGCGTATAGGCTCCAAGGATGAGTTCAAACGCGTAAAACGCGCCGGTCAGCGGCGCTGCAAAGGCCGCGGCGATGGCGCCCGCCGAGCCGCAGGCGACCAGCGTGCGCAGATCGGCGCGGCGCAGGCCGAGCAGCGAGCCGACAAAGGAGGCAAAGCCCGATCCCATTTGCGTATAGGCCGCCTCGAGGCCGACCGAGGCGCCAAAGCCGTTGGAGACCACCGTCTGGCCGACAATGACCGCGCTGTCGGCGAGCGACATCTGGCCGCCGCGCAGCGCATTGGCTTCGATCGGATCGACTGGCCGTTCCTTGCGCCAGCGCCGGATGAAGAGGCCGGTGACGCCAAGCAGCAGGCCGCCGGCGGCGGGGACGAGCGCCTGCCAGGGCGACTCGAGGCGGGCGATGGCGCTGATCCGCTCATGGCCGAAGAGATGCGTGTGAAGAAACAGCGAGGCCCAGAGAATCCCGGTCGCGAACAGACCCGCCGTCGCGCCGGTGAAGAGTCCGAGCACGATGAGGCCGATTTCATTGCGCCGGATCAGCGCGCGGGCCCGCTGCGCGAGGGAGAGACGACCGGCGGGCTTTGCTTTCGCGCGCGCGGCCTCGGCCATCGGCGGTCAACCCTTCAAAAATTCATGGCGGAGCGCGCGGGCCCCGGGCGGCGTCGCGCAAAGTTGCGCTGCGGGCGCGCCGCCGTTATAAGCCGCCTCGCGTCCCTTCCGACACCCCTGGAGGCGTGGGCGCACATTCTTTTTATTTTGAGGACAGCAACATGGCCGAGACCAAAACTCTCGCGGCCGCGGCGCGTCATGGGACCGGCAAGGGGGCCGCCCGCAGCGTACGTCGTGAAGGCCGCATACCCGGCGTCATCTATGGCGGCGGCGATCCCGCCGAGCCGATCACGCTCGACTACCGCGAATTGAACAAACTCATCTACGCCGGTCACTTCCTGACGACGCTGTTCGAGATCGACGTCGCGGGAGCAAAGCAGCGCGTCATTCCGCGCGACTATCAGCTCGATCCGATCAAGGATCTGCCGCTGCATGTCGATTTTCTCCGGCTGAAGCCCGGCGCGAGCCTCAAGGTCGAAGTGCCGGTGCATTTCCTCAATCAGGAAACCTGCCCGGGCGTCAAGAAGGGCGGCAGCATCAATATCGTGCGCCATTCGATCGAGTTGCGCGTCCCGGCCGACAACATCCCCGAGGCGATCACCGCCGATCTCGGCGAGCTCGAGATCAATGATTCGCTGCATCTGACCGCGCTTGCCCTGCCGCAAGGCTGCAGGCCGACGCAGCGCGAGCGTGATTTCACCATCGTGACCATCACGCCGCCGCTCGTCGTCCCCGAAACCCCCGCCGCCGCGGCGGCCGCCGCCGCGCCGAAGGGCAAGGCCGGAGCGAAGGCCGCTCCCGCCGCAGCCGCGGCTCCGGCCGCTCCCGCGAAAAAGAAGTAGTTTTCGCGAGACTTTCGCTGCGTTCCGCGCCGGGGCAGGGCAAATCCTGACCCCGGCGATTTTTTGTCCGAAACGAACGCGGGCCGACGCGAGCCGTCGATCAGTTAAGTTGTCGATCATTTAAGGTATCGGGCCATGATCCTTCTGGTCGGTCTCGGCAATCCGGGCAAAGCCTATGCCGGCAATCGGCATAATATCGGCTTCATGGCTCTCGAGCAGATCGCGCGCGATCATTCGGCCCCGTCATTCCGGTTAAAATTCAACGGATTGATCAGCGAACTCACGCTCGCCGGGGAACGCTGCGTGCTGCTTGCGCCGCAGACCTATATGAACGACTCGGGCCGCTCGGTCGGCGAGGCGGCGCGCTATCTTAAAATCGAGCCAAAAGACATCGTCGTGCTGCATGACGAGCTCGATTTGCCGGCCGGCAAAGTGCGGGTCAAGACGGGCGGCGGCAATGCTGGCCATAACGGCCTGAAATCGATCACCGCCCATATCGGCAACGAATACCGCCGCGTCCGCCTCGGCATCGGCCACCCCGGCGACCGCGCGCTGGTGCATAATTATGTGTTGGGCGATTTCGCCAAATCTGAAGCGCCCTGGGTCGAGGCTTTGTGCAAAGCCGTCTCGGCCAATGTCGGGATGCTGGCGAAGGGCGAGGACGACGCGTTCCAGACGAAGATCTTCAAGGATATGGAAGCGGCGCTCGGTGAATCTTGACACAGAACCCGTGTCACACGATATTCGTGTCGTGAAAAACGTCACCATCACTTTGCGCGAGGAAATCGCCGATTGGCTGCGCGTCGAAGCCGCCAAAGCGGGGATGAGCATGTCCGCCTTTATTGGCGGCCTGCTCGAAACCCGCATGGGGCGCGGCAAGGAGCAAATCGCCGGCCTTGAATTGTTTCTGAGTGGGCCGGGCTTTCCCGGGCTTGCAGCCGATCTGCCCAAGCGAGACGAGCTTTATGACCGCGCGGCTCTTCATCGACACCAACATTCTGATCTACGCGCTCGATCCGGCGGAGCCGATCAAGCGCGCGATCTCAGCGGATTTGCTGAGGCGGACGACAGCGAACCATACCTTGGTTCTGAGCCCACAAAATCTGAATGAATGCTATAGGGTGCTCTCGCAGCGGCGCCGCTTCGTTGACGAGGCGGCGGCGCGGTCCTATTTGACCCAGCTCATGCCCTGGTGCATCGCGCCGCTCGACGCGCAGACCACACTCAAAGCCTGGGCCGTGCAGGACGAGGCGGGGCTTGCATGGTGGGACGCGCTCCTCGTCGCTTCGGCGCTGATGGCCGGGTGCCGGCTGTTTGTCTCTGAGGATCTACAGGACGGCCGGACCATCGCCGGGATGCGCATCGCCAATCCCTTCACGGCTGAGTTTTCCAAGCGCGCTGAAGTAGATCAGAGCGGGAGGCGTTCAAGCTGAAGCGCCTCCTGCTAATCCTTTGTTTCAACGCATAATCTTCTCGAAAAAGTCTGCAACTTTTTCGGATCATGCTCTAGACGAGTTTTAAAACCATGGGCTTCAAATGCGGCATCGTTGGCCTGCCCAACGTCGGCAAGTCGACCCTTTTCAATGCGCTGACGCAGACCGCGGCGGCGCAGGCGGCCAATTACCCGTTCTGCACGATCGAGCCCAATGTCGGCGACGTCGCCGTGCCGGATCCTCGCATCGAGACGCTGGCGCGCATCGCCGGATCGAAGGAGATCATCCCGACGCGGCTGACCTTCGTCGATATCGCCGGCCTCGTGCGCGGCGCCTCGAAAGGCGAGGGGCTCGGCAATCAGTTTCTCGCCAATATCCGCGAATGCGACGCCATCGCCCATGTCGTGCGCTGCTTTGAAGACGACGACGTCACCCATGTCGAGGGCAAGATCGCGCCGGTCAATGACATCGAGACAATTGAGACCGAATTGATGCTGGCCGACCTCGACAGCCTCGAAAAACGCGTCATCGCGCTCGAAAAGAAAGCCAAGGGCGCCGACAAGGAGGCAAAGGAGACGCTCGACCTCGTGCAGCGCTGTCTTGTCCTTCTGCGCGAAGGCAAGCCGGCGCGCCTCGTCGAGACGAAGGCCGAAGAGCGCAAGCTATTCGCCGGGCTCGGGCTCCTGTCCTCAAAGCCGGTCCTCTATGTCTGTAATGTCGAAGAGAGCTCCGCCGCCTCCGGCAACCGTTTTTCCAAGGCGGTCGAGGCGCGGGCAGCCGAGGAAGGCGCCGCCGCCGTGACCGTGTCGGCCAAGATCGAGAGCGAGATCGCCGTACTGCCCGAAGAGGAGCGCAAGGATTATCTCGAAGCGGTCGGCCTCACGGAGCCCGGCCTCAACCGGGTGATCCGCGCCGGCTACGACCTTTTGCATCTCATCACCTATTTCACGGTCGGCCCCAAGGAGGCGCGCGCCTGGACCATCGAGGCTGGCACGCGGGCGCCGCAGGCTGCGGGCGTCATCCATACCGATTTCGAAAAAGGCTTTATCCGCTCCGAGACGATCGCCTATGCTGATTATGTCGCAAACGACGGCGAGGCCGGCGCGCGCGAGGCGGGAAAATTCCGTCTTGAGGGCAAGGATTATGTGGTCGGCGATGGCGACGTGCTGCATTTCCGTTTCGCCAATTAGATTACGGCGGCGGGCGCCTTGAGCGAGCGCCTCGCCGAACGGCCGCCTTCCTTCGACCCAGCCTTCCTGCGCGGGCTCGAGGATCTCTTCAAATGGCGGCGCGACGTGCGCAGCTTCCGCCCCGACGCGGTGCCGGACGGATTGGTCGAGCAATTATTGGGCGTGGCGTCGCATTCGCCCTCCGTCGGCAACAGCCAGCCCTGGCGCTTCATCAGCGTCGAGACTCCGGCCCGGCGCGAGGCGGTGATCGCCAATTTTACCGCCTGCAATGCGGCGGCGCTTGCGGCCTATGACGGCGAACGCGCATCGCTGTATGCGCGGCTGAAGCTCGCCGGGCTTTGCGAGGCGCCTGTCCATCTCGCCGTCTTTTGCGATCATGCGACAGAGACGGGACACGGCCTTGGGCGCGCCACCATGCCGGAAATGCTGGATTACTCGGTGGTCGCCGCGATCCATACGCTGTGGCTGACGGCGCGCGCGCATGGGCTTGGATTGGGCTGGGTCTCGATCATCGATCCGCTGGAAATTAGCCGCGCGCTCGATGCGCCGGCGGCGTGGAAGCTCATCGCCTATCTCTGCCTCGGCTACCCGGAAGAAGAATGCCCGGACCCCGAGCTCGAGCGACGCGGCTGGCAGTCGCATCAGGCGGCGGCCGCCGAACTGCACCGGCGCTAGGCTTTCCGCTGCATAAGAGATTTTATTGCGCCGGGAGGGGCTCCGTGCAACTAAATTATCTGCGGCTCCGAAATATTCGGCGACTGTTCAGTCACGCCGCGCCACCGCTCGCCTGAGTGGAGGAGAGTGGATCTAAACAACGCAGGCGGGCTTCGGCTGCGTTGATACGCTTCAACCCAAATCTTTAACCGCAGAACCGCCGCCACGCCGCCAACTGCGGGTAACGACAATCCAAGGAGGTAGATGATGCTCGGACGCCTGATCCCGGCCGCCTTTTTAGGCGCGACCCTGTTGTTCGCCGCCAGCGCGGTCGAAGCCAAGATGATGAAAGTCGAACTGGTGAAACAGCAGGAAGTGACGCTTGCCGACGGCAAGAAGGTGACAGTCTATGTCGTGAAGATGGACGGCCATATGATGGTGGCTATGCCGGAAAGCAGCATTCCGGACGCCCTGCATCAGCAATTGTTCAAGGTCCAATAAAAATTTAAGAGCGTATCGCGCGCCGTCATCGGTTCAGAGCTGATTACGGCGTCGCAATACGCAATCAATTGTCGAGGAAGCTGCGCAGCTTGCGCGAGCGCGAGGGATGCTTCAGCTTGCGCAGCGCCTTCGCCTCGATCTGGCGGATGCGCTCGCGTGTTACCGAGAATTGCTGACCGACCTCTTCCAGCGTGTGATCGGTGTTCATGCCGATGCCGAACCGCATGCGCAGCACGCGCTCCTCGCGCGGCGTCAGCGAGGCCAGCACCCGGGTCGTCGTCTCGCGCAGATTGGACTGGATCGCCGCGTCAATCGGCAAAATCGCGTTTTTGTCTTCGATGAAATCGCCAAGATGCGAATCTTCCTCGTCGCCGATCGGCGTTTCCAGCGAGATCGGCTCCTTGGCGATCTTCAAGACCTTGCGCACCTTTTCAAGCGGCATGGCGAGCTTTTCGGCGAGCTCTTCTGGCGTCGGCTCGCGGCCAATCTCATGCAGCATCTGGCGCGAGGTCCGGACGATCTTGTTGATCGTCTCGATCATATGGACCGGGATGCGGATCGTTCTTGCCTGATCGGCGATGGATCGCGTGATCGCCTGCCGGATCCACCAGGTGGCGTAGGTCGAGAATTTATAGCCGCGGCGATATTCGAACTTATCGACCGCCTTCATCAGCCCGATATTGCCTTCCTGAATGAGATCAAGGAATTGTAGGCCGCGATTGGTGTATTTCTTGGCGATCGAGATGACGAGGCGCAGATTGGCCTCGACCATTTCCTTTTTCGCCTGCCGGGCTTCGCGCTCGCCCTTTTGCACCATATGCACGATCTTGCGAAATTCCTGGATCTCGAGCCCGGTTTCCGTGGCGAGCGCATGGATTTCGGCGAGAAGGTCCTTGATATGATCCTTGGCGGTCGCGACGAAATCGCGCCAGCCGCGCCCGCCAAGCTTCGAGACGCGCAGCAGCCATTTCGGATCGAGTTCCGAATTCTGGTAATTGCGCAGAAAATCCTCGCGCGAGACGCCGGAGCCTTCGGCAAGACGCAGAAGCTTCGTCTCGAGCCCGATCAGGCGCTTGTTGATGTCATAGAGCTGCTCGACCAGCGCCTCGATCCGGTTCGGATTGAGCGACAGCGATTTGACGTCGGCGACGATCTCTTTCTTGAGCGACTTATATTTGCGCTCCTGCGACGGCGAGAGTGATTCGTTCTTGAGCTTGTTCTCGACGTTCTGGTCCTGCAGCCGGCGCAGCTTCTTATAGGCGTCGGCGACGCGATCGAAGGTGTCGAGCACCTTCGGCTTCAATTCAGCCTCCATCGCCGAGAGGGATACGGAATTCTCCATATCGTCTTCTTCGTCGAAGACGTCCTCGGGGATCGGCGCCTCCGCGCCGTCCTCGCCGGCCGGCCGAAGCCGCGCGGGAGGCGTCAGCGGAGCCGTCGCCGGAGCGGCGGCGGCCAGTTGTTGCTCGGCAAGCGCTTCGGCCGCGCCCGGCGCGGTCATGTCGATTTTCGGCGTATTGCGCCCGTCCGGCCCGGCGTAGGTGGCTTCAAGGTCGATGATGTCGCGCAGCAGAACCTTGCTGTCGTTCAATTCGTCGCGCCAGATGATGATCGCCTGAAACGTCAGCGGGCTTTCGCACAGCCCGGCGATCATCGCCTCGCGCCCCGCCTCGATGCGCTTGGCGATCGCGATTTCGCCCTCGCGCGATAAAAGCTCGACTGAGCCCATCTCACGCAGATACATGCGCACCGGGTCGTCGGTGCGGTCGGCCGGCTCGGAGGATTTGACCGTGACGGCCTTGACGGTCGAGGCCTCGACAAGGTCGCCGCCTTCGGCTTCCTCTTCCTCGGCGGCTTCCTCGGCTTCGCCGTCTTCCTGCTCTTCGGTCTCGACGACATTGATGCCCATTTCATTGAGCATCGCCAGAATGTCTTCGATCTGTTCCGAATTGACTTCCTCGGACGGAAGCACGGCGTTCAATTCGGCATAGGTGACAAAGCCGCGCTTCTTGGCGGCCTTTATCATCCGCTTGACGGCGGCGTCGGACAGATCGAGCAGGGGGCTGTCCGCGGTTTCCACCGCGCCGCCTTCCGTCTCGGCCTTCTCGTTATCCTTCTTCGCCATCATGGTCTCCGCGTTAAGGATCGTTCAGACAAACGCTTCGCGCGCAAAGGGGCTGCGCCCCGCCGGCAAATTGCGCGGCGAAGCGCCGGGGCGCGTTGCGTCTGTCGAGAACAGTCCTTCAAAATGAACAGGGCCAGCTTCGGGCCGGCCGTTAAGGTGGCGTGCGCCATAGATCGCAGCGGAGCGGCCCGCACGCCGATCCAGGCCGCGCAAACAGGTCGTGACGTCCTCGAGATCGCGATAGGTCACCAGATCGTGGACTTTGAAAATGCGTCAACCCTGAAGCGCACACGTGAATATTTTGTTTTGCCGACGCCCGCGCTTGCCGCCGCTCGTCGCCAAACACAAACCAGCGCCCGAAGCTAGCTCTCGAGCTTCGGGGGTTTGCCCCTTCTATATGAATAAAAACGCACGAGTCAAAGACCCGAGCGTCACAAACTCCCGCCTTGACGCCCGGAGAGCGCCCCAAACCCCTCGACACTGGCCTCCGTTCCGCCCAAAGCATTAAGGTCCTCGCGGATGGCCTTCAGTCGCGCGAGATTGGCGTCGGTCATATCCCGCTCGAACGCCTGCTGCGCGGCGCGGAGGTCCTTATTTAAGCCGCGCTCCCTGTGGTGCAAGGTCAAAGCCTGCTTCAAAACCTCGTCGGCGTCCGCTTCAGCGGCGTTTTCCTTCATATACCAATGCGAGGCATGGGCGGCGAAGGCGTCGAGCCGCGTCAGCACTGCGCCAAAGCCCTGCTCCTGCGCGAAGGCGCGCGCGCCGGCAGGATCGAGCGGCGCCGAGCTGACCTTGTCGATCAGGCGGTCGCGCAAGAGGCCGGCGTCGCGGCCGGAAAATTCAATGTCGGCGATATTTTCGAGATGCTGCTCGACGAGGCCCGGATGATTTATCAAAATCAACAGGATCAGCGCCTCACGCGGCGGCAGGGCCAAGGCCCCCGAATCAGAAATGGGGCGCATTAGCGCCGATCCGGCAAGGCTCGGGCTTGCGGTCAGCCGGACCGGCGCCGCCGCGACGGGGTTTGCGCCCTCGCGTCCGCGGCCCGTCCCGCGCCGCTGGCCTTGCGCCGACCCGCCAAAAGTCTCGCGCCAAGGCGTCTTTACGGCGCCGCGCTGCGGCGCGAACAGAGTCTGGCGGCGCTGACGGAATTCGTCCCGGTAATAGCGCCGCAGGGTTTCGTCGCGAATTTCCAAGGCGATCTCATCGAGGCGGCGCTCGAATCCGGCGCGCCGCTCCGGCGTCGAGAAATCAGCCGTCTCGGTCTCGCGCCGCCAGATCAATTCGGAGAGCGAGGCAGCCTGCGACAAAATGTCCGCCATGGCGCCCGGCCCATAAGATCTGATGAGATCGTCGGGGTCCTGTCCTTCCGGCAGCAGGGCGAAACGCAGCGAGCGGCCCGCGCCGATCAGCGGCAGGGCCATGTCGATCGCCCGATACGCCGCCTTGCGGCCAGCCTTGTCGCCGTCGAAACAGAGGATCGGCTCCGCGCACATCTGCCACAAAAGCTCGGCCTGATCCGGCGTCAGGGCCGTTCCGAGCGGGGCGACCGTCTCCGCAAATCCGGCTTCGGATAAAGCGATCACATCGACATAGCCCTCGACGACGATGACGCGATCTGCGCCGTGCGCCGCCGTCCGCGCGCGGTGGTGATTGAACAGCACGCCGCCCTTGTGAAACAGGGTCGTTTCCGGCGAATTCAGATATTTCGGCTGCGCCTCGCCGTTCAGCGCCCGCCCGCCGAAGGCGATCGGCCGGCCCGAGCGGTCGCAGATCGGAAAAATGATGCGGTCGCGGAAGCGGTCATAGGGGACGGCGATATCCTCGCCATGGATCAAAAGCCCGGCTTCGATCATCGTCTCGCGTGGAACGCCCTTGCCGGCGAGATGGTCGCGCAGCGCGAATTTCTCACCGGGCGCATAACCAATTCGAAAGTTTTTTTGCGCCTCGGCCGAGAGCGCGCGGCCGGCGAGATAATCGCGCGCCTTGCCGCCCGACCCTCCGGCAAGCTGCGCGCTGAAAAATTCCACGGCCAGCCCGAGCGTTTCATGCAGGCCGGCGCGCTTTTGCTCCTGCGCCTCGGCTTCGGGCGAGGCCTGCGGCAGCGCCAGCCCGGCCTCGGCGGCGAGCCGCTCGACCGCCTCGCGAAAGGACAGGCCTTCGGTCTCCATCACAAAGTCGAAAATATTGCCGTTCTTTCCGGCCGAGAGATCAAACCAGGCCATTTTCTGGTCGTTGACGAAAAAGGACGGCGTCTTTTCCGTATTGAACGGCGACAGCCCTTTCCATTCGCGCCCGGCGCGCAAAAGCTTGACGCGCCGGCGCACGACCTCCGAAACCGGAAGCCTCGCCTTGACGTCGTCGAGGAAGGAAGGGGGAAAGCGCATGTCACGACTAAAGACGCGGATCGGGGCCCTTCGGCAAGCCGGATCGCGTTTTTCCCCATAGCCCACAGCGATCCTAGAGCATCCGCCCGAAAAGCTGAAAGCTTTTTGGCCAAAGCGGATGCATTGAAACAGAGGGTTAGAGCAAAAGCCCGTTTCACTCAGATCGGCTTTTGCTTTAACCGGGATCGCGCAAAAAGGGCGCGCCGGCGGGCGCGTCCTTCTCTTGGTTGCAAGCCTCATGGCTCCGATCGATTATCGATCACATGTTTCCATGCGATCGGAAGCGCTCTAGTCGTAGGTGTAGCGCTTGAGGAAAGGATCGCGCGGCCCGTTGTAATGGCCGACGGCGTCCGCTTCGCGAAACGCCCTGTCGCGGGGCGCGCCGGACGCTTGCGTCTGCGACCGCGCCGCCGGACGCGAGGCTCCCTCTCCGTCGCGGGGGCCGCCGCCATAAGCGAAGGCTCCGCCGGAGGCGAGGATCGCGCCAAGCGCCGCGCAGGCGAAAAGCTTCTTCATGTCTTTGTCTCCCATCTTTCAGGCTGTTTGCTGGCAGGTCGGTTTGGCCGTTCAGTCGAAGCGGTGGTTGCGCGTCGGGCTGAATGGTCCGTGGTAGGATTCGCCGGCTTCCGCCTCGCGGAAGGTCTCCGCCTTGGCGTGTGGATGACCGGCGATGACGCCGGGAGTAGCTTCAGCCGATGAGGGCGCGTTGTGGCCCCGCGCGCCGGCCGCCGCATTGGGCGTGCCGTTGTAGGCGAATGCGGCGCCGGAGGCGAAGATCGCGCTGAGGGTCAGCGCGGTGAGAAGTTTTTTCACGTGGGAAGTCTCCTGGTTTGAGGTTTGAGGCCCGGCGGAATGCCGGGCGAGGGGGGCGCGCGCCTATTGGGCGCGCCGGTCCGGTCAGGCGCCCTGTCTTGCGCCTTCCGACCGGTTCTGGAGCTCCTGCCAGTCGACGTTAAGGGCGCAGCCGCGCGCCTGCGCGGTCCGGCTCCAGTCGCGCAGGAGCTCAAGAGCTGCGTGATCGATATGGGTCAGTCGGTCGATCACGACGTGAAGCACGGTGCCCGCCGGCACCTGATCCAGCGCCTTCGCCAGGGCGGGGGCCTTGAGGAAGGTTGCGGCGCCGTCGAGATGGAGCTGCGCCTCGCCGGGTTTTTGCGACTGGATCACATTGACGGTGAGCGCCGCCGAACGCAGCGTCAGCAGGATGAGCGACAGACCAAAGCCGATGAGGACGCCGGTCAGGAGATCCGTCGCGACGATCGCCGCCGCCGTCGCCGCATAGACGGCGAGCGCGCCATAGCCATAGCGGCGCAATTGCTGGAAATATTTTGGGCTCAGCATTTTGAAGCCGGTGAACACCAGAACGCCGGCGAGGCAGGACACCGGAATCGCCCGTAAAAGCCCCGGCGCGAGCAGAGCAAAGGCGAGGATCCAGACGCCGTGCAGGATTGTGGAAGCCCGCGTCTTGCCGCCGGCCTGAACATTGGCGGCGCTGCGGACAATGACGCCGGTCATGGGCAGCGCTCCGAGCGCGCCGCAGATCGCATTGCCGACGCCCTGCGCCGCCAGTTCGCGGTCATATTGCGTGCGCGGCCCGTCATGCATGCGATCGACAGCCGCCGCCGACAGCAGCGTCTCCGCGCTGGCGATGAAGGCGAAGGCGAGCGCGGCGATGAAGATTTTCGGGTCGAGCAGATTGGCAAGGGTCGGCAGCGAGACGAGTTGCGCCGCGTCGAAGAGATTTTCCGGCACGTCGACATATTTGACGCCGAGCGAAAGTCCCTGCGCGAGGGCGGTGATTGCGACGACGGCGATCAGCGCGCCAGGCAGGGCGGCGAGACGCGCAGGCCGAAATTTGTCCCAGGCTAGCATCAGGGCGATGGTCGCAAGGCCGAGCGCCCCGGCGATCAGCCCGCCTTGCGTCCCGGCGCCGAGCAGGGCGGCGGGGATGGCGAGCAGATTTTCAAGACCCCCTGCCTGCGGCGAGGCGTCGATCAGCACATGCAGCTGCGAGGCGATGATGAGCACGCCGATGCCGGCCAGCATGCCATAGACCACGGCGGGAGAGGTCATGCGGAACCAGACGCCGAGCTGCAGGACGCCGGCCGCGACCTGAATCAGGCCAGCGAGCAGCACCACTGGTCCGAGCATGGCGATCCCGTGGACGCGTACGAGTTCGAACACCAGCACGGCAAGGCCGGCGGCCGGACCGCTGACCTGCAGCGGCGACCCGGCAAGGAAGCCGACGACAATGCCGCCGACGATGCCGGTTATGAGGCCGCTCGCCGGCGGCATTCCGGAGGCGATGGCGATGCCCATGCAGAGGGGCAGCGCGACGAGAAAGACTACAACAGACGCAAGGAGATCGTCGGCAAATGATCGGCGTGCAAAGAGATCGCGCATGATAGAGCTCGTTTCAGTTGAGGTGCGGGATGAGCCGAGCGCAAGCTTCGGTCAGGCGCCAGCGCCGCTCAGAGGCCTCGCGCCAGACGCGGCGGCGCAACGGGCGCCGCCGCTGCCTCGGGCCAGTCGCTTCCGCCGGCTGCGGCGTCGATCGGCGCAAAGCGCCGCGTCGCCGGATCGAAGCCGCGCAGCTCCGCGCGGCCGATGTCATAGACCCAGCCGTGGATCTTGAGATCGCCGGAGACGATCCCGGCGGCGACGATCGGCATGGTCCGCAAATGGTCGAGTTGCGCGGCGACATTCTCCTCGATGAGATGCGTCAGCCGGTCCGCGTCGCCGTCGTGGCGGCAGCCCGCATGCCGGTGATCGACGATGTGGCGGGCGGTCTCCGCGTGTTTCAGCCAAGCCGCTGTCGAGGGCTTGCCCTCGAGCGCTTCGGGGTGGGCGACCGCCTTCATCGCGCCGCAGTCGGAATGGCCGCAGATGACGATATGGCGGACTTTCAGCGCGCTGACGGCGTATTCGACGGCGGCGACCTCGCCGCTCACTTGCTGACCATAAGGGGGCACGATGTTTCCGACATTGCGATAGACGAATAATTCTCCGAGTTCGCACGAGAAGATGCGCTCGAGCAGGATCCGCGAATCCGAACAGGTGATGATCATGGTGTGCGGATTTTGCGCCCGCGCCGCGCGCTCGTAATCGGCGCGTTTTTCGGGGAACACCGAGCGTTTGAAATGGCCGAAGCCTTCGATCAGACTTTGCATGGCGTTTTCTCGACAAATTGAGAGGGCGAGGTCGCGCGATGGCGCGCGGCCAGGTGAGCTGTGGCGTAACGGGAAGTCGGGTAGGCGACTTGGAGTCTCTGAGACGGAGTCGAGACGGGCGCCGGCAAGCGCTGAGGTCAGACTCCTGCTGTCAGGAGACGGCGCAAGGATTCCGTCGCAGGCCCGCGCTTGAGGCGGACCGTCTCGCGGTTCAGCCGGCTGGGGGAGGACGCAGGGGCGGGTCGTAGCCGCCGGTCGAGGATATGGGGGAGGCCTCCGGCCGCAAGCAGCTGGCCTCTTGGCCCATCCGGCCAAGCGTCGCGGCGTTCGCAAGCGCGGCTTCGAAAGCGTGCGCTTCGTCGGCGTCCGCGAAGGTCCCGCCCGTCAGCTCGCTGGGGCCTTGCGGCGCGGCGGGATCTGACTCTTGTTCAGACAGGGGAAGCAGCAGGCGCTCAGTGGGGGCGGACTGCGTCAGGCAGAGGCCGCAATTTCCGCCGGGTGCGCCGGCCATGGCGGCGGGCGCAGCGAGGGCCAGCGACAAGGCGAAAGCAAGAAGCGCCAGCAATCCGGAAAGGCGTCGCCAGAGCGATGTCTGGGCAAGCGGCTTTTTTTTCTGGTCTGGCAGGCGCGCAGTCCGCAAAAATGATCCTCGCTTCTTCACACGACCAAAGTAGCATCGGGCGCCTTCGATCGGTAGAGCTGCGCCGCACACAAAATTTTGAGTCTGGCTTTTGGACCCTGTTTACGGTTCGGAAGGATTTACGTCAGGCGCTTTCGATGTTGACCGTTCGCGGCGACCCTTGCGACATAAGCGGGCCCGGATGTCGAACATGTGAGGCATGGCCGCCGATGAGCAAAACGGAACGTTTTTTCGAGATGAAGCGGCGCGGCGACCCCATCGCCGTGCTGACCGCCTATGACGCGCCGACCGCCGGCGCCGAGGCCGAGGCCGGCGTTGACATCCTTCTCGTCGGCGACAGCGTCGGGGCCAATGTGCTGGGCTATGCGAGCGAGCGCGATGTGACGCTGGCCGACATGCGCCATCATGTCGCCGCCGTGCGGCGCGGCGCGCCGGACGCCGTGATTATCGGCGACCTGCCGTTTGAAACCTATGGCGGCGCCGAGATCGCCATCGCCAGCGCGCGCGCCCTTATCGGTGCGGGCGCGGATATCGTCAAATTCGAGGGCGCCGACGTTGCCGTCCTGAAAGCGCTTTGTGACGCGGGGATCGAGGTCTGCTGTCATTTGGGACTGGAGCCCCAGACTCACGCCGAAAAGCGCCTCAAGGGCCGCTCGGCGCAAGAGGCGGCGAAACTCCTCGCGGATGCGATCCGTCTCGATGCGGCCGGCATGAAAATGCTGGTGCTGGAAATGATTCCGGAGGAGGTGGCGGCGGAAATCACCCGCGCTGTCCGCGCCCCGACCATTGGCATAGGCGCCGGCCGCCGGACCGACGGGCAGGTGCTGGTGATGACCGACGTGCTCGGCTTTGGCGGGCGGAATTTCCGCCACAACCGGCGCTATCAGGAGGTCGGCCGGCTGATGCGAGACGCCGCCTCGGCTTATGCCCGCGACGTGCATGACGGCGACTTTCCGGCCGAGGAAAATCTCGTCCATATGGCGCCGGACGAGCTTGAGCTCTTCATGGCCGCCCGGGCCGGCGTTTGATCCGGCGCGGCGCGCGGCGGAAGCGCCAGCGTCGCGCGCGAGAGCAGTCACGCCCGCTTCGCGCGCGAGAGCAGTCACGCCCGCTTCGGATAGTTGACGCCGCAAAAGCAATCGGTCGACTATTCTTCACAATTCCGGGCCGCGAAAATAGCCGGAACCGCAGGGGGAGCCATGCCGGAGCCGAGCCGAAGCGATATTCTGAATCTCGTTAAACCCTATTTCAAGACGCAGCCGAAGGGTCTTGGCATAGCGGCCGGATGCGCCAGCCCCTCTTTCCCGGAGGGGCGCATGTTTTTCTTCGGCAACGTGCAGAACCAGTTCGGCCAGGATCTTGCCCTCGATCCGCACACGCCCTTCGAGATCGCCTCTGTGTCGAAGACATTCACCTCGACGCTTTATGCTTACGCGATTCGAAGCGGGGCGAGCGGGGAAACTCTGGCGAAGTACACCGCGCCCAATGGTCCCTTGCCGATCAGCGCGAAGCTCGGCGCGATCACGCTCGACAGCCTGATGAGCTATAGCTCCGGCCTGCCGGCGGATAATCTTGCCGATCCGACCGATCTGCCGCCGTTTCTGCCGCAGCCCTATTCGCAGAGGGCGATGCTCAGTTATCTCAACGCCTCGCCGCCGCCTCTCGCCGGGCTCAACCAACAGTATTTCTATTCCAATCTCGGCTTCGCCTTGATGGCCGCGGTTCTGTCCGGCGGCAGTCTCGAGCTGCGTACTTTCACCGATCTCGTCGCGGCAAAACTCTTCAAGCCGCTCGGCCTGAATTGCTGCTTCTTCGACTGGGCCTCGCTGGAGCATCTCCCTCTAGGCTATAATTACGATTATTCAATTGAGCCGAAGCCGCCTTTCTCGGCCGCAACGCCAGGCTGGCCGTTATTTCCCGCCTATTTCGGGGCAGGCGGCATCGTCGCCTCGACCGCCGACATCCTGCAATGGCTGTTGTTCAACATGGGACTTGTCTCCAACGCCTTATCGACGACGCTGGCGGCGACCCAATCGTCGGCGACGACCGTCAAGTGGGGCGATCAGAGCCTTGGCCTCGGCTGGTTCCTCAGCCCCGCCGCCGGGAATTTTCCCGCCACCGTCTGGAAAGACGGCGATCTCGAGGGGTTTAGATCCTATATTGCCTTCGCCGCCAGCGATCAGCCGGGCGTGGTCGCCTCCGACGCCGGGGCCTTCGTGTTGATCAATGCCCTCGGCGTCACGGTCGATCAAACCAGCTCCGGCCCGGATCTCGCCGTTGCGCTGACCAACGACATTATCAATCTGATCCTCGGCCAGAGCATCCCTAAGGATAAATCATCGTATCCGGGCACGCTCCGCGGCCGAAGCCGCCTCGTCACGCCGCGTTGAGCTTTGCCTTGACGCCGGCGCTGGCCTTGGCGAAATCCATCCGCCCGGCATATTTCGCCTTGAGCGCGGCGACCACCTTACCCATGTCCTTGATCGAGGCAGCGCCGGTCTCGGCGATGGCGGCGGCGATCGCGGCCTCGACCGCGCTGTCGTCGAGCGGCTCGGGCAGGAAACCCCGAATCACCGTGATCTCCCCGCTCTCCTGTCGGGCGAGGTCGTCGCGGCCGGCTTTTTCGTAGATTTCGAGCGATTCCTGGCGGCTTTTGACCATCTTTTGCAGCAAGGCGAGGATATCGTCGTCGCTGACCGTCTTGCCGAGGCCGCGCGCCTCGATGTCCTTATCCTTCAGCGCTGCCGTGATCATTCTGATGGCCCCGACGCGGGCCTTGTCGCCGGCTTTCATCGCCAGCTTGAGCTCGCTCGTAAAATCTTCGCGCATCGACATGGTCGTTAACTTTCCAAAAAGCCGGCAAAAACCGCCACAAATTGACGCGAGGCGCCCTTGCCTCTAATTTTGCGCCGGTCGAAACCCCACATGGATTTGAGCCTTCGGCCGTTGTCCGCGCAGGGGCGGCCGGCGCGCGATCGACCGGCGTCACGGGGGCGACCACATTAAACAACGCGAGCATCCCGCCGGGACGCATCGCGCTCCGGCGCATGGGTGTAAAGCGAGCATGACCTTGGATCAAGACAAAGCGTCGGCCCCCATTTGGCCGGCTCCCCGCCCGACCGCGCTTCTGGTGCTGGCCAACGGCCTCGTGCTTGAGGGCGTCGGCCTGGGGGCAATCGGCGAGGCGGTCGGCGAGGTCTGCTTCAACACGGCGATGACCGGCTATCAGGAAATACTGACCGACCCCTCCTATGCCGGGCAGATCGTCACCTTCACCTTTCCGCATATCGGCAATGTCGGCGCGAATGACGAGGACATTGAGACCAGCAACCCGGCGGCCGCCGCCGGCGTGCGCGGCGCGATCGTGCATGCGCCGATCACCGGCCCTTCGAACTACCGCTCGACGCGCCATTTCGACGGCTGGCTCAAAAGCCGCGGCATTATTGGCCTTTGCGGCGTCGACACGCGGGCGCTGACTGCGCTGATTCGCGACAGCGGCATGCCCAATGCGGTGATTGCCCATTCTCCCGACGGCGAATTCGACCTTGAGCATTTAAAGCGGCTCGCGGCGGAATGGCCCGGCCTCGAAGGCATGGACCTTGTGCCGAGCGTCGCCTCGACGCAGCGTTACGAATGGAGCCAGACTCCCTGGACGCAGGCGAGCGGCTATGGCTCCGCGGAGGGCGGCAAGTTCAAGGTCGTCGCCATCGATTATGGCGTCAAAAGCACCATCCTGCGACTCCTCACCGAGGCCGGCTGCGACGTGACCGTCGCGCCCTCGACCGTGACGGCGGCGGAAATTCTCGCGTTGAAACCGGACGGCGTGTTTCTGTCGAACGGTCCGGGCGATCCCGCCGAGACCGGCAAATACGCGGTTCCGGTCATCAAGGAGTTGCTCGCGGCGAAGATCCCGACCTTCGGCATTTGCCTCGGCCATCAGATGCTGGCGCTCGCCCTCGGCGGGCGGACCGTCAAAATGCGCCAGGGCCACCATGGCGCGAATCATCCGGTGCAGGACTTCACCACCGGCAAGGTCGAAATCGTCTCGATGAACCACGGCTTTGCGGTCGATCCTTCGAGTCTGCCCGAAAACGCCCGCGAGACGCATCGCTCCCTGTTCGACGGCTCGAATTGCGGCCTGGAATTGACCGACCGGCCGGCTTTTTCGGTTCAGCATCATCCCGAAGCCTCGCCCGGCCCGCGCGATAGCCATTATCTGTTCCGCCGTTTTGCCCAGATGATGGAAAAATCGGAAGGCTAGAGAAACATTAACCAGATATAAATTTTTTTGCCCGTCAATATTCAATGCGTTGAACTCTTTTGCCCTTCCGACGAAGTTGATCGACCTTCCGAAGGCGATAGTGAGCGCGTGCGTCACAAAACCCGTTTGCGCCGAGGCGCGCGCGAAGTTGTGATTTCACGAATATTGCCTGATTGTTAAATAATTTGCGTGTTACTTTATTTTGCGACGCGCCGTTCCTAAGTTACTGTGACGCTCGGAACCACGCCGCGCCGATCGCCGCCAAAAAGGCGTGGTCAGGGCGGAACCTGGATATTTCATGGCTTTCGAAATTAATCCTGTTGTCGACGCGGCGCCGAATGGGGCGCCGATCGATCGCGATGCAGCGGCCGAGATTTTCGCGGAAATCGCCGTCGAGGCGGCCATCGCCGTGATGTCGGTCTACACGTCGGACGCCCACGCCCGCCACAAGCCGGACAAAAGCCCCGTCTGCGACGCCGACGAATATGCCGAGGCGATTATCCTCGAGCGTCTCGCCGAGCGGCTCCCCGCCTATCCGGTCCTCGCCGAGGAGGCCTCGGCCCACGGCAAGAAGACGGTCGAAGGCGCAAACTTCATTCTTGTCGATCCCGTCGACGGCACACGCGAATTCCTGCAGCACAGTGGCGAATTCACCATCAACATCGCCCTCATCGTCGATGGCGCGCCGGTCGCTGGCGTCGTCTACGCCCCGGCGCTCGGGCGGATCTGGATCGGCGGAGCGGTCGCGACAAGCTGCCTCGTCGAGCCCGGCGCGCCGCTGCCGCCGCCCGGGGAGCGCCGCGCCATCCATGTCCGCACGGCGCCCTCGCATGGCCTGACCGCGCTGGCGAGCCGCTCGCATCTTGACGCCGAGACCGAAGCCTTTCTTGCCAGCCTGCCCATTCACGAGCGCCGGGCCGCTGGGTCTTCGCTGAAATTCTGCACCGTGGCCGAGGGCGACGCGGACGTCTATCCGCGCTTCGGCCAGACGATGGAATGGGACACGGCGGCGGGCGACGCCATTTTGCGCGCCGCCGGCGGCATCGTGCTCGATGGCGAGCGCCATCCGCTGCAATATGGCAAGGCCGGGCGCCAATTCCGCAACGGGCCTTTCATCGCCTGGGGCGATCGCAACGCCATTCGCCCGTAGCTCGCCGGCTTCACCGCTTCGCCGCAGCCGCTTGGCGCGGCCGATTAAGCGCGTTTTCAGCATCCGCAACGGTTCATTAACCCTCTTGCCGCAATGCTCGCGATAAGAGCGCGGCGTTTGGCGCGAGGATAAGCGCGGAGGATCGACATGCGGTCGCGAAGGGAGTTCACCCAAAATCTCGCCGCCCTGGCGGGCGCCTCGTGGATCGGGCTGGGCGGCGCTGCTTCCGCCAATCCAGGATCCGAGCGGCCGGCCGAATATTCGCCGGACGACATCGTCGCCGACGGCCACAAATTCTTCGGCTCAATCTCGCGCGGCCTCGCCCAGGCCGTCGAATCGGCGACGCAGCGCTGGGGCAAGCCGAACGGCTATATCCTTGGCCAGGAGGCAGGAGGCGCCTTCTTCGGCGGCCTGCGCTATGGCGAGGGCGTGATGCACACCCGCAACGCCGGCGATCTGCGCGTCTTCTGGCAGGGGCCGTCGCTTGGGCTCGACGCCGGCGCCGACGGCGACCGCACCATGATGCTCGTCTATAATCTGCCCGCGACCAACGCCATCTTCCGCCGCTTCGGCGGCGTCGACGGATCGGCCTATCTTGTCGGCGGCTTCGGAGTCACCGCGTTGATCAATGACGACGTCTATGTCGTGCCTATCCGCTCCGGCGTCGGCGCCCGGCTCGGCTTCAACGTCAGCTATCTGAAATTCACGCCGGCCTCGACCTGGAACCCGTTCTGACGTCCTGACCGGTTTTTACGCGGCCTGCCGATCAGGGCAGCGCCTTCGCCGCCGCCAGCACGGCTTCGGCGTGCCCCGGCACTTTCACCTTGGACCACACCTGCGCGATGACGCCCTGCCTGTCGATCAGCAGCGTCGTGCGTTCGACGCCCATATATTTGCGGCCATACATGCTCTTTTCGACCCAGACGCCATAGGCGCCGAGCATTGCCTTCGACTCGTCCGAGGCTAGGTCGAGGTCGAGCTGGTGCTTTGTCTTGAATTTTACGTGACTTGCGGTCGTATCTGGCGAGACGCCAAGGATCGCGGCGTCGGCCTTCGCGAATTCCGGTTTCAGCTGATTGAAGTCGATTGCTTCCTTGGTGCAGCCCGACGTGTCGTCCTTCGGATAGAAATAGAGCACCAGTTTGCGCCCCTCGAAACTTTGCAGGGAGATCGGCTCGCCGTTATCGCCGGGAAGCTTGAACTCCGGCGCAACCGTTCCCGGCTCCCATTTTCCGCCTGCCGCGCGCGTCATGCCGCCTTCCTTTCGTCGCAATGGACCGCCATCGATCTTTCCTCAATTTGAAACACAATTGTTAGAGCCGCGAGCGCGCCGCAGTTGATAAATCAGGGGCTTCCCGGAGCCGAAGCCGCATCGACACGCCGCGCCCGCAGTGTCGCGCGTCGCGAGCGGACGCGGTGACGGACGAGGCGTTTCATGACCGCGAACCATCGCTTCAAGGAAAGCGTTGGCTTCGACAGTTTCCCTATATTCGCGTAGCATTGAAGTTTCCAGCTTCAGCTTGCATGAAAGGCCGCGAGCGGTTGGTCGAACAGCGTGAGGACTCGCCAGAGCGCGCCGTCCCGGACAAGCCGGCGGAGTTTGCGGTCGAGGTCGATCTTCCTCGGCTCAGGGCGCGTGGCCGGCTGCCCGTGCTTGCGCGCTCCTGCGCTTATGTCGTCGCCTCCCTTCTCGCCGTCCTCGTCACCATGGGCGTGTTTCTGGTCGTCCGTCTGGCGCAGGGGCCGATGGCGATCGACGGGCTCGGCCCGAGCATCGCCCAGGCGCTCGATCAGCGTTTCGGTCACGGTTATGATTTCGCCTTCGGCCAGACGTCCATGCTGCAGCGCGGCTATTCGCCGACGCTCGGCGTCGACCGGCTCGTCGTCAAGGACCAGTCGGGACGAACCCTGCTCAGCGCGCCGCGCGCCGAGGTCTCGGTCGATCTCCTGTCGCTCGCCGGCGGCAAGATCGCGCCGAAGCGGCTTGAAATTTTCGATGTCGAACTGCGGCTCGCCCTGCTGCCCGATGGGTCTATCGCCCAGCTTGCCGGCGGCGGCTCCGAGGAAGCCGTCGCCATCACGCCGCCGCTCGCCGAATCCTTGCGCCGGGAGGCGATCCCGGCGGTCGCGCCGTCCGAACCGGCGGTCCCGGCCGGCGCGCCCGCCGCCGAGCCGCCCGCTCAGCCAAAGCCTCGCGCGCTGCTCGTCAAGCAGCTGTCTTCGGCCATGCGTCTCGTGATCGACGCTTTGACCAGTCCAAACAGCCAGATCGCCGCCGTCGACCGGGTCGGCATCACGCGTGGGCGCATCGTTATTGACGACCGCACCTCCAATCAGAAGATGACCTTCGACGGCGTCAACCTCGCCTTCGACAAGACCGACGCCGGCACGCGTTTCGACCTGTCGGTCGACGGGCCGAACGGGCGCTGGTCGGCGAGCGGGCTCGCCAGCGGCCAGCCGGGCGCCGACCGGCGGCTGACGTTCTCCTTGCAAAATCTGTCGATGGACGAAATCCTGCTCGCGACCGGCGTCCGCACGATCGGCGCCGATTTCGACATGCCCCTGTCGGCGCATGTGGACATCGGGCTGCGCGCCGACGGCGTGCTGTCGGAGGCGGTCGCGACTTTCGGCCTTGGCTCTGGCTATCTGCGATTCGATGATCCGAACGACGAGCCGCTGATCGTCGATGAGATCAAGGGCGGCGTCCATTGGGACGGCGGCAAGCGACGCATCATGGTCGATCCGGTGACGCTGGTCGCCGGCCAATCGCATGGCGCGGTCTCCGGCTTCCTCGCGCTGCCCGAGCGCGAGGGCGACGCCTGGACCGTCGAGCTCGGCGCGCCGGAGCCCCTCGTCGCCGCGCCCGAGCGTCCGGGTCAACAGCCCGTGGTCCTCGATCTTGTCTCACTGACGGGGCGGCTGTTTCTCGCCGACAAGAAATTCATCATCGATAAATTCATGCTCGGCGGCCCGCAGGCGGGCTTCTCCATGACGGGCGATGTCGACTGGACCAACGGGCCGCGCGTGCGCCTCGGCGCCTCGATCGATCCGACGCCGGTTTCGATCGTCACGCGCCTCTGGCCGTCCTTCATGGCCGCGCCCATCCGCAATTACCTGCTCGACCATGTCGGGGCGGGCGTCATTCGGCAGGGCTCGATGCGGCTCGACTTCAGCGCCGCCGACCTCGAGTCGATGCGCAACGAGCATTCGCCGCCGGACGAGGCGCTCCTGGTCGATTTCGTCGTGTCCGGGGGAAGCGTCGAATTTCTGAACGGCGCGCCGCCTTTGACCGGCATCGATGGCGTCGGACATGTCACCGGCCGATCGACGACCTTCACGACGACAAGCCCCAGCCTCGTCGAAGCCGGCGCCGGCCGCATTCTGACAATTGCTCCGGGCGGCTCCTTCCACATCCCGGATTCCGAGCAAAGACCGGTCCCGGCGGCGATCGTCGCCAATGTCTCGGGCGCCGTCGAGGCGGTGAGCGAACTGCTCTCGCGCGAGGCGCTCAAGCCCTACGCCAGCCTGCCGCTCGACCCGGCGACCTTGCGCGGTCAGGTCGATGGCCGGCTCGAGGTCGATTTGCGGCTCGGCCCGAAAATGGGGCCGGCCGACACCAGCCTGAAAATCAACGCGACGGCGTCCAATTTCACCGCCGACAATATTCTGGGCAAGGAGCCGCTCGATGCGGCTACGCTGAACATCGTCGTGGATTCAACCGGGCTGAAGGCGAGCGGGCAGGGCAAGATGTTCGGCGCCCCGGCGACGGTCGAACTGGCTCAGCCCGCCGGCAAGCCGGCTTTCGCCAATGTGCATGTCCTTGTCGATGACGCCGCCCGCGCCCGGCAGGGACTTGGCGGCGTTCCAGGCGTAACCGGCGTGATCGCCGCCGCGATCAGCGCGCCGCTTGGAGCGGGCCCCAATGTCAAAGCGGAGGTTGAGCTCGATTTGAGCCGTGCGGCGATCGACTGGCCGGGCGCCTCGAAGCCTCTGGGGCGGCCGGGCAAGGCGAAATTTGCGCTCGTCGTCACGGACGGTCAAAGCGTGCTCGACCAGATCGCCTTCGACGCCGGGACGCTTCAGGCGCGTGGCCAGATCGAGCTCGCGGCCGATCAATCGATCCAGTCAGCGAAATTTCCTCAGGTAAAATTTTCGACCGGCGACGACGCCAGGCTGGAGGCCTTGAAGGTCGGCGAAACGCTCAAGGTCACCGTGCGCGCCCAGACGATCGACGCGCGGCCGTTCCTCAAAACCCTGCTCGCTTCATCGGCCGATGCAACGCCCGCCCCTGGCGTTGTAGCGGGAGCGCCGGCTGCCGGGGCATCCACCGCGGCGATCAAGGAAATCGATCTCGACGTGAAATCCGCCCTGCTGACCGGCTACAACAAGCAGGTTCTCAGCGGGCTTGAGTTGCGCATGCTGAAGCGAGGCGATCAGTTCAAGCAGCTTTCCTTCGCCGGCCGTTTCGGCCGGGACACCGTTTCCGGCAATCTCGCCGGACCCTCCAACGCCTCGCAACTGACGATGCTGTCCGACGACGCCGGATCGCTGCTTCTGTTTACCGATCTCTACCGGCATATGGAGCGGGGGCAGCTACAGGCGAATATGCAGCTTGGCCCGGCAATGTCGGGAACGCTCGTCATCAATGCCTTCGTGCTGCGCGACGAGCCGGCTTTGCGCCGCCTCGTCGCCGAAAGCGCTCCGGCGGGCGACGCCGCCGACAAGCTGCGCAACATCGACGCCGGCGCAATGGCCTTCAACCGTCTGCAGGTGCGGTTCGATCGCGCCGGCACCAGACTGCAACTGCATGACGGCGTCATCAATGGCGAGGCCATCGGGCTTACCGTCGACGGCTGGATCGATTTCGCGCGCGACGCGGTCGACATGAAAGGCACCTTCGTGCCCGCCTATGCGGTCAATAATCTGTTCTCGAAAATCCCCGTCGTCGGCCTCATTCTCGGCGGCGGCGCCAATGAGGGGCTGATCGGCGTCAATTATCGTGTCGAGGGGACGGTCAGCACGCCGACGCTCAGCATCAATCCGCTTTCGGCCATCGCGCCCGGCATCTTCCGGCAGATTTTCGGCGTAGGGCAGCATATCCCGGGGGCCGGGCAGTAACGCCGGCGCACGGCCGCCGCTCTCCTAAATCAGACAAGCTTCAGCAGCACATGCCGTTTGCGGCCGAGCGAAAGCTTTATGACGCCGCTGGCGACGTCGCCGCGCGCAAGCGCCGCGCGCTCATCGCTTACCGCCGCGTCGTTCACGCGCAATCCGCCGCCCTTGATCTGCCGGCGCGCCTCGCTGGTCGAAGCCACCAGTCCGGCCTTGACGAAAGCGGCGAGAACGCCAAGTCCCGCCTCGATCTCCGCGGCGTCGATGTTGATTGAGGGCAGGCTCTCGGCGAGCGCGCCTTCCTCGAAGGTCTTGCGCGCGGCTTCCTCGGCGAGAAGCGCGGCCGCGCGCCCATGCGCCATGCTGGTGGCTTCCGTCGCGAGGATCTTCTTGGCTTCGTTGATCTCGGCGCCGCCGAGGGATTCGAGCCGGACCACTTCGTCGAGCGGCAATTCCGTGAACAGTTTTAGAAAGCGCCCGACGTCGCGATCCTCGCAATTGCGCCAGAACTGCCAATAGTCGAAGACCGGCAGCATGTCCTCGTTGAGCCAGACCGCCCCTTGCGCCGTCTTACCCATTTTGGCGCCGGACGCCGTCGTCAGCAGCGGCGAGGTCAGCGCGTAAAGCTGCGGGGTCCCGAGCCTGCGCCCGAGATCGAGGCCGGTGATGATATTGCCCCACTGGTCGGAGCCGCCCATCTGTAACGCGCAGCCGTAGCGCCGGTTGAGCTCGACGAAATCATAACCCTGCAGGCACATATAGTTGAATTCGAGGAAGGATAGCTCCTGATCGCGTTCGAGCCGCAGCTTGACGGAGTCCATCGCCATCATGCGGTTGACCGAGAAATGCCGTCCGACGTCGCGCAAGAAGTCGACATATTTCAGCGCCGTCAGCCATTCCGCATTGTCGACCATCAGCGCTTCCGTCTTTTCCTCGCCGAAGGCGATGAATTTGGAAAAGACGCTGGCGATGCCGGCCTTGTTGGCCTCGATCGCCTCAAGCGAGAGGATCTTGCGGCTTTCGTCCTTGCCGGACGGGTCGCCGACCTGCGTCGTGCCGCCGCCCATCAGCGCGATCGGCTTGCCGCCGGTTTTCTGCAGCCAGCGCAGCATCATGATCTGAACGAGCGAGCCGACATGCAGCGACGGCGCGGTGCAGTCGAAGCCGATATAGGCGACAAGTTCGCCCGATTGCGCCTTGGCGTCGACGCCCTCGAGGTCGGAGCATTGATGCACATAGCCGCGCAGGAGCAGCGTCTGCAGGAATTCGGAGCGGGGGCGAAAATCTTCGGACATGGCGCTGTCCGTAGCGTGGCGCCGCGCGCTTATCAAGCCGCGCGCAACTGATGGCGTGGCGGCGGGCTCAGCCCGCCTTGCGCGCTTCGCGCCAGGAGGCGATTTCGGCGAGTTCGGTTTCCGGGCGCTCGATCACGATCTCTCGGCGCCCTAGGAAAATCTCGCCGCTCGATCCGTCGAGGGAGAGAAAATCGCCCTGCCTGACGGTGTGGGCGCCAAGCTGCGCCTCGCGCCACGAAGGGGCGATGCGCAGCGCGGCGCAGCCGACGAGACAGACCTTGCCCATCTGCCGCGCCACAACCGCGGCGTGGGCGGTGCGCCCGCCGGTCGCGGTGAGGATGCCGGCGGCGGCGGCAAAGCCCGCGATGTCCTCGGTCGAAACGTCCGGCCGCACGAGAATGACGGGATCGCCCGCGGCCGCCAGCTCCTTGGCGCTTTCGCTGTCGAAGGCGGCGCGCCCGCTCGCGACGCCCCGCGCGGCTGCGGTCGCATGCGCGACCGCTTCGGCGGACCCGACAAAGCGCTGCTCGCCGAGGGTTGCAAGATCAATCCCCTCGATGCGCTGCAGCGCGGTCGCCGCGTCGATGACGCCCTCGCGCTTCAGATCGGCGGCGATGCGCACGGCCGCCAGCGGCGCGCGTTTGGCCGCGCGGGTTTGCAGGAAGAAGAGCTTTCCCTCCTCCACGGTGAATTCAATATCCTGAACGTCCTTGAACTCGGCTTCCAGCCGCGCCGCCGCGAGGTCAAGCTCCTGCGCCGCCTGCGGCAGACGCGCCATCAGAAGCGCGGCGCCGCCCGGCGTGCGACGACCCGAGACGACGTCCTCGCCCTGCGCGTCGAGAAGGAAGTCGACGTAAAGCTCTTTCGCTCCGGTCGAAGGGTTGCGCGAGAAAGCGACGCCCGCGCCCGATTGTCCGCCGGCGTTGCCGAAGACCATGGCCTGAACGGTCACGGCCGTGCCCTGCAGGCTTTCGAGCGCATTGAGGCGGCGATATTCCCGCGCCTTGGGGCTGTCCCAGGAGCGATAGACGGCGCGGGCTGCGCCGGCCAATTGCTCGAAAGGATCGTCGGGCAGAGGCGTCTCGCATTCGCGCGCGGCGATCGCCTCGAAATCCTTGACGAGCCGCTCCAGCGCCTCGCAATCGAGCTCGGCTTCGTTCAAAGCGTCCTCTTCGCCCATCAGGGCGGCGAGGCGCTGCGCCAGGGCGGACGGAGCGACGCCGCCGACGACCTCGCTAAAACTCTCGATGAAGCGGCGCCGGCAGTCGAAGGCGAGCCGCGGATTGCCGGTCAGGCGGATCAGGCCGCGCAGCGTGACCTCATTGAGGCCGACGTCGAGCACCGTCTCAAGCATCCCCGGCATCGAGCGTTCGGCGCCGGAGCGCACCGAGACGAGCAGGGGCCGGCGGGCGTCGCCGAAGCGTCGTCCCGTCGCCTGTTCGAGAAAGGCGACGCCCGCGCGCAACCCTTCGTCGATGGCGGCAAGCGCAGGCTGCTCGCCGGCATTGGCGGGTCGGCAGAGGGCCGTCGGCAGGACGAAGGCGGGCGGAACGGCAAAGCCGAGCGCATTCATGCGCCAGAGCATCGCCGCCTTCGAGCCCAGCTCTTTTGCGCCGAAACTTTTTGGGGCGTCCTCGGCCCCCGTGGCGCCGATGAAGACCGGCTCAAAACTTTGCTGGATCATGCGGACAACTCCTTCAGGACATGATCGCGCAGGGCCAGCGCCGCATGAGCGAGGTGATCGGTCGAGGCCTCGATCATACGCGCGACTTCGAGCCGTAGCGTCAGGCCGCGCGCGTCAAGACCCTGCGCGCCGAAGCACGCGCGCATCGCCTCGCGCAGGGCGGCGTCGGCGCGATGTTCGGCGTCGAGCACGGCGTCGATCGAACGCAGCGCGTCTGTGACGTCAGCGCGCGGGCCGGCTGGCGCAAGCATCGCCGCCTCGCAGGCGCGAATGAGATGGCTGAAACTTTCGAGCCCGATGCTGGCGAGGGTCGAAAGCTCGACTTCCGCCACGTCCAAAGCCTCCGCCTCGGGACGAAGGCTGATCAGGAAGGCGCATTCGTCCAGCGCGTCCATGGCGTTCTCGACCGCATTGACGAGGTGGAGCAGGACGTCGGCGCCGCTGAGGCGGCCCGCTATTTCGCGCGCTGCGAGCGTCAGCGCATCGGCCTTTTTTTCAAGCAGAGCGGAGCGGGCGGCAAAGCGGCGCCGGTCCGTCGCGCCGCCGGACGTCAAGTCGGCGAGCCAACCAGCCAGCATGCGGGAGAGCCCGAGATGGCGCACGATCAGCACGAGGAGCGTCGCTTCGGCGCTTTCAAATCTTTGCGACAGATCGGCCTGGATTTCATCGCGGATCAGTCGCGCCGAGCGCCCGGCGGCAAGGCCAAGGCTGGTCCGCCGCAATACCTCGCGCAGAAAATCGCGCGTTGGCGCGCGGCCGAGCGCGTCGTCGAGCCGGGCCCCATACGGAATACGTCCGGCGGCGACCTTGCGCACGGCGTCGAAGACAAGGTCCGCGCCGCCGAGTTCGAGAAAGGCGCGATGGCCATACTCCTTGGCTGCCGCGAAGGCCAGCAGTTCAGCCGCGCTCTCCTTGCCGGCAAAGATCTGCAGCGCCTTGCGCGCCTTGTTCCAGTCAATGAGAAAGACGAGCCGCGCGCCGAGCGCTTCGAGGAAGGAGAGCAGCGCCGGCTCGGGGCCGGAAAAGCGGCCGGTCAGCAGATAGAAGACATCTTCTTCGCCGATGCCCCGCGTCTGATGTTCGCTCATGGGACCGAATTCGACGCCCTCTCCGGCGAACATCCCGATGAAGAATTTGGCGCGGGGCCGGTGCACGTCGGTGTAGGTCACGGCGACGCTCTGATCCCCGACGTGGACGACGAGAACATGCGCGTCGGTCGTGCCGATATCGTTCTGGATCGTCAGCGAGGCGCCCGTGCGTACAGCCGTCGCGCCCAGTCCCGGGTGGCCGAAGGCGAGCGCGCGGGTGCGATTGACGCCGCGCATGAAGGCGGCGATCCGCACGCGGTCCTGCGGGCTCGCGCCATGGGCGCTGCAGCCGTCGATGATTTCCGGCGCGCTCGCCGCGGCAATCGTGTTGATCGCCTTGTGCAGATCCATGACCAGAAGATGCAGGCTGTCGCCCGCCTCGCGCCGGCCCGAGGTCATGGCGGAGATTTTGGCGGCGCTGACGGCGTCGCCGTCCGGGCCTGCGAGGCAAGCGCCGAGACGTTCGAGCCTTGCCGCGTAACCTGCCGCCGCGGTCGGATCGGTTGTCTCGACCGGCGCCAGCATGGCGGCAAGGTCGGGCTTGATCCCCGCGAGAAGGGCGCCGGCGCCGGGCGCAAGGATGGCGTCGGCGTCGATGGCTTTTGCGCCTGAGACAATGGCGTCGAATTGGGCGTCGCCGAGCCCGGCCGACTGCCGTTCGGCGACGAATGTGGCGGGCCGCTCATGCGGATTGCGCGCCTGCGCCAACGCCTCCTGCAACAGGCTGAAGCGGAGTTTGATACGGTCGTTCGCCTGTAGCGCCTCGCCGATCAGGGACGGCAGAAGAAGGCCGCTTTCGCCAAGCCTTGCGGCGATAGCGCTTTTGCCAGTCATGTCGCGTTTCTCGTTCTGGTAGAGAGAAGCGCACTATAGACCGAATAAGGACCACGGCCTTGCGGTTAATCATTCATAAAAACGACATGAATACTGGCGGTATTCACGGAGCTAGTAGGGAATGCCGCTCATTTTTTCCTGATCGGGAACCATCTTGCCGGCCGCCTTCGCGCGGACCTCGTCGCCCGCGCGAAGGGTTCCGCCGATCAGGCTGACGGCTCTCGGATCTATCACGAATGGACCGCCCGTTTTAGCGGCTTCGATGGATTTGCCGGCGACATCGTAGAGCGACTCGTAAAACGCGCCGGTTTTTGTCATTTTTTCGCCGGTCAACATCCGGTAAATCGTCTCCGCGATCCAGGCCGTCGCCTCATTGTCGGCGCGCCGGACAATCCCGCCAGGATGAGTGGCGTCAATGATCGCATGGGTGCATTCATGGACGATCAGCGCCCGGCTCTCTCCCGTCGCATAAAAGCCGGCGTCGCGGCGGCCAAACCGTAATGTATCGGTTTTATCGTCATATTGGCCGTTGGCGCCGTCGGAGGACCCGAACTGGATGTCGACGCTGCATCGGTTGATGAGTTCGGCGAGATAGCTGTAATGATAGCCCATGATCGACATTCCGGCGCAGACGAAAGCGATTTTTCGGCATGGGGTCGAATTCAGAACATCAAGGACTTTGACCCGGAGCATGAATTCGTCGAACATCGTCCTCTCCTCAACCGGCGGCGCGCTATCTGGCCAATATCGTTGGTATGGGTGAAGTTTGCGGTGCGCCGCGGCACGGCTCCAAGGCGCGAGCGGCGCGCCATCTTGAATAAGCCCGAAGGACGAGACCGAAAATGTTCCTAAAGGATCCGCAATGACTGTCACAGCCATCGGCCTGATGAGCGGCACGTCGATGGACGGCGTCGACGTCGCCCTGATCGAGACGGATGGGGAAGGCCAGATTCGCCTTGGCGGCGTGAGCGCCTTTCCCTATGCCGAGGCGGACCGCGCCTTGTTGCGGCGCGCGCTCGCCGACGCTGCAACGCTAGGCGACCAGCGGGCGCGTCCCGGCTCGCTTCTTGAGGCCGAAGCGATGATTACCGACCGGCACGCGGTCGCGGTCAAGCGCTTCCTCGAAATCCAGCATCTCGAGCCGGCGGACATAACGGTCATTGGCTTCCACGGGCAAACTGTTCTGCACCGGCCGCAAAGCGGGCTCACTGTCCAGATCGGCGACGGCCCCGCGCTTGCGCAGACCCTTGGAATCGACGTGGTGCATGATTTCCGAGCCGCCGATGTGGCGCAGGGCGGGCAGGGCGCGCCGCTCGTGCCGGTGTTCCATAGCGCCCTTGCCGCCGCCGCCGGCTTCGAAAAGCCGGTGGTCGTCATCAATATCGGCGGCGTCTCAAACATCACCTTCTGCGCGCCCGGAAACACGCCGATCGCCTGTGACGCCGGCCCGGGCAACGCCCTTATCGACGATCTGATGCTGTCGCGCACCGGCGAGGCGATGGACCGTAACGGCGCCGCGGCGGCCGAAGGCGACGTCGACGAAAGCATTTTGGCGGAGCTGATGGATCATCCGTTCTTCGTCCTGCCGGCGCCAAAATCGCTCGATCGCAACGCATTTTCGGCGGCGCCGGTCGCCGGGCTTTCGACGAACGACGCGGCGGCGACGCTGACCGCTTTCACGGCGGCGGCCATCGCCCGCGCGGTCGCGCTGATGCCGCAGCGCCCGGAGCTTGCCGTCGTCTGCGGCGGCGGCGCGCGAAATGCGACTCTGATGCGCGAACTGGCGCGCCGCCTGCCCTGCAAGGTTGCGCCGGCCGAGACGCTCGGCTGGTCGATCGACGCCATGGAAGCGCAGGCCTTCGCCTATATGGCGGTGAGGAGCCTGAAAAATCTCGCGATCACCTTTCCCACCACGACCGGCGTCGGCGCGCCGCTCGCCGGCGGACAGATCGCGCGCGCGCCGGCCCAGGGCTGAGCGGCTGCGACTCTCTGGCGCCATTGAATCGATAAGATTTTGGGAAAGACTATGCTGGCTTCCCGATTCGGCGGGGAGCGCCGTCAGGAGTTGCCATGCGTCTTCCGTTAATCGCCCCGTCAGACCTCACGCCTGAACAACGCGCGCTCTACAACGACATGAGCGAAGGAATCGCCGCCAATTTCAAGGGGTTCATCGCCGTGCGCGAGGACGGCGCGCTTGTCGGGCCGTGGAATCCCTGGCTGCACGAGCCGGCGTTCGGCAAGGCAAGCTGGGATCTCGTCAAGGCGCTCGCGAGCAATCCGACGCTCCCGAAAAATGTGCGCGAGGTCGCGATCCTTGTGACCGGCGCGCATTTCCACTCGGCCTATGAGCTCTACGCCCATGTGCTGGTCGGCGAATTGCGCGGTCTCTCGGACGAAAAGATCGCCACCATCGTCGCCGGTCAGCGGCCGGGCGACCTCACGCGGCCTGAGGCGATCGCCTATGATGTCGCAAGCTGCCTCGTCGGCGGCGGCGTCTTGCCGGAGATCGTATACAACGTGGCGGTCGAGGCGTTCGGCCAGCATGGCGCGGCCGAACTTTCCTATCTCGTCGGGCTTTATTGCCTCGTGTCGGTGACGCTCAACACCTTTGACGTGCCAGTCCCCGAGCCAAAAGCCTAGAGCGCTTTCCGATCAGATTGAACCAGCCTGTGCGGCAAGTCCGCGACCGGAGCCGGTCGCGGGAGAAACATAAGCGTGACGCTAACCGGCAAGACGCCGTACGGGATGGCGGTCGGCTCAGTCCTGGACGCGTTTCTCGGCGACTTCGCTGCGCGTCGGCGTCGGCAGGCGCGGCGGATTGCCAAGACGCCGGTCGAGATAGATGCCGACCTCTTCGATCAGCGGCTCGACGCGATTTTCGAAGAAATGATTGGCGCCCGGAATCACCGCGTGCTCGATCAGGATGCCCTTCTGCGTCTTCAGCTTCTCGATCAGCGCAGTCACCTCCTTCAGCGGGGCGACGCGATCCTGATCGCCATGCACGAACAGGCCCGATGAAGGGCAGGGAGCGAGAAAAGAGAAATCGAAGCGATTGGCCGGCGGAGCGATCGAGATGAAGCCTTCGATCTCGGGCCGCCGCATCAGAAGCTGCATGCCGATCCATGAGCCGAAGGAAATGCCGGCGATCCAGCAGGCGCGGGCTTCGGGATTGACCGATTGCGCCCAGTCGAGCGCCGCGGCGGCGTCGGACAATTCGCCCTGGCCATGATCGAAGCCGCCCTGGCTGCGGCCGACGCCGCGAAAATTGAACCGCAGCACGGCGAAGCCCCGCTCGGCGAAAGCGTAATAAAGATTATACACAATCTGATTGTTCATCGTCCCGCCGAATTGCGGGTGCGGATGCAGAATGATGGCGATCGGCGCGCCGCGGACGGTCGAGGGATGGAACCGCCCCTCGATGCGGCCGGCTGGACCGTTGAACATGACTTCTGGCATTTTATCTCCATAACAGCTCTGCGGGGGTCGCGGCCTTGCGTTCGGCTTGCCTTGGCGGCCGCGCTTCGTCTTGACTTCCTGGTCGCGCGCCTTCTAGTGAATTGTGCTCAAAGTTCGCCGCGTAACGGCGGTAAATGCAGCGCGCCTGGAACAGGGCGGCTGGCCGCGCCTCGCCTTCGGCGAGCTGTATTCGGCTGATCGGGCTCGCCGGGCCAAGAACCCGATTGCCCCGCGACCGGATCGGCGCCCGAGCGCGGTTGATGAGGGGCGTCCTGTTTCGCGCGCACGTCCTGTCTCAATTCGCGCGGCGTCTGCGCCCGCTCGGGCATGATTTCAACCGTCGCCGGCCTTTCTAGCACGTCCGGCGGGACGGATTGCAAGCACTTTGAAGGGTTTCCCGCCCTCGACGGGCGGTTCATGCCGGGGATGATGGACTGTGCCGCCGATCCGCGCTTATCTCGATCACAATGCGACGACGTCGTTGCGCCCGGCTGCGCGCGAGGCGATGCTCGGCGTGCTCGACCAGCCGGGCAACGCTTCTTCCGTTCATGCCGAGGGCCGCGCCGCGCGCGCGCTGATCGAAAACGCCCGGATCGCGCTTGGCGCCTTCCTCAATGCGCCGTCAAAAGCAATCGTATTCGCCTCCGGCGGCACCGAGGCGCTCAATCTGGCGCTGACGCCGACGCTTCGACTGGGCGCCCTCGGACCTTTCGACATGTTGCTGGTCGGCGCCGGCGAACACGCCGCGGTCCTTTCCGGACATCGTTTTGCGCCGGAGACTGTCGCAATAGCGACATTAACGCCGGGCGGCGTGATCGATCTTGAAGAGCTGGGCCGGACCTTGCGGCAGAATCAGGGCCGGCGGATCTTGCTGGCGCTGCAGGCGGCGAACAATGAGACCGGCGTCATTCAGCCGGTCGCCGCAGCCGCCGCGCTCGCGCATGCCGCGGGAGGCGCGCTCATCTGCGACGCCGTCCAGGCCGCCGGCAAGATCGATTGCGACCTTGCCGGCCTCGGCGCGGACGCCATTGTCGTATCGGCGCATAAGTTCGGCGGCCCCCAGGGCGCGGCGGCGCTTTGCTTCAGGGACGAGACGTCCCATATAGGAGAGACGATGGTTCGCGGCGGCGGCCAGGAGCGCGGCTTTCGCGCCGGCACCGAAAACGTCGCGGCGATCGCAGGGTTGGCGGCGGCGCTCGCGCCGGCGCGCGAAGGGCTCGAAAGTTCAGGCCAATTGTCGTCCTGGCGCGACGAGATCGAGGCTGAAATCGCCCGGTTCGCGCCGGAGGTCGTCATCTTCGGCCAGGGCGAGGAGCGTTTGCATAACACAAGCTGTTTCGCGATCCCCGGCATCGAGGCACAGCTCTTGCTCATGAGGCTTGATATCGAGGGCGTCGCCGTATCCTCAGGGTCCGCGTGTTCATCCGGAAAGGTGAAGCGGTCCCATGTTCTGACGGCGATGCGCGTCGCGCCGGACTTGGCGCGCGGCGCTATCCGGGTCAGTCTGGGCTGGGATTCGACGAAGGCCGATTGCGCGACATTCGTCAGGGCGCTCGAAACGGGGGTCCGCGCCGTCAAGGCGAGGGCGCTGCGGGCGTCTGGTCAAATGGCGTAAATGCTAAAGGCGCGACCCGCTGAAGACGGCGGAGCTCGCCCGGTCTATGGTCGAAGTCTGAACCGGCGGTCCTTGAAACCGGCAGGGTGAGGAGAAAGATATGGCAGCGGTCCAGGAGACCGTCGATCGCGTCAAGTCGATCGACGTCAGCGAGTACAAGTACGGTTTCTTTTCTGACATCGAGTCTGAAAAGGCTCCAAAAGGTCTGAATGAGGACATTGTCAGATTCATCTCGGCCAAGAAGAATGAACCCGACTGGCTGACGCAATGGCGTCTTGGCGCCTTCCGCCGCTGGCTGACCATGGCCGAGCCGACCTGGGCCCGCGTCGATTTTCCTAAAATCGATTATCAGGACCTCTACTATTATTCGGCGCCGAAGACGGCCGCCGGCCCGAAATCGCTCGACGAAGTCGATCCGGAACTCCTGAAAGTCTACGCCAAGCTTGGCATTCCGCTCGGTGAACAGGAGATTTTGGCCGGCGTTGCGCCCGAGCGCCGCGTCGCCGTCGACGCCGTGTTCGATTCCGTCTCGGTCGTCACCACCTTCAAGGATGAGCTCGCAAAGGCCGGGGTGATTTTCTGCCCGATCTCCGAGGCCGTCCACACGCATCCCGAACTGGTTCAGAAATATCTCGGCTCAGTCGTGCCGACCACCGACAATTATTTCGCGACGCTGAACAGCGCCGTGTTTTCCGATGGCTCTTTCGTCTACATCCCGCCGGGGGTGCGCTGCCCGATGGAGCTCTCGACCTATTTCCGCATCAACGAGCAGAACACCGGCCAGTTCGAACGCACGCTGATCATTGCCGACAAGGGCTCCTACGTCTCCTATCTCGAAGGCTGCACCGCGCCCAAGCGGGATGAAAACCAGCTTCACGCCGCCGTCGTCGAGCTCGTCACCCATGAGGACGCCGAGATCAAATATTCGACGGTGCAGAACTGGTATCCGGGCGACTCGGAAGGCAAGGGCGGCATCTTCAATTTCGTCACCAAGCGCGGCGATTGCCGCGGCGCGCGGTCGAAGATCTCCTGGACGCAGGTCGAGACCGGATCGGCGATCACCTGGAAATATCCGTCCTGCATCCTGCGCGGCGATGAATCGCGCGGCGAGTTCTATTCCATCGCGATCTCGAACGGGCGCCAGCAGGTCGACTCCGGCACCAAGATGATCCATCTCGGCAAGAACACGACGAGCCGGATCATCTCGAAGGGAATTTCGGCGGGCAAGTCGCAGAATACCTATCGCGGCCAGGTCTCCTCGCACCGCAAGGCGACGGGAGCGCGCAATTTCACCAATTGCGACTCGCTGCTGATCGGCAATTCCTGCGGCGCGCATACGGTGCCCTATATCGAATCACGCAATACCAGCACGCAATTCGAACATGAGGCGACGACGTCGAAAATCTCCGACGATCAGCTGTTCTATTGCATGCAGCGCGGGCTTTCGGCGGAAGAGGCGACGGCGCTGATCGTCAACGGCTTCGTGCGCGACGTGCTGCAGCAGCTCCCGATGGAATTTGCGGTCGAGGCGCAAAAGCTGATCGCGATCTCGCTTGAAGGCAGCGTCGGCTAGCGACCGATCGACCAACCGTCGTCTGAGGCGAAATCCGCCTCGTTGGCCAATACATCGGCCGGAAAGCGCAGGGCGAAGCGGCCCGCGCCCGCCGCAACGCGAAGGACAAGATCATGCTGGAAATCAAGAATCTCACCGTCTCGATCGACGGCCGCCCCATTCTCGACGATCTCAACCTGACCGTGCGGGACGGCGAAGTCGCGGCCATCATGGGCCCGAACGGCACCGGCAAATCGACGCTGTCCTACGTCATCGCCGGGCGCAAGGACTATACCGTGGAGGCGGGCGAGATCCTGCTCGACGGGGTCGATCTGCTCGGCCTTGAGCCCGATGTCCGCGCGGCCAGGGGCGTCTTTCTCGCCTTCCAGTATCCGCTCGAAATTCCGGGCGTCGCCACCATGACCTTCCTCAAGGCGGCGCTGAACGCACAGCGCAAGCAGCGCGGCGAGGAGGAGCTGTCGACGCCGGAACTCATGAAGCGTGTCAAGGCCGGCGCCGAAAAGCTCGAAATCAAGCCGGATATGCTGAAGCGGGCGCTGAACGTCGGCTTCTCCGGCGGCGAGAAGAAGCGCATGGATATTTTGCAGATGGCGCTGCTCGAGCCGACCCTCGCCATTCTCGACGAGACCGACTCCGGGCTCGATATTGACGCGCTGCGCGTCGTGGCTGCGGGCGTCAACGCCCTGCGCTCGCCAAAGCGCAGCTTCCTCATCATCACCCATTACCAGCGCCTGCTCGACTATATCGTGCCGGACACGGTGCATGTCATGGCCAAGGGTCGGATCGCCAAGACCGGCGGCGCCGATCTCGCGCTTGAGCTCGAAAAGAGCGGCTATCGCGATTATGTCGCCGACGCAGCCTGAGGGGGAACGAAGATGAGCGCTCCAATGACGCCGCCGCGCACGCTGGCCGAGGCTGCTCTCGCCGAAGCGTTCGACGCCGCCCTGCCGGGCTTGCCCGGCGGCCCCGACGCGCGAAAATTGCGCGAGACGTCGTTCAGCAAATTTTATGACGCGGGCCTGCCGCATCGGCGCATCGAGGCCTGGCATTATACCGATCTGCGCGCGCTTATGCGCACCGCCGCGCCGCTTGCCGAGGCGCCTTCCGCCGATTCGCTTGCGGCATTGCGTGAAAAGCTCGCCGCCTCTGCGCCGGGCTGTCGTCTCGTCGTCGTCGATGGCGTGTTCGTCGCGCAATTGTCGGATCCGGCGCCGGAAGGCGTCGTCATCCAGTCGCTCGCTTCCGTGCTCGCCGCCGGGCGTCCCGATTTGATCGCGCTGCTGGCGGCGCAGGAATTCGGCGGCGCCGACACCATCGTGTCGCTCAACGCCGCCTTGATGCAGGACGGCGTCGTGATCGAGGTCGCCCCCGGCGCCGTGGTCGCCGAGCCGATCCGCATCATCTACGCCTCGACCGCGTGCGAGCCGCGCGCCTCCTATGCGCGCTCGGCGCTGATCGTCGGCGCCGGCGCCTCGATGCGGCTGATCGAGGAGGATTTCGGCGCGCAGGCGGCGCAGACCAATCGCTGCCTGATCGTATCGGTCGGCGACGAGGCGGCCTGCGACCATATCGTCTCGATGACGGGAATGGGCCGCTCCAGCCTTCGCATCGAGAGCATGATCGTTCGCCTCGGCGCGCGTGTGAAGTTCAAGAGTTTCGGGCTGATCGGCGACGGCGGCGTCGTGCGCCGCCAGATCTTCATGCGCTTCGACGGCGCCGATTCCGAGGGGACTCTCAGCGGCGTCTCCCTGCTGCGCGGCCGCGAGCATGCCGACACGACCTTGCTGGTCGAACACGCGGGGACGGGGTGCGCCGGGCGCGAGACCTTCAAATATGTCCTCGATGAGGAAGCGGTCGGGGTGTTCCAGGGCAAGATCACCGTCGAGAAAGAGGCGCAGAAGACCGACGGACGGATGATGAGCAAGGCGCTGCTCCTGTCCGATGGCGTCGCCATGAACAACAAGCCCGAGCTTGAGATCTTCGCCGACGACGTCGCCTGCGGCCATGGCGCGACCTGCGGCGGCCTCGACGAAAACCAGCTTTTCTATCTGCAGACGCGCGGCCTTCCCTTCGCCGAGGCCGAGGCGCTGCTGCTCGAGGCCTTCGCCGCCGATCTCGTCGACGAACTTCTCGATGAGGCGACGGGCGCCGAATTGCGCGAAAAGATCGTGTGCTGGCTGTCGGCCAGAGGCGCGGCGCCGGCTGCCGGAGATGCGCCATGAACAAGCATAGTCCGGCCCCCGCGCCCTACGACGTCGCCGCCATCCGCGAGGATTTTCCGATCCTCGCGACGCAGGTTTATGGCAAGCCGCTGGTCTATCTCGACAATGGCGCCTCGGCGCAAAAGCCGAAGGCGGTCGTCGAGCGCATGGTCGAGGCGACCTATCATGAATACGCCAACGTCCATCGCGGCCTGCATTTTCTCGCCAACGCCGCGACCGACGCCTTCGAGGCCGCGCGCGAAAGCGTGCGATCCTTTCTGAATGCCGAGTCGGTCAACGACATCATCTTCACCAAATCGGCGACCGAGGCGATCAATCTCGTCGCCGCCTCGTTCGGCGAAGCCTATATCAAGCCGGGCGACGAAATCGTCCTTTCGGTGATGGAGCACCACGCCAATATCGTGCCGTGGCATTTTCTGCGCGAGCGCAGGGGCGCGGTGCTGAAATGGGTCGACGTCGACGAGGACGGCGCCTTCTCGCTGGAGCGTTTCGAGGCGGCGCTCGGGCCGAAGACGAAGATCGTCGCCATTACCCATATGTCCAATGTGCTTGGCACGGTGACGCCGATCAAGGACCTCATCCGGCTCGCGCATGAGCGTGGCATTCCCGTCCTGGTCGATGGCTCGCAAGGCGCCGTTCATCTCCCGGTCGACGTGCGTGATCTCGACGTCGATTTCTATGTCGTGACCGGCCACAAGCTCTATGGCCCGACCGGAATCGGCGCCCTCTATGGCAAGGCGAAATGGCTGGAAGCGATGCCGCCCTTCCTTGGCGGCGGCGAGATGATCAAGGATGTGACGCAGGATTACGTCACCTATAATGAACCGCCGCACCGCTTCGAGGCGGGCACGCCGCCGATCATCCAGGCCGTTGGGCTCGGGGCTGCGCTCGAATATATGCGCGCGCTCGGCCGCGACCGCATCCATGCGCATGAGATGGCCTTGAGCGAGTACGCGCATGAGCGTCTGGCGGAGGTCAAATCCCTGCGGATCTTCGGTCAGGCCGAGGGCAAGGGCGCCATCATTTCCTTCGAAATGAAGAATGCTCACGCTCATGACGTCGCGACGATCCTCGATCACGCCGGCGTCGCGGTGCGGGCCGGCACGCATTGCGCGCAGCCGCTGCTGCGACGTTATGGCGTCACCTCGACCTGCCGGGCGTCCTTTGCGCTCTATAACACCTTCGAGGAAGTCGATAAGCTGGTCGAAGCTTTGCTCAAGGCGGAGAAGATGTTCGCCTGAGGCCGCAGACGGAGTTAATCGTCTCGGCTGGGTCGTATCTTGGCGGGAAATTCGCATATAGTGAGCGGCGCGACGCTCGCCGACAAAGCGGACCGCTTTCTGACAATAGCGAGTGGGTCGAACGGGAAAGGGTATTTGCATGACCAGCCTTGAACCGGTTCATGCGGAAGGTATGAGGAATCAATCGATGGTCGAGGAGAACCTGGGCGAAGCTGCGGAGGTGATGCCGCATGAGCCAAAGTGGATCTTTGACGCGTCGATTCCGCAGGCCGAACGCACAAGATTCACCGACGATTGCGTCGCCTCCTTCAAGACCGTCTTCGACCCCGAGATTCCTTGCGACATCTATGAACTGGGTCTGATCTATAAGGTCGACGTGACGGCCGAACGTCTGGTCAAGGTCGACATGACCCTGACGGCGCCCGGTTGCCCCGTCGCCGGCGAATTGACGCGCTCGGTCGAGACGGCGGTCAATTCCGTCGGCGGCATTCTGGGCGTGGTCGTCGACGTCGTCTTCGATCCGCCATGGGATCAGGCGCGCATGTCGGACGAGGCGCGCGTCGCGCTGGATATGTTCTGACCTGTCTCTTATGTCTCTCATAAAACCCACCGAGCCCACGAGACGCTC
>NZ_PDZR01000069.1 GCF_002891535.1 Methylocella silvestris | reverse complement strand
CGAAAGCGCTCGGCCTCGGCATTCAACGCGGCGCGATCGAAAGAGACCGAAGACATCGTCACGCCGCCTTCCGGCGCGCCTTTTCCTTGGCGGGCGGCCCGCTGTCTTCCGTCGGGAGACGGTAGACCCGGGCGTCGCCTGTCCTTTCCGAGGCGAGCGTCAGTCCGAGCTTCTTGCGCACCACGGCCGCGAGGAAGCCGCGAACCGAGTGCTGCTGCCAGCCCGTCGCCGTCATGATGGCGGCAAGGGTCGCGCCCTGAGGTCGCCGGAGCATCGCGTCCTGCTTCGTTCCCGCGCGCGGCCTAGGTTGAGAACCCATACAGTCCTCTGATTCTATGGTATCTTTTCTCCATGATTTGAGTCGCGGGGGCGAATGTCATGGCGAAGAGTTTGTTTTGGCTGTCGGATGCGGCATGGGAGGCGCTGGAGCCGCATCTGCCGCGCGGCAAGCCGGG
>NZ_PDZR01000068.1 GCF_002891535.1 Methylocella silvestris | reverse complement strand
GGCGCCTACCGGTCGTTGGCGCTGGAGCTGGTCGCTCAGCTTGGCCGGATCGATGTCCTGGTGTGCTCGGTGGGGACGGGTGGACATTCAGCAGGTGTCGCCCGAGTGCTACGGGAGTTCAACCCGGACATGCGGTTGATCGGCGTGGACACCATCGGGTCCACGATCTTTGGGCAGCCCGCGTCGAACAGGCTGATGCGCGGGCTGGGCTCGAGTATTTATCCGCGCAATGTCGATTACCGTGCATTCGACGAAGTGCACTGGGTTGCTCCCCCCGAAGCCGTCTGGGCGTGCCGCTCCCTGGCCGCAACCCACTACGCCAGCGGCGGCTGGAGCGTCGGGGCGGTCGCCCTGGTAGCCGGCTGGGCAGCACGCAACTTGCCGGCGGACACCACGATTGCCGCGGTCTTTCCCGACGGCCCACCACGCTACTTCGACACCATCTACAACGACGCG
>NZ_PDZR01000067.1 GCF_002891535.1 Methylocella silvestris | reverse complement strand
CTCCAGCGCCTCCCATGCCGCATCCGACAGCCAAAACAAACTCTTCGCCATGACATTCGCCCCCGCGACTCAGATCATGGAGAATAGATACCATAGAATCAAATGACTGTATGGGTTCTCAACCTAGTCCAGTCGGCAGGCGGCCGCGGCGGCGTTCGGCCGTTGACGATGGACGTGAAGATTCGGGCGCAAGCCACGCGAGGTGCAGGATTGTGTAGCGGCGCCTCCGACACTTTTCGCGGACGATCCAGACCGCGCTCGCTCGTGTCTCGCATCGAGCCACCTACATAGTTTAGGCATGGAGTGGCGGCGTCACAGGCAACTATCTGCAATCCAGGTCACCGACTTACGAAATTGGACTTGCCCCGGTTTAGTGGAGAGGCAAACGGTCGTCAGTTTGCTGCTCGCTCGAACTGAGCGGGGCTCCTATAGCCGAGCGCCGAGTGGCGCCGGATCGGATTGTAGAAGCCGTCGAT
>NZ_PDZR01000066.1 GCF_002891535.1 Methylocella silvestris | reverse complement strand
ACAATTTCTGAATCTTTTTCACTATCTCCGGTTAAATAGTCCGATGACTTAACCGAATATTTTGAGGTTTCTTTGATTGCTGCTTGAATATCTTTATCGCCTTTTCGGTTTGGTTTGATCGCTTTAATATTAGCCACCGGTCGATAATTAACTCGAAGTGCTTTTTGCCATAAATCAACCCATTCATTTTGAGTTATATAATTTTCTTTTTTTCTAAAATACGCATTTTCAACGCATAATAAAACGTGCATATGTTGGTTATAACTACCATCATTTTGATTAACCGTAACTTCCGTTGAACGCATAAAACCAAGTAAATTTTTAGAAACTTTTTTATATCTAAACAACTTATGAAACGATTTAGTTAAGTCTTTTAAACTTTGTTCTAAAGTTTCACCGTCTATTGCATTTCTCGTTGAAAGAGTTAAAAACAACCAACGAGCTGTCGGCTTTTCTTTAACTACTTCTTCAATCACTCTTTGAGCT
>NZ_PDZR01000065.1 GCF_002891535.1 Methylocella silvestris | reverse complement strand
GTGGGCGTTCTTCGAGCCGTTTGTGACCACGCGCGGTGCGCACAGCGGCCGGCCGCCTCGGGATCATCGGCTGGTGCTCGACGGCGTGTTCTGGATCGCCCGCACCGGCGCCCAGTGGCGAGATCTGCCCGAAGTCTTCGGCAAGTGGGGTACGGTCTACCGTCAGTTCCGCCGCTGGAGCCTCTCGGGACTTTGGGATCTGCTGCTTGAGGTGCTGAACGACACCGAAGGCGTCGGGGAAACGGTCCAGATGATCGACAGCACTGTGATCCGGGCCCATCATTGCGCCGCCGGCGCAAGGGGGGGACTCATATTCAGGGTCTCGGGCGCTCGCGAGGTGGCTTTACGACGAAAATTCATCTCCGAACGAACGGAATTGGCCTCCCCGTAGCCGTCGATATCGCCCCCGGCCAGGCCTCCGACTACACGGGTGCGTTGCCACTCCTTGAAGCCGACGGACCGGAACCCGGGGTTCTGCTCGCCGATCGCGGGTACGATGCCGATGCGATCCGCGACGCGATGGTCGCACGAGCTGTCACGCCGATCATTCCGACACGGCGCAGTCGCAAGGTTCAGGTTCCCGTCGATGGCCACATCTACGCCCTCAGAAATCGGATCGAGCGCTGCTTCAACAAACTGAAAAACTGGCGCCGCTTGGCGACCCGCTACGACAAGACCGCCGAAAGCTACCGCGGCTTCGTCCTCATCGCCGCCGTCCGACTATGGATGAGGGTATTTGTCAACAGGACCTA
>NZ_PDZR01000064.1 GCF_002891535.1 Methylocella silvestris | reverse complement strand
AAACGCCGAAACGTCATTGAACGCATGTTCTGCAAGCTGAAGAACTGGCGACGCGTCGCAACAAGATATGATCGCCACGCGCAAAACTATCTCTCCGGCCTCGCACTTGCCGCCATAATGATTTCATGGACCTGAATGAGTCCCCAACCTGGGCCTCGGGTCGGGGCAGGCGATGGCCGCGGCTTGCGCTTGGGCCTCGCCCTTCGCGTCATTGGCAGCGATGGGGGAGGCCGCCGCGGCCCGACGGGCTTTCGGCGAAGCGATCTTGGGCAGGGGTTTGCTGTGCGACATTTTCGAGGATCCTTCTTGCGTTGGGACGGCACGCGCCGTCACCACCACAACCCCGCCATGGCCGCATCGCCAGTGGGGCAGGTCAGCCAGACCAGGGGCACTTTCCTCGTTTCCACAGTGACGCTCTCTTCGCCGCGCGAGTCCACTCCTTTCTGCGATAAAGCCGGCTGTCGTTCCGCAGTTCGGATCGTCCAGCCGGGCGACCAGAGCGCTGATGGGGTTGCGCCGACGCTAGGGCGGCGCGTTGGTTGGCCGGTAGGGGCGCAGGGCGCGATCTGGCAGTCGATTTTACACGATCGGGCGAGCCCGGCATTCGCAGCGATCCTGCGGGACAAGGAGCGATCCTTTGAATTTCGACGTCCTCCTTCGCCGTCACCGCAGAAATCTACTGCTGCGGCCGCCGACGAGACAAGCTCGCGGCCGGGCACACGCGACTACACGACGATCTACTTTGCCGCACAAGTCCAAGCCAAACGAGTGACAGAATCGCCGCCCGTAAGTCTAGGTCCTGTTGACAAATACCCTCATCCATAGTCGGACGGCGGCGATGAGGACGAAGCCGCGGTAGCTTTCGGCGGTCTTGTCGTAGCGGGTCGCCAAGCGGCGCCAGTTTTTCAGTTTGTTGA
>NZ_PDZR01000063.1 GCF_002891535.1 Methylocella silvestris | reverse complement strand
CCGAGCCTTAAGCCGTAGATCATGCCGAGGCTGATGCAGAGCAGCAGGATCAGCGAGAGGGTCACGGCGGCTGTGACGCGCCCGCCGACGCGGCCGATCACGCGCACGTCGACGCCAAGCCCGAGGGCCGCCATCGATATCACGGTGAGCAGGCCAGCCGTCTTGGTCAGCGGCGTGATCGCGACGTCAGGCACGAGCCCCATCGAGCGCAGGGTCGCAAGGCCAAGGAATCCCAGAATGAACCAGGGCACCAGCTTGAACAGGTTGAAGCGCCGCTTGCCGGCGTCCGCCGCATCCGGCTGGAAATAGCGCGCGCCAAGCGAGAGCGTCAGCACCAGCGGGCCGAGCATCAGAACGCGCACGAGCTTTACCAGCGTGCCGATTTGCGCCGCGACAAGCCCCGCCGGCACGGTGGCGGCGAGCACCTGCGGCACCGCATAGACCGTCAACCCGGCGAGAATGCCATATTGATGCGCCGACAGCGCCAGCAGCGGAATCAGCAGCGGCAGACCGAGCACCATGACGACGCCGAGAATCGCCGTGAACGAGATCGAGGAGGCGATGTCGTCGCCGTCTGCGCCAATCACCGGGGCCACGGCGGCGATTGCCGAATTGCCGCAAATCGAATTGCCGGCGGCGATCAGGATCGACATCTTAACCGGCAATCCGAGCACGCGGCTGATGCTGAAGCTCGAGGTCAGCGTGACGACCACGGTCGCGATGATCGCGCCGAGCAGGATCGGACCTGAGGCGACGATTGCGGTGATGCTGATAGAGGCCCCGAGCAGCATCACCGCAACTTCGAGAAGCTGCTTCGCGCTGAAGGCGATGCCCCGCTTCCAACGCGCGCCCGGCTCCCAAACCGTGCGGATCGCCATGCCGAGCAGGATCGCGATGACCAGCGCCTCGACATAGGGGTG
>NZ_PDZR01000062.1 GCF_002891535.1 Methylocella silvestris | reverse complement strand
CCGCTGGTCGTCGCCAGCCGCACAGCTTCCTTTTCAAAGTCCGCCGTGAAACGGCGCTGCTGCTTCCCCATCGCGGTTTCCTTTCAAATCTCAGGAAACCTCTCCATTTTTCCGGGGCAAGTCCATTGTGTGCTATCTTCTGAAACGACGACGACCGAGATTGCTTTAGCGCGAGTGAGCCAGGGCAAAGCCGCTAGCACCGCGCGCGTTGCGGCCTCTCCTTCTTTCCAGGCAATAGCGACATGAGCATCGATTGGCAGGCTCGTATTTTGTGGCGTTAGCAGGAACGGCCGTCCTGTCTCGAAAATTGCCGCATGGAGCGCTTCACGGCCATCGGCAGTATGAGGTGGATGACGCGCCGGGTCTGGCTTCCCGAGGACGATCAGATTCGCTGTCCGACCCAGTTTGGCGACTTGAGCGCGCAGGTCTCCAAGAACATCGAGCCATACAGCAGCTGGACGGGCCGCTCCAGTGTTCCCGCCGCCAACCGACCACGCGTCGAAAGCCGCCTTAACTGCGGATGCTTCTTGAGCGTTACTGTCATCAATTTCCTTTCGCCGCGCATCGGAGAGAATCTCTTCTCCTACGATAATGGTCGCCAGCGGGTTGATCCTGACGTGAATCACATCGATACGCTCCGCCTGTTCGACGTCCGCCGCCACATCGGCCATCGATAGAGTCGCGGCCGCGGAGGCCTCATGTGTCAAAGCTACGAGAATGCTATTCGCCATTTTTCGCTTTCGCGCTTTATCTATCGTCAAGAATGAGCTGCCTGTAGATTGATGCCTGTCGCGGCCATATAGCCGAGCCAAACAAACAACAGACAGAGAAACACCGACACAGCGACATATACGCCGGCGCGAAGAAATTCGCCCGATTGAGCAAGCTCTAATGTCTGGAGGCTAAATGAAGAGAAGGTCGTGACC
>NZ_PDZR01000061.1 GCF_002891535.1 Methylocella silvestris | reverse complement strand
GCCCTGTTTGGCTGGCTCTGGCCGGAATATGCGACCGCGCCATGGGTGAAGGCGCTCGGCGACGGCTTCATCAAACTCATCAAGATGCTGATCGCGCCGATCATTTTCTGCACGGTCGTCGCCGGCATCGCCCATGTCTCGGACGCCAAGAAGGTCGGCCGCGTCGCCATCAAGGCTCTGATCTATTTCGAGGTCGTCTCGACCTTCGCGCTCGCCCTCGGCCTCATCGTCGGCAATGTCGTGCAGCCCGGCGCAGGCTTTTCCGGCCATGGCGACGAGGCGGCCGTGGCGAAATACGAGCAGCATGGCGAGGGGCATTCGACGGTCGACTTCCTGCTCGGCATCATTCCCGACAGCGTCGTCGGCGCCTTCGCCAAGGGCGACGTGCTGCAGGTGCTGCTGTTCGCTGTCTTGTTCGGCTTCGCGCTGATGGCGCTCGGCGACCGCGGCAAGACCGTGCTGCATATGATCGACGAGGTCGGGCACGCCATCTTCGGCGTCATCAACATCGTCATGAAGGCCGCCCCGATCGGCGCCTTTGGCGCGATGGCCTTCACCATCGGCAAATATGGCCCGCAATCGCTCGGCAATCTCGCCGGCCTCGTCGCCACTTTCTATGCCACGGCGGCGCTGTTCATCTTCCTCGTTCTCGGAACGATCGCCCGCATCGCCGGCTTCAGCATCTTCAAGTTCCTGAATTACATCAAATCCGAACTGCTGATCGTGCTCGGCACCAGCTCGTCCGAGAGCGCCCTGCCGGCCTTGATGGAAAAGCTCGAGCGGCTTGGCTGCTCGCGCCCCGTGGTCGGGCTTGTCGTGCCGACCGGCTATTCCTTCAACCTTGACGGCACCAACATCTATATGACGCTGGCCAGCCTGTTTATCGCCCAGGCGCTTGGCGTCCATCTCGATTTCGGCCAGCAGATGACCATTCTCATCGTCGCCATGCTGACCTCAAAGGGGGCGAGCGGCATCACCGGGGCCGGCTTCGTGACGCTGGCGGCGACGCTCGCCGTGGTCGATCCGCGGCTTGTGCCGGGCATGGCGATCGTTCTCGGCATCGACAAATTCATGAGCGAATGCCGCGCTTTGACCAATATCATCGGCAATGGCGTCGCCACCGTGGTCATCTCCTGGTCGGAAGGCGAGCTCGACCGCGAAAAACTCAACGTCGCTCTCGGCAAAAAAATCGACGT
>NZ_PDZR01000060.1 GCF_002891535.1 Methylocella silvestris | reverse complement strand
TGGACTTGCCCCGGAAAAATGGAGAGGTTTCCTGAGATTTGAAAGGAAACCGCGATGGGGAAGCAGCAGCGCCGTTTCACGGCGGACTTTGAAAAGGAAGCTGTGCGGCTGGCGACGACCAGCGGTCGCACGCAACGGGAAGTGGCGCACGACCTCGGCATCGGCTTGTCGACGTTGGTGCGCTGGATCGGTCGCAGCCGTGACGATGCGATGAACGCGCCGGTTCGCCCGCCCGCCGGCGAGGATGTGGCGGCCGAGTTGAAGCGGCTCCGGCGCGAGAACGAGATCCTTCGCCAGGAACGTGAAATCCTCAAACGGGCCGCAGCTTTTTTCGCCAAGGAGGGAAGTCGATGAAGTTCCGCTTCGTCGATCAGGCGAAAAGCGAGTTCCCCGCATCCCGTCTTTGCCGCGTGATCGGCGTCAGCCAAAGCGGCTATTTTGCCTGGAAAGCCAGGCCGATCAGCGTCCGTCGCCGCCACGATCAGGCCCTGCTGACGCACATCCGCGCCGCCTATGCGCTGTCGAATGGAACCTACGGTAGCCCACGATGACGCGCGAGCTGCGGGACCAGGGCTGGGCGGTCGGGGCGTCGACGCACGGCGCGGCTGATGCGCCTGAGCGGTCTGGCGGCGCGCCAGAAGCGGCGCTTCAAGCGGACAACCGACAGCCAGCACGCCTTCCCAATCGCCCCGAATATTCTGGGGCAGGATTTTGCCGCCACCGGCCCCAATCAGAAGTGGGGCGCCGACATCTCCTATGTCTGGACCCGTGAGGGCTGGTTGTATCTGGCGGTCGTCGTCGATCTGTTCGCCCGGCGCGTCGTCGGCTGGGCCGTCAGCGACCGTCTGCACCGCGAACTGGCGCTCAAAGCTCTGCGCAAGGCCATCATCATGCGGCGACCGCCCCCTGGACTGATCCATCATTCGGATCGCGGCTCGCAATACTGTGCGATTGACTACCAGGCGGATCTGCGTAGCGCCGGCCTAACCATCTCTATGTCGGGAAAGGGAAATTGCTACGATAACGCCATGGTCGAGACATTCTTCAAAACCCTGAAGTCAGAACTCGTCTGGCGCACCGTCTTCCTGACCCGCCAGGACGCGACCACCGCCATTGCCCGCTATATCGACGGCTTCTACAATCCGATCCGGCGCCACTCGGCGCTCGGCTATAGGAGCCCCGCTCAGTTCGAGCGAGCAGCAAAC
>NZ_PDZR01000005.1 GCF_002891535.1 Methylocella silvestris | reverse complement strand
GCTTCAGCGCAAACGCGATCTGCTCCTCGCTGTACCTCGACTTCTTCATTTCCCAGCTCCTCGCCCGAAGGCTCAAAAGACCGGAAAACTCTCACTCAAAATGGATGAAAAAACAGGGGGGACGTCAATTTGTAACTACACAGTTCATTGGGCGAGTTCGTCGGTCCAACGTTGGCAGAGAATGCTAGCGTTGACGCCGCCGAAACCAAAGCCATTCGAAATCGCGTAATTCGTCGATATCTGCCTTGCATGGCCGATTACGATATCGATGCCCTCGGCTTTTGGATCAGGCGCTGTCAGATTTAGAGTTGGCGGAGCAATCTGGTCCCGCAGCGCGAGAATCGTGAAGATTGTCTCTAGTCCACCGGCGGCGCCCAGTAAATGTCCGGTAGCAGATTTCGTCGCGCTGACAGCGACGCCGCCGCTGTTTCCAAAAACGGCTCTGATCGCAGCGAGCTCAGCTCGGTCGCCGACTTGTGTAGAAGTCGCGTGGGCGTTGAGATGACCTATATCGGAAGGTCGAATTCCCGCTTGATCGATGGCCAGCTCCATCGCGCGGCGAGCCCCTTCACCGTCTTCGGATCCAGACGTAATATGATACGCGTCTGCTGTTGTGCCGTACCCGATGATCTCGGCCAAGGGACGCGCGCCGCGTGCAAGGGCATGTTCGAGCTCCTCGATCACGATAATGCCCGCGCCTTCGCCCATGACAAATCCGTCACGCCTTATATCGAAAGGCCGCGACGACATTTCGGGAACGTCGTTGAAGTGCGAAGAAAGACTGCGCGCTGCGGCGAAGCTTCCAAGGCTGACGTTGTTGATGCAGGCTTCTGCGCCGCCGCAAATCGCGACATCGGCTTCATTCGATCGGATCAGCCGTGCCGCGTCCCCAATAGCCTGAATTCCGGCGGCGCATGCCGTCACCGGCGCGCCGATTGGTCCTTTGAAACCGTGGCGTATGGAAATATGGCCAGCAGCGAGATTAACAAGAAACGAAGGAACCGTGAAAGGCGATAAGCGTCGTGGGCCGCGCTGATCGGTTGTTCGAACGGCGTCGGTTATGGCCAGGAACCCGCCAATGCCAGATGCTATGATTGTCGCGGTACGTTGTTTTCGGTCTGGCGTGACTGGCTTCCATCCCGATTGTCGAATGGCCTCCTCGGCCGCCACAAGGCCCAAAAGAATGAAACGATCCATTTTGCGCTGATCTTTTCGCACAACAATGGAATCAGCGTCAAAGCCGGCCAAGGCGTCTTCCGCCAGGCTTGGCGCCACGCCACCGACCTTGCAGTCGATATCCGCGACTATTGCTGGCGGCAGTGATCGCAGGCCGGACCCTCCGCCGAGGAGTCTGCTCCAGCTCATCTCGACGCCTGAAGCGAGAGGGCTGACAGCTCCCATTCCCGTTACGACAACACGACGCATGAAAGTTTCCAAACCTTGGTACAACCATTGCTTTTTGCATAGGAAAAGCGGTCCTGATCAATCGTCTCTGGTCACGCTCGATACATCTCACAATGTCTCAAAATGACGTCTCGGAGGCTGGCGCGATTTCATTATCTGATGCTGCTGGCGCCGCACGGCAGTTCCTTGCGGGTCGAGACGATCTCGAAAGCAATCGGACTGAAACCACGCGCCGCGGTCCGATCTTTCCACGCTTTGGGAAGTGGAGGATCTGGTTTTAGATCTCGCATGTCGTGAGGACGAGGACGTCGGCGCCCGCTGCCAGTTTGCTTTCAGTATGCTCAAGCAGAAATTGCCTGCCACGGATTTGGATCAGCCGGCGCGCCCCTCTTTGAATTTGGTTTGACTCAAAATCTGTACAAATTCATCCGCACGCTCCAAAGACGTGAAATGTCCAGCATTTGGCAGCGTTATCATTTTAGCCTGATGAATCAGAGATCGGACCGCTTCGCGTTCAGATGGCCGCGACCAATCATGATCTCCATAAACAAGCGTCACCGGGCTCGTTATAGATGAGTAGCGCGAGCGCGCGGCTACGAAACTCGGTAGAGCTTTGTAGACTGCGCGAGCTGCTCGTGAGTAGCCCGCGCGCTTGCCAACTCTTGCGAGTTCATCCACGAAATCTGAAGGCAATTTGCGCGGATCAAAGAATCCTCCCTTGACGATGCCGTTTACAATGTCTCTGTTTTCAAGCGAGGCGAAAATCGACCCGATCACCGGAGCCCGTACAGATTTGATAATGATCGATGCGAGAAGATTGGCGCGCTCCAATCCTGGTAAGTAATCATATGTATTGAACGCAACGACCTGACGAACACGGCTGCCAAGTTCTGATGCAGCCGTCAGAGCAAGAGTCGCGCCGATCGATTCCCCAGCTAGCGTAATATCGTCGAGCTGCATTTTTTCAATGAAGGTCAAGACATGCCTGCGCAAGGCAGGCTCCCGATAATCGGCGTCAGGCACGATTTCTGACCAGCCGAAGCCGGGGTAGTCAAGTGCATAGACGCTGAAGTCATTTGCAAGTTTTGGTATGACGCGCTGGAACAAATCCAACTGTGTGCGAACTGTGTGCAACAAAACAAGGGCGGGTCCTTGTCCAATTTGAAGGTATCGAACCGTGGGGCCCTTGTCTCCCAGTGTTATGAATTGGGGTGAGACAGGGAGCCATTGGCTGGTGTAATCGGAACTCTTTTGGTCGAGCATTGGCATTAGTCCTTCAGGTTTCGATAGTAAAAACTCATTAAAGTCTCGGCGCTTCCAGGAAATGTGCGACATATGGCGAGCCGCTCGATGCCAAAGGCGAACAATCGCTTCTGGACTTAGAATAACGATCGGTATATAGCGAACGCTATCCTATGTGTTGAAAGCGGTCAAGCACATTCGAGAGGTCATGCATGAGATATCCGACAGATCAGAAGGCGAAGGCCAAGAAATCAATTTTACAGGCAGGAGCCAAAGCGCTGCGGACAAACGGCTTCAATGGGATTGGCGTGGATGGTCTCGCTTCAACCGCAGGCGTGACGTCCGGAGCGTTTTATTCGAATTTTTCAAGCAAGGAGGAGCTGCTCAAAGAAGTTATCGATGCGTTTCTGGGAAACCCATTTATTGACGTTGGGACCGGGACTGCCGCGGAGCGCCAGGAGCGCCTGATAGACTACTTAAAAATGTACATCAGCAGCGGTCACCGGTCCGATCCTGCAAATGGATGCGTCATGCCTTCCTTAAGTTCGGATGTCGCGCGGTCCAGCGATGCCGTCCGCGAGGTCTATGAGCGCAAAATGACCGAGCTCATGAAAAAAATGTCGTCAGTGATGGGGGGATTGCCTGCTGAGCGAGAGACGAAGGCATGGACAATATTGATCGTCATGATCGGGGCGGTTTCAATCGCGCGGGCATTGCCGGCTGGTAAAAGCGCCGAGAAAGTTCTGAAGACAGCGCTGAAGGCTGCGATCGAAATGGTAAAATGACGGATCCTGGAACGATATGTCTAAAGGGCCTCGAAGCTTGGCCGATTGGCGCGTCGCTCGCGTGCTTCGCGTCCAGATTAATCAACGCATGAACTTCGAAGCGCAAAGGCGACGATCCCGACTGTGTCGAACACAAGGCGTATCGCGCAACACCAAAGTGGCTTTGGCGCGAAACCCGAAATCGACATCGGCGCGGCGATCGACGCCATGGCGATCGTCGCCGAGGAATGCCGCTAGACCGGTTTTTGCGTGTGGCGTCAGGAAGCTTTCTGCTGGCATCCGTAGTATACCGGCACTGAGAGCCTGCGCGCCTGACGGCCGTTTCTCTGATTGCAAACCATCGATCTCACGCGTCGATCGGCCTATAGCGCCGGCCATCCGTCCCACGGTGGCGCCTCCTTAAATTGCTTTGCGAGCACTTGCAATTTGCAAGCGTCTTTCTGACCGCGCGGGCAGCACCTGCTTTTTGCAAGTGCTATCGGCCAGAGATCTCAATAAATGTCGCCCTCTCAAAGTTCAGCCGGAGCGTCGCGACGCGAAGCGAAGCCCCTCTGCGAGACGGCTACAAAGGCTGTCGGATCGGGCGCTGCTCTGCAGTGGGATGAGCACGCTATCTCGCCGCGCGCCATGAAGTCGGGCTGCAAAGTCGTCGAGGACCATCAGCCATGTAGTGAAGACTTGGTCTGCCACCGGGAGGATTGCGCTAAACCGGCGCCGGCTCGGGCGTCTTGATGTGCTCGCGATCGCCGCCGTCGTGCTCCGGCGCCTGCGTCGTGGCGGGATCCTCGCCGCGTGGCGGCCTGACCTTGAACCATATTGCGTAGAGCGCCGGGAGGAAGACCAGCACGAGAAGCGTGCCGGCCGCCGTGCCGCCGATCAGCGTGTAGGCGAGGGAGCCCCAAAACACCGACGCGGTGAGCGGCGTGAATGCCAGAACGGCGGCGAGCGCCGTCAGCGCGACCGGACGCGCCCGCTGCACCGTCGCCTCGACCACGGCGTGGAACGGATCGAGGCCATCGGCTTCATTGGCGTGAATCTGGCCGATCAGGATCAGCGTGTTGCGCATCAAAATGCCCGACAGGCCGATTAGCCCGAGAATACCATTGAAACCAAACGGCTGGTCGAAGACGAGCAGCGTCGGGACCACTCCGACGAGCCCAAGCGGCGCGGTGAGCAGCACCATGAACATCGCCGCAAATGTGCGGACCTGGACGATCAACACCACCATGATGAGGCCAAGCATGATTGGAAACACGGGAACCAGCGCGGCGTTCGCCTTGGCCGATTCCTCGGTGTTGCCGCCGGTCTCGATCCGGTATCCGGGCGGCAGCGCCGCAATCAGCGGCTGCAAGGCGGCATCGATTTCGGCGGCCACTTGCGGCGGCTGTAGACGCTCGTCAATATCGCTTTGCAGCGTGATTGTCGGCACACGGTCGCGGCGGCGCAAAATTGGATCCTCCGGCCTGATCTCCACCTCGCCGATCTGGCTGACCGGAATAAGGCGACCGTCGCGATTGGCGATGGTCATGTCGGCCAGCCGCGCCGGATCGAGACGCTCGGCGCCGGATGCGCGGGCGATCAGATCGACCGTGCGGATGTCCTCGCGCACCTGCGTCACCGGTGCGCCCGTCAACAGTGCCTGCAGCTGCGTCGCCGCTTCCGCCGGCGTCAGGCCGAGGAGTTGCAGCCGGCTCTGGTCGAGGCGGAAATGCGCTGTCGGGGTGCGCTCGCCCCAGTCGACATTGACGTCGCGCGTGTTGGGGTTGGCGCGCATCACATCGGCGACCTGACGTGCAATGCCGCGCAGCGTGTCTGCGTCCGGCCCCATCAACCGGAACGCGAGCGGGAAATGCGAGTAGGGGCCGAAGACCAGCTGGGTGACCCGCAGCCGCGCCTCTGGCGCAAGGCCATCGGCGATTCGCTCGCGCAGGCGCAGTTTCAGCGCGTCACGGTCCGCCTCGCTGGCGGTCAGCGTGATGATCTTGGCGAAGGACGGATCGGGCAGCTCCGGATTATAGGCGAGCCAGAAGCGCGGTGCGCCGCCGCCGACATAGCTCGTCACGACTTTGGCTTCGGGCTGGCGGCGCAGCCAATCCTCGACGCGCCCGGCGGCGGCGGCCGTCGCCTCTATGCTCGAGCCCTCCGGCATCTGGATCTCGGCGAAGACCTCTGGCCGGTCGGATTGCGGAAAAAACTGCTTGCGGACCGAGCCCATCCCGACGATCGACGCGACGAACAACGCCGCCACCGCGCCGGCAACGCGGAATTTGCGCCGCACCGACCATGCGACGAGGCGACGGAAGCGATTGTAGCCGGGCGTCGCGTAAATATGCTGATAAGCGCCTTCGATGCGTTTGATGTCGGGCAACATCTTGACGCCGAGATAGGGCGTGAAGACGACCGCGACGATCCACGAGGCGATCAGTGAGAAGCCGACGATCCAGAAGATGTTGCCGGCATATTCGCCGGCGGTCGATTTGGCGAAGCCGACCGGCGTGAAGCCGATGATGGTGACGAGCGTGCCGGCGAGCATCGGCGCCGCAGTATGCGCCCAGGCATAGGAGGCGGCGGAGACGCGGTCGAAGCCCTCCTCCAATTTCACGACCATGATCTCGATCGCGATGATGGCGTCGTCGACCAGCAGGCCGAGCGACAGAATCAGCGCGCCGAGCGTGATGCGGTCGAAAAAGCGGCCGGTGCCGAGCATGATGAGCAGCACGGCGGCGAGCGTCAGCGGCACGGCGGCGGCGACCACGATGCCGACGCGCCAGCCAAGGCTGATCAGGCAAACGATCATGACGACGCCGAGCGCGACGAAGAATTTGAGCATGAACTCGCCGATCGACTCGCGAATATTCACCGTCTGGTCGGTCACCTTGGCAAGCGCCACGCCGACCGGCAGATCCGCGCCGAAACTTTTCTCGGCGGCTTCAAGGGCGAGCCCGAGCTTCAGCCCATCATAGCGCTCCTGCATTACGACGTTCAAAAGCAGCGCCGGCTTGCCATTGTGGCGGATGAGATAGGTCGGCGGATCCTCATAGCCTCGTTCGACCTCGGCGAGATCGGAGAGCTTCAGGACGCGGCCGCCGGCGACGATCGGCGTGTCGCGGATCTTTTGCAGATCGTCGAGGGCGCCGTCGAGCCGGATGAACACCTGCGGCCCGCTGGTCTCGACGGAGCCGGCTGCGGTCACGGCGTTCTGGCGCTGAAGGGCTGCAAAAATATCGCTGGCGCCGACGCCGAGATTGGCGAGCCGCGCATAGGAGAAATTGACGAAGATTTTTTCCGGCCGCTCGCCGGAAATGTCGACCTTGCGGACGCCTGGCACATGCAAAAGCCTCTGGCGCACGGTCTCGGCCTGCCGCAACAGCAGACGTTCCGGCAAGCCTTCGCCCTCGATCGCGTAAATGGCGAAGACCACATCGGAATATTCATCGTTGACGAAAGGCCCGAGCGCGCCCTGCGGCAGATTGTGCGCCTCGTCGCCGAGCTTCTTGCGAGCTTGATAGAATTGCTCTGGAACTTCGGCCGGCGGGATCGTGTCGCGTAGCGTCAGCGTCATCAACGCAAGACCCGGCCGCGTGAAGGTTTCGACGCGATCGTACCAGCGCAGCTCCTGCAGCCGTTTTTCCAGCGGATCGGCGACGAGATCCTGCATCTCCTGCGCGCTCGCGCCAGGCCAGGCGGCGGAGACGGTCAGCACCTTGACGGTGAAATTCGGATCCTCGGCGCGCCCTAGATTCATATAGGCGAAGGCGCCAGATATTATGATGCCGATAATCAGAAACAGCGTGACGCCGCGTTCCCGAACCGCCAGCGCGGAAAGGTTGAAGCCGCTCATTGCATGGCCGCCTTTTCGCCGATTATGCGCACGCGCTCGCCTTCGTGCAGCAGCTGGCCCCCTGTCGCAATGATGGTTTCACCGGCCTCGACGCCGCCGGCGAGCGCCGCCATGTCACGACCGATGCGGGCGACTTCGACGCGCCGCAGCGAAACCGTCGAGTTCTGTTTGTCGAGCACCCAGACGCCAGGGCCGCCGCCGTCGTCATAGATCGCGCCGATCGGCGCCTGGGTCGCCGCGTCCGGCCTCGGCGTCGCGATGGCGACCTTGACGGTCGCTCCGAGCGGCGGCGGATCGCCATCGCCCAGCACATAGCGCGCCTCATAGGTCCGCGTGCGGGGATCGGCGGCGTCGGAGAGCTGTCGGAGACCGGCCGAAATCCGCCGGGCGTCGCCGTAGAGGCTCACCTGCGCCTGCGAACCAAGCTTCGGCCGCAGCGTTTCCGGCAAATCTACCGCGGCCTCGCGTCGTCCGGCATGGGCCAGACGGATCACCGTCTGCCCGCGCGCCACCACCTGCCCCGGCTCGGCCAGCGTTTCGACGATCGTGCCGTCGGAGTCGGCGACAAGCAGCGAATAGCCGCTTTCATTACGGGCGACCTGGGCATCGGCTTCGGCCGCGGCGAGTTGGGCGCTCGCCGAATCGAGGGCCGCTTTGGCGGACTCGTATTTCTGCTGCGTCGACCACCCCGACTTGCGAAGGGTCGCGTAGCGCGCCTCGTCGGCGACCGCCTGCACCGCAATGGCCTTCGCCGCCGCCGCAGCCTTTTCCCTTGCGGCCACGGCGAGGTCGAGATCGTTGCGGTCGATGCGCATCAGCGGCTGCCCCGCCTTTACGGCGTCGCCGAGATCAACCAGCCGCTCGACCACCTTGCCGGCTACGCGAAAGCCGAGATTGCTTTCAACCCTCGCGGCGATCAGGCCGGTGAAGATGCGCTCGCCGCCCTCGGCCGGCTGCACGGTGTAGATCTGGACGAAACGCTCGGACTGGCGCGGATCTGCCTCCGTCTCCGGCGTGCAAGCCGCAAGCGCCAGCGCCACTGCGGCAGCGGCAAGAAACAGGAAACGGCGGCTTGGCATCGTTAGGCTCCAGAGCAGTCACTGGACCAAAGATGCATACGAGTGACTATATTGTCAATTAGTCACAGCCCAAAATCATGGCGCAAGTCCGCGCAGAACCAGAGTGGCGATGACCATGGCGTCGCCGTCGAGCGTGTCAAGATTATGCAAGAGGAGTGCTGGATGCTGGAACGGTTGCAGGGCCAGCATCACCGCCCGGCTGCTCTCGGCGAGCGGCATCCTGCGGTCGAACTCGCCACTATCTCGGCCTTCGCGCAGTAGCTTCTCGATCATGGCGAGAAGCATCGTCTCGTGGCGACTGGCAGATCCCCAGCGTTCCGAGAAACTGGTGGTGGCAAGATCATGAATCTTGCGATCATTCAAAAACATCTCGGCGCTCTCATGCGCCAAGCATTTGATTATACGTCTTAATCTATCAGATGCAGGTTTTTCTTCGGCAGCGATTTCGCACAACTTCGCGGCGATCTTTCCAAGACAGCCGCTGCACACCGCCTCGCCGATGGCCTGTTTCGATTCGAAAAACTTGTAAACATAGGCCTTGGAAAGCCCGATCGCCTTGGCTAGATCGGCGACCGTGGTCTTCTCGTAGCCATAATGGCGAAAATGCCGATTTGCCGCGGCCACGATCTGCTCCCGGCGCTCATGCTCGGCGGGGCCGCGCTGGCCGGCGAGGGAGGTATAAGACATAGCTTGTTTCGATTCCTGAATGTGCGGCGCTACTATAGATAGCCGTTCTCGCGCTGACAAATGTGACCAAAAGATATAATAGTCACCAAGTCCGCGACCCGCAAGCGGGGAAGATCGACAGATAGATCTCTTGGTTCAAAACTGTGCGCATCCCTTTGACTCCCGGCGCCCGCGGATAAACACGTGCGCGATTTTGCGGATTGAAGAGGATCGGCGCGGGACAGACATTTCAACCGCTCCGCTAACTATTGCGACCTCAGCATCGCGCCATATTGCCGAGCGGCTTCGAATGAGGTTGCACGAATATAGTGAGCTTCCGTGACGCGCGGATCTTGATGCTGGAGCAAACCCGCGGCGAGTTCTGGCATCCCAGCGCCCATCCAGGCGGCGGTCGTAGCGGCTGCGTATCGAAAGCAGTGCGGAGAAAGCGCCACGCCGATGGCTTCGCGCGTGCCGCAGCTTATGGCGTGGTGGATGCCGGAATAGGTCATCTGTCGACCGTAGCATGACATCCATAATGGGCCAGTCAACTGAGCGAGCGCATCGGAAGCAGCGGCCGCCGAACTTGTATCGCCGTTGAGGGCAATCTCATCACCCCGGCGCAGCAGACGGAAGTTTTGGTGCGCTGCCGACAGTTCATCGTCTGGCGATTCCCTTGGCGGTAAGTTTTCCCCGCGCAGTTTTGTGGGGTCCTGGCGTCTCAGAAGAAACGGGCGCACGCGCCGCAAATAAGTGTCGATCGCGATATTGAGAAAAACCGGGACCATTCGGCAGTCGGGGCGCCGGTTCTTTGTCTCGCTGCCCGGCAAGTCGATCCACCAGCATCCTCCCGACTGTCGCATCGTGCCTCCAAGGGAAGTCCGATAAGGGTTTTGGCGCGGATCGGGCAGGAGGCGAGCAGGGCGACCATGAATCCATCGCGGATATTAATCGCCGCAGGCAAATTCATCGGCGCACCCGCAACCACATATTGCGCGACGAGCGAGAGGCCGGCGATCAGCAGTTCCGATGCGTCGACGGCAGGCTTGTGTTTAGCGGGCGCGCCGTCCGCCTTGAGGTCGCCTGCCAGTTGGGCCAGCCATTTGAAGTCTTGTAGCGGCGCGAGGCGGCGCGCGATCTGGGCGAGCTTCTCGAGGGTCATGAATAATGTCGTTGCTGACCACTCGTGGCGCATTCGGTCGACCACAGGTGCGATATTGGTCGGTTTCAAGAGCGTCGCACAACACGCCGAGTCGTCGGCCTATACCTTCTGAAAGTGATATGTGTTTAGGCAAAGCACTGGCTTTTGATTTCATGAAGCGCCCCATCAAGGTCGCGCGAGACGAATTCGGAGCCCTGATCAACCCGGATCGTTTTCGGATAGCCGACGCTCCTGCAGATCTGCTCCAGCGTCAAGACGACGTCCTCGCCCCGATAGCTGAAGCGGGGATCAACAGCCGGAGAGAAGCGAGAAAACGTGTCGACTATAGTAAACACCCGAAACTTCCGGCCTGTCGCCAGTTGGTCATGAACAAAGTCCATCGCCATGTCGAGCGACAGGTCAGCGACGATCCGTTTCAGTTTGGCGTTTTCTTCCTCAAGCTGCCGCAGCCGCTTCATCTCCGACGGCGTCAGGCCAGCGTATGCCTTGCGCCAGTTGTAAAAGGTCGCATCTGAAATGCCCGCCTTGCGACAGACCTCGGCGACGGCGGCGCCGTTCTCAGCTTGCTTCAAAATGAAGGCGATCTGCACCTCCGTGAACTTGCTTGCTTTCATGGAACTCTCCTTGCTCCCGATCTGGGATCATAAATGGAAAATTCTAGGTCAAACCGGCCGAGTTTAAGGGGAGCAGGTCACAGAAACTGGATCTCGATTAGCCCTCGCCGCGATCGAGCCACACCGTCATTCCGGGTTCGAGCCCGTCGGTCGCCGAGACCGGCTCGACGCGAAGAAGGAAGCTGTTGAGGTCATGGTCGCCCACCGCCCGCGCGGCGCGCCAGACCGCGAATTCGCCGAGCGGCCGCAATTCGACGACTTTCGTTTCGATCCGCTCGCCTTTGGCGTTACGCAGCCACAGGGGCGCGCCAATGGCGAGGCCGTCCAGCGCATCCTCGCGGATAGTGAAGGTAAACCAGCGCTCGCGCCCGGCCTCCAGAGTCATGATCGGCTGACCCGGCGCAATGACTTCGCCCGGCGTTGCGACGAGGAGCCGCACGGTCCCATCGACTGGCGCGAGAATCCTCGTTTTGGCCAGCCGGGCCTCGAGATCGGCGACGGTCGCCCCGGCAAGCGCCACCTTCGCGTCGGCAGAAACGCGCTCCTCGATCGTCGGGCCGGCCGTATCGACGGCGTGGATGGCCTGGCGCAGCGCGAGACCGGCCTGCGCCCTGCTGACCTCGGCGGCGCCCTCGTCGAATTTCTGCTGCGTCGCATAGTCCTTGCCGGCGAGCGCTTCGACGCGCGCGAATTGCTGCTGGGCGAGGGTCAGATTGGCCTTTGCAATGGCGACGCCTTCCGCCGAAATGTCCACCTGCTCCTTGCGCGCGCCGGAATAAACATTGTTGCGCTCCGCGCGGGCATTGTCCGCCGCCGCCCTCGCTTCCACGACCGAGGCTTCAAGCTCGGGATTGCTCAGCGCCGCCAGAAGATCGCCCTTTTCGACGCTTTGGCCTGCCGACACGCGAAGGAACGCAAGGCGTCCGTTGGTCTCGGGCGCGATGCGAATTTCCGTCTCGCGCACGATTCCCAGCGGCTCCACGGCGGATTTGGCGACCGGGCGGGCGCGATAGGCCAGATAAAAGGCCAGGCCGGCAAGAACGGCGAGGCCGAGCAGCAGGGCCGGCCGCAGAAACGATCTACCGCTCATCGCGCATGCGCTCCCTGTTCAGTATATGTGTCGCCGCGACGGTGAGCAGACCATAGACGGCGGCGAGGACCCAGAGCGTCATCCAGTCGCGCGACACGTCGCGCAGGCTTGCGCCCATCTGGTTGATGCGGACAAGCCCGTCGATCGCCGACGTGCTTGGAAACACCCGGCTCCCGATGCGAAGGGCGTCCGGAATAGCTTCCTGCGGCCATGAGACGCCGACCAGGAAAAAGAGAGGCAGGCTGGTTGCGACAAAAACCAGCACGGCGGTCTCTCGCCGCTTGAACCACAGCCCGGCAAATTGCGCGAGAAAGCTCACCGCCAGCAGGAAAGGCGCCGCGAAGAGGAAAAGAGCGAGTGGCTGGCCCAGCGTCGAAAAACCGTAAAAGCGCGGCAGGATGATGAGGTAGAGAACGACGCCGGGCATCGCGAGGCAAAGATGCGCGAGCGCCTGACCGAGGATGAAGCGCGCGCCGCCGCGCTGGCGCCTCGCCTCGCGTCCGCCGCGCGCGAAGGCGACGCCGCCGAGGGTTGCGACGCCCATCAGAAGCGTCTGCTGCAAAATCAGCACAAAGGCCGCGGGCACGACATAGCTTGCATAGCCGCCCGTCGGATTGAACAGCGGCTCCGACACGACCTCGACCGGGGAGCTTCGGATCAGCGCCGCATGGGCGAGGCTCCCGTCGGCGCGCGCGCCGCCCGAGGCGATTTGCTGGCTGACGGCGCCGGCGGCTTCGGAAACGCCCTGAAGCGTTCGGTTATAAAGGAGGAAATAGGCGGAATCGACATAAGCGGCGATGCGGGCCGGATTGCCTTTCAGGATCTCCCGCTGCGTGCCCTCCGGAATTTCGAGGATCGCGAAGACCTCGCGTTTCGCCAGCAGGGCCTGCGCATCGGCCAATGTGCCGGCGCGCGCCGCGACTTTTACCGCCTCGTCCGCGTTCAAGGTCGAGACAAGCTCCCGGCCGAGCTCGGTCCCGTCCTGATCGACGACCGCGATCGGTATGTTGCGCAGCACCTGCCCGAGATAGGGCTGTGGATAGAATAGACCGTAAATAATCGGCGCCAGCACGATGAGGCTGAAGGCGCCGCTGTCGCCGAGAATACGGCGGCCCTCGGCGACCATCGCGACGCCGACGCCGCTATGCGGATCGATTTCAATCGCGGGCGCCTCTTTGACGCGGCGCGGCGGCTCCTTGGCGATCGACCGCAGGCGCAGCCAGGCGAGCGTGAAAGCAACGCCGGCAATGCTGCCGAGGATGGCGAAGGATTGCGCCGAAACCGACGTCGGCAAGCCGCGCGCCGCCTGATCGAACAGGATCTGAATGTACCAGCGCAGCGGCAGCAACGATCCCCAGACGCGCGCAAAGTCGCCCATGCCGAACAAGGGAAAGCCGACGCCGGCAAAACCAAAAGCCGGAGAACAGAAAATAGCGGTGAGGCTCAACCCGACCGCAAGTTTGCGGACGAGCAGCTGGAGCAGCGCGCCGATCGAAAGATAGGCGATGACGAGAAGGCAGGCGGAGGCGCCCATCATCAGAGAATCGCCGCGGAAAGGGATCTGGTAAAGGCCGTGGATGATGACGGCGGCGAGGACCATCATCAAAATGAAAATGCCGAACAGCGGCGCGAGCTTGCCGACGAGGGCGGCGAGCGGGCTGCCTCCCGCCGCGCGGAGCCAAGCCCGCGAGCTGCGGGACGAAAACTCCGAGCCGACGGCGTAACCGCCGGCGATGGCGACGACGACATGCAGCACGGTGGGGAGAACGGCGCGCAGCAAAAATTGCGCGAAATTCAGCGCCGGATTGGTGAGCACATATTGTTCGGCGACGAGGGCTCCCGGCTTGTATCCGGCGGCGGGGCCCATCGCCGGCAAGAGCGTCACAGTGGCCGCGTCGATCGCCTTGGTGATTGCGCTCGCGGCATTGTTGCCCGGCGTAAAGAACTGCCTGTTGTAGAAAACGATGATCTGGGGACGCTTGCGCGCCAGAAAATCGCGCTCGAAATCCGGCGGGATGTAGACGGCGGCGATGGCGGCGCCGGAGCGTATCGCATGCATGGCGCTCGTCAGGTCGCCAGATCGCTCGGCCACGGTCACGACTGGCGCGGAGGTCACCGCCTGCACATAGATGCGCGACGTCGCCGTCCGATCGGCGTCGACGACGCTGACCCTGAGATCGCGGACGACGGCGTTGCTGAAGGTTGCAGCGAGCAGCGCGAAGGCGAATAAGGGAACGCCGATCACGAGGAAAAGCGCGACCTTGTCCCGCGCCATCCAGCGCAGTTCGCGCGTCGCGACGGCGAGTACGCCGGGCGCGGCGAGGTGCTTCATCGCCGCCCGGCCGGCGCTTCGGCGTAGACGCTCATGCCCGGCCGAAGCTCTGGAATCGGCGCGACGGGATAGGCGCGCACCTCGAAGGTGCGGAGGTCGAAATCGCCGGTCGCGCGCGTCGCCCGCCAACCCGCATATTCGCCCTTTGTGGCGATGACGCGGATTTCCGCTTCGATTTTGCGGTCTCCAAGCGCTGGCGCGCGCATCTCGAAGCGATCGCCGAGTTTGAGATTCTTTACAAGATCCTCGCGGAGGTCGAAACGCAGCCAGAGGTCGCCGAGGTCGACGAGGGACAGCAATGGCGCGCCGGGCGAGACATATTCGCCGAGCTCCGCTCCGATCTGATAGACCTGCGCCGCGATCGGAGCCTTGACGACGAGCTCGTCGACCTGCGCCTTGATCGTTTCGATCGACGCCTTGGCCTTTTCAACATTGGCGCGCGAGACGGCGCGCTCTTCCGCCGTATAACCGGCGACGGCTTCGTCATAGGCCAGTTTCGCCTGGTCGGAACCCCGCTGCGCGACCAGCAGCGAGTTGGTGACCTCGTCGAGACGCTGGAGCGGCGCGTTGCCGTGTCCGGCGAGCTCCTTCACGCGATCGTAAGTCCGCTGGGCGAGGGTCATGTCGGCGACGGCGCTGTCGACGGCGGCCTTGCGTTGTGCGACCACTTCGGCGCGGGTGCCAACCTCGATGCGCGCGAATTCGGCGTTGGCGACGGCCAAAGCGGCCTCGGCTTCCCGCAGCTTGGTCAAGAGCTGCGGATTGTCAATCTCGATCAGCAATTGTCCCGCCGCGACATTCTCGCCCCGCGAGACCGGACGGCTGGCGACCCTTCCGTCGACCCGGGCGGCGATGTCGATGCGCGTCGCCGCCGCCTCGCCCTGAATGACGAGCGGCCGCGGCTGCGCCAGATACCAGAGCGACAGGCCGACCACTGTCGCGACGATGAGAGCGACGATGATGGCCGGGCCCCGGGCGGCGGATTTTGCCGCAGCGCCAGCGCTCGCCTTGAGGCCGTCTGAGGGCGAAGTCGAAGTCCGCGGCGGCGCGAGCGCATCTGCATCAGGGGGAGGGACCGCCATTCAATGCCTTCCTTTGGTCGCCTTATGTTGAACCAAGCACGGAGACGCGTCGATCTCCCCATGTCCCATTGGTAGAGGCCTGAAGCGGAACTGAAGGCGGCTCACGCTCGTCTCATGTTGTATGCCGGGCGGCTTGTCAACAGTGGAGCAACACCGGTTGCGCGCGCTGCGCGCCTGATCTCGCCGCCACCCGATCAGGCGGCCCTGATCTCGCACAGGCGACGTCGCGACGGCGAGATCGTCGTCGCCCTGGCGCAACGCCATATGTGGCAGCCCCGTCAATATGCCGCACCTCATCAGAACCGCGGCAACACTGCGTGCGCCTGGCCAGGAAAACCGGTAGATTGAAGCGCCGCAGCGCCTGAGGGCCGGCGCCGGAGGAAGCCAGCGAGGACATGGTGAGACTACGAACGATCGATCTCAATCTCCTGCGCGTTTTTGAAGCCGTCATGCGCTGCCGCAGCGTGATCAAGGCAAGCCGCGAACTCGGCGTCACTGCCTCCGCGGTGAGCCACGCTTTATCACGTTTGCGGCAGTCGCTCGGCGACGAACTGTTTATTTCCGGCGAGGCCGGCATGGAGCCGACCGCGCGAGCGCTCGAACTCGCGCCCGCCATCCACGAGGGGCTGCAGCGCATCGATCATGCCGTCAGCGCGCCCTCCTTCGTTCCGGCGGAAGATTTTCGGACCTTCCGCATTGCCGCCACCGACTACGTCGCCGCCGCGATTCTTCCCCACCTCGTCGGCCGACTGGCCGAAGTCGCGCCGCAGATCGACCTGCGAATTTTTCCGTTCAACCGCACCGACGTCGTCCGGCATCTCGACGAGGGCCGCATCGATTTCGTCATGGGCTGGTTTGGCGATCTTCCTGACCGCATGCGCCGCGCCACAATCGTCGTCGAGAAAGAGGCGATGGTGGTGCGGACCGGGCATCCTTTGACCGAAGGCCCGCTCACCAAGGAGCGGCTTTTCTCTTTTCCGCATATTGTCGTCGAGCTGGTCGGAACTGAGGTGGCCGCGGTCGATGGATTTTTTGACGATCGCGGCGTGTGGCGGCGCGTCTGGATCGAACGTCTGCTGATCGAGGCCGACGCCGATCAAGGGGAGGTTGGCCGCGTGGCTGTGTCGGTCCCCCACTATGCAGCTGTCCCGCCCATGGTTCGGGTCAGCGATATGGTCGCCACTTTGCCCGGCGCGCTCGCCCGCGCGGCCGTCGAGCAAGGCTCGCTCGTCATGCTCGATCTTCCTTACGAACCTCTGGCGGTGCCGGTCGAGATGGTTTGGCATCAGCGGACCGAACGCGACGAGGGATCCCAGTGGCTGCTCGGCGAATTGATCAGCGCCGTCAAACCGGCGGCCGCCGGCTGAGCGCGTCCCACGGCCCCGCCCCGTCTCGGGGCGTAAACAATGCGGCGGCATGAAGCTTGTTCACGAGCCGCGTGAGAAAATATCATCGCATCGCCTCCTTGACCGCCCTTGTGGAAGCGGAGACTGTAGCGTGGCAGATGACGAGGGGGACATGTGATCGGGCTTGGTCAAGCGTTGACCTCGTCATCTCAATAAGAACGATCATTTGGAACGGCTGTTGTGTAATTGTAGCGCGTCGGCCAGCTGGCCCCGGCGCGCTCCAGGCATGCAATTTTTTATCCGCCCTGTGGTTTCCCGAACCATGCGGGCGGACCCGGCGTAGGGATAGGGTCTGATGCTTTCAACAATCCTCTGATTGTTATCAAAGTAACAGCTCTGTGACACCTCCGGCTTTGTCTGCGGCGCTCCGCATACATTGGACTGAATCGATCGAAGAGAAGCAAATTGACGCGATCTTTTCCGAGGGATCGCGCGAAATCATCTTCTGCTGCGGCCGCAGCTCGAACCGCCTCGCAGACCGACCGGCCCTGAGGACGCAGTGACAACATGCCTGACAGGACTACGATGGCGGAAACTCCCCCCAACAAGCACGAAAAATACGAAATTCTGATTGCGGCGGCAAAGAAGCTTCGGACGCCCAAAGTCGCCGTCGCGCATCCTTGCGATCAAACCTCGCTGGAAGGCGCGATCGACGGCGCTCGCCTTGGGCTGATCGATCCGATCCTGGTCGGGCCCGCGGCGCGCATCGCCAAAGCCGCCGCCGAAGCAGGTCTCGATATCGCGGGATTTGAGGTCGTCGCTACGGAGCACAGCCATGAATCGGCCAGTCGCGCCGTGGCGCTCGTGCGGGAGGGCAAGGCCGAGGCCCTGATGAAGGGGAGCCTCCATACCGACGAGTTGATGAGCGCCGTCGTCAAGGCCGACGGCGGGCTGCGCACATCCCGACGGCTAAGCCATTGCTTCGTCATGGACATTCCGGGCCACGCCGACCCCTTGATCATCACCGACGCGGCGGTCAATATCTTTCCGACGCTGGCCGATAAGGTCGACATTCTGCAAAATGCGATCGATCTCGCTCATGCGCTGGGTTTTCCTGAGGCGCGCGTCGCCATTCTCTCCGCCGTCGAGACGGTAAATCCCAAGATTCCTTCGACAATCGAAGCCGCCGCGCTTTGCAAGATGGCGGATCGCGGCCAGATCACCGGCGCCCTTCTCGAGGGCCCGCTGGCGCTCGACAACGCCATCAGTCCTGAGGCGGCGGCGATCAAGCATCTGTCGCCGCCGGTCGCCGGCCGCGCTAACATCCTCCTCGTGCCCGATCTGGAGGCGGGCAATATGCTGGCCAAGAGCCTCACCTTTCTCGCCGGGGCGGACGCGGCCGGGATCGTGCTCGGCGCCCGCGTGCCGATCATTCTGACGAGCCGAGCCGATTCCGTGCTCTCGCGCCTCGCCTCCTGCGCCGTGGCCGCGCTGATCGTCGAAAGCCGCCGGGCCGACGCCGGCAAGGCTATGGTCTGACCATGACTTCAGGCAACGCCATCGTCGTCGTCAACGCCGGTTCGTCGAGCATCAAATTCTCGCTGTTTCGCGAGGACGGGCCGGATCTCTCTGTTTTTCTCAAAGGCCAGATCGAAGGTCTCGGCGCGGACGGCGCGCATTTTTCCGCCCACGACATCGGCGGAGAGCTCGTCGCCGAGAAGCGCTGGACCGGCGAGGCTGTCACGCATGACGACGCGATGCGGCGTCTCCTCGATTTCGTGCACGGGCATCTTGGCGCCTACAGGGTCGACGCTGTCGCCCATCGCATCGTCCATGGCGGCGCTGAATTTTCCGGGCCGATCCGGCTCACGGCCGAAGCGCTCGCCAACCTCGAGCGGCTGACGCCGCTTGCGCCCTTGCACCAGCCGCATAATCTCGCGCCGGTGCGGACCCTGTTTTCCATCGCGCCGCAGATTTCGCAAGTCGGCTGTTTCGACACGGGCTTCCACGCCAGCCAGCCGCCGCTCGCCCAGGCCTTCGCCCTGCCGCCGGAAATCACCGACCGCGGCGTCCGCCGCTATGGCTTTCACGGCCTCTCCTACGAATATATCGCCTCCGTGCTGCCGCGCTATGATCCGGCCCTTGCGCAGGCGCGGGTGATCGTCGCCCATCTCGGCAATGGCGCGAGCCTTTGCGCGCTTAAGGCGGGGCGCAGCGTCGCCAGCACAATGGGCTTCACTGCGGTAGACGGATTGCCGATGGGAACACGCTCGGGCGCGCTCGACCCCGGCGTCATTCTCTACCTGATCGACGAAATGAAGATGGGGCCGCGCGAGCTCGAACAGCTGCTCTACAAGCAATCCGGCCTGCTCGGAGTCTCCGGCGTGTCAAGCGACATGCGCAGCCTCGAAGCGAGCAGCGACCCGCGCGCGCGCCTCGCCATCGACCTGTTCGTCTACCGGATCGGCCGCGAGATCGGCTCGCTCGCGGCGGCTCTCGGCGGCCTCGACGCGCTCGTCTTCACGGCGGGGATCGGCGAGCACAGCGCGTCGCTGCGCCGGGCGGTCTGTGAGGACGCGGCCTGGCTCGGACTCGTTCTGGCCGAGACCGCGAATGAGGCCGGCGCCGGCAAGATCAGCGCGCCGGGCAGCCGCGTCTCGGCGTTTGTCATTCCAACCGATGAGGAATTGATGATCGCCCGCCACGCCAGGAATCTGCTCGCCGGCGAAGAGCCGTAACCCACGCCGTAGCGGCGAGCGATGTCAGAAGGATCAAGCCAGTCATGCAAGCAGCACAGAGCCTTTCGCAGGCGCCCCTCGATCCGTGGCGCGCCTTCGAGCCCGGGATCTGGACGCACAGGATCGACGTCCGCGATTTTCTCGTCAAGAACGTCACGCCCTACGAAGGCGATGAAACATTTCTCGTCGGGACGACAGCGCGGACCCGCGCGGTCTGGGCGGCGTTGCAGCCGTATTTTCGCGCCGAAGCCAAATCCGGCGTGCTCGATGCAGACCCCAATACGCCCTCGACGCTGACGGCGCACGCGCCAGGCTACATAGACAAGGCAAACGAGGTGATCGTCGGCCTGCAGACCGACAAACCGTTTCGCCGCGCCATCATGCCCTGGGGCGGATTGCGTATGGTCGAAAACGGCCTGCGGTCGATTGGCACGGAGGTCAGCCCCGCGGTCGCCGAGACCTTCAGCAAATACCGCAAGACGCATAATGACGGCGTCTTCGACGTCTATACGCCCGAGATTCTGGCGTGCCGCAAATCGCACATCATCACCGGGTTGCCCGATTCTTATGGCCGGGGCCGGATCATCGGAGACTACCGTCGTGTGGCGCTCTACGGCGTCGCGCGGCTCCTCGAAGTCAAAGCGGGCGAGCGCGCCGAGATCAATGACGAATGGCCAAGCGATGACATCATCCGCCTGCGCGAAGAACTGGCCGACCAGATCCGGGCGCTGCACGATCTCGTGACCATGGCCAAGTCCTATGGCTTCGACCTGCTGAGGCCGGCGGAAACGGCGACCGAGGCCGTGCAATGGACCTATTTCGCCTATCTCGGCGCGATCAAGGAGGCCAATGGCGCGGCCATGTCGGTCGGCCGGATCTCGAGCTTTCTCGATATCTACATTGAACGCGACCTCAAAGAGGGTCGCCTCGACGAATCCGGCGCGCAGGAGCTGATCGACCAGCTTGTCCAGAAGCTGCGCATCGTGCGCTTCTTGCGCACGCCCGAATATGACAGCTTGTTTTCCGGCGACCCCTATTGGGCGACGGAGTCAATCGGCGGCATGGACCTCGACGGCCGCACCCTGGTCACGCGCAGCAGCTTTCGTATTTTGCAGACCTTGCGCAATCTTGGCGCGGCGCCCGAGCCAAATCTTACCGTGTTGTGGTCTAGGCGGCTGCCACAGCCGTTCAAGCGTTTCTGCATCGCGATTTCGCGCGACACCTCGTCGCTCCAATATGAGAACGACGATCTGATGCGCCCGTTTCATGGCGATGATTATGGCGTCGCCTGTTGCGTCTCGGCGATGCGCATCGGCAAGCAGATGCAGTTTTTCGGCGCCCGCGTAAACCTCGGGAAATGTCTGCTCTATGCAATCAACGGCGGCCGCGACGAGATGAGCGGCGAACAGATCGCGCCGCCGGCGCCGGCCGTCATCGGCGATTTTCTGGTCTTTGACGACGTCATGGCCAAATTCGACTCGATGATGGAATGGCTGGCCCGGACCTATGTCCACGCCATGAATTGCATCCACTACATGCATGACAAATATTTCTACGAGCGGCTCGAAATGGCGCTGCATGATCGCGACGTGCTGCGCACCATGGCTTTCGGCATTGCCGGCCTTTCCGTGGCCGCCGACAGTCTTTCGGCGATCAAATATGCGAAGGTCGCCATGGTCCGCAACGATAGCGGAATCGTCGAGGATTACCGCATCGAAGGGGCCTTCCCGAAATTTGGCAACAATGACGATCGCGTCGACGCGATCGCGGCCGATCTGGTCTCGCGCTTCATGGCGAAGCTGCGCAAGCATCCGACCTATCGCGGCGCGACGCATACCCAATCAGTCCTGACGATCACCTCCAACGTCGTCTACGGCAAGGCGACCGGCAACACGCCCGACGGAAGGCGCGCCGGCGAGCCCTTTGCGCCGGGCGCGAACCCGATGCATGGACGCGACCAGATCGGCTGGCTCGCCTCCTGCCTGTCGGTCGCCAAACTGCCTTATGCCGATGCGCAGGACGGCGTCAGCTACACGGTCTCGGTGGTTCCCACACTGACGCGCTTTAACGAACAGGAAGGATTAGACCGCGCCGCCGGGATTTTCGACCTGTATTTCGGCCAGGGCGGATATCACATGAATCTCAATGTGGTCAGTAAGGAAACCCTGCTCGATGCGATGGAGAATCCTGACAAATATCCGCAGCTGACCATTCGGGTCTCGGGATATGCGGTCAACTTCGTCCGCCTCACCAGAGAGCAGCAGCTCGACGTGATCCATCGCACCTTTCATCAGACCGTCTGATGGCGGCTCAGGATCAACAGCCTGGCGGGCAAGACGCGGGCTTTGACGTCGCGGGGAGCCGCCATGATCTTGGCGGCGTTCTTTCCCCGGACGCGCCTGAAACGGAGACCTTCGCCAATGACCTTGGCGCCTTCGGTTTCGTGCACTCGCTGGAGACCGGCTCGACGGTGGATGGGCCGGGCGTCCGCGCTACGCTGTTTCTCGCCGGCTGCCTGCTGCGCTGCCAATATTGCCATAATCCCGATAGCTGGCATCTGAAATATGGCGCGCGCGTCGAAATCGAGACGGCGATCGCCCGGATCGGCGATTTCGCGCCGGCCCTGCGCGCGATCGGCGGCGGCCTGACGCTGTCGGGGGGCGAGCCCCTTGTCCAGCGCGGCTTCTCCCGGCGGCTGTTTGCCGCCGCAAAAGAGCTTGGCCTGCACACAGCCCTCGATACATCGGGGTTTCTCGGCGCGCGGGCCGACGCCGCCTATCTCGAAACGGTAGATCTCATTCTGCTCGACATCAAATCCGGCGATCCTTCGCTCTATCACCGGCTGACCGGCGCGGAGCTTGCGCCGACGCTCCGTTTTGCCGAAAGGCTCGCCGCCACCGGCAAGCCGGTCTGGATCCGTTATGTTCTCGTCCCCGGCCTGACCGACGATCCGGCGCATATTGATGCTGTCGCGCGCTTTGTCGCGCCGATGCGCAATGTCGAATGGGTCGAGGTTCTGCCTTTCCACCAGATGGGCGCCTTCAAATGGCGCGCGCTTGGGCTTGACTATCAACTTGCCGATACGGCGGCTGCGCCCGCAGATCTCGTGGCGCGGGTCGTGGCGCAATTCCAGCAACAGGGCTGCCAGGCACGATGAGCGACAATCTGCGTCATTTTCTTGAGGGCTCCCAGATCCTCTCCCTGTTCCTGGTCATCGGAGCAGGCTATGCTTTCGGCCGCATCGCCATTTTCGGCTTTTCGCTCGGTATCGGGGCCGTGCTTTTTGCGGGTCTTGCGCTCGGCGCCTTCGCCCCGCATGCCGCGCCGCCGGCCCTTGTCGGAACGATCGGCCTGCTGATGTTCCTCTACGGCATTGGCGTGCAATATGGCGACCAGTTCTTCAAGGGTCTTGCGGGCGTCGGGCGCAAGCTCAACACGCTCGCGCTGTTCGGGGTCCTGGCCGGCCTTGCGGTCGCGGTTGGCGGCGGCATGCTGATCGACATTTCGCCGGGCACGGCGGTCGGCGTTTTCGCCGGATCGATGACGAGCACCGCCGCCCTTCAGGCCGCGCTTGAGGCGGCCGGCAACCGCGATCCGGCAATCGGCTATTCGGTGTCCTATCCCTTTGGCGTCGTCGGTCCGATGTTGTGTCTTTATCTGATGAACCGCATCGTCAAGCCGGTCGTCCCGGCGCCGCCTCCGCCCGTGATTGTCTCGGAAATCACCATCGACCATCCCCATCTGATCGGTGAGACAGCGACGAAACTGGCGGCTTTGCTGCCGGCGGACGTTCATCTCATGGCGATCCGCAGACAACATCAGAATTTTCTGCCGATGCCCGACGTCATTCTCGTGGAAGGCGACGCCATCATGATCGCCGGGGCGGAGGCGGCGGTCGCCGCCGTCAGCGAAGCGCTCGGCCATGTCGATCCCGGCCGTATCGCCAAGGACCGGCGGGATTTCAACGCGCGGGAGTTTTTTGTCTCCGACGCGTCGATGATCGGCGTGCCGCTCGATATGCTGCAATTGCCCGCGGCGTTTTCGATGCATATCGCCTTTATCCGGCGCGGCGACGCCATCGTCCTGCCAAGCCCGCACACAACGCTCGAATATGGCGACCGCGTGACCGCGCTCGCTCCCTCCACGCGGCTCAATGAAGTGCGCAAATTGTTTGGCGATTCGATCACCGCGACCGCCGAATTCAGTTATGTTTCGCTCGGCGCCGGCATGGTTTTGGGGGTGCTGCTCGGCCTCGTGCCGATCCCCCTGCCGGGCATTGGCTCCTTCAGCCTCGGGCTTGCCGGCGGTCCCGTGGTCGTCGCGCTCATTCTTGGCCGCATCGGTCGAACCGGCCGGATCAGCTGGCGCTTGCCGCTTTCCGCCAATCTCGTCATGCGAAATTTCGGCCTGACGATATTTCTCGCCGCCGTCGGCCTGGCGTCGGGGGCGCCCTTTGTCACGCAGATCGCCCTCAACGGCGTTCCACTGCTGCTGCTTGGCTTTGCAACCGTGCTGACAGTGGTGCTGACCGTGCTGAGCGTCGGCTGGCTTGTCCTGCGTCTGCCGTTCGATGAGCTTTTAGGCATCGCCGCCGGCGCTACAGGCAATCCGGCGATCCTCATGTTCGCCAACAAGCTCGTTCCGTCCGATCGGCCGAGTGTCGGCTATGCGATGATTTTTCCCAGCATGACGATCGTGAAGGTCATCGCGGTGCAGGTCATGCTCCGCCTTTTCTGATGAAAGGCGGAGATTATTTCCGTTATGCATGAAGGCGGTTCTCTATCGTTCGGCCGGCGCGCGCCGCCTCGACTTTCTCGGAAACCCCCTCCCGGGTTCCCCTTTATGAACCTGTAGTCAAGGAGCACATCCATGAGCGAAAAAACCAACCCGGCTGCGCGCGTCGTCGACGACGAGACCTTCATGTCGGTCGCCGATCTCAAAGCCTATATCGCAGAGGTGGAGACGGCTAAAACCTCTCAGTCCTTCACCGCGCAACAGGCGGCCGAGCTGGCCAAAAAACAGCTGATCGACACATTATTGCAGCCGATCGAAATCACGCACGAAAAACTTGAATCGTTGAAGCGGCGCATTGAACTCGCCGCCGAGCGGGACGAGCATGAACTCATGATCCTTCGCTTTCCTTCGGAACTTTGCACCGACCACGGAAGGTCGATCAATCTTCCCGAGGAGGATTGGCCGGACTCGCTCGTCGGCGCGCCGCGGCAGCTTTACGAGGTCTGGAAGGACAAGTTCCAGGGGCTCGGCTACGGCCTTAAGGCGATGATCATCGACTGGCCGCGCGGCTTTCCGGGCGATGTCGGCATGTTTTTGACCTGGAGATGAGGCCTGCCGCGGATAACTTCGTCGTCGACAGCTTTCTCTAGCGAACTCCAGACCGGAAAAGCAGAGAAGAGTCCGCCGGACCGCGCTATATTATGCCGCTTTCCCGCCAGATGGAGTCATCTGGTTGGTTAACAAACCGGTCCAGATTCCGGGCATTTTCGAACACAAAGCCAGGCGCCCGCCCTGGCAGAAAATGCGCCAGGCCGCGCGGCGCCATCGGCTCCGAACTTCCGAGGGCGGAAGCCCCCAGCTTTGCGGCGCTCGCACAGAAGAGGAAATCGCTATGGATGACACGACCAAGCATGCTCCCGCAGAGATCTTCAGCGCGTTTTCGCAATTCTGGTCTTCCGCCCTTCCGTCGGCCTTCTTGCCGCCAGCGGGCGGCGCAGCGGAGGCGTCGCGGGGCGGGGGCAAAGCCGGCGCAAGCGTGTTTGGTCCCGCCGCCGAATATTGGCTGGATGCGTGGCAGCGCTCCATCCTGTTTCTCGATGTGCTGCGCCAGCGTGGCGACACCTATCTCGAGCGCACTGAGGAAATCGCGCCGAACGTCCTCAGTTTCAAGGCGAGCCTCGTCATGGACGGCCGCAAACTGCCGCGTCCGGTCAATTACGGGCTCGTACGCATCACTCCGCCCGAGGGAGTCGCGACCGATCCGGCCAAGCGCCCTTTCATCGTCTTCGATCCGCGCGCCGGCCACGGGCCGGGGATTGGCGGCATGAAGGCGGAGAGTGAAATCGGGCAGGCGCTGGCCGCCGGCCACCCCTGCTATTTCGTCGGCTTTCTGCCAAAGCCTGAGCCGGGGCAGACGATCGAGGACGTTTGCGCGGCGGAAGCGAGCTTCATACGTGAGGTCGCGGCCCTTCACCCGCTGGCCGAAGGCAAGCCCTGTCTTATCGGCAATTGCCAGGCGGGATGGCAGATCGCCATGACCGCCGCGGTCGATCCCGACCCCGTCGGCGCGCTGATCCTTGCGGGGGCGCCGCTGTCCTACTGGGCCGGCGTCCATGGCAAGAATCCGCTACGTTATCTTGGCGGCCTCCTTGGCGGCACATGGCTGACGGCGCTCGCCGGCCATCTGGGCGCGGGCATTTTCGACGGCGCTTCGCTTGTCGAGAATTTCGAACGGATGAGCCCCGCGAACACCTATTGGAAAAAGCCCTACAACGTCTATTCGAAGGTCGATACGGAGGCCGGGCGTTTCCTCGACTTCGAGACGTGGTGGGGCAATCCCGTGCTGCTCAACGCCGGGGAGATGCAATGGATCGCCGACAATCTTTTCGTCGGCAACAGGCTGACTTCGGGCGAGATCCGAACCTCGAACGGCGTCGAGGTGGATCTTCGCAACATCCGTGCGCCGATCATCATCTTTTGCTCGTGGGGCGACGACATCACGCCGCCGCAGCAGGCGCTCGGCTGGATCACCGACATTTACGCGAGTGACACCGAACTCGCAGATGGCGGACAGACCATCGTTTATGCGCTGCATGAGTCGATCGGCCATCTCGGCATTTTCGTCTCCGGCAAGGTGGCGACGAAGGAGCACGACAAATTCGTTAACTGCATGGAGGCGATCGAGCTGCTGCCGCCCGGTCTCTTTCAGGCGGTCATCACCGAGGTCGACAAGACTGTCGCCAACCGCGATCTCGTCGAGGGCCGCTATCTGCTTCGTTTCGAACCCCGCACACTCGCCGATATCCGCGCGCTCGGCGGCAATGACGCCGAAGACGACAGGCGGTTCGAGACGGTCGCGCGCGTCTCCGAGGTCAATAAGGCGTTGTACCGGAGGTTCCTATCGCCCACGCTGCGCGCCCTGAGCAATGAGCGGACAGCGGAATTCTTGCGCAAAACCGAGCGCAACCGGCTCCAATTCTCGGCTTTTTCGTCGAAAAATCCTTTCATGCAGCCGATTGGTGCCCTCGCCGAGACGATCCGCGCCAATCGCGCGCCCGTCAGCGCCGATAATCCGTTCCTTGCCGGCGAGCGCGCTTTTTCTGAAGCCGTGACGAACGGCCTTGAGGCCTTCGGCAGGGCGCGCGACGCGCTGACAGAGAACATGTTCCTCACTGTTTATGGCGCGCCCCTCGTGCAGGCGATGGTCGGGCTCGATCCGGGCGAGATCAGGCCGCGCCAGGGGATCGCGCGCGACCTCGCACGCGAGGCCGCGACGGCGCGCCTGCGCGCAGAGTTGATCGAAGGGCTGGAGCATGGCGATCATCTGGACGCGGGGCTGCGCGCGCTGGTCTATGTCTATCGCGGCCAAAGCGCGATCGACGAGCGGGCTTTTGCGGCGCTGATGCAGCTGCGCGACAGCCAGCAGCCGCAGGCGCGCCCCAGCATGGCGCGGCTGAAGGAGATGCTGCGGCGGCAGGCGCTGATCGTGCGCATGGACGAGGAGCGCGCCGTCGCCGCGATCCCGAAGCTTCTGCCCGCGTCTGCCTCCGACCGGGCGACTGCGGTCGCCGCGATCCGCAAGATCGTACTCGCGGAAGGCGATCTCTCCGAGGAGACGGCGCGCCGCCTTGCCCGCATCGAGGCGATATTCGGTCAGTCGCCAGAAGCCATCGCCTTGGCGCCGCAGATCACCACTCCCCGCCTCGCGGCCCAATGAAATCAGGCGCCGCCGCGCCGCCGATCACGAACAAGAGACTTCTTTGATGACCGACATCCCTTTGGTCCTGCGTAACCAGAAAGCCCTTGTCGTTGGCGTCGCCAACAGCGATTCCATCGCCTATGGCTGCGCCAAAGCCTTTCACGCAGCCGGGGCGGACATCGCCCTCACTTATGTAAACGAAAAAACGCGCGGCTACGTCGCTCCACTTGCGGAAGAGCTCGATGCCGCGATCTTCAGGCTCCTCGACGTCACGGCCAATGGTCAGCTTGAGGCTCTGTTCGACGAGATCAGGGAGCGCTGGGGCCGGCTCGACATTCTCGTGCACTCCATCGCTTTCGCGCCGAAGGAGGACTTACAAGGCGGCCTTCTGAACTGCTCCGCGGAAGGGTTCGCGAAAGCGATGGACGTGTCCTGCCATTCGTTCATCCGTATGGCGAAACTGGCCGCGCCGCTGATGAGCGAGGGTGGAACGATGTTCGCGATGACCTATCTTGGGGCCAATTGCGTCGTTCCGAACTACAACGTGATGGGACCCGTAAAGGCCGCTCTCGAGGCGTCATGCCGCTACCTCGCCTATGAGCTTGGCCCCTCTGGCATTCGCGTGCATGCGATCTCGCCTGGCCCGCTCAAGACGCGCGCGGCCGGGGGACTGAAAGACTTCGATACGCTGCTGAACGAGGCGGCGCACAGGGCGCCGGTCGGCGAACTCATCGACATCATGGATGTCGGCTACGCCTGCACTTATCTCGCGACCCCATTCGCCCGGCGCGTCACTGGCGGCACCGTCTATGTCGACGGCGGCGCGCATATTGTGGTGTAACGGACGCTGTCTGCCGGCAGGGGGCGACATCAGGGGCAAATGGGATGCTGAGCGTAAAGTGACCCGTTCAAAGGCCGCAATTTCAACGGGGAGATCATCCGCGTCCGTGTGGGTTGGCAATTGTAGCCCTCCCGCAGAGTTCCGACACTGGCCCCCGCTGCTGTTTCGGATGCGCATCTTCTTTTTGATCGGCTGCGGCCTCATGGTTGCGGCATGCGCCAGCCATCCTTCGAACGTTCTCTTGCCCACAGCCGCAACGGCTAAAGGCGCAGCGACCGTAAATATGCTGGTCATGTCAACCCGCTCCCGCAGTTCGGCTCCCGGAGAGATTTATGATGGCGAGCGCGCCGAGGGGAGGTCGCTGCTCAATCTTGTCGTGTCGGTGCCGCAAGACGGCGTGCGCAGAATTGGAGAGATCCAATGGCCGCGGAGCCAGCAGCCCGACGCACAACATGAGTTTGCGACGCTGGCGATTAACGACATCGCGCCCGAACAAGTAGATAAATGGTTCCTCAACGTCGCCGCCAAGCGCAGGAAAGTCCTCGTCTTTGTGCACGGCTTCAACAACAGCTTCGAGGAGGCTGCCTATCGGCTTGCACAGATCGTCCATGATTCCGGAACGGACGCTGCTCCTATTCTTTTCACCTGGCCTTCGCGCGACCGCCCATTCGAGTATCTTTACGATAAAGAGAGCGCCACCAACTCCCGCGATGCGCTGGAATATCTTCTGGCGCGGGCGGCCTCCGACCCAAATGTATCCGATATTACGATTCTCGCCCATTCGATGGGTAACTGGATCGCCGTTGAAGCGCTCCGCCAGATCGCCATCCGGCACGGCGCCGTGCCCTCAAAGATCAAGAATGTGGTCATGGCTGCGCCGGACCTGGACGTCGACGTGTTCCGCTCCGAGTATTCGCAACTTGGGGAGCCAAAGCCCCGGTTCACCATTTTCCTGTCGCAGGATGATAATGCGCTCTCGCTTTCGCGCCTTCTTGCCGGCGACAAGGATCGGCTGGGCGGCATCGACCCGGACATGGAACCCTACCGCTCCAAGCTGAGCGCCTCGAATATCGTGGTGATCGACCTGACAAAGCTCGCCAGCAACGATCCCTTCCATCATGGAAAGTTCGCCGACAGCCCGGAAGTAGTCCGCCTGATCGGAGCTCGGCTGATCGAAGGCCAGGCGATCTCCGGAAAAGACGTCTCGCCCGGCGAGCGCCTGATCTCTTCGGCGCGAATGAACGCGGCTGCAACGGCGCGGAAGTAGTCCCGCCCGACACGCAAAATGGAAGACCTCTAGCCTCTGGCTGTAGAAGAACATAAACAAGAACAACAAGATAGCCGCGCCGGTAAAATCCGTGCTGCGCGATGCGCGGGACCGCGTTCGAGCAGTACAAGGCATCCGCCGACTGCGCGGAGCTCGCTCATCTGCAGTTTGAGCTGATCAAGCTCCAGGAATCTGGGTAGGCCTGCTGCCGGTTTCGTGGACACAGAGAAAAGGTGTTTCATGAAGCTGGAGGTGCGATGGCGAGGCGAATATTTGGTCGGGAGTTTAAGGTCGAGGCTGTTCGTCTGGTCCGCGAACGGGGCGTGAGCGTCGCGCAAGCATGTCGTGACCTGGATGTGCATGAAAACGTTCTGCGGCGATGGGTTCGCGAATTGGGCTCCGATCCGAAGCAGGCGTTCCCCGGGTAAGGTCAGCAAAAGCCGGAGCAGCTCGAGATCGAGCGTCTGAAGCGCGAAGTGACGAAGCTGAAGGCGCAGCGTCTTAATCCGGGTCATATCCAGCGGCGGCGAAGAAGTTTGCGAGAGATCGACGATGTGGCCGATTGCTCGCCATAGGCCGTCGACGGTTCGCTCGGCGGCCTTGCGCAGATGCGCTTTCAGCTTGGAGAAGGCGTTCTCGATCGGATTAAAGTCGGGGCTATAGGGCGGGAGATACAGAAGTGCGGCGCCCGCCGCCTCGATTGCCGCACGCACGCCGGCGCCTTTGTGGCTGCCGAGATTGTCCATGATCACGATGTCGCCTTGCCTCAGTTCGGGGATCAGGACCTGATCGACATAGGCCTGGAACCAGACGCCGTTGTTCGGTCCGTCGAGAACCATCGGCGCCGTCATGCCGGAAAGCCGCAGCGCACCGACGAAGGTCGTGGTTTTCCAGTGGCCATGCGGGATCGCGGCGCGCAGCCGCTCGCCTTTCAATGCGCGCCCGCGCAGGCGCGCCATGTTGGTTTAGGTCCACGTCTCGTCGATGAAGGCGCGTTTTTCCGGGTCGAGGTCGAGCTGGCCTTCGAACCAGTCCTCGCGCCGCTTCAGGATGTCCGGGCAGTCCTGCTCGCTCGCATGAGCGGACTTTTTTTGAACGTCAGGCCGCAGCGGTCGAGGAAGGTCCACAGCGTCGCCCGGCTCGCCATCGCGCCGCGTTCAGCCACAAGCCGCTCGACGAGCTCGCTGATGGTCAGGTCCGGGGTTTGCGCGATCAACTCGAGGAGATAGTCGCGGTGCGGATCGAGCTTCGAGCGGCGCGGCTGGCCCTGCTTGCGCGCCGCGCGTTCGTCGTTCTCGCGGGCCCGGCGCACCCACACGATCGCCGTCGCCAAGCCGACGCCGAACCGCGGCGCCGCCTGCCGCGCAGAAGTCCCCGTCAACGCGGCGTCGATCACCCGGTCAAGCAAATCCTGACTCTAAGCGCGCGCCATTTTTCCCTCCGTCATACGCATGACGCAAGGAATCAGCCTTTTAACGATTTGGGAATCCCGCTCGAATCGGAAAATGCGAAACAGGCTCAAGCTACGCAAACACCGCTGAGCGGATTGGCGATCAGCGCATGAATGACCATCGGCGAACGCCGAAGTTCGCACGCATACTTTCCGTATAATTTCCGTACGAACGCCGAGGCGCCCGGCTGAAATGGTTAACCGCCTGTTTTATTTGGCGCTCCCTAGGGGAATCGAACCCCTGTTTTCGCCGTGAGAGGGCGACGTCCTGGACCGCTAGACGAAGGGAGCGTTCAGTGAATGGCGGGTTCTAGCCCGGACCGGGCGAGCCTGCAAGCGGGTCGCTATCCCGATTTGAAGCCGGCGGCCGCCACGTGGGCGCGCTCTGCCGGCTTGCGTGTGGCGTGGCCCGGCCTAGATTGGCGCAATGACAAATTTTTCCCCTGCCGCCGCGGTTTTGCCCCGCCCTCCTGCGCCGGCGCCGCGCAAGGGCCCGCTCGGCCCGCTCCAGACCATGTGGGTTCTGCGCAAAAACCCGATCGAGACCTGGACCCGTGCGCATTTCGAACTGCCGATCCTCGTCGGACCCACAATTCTCGGGACCATCGCGGTGGTGAGCGAGCCGGCCGCCATCCGCCGATTCCTCGTTGACAACGCCGCCAACTATCGCAAGGACGCCCTGCAAAAGCGCGTGCTGGGGGAGGGACTGCGCGAGGGGCTCCTGTTGGTCGAGGGCGACGATTGGCGCGTCCAGCGCCGCACGCTGGCGCCCCTTTTTACGCCCAAAACGGTCGCCTCTTTTGCCCTGGCGATGAATGAGGCCGCTGAAAGACTCATCGCGCGCTGGACGAATTTCCGGGAGGGGCGGCTGTTCGACATCCAGCCGGAAATGGCGCGCGTCACCCTCGATGCGCTGGGCCGCACCCTGTTTTCCGACGGGCTTGGCCGCGATCCGGGCGAATTCACCACGGCCTTGACCCGCTATTTCCGGACGCTCGGAACGCTCGATCCGTTTGACCTTCTCGATTTCCCCGATTGGGCGCCCCGCTTCGGACGCAGCGGCGGCCGGAAGGCCCTCAGCTTTTTCGAGGATATCGTCAATACGCTCGTCGATCGGCGCAAACGGCTCATTGCTCAAAACGCGGGATCAGCGCCGCGCGATCTCCTGACCCTGCTGCTCGAGGCGCAGGATCCGGAGACGGGCGCGGGGCTGACGGGCGCTGAAGTCCGATCGAATATCGTCACCTTCATCGGCGCCGGCCATGAGACGACCTCGAATGCGCTGATCTGGGCGCTGTTTTTACTGTCGATGTCGCCTGAATGGCGGGTGCGCCTCGCTGCGGAAGCCGACGCCGTTCTGCCCGGCCCGGTCGAGCAATATGCCGAGCGCCTCGTTGAGACCCGCGCCGTGATCGAGGAGGCGATGCGGCTTTATCCGCCTGTCGCCAGCATTAGCCGCGAGGCGATCGATTTCGATACGCTGGCAGGCCGGCGCATCCGCAAGGGAACGCTGGTGATGGTGTCGCAATGGGTGCTGCACCGACACAGGTTGTTGTGGGATGAGCCGGACGCCTTCGATCCGCGCCGCTTCCTGCCGGGCGCGCGGGAAAAAATCGACCGCTTCGCCTATTTGCCGCTCGGCGCCGGGCCGCGCATCTGCATCGGCGGCGCCTTCGCGCTGCAGGAGGCGGCGATCATCCTCGCCCATATCATGCGCTCTTTTACGCTTGAGACGCGCAAAGGCTATGAAGTGAAGCCGGTGCAACACATCACGCTGCGGCCGGAAGGCGGCCTGCCGATGATCTTGCGGCGGCGGCGCGACTAAGCCCTCGGGAAACATTTGGCGCTCCGGGCGTGCGCCCCTCCTTGTGGGGCGCACGCGCCGTCACGCTGCGTATGATGCGCCGCGCCGACCGCACCTCTCCGGTTGCGAGGAAGCACCGACCGTTTCCACGGTTCGCGTTGCCTCAGGAATGCCGCCGTCCCGGCGCGCGCCGAACTGCGGGCGATCGCCGTGAGTCGATCTCACTTCGCGGGAAAGTCGGTGCTGCGCGTCAGTTTCTCCCACCGATCCATATCTTTGGCCGTGGCGTCCATCTGTTCCCGCGCGCGGCGGAGGGCGTCGGACCCAAGCAGAAGATGAAGCGGCGGGGAGTCCGCATCGACGACCTCGATCATCGCCCGCGCGGCGCGCGCCGGGTCGCCGGCTTGCGACCCCGCCATCGCGTCGAAGGCCGCGAAGGCGCGACCGACGGTCGGCGCGTAGGCGTCGCCGTCCAGCTCGCTTTTCCGGAGGGAATGGGTCGACAGGAAATCGGTTCGGAACGCGCCAGGCGCTACGGCCGTCACCTTGACGCCAAAGGGCGCCGCCTCCTGAGCTAACGACGCGGACAACCCTTCGAGCGCGAACTTGACCGCCGCGTAGAGCGCCGAGCCCGGTCCAGGCGCCCGACCCGCAATCGATGTGATGTTGAGGATGTGTCCGGATCTTTGCGTCCGCAGATGGGGCAGGGCGGCCCGAAGCAGACGGATAGGCCCGATGATATCGACGTCGAAGAGGCGCTCCACTTCGGCGTCGGTCGCCATTTCGAGCGGGCCGAGCTGGCCGTAGCCGGCATTGTTCACGATCACATCGATGCGCCCCGCCAGCGTGAACGCTTCTTCCACAGTCGTCTGGATCGCTGGCCCGTCCGTCATATCGAGCGTCAGGACGTGAAGCTGACCGGCGTCCGACGGTAGATCCGGCCGCCCCTGCCGCACGGTGCCGATGACGCGATCTCCCCTTTCGAGCGCCGCCCGGGCAAGCTCGAGGCCGAACCCTCGCGAAATGCCGGTAATAAACCATGTCTTCATGCTTGATCTCCTTCCGTCAGAGATATGGAGGAAGACGGGCTGGTTCATAATAGCGCCGTTTCTGATATCGGTTATAAGCTGAGCTAAAAACTGAGAGTCAAAACGAATGGATACCCTTCTCTCGGGCAGCGACTACAACCAGCTGCGGGCCTTCGTAGCGGTGGGCGAGTTTCTCAGCTTCAGCCGCGCGGCCGAGGCGCTGGGGGTGTCGCCGTCTGCCCTGAGCCAGACGGTGCGGGCCTTCGAGGAACGTGTCGGCGCCAGATTGCTCAACCGGACGACGCGTAGCGTCGCGCTGACCGATGCGGGGGAGATCCTGCTCAGTCGCGTCCGGCCTGCTGTGACCGAGTTGGGCGACGCGCTCGTCCAGACGCGCTGCTCGGGCGAGCGGCCGACCGGCCTCGTTCGCGTCCATTCTTTCCGTTTGGCGGGAGAACGATATCTGGAGCCGATACTGGGCCGGTTCGCAAAGGACTTTCCCCAGGTGGTGCTCGACCTCACTCTCGACGACGCTGTCGAGGACGTGGTCGCCGGCCGCTATGATATCGCCATCCGGATCGGGGAAGTGATCGAGCGCGATATGATCGCCGTGCAGCTTGGCCCCGCTCTACGCCAGATTGCGGTCGCCTCCCCGGCCTATCTTGAGCGCCACGGCAAGCCGGAGCACCCTCGCGACCTGCTCCAGCATCGATGCGTCCGCTGGCGCTGGCCGGGCCGGGCGACGCCTTATGCGTGGGAATTTTTCGAAAATGGCGCTTGGTTCGAGGTGGCGGTCGATGGGCCATTGATCGTCAATGACAAGAACCTGGCCGTTGCCGCCGCTCTGCAGGCCGCGGGAATCGCCTTCGCAGTGGAGGACGTCGTCAGGGAGCATGTCGGCTCCGGCGCCTTGATCTCCCTTTTCGACCCGTGGTGCGCCGACTTTCCGGGATACTTCCTCTGTTATTCCAGCCAGCGCCAAATGGCGTCGGCCGTGCGCGCCCTTATCGACACGGTTCGGAGCGCCGCCGTGTGACGCTGGAGGATGCGGGGCGGCGATCTGAGTTGCCGAGCCTTCGGCGTCGGCGCGCCGGAATCAAAGCGGCGGATGCCCGCGCGGTCGGTCGCTGAAGCCTGAACGAGTGACCGCTTCAGCATCCCGGCTCGGGCCGGGATACTCGTGACAAGCTGCGCGATCCGAGCGAGATGACGACTCTCAGCGTATTTGCCCGCGGCAATCGCGCTTTCGATGAAATCGTGGCGGGATCTCCGCGGAGATCCCACGCATGCGCAGCACGACACAGCATACTGCCTGTTTTGTCGCTCTAAACCTTTAATGGACTGCCGGTTCAAGTTGTTTGTCTTTGCTGGTTTGAACCTCGGCGACGACCTGAACGGGTTGCTTGTCCCTGCCTATTTGAGCCTTGGCGACCGCGGCCTCGATCGGCTTGAGAGCTTCTTTGGAGAGGTTGGAATAGAGTTCGCCGACTTTCGTCAGATATGCAATGAAGTCTACGAAAAATGTCTTGGTATATTCGGACTGGATATGCATAGCGCTCTCGAAAGACTTTGCGCTGCGCAGCTCTTCGATCAAGGTCGAGACCTTTGCGATTGATTGCGTGGAATAAGCTGTCGCTTCTTCAGAAATGGTCTTCAAGTTTTTGACAAAGGCGGACGACGAGGTGGTCGCGGCCTCGAGTTGCGCTTTGCTAAACTCTTGAAACTCCGGCGAGTTATTAGCCATCGAAGCCTCCAATGTCGAGAATAAGAATGGTCAGGCCTCTTGACTTGAGGCACCCAAGTACAAAATTTATCGCGTAATGCGAAGTAGGTCAAGTTTATATTAAGTTCAGTCTAAGTTTATTACAGGTTAATATCTGATTTATGCTAAATCTATATTTAGTTCATATTTCAATAAAGTTTGATCTGAAATAAATTTTCACCAAATTACGATGACGGCCTGTCACATCAATTAAGGCAACCACCATCACAAAGGAGTGACGCCTCAACCCCCATCATCGAGATCAACCTGCATCATTGAGACAAAGAGCGGCGAAATCAGCGAGGAACGCGGCGGTGCGCTTGGGCGCAACCATGCGAAAGCGGCCACGGCGTTGGAGCAGCGTGGCCATGCGACGTAGCGATCATGGCGGCCGGCGCCAGCGGCGCCGAGCGTTGGATCTATCCGCTGGCGCGCGGGCGCCCGCAGGATTGCGCTATCCCAGCGGGTAGGCCGCCTCCACGACATAGGGCCCGCCGCCCGTCGAGGCGCGCGAGGAGAACAGCACGAAGCGGCTGGCCTCGAAGCGGCGCGAGAAGAAAAACCCGCGCGTCGACAGATAATCGGCGACCGCCATGGATGAGGCCGCCCGGAGCCGCGCGAGCGTGACATGCGGCGTGAATTTGCGCGGCTCCGGCGCGATGCCGATCCGACGCAACAACCGCTCCTGTTGCGCCTGCAATTCGACGAGCGGGGCCGCGGGCTTTGCCTTGGCGACGATCGCGCGAGGCTTGTCGCCGCCAAAGGAGCCGAGCGCCTCGAGCGTCACCTCGAAGGGTTTTCGGCGGATCTGCTCCAGCGCCGTATGCACGTCATCGGCGGACGACTCGTCGATATCGCCGATGAAGCGCAGCGTGATGTGGTAGTTTTCGACGTCGATCCAGCGCGCGCCATAAATGCCGCCGCGCATCAGGGCCAGATCGGTCGCGACTTCCGGCGGAATTTCGATTCCGGTGAAGAGGCGAGGCATGGTTCCTCCCGTGTTGGAAGAAAAGAGCCGAATCGCGCGGCGAAACGCCGAACAGCCATTGTCTAGCAAATCTCTCTTGCGCCGGAAATGCGCCTTATGCTGCGGGCGCGAAAAAACTCACCCCGGACCCGGCTTGTCCCCAGAAGGCGCGGGCTGGCCGAGCTCGACCAACAAAGCGCGAACGCTCGGCAGAATATTGCGCACGATCTCATCAACGCCAATTGCATTGGGGTGCATTCCGTCAGCGAGCTTCAACTCGGGCCGCGGCGCGACCCCCTCTAGGAAAAACGGATATAGAATGGCGTCATATTTCTTGGCGAGGGCGGGATAGATCGCATTGAAATTTTCACGAAACGCCGCGTCGAGATTGGCGCTCGCCAGCATGCCGGCGAGCAGCGTCCTGACGTTCTTCGCCTTGAGCTTTACGAGGATCGCCTCGATCGCCGTTTTGGTAATGGTTGGGTCGATCCCGCGCAGCATGTCGTTCGCGCCAAGTTCGACGATCGCGCCGTCGGCGCCGTCTCCGAGAGACCAGTCGAGTCGGGCGAGGCCGCCCGAGGCGGTGTCGCCGGAAACGCCGGCGTTGACGATGCTGACCCGGTAGCCCTCTTTGCGCAGCGCCTTTTCGAGCACGGCGGGAAAGGCTGCGCTCGCCGGCAGCAGATAGCCCGCAGTAAGGCTGTCGCCGAGCGCGAGCAATTTTGTCTCTTTCATCTCTTCTTTCGGCGCTATGCCCGTCTCGAGCGCGAACCCGGCCGACGCGCTCAACGCCGCGCAGGCGAAAGCCAGACCTTGGAGAAAGGCCCGGCGCCCGCCATATCTCGAATAACCTGCCGCCCTTTGCGCATCGCTGCCGAGGGCGGCCGACTCCCTGGATATCGTCAATGTCTGAGCCCGCGATTAAATTGCAAAATATACATCTGAGCCTCGGGCGCGGCGCGGCGCGCGTTCACATTCTGAAGGGCGTTTCGCTCTCGATCGCGCGGGGTGAGAGCGTCGGCCTCGTCGGCCCTTCGGGCTCCGGCAAATCGACCTTGCTGATGGCGCTGGCCGGCTTGGAGCGGCCGGATTCCGGCTCGATCACCATCGCTGGCGAAAGCCTCGACGCCCTTGGCGAGGATGCTCTGGCGCGGTTTCGCGGCGCCAAGATCGGCATCGTGTTTCAATCGTTCCATCTGATCCCGACCATGACCGCGCTGGAAAATGTCGCCATCCCGCTGGAGCTCGCCGGCGCGCCAAACGCCTTCGCCCGCGCCGCCGATGAGCTTTTGGCGGTCGGCCTCAAAGATAGGGTCGCGCATTATCCGGCGCAATTGTCGGGCGGCGAGCAGCAGCGCGTCGCGCTGGCGCGGGCGCTGGCGCCGTGTCCCTCGATCCTGCTCGCCGACGAGCCGACCGGCAATCTCGATGCGGCCACGGGCGAAAGCATCATCGACCTCATTTTCGCGCTACGGCGGGACCGCGGCGCGACGCTGGTTCTCGTCACGCATGATCTTGGCCTCGCCGCGCGATGCGACCGCACGATCGCCTTCGAGTCCGGGCGGATAGTGTCTGGCGCGCGGGGTACTGAGGCGGCGCAGGCTGTTTCCTAGCCGGCGGCGCCGAGCAGGGCGGCTTCCAGCTCTTTGTCGAGATCGCGTCCAACGCCGGCGACGCGTTCGTCGCCGAATTGGCTGAAGAACGAGGACGGCCTGTCATATTCAAAGACGCCGCGGCCCTGTTCGTCCTCATAGAGAACGACGCGCAACGGCGCATAGAGCGCAGCGGCGAGCCGATGACGGGTCATCGTCGAGGCGGTCAGCGGATTGCCGATTTCATATTGGAGCGCGTTGCGGCGCTTGCCTGCAATCTGCAGCAGCGCGCCATGATTGCGCTGCGCGAAGATCGAGAGCTTTGGGCCATGCTCCCCATAGTCCTTGGCGCGGATCTGGTCGCCTTCGCTCAACGACGCCACGATTCCCGGATCAAGCTGCGGGACGCTCGCCTCCAATTTGCGGCGAACCTCGTCAAAGGATTGTGTTGACCGGATCGTGATATGATCGATTGCGATCACCGCAGACGTCGTCGCAGGCTCCGGCATGGCGGTCTCCCCGGTTTTCTTGAGTCGACGTCCCGCGGCGGCATAGGCGGCCGGCGATTCCGATCTGATCGGCTTGACCGATGAAGTCAACGGTTCGCTGGTCGCGCCGCGCTGAAACGCGTCCGATAGTGTCCGGGTGAAAGTCCCACCACTTTCACAAACACCTTGCGGAAGGCGCCGGGGTCGGCATAGCCCACCGCAAAAGCGATCTCCTCGACGGAGCGGCCCGTAAACTCAAGCATTTCGCGCGCCTTGCCGACGCGCAAATGCTGGCAGTATTCGACGGGCCGCAGCCCTGTCGCTTTGCTGAAGCGGCGCAAGAAGGTGCGCTGCTCGAGCCCCGCCCGGGCGGCCATGGCGGGCAGGCTTGTCTCGCGCGCGCCCTGCGCCTGCAGCCAATGCTGCACCTTCAAGATGGCTTCGTCGCCATGGCGCAGTTTTGGCGCGAAATGGCTGTAAAAGCGCTGTTCGCGTCCGGGCGGATCGACCAGAAGAAAACGCGCCGTTTCCGCCATGATCGTCGGACCGAGCAGGCGGTCGATCAGCTTCAGCCCGAGGTCGGTCCAGGCCATGAGGCCGCCCGCCGTGATGATGTCGCCGTCGTCGATGATGAGCTTGTCCGTATCGACGATGATCTGCGGATAGCGCTGCTGCAGCGTCTCGGCGTAGACCCAATGCGTCGTCGCCGCGCGCCCGGCGAGCAGTCCCGTCTCGGCGATGAGGAAGGCGCCGGCGCAGACCGAGCCGAGCGTCGCTCCGGCCGCATGCTGCGCCTTGAGCCAGAGGGCGAGCGGCGCCATCGCTTCGCGCGATTGCAATTCGCCAAGGCTCGGCGGCGCGATGAGGATCGCTGGCGCGCCCGGCGCATCCGGGTTTGTATCGAAAACGCGCGCGGCGCTCCCGGCGGGCTCCTCCAGCCGCCAGTGGCTGACCCGCAGGACGCAGGTAGAATTGCGCTCCCGCGCCAGCCGATTGGCGACTTCAAAGAGGTCGGTCAGGCCATGCACCGCGGCAAGCTGCGCGCCGGGATAAAGCAAAAGGCCGATCTCGATCAGCGCGCCGGCCATCTGTCAGTTTCGCCTCGGACTATGTCGGTTCCGCCAATCGGCAGCATAGGCCGGCCCCTGTATCAACGCCACAGGAAGGCGAGAGCTTCCGGCAACCAAACAGGAGAGACTGAAATGGCCAGGCGCGCGCTGATCGTCGTCGATCTTCAGAATGATTATTTTCCCGATGGCAAATTTCCCCTGGTCGGGATTGAGGCGGCCGCCGGCAACGCTGCGCGCGTGCTCGCCGCCGCCAGAGCTGCGGGCGATCTCGTCATCCATATCCGCCATGAATTCGCGAGCGCCGGCGCGCCCTTTTTCGAGCCGGGGTCGGCGGGGGCGCAGATTCATGAGAGCGTGTTGAATGAGCTGGGCGAGACGGTCATCGTCAAGAACCACATTAATTCCTTCCGGGAGACCGGCCTCAAGGCGGCGCTTGAGCGCGCTGGCGTCGAAGAAATCGTCATTGTCGGCGCGATGAGCCATATGTGCGTCGACGCCGTCACGCGCGCCGCAAACGACTTCGGCTATAAGGTCACGGTCGTGCACGACGCCTGCGCGACGCGCGATCTCGAATTCAACGGCGTGCGGATCGAGGCGGCCAAGGTGCATGCGGCCTTCATGGCGGCGCTTGGCTTTGCCTATGCGGCGACGCCCTCGACCGACGTCTATCTCGCCGCGGCCGCCAGCGAAAAGACCGCCGCCTGAGCGGCAAACGCGCCATCCTGGCCGTCGGGCGCAAAAGCCTCCTTGCGCAAAAGTGACTTGGGGCGGCGTGGCGCGCTCTGATAAGGAATCGGGCTCGCTCCGAAAATTTGCGGTTGGCGCGTAGCCTTAATGCCGAGCGCCGGCCTGGGATGTTTAATCGATGTGGCCGATCTATCTGCAATCGCTCGCCGGCGGCGCCTTCATCGGCCTCGCGGCGGCGCTCTATCTCATCCTCGACGGCCGCATCGCCGGCGTCAGCGGCATTCTTAGCGGGGGGCTGTCCTGGCCGGCGGCGGGGAGCCTGCGCAATCTCGCCTTCGCGCTCGGGATTTTCGGCGGCCCCTTTATCTACCGGCTGGCCTTCGGCGCCTGGCCGGCCTCGCATATTGACGCCTCGCTTGTCGTTCTGGCGCTGGCTGGGCTCCTCGTCGGCTTTGGCGCGCGGCTGGGATCGGGCTGCACCAGCGGCCATGGCGTCTGCGGCCTCGCCCGCCTGTCGCCGCGCTCCCTTGCGGCCGTCGCGACATTCATGACGACCGCCATTGCGACCGTCGCGCTGATGAACGCGCTGGGGCTGACATGAACGTCCGGCGCGAACTCTCGCAATTCTTGGCGGCGCTTGGCTGCGGCGCCCTCTTCGGCTTTGGCCTTGCGCTGTCCGGCATGATCGATCCTGCCCGCGTGCGCGGATTCCTCGATATTTTCGGCCGCTTCGACCCGAGCCTTGGCTTCGTGCTCGTTGGCGCGGTCGCGGTCTCGTTCTTCGGGGTCAGGCTGTCGCGTCGCCTGCGCCATCCGTTGCTTGCCGAAAGTTTTCATGTTCCGGCGGGCAAAACTATCGATGCGAAATTGCTTGGCGGCGCGGCCCTGTTCGGGATCGGCTGGGGCATGGCGGGATTATGTCCCGGCCCGGCGATCGCCGCGCTGGCGCTCGGCAATGGCGGCGTCTTTGTCTTCGCTTTGGCGATGGCCGCCGGGATTTTGATCCATGACCGCTGGCGCGGCGGGACCGCAGCAAAGCCGGTGGGGGCGCCGGGTCCGGCTGTAACAGCCGAGCCGGCCGATGCCTGACCGCGACGCCGGCCGCGCGTGAGCGAAAATCTGTTCGATATCGTCGGCGTCAATCCAGCCGCCGAAGAGTTTCGCTCCCTGCTGGAGGCGCCGGGCGTAAGAATCGAGCGCATCGTCTCGCATGGGCAGGCGAGCCCGCCCGGATTCTGGTACGAGCAGGCGCGCGCCGAATGGGTGCTGCTTCTTGTGGGAGCGGCGGGGCTTCGCTTCGCCGATGAGGACGAGGTCCGCCGCCTCGCTCCGGGCGATCATCTTTTCATTGCGGCGCTGCGCAAGCATCGCGTCGAATGGACCGCCGCCGGCGCGGCGACGATCTGGCTCGCCGTCCATTTCGGCTGAACAGGTTGCGCAAACATGCGCGCGCCGCGCAGAAAGTTGATTTGATGGAGCAACTCGACGTCGCCGCCGGCTCGGCCCCCGCGCAAACCCTGGCGCGGCGCGGCTGGCGCGCGCCGCTCGCCCTGAAATTCGCCTTGCGTGATCTGCGCGGCGGCCTGTCGGGCTTTGTTATTTTTCTCGGCTGCATCGCCGTCGGCGTCGCCGCAATCACCGGCGTCGGCTCGCTGTCGCTGTCGCTGAAGGACGGCCTCGCGCGCGAAGGCGGCGCGATCCTTGGCGGCGACGTCTCCTTCGATCTCGCCCAACGCGAGGCGAGCGGGGCTGAGCGCGCCTTTCTTGCCGGAGCGGGCCGCGTCTCCAGCGTCGTCCTGATGCGGGCCATGGCGCGTCCAGCCGGCCAGCCTGGCGGCGAAGCTGGCAATGTGGCGATGGTCGAAATCAAGGCGATCGATGGTCTTTATCCGCTTGCGGGGACGATCGGTCTTGAGCCGGCGACCCCGCTTGCCGACGCGCTGTCCGAGCGGGACGGCGTCTTTGGCGTCGCCGTCGATCAGGCCCTCGCGCCGCGTCTTGGCGTTTCGTCCGGGGAGGAAATCCGGATCGGGCAGGGCCGCTACCAGCTTCGCGCAATGCTGACGAAAGAGCCGGATCAACTTGCCGGGGGCGTTGGCTTCGGACCGCGCGTGCTGATGAGCGAAGCGGGACTGCGCGCGAGCGGCCTTTTGCAACCGGGCGCGCTCGCCCATTTCGTCTATCGCGTCGCGCTTGGACAGGCAGAGACGCCGGCGCCGGACGCCGCCGTCGAGGCTTTCGCCGACCGCGCCCGCGCGGAGGTTCCGGGCGCAGGCTGGGAAATTCGCACGCGCAAAAACATCTCGCCGCAGTTTTCCCGCAACCTCGATCGTTTCACGCAATTTCTGACGCTGGTCGGCCTCTCGTCGCTGATCGTCGGCGGCGTTGGCGTCGCCAATGCGGTCCGCACCTATGTCGCGCGCAAGCGCACGACGATTGCGATCCTGAAATCGCTCGGCGCCAGCGGGTCGCGCGTTTTCGCCGTGATGCTTATCGAGATCATGCTCGTCGCCTTGATCGGCGTCGCGCTGGGGGCCGTCGTCGGCGCTCTTCTGCCCTATGTCGCCGCCGCCGCCTTCGGCGATCTGCTGCCGTTCCCGCTCGCGCCCGCGATCCATCCAAGGCCAATGTTAGAGGGCGCGCTCTATGGGCTTTTGACCGCGCTCGCCTTCGCCGCCCTGCCGCTCGGGCTCGCCCATGACGTCCCCGCACAGGCGATTTTTCGCGACGCGATCGAGATCGTCGCAAGCCGGCCGCGCGCGCGCTATATCGCCATCGCTTTCGCGGCGGCCGCTGCGCTGCTCGCCTCGGCCCTGATCCTTGCCGGCGACCGCAAGCTCACGCTGATCTATGCCGGCGCGACGCTCGCCGCGCTGGCGGCGCTGCGGCTCGTCGCCTTCCTGATCATGCGGATCGCGCGCAAGCTGCCGCGCGCGCGATGGCTGCCGCTGCGCCTCGCCATCGCCAATATTTATCGCCCCGGCGCCCTGACGCCGTCCGTCGTATTGTCGCTTGGCCTTGGCCTCGCGCTGCTCGTCGCCCTGGTGCTGATTGACAATAATATCCGGGGCGAATTGAAAACGGCGGGCGCGGGCGAGGCGCCAAGCTTCTTCTTTCTCGATGTGCCGAGCGCGCGCGCCGATGAATTTTCGCAATTCGTCAAGCAGAAAGCGCCGGACGGCAAGCTTGCGCTCGTGCCGATGCTGCGCGGCCGCATCGTCGAACTGAAAGGCGTCGCGGCGGAAAAAGCGCAGCCGAAGGAGAGCGCCGCCTGGGCGCTCCAGGGCGATCGCGGGATCACCTTCGCCGATGCGCCGCCGCAGGGCTCGACGCTGGTCAAAGGCGAATGGTGGCCGAAGGATTACGCCGGAGCGCCCTTGATTTCCCTTGAAAGCCAGATCGCCGACGGCCTCGGGCTGAAAATCGGCGACGACATCGCCGTCAATGTGCTGGGCCGGATCATCACCGGCAAGGTGGCGAACATCCGCAAAGTCGACTGGCGGGTGATCGGCATCAATTTCGTGCTGGTGTTCTCTCCAAACACCTTTGCCGGCGCGCCCTATAATGATCTTGCGACGCTCTCGCTGCCGGGCGCCGGGCCGGCGCGCGAGATGGCTCTCGCCCGCGACGTCGCCGCGGCTTTTCCGGCGATCACCAGCGTGCGGGTCAAGGATGCGCTGGAATCGGCGGCCGCGATCGTGTCGCAGCTCGCCAGCGCGGTGCGCGGCGCCTCGAGCGTGGCGCTGGTGGCCGCCATCCTGGTGCTCGCCGGCGCCGTCGCGGCCGGGCAGCAGGCGCGCATCCATGACGCCGTCGTGCTGAAAACCCTCGGAGCGACACGCGGCCGGCTGCTGACCGCTTTTGTCGCCGAATATGCTCTCATCGGCTTCGCGACGGCGTTGTTTGGCGCCGCCGCCGGAACGGCGGCGGCCTATGGGATCGCCAAATCCGTGATGAGCATCGATTTCACCTTCTTCTGGCCGCAGGCGCTGGGAGCGGCGGCGGCGGCGCTGCTTTTCACCGTCCTGCTCGGATTGGTCGGAACCTGGCGCATTCTCGGCCGCAAGGCTGCGCCCTATCTGCGCGATTTATAGGGCGGCGCGGAATTTGCGAGAATGCTTGTCTTCTTGTTCTTTAAGTATTTTCCTATCGCGAACGTTTTGGTGAGGCGATCCAGGATTCTCGTGTCTGGCGCAGGCCCCGCATGGCGCAAACCTTAAGTATTGTTCATGTTACACTCTCTTGTACGCCCTTCGCCACTAGGCCATATTGCAGCTACGACCGCCTTCGTTGGCGGCAGCAGGAGGCGCCGTCGCCTCGCTAACTTTCAGAGGAATCTCATGTCCGACTTTGACCGCAACGCAAGCGCCCGCTGGGGTCAGGGCGTCGCGCGGGCCGGCCGCGCCGAAATTGATCAGGGCCTTCGCACCTATATGCTGGGCGTTTACAACAACATGATGGTCGGCCTCGCGCTGACCGGTCTTGTCGCGCTCGGCGTCAACATGCTTGCTGTTGCAGGCGATTCTTCGCAAGCGGTGGCCCAGATGGGCCGCATTCCGCTGACCGCCTTCGGCGCGACGCTTTACGGCAGCCCGCTCAAATATGTCGTGATGCTGGCCCCGCTGGCTTTCGTGCTGTTCTTCTCGTTCCGAATCAATCAGATGTCGGCGTCTTCGGCGCGCATCATGTTCTTCGCCTTCGCGGCGGCGATGGGCCTGTCGATGTCGTCGATCCTGCTGGTTTATACCGGCGCGTCGGTCACGCGGGCCTTCTTCGTCACCGCCGCAGCGTTCGGCGGATTGAGCCTTTACGGATATACGACCAAGCGCGACCTCTCGGCGATGGGTTCGTTCCTCGTGATGGGCCTCATCGGTCTCGTTATCGCGAGCGTCGTGAACATATTTGTCCAGAGCACGGCGTTCCAGTTTGGCCTGTCGATCCTCTCGGTTCTGATCTTCTCGGGTCTGACCGCCTGGGATACGCAGGCGATCAAGGAAATGTATTACGAGGGCGACGGCTACGAGGTCGCGACCAAGAAATCGATCAACGGCGCGCTGATGCTGTATCTCGATTTCATCAATATCTTCCAGTCGCTTCTCTTCCTCAGCGGCGACCGCAACAGCTAAGTATTCTGTGACATGATAGGGAGAAGGCTCCGCTCAGGCGGGGCCTTCTTTCATTTTGGCTTCCGCTCAGCTGGAGACCAGCCGCAGCCGCTTGTCGAGAACGGCAAGGACGCGGCGCAGATCGCCGCCGCGCTTCAGCACCAGTCCCCCGGTCGCGACGACCGCATAGGCGCCCTGCTTCCTGGCGAGCTTCGGCGTCTTCTCGATCCGGTAAAGGGCGCATTCGCAGGCGCGGCGGTAGACCGAGAATATCGCTTTCTGCGCGGTGAAATCGACCGCATAGTCGCGCCATTCGCCTTCGGCCACCTTGCGGCCGTAGAGGTTCAGGATCTCGCGCAATTCGGACCGGTCGAAGGAAACGGGCGCTTGAGTTTGCGGCGCCGCGCGGAACGCGAGCGCAGGAGCCCGCATCTCGGCTGCCGGATTTGCCTCTTCGGAGGTCTCCAAATCGCTCATGCCGTTTTCTGTTTTTCGCCCCGATGTGGCATCATTGCGCGCCGTTCCGCCTTCATCAAGGGCTTTTCTGACGGTTTCGCGACAGAGCGAGCGGTCTCTGTCGCCCTTGGCCGCTCTTGCGCGAGAGCTAAGCAAAGGCGATATCTGCGGCTTGGAGCGAGCCGCTAGCCTCTTGGCGAAGGAGCGGCGGGCGGGTCGTTCGCAAACGCATTTACAGCGCGTCGCGGGCCGGCGAGGATCGGCTCCGAAGCGCGCGAAAAATTCCTGGAGCATCCTGTTCAAATGACCGAAGCCGCTGGACAATCCCAAGCATTTCAAGCCGACGTCGCAAGGCTGCTGCACCTCATGGTGCATTCGATCTATTCCGATCGCGACATTTTCCTGCGCGAGCTTTTGTCCAACGCCGCCGACGCCTGCGAAAAGCTGCGCTACGAAGCCCTGGCGAATGCCGAATTCGCCGCGGCGCCGTTCAAAATCCTGATCGCGCTCGATAAGGAAGCCGGCGTCCTCAGCGTTGAGGACAATGGCGTCGGCATGACCCGCGAGGAGCTGGCCGATTCGCTTGGCACCATCGCGCGCTCGGGCACGCGGGCTTTTCTAGACCGGCTCGGCGCGCGGCCGGAGTCGGCGGAGGCCGGCGACGATGCGGAAGCGCCGGAGACGGAAGCCGGCGCGGAAAAAAATCCGCATGTCGATCTCATCGGCCAGTTCGGCATCGGCTTTTATTCGGCCTTCATGGTCGCCGACCGCGTCGACGTCTATTCGCGCCGCGCCGGCTCGAATGAAGCCTTTGTCTGGAGCTCCGATGGCAAGGGCGCTTTTACCATCGCGCCGCTCGTCCTCGATCAGGCGCCCGAGCACGGAACGCGCGTCGCGCTCCATATCAATGACGCTTCCAAGGAATACCTCGACCCTTACAAGATCGAGCAGATCGTGCGCGAACATTCGAGCGCGCTCGCGGCGCCGATCGATCTCGTCGAAAGCCCAGGCGCCGAGCCGCGCCGCCTCAGCGACGGGCAGGCGCTCTGGACCAAGCCGAAAAGCGCGATCAAGCCCGAAGAATACGCCGATTTCTACCACACGATTTCCGGCCAGTTCGACGAGCCCGCGCTGACCGTCCATTGGCGCGCGGAGGGACGGCACGAATATACGGTGCTGGCCTTCGTGCCTTCCTCCCGGCCGTTCGACCTGTTCAATCCCGAGCGCCATGGCCGCGGCAAGCTCTATGTGCGCCACGTCCTCATCAGCGATGACGCCGAGATCCTGCCGAGATGGCTGCGTTTCGTGCGCATTGTCGTCGATTCGGCCGATCTGCCCCTGAACGTCTCGCGCGAGATGATCCAGGAAAGCCCGGTGTTTGGCGCGATCAAGAAGGCGGTCGCCAATCGCCTCTTGCAGGAGTTGGTGAAGCTCTCGGAAAGCGATCCGGCAAAATTCGCCGAGGTGTGGGAACATTTCGGCGTCGTTCTCAAGGAGGGCCTCTATGAGAGCCCGGAGAAGCGCGCCGCCTTGTTTGATCTCGCGCGCTTTGCCAGCTCGACCCATCCCGAGGGCGCTCGCACGCTGAAGGAATACGTCGCCGGCCTCAAGGAAAACCAGACCGCGATCTATTATCTGCTGGGCGATGATCTGAAGCGCCTCGCGGCGAGCCCGCAGCTCGAGGGTTTTGCGGCGCGGGGCGTTGAGGTTTTGTTGCTGCCCGATCCGATCGACGCCTTCTGGGTTGGAACGGCGGCGGGCTATGACGGCAAGCCATTCAAATCAGTCACGCAGGGCGCGGCTGATATCGCTTCCATCCCGCGTCTTGACGCCAAGGCCGACGCCGAGCCGGAGACGAAGCAGCCGGCCAATCTCGCCGTTCTGTTCGCGCTGATGAAGCAGACGCTGGAAGGCGCCGTCGAGGAAGTGCGCGCCTCCGAGCGGTTGGCGCAAAGTCCGGCCTGCCTGATCGCGCCGGACCGCGGCCCCGACCGCCGGCTCGAACAATTGCTGGCCGAGCACGGCCAGCTCGGCGCGGCGACCAAGCCCATCCTCGAGATCAATCCAAAGCATCCCCTGATCGAGGCGCTCGCGGGGCTGATCGGATCGTCCGACAAGCAGAAGATCGAGGATATTACCTGGCTGATTTTCGACGAGGCGCGGCTGATGGAAGGCGAGAAGCCGCAGAATGCGTCGGATTTCGCCGCGCGGCTAACGCGCATCCTCATTGAGGCGGCGGCGCGGCCGGCGGCGTGAGCGGCGCGCGCGAGGCGCCTCAGCGTATGACGCGGCCGCCCGGCTTCGACGCAAGGACGCCGCGCGATCGGGCGCGACGCATCCTTGCCGGCGCCCTTGTCGAGGCGGGCGTTTCATCGGCCGATCTTGACGCCCGGCTGCTTGTTTGCGCCGCGAGCGGCATCGACCATGCCGGGCTGCTGCGCGATCCTGGCGCGCTGCTCGGCGCGTGCGGCGCGCAAGCGCTCGAACGCATGGCGGCGCGGCGGCTCGCCCGCGAGCCGGTCTCGCGCATCCTCGGCGCGCGTGAATTTTGGGGCGCGCGCTTTGATCTCGGCCCCGCGGCTCTCGACCCGAGGGCGGACACCGAAACGCTGGTCGAGGCCGTGCTCGACGTTGTCGGCGCCGATACGGGCAGGGACTGGCGCATCCTCGATCTTGGCGTCGGCTCCGGCGCACTTCTTTGCGCGCTGCTCGCCAGCCTGCCGAACGCTTTCGGGGTCGGCGTCGATCTCGCGCCGGCCGCTTGCGCGATCGCGGATAAGAATCTCGCTGCGCAGGGGCTGCAAGGCCGGGGCAAGCTCATCTGCGCAGATTGGGCCGCTCCGCTGGAGGGGCGGAGTTCGGCGCGCTTCGACATCATCGTCTCCAATCCGCCCTATATTTCGCGCGGGGATATTGCTCGTCTCGAGCCGGAGGTGCGCATCTACGATCCACTGCTTGCGCTCGATGGCGGCGAAGACGGTCTCGACGCCTATCGGGCGATCATTCCAGCCGCGGCGCGGCTGCTCGCGCCGGATGGCCTCGTCGCGCTTGAGATCGGTCAAGGGCAGGGCAAGGACGTCGACGCTCTGCTTCGGGAAGCTTCCTTTTCGGCGCGCAATTTCAGACTTGACCTCGGCGGCGTCGAACGTATTATCCTCGCCAAATTCGCCTGAGACCTGACTCGGCGCGCTGAGCGGGACGCTCCTTGGCGGAGATAATTTCCGGACCTATTTCTGCAAAAGCGCTTGGCGTTTCAGGCGAAAGCGGCTAGTTTCACCAAATAAGGATTGCCTTTTCGCTTATGTAAAGCTGCGGTCAGCGTCGAGATGTCGTCGTCTTCGCCCGATACGCGGTGTGTGAAATAGGTTAGTCCGTTTCCGGCAAAGCTGAGACGCTCGGCTAAACCGAGGTAAACGTCCCAAAGCTCCAAGATCCTGTTGCTCCAGGATCGAAGATTGATGCCGCGAAATTTCGCGAGTATCGCTACCGGCTGGAGAGCCAAGACATCAGCTTGCGCCATTGCTCTTTGGCTTAATGGTTCGATAAGGACCGAAAACGACGTTGCTTTGGCGACGGTCGGGGGTTGCGGCTACGGCGCCACTCAAGGATCATCGATGAGACCTGGACAGAACAACAAACAACGCATGCGTGGCCGGCCGAACAATAATCGCAAAGGTCCCAATCCGCTGACGCGCTCCTATGAGTCGAGCGGTCCCGACGTCAAGATTCGCGGCACCGCCCACCATATCGGCGAGAAATATCTGCAGCTTGCCCGCGACGCCCAATCGTCGGGCGACCCCGTCACTGCGGAAAGCTATCTGCAGCACGCCGAACATTATTTCCGCCTGATCGCGCTCGCTCAGGCGCAGCAGCAGGGATCTGGCTATCAACGGCAGCCCGGCGACGCCCTGGCGGAGGAGATCGACGGCGATGATGATTTCGCCGCCCTGCCGGATCGGTTCGCCTCGCCGATCGAGCGTTTCCCCGCGCCGCAGCCGGCATTTGCGCCGCAGCCGCCGCCGGGCGGTGGCCCGCAGCCCGTGGCCGACCGGCCTTTCTACCCGACCAACGGCCAGGATCGGCAGCCGCAAGGACCGCGCGTTGCGCCTTATCAGGAGAGACAGCAGCAAGAGCCGCGCGCCTATGCCGAACGCTCCCCTCAGGACCGCCAGGATCGCAGCGGCGGGCAGGAGCGATACAGCCAGCCGGAACAGCGCGGCCCGAGAGATCTGTCGCGCAACCAGCCCGGCTCGCCCGATCAGGACAATCGCACTTCCCGTCGCGGCCGCGAGTTTCGCAGCGATCTTCCCCGCGACTCACGGGCCGAACGGGCGCCCGTCGAAGAGGTTCAGCCGAACGGGCTGCCGGCCTTCATAACGGCCCCGGTGCGCCAGCCCTCCGAGACGCTGCCCGAATCGCTCGATCCGACCGTGGCGCTCGACAGTCTCGTTCCGATCAGCGAGGACCGCGTCGAGGTCGACCGCGAATCGAATGGATTTCACCTGCGTCCGCGCCGCCGCCGCCGCAGCAAGGCCGAAATGGCGATCGATCAGGCGAACGAGGCGCATGATTCCAACGACGAACAATCGAGCGCCAAGGATCCTGTCGGAGACTGAGGGCATCGGGTTTCTCGCTTTCGCCGCTATGCAACGTTTCGGTAGCGTCCCTGCCGCCTCGTTCAAATCGTCGGTGAACCCCGTCATCTGTCTTGCGTTGGACTACGCGCCGTTGTTTCGTCTGGCGCGAAGGCCAAACAGGTGAGTGATGAGAACAAGAATTGCGATTGCCGCTGCGGCGATTTCCATTTCGCTGACAGCTTTCGAGGCGCAGGCGTTTCCGGCTCCGCCGTCTCCTATGCCGTCGCTTTCCGAGGTGACGCAGGCGCGCGCCGGCTGCGGGCCGGGGTGGGCGCGGGACCGCTGGGGTCATTGCCGTCCGATCCGGCGGGTCGCGCCGGGGCCGCGCTGCTGGTGGCAGCATGGGCCGTGGGGATCGCGGCGCGTCTGCCGCTAGCGAACGCTCGGTCGGAGCCTCTTCGGGCGGCTCCGAATCGATCTGATCGTTCAGGTTGCGCCCAACAATGAATAGGTCGCGCGGCGCCCGGGCCAAACCGCTGCGCGGCAAATTTGTCTGGCCGAGTTTTAGCCGGGATAACGGGCAAAACCCTTCCGCCTACGCTTTTCTTTCCTACATTTGACAAAGAACACAGCCCCGGTCGCGGGGCCCAGTCAAGTCAAGCCGTGGGGTCGCCGACAGGGGCGTCACAGGCGGGGGAGATACAACAATGAATTTTGAAAAATATACGGAGAGGGCGCGCGGATTTGTCCAGAGCGCGCAATCCCTTGCGATGCGCGAGGGCAATCAGCAGTTCACGCCCGAGCATCTGCTGAAAGTGCTGCTCGATGACGAGCAGGGGCTGTCCGCTGGCCTGATCGACAAGGCGGGCGGACGTTCGCGCGACGCGCTCACCGCGACCGAACTGGCGCTCGCCAAATTGCCAAAGGTCGAGGGCTCCGGCGCGGGACAGGTCTATATCACGCCGACGCTGGCCCGGCTGTTCGACAATGCCGAGAAGATCGCCGAAAAGGCCGGCGATTCCTACGTCACCGTCGAGCGGTTGCTGCTCGCGCTGGCGATGGAGAAAAACTCTGAAGCCGGGAAGATTCTCGAGCGCGCCGGCGCTACCCCGCAAAATCTCAACAAGGCGATCGAGGAACTGCGCAAGGGCCGCACCGCCGACAATGCGACGGCCGAAAACGCCTATGACGCTTTGAAAAAATACACCCGCGACCTCACCGAGGCGGCGCGGGCAGGCAAGCTCGATCCGGTGATCGGCCGCGATGAGGAAATCCGTCGCACCATTCAGGTGCTCTCGCGGCGCACCAAGAACAATCCGGTGCTGATCGGCGAGCCCGGCGTCGGCAAGACGGCGATCGTCGAGGGTCTTGCGTTGCGCATTGTCAATGGCGACGTGCCGGAGAGCCTGCGCGACAAGAAACTGCTTGCGCTCGACATGGGCTCGCTCATCGCGGGCGCGAAATATCGCGGCGAGTTCGAGGAGCGGCTGAAGGGCATTTTGACCGAAGTCACCTCGGCGGCCGGCGGCATCATCCTGTTCATTGACGAGATGCACACGCTGGTCGGGGCCGGCAAGGCCGATGGCGCGATGGACGCCTCCAATCTCCTGAAGCCGGCGCTGGCGCGCGGCGAGCTGCATTGCGTCGGCGCGACGACGCTCGACGAATATCGCAAACATGTCGAGAAGGACGCCGCGCTGGCGCGACGCTTCCAGCCGGTCTTCGTCTCCGAGCCGACGGTCGCCGACACCATCTCGATCCTGCGCGGCCTCAAGGAGAAATATGAGCTGCACCATGGCGTGCGCATCACTGACGCGGCGATCGTCGCGGCGGCGACGCTGTCGCATCGCTATATCGCCGACCGTTTTCTGCCGGACAAGGCCATCGACCTGATCGACGAGGCGAGCGCGCGGCTGCGCATGGCGATCGATTCGAAGCCGGAAGAACTCGACGAGTTCGACCGCCGTATCATCCAGCTCAAGATCGAGCAGGAGGCGCTGAAGAAGGAGACCGATTCGGCGTCAAAGGACCGGCTGCTCAAGCTCGAAGGCGAACTCGCCGATCTCGAGGAGAAATCGGCCGCGCTTACCTCGCGCTGGCGCGCCGAGAAGGACAAGCTTGGCTCCGAGCAGAAATTCAAGGAGCAGCTTGAGGCGGCCCGTACCGAGCTGGCGCAGGCGCAGCGGCGCGGCGAATATCAGCGCGCCGGCGAACTGACCTATGGCGTCATTCCCGAGCTTGAGCGCAAGCTGGCCGAAGTTGAATCGAAGCGCGCCGGCGTTCTCGTCGAGGAGGCGGTGACGCCGGAGCATATCGCGCAGGTTGTCTCCCGCTGGACCGGCATCCCGGTCGACAAGATGCTGGAGGGCGAGCGCGAAAAGCTGCTCAACATGGAAACCTCCCTCTCCGCCCGCGTCGTCGGGCAGGAGGAGGCGGTCAAGGCCGTCTCAACGGCGGTCCGGCGCGCGCGCGCCGGATTGCAGGACCCCAATCGCCCGATTGGCTCCTTCATGTTCCTCGGGCCGACGGGCGTCGGCAAAACAGAACTCACCAAGGCGCTCGCCGCTTTCCTGTTTGACGACGAGAATGCGCTGCTGCGCATCGATATGTCCGAATATATGGAAAAGCACTCGGTCGCGCGGCTGATCGGCGCGCCTCCCGGCTATGTCGGCTATGAGGAGGGCGGCGCCCTGACCGAGGCGGTGCGGCGGCGGCCATACCAGGTCGTGCTGTTCGACGAGATCGAGAAGGCGCATCCGGATGTTTTCAACATCCTGCTCCAGGTGCTCGATGACGGGCGCCTCACGGACGGGCAGGGGCGGACGGTCGATTTCCGAAATGTGCTGATCATCATGACCTCGAACCTTGGCTCCGAATTCCTCGTGCTGCAAAAGGATGGAGAGGATTCGAGCGCCGTGCATTCGGAGGTGATGCAGGTGGTCAGGGCTCATTTCCGGCCGGAGTTTTTAAACCGCGTCGACGAGATCATTCTGTTCCACCGGCTGCGCCGGCAGGATATGGGCGCGATCGTCGACATCCAGCTGAAGCGGCTCGACAAGCTTCTTGAGGATCGCAAGATCACGCTCGAGCTGACGTCGCAGGCGCGCGACTGGCTGGCCGAAAAGGGCTATGACCCCGCCTATGGCGCGCGGCCGCTGAAGCGGGTGATCCAGAAGGCGCTGCAGGATCCGCTCGCCGAGGCGATTTTGTCCGGCAAAATCCATGACGGCGAGCAGGTGCGGATCGGCGCCGATGAGAAGGGGCTGCTCATCGGCGAGGACGCGATCCGGGCGGCGGCTTAGGAGCTGGCGGCCCGCGTTGTATCGCGGCCTTCATCCTTGAGGAGCGCCTTAACAGGCGCTCCTGGAAGGATGGGCTCAGCCGTGGCGGCAAACGCCTTCGTATCCTGAGTCCTGCCGAAGGCCGAGACGATCGCTGCGCGATCGCCTTGCCCATGAGGGCTTCACGCGGAGGCCCCGGTCGAAATCGATCAATTCCGCGCTAAAATAAGGCGTTGTTCAGCCTCAACGGCGGCGTCGAGCCAAACGTCGTGTTAACAATCATCCCCTGAAATTTACTTAAGCTTTGCCTTTCTAACTGGCGCGATCTTTCGGCTCAAGCCGCAAACCCGACGGGCCGGACGTTTCTCGTGTCGTTTTGGCCGTTTCCGCTCAAATTCGCTGCTCCAGATTTCGCGCGAAATCAAGATGTGGAGAGGGCGCTAAAATCGCCTAAAATCCATTAAAAAACATGACCTTCGCTGGCGCTTGGTCTATAAGAAAGCAACCGCTGCGCCCGGCTTTGGCGGGTCGCGTGAAATTCCTGCAAAATCAACGGAAAGTCTCTCTCATCCATGGTTGAACCCGCAGCCGCGTCGCCGGCCTTCATCCCCGCCGAGGCGGAAGCCTACTATGGCGCCGACTCGATCAAGGTTCTGCGCGGCCTCGACGCGGTCCGTAAACGCCCGGGCATGTATATCGGCGACACCGACGACGGTTCGGGCCTGCATCACATGGTCTATGAGGTCGTCGACAACGCCATCGACGAGGCGCTTGCCGGCCATGCGACCCGCGTCACGGTGACGCTCAACGCCGACGGCTCCGTCACCGTGACCGATGACGGCCGCGGCATCCCGACCGACATTCATAGCGAGGAAGGCGTTTCCGCCGCCGAGGTCATCATGACCCAGCTGCATGCGGGCGGAAAATTCGACCAGAACTCCTACAAAGTATCGGGCGGCCTGCATGGCGTCGGCGTTTCCGTCGTCAACGCCCTGTCAAGCTGGCTGAAGCTGCGCATCTGGCGCGACGGCAAGGAACATCTGATCGAATTTGCCCTTGGCGACGCGGTGACGCCGCTCAAGGTGACGGGGCCGGCGCCGACCCACGACGGCAAGCCGAAGCGCGGTACCGAGGTGACCTTTCAGGCCTCGCCCGAGACCTTCACCAAGATCGACTATGATTTCGCGACGATCGAGCACCGCTTGCGCGAACTCGCCTTCTTGAATTCGGGCGTGCGCATCGAGCTGACCGACGCGCGCGGCGCCGAGGTTCGCTCGGAGACGCTCTATTATGAAGGCGGGCTCGAGGCTTTCGTGCGCTATCTCGACCGCGCCAAAACGCCGCTCATCGCCAAGCCCATTCTGATCAAGGGCGAGCGGGAGGCCATCACCGTCGAAGTCGCGCTCTGGTGGAACGATTCCTACCATGAGAATGTGCTGCCCTTCACGAACAACATTCCACAGCGCGACGGCGGCACTCATCTTGCCGCCTTTCGCGGCGCGCTGACGCGGCAGATGACCGGCTATGCCGAGCGCTCCGGCCTCCTGAAACGCGAAAAGGTGGAGCTTACCGGCGACGACTGCCGCGAGGGCCTGACCTGCGTCCTCTCGGTCAAGGTGCCTGACCCAAAATTCTCCTCACAGACCAAGGAGAAGCTTGTGTCTTCGGAGGTGCGGCCTGCGGTCGAGGGGCTGGTCAATGAAATGCTCGGCTCCTGGCTCGAGGAGCATCCGCAGGAGGCCCGCACCGTTGTCGGCAAGGTCATCGAGGCTGGTCAGGCGCGAGAGGCGGCGCGCAAGGCGCGCGAGCTCACCCGCCGCAAGGGCGCGCTCGACATCTCGAACCTTCCCGGCAAGCTCGCCGACTGTCAGGAGCGCGATCCGGCCAAATCCGAACTGTTTCTCGTCGAGGGCGATTCCGCCGGCGGCTCGGCCAAGCAGGGCCGCAACCGTGAATATCAGGCGGTGCTTCCCTTGCGCGGAAAAATCCTCAATGTGGAGCGCGCCCGCTTCGACAAGATGCTGTCCAGCCAGGAGATCGGCACGTTGATCACGGCGCTCGGCACCGGCATTGGCCGCGACGATTTCAACGTCGAGAAGCTGCGCTACCACAAGATCATCATCATGACCGACGCCGACGTCGACGGCTCGCATATCCGCACGCTGCTGCTGACCTTCTTCTTTCGGCAGATGCGCGAGCTGATCGAGCGCGGCCATCTCTTCATCGCGCAGCCGCCACTCTACAAGGTCAAGCGCGGCGGGTCCGAGCAATATCTGAAGGATGAGCGCGCGCGCGAGGATTACCTCATCGGCAACGGGCTTGAGGGCGCCGTGCTGCGGCTCGCCGACGGCGTCGAACGCTCCGGCGCGGATCTCCGCGCCATCGTCGAGGAGGCGCGCACCGTCCGGCACGCGCTGAGCGCGACGCACTCGCGCTATGACCGCGCCGTCGTCGAACAGGCGGCGATCGCCGGGGCGCTGCGGCCGATCGGCCCCGAGGACGAGGCGGGCGCCGAGGCGATCGCCTCGGAGATCGCCGCGCGGCTCGACGCGCTGGCCGATGATATGGAGCGCGGCTGGAGCGGCCGCGTCGTCAATGGCGGTTATGTGTTCAGCCGGCTGGTGCGCGGCGTGCGGCAGGCTGCGACGCTCGACGCCGGACTGCTCGCCTCCAGCGAGGCGCGCCGTCTCAACGAACATGCAGCTTCGCTGCATGACGTGTTTGCGCTGCCGGCGATTTTTCTGCGCCGGGCCGATGAGGTTCAGGCCTCGGGGCCTGGCGAGCTTTTGAGCGCCGTGATGGCGGCGGGCCAGAAGGGCATCTCGCAGATGCAGCGCTACAAGGGGCTCGGCGAGATGAACCCGGAGCAGCTCTGGGAGACGACGCTTGATCGCGATGCGCGTTCGCTGTTGCAGGTCAAGATCAAGGAAGGCGACGACGCCGACGATATTTTTGTGAAACTGATGGGCGACGTCGTCGAGCCGCGCCGCGAATTCATTCAGGAGAATGCGCTGAGCGTGTCGAACTTGGACGTTTAGAAGCCGCTCCGCCCTGAAGGCTGCAGCGGCGCACTTTCGGATCCGGAAAATGCGCCTACATAACTGGCTGTCATTAGGACCCTGGCGTGGAGCGCAGCGCATGGATGTGAAAACTTTTCCGGTCACCCATACCGAAGAAGAATGGCGTAAGATTCTTGACCCCGAGCAGTACCGCATCATGCGCGGCCATGGCACCGAGCCGGCCGGAAGCTGCGCGCTGAACTACGAGAAGCGCGCGGGCGTTTTTTCCTGCGCCGGCTGCGACCAGAAGCTTTTCGCCTCGCACGGCAAATTCGAGAGCGGCACCGGCTGGCCAAGCTTTAACGATCCGCTGCCCGGCGCTGTCGAGACCTCGGAAGACCGCAGCTACGGCATGCGCCGGACCGAGTGCCATTGCAGTCGCTGCGGCAGCCATCTTGGCCATGTTTTTCCCGACGGTCCGCCGCCCACGGGCCTGCGCTATTGCATCAATGGCGTGGCGATGAATTTTACGCCCGAATGAGCGGGCCTCACGGAATATAAACCGCCTCAATGACCTTGAGCTGTTTGCCCATCGGGTCGGCCTCCATGCGTACGACCTCGGCCATCAGCTTGTCGCGGAACTTGTAGGCGCGGCGCCAGCCGTCCTCGCTTGTCGGGGGCCAGGGCGTGAAGGTCTTCTTGTCGACCATCATGGCCTCGCAGCGCAGCCGCGGGCCGGTGATGTTGCGGGCGATGATATACATGCGCGCTCCTCGGGATGGCGCGATCCGCAGGACGGCGCAAACCCCGCGCCGCCATCGCCGGCAAAGCATAATCTCGCCTTGCGCGCCGGTAAACGTCTAACTCAGCGCCTCGCGCGAGGGAAAATGAGGCGCAAGGGTTCCACTTTTCCGCGCCATGCTCTAATGGCGAGGGACCAAAATCGCTCCCCCCACCCGCGGATATCTTCTCATGGCGGCACAGATTGACGGCCCGCGCCTTGCGGCGAAATCGCGAACGGCCAAGCAACTCGTCGTTTTTCTGCATGGGTACGGCGCCGACGGCAATGATCTGATCGAACTTGCGCGGCAATGGCAGCCTTTCATGCCAGACGCCGCCTTCGCCTCGCCGCATGCGCCCGACCCTTGCGTGCAGGCGCCGGGCGGCCGGCAATGGTTTCCCCTGACGATGCGCGATCCGCAGGAGCGCTGGGCCGGCGTCAACAAGGCGGCGCCGGGCCTCCAGGCTTTCCTCGACGCCGAGCTCGAGCGCCACAAACTGGATGATTCGAAGCTCGCGCTCGTCGGGTTCAGCCAAGGGACGATGATGGCGCTTCATGTCGGTCTTCGCCGCGCCCGCTCGCCCGCCGCCATCCTCGGCTATTCGGGGGAGGTCGTCGGTCCGGAGCATCTGCAAGAAGCCGTCGCCGCCAAGGGGATGAAGCCGCCGTCGATCCTGCTGGTTCATGGCAGCGAAGACGACGTCATTTCGCCCGAGGCCCTGTTTTTGTCGGCGGAGGCGCTGTCCGGCGCCAATGTCCCGTGCCAATGGCATTTTTCGTCGGGTCTCGGTCATGGCATCGATGGCCCGGGGCTGAAGCACGGCGGCCTTTTTCTGGCCAGCAGCTTCAAGATCGAGATCGACCCGGCTATCCGCGGTCGAATCTAAATCGGCTGCGCGTCGAGATGGGCGCGCCAACGGGGTCGGCTGCCGGCGCGAATTGCGGCAAAGCCTCCTGGGCGCGCTGCGTCGCCGGCACCGGGCGATACAGCTGCTTCGTCGCCTCGACGATCAGAACGCCAGCTCCCGGCAGGCCGAAGAAGGCGCCGATCTTCTCGAAGATGACGCCGGCGCGCAGCAGCGTTTTATGGCGGAACGGCGGCGCATAAAGCGCCTCGGTCCAATGCGTCGGGGAAAACAGCGTGTCGCGCATCAAGTCGCGCAGCTGGCTGCGGGAGAACGGCTGGCCGTGCCCGAACGGCGTGCGGTCGAGACGCGCCCAGAGGCCGGACCGGCTTGGCGCGACGATGATGACCCGCCCGCCGGGCGTAAGGACGCGCCAGATCTCGGTCAGAAGCTCCCGCGGATGCTCGGTCGTTTCGAGGCCGTGGATCAGAATCGCCCGGTCGATCGAAGAGTCCGGCAGCGGCATCGCGATGGTTTCCACCAGCGCCGACGCGCAGCAGGCGGCGGCCGGCCAGTGGACGACCCCCTGCTGCGCTGGCATGAAGGCGAGCACGCGCACCGCCTCGTCGCGAAAGACGCCAAGATAAGGCGTGGCGTAGCCGACCCCGAGGATCGAATATCCCGCGCAGTTGGAAAACCGCTCCCGCACGATGCGCGCAATCAGCCGCCGCGCGAGATCGCCCGCGAGCGAATCATAGAAGGAGCGCAGATCGATGACATCGAGCGACATGGCCTGCCGGGCGTAAGAGATCCTGGGCAAAAGCCCGCCCGCGATCATCAGCCCTGGCTCGCGAAAAATAAACCCTTACCCTTTGAGCGCGCAGAGCTTGCGCACATTCTATGGCGATCAACCCGGTCCCTGCGGTTTGATGTCGAAGACAGGCGTGGCAAACTCACGCCGCAGCATGGGAACGCGCGCAGGACAGCACGCGCAGGAAAGCAAGCAATGGCGCCCCACATCCATCAATTCATCTGCCTCAGCGATAATTTCGGCGTGCTTGTGCATGATCCCGAGACGCGCGCCACCGCTGCGATCGACGCGCCCGACGGCGCGCCGATTCTCGCCGCGCTCGCCGCGCGCGAGTGGGAGCTGACCGACATTCTCCTCACTCATCACCATGCGGACCATGTCCAGGGAGTCGGAGCGCTCAAAACCGCCTTCCCGAAGGCGCGCGTGGTCGGACCGCTGAAGGAGGCCGAAAAGATCGGCGGCCTCGATCTCAAGGTCGGCGAGGGCGATCTCATTATGGTCGGCTCGCTCGCAGCCCGCGTGATGACGCTTCCAGGTCACACCAGCGGGCATGTCGCCTATTGGTTCGCGGAGGAGGATCTTGCCTTCGTCGGGGACACCCTCTTTGCGATGGGGTGCGGCCGGGCGTTCGAGGAGCCGCCGGACGTGCTGTTTCATTCGCTCTCGCGGCTCGCCGCCCTGCCAGACGAGACGCAGGTTTATTGCGGCCACGAATATACGCTCGCCAACGCCAAATTCGCGCTTTCGGTCGAACCCGGCAACACGCTTCTCAAAGAACGCGCCGCCGAGGTCGCGGCGCTGCGCGCCGCCGGCAAATTCACACTGCCAACGACGATCTCGATCGAGCTTGCGACCAATCCATTCCTGCGCGCCGAGGAGCCTGAGCTTCAGGCCGCAGTCGGTATGCCGGGCGCCGATCCGGCTGCGGTATTCGCGATGCTGCGCGAGCGCAAGAACCGCGCATGAGCGGGCGCGCCCCGACCGATTGCGAGGCTGCGGGCGCCGATGAAATCATCGCGCGGCTTGACCTCTCGCGTCATCCCGAGGGCGGCTGGTACAAGGAGACGTTTCGCGATCAGGCGACAGACGCGTCCGGGCGGGCCGCCTCGACGCTGATCTACTTCCTGCTTAAGGCGGGCGAGGTGTCGAACTGGCACAGAATCGACGCCGCGGAGATCTGGCATTTTTATGCCGGCGCGCCGCTGGCCCTCAGCCTTTCACAAAGCGGCGAAACGGTCGGCCGTCATATTCTCGGCCGGGATCTTTTCAGGGGCGAGCGGCCGCAGCTGGTCGCGCCTGGACGCTGGTGGCAGAGCGCGGCGAGCCTTGGGCGATGGACTTTGGTCGGATGTTCCGTCGCGCCGGGATTTGAATTCGCCCGCTTCGAGCTTGCGCCAAAGGGATGGCGGCCTGCGGGCGGCGCGGCGTAATCGATTCCGATTGTCCGAAAGAGGATGTCGGTCTGTAAAATCAGCGCCCTCCGTGACGGCGCGCTCTGAAGGTTCAGAACTGGTAGCGCATGCCGGCGACCACGGCGTAGCCCTCGATGTTGCCGCCAAAGCGATAGTCACCGCGTAAGAAGCCGAGCAGGCCGGTTTTCAGAACCTGGCCGGACACGCCGACGCCGACCTGACCGAAGGTTCCGATCCGGGTGACGCTCAGCGGCACCGAGGATGCGCCTGCCGAAAACGTCGTGTAGCTGTCGCCGGCGAATTCGCGCCATACGCTGCCGGTCACGAAGGGTTGCAACGCGAGTTCGGCCTGCTCGAACACATAGGTCGTGCCGACGCGCGCTCCGGCGCGTCCGAGGGCGCTCTCGAAGGGGTTGAAATCGAGCGTGCCGGACGAGGTTCCGCTGGCGTCGAGCCCGACGCGCAGGCTGTCCATATGCAGGTTCGAATACATGAAGGCGACGGAAGGTTCGATGAACCAGGCAGACGGAAGATCGACGCGGTAGCCGGCAGAGGCGTTAGCGGCGACCGCCGTGCCGTTCAGCGCGGAGCTGTTGAGAAAGGCCGCCGGATTGGTGAGGTTCAGCGCGTAGAAGTCTTCGCGGAGCTGTGCGTCCACAAAGAAATTATGACCGGTGACGGCGGCGTATATGCCGATGAACGGCACGTTCGCCTGGCTCGTGATGTTGCTGAGGATCAGATCATTCGTGCGCAGGCTGACGAGGCCTGCGGTGACGCCAAGATGAGTGTTCCAGCCGGTGCCCTCGACATTGGCGACGCCAAGGTCGACGCCGGTCTGGAAGCCGTCGAAGTCGGCGCGCACTTTGGCCGGAGCCGAGGCTGAGCCTGTCGTGTTGTAGGCGGTCGTCGTCGAGGAGATGTCATTGCGGCCGTTGGCGACGCGGATCCACAGACCGCCGTTCCACTGGTTCCTGCCGGGATCGGGCGGCTCCGAGAGAAAGGCGCTGGCGTTCTGGAAGAAGCCCGTATTCAGGGCGGTCAGCATGGCGTCGATGCTGGTCGGAGTGGCCGAGGCGACGCTGGTGTTGACGGAAGAGGCGAGGCTGAAGGTGTTGCCTGACTGCAGCACTGTATAGTTGATAATGCCGGGACTCGGCGCGGCGGAGACGGTTGCTCCGCCGGCGAGATCTGTTGCGGTCAGGATCGGGATCGGCGTCGAGATCAGTCCGGCGGCGCCGATATTGGCGATCGAGATGAAATTGGCGCCCGTCAGCCGCGAAACGGTCAACCGGTCGGCCGTTCCGGCGCCGGAGTTGACGTCGATGGCGAGGGCGCCGCCGAGGCCGTTGAGGGTCGCGGAGCTCCAGTTCGAAGCGCCAGTGGCGCCATTGACGAAGCTTAGCGTTCCGGCATTGTTGATAATGGTCGTCCCGGTCGGGCTGATCGGTCCGGCCGAACCCCAGATCGTGCTGCCGGCGCCGACATTGATCGTCGCCAGTCCATTGACGACGGACGTTCGCAGGCCAAAGCCGTTGTTGCCGGTGACGTCGCCGACGGTCGAGATCGTGACGTTGCCAGCGCCGCCGGTGACGGCGGTGACGCCGTCGAGGGCGCCGACGATGAACCCGCTCCGGTTGATCGTGATATTGCCGCTGGCCGCCACCGCATTGATGCCCGGACCGTTGACGAGATCGATGGTGTTTCCGGTGCCTGAAACCGTGATGTCGCCTGTACCGGCGCTGACTGCGGTGATGCCGCCGGCGAGTGCGGTCCCGGATCCGCCGATGTTGATGTTCCCGGCGCCGTTGGATCTTACGGCGATATCGTAAAAGGACGCGGGGGTGTTGGTCCTGACGTCGCCATTGAAAGTGACATTGGCGTTGCCATCAACCACAGTGACGCTGATCCCCTCAAGAAGGCCCGAGACGAGCGTTCCCGGCGCCGTCGTAATGCTGACGCCGCCAACGCTGCTGGCGATGGCGTTGATGCCGTTTCCGTTGATCCCGGTAATATTGGCGTTGATGCCGCCGCCGACAGAGTTCTGGCCGATGAGAATATCAGCGCCGTTGAGCGAAAGGACGAGAACGCCTGTGCCGGAGCCGACGATCGAACTCGGCGCGCCGGTATTGGCGGTGTCAAGGCCGAAAAAGGTTCCCGCCGGGCCGGTCACGAAGACCGGCAGGTTCGCGGTGAGGTTGATGGTCGCCGGGTTTCCATCGGCGCCAAGAATCAGTTGCGTGCTGATCGGCACGGCCGGGACGGGAAGAGCGGCGACTGTCGTGCTGCCGGTGCACTCGACGGTGTCGAGGGTCGGCGTCACCGAGGTCAAAGTGCAAACGGCAAGCGCCTGCGAGGCAGGCAGAAGCAGAGGCAGCGCGACGCCTCCGAGCAGAATGGCGGCCACGCGTTTCAAGCTGAAATTGCTACCGCTCATCGAAATGATCCCGCGCGCCAATTATGAATTTGTAGCTTACACGTATTGTTGAACGCAATCCGCTGAGTCGGCTCTGTATATCCCGGCTGGCCGCGCGGCGCTGGGCATGCTGAAAAGCGCCTGGGGGGAATTACGTTGCTTTAACAATTGGCTGACAACGATTTTCGCGCGGCTTCCCGCGGTCCGGCTGCTGTCCGCGGCCGCGCTATTTCGGCCTCTGTGGCGTTGATGCCACAGGCCGGGGACCAGCTACGCCTATTCGGCCGCAATTTCCGGTTGAAGCGGAGTCGCGGCGCCCTGCGGGCGGTTCCTGGCCGAATAATGCGACGCATTGCTGCGGCCGGAGCAGGCGTCGCGCGCGAACATGATGAGATGATGCGCGACGAGGCCGACGCTGATCACCGGCTCGATCTTGCCGCGAATCAACCGGCCGAGGGTGAACGTCCAGAAGGCGCGCCTGTAGCCGCCGCGCAGGCCAACATGCCAGAACAGTTTCGCAAGGATGATCATGGCCATGCGGATGTTGCGCGGCGAAAGGCGCTGGCGGCTCCAGGGTCGCGGTAACCGGTTCGGGCGCGTCGCGCGCATCTGATAGGCGTAGCGCGCGAACAGGGCTTCGGGCGTATAGGCCTTCTCCATGCAGCGGCGCCACATGGCGAGCACCTCGTCGTAAGGCAGCGCGAAGTCGACGTTCGACTCGCGGTCGGCGTCGTCGAGAAGGCGTCCATCCCGTTCGAGCCGGTCCCACAATGGCGTTTTCGGCAGCGCCTGCAAAAGGTTGATGGTCGCCAGCGGGATGTTCGACTGTTCGAGGAATTCGAGGATTCGATCGCCGCTTTCAGCCGTGTCGGTGTCGAGGCCGAGGATGATGCCGGTCACGACTTCCATGCCGTGATCGTTGATGGCCTTGACCGACTCGAGGATCGGCCGGGCAATATTGTGCGATTTCTGGATCGCTTGCAGCGCCTCGGGCTCGGGCGTCTCGATGCCGCAGAAGATTGTGTCGAACGCTGCTTCGCGCATCAGCTTCAGGATTTCCGGCGAGCGGGCGATGTTCAGCGTCGCCTCGCAGGAAAGGCTCACCGCGTAGCCGTTGCGCTTCTGCCACGCGACGAGATGCGGCAGAAGGTCGAGCAGGGCGCGACGGTTGCCGACGAGATTGTCGTCGACGAAATAAATCGAGCCGTTGACGCCGCAGGCCAGCAGCTTGTCGAGCTCGCGGACGACCTGCGCCGGCGTCTTCAGGCGCGGCACGCGGCCGTAAAGGCCAGGGATGTCGCAGAACTCGCAGGTATAGGGGCAGCCGCTCGAATACTGAATACTGCCGAGGAAATAGCGGTCGATCTCGGCAAGCTCATAGGCCGGCGCCGGAAACGCGGCGAGCGGACGTCGATCATTTGTCTTGAGGATGATCTGGCGCGGCGGACGCGAGACGTCGCGCGCGATGATGTCGATCAGCGCCTCGGTCGCATCGCCAAGCTCGCCGACATGGAGATAATCGAAAGCGGGATATTGCTCCGGCGCGGCGGAGACCGAGGGGCCGCCGAGGGCGACGGGCTTGTCCTGTTCATGGGCGCGCGCGCAAATATCCTCCATCTGCCGGCGTTGAATATGCATGCCGCTGACGAAGACCGCGTCGGCCCAGGCAAAATCGGTGGCGCTCGCCCGCGTCATATTTTCATCGATGAAGCGGACCTGCCAATGTTGCGGCAGGGCCGCGGCGATAACCAGCAGCCCTTGCGGCGGCATGAAGGCCTTGACGCCCGGCGTCAGCGCATGGGCGTATTCAAAGGTGCCGAACGAGGGAACATAATGCGGGAAGACGCACAGGATGCGCCGCTTCGGGCTTCCGGCGGCAGCCGCGAAATCCGCAAAGGATGGGAGATTGGGGGGTAAACTCGCGCTCTCAGTCAAAGGGCTGTCAGCCTTTCGTTGTCGATTCGCGCATGGCGTCCGGGGCGCCGGTCATGTCGGCGCGCAAAAAGCGCCAGCATTCGACGCAAAGAGGCGGATATGAAGGCGGCGAAGATATGATCGCCGGGCGGAATTGAAGGATGCGCCTCAAATCCGGCTCCTTGCCGACCCCTCGCCCGCGGCTCCTCCGCGCCGTTCGCCCCGCCGATAGTCAGCTGATTCGGAAAGCCTATCGTCTGCGGGCCGGAAGTAAAGCTTCGCCGTGATCCTTCCGCGGCTCATTTGCGCCGTCTCCTTTGCTTTGACCGCTTGATGCAGAGCGACATTGCCGTGCCGGCGCATGGACTTTCGTGCGGCGCATGCTAGCCTTTCAAAACGCCGCCTTCCCGCCGCTTCCGACGCCTTCGGGCGCAAAGATCATCGCGTCGTCCCGCCTCCATGCGCTTTCCCGTTTTGCTGCTGTTGCTGAGCCTTTTCGCCATGCTCGCGTCCGGCGTCCGCGCGACGGAGGCGGCCGAGGGAGGCGGCGGCGGCGTCGCGCTTCTTATCGCCAACGCCGCCTATTCCGGCGTCCCTGCCTCGGCGGCGGTCGTCGCTGGCGCGCAAAATCTGGCGCGCGAACTCTCCCGTCTCGGCTTTGCCGTGACGATCCAATCGAATCTCGACCGGGCGGCGATGCGCCGTGCGATCGACGCGTTCGCAGCTCAAATCAGACCAGGCGGTCCGGCGCTCTTTTTCTTCGCGGGCTATGGCGTCGAGGCGAAGGGTTCGAGCTATCTCATTCCCGTCGACGCCGGCATTTGGACCGAGGCCGACGTGCGAAAGGAAGGCGTCGGCGTCGACGGCGTTCTTGCCGCGATGGTCAAGGCCGGCGCGAAGCCGAATGTGATGATCCTCGACGCCTCCCGCCGCAATCCGTTCGAGCGGCGCTTCCGCAGCTTTTCGGCGGGGCTCGGCGTCATCGACCCGCCGCCGCAGACGCTGCTTTTTTCCGCGGCCGAGCCCGGCAAGGTCGTCGGCGATCAGGAGAGCGAGAGTTCTGTTTTCATCGCTGAACTGATCAAGGAGCTGAGCGCGCCCGACTCCACCGCCGACGATGTTTTCAATCGGACGCGTCTTGGCGTTTTTCGCGCGACCAAAGGCCAGCAGGCCCCGGTGATGAAATCGACGCTGACCGAGCCGTTTTTCCTGTCGGCGCAGAGCTCGGCCGGCGCCGGCTTCGCCGATGAAGCGCCGGGCCTCGAGGCAGATGGCGCGGCGTTCGGGGCTCCCGCGGAGGCGCGGCCCGGCGCGGTCTTTCGCGACTGCGCCGCCTGTCCGAGCCTCGTCATCGTCCCCGCCGGCGCATTCGCCATGGGGTCCGACGATTTCGACGCCGAACAGCCGGTCCATTCCGTCGTGATTGCAAAGCCTTTCGCAATGGGCCGATTTGAGGTCACCAATACGCAATGGGACGCCTGCGTCGCCGGCGGCGGCTGCGGCGGCTGGCGTCCGCAAGATCGCGGCGCAAGCGGGGGCGGCGCTCCTGTCGGTGAGGTGAGCTTTGTCGACGCCAGCCGCTATCTCGACTGGCTGTCGCATAAAACCGGCCGCGCCTATCGCCTGCCGAGCGAAGCCGAGTGGGAATATGCCGCCCGCGCGGGAACGACGAGCCGCTTCTGGTGGAGCGATGAGGTTGGGACGGACCACGCCAATTGCCGCGGCTGCGGCGGCCCCGGGCGCCCGCTCGCCGCCGGCTCCTATCCAGCCAATCCCTTCGGCCTTAATGACACCGCGGGCAATATCGCCGAATGGACCGCTGACTGCTGGACCGCTTCCTATGCCGGCGCGCCGCGCGACGGCTCGGCTGTCGTGGCGCCCGCGGGCGGGGGCGCATGCAAACAGCGCGTCGTGCGCGGCGGCTCGTTCGACGCCGGCGCGCGCTACGTGCGCTCGGCCTCCCGCTTTCTCTACGATGCGGAGCTTCGCTATTATACGAATGGCTTTCGCGTCGTGCGCGATCTTCCCTGATCGCAATCTTGCATCATCGCGATCTTCCATCATCAAAGGTGACGACAGGCCGGGAAAGCCTTTTAATGCTTCGATTCGTCCGCCCGCGAAGACCTGATCGATCCCGCCCCTCGCCAGCCAGCCGCGGCTTCCCAAAAAAGCCGCCATGAGAAGCCCCAAATGAGTTTTACGCGCAGTGCGCCCGCAACTCGGCTCGCTCCCCGTTTCGGCGGCGATGAGCGCGCGGGACGTTTTTCGCGCGTGGCGGCGGCCTTCGCCATTGGCCTGTTCGTCGCGGCTCTGGCTCCTGAAAAAGCCGCCGCGGAGCAGGCTCCGGCCGCGGGGCCAGCCGGGGCGCCGGTGGCCGTGGCGCAGGCCGCGGCGGGCTGCTTTTCCGAGGCGATCCACGCCGGCGGCTTTCTGGCGCCGCGCGCCGACGCCGTCGTGATCCTGACGCTTGAAAATTACCAGGTCGCCGAAGTGCTTGCCGCTGAAGGTGACAGCGTCGCGGACGGGCAGCCGCTCGCCCGCATCGCAAAGATCGAAGCGCCGAACCCTTATCCGCCCGGCATGGGGCCTCCGCCCGCGCCTGGCCCAGTGCTGCCGGCCTCGATTGTGCTGCGCGCGCCGGCCGCGGGGACCATCGTCAAGTCGCGCGCGCGGATCGGCGCCGGCGCCTCAGCGCAGGGCGATCCGCTGTTTGCGCTCGCCATCGACGGGCTGATCGAGGCCCTCGCGCAGGTGCCGAGCGTTCATATCAGTGAGGTCAAGGCGGATCAGACGGTGAGCATCACCGTCGAGGACGGCCGCGAGATCTCCGGCCGCGTGCGCCGGATCGGCTCGCGGATCGATCCCGTGACGCAAATGGGCGAAGTTCGGGTCGCGATCGAGCGCGACCCCGCGCTCCGCGCCGGCCGCCTCATTCGTGCAAAAATCGACGCCCGCCATAGCTGCGGCCTGTCGATTCCCCGTTCGGCGCTGTTTTATTCGAACGAAGGCGCAAGCGTGCAGATCGTGCGCGGCAAGATCATCGAGACGGCGCGGGTGAGGGTCGGTCTTTCCTCCGGCGCCGACGCCGAGATCGAGGCGGGGCTTCACGCCGGCGATCTCGTCGTGCTCAACGCTGGAGGCTCGCTGCGCGACGGCGATGTCGTGACGCCCATCCTGCCGGACGAGCAAGGGCAGGATCGCGACAAGGCTCGCGGTCAACAGGATCACCCGGCGGAGCGTCCCTGATGGCGATCAATGTTTCAGCCTATTCGATCCGCCGCCCGCTGCCCGCGATCGTCCTTGCCCTCGTCCTTCTCGCCCTCGGCATGGCGAGCTTCAAAAATCTTCCGATTACGCTCTTGCCGAATGTCGACCAGCCGATCGTCACCGTGGTCGTCAGCCAGTTTGGCGCCTCGCCGGCCGAACTCGAGACGCAGGTGACGAGGCCCGTCGAGGACGCCATCGCTGGCGTTGAAGGCGTGCGACATATTCTGAGTCAGGTGACCGACGCCGTCTCGGTGACGACAATCACCCTCGCGCTCGGCGCCGACACCGACCGCGCCCTGAATGACGTCAAGGATGCGGTGACGCGCATCAGGGGCCAGCTCCCCCGCAACATCAGCGAGCCGCTGATCCGGCAGGTCGGGGTCGTTGGCGCCAGCATTCTCGCCTATGCCGCCGTCGCGCCTGGCAAGACGCCGGAGCAATTGTCGAATTATGTCGACGAGATCGTCAAACCGAAGCTGCAGGAGGTGCGCGGCGTCGGCAATGTCGAGCGCATCGGCGGCGTCGACCGCGAAATTCTCGTCTCGCTCGACCCGGCGCGGCTGGCCGCCTTCGGCCTCACGGCCGCCGACGTCAGCCGCCGCCTGCGCGGCACCAACCTCGATCTCGCCGGCGGCCAGGCTGAGCTCGGCGGCCAGACGCAGTCAATCCGGACCCTCGCGGGCGCCCGCACGCTTGACGAACTCGCCGGCAGCGTTCTCGCCCTGCCGAAGGGCGGGGCGGTGCGGCTCGACGAACTCGGCGTCGTCACCGACACCATCGCCGAGCCCCGCACCTTCGCCCGGCTCGACGGCGAGCCGATCGTCGCCTTCTCGATCCAGCGCTCGAAAGGCGCGAGCGACGTCACTGTCGCCGCCGAGGTCGAAAAGCGAATTGAGACGCTCCACGCCGCAAGGTCAGACATCGATCTGAAGCTGATCGACACCTCCGTCGCCTATACGCTCGGCAATTACCATTCGGCGATGAGCACCCTGTTCGAGGGCGCGCTCCTCGCCGTGATTGTGGTGTTCCTGTTCCTGCGCGATATCCGCGCGACGGTGATTGCGGCGATCGCTTTGCCGCTGTCGATCATCCCCGCCTTTTTCGTGATGGACGTTCTCGGCTTCTCGCTGAACCTCGTCAGCCTGCTCGCCATCACGCTGGCGACCGGCATTCTCGTAGACGACGCCATCGTCGAGATCGAAAATATCGTCCGCCATATCCGTATGGGGAAATCGGCCTTCCAGGCGGCGATCGACGCCGCCGACGAGATCGGCCTCGCGGTCATCGCGATCAGCCTCACCATCGTCGCTGTGTTCGCGCCGGTCTCCTTCATGAACAATATCGCCGGGCAATATTTCAAGCAGTTCGGCCTCACCGTCTCGGCCGAGGTCCTGTTCTCGCTGCTCGCCGCCCGTCTCATCACGCCGATGCTGGCCGCCTATTTCCTGAAAGCCGAAGGTCATAAGGAAGAAAAGGAGGGCAGGCTCACACAGCGCTATGCGAAAATTGTCGCCTGGTCGGTCGAGCGGCGCTACAGCACGGTGGTGATCGGGCTGGTGCTGTTTGCCCTCTCGATCCTGTCGACCAAGCTGATCGGCACCGATTTCCAGCCGACGCAGGACGCCGGACGGTCGCATCTTGCGATTGAGCTTCCCGCCGGCTCGACGCTGTCGCAGACGCAGGGGATGGCGGATGATGTTTCGCGCCTGCTGCGCCAGCGCTCCGAGGTAACCCATGTCTTTATCGATGGCGGCCATATTCCGCCCTCGACCTCGGATGTGCGCAAGGCCTCGATCATCATCAATTACACGTCGCGCGGCGAACGCGCCAAAACCGTGCAGCAGCTTGAAGCGGAGATTTCGCACGATCTCAACGCGCTGCCCGATATCCGCAGCTGGTTCGTCGATGACTACGGCCAGCGTCCCGTCTCCTATGTCGTCACGGGGCCGGATTCCGTCACCGTCGCGACCTTCGCCGCCGAACTCGCGGCGCAGATGAACCGCATTCCGGCGCTGGCCAATGTGATCGCCTCGACCTCGCTGGAGCGGCCGGAGCTGCTGGTGCGGCCGGATCGCGATCTGGCCGCGCGGCTCGGCGTCTCGACCGAGGGGCTCTCCGAAACCTTGCGCGTCGCGACCATTGGCGACGTCGGGCCGGCGCTCGCCAAATTCAACGCCGACGGGCGCCAGATCCCGATTCGCGCAAAACTCGATGGCGCGGCGCGCTCCGACAAGCAGGTGCTGGAAAGCATCGGCGTGCCAACAGGGGCGGGGCCCGTCCTGCCGCTGTCCTCGATCGCGCAGATCGAGCTGGGGCAGGGCGAGGCCTCGATCAGCCGCTTTGACCGCGAACGCGAGGCGCAGATCCAGGCCGCGCTCGCCCCGGGCTCCACTCTGTCAGAGGCGGAGGCCGCGATCTACGATCTGCCGCTGATGAAACACCCGCCGCCGGGCATCAGGGTTGGCAAATCCGGCGACGCCGAGGCCATGGCCGAACTTTTCGCCGGTTTCGCCGAGGCGATGCGCAATGGCCTCATCATGGTCTATGCTGTGCTTGTAGTGTTGTTTGCGAGCTTCCTGCAGCCGGTCACGATCCTGTTCTCGCTGCCGCTCTCGATCGGCGGCGCGATTTTCGCGCTGCTCATCACCTCGCGTCCCGTCTCGATGCCGGTCATCATCGGCATTTTGATGCTGATGGGCATCGTCACCAAAAACGCAATCATGCTGGTCGATTTTTCGATCGAGGCGATGCGCTCGGGAATGGAGCGGACGCAGGCCATCGTCGAGGCCGGAAAGAAGCGCGCGCGGCCGATCGTGATGACGACGATCGCCATGGTCGCCGGCATGGTTCCGAGCGCGCTCGCGATCGGCGCTGGCGGCGAATTCCGCGCGCCGATGGCGATTGCGGTGATCGGCGGATTGATCGTCTCGACCGTGCTGTCGCTTCTGTTTGTGCCGGCCTTTTTCGCGATGATGGACGATGTCGGCCGTGCGATCGGCGGGTTGTGGCGGCGCTTCGTGACGGAGCGGGCGGGCGCGCCCTTGCTAACGGACAAGGTGGAGAAAACGCTTAAATAAGAATGCGTTCCCGATCCTAGGACCCCCTATACCGACTCAGGCCACTCGAGGCCGAAGCTTGCACGTTCAAGCTCTCGGGAAAAGTCTTGATAGATTGTTTTGACCGGTTTTCGCGTAATAACGGTCCAATAGACGATTTCTGTGATGCTCTGTAATTTATACACATCAGAAGCGTGAATCTCGGCGCGCGTGCCTCCATGGATCAGGCTTGATCTTTTTGCATACAAATCGATTATAGATTTCGAAATATCAATTCTACTTTTTGGGTTGTTGGAAATGATACAGGCAACGGAGCGTGCAATGTTTTGAGTTATCGGAACGCTCTGATCCTTTTTGGTGAGGAGAGCCTCTAAAGATGTAAAAAAATGCATAAACCGTTCGGCTCTAAGTTTGGTTTGGCGAGCCAATGTCATCCAACCTAGTCCTCGATTTAAACGTTCCCCAACTGTGTCCTTTTGCGGGTAAAATATTTCTGCAGCGGTGTCGTTAAGTTTCCACTCGTTTAGGTGGTTAAGTGCAATCTCGTCGATCTGATATCTATGACCATAATTATCACTAAAACGACACGATCTACCTTCTAATAACGCCGCTGCGGTGATGCGACTAGGTTCTGTCGGCTGGTGCTCAACATCTCCGTTAGGCGGCCTAAGGGCAGATGGCAAGGTCAACAAAGCGCACCGAAGAAGACTGATCGCGATATTAATTTTCCAACGCGCCTCCTCATCCGCATTTCTAACCGATGTGCTCACCAGTACTTTCCAGGCCATAAACGGCAGCTCCAGAATTGGTTTGGCTTCGGTAAAATGAATCCCTTCCGCCTCACCAACCCTAATCTCTAAAGCCAAACTCTCATCGTTCGCTAAAGCTGCTGTCCGAAGGATAACAACATCGCCAACTTCAACAATTTTGACAGGATCTCGCAAGACAAAGAGATGATTTGCAGCGAGAAATATCTGTGGGACATTTCTCGCAGTCTCTATTAATTCAAAGAATTGTCGATGACGGTTTTTGGAGTTCGTTTCCGCCGTTGCGGCCGACCACATGGCCTCTTTTATATCTGTCTCGTGAATTTCAAAAGCATTTAACGCGACCAAGCATTCACGCACCAGCGTAGATATTTTTTCTATCAGCTGCGGGGTGTGGAGCCAAATGCCGCCTTCGGCCATGCGATGCACATTGCCCCCTCTTAGGGCGGTTGACGCCTGTTCATTCGTTTTGCAGCGTGCTTCATCGGCGCAGGTAAGAAAATTATCCAATGCCTTCTGGATGTTTTTACGAGATTGAAGCTGGCCGTTATTGCCCATTTGAAATGTCTCAACAATACAGATCTGATTTCTGAGTATTACTGATATAGTATAAAGTCGTTTGCTTACAATTATGAACGCAACCAGTTTCTAAAAACTTTTTATTACGCTCGCCCAGATCGCGGCGGCCGGCAGACCGCCGCGGCGTCGGCTCCACATCGTCTCAAAAAGCGCTTCAAGCGCCCGCGTGTAGGCGCCAACGTCAAACAACGGCGCGGTCAGGCGGGCCTGCCGCAGCCTTGTCTTCAGAGCCGCGAGCCGCTCGGGCTCGCTCGCCAGAACGGAGGCGATGGCGAGATATTCCTCCGCGTCGGCGGCGATCAGTTCGGGCATGCCGACGGCATGCAACAGGCTGCCCGCGACGCGTGACGGAAAGGTCTCTCCGGCGAAGGTGACAATGGGCACGCCCGCCCACAGCGCATCGCTCGCCGTCGTATGCGCGCCATAGGGCGAGGTGTCGAGGACGAGATCGGCGAGTTGCAGCCGGCCGAGATGATCGACCTGGTTCATGTCGGGCGCGAAGATAAGCCGGTCGGGCGAGACGCCGCGCCGCAACGCTTCGCCGCGTAAATTGCCTTCGGCCTGTTCGGCGCGAAGCAGCCAAAGCACGCTGCCGGGAAATTCGTCGAGCAGGCGGCGCCAGAGATCGAACACCGCCGGCGTGATCTTATAGGCCTGGTTGAAGCAGCAGAACACAAAGCCCTGCTCTGGAAGTCCGGCCTCTGCCCGTGTCGGTTTTGCGCCGATCGCGCCTTTGCGGCCGCGCGGCTGGTAGGAATGCGGCATATAGGCGAAGGATTCGGAATAATCGGCGGCGGCACTCCCCGGCGTCATATGCGCGTCAGTGATGAGATAGTCGCAGAGGTCGCCGCCAAGGGTTCCGGCATAGCCGAGATAATTGACCTGCACCGGCGCCGGATGCAGCAACAAAATGCCGGTGCGGGCGCCCTTGGTGTAGCCTTTGAGATCGATCAGTATATCGATGCCGGCGTCATGAATGGCTTGCGCCGCTTCAGCGTCGCTCAACGCCGCGACGTCATGAAACGCATGGAACGCGTCGCGAAGCCGGCCGCGCATCGCCGATCCGTCGTCGGCGCCGAAGCAAAAGGCGTGCGCCTCGAAGCGCGCGCGATCATGCGCCTCGAATGTCTCGATCAGCAGCAGGGATGTCGCATGATCGTGGAAATCATTGGAGAGATAGCCGATGCGGATTTTTTCGCGGGAGCCCAGATCGAAGGCGAAGGCGACGCGTCCGTCCATGCTCGTCGCCCGGCGCGCGCGAATCCAGTCTTCCGACAGGCGGCGGTGCTCCTGCGCATTGACTCCCGGAATCGACAGGAACAGGAAAGGCGACATTCGATCCGCGCCGCCGGCCGCCAGCGCAGCGCGCATGCGCGGGGCGGCGTCGGCCAGCTCGGCCCATTCGCACATGGCGAGGCGGCGGGGCAGGGATTTCATCGCCGCCGCGATTTCCTTGGCGTCGGGCGCGCCGCGGAGCAGGAGGGGCCTATTCGATAGCGCATCGCCGGCCGCCTCAAAAATTTGATCGGACTATACCGGCATCACGCACGCAATTCCCAAGCCACCGACGGACGCTTCACTTTCCGTAGGGCCGCCCGAACAGGGTCGGCTCCGCGTCATAGCCGCCGGCGGGGCCATAATAGCCGGCGAAGAAAGGCGTGCCGACGCCGTCGTTCGGATTGAACACGCCGTAGCGGTAGCCATTATTGGCGACTGGCAGCCAATAGTTGTAACGCGCAGCGTCCGCGGCGATGGCGAAGCGGACGGGGTTTTGCCACGGCGGACGCTCGTTGCGCACATGATAGCGCCAAGCGCCGACGCGCACGCCGATCGGCAGCGCGTAAAAGCCAAGTCCGCTGCCTGGATCGCCGACGAGCTCCGTATATCCGGTTCCATGCCCGCGCAGTCCGCGCGGCGCATAGGCGAGCCGGCCGCCCGGGCCCCCGGCGCGCGCGACGCTTCGCCCCTCCGCGACGCTGAGGCGCTGCGCCGCGACGACCTTCTTCTTGTGAGGCGTCGTCGATGACGCCGCCTCGGCCGGAAGGACCGCGAGCGTCGCAATTGCCCCGATGGCGAGACCGAAAAGACCAAACCCGCGCAGCATGTGACGTCTCCGGATGAAACCGCTGCGAAACAGATAGTTATCCGCGGCCTCGATGTCATCCCCTTGCCTCGACAATGTGGCGCGCCGACGCTTTCATTTGCATACGGCGCCGCCGGTCGAAACGGCCCCTGCGCAGAGACGCCCTCGGGTCCTGAGCCTTATCGCCGGACGGATGCTGCTTCGCCGTTCTTCGCTATGAGGCTTCGAGGCCGGCGCGCTTTTCGGTCCGACACGCCGCTTAGAGCCGCTTCAGCCCTTCCTCATAGCTGATTGCTTCATAGGCCTGGTCGTATTTGGCGGCGCCGTCGGCGATCACGTCGAGTTTTTCGGCTGTGTCGAATTTCTTCATCTTCGTCTTGTCGAGATAAAGAAAATCGATCAGCTCGTTGTAGACGGAGGTGTCGTCGATCGGCAGAACATAAAGCGGCACGCCGCCCATGTTGATCTGATAGCGCGAGGCGCGGTCGAGATCCGACACATAAATGAAATATTTGCCGTCGGCTTTGACCTCGGCGCCTAGCGCTTCGACGAGGGCTGGCAATTGCTTGTAGGACGACAGCGAGCCGGCCAGAAAAGACAACCCGGCGTCGCCGTCTTCGGCCGTGGCGAAGGCGGCTTCGAGCGTGACAGGGGGGTCGATCGTCAGCGCGATTTCGCCGCGAAAGCCGAAGCGGCCTGGACGACGGGTCTCCGCCTTATGCGCGGGCTTCAAAAGACGCCCTTCCGCATCGAGGCGTTTGAAGGGTGTTGAATCGATGGAGGTCATCATAAAATCTCATGCTTCCGCTCATTCTTGAAGGGTTCAAAAACATAACGGCCGATGGTGTCATGCGGCGCGTGGGCGCATCGCCTGCGGGGAGCCGAAAGCTCCTCGACGCGGACGTCGTTGCAGGAATTCTGGCTAAATCTGGCCGATGGCGGAAATGGCGCTTTCCCGACAAAGCGGACGGAAAGGCTCCATTCGAGACATAGGCGCCGTTCCGTGCAATTTGCGGCGGAACGCGTCTAACGGCTTGTTGTCACGAGCGCTTCACGCAAGGAATTGTGTTTCGCCCATGACATTGGGCGGCGTGCGCGCCTCTCGATCCGCCGCTCGCGGAGAGGTGGTTTCACTAATCGTGCCAGCAGCGGTCGGACCGATCAGCCCCCGAACATCGTCGCGGCCAGAGCCTGTCCGGCCCTCTGCTCCGTCTCATATTGTTGCACCGGATTGAAGGGCGCCCTGGCCGCGGGAATAACAGAAAGCGCGCGGTAGAAATCCGGCTGAGCCGTCTTGAATTTCGCCATCAGCTCGCGCGGGCTCATGTCGATGTGCTGATAATTGTCGAGGAATTTTTCGGGATGATCGAGCAGCTTGTCGCCATGCTCGCCGAGAAGTCCCTTCAATCCGCGCTCGGACATGTAGATGTTGGTCAAAACGGTTGCGAGATATTCCTCGACGAAGCTATAGCCCTTATTGACTTCCTTGAATTCCTGCAGGCCATGCATCTGCCGCGCGGCGTGCACGAGCTCATGAAAAATGATCACATCCGGCGCATCGCCGTCGGCTTTGGATTTTGAGCCGCCGCCCGGCCCCCACATCTGCGGCGTGTAGGCGACGCGTGAATTGGTTCCGCGTCCTGTGGTTCTGCGGCGCCGGCCATTGACCCGCACATGCTTTCCGCCCGCCGTGGAATTGACGAAGTCCTCGTCCGCGCCGACGTTGTTGCGTGGACTTGCTTCCGCGTTGAGGGGCGCGCTCCAGTTCCAGTTCGGCACGAAGCGCGCGGTGCGGGCGCCAGCTCTGCCGATTTCGGCAAGGAGCGCCTTGCCGGCGAAGCTGCCGGCAAGCGGCGCGAACTGCGCGCGCAGCTTTACCCGGTAATCCCTGATCTCCGTCTTGTAGCGGTGCAAATAGATCTTGAACGCATGCGGATCGAGGGCGAGGTCGTACCAGGCCATCCAATCCGCCATCGGAAAGAAGCTCGCGACGACATTGCCAAAATGGGCGTCGACCGGTTCTTCGGGCGGATCGACGATATCCGCCGTTTCATCCGCCGTGGAATTATCCTCGCAATATTCCTCATATTTCCAATGCGGCCAGAACATCGAGATCTTCCTTCAGACGCTTGCGCTTTGCGCCGCCGCCGCAGCTCCCAAAATCTCGAAAGCCTCGATTGGCCGCCGAAACCCTTTCAGCGTCAGCGGTTCGAGCGGGCGCCATTCAAACAGGCCATCGTCAAGCGTATGGAAGGCCCGCGCGGCGATGATGATCTGTCCAGATTTGGCCTCATCGCAAAGCCGCGATGCGAGATTTGTCACACTGCCGACCGCGGAATAGTCGAAGCGGCGCTCAAATCCGATCCGGCCGAGCGTGGCGTAGCCGCAGGCGAGGCCAATGCCGAAGCCAAGCTCATGGCCGAGCTTGCGCCATGCGGCGGCGCGCCCCTTGATCGCCTCCATCATGTCGAGCGCCATGCGCACGGCGCGCTCGGTGTGTCGCGGGCAGGGCAGCGGATCATTGAACAGGATCAGCATGCCGTCGCCGGCGAAACGTTCAAGCGTCGCCTCATAGCGGTCGATGAGCGCGCCAAGCGTCTCGTGGTAGTCGTTGAGGACGCGCATTACTTCTTCGGGCTCGGCCGTCTCGGTGAAGGCGGTGAAGCCGCGCAGGTCGCAAAACAGCACGCTGACCTCGCGGCGGTGGCTTTCGAGCAGGCCCTGGGCCGCATCGCTCGCGGCGACGACATCGGCGATCTGCGGCGAGAGGAATCGCTTGAGGCGGCTCATCCGCTCGATCTCGCCGACCTGCGCCTCGACGCGCGCCTCGAGCGTCGCATTGAAGGCGGCGAGTTCTTTCGTCTGCTCCGCGAGCGTCCGCGCCTGATCCTGGACGAGATCATGCAGCGCCTTGATCCGCAGCATGGAGCGGACCCGCGCGACGAGCGCGCTCTGGTCGAAGGGCTTCGTCAGATAATCATCAGCGCCGGCGTCGAGGCCGGCGACGAGGTCGGTGCGGTCGGCCTTGGCGGTCAACAGGATGACCGGGATGAAGCCGAGATTTTCGTCGCGCTTCAATTCCTTCAGCACCGAAATGCCGTCGAGCTTCGGCATCATGATGTCGAGCAGGATCAGATCGGGTTTGATCGCGCGCGCCTTGGCGAGCCCTTCCTCGCCGTCGGAGGCCGTGACGATCTCATAGCCATGGGCTTCGAGGCGAACGACGACGATCTCGAGATTTTCGGCGACGTCGTCGACGGCGAGGATGAGCGGCGGATCATGCAAGGGGATTGATCCTTTGTGTGAGCTTCATGCGGCGGCCTTCTGCCGTTCGACGCGGATCGGGACGAGGATCGTGAAGCTCGATCCTTCGCCAGGTTTCGAGGCGACGCTGATCGCGCCGCCGTGCATTTCGACGAAGCGCCGGCTGATCGAAAGGCCAAGCCCGGTGCCGCCTTTCAGCCGCGTCGAGGTGTTGTCGCCCTGCTGAAAGGCCTCGAAGATTCGCGTCTGATCCTCGGGCGGTATGCCGGGCCCCGTGTCGGTCACGACGATCTCGAACATGTCGGCGAGGGTTTGCGCCTTGATTGCGACAAAGCCCTCGTCGGTGAATTTGATCGCATTGCTCAGGATGTTGATCAGGACCTGGGTCAGCCGCCGTTCGTCGCCGCGCCCAAGCGGCATCGGATCCTCGATCGACTGTTCAATCCGCAGACCCTTGGCCTGCGCGAGCGAGAAAGTCGCCCCGATTGCCTGCTCGACGATGTTGCGCATCGAATATTCATCGAGCACCAGCGAGAGCTCGCCGGCTTCGAGTTTCGAGAGATCGAGCACGTCGTTGATGAGGCCGAGCAGATGGGCGCCATTGCTTTCGACGCGCTCCAGCACCGATTTCGCGCGGTCGGGCAGTTCGCCGTAAAGCCCGTCGCGCAGCAACTCGGCATAGCCGAGGATGGCGTTCAGCGGGGTGCGCAATTCATGGCTCATATTGGCGAAGAAGCGCGATTTATGCTCGCTCGCGATGGCGAGCTGGCGGCCGTTCTCCTCGACCTTGCGGAAAAGGCGCGCATTGCGCATGGCGAGCACGGATTGATGCGCGAAGGCCTGCATCAGGCTGACCTTGTTGGCGGGAAACGGGCCGGGCCGGCTGCTTTCCACGACAAGGGCGCCGAGCACGCCGTCCGGCGCGACGAGCGGCACGACGAGAGCCGAGCGAAATCCAGCGGCGATGGTCGCTGCGCGCAGCGGAAAGCCGGGGCAGTCGGCGATCTCCGGCGCCTGCACCGTGCGGCCGTGCTCCGCGACTTCGCCGAGGAGTCCGTCGAGCCGAGTCAGTTTGACCTCGCGCAGCGCCGCGACGAAGGATGGATCGAGCCCATGCGCCTCGGCGAGATGGAAGGCGCCACGCTCGCGGTCGAAGGTGTAAATGGCGCCGCCGTCGGCTTCCGCGAGCTCGACGGCTCGCGTCAGCGCCGTCTGCAGCACCAGGCTGAGGTCGAGCGAGGCGGCGAGCGCGCGGCCGATCTCTTCGAGCGCCTTCAGCTCCTGCACCGATTGGGCGAGGTCGCGGGTGCGGTCGTCGACTTTCTGTTCGAGCCGCGCGTAGAATTCGCGCAGCTGCGCCGCCATGCGGTTGAATTCATCGGCGAGCACCTCGACCTCATCGCCGGTGTGGACCTCGATCGGATGATCGAAATCGCCCGAGGCGAGGCGCGAGGCGCCTTCCTGCACGGCGCGGATCGGCACGGTCATCCGGCGCGCCAGGAGAACGCCGGCGCAAATGCATAAGATGAGGCCGAGTCCAAACAGCCAGGCGAGCCGGATGAGCAGCGAGACGACAGGCCCGAAGGCTTGCGTGACCGGCTGCTCGACAAACAGCAGCCATTTCATATGCGGCACCGTCGCCGCCGCCGACAGCACCGATTGTCCGTCGAGGTCGGAGCCGATGTCGAGCGGGGCGCCGGCCTGGTTCAGCGCATGCACCTGCGGCAGCTTCGACATGTCGAGGTTTTTGCCGACGAGGCTCGTATCGGTATGGGCGATGAGCCTGCCCTCATTGGTCGTGAGGTAGGCCGAAATCCCCGGTCCTGCCTGAATGCCGTTCAGGATGTCGGAGAGATATTTCAGCTCGAATTCGGCGACGGTGAAGCCGGCGGCATTGCCGGAATGGGCCATGACGATCTGCATGCGCGGCCCGGTCGAGGCGAACACGACGGGGCCGAACCAGGCGCCGTCCTGGCGCGCCTCGCGCGCGGCCGCGGTCAGCGTCCAGTCGTCGCCCGTGTGAATCGCGCCGCCGTCGCGCGACAGCGTCGCGATCTCCTTGCCGGCGCCGTCGATCTGGGCGATCTCGGCGATTGCCGGCGTATTCGCAAGAATGCGACGATAATCCTCCATGCGCTGTTCGGGGCTCGCGACGCTGGCTCTGGTCGCCCAGCTGATCTGACGTTCGAGTTCGGCCATGAACTGCTCGACCCGCCGCGCCGCGGCATCGGCCTTTTCGCCCTGCGCGTGCAAAAGTATGTTCTTCGTGTCGCGATAGGTGATCCAGACATCGACGGCGCTGCTGATCGTCAGCACGAAGGCGACGAGGCCGACGAAATAGGAAATGTATTTTCCAAACAGGCTTTTCTGCCGGAACAGGGCCTGCAACAGGTCCCGGGGAGACTCTGCCAAAGCCGTCTTCAAATGTCGTTTATCCCGCGTTCGGCGCCAGAGCGCGGCCGATCCAAATCCGGCGATTCCTATCAGGCGATTGACGTCAGGCGATCGCCGCAATCAGATTTAGCGCGTTTGCTTCGCGGCGCCAAAGCGAAAGCGCCAGGCCGGGCCGCCTGGTTTCAACGCGGTTACTTCAAGCGTGACCATTGCTGGCCGCCGCAGATCATGCCGCCGAGAACGCAGCCCTCGACCTTCAGCACCTGCTCGCCGCGTAGCGACATGCGGCCGACATATTTTTGGCCGTCCCGCGCATTGACGATCGAGCCCGCCCAGACATCGCCATTGGGCTTCATGCTGATCAGCACCGGCTTGCCGATCATGTCGGAATCCTTGGCCCAGGACACAAAGCCGCAAAAATTGGCGCCGCAGGAGCGGATCGCGACATTGGCGGTGCCGTCGGCGATGCGCCATTCCCCAGCGGGGCTCGCCACGGCCGGCGAACTCAGCGCGGCGATCACGGCGGCGGCGGCAGCGGCTAGTTGGTTCATGACGGCTCTCCCCAAGTCATTGGAAGTGACCGTGGCGCCCATTGCCCGCCGCGCCTGTGAGATTGCGCACATCGATGCTGCGCCGCCAAAATTGGACGATGAGCGCGCATCCCTCTGCGCACGGCCCGCACGCCTCTGCTCCAGTCAATTCCGCTCGAGTTGCCTGAATCTGGCTGACAAGGATATGTTCAAGCTGTTGAATCTGGAACATTTCGTATCGACCGAATGAGTCCATCCGGCTAATCAGCGCGCTAGCGCGCCGGTTCCGCGCCGGCTGGGGGAGAACCGGTTTTCGATGGGTGCGATTGAACTTGCCGTCGGCTCGGCCAGGGCGACGATCGCCTTGCGCGGCGCGGAGGCGACGCAGTGGAGCGTCGGCGGAACCCAGCTCTTATGGGAAAAGGCGCCGGCGATATGGGACGCGACGTCGCCGCTTTTGTTCCCGCTCGTCGGCTGGACGCGCGGCGCGGAAATCCGCGTCGACGGACAGGCCTATCCAGTCGGCGTGCACGGCTTCGCCAGCCGGATGCGCTTTTCGTCGAGCACGACGAGCGCGCAGCGCGCAAGGCTCACTCTGTCGAGCAGCGCCGAAACGCTGGCGGTCTATCCGTTCGATTTCTGGCTCGGCGTCAATTACGCCTTGTTCGAAACGGCTTTTGCAGTCGGCCTCACCGTAAAGAACAGAGGCGGCCGGCCGATGCCTTACGCCTGCGGCCTGCATCCGGGCTTCCGCTGGCCGTTTGCAGGCGGATCAGCTGCCGACTACGCCATCATGTTCGCCGCCGAGGAAGAACCCTTCGCGCCGAAGATTTCGCCGCGAGGGCTGATCTGCGCCGAGCATCGCCCCATTCCGCTGCAAGGCCGCAAGCTACCGCTCTCGCCCGATCTTTTTGCCGCGGAGGCGCTCTGTTTTCTGAATGCGCGCAGCCGCAGCCTGAGTTTCGAGGGGCCGGACGGCGCGGCGATCAAGGTCGAGACATCGAATTTTCCGCATGTCGCGCTGTGGTCGAGGCCGGCGGCGCCGTTTCTGTCGATTGAATCTTGGACCGGTTATGGCGATCCGGAAGGGTTTTGCGGCGAGCTTGCCGAGAAGCCGTCGATGCGAATGCTTGAGCCGGGCGCAATCGCTCATCATGTCGCGCGCTATACTTTTACTGCGCCGCAAAAGGCTTGAGCTATAGCGCCATCAAGGATCGCGCCCAAAGAATTTAAGGAAATCATAAGGATGCAGGCCGCGATCGCCGCCGACACAGCGGCGAAGGCGAGTTATAATTCAAGAATAGTTTGATTTTTAGGAGGGAGCCGCCATGAACCCGCTCATCGGGCTCGCGATTCAACTGGTCCCCCAACTGTTACAGCTGTTTTCGGGAGACAAGGCCGGCCAGATCGGACAGAAGGTCGCCGATGCGGTGACCAAGATCACCAAGACGGATTCGCCAGAAGAAGCGACGAAGATCGTCATGGAGGATCCGAAGATCAAGGCGGATCTTCAGGCCGAGCTGGCGCAAATCGCCTTCTCCGCCCAGCAGGCCGCCTTTCAGGACGCGCAAAATCAGCGCGAAGCGGATCTGAAGGCGGACGTGCTCGCCAATGAAAGCACGGCCGGCGCACGGCGCTTCGCCGAGGCGCTCGCGGCCTCAAGCCCGCTGATGCAATGGACGCCGACCGTCATCTCTTTCATGGTGGTCATCGGATTTTTGGCGCTGTTGACGCTACTGACGTTTGGCAAGGCGGTGGGGCTCGCCAATCCCGACCAAAATTTCCTGCAGATCATCAACATATTGATCGGCGCGCTCGCCGCCGCCTTCGCTACGGTGATGAATTTCTGGCTCGGCTCCTCGCTTGGTTCGCGCGGCAAGGATCGCATGCTCGAACTTCAGGGCGCGCAGGCGATTTCGGCCGGGCCTGCGCCTTCGCTCGCGCCAGACGCCGCGCCGCCCCCGATCGGCGGCGGATCGCCCGGAGCGGCGCAAATCGGGGCGCCGGGCGGCGCGGTGGCCCCGCCGAGCCGCGCGGCGCCTGGCCAGACGCCGGCTCAGGGCGGCCTCGCGCCGGCCGGGGCTGGCCCTCTCACGCCGCACCCCGCCCCGAGCCTCGAACAGCAGCCGACACGGCCGGTGACGCCAACGCGACCCGGCGTCGTCAAGGAAACCATGGCCGAGCTGACGACGCCGCATCGGCATTTTGCCGACGGCGTCTCATGGGCGCTGACGGCGTCCGGCGTCTCGATCGACGGCGCGGCGGCCATGGGCACGCCGGGCGAGCCTTCGACGGTGCGCAAGATCTGGACGAATTTCGGCGCGCCCTGCGCCGCGGCGGCGCAAAAATATGGCGTTCCGGTCGAACTCATCGTGGCGACCATCGCAACGGAAAGCGGCGGCGATCCCACGGCGCGCCGGTTTGAACCGAAGATCAACGACCAAAGCGTCGGCCTGATGCAAACCCTCGTCGGCACCGCCCGCGGCGCGCTGCGCCGCCCGACCCTGACAGCCGACGATCTGCTGGATCCCGCTGTTTCGATCAACGCCGGGACAGCCTATATCGCCGAGCAAAGGGGTTCGACGCATTTCGATCCGCCGCTCGTCGCCGCCGCCTACAATGCCGGCTCGATCCGGCGCGACGAAGCGCCCGCCAACCGCTGGAAGCTGCTCTGCTATCCGACCGGCACGGGCCATCACATCGATAAATATGTCGCCTTCTTTTCTGACTGCATGCGCGTCTCGGACGCCGACGGATGGAGCGGCGCCGGCGCGACCCCGAGCTTTGCCGATGAGCTTTCGGACCGCCCGGCCGCTCCGGTCACGGCGGGCGCCGCAGCGCCGTCCAGGCCAGTTGACGCGTCGGGACAAGACTTTCCGCCGCCGCCGCCTTTTGCGCCGCTCAGCAGCATCGCCGACAGGCAAAAGCTGTTCGGGGTCTTCACCTTCGCGCCTGCGCCACAGCCTGGCGATCCCGAGCATATCAGGGTCACCAATGATTGGGCGGCCCGCAATATTGTGACGGTGGCCATCCCGCTGCGCTCCGTTCTGGGCAAGCCGGGCCCGCTCAAAATGCAGTTCCACAGGCTCGCCGCTGCGCAGCTGACGGCGCTCTGGCTCGAATGGGAAAAGCAGGGCCTGCTCGATGAGGTGCTGACATTCGACGGCGCCTATAATCCGCGCTTCATTCGCGGCAGCACGACCACCCTCAGCAATCACGCCTTCGGCACGGCGTTCGATATCAATGCGCGGTTCAATCCGCTGAAGGCGCGCCCGGCGCTGAAGGGTCAGCGGGGATCGGTGCGCGATCTCGTCCCCATCGCGAATAAATTCGGCTTCTATTGGGGCGGGCATTTCAGATCGCGGCCCGATGGGATGCATTTTGAAGTCGCCCAATTGCTCGACATCATCCCGGATGACAAGACTGACGAAGAGCTCGTCGCCGCTGCCGGCGCGGGCGCCCCTCTCGCCGTGACGTAGCCGCAAGGCGAGCGCGCCGGAGCTTGGGCTCCGGCGTTGGCAAATTAATCTTGGCGGCGGCCAAAATTATTTTGCTATCCGTTCGCAGCAGCGCTCCCTATTTTCACGCAAGCTTCGCCCACTCGAAGAACGCGACGGCGCGCGCGAAACCGCTTGGGCGCCAATTTCGAACAGACCAAGAAACCAGGCTGGAGGTTACCCATGTCCGTCGCCCAACTGTCGACCCCTGAGACCGGCGTCCTGCGCCCATCGAGCGGCAAGGCGCTCCTGATCGACGGCAAGCGCGGATCGGAGGAAGTGCTCGCGGACATCACCGAAAAGGTGCGCGGCCTTGGCGGATTGCAGCCAGGTCTCGCCGTTATTCTTGTCGGCGCCGACCCTGCGAGCCAGGTCTATGTTGGCGCGAAGGGCAAGGCGGCGAAGGCTTGCGGCTTCCATTCCGTGCAGCATGACCTTCCGACCGAAGCGACCGAAGCCGAAATTCTGGCGGTCATCCAGCAACTGAACGCCGACCCGAAAATCCACGGCATCCTGCTGCAGCTGCCGTTGCCAAATGGCGCGGACGCGACCCGCATCATCGAATCGATCGCGCCCGAAAAAGACGTCGACGGGCTGCATCCGATCAATTCCGGCCTGCTCGCGATTGGCGATATCGAGCGCGCCCTGATCCCCTGCACCCCGGCCGGCAGTATGATTTTGTTGCAGAAAGCGGCGGCCGCGCTGAATTTCAAGCTGCAAGGCGCGGAAGCGGTCGTCGTCGGACGCTCCAATCTCGTCGGCAAGCCGATCGCGCAACTGCTGCTCGCCCAGAACGCCACCGTCACCATCGCGCATTCGCGCACGCGCGATCTGCCGGCCGTCGTGCGGCGCGCCGATGTGCTGATCGCGGCGGTCGGCCGCCCCGAGATGATCAAGGGCGATTGGATCAAGCCGGGCGCGATCGTGATCGACGTCGGCATCAACCGCGTTCCGGCGACGGACCCCGCCGCCAAATCCAAGACGCGGCTTGTCGGCGACGTCGCTTTCGCCGAATCGCTCGATACGGCCGCGGCAATTACGCCGGTGCCGGGCGGCGTCGGGCCGATGACCATCGCCATGCTGATGAGCAATACGCTGAAGGCCGCATTGCAAATCTCCGGACGCAAGTCCGGGCATTAACGGGCCGCTACAAGCTGGCGTCAGCCGTTAACGACTCCGAAACCATAAAGGGCGTCTCATGCAGGCGTTGGGTCTCGGAGCCGACCGATGCATTGGCTGGACTGGGAAGAGCCGCAGGATGAACGCCGCAACTGGTTTGCGGCGCTGCGTCAGGAAGCGGCCGCCCGGCGGGCGGCGCTGTTTGCAGCGGCGCTGAGCGGGCCGCTCGCGATCGTCGCTTTCTTCTTGGCCGCAACCCCGCAATATCAGGCTGAAGCCCGGATTTTCGTCGCGGCTGTTGAGGCGCGGCCGGATGATGTCCTGAACCGTCAGGCTCTGACCCAGGGCGAGGCGCTGCTCGGCTCGGGCGATCTAGCGCGGCGCGCCATGAAATCGCTCGGCGCCGAAATAAGGCCGGAATTGTCCGGGCAGGGGGCTCTGATGGCGGCGGCGCGCGCCTTGCTGTTTCTTGGCGCACCCAGTGACGAAGGCCGCCCGCGCGCCGATGAGCGCGCCCTGGCGGCGTTTCGGGACCGTCTCAGCGTCAAGGCCTCGGATCGCGATCGAATCGTCACGATCTCCTTCCGCTCCGATGACGCCGATTTTTCCGCGCGCGCGGCCAATCGCGTCGCCGCTCTATTTGTCGAAGCGGGCGCCGAAACTTCGCAGATTGCGGCGCGGGTGATTGCTCCGGCGCGCCCGCCGGAGCAGCCGGTCTTTCCATCCCCCAGCCTCCTCGCCGCGATTGGCGCCGCCGCGGCTCTCGCCGTCGGGACGGGCTGCGCTCTGATGAGGCGGCCCTCGAGCCGCATCGAGGACGCGCCGGCGCCGCCGCGCGCGATCGGAGAACGCGGCGTATTTCTGCGTCTCAAAGAGGCTCCCGGCGTGCAATCCTCGATCGGGCGGGACGCGGCCGGGCGGCGCGCAGAAGCTCAGAACGCCGACGCGCTCGAGGAAGCGGCGGCGCGCATTCTCGCTGCACGCAGGCCGTCGGGGGCGATCCGCATTCTGGGCGCGCGGCTCGACGCCGGCGGTTCGACCGAAGTTCTCGTCGCCCTGGCGCGGCTGCTCGACGCTGAAGGACGTTCGATCATGATCGATCTCGCCGGATTGACGGCCCCGGCCGGGACCGAGCAGGAGGAGCAGGGGCCGGGCCTCTCGGAGCTTATGTCGGGGGAGGCGTCCTTCGCCGAAGTCATTCGCCGCGACCCGAGCTCGCGCCTGCATTTTTTGCCGTGCGGTCGGCAGGGCGTCTCGGCGCAAGCGGCAGCGCCTGGAGCAGATCTGTCCATTATCTTGCAGGCGCTGGAAGGCGCCTATGATTTTATCTGGCTGACGGTCTCGGCGCTTGGAGAGGAGGATATTATTCGAGCGCTTTCGGCAGAGGCCGATTTCGTCGTGCTGACGGCCGCGGCCGAGCCGCGCGAGGCGGTGATCGTCGGCTCCGGCGCCAATCTCGCCGGCTGGCGGGCGAAGAACGTGCTCGTCATCGGCGCGCCGAAAAAATCGTCGCCGCGCGGCCTCAGCCTTGACGCCGCCTGAGCTTCAGCGGTCGGGCTTCTGCATCCAGCGGATGAGCGGCATCAACGGCAGCACCCAGGCAAGGCCCAGCGCCGCATAGCAGATGATCTGGACCGCGGGCGCCGCCTCCTGTATCGGCCGGGCCTGCGCCAGAGCCATGGCGATCAGCGCGTAGAGAACGACAAACGCCGTCATCACGATCGCCCCGATGAATTTGCGCGTCCGCATTCGCATGCGCGTGTCTTTAACCTCTCGTTCCGGCCCGTCGCGTGGACTTCGCGCTAATGCGGCGATAGATCAGATCAGATTTTCGGCGTCGCGCCCAAAGGCGCGCGGCGCACGGAAATGATCGCCGTCCCGCTCTTAATCCGCGCCCTGTCCCGCAACAAGCGTTTCATGCGCGTTCAACGTTGCAAGGAGAGCGATGAAAGGTCCGACATGACTTGGGTTTACGATCCGATTGCGACGCCCTCGGCGTTCGACGTTCGGACTGGGCCAACCGCTCCAGTTGTCGCCGTCTGGCTCTGGACCCTCGCCGCGCTGGTGTTTTTGATGGTCCTCGTTGGCGGCGCGACGCGGCTGACGGAATCCGGCCTTTCCATCACGCAATGGAAGCCCTTGAGCGGCGTGATCCCGCCGCTTTCGCAGGCCGACTGGCAGGCCGAATTCGAGAATTACAAGAAAATCCCGCAATATGCGCAGGTCTTTCCCGACATGGACCTCGCCGGGTTCAGATTTATCTTTTTCTTCGAATGGAGCCACCGGCTGCTCGGCCGGCTGATCGGGCTCGCGACGTTCCTGCCGATGGTTTTCTTCTGGGCGAAGGGCATGCTGCCGTCCGCGCTCAAGCCAAAGCTCGTTGGCGTGCTCGCGCTGGGCGGGCTCCAGGGTTTTGTGGGCTGGTGGATGGTGAAATCCGGCCTCGTCGACCGCGCCGAGGTGGCGCAGGAGCGGCTTGCGCTTCATCTTCTGCTGGCGAGCATGACCTTCGCCATTCTGGTCTGGCTGGCGGCGTCGCTCAATTCACGCCCACCCGCGGTTCCGGCGCCGCCGCGCCGCCTGTTCGGCGTCGCCCTCGTCTTCGTCGTGGCCGCCCTGGCTCAGATTGGGCTCGGCGCGCTCGTCGCGGGGCTTCGCGCCGGACGCGCCTATAATAGCTGGCCCTTGATGGACGGAAGGTTCATTCCGCCACTCGATCAATTGACGGCGGAGGCGCCGCTTTGGCGCAATTTTGTCGACAATCTTCTGACTGTGCAGTTTCAGCACCGGATGGCCGCCTATGCGCTGCTGGCGTTCGCTCTTGCGCAGGCTGTTTATACCGGCGTGGTCGCGGGCCGGAGCGCCGCCAGCCGGCGCGCCCTGGCGCTGGCCGGACTTGTCGCGGCGCAGGCGATCATCGGGATCACGACGCTTTTGCTCGCCGTGCCGCTGTGGGCCGGGCTGCTGCATCAGGGCTTTGCGATGATCGTGCTCGGCATGGCCACGGCGCATGCGCAGGCGCTGCATCAGGAGCGATGAGATTAGGCCTGGTCGAGCCCAAGCTGGATATAATCGATTTTCGGGCAGCGATTCATGATCACCATGATCCCCTGCGCCCGCGCTAGGGCGGCGGCAGTCTCGTTGACGACGCCAAGCTGCATCCAGATCACGGACGGACGCCAATTCAGCGCCAATATCTCCGTCACGACCTCGCGGGCCGCCGCCGAATTGCGGAAAATATCCACCATATCGACCGGCGCGGCGAGATCCTTGAGGCTTGCGACGACGGGCGCTCCGAGCAGGGTCTGGCCGGCGAGTCCAGGGTTGACGGCGGTGACCTCATAGCCGCGCGATAAAAGGAAGGCCGCGACCTCATAGGACGGGCGATCCGGATTGGCCGAGGCGCCGACGACGGCGATCGTCTTCACTTTGTGCAGGATCGCCCTGATCTCATCGCCGGACAGGGAAGGGACGTTGCTGGTCATGAAATATCCTCAAATCTTGCCCGCTCCACATAATCCTTTGGCCGCCGAATCGCTTCAACTGGAGACAGCGCATGGACGTCAATACCGATAGCAGCGCCTTCGGGCGCTTCGATCTGAACGAAATCGCCCGGTCCTTTCCACCGAGCGCCGACACGCTGCTGCTCGACCGCTATCTGACAAATGAGCCTGGATCGAGCGCGCGTGTGTTCCGCGTCTATCGTGGGACGCCGGCCCATTATCATGAAGGCTCGGACGAATATCTCTATGTTCTTTCCGGCCGCGGCACGTTCTGGATGGGCGCGACGTCCGATCTCCGCGAGTTCGCGCCGGGTCAGCTCCTGTTCTTCAAGCGCCGCACGATCCACGCGCTGCCAGATATTCTCGAAGGGCCGGTCGTCTTCTTCGCCGTGGATGCGCCGCGCCGCGATCCCAAAGACATTATTTTCGTCAATCCGGAGGAGGGATCTGCTGAATCCTTCGTCCGCGCCCAACCGGCGTGAGGAAAACGCGGCCTCCACCGCATTACGGTGTGGTATTATTTTACCTCTTTATACAAACATATGATCTATCAGCTAGTTTTGGCGGCTGTCAGCTTCAAAGACGCTTGACGCGCGGCCCCGGAAAACCTAAAAGCGCGACGCGACCGCAGCGGACAGACTCCGCGCGGCTCAGATTGCATGGAATTTGAAACCAATGTTCGGCAAGACCTATTCCGCCAAGCCGGCGGACATCACCAAGAAGTGGGTCCTGATCGACGCCACCGGCCTCGTTGTCGGCAGGCTGGCGTCGCTTGTGGCCATGCGGCTTCGCGGAAAGCACAAACCGACTTTCACGCCGCATATGGATGATGGCGACAACATCATCATCATCAACGCCGAGAAGGTGGTCTTCACCGGGCGCAAGCGCGAGCAGAAGGTCTATTACCACCACACCGGCTATCCGGGCGGCATCAAGGAGCGGACGGCGAAGTTCATCCTTGACGGCCGTTTCCCCGAGCGCGTGCTCGAGAAGGCCGTCGAGCGCATGGTCCCGCGCGGGCCGCTTGGACGCAAGCAGATGGGCAACCTCAGGGTTTACAAGGGCGCGGAGCATCCGCACGCGGCGCAGCAGCCGGAAACGCTCGACATCGCCAGCCTGAATAGCAAGAATTCGAGGATTGCCTGATCATGGCCGAGACTATTAATTCGCTCCAGGATCTGAAGAGCGCCACGGCCGCCCCGACGCAGGAAGCGCCGCATTATGTGCAAAAGCTCGATGCGCAGGGCCGCGCCTACGCGACCGGCAAGCGCAAGGACGCTGTCGCCCGCGTCTGGATCAAGCCGGGCTCCGGCAAGGTCGTCGTCAACGGCCGGGCTGTCGAGGTTTATTTCGCCCGCCCTGTGCTGCGCATGATTTTGCAGCAACCGCTCGGCGTCGCAAAGCGCGTCGACCAGTATGATTTGACCGTCACCGTCGCCGGCGGCGGTCTGTCGGGGCAGGCGGGCGCGGTCCGCCACGGCCTCTCCAAGGCGCTCGTCGCCTTTGAGCCGGAGCTGCGCGGCGTGCTCAAGAAAGAAGGCTTTTTGACCCGCGACTCGCGCGTGGTCGAGCGCAAGAAATATGGCAAGAAGAAAGCCCGCCGCAGCTTCCAGTTCTCGAAGCGCTAAGGTTTTTGGATTTCAACGATGGGGGCGGCCTCGGCGCCGCCCTCGGACTGACAAACCCCGCCATTTTTGGCGGGGTTTTGTTTTTGGGCTTTGGTTGGAATTGTGTGATCCACAGTCGACGCGTCGAGGGCCGCGCTGCGACATAATTTCGCCTCCAACAGGCGGGAAGTTCAAACAGACGTTTGAATTAGCGCAGGAGGCCCCGATGCCCACGCCGATCCCAGTGATGCTACGCAATGGCCTGCACGCCGTGACGCAAAAGCTGGTCGCCGAGGTGCTTGTGTCGGTCTTCTCGACGCTGCTTGTCATGATGATTGTTTCGGATCTGACGAAGCCCAAGCCCGCCTTCGCGCCGGTCGCTCTGCGCGTCGCCGCCGTCCCCGCCCTGGAGCGGAACGAATCAGGCGATGCGACCGCCGATTTTCTGGAGCGCGTCGCGCTTTCTCATATCGTAGCGCCAAGGGCTGCGGCGCTTGAAGCGGCGGGCGAGCCCGCAACTGACGCGGTCGCTCCGCTGCCGCCGCGCCGCCGCGCCGCCCAGCTGGACCGTCCGCACGCCGGCAAGGACCGCGTCGCCGCCTATGTTCAGGTCAATGCGCCGGGCGGCGTCCGGAGCAATGCGCTGGGCGATATTCCGAAAGCGCCCGCCAATCCGGCGCCTGCCGCCGCGCCCGCTTCCCCGGATTGGGCCGATTGGCTCAATCCCTTGAAATATGGCGGCGGGCTCGTCTCTGGCATCGGCGATTTCGTCACTGCCTCCCATCAGCGCATGGTCGACGGCGGCGTCTGGCTCGGCGCCGGAATCGGCGGTCTTGTCTCCGCTTCCGACAAGCGCGTGGTCGACGGCATGGCTTCCGTCGCCGATTCGGTGACGTCCTTCATGAAGAAGCCGAAATCTTGAGAAACGCCGATTTGACCCGCCAGGCGCTGCTCGATCACGCTGCCTGTGCTTTCGCAGAAAACGGCTTCGAGCGCGCCGCGGTGCGCGAGATCACCCGGCGCGCGGAGGTCAATCAGGCGGCGATCAACTATCATTTTGGCGGCAAAGAGGCGCTTTATCGCGAGGTTTTGCGTCTCGCCTTCGCGGCGCTGCGCGAGGCCTCGCTCCTTGATGAGGCGACGGTTGACCGCGTCGGCCGCGAAGAGGCGGTCCAATTGTTCATTCGCCAGCAGGTGACGGCGCTCGAAAAGCATGACCAGCTCAGCCGCTATCTGCGCATCCTGGCCTGGGAGACCCTGGCGCCGACGCCCACGCCGATCTATCTTGATTTTATCGCCAGCGCGAAACTGCCGATGCTGGACCAGGCCGAAAAGATCGTGCGCCGCTTCCTGCCGGCCGGCGCCGCACGCGCGGAAATCACCATCGCGACGATCTGGCTGACCCACCAGGTCGCTCCCTTCATCCGCCATTACGACCTGCTGTCAAAACCGCCGTTGAACCTCACCATCGACCGCCATTTCATCGAGCAACTGGCGGCTGACGTCGGCCGTATGGCGGTCGCCGGGCTCAACGCACGAACCACCGCCCCCGAGGCGAGTTCGTATTATGCCGAGGCACAAATGGCCTGAATGGCTAGCGAGCGGGATGACCTCAGTTCCGCACACGGAGCGTCTCGCCCTGCGTTCTGACCGTTCCCCGATCTGACCGGGGATTGAACCGGCCATCCAAACCACTATCTGCGTGACAGAATGTCCGGGTCAGTCCCGGCATGACCCTATCAAGATCCGGGCGTGCTAACTGCAGTCGCAAATGGCAGGGTCTGCTATAAGTGCGGGCCTTCGCAGGCGGGACTTGAAAAGGGTGCGGCGGGTCATGCACGGGACAATTTTCATCGACGGGGAAGCCGGCACCACCGGCCTTGGCATCAAGACGCGGCTTGCCTCCGAGCCGGGGATCGAGCTGAAAAGCCTTCCGCCCGAGCTGCGCAAGGATCGCGACGCCAAGTCAAAGCTGCTCGCCGGCGTGGATGTGGTCATTCTCTGCCTTCCCGACGACGCTGCGCGCGAAACCGTCGCCATCGTCGAGACGCTGGGATCAGCCGGTCCGCGCGTGCTCGACGCATCGACGGCGCATCGCGTCGCTCCCGGCTGGACCTATGGCTTTCCCGAATTGGCGAAAGGCCAGGCGCAGGCGATCGGTCAGGGAAGGCGCATCTCAAATCCCGGATGCTATGCGACCGGCGCGATCGCTTTGCTGCGCCCGCTCATCGACGCGGGGCTCGTTCCCGCAGATTGGCCGATCGCCATCAATGCGGTGTCGGGCTACAGCGGCGGCGGCAAGGCGATGATCGCCGATTATGAGAAAGGCGCAGCGCCCGCTTTCGAACTCTATGCGCTCGGCCTCGAACATAAGCATGTGCCGGAGATCGAAAAATATTCCGGGCTGACGCAGCGGCCGATTTTTGTCCCCTCGGTCGGCAATTTCGCGCAAGGGATGCTGGTGTCGATCCCGCTGTTTCTCGACGCGCTGCCGGGCAAGCCTCACGGCGCCGATTTCGAGGCGGCGCTAGGCGCCCATTACGCCGGGGCGCAATTCGTACGCGTCGCGCCGGCGGAGGCCTCCGGCAAAATTGAGCCGGAGATTTTGAACGAAACCAACAATCTCGAGGTCAGGGTTTTCATCAATGAGGCGCGGCGTCAGCTGGTGTTGGTCGCTCGGCTCGACAATCTTGGCAAAGGGGCGTCCGGCGCGGCGATGCAAAACCTCGGACTGATGCTCGGGGCCTGACCGGAACCCTTGGCCACATAAAAGCGTTGCCTCACAAAATCTGCCGCGCAGCGGCAGGAGAAATGTGATGAGCATCGCGCCGATCGCCCAGGCCCTGATTCTGGTTTTCGTCGCCAACGGCGCGCCGATCCTGGCCAGCCGTGTCCTTGGCCTGTGGGGGAACGCCCCGCTCGACCTTCATGCAAGGTTTAGCGACGGGGCGCGGCTGCTGGGCTCCTCCAAGACTTTTCGTGGCGTCATCGCCAGTCTCATAGCGACGACGCTTGTCGCGCCGGCAATAGGCGTCGACTGGCGCGTCGGCGCGCTGGCGGCGTCCGCGGCCATGACTGGCGATATTTTCTCAAGTTTCATCAAGCGCCGGCTGCAGCTGCCGGCGCAGGGAATGGCGCCCGGCATCGATCAGGCCCCAGAAAGCCTGTTGCCGCTGATTGTTTGCAAAAGCGCATTGGGGCTGAGCTTCGTCGACGTGCTGGTCGCCGCCTTCATCTTCTGGGTCGGCGCGCTCTTGCTCTCGCGCGCGCTGTTCACCCTGAAGATCAGGGAGCGGCCTTATTAGAGCTCGTTCCTTTTGAAAAGAAAACGCTCTAAATTCAAACGCGTGAGCAAAATAGTCTGGATCCGACCGGCTCGGCGCGGGGGCGACAGCGTCCAGCACGTCGGACTGGGACATGCCGTCAAAGTCCCTCGCTGGAGCTGCCCCAGGGATGAGAGCCCGGAACCAGGGGCGCCTTGATCCCCGCCTTCTCGACATCGGCCAGCGTCTTGTAGAGCGTGGCTTCATGCACTAGCGCGCCGTTCTTCGACAAGACGGCGACATAGCGGGCGGGCAGGTCGACGTCGCAGTGATAGCCGCCGCCCGGATCATCGGTGCTGCGCGTGTTGCCGCCCCAATCCACAAAATACCCTGAACTCCCGGACATGCCGCCTCTCCCGCGCAATAATGCTGACGCGAGGGCTTGCGCTAGGCCGCCCGCGCCCGCCCACAGCAAACTTCTTGCCGCGCCGAGGGGGAGACTGTAAGCTATTGTTTAAATAAACTTTTTTTGAGACGACGAGGCGCGCCGCAGGGCGGCCTTTTGTCGGTTTGTCGGAAAGGCGACGTTTCGGCCGATCCGTTTTACCCGCCCCGTAGCCGGTGCAGTGTGATCTCCGGCGGGCAGTTGAACCTCACCGGCAGCACGCTCGATCCCGCTCCGGTCGAGGTATAGCCGCTCATCTCATTGTATTTCCAGGCGCCCGCGCCGAAGGCGCGCGGCAGAACGGAATCAAGCGTAAGCGGAAATCCGCCGGGCAGGCAGATCTGGCCGCCATGCGTATGGCCGGACAGGATGGCGTCAAAGCCCGCATGCGCCGCCTGGCGATAGATTTCCGGCGTATGCGACAAAAGCAGCGAGAAATCCTCGAAAGGAATATCGGCGGCGACTTTCTCGATATTGTCGACCCGGAAGAAATGGGCGTCGTCGATGCCGCCGATGTGGATCGCCGCGCCGTCGCGTTCGATGCGGACGGATTCGTTGAGAAGCATCCTGACCCCGAGATCCTCGAGGGCGGGGGTCATTTTGATCGTGTCGTGATTGCCGAGCACGCCATAGACCGGCTGCTTCAGCCGGCCGAGCAAGGGAGCCATTCCGTCCAGCGTCGTTTTGAAGCCGCCAAAGGTTCGCGCCCGATAGTCGCCGGTCAGGACGCAGACATCGTAGTCAAGGCCTTCGACGAGTTCGGCGGTCCGCAGCATGGCGGCCGCGCTCATCTCCACATGCAGGTCGCTGAGATGGAGCAAGGTGAAGCCGTCGAAAGCGGCCGGCAACCGGCGCGAGACGATCTCGTTGCGGCGTAGCTCGACCTTGGCGGCGTTGCGCTGGCCGCGTCCGTAGGTCCCGCTCAGCCGAAGCGCGAGGCGCATCATGGCGTGGACGGAATACCAGTTCTCGATGTGAAAGAAATTGAGCCCCTGGCCGAAGGCCTGCGCCTCGTGATCTTCCTCGATGCCAATCCTTTGCCGCGCATAAACCGGGCCGAGCCGTTTTTCGAGGCGGCGGGCCACGGTGAAGTCGGACATATCGGAAGGGGATTTTTCCGGCGCCTCGGACTGTGCGCGCCGGGGCGGATCAAGAGGCTGGGACAAGCGCGTTCCTTGATTTGAAGCATCCTGGAACTGAAGCATTCGGATCTAAAGCAGCTGAACTTGAAGAAGCCGAATGGCTCACTCTCCCGCGGCCGCGCCGATTTCATCAAACTTAGGGATCAGCGGCGGTCAAAATTGCGATATCGGCGCCAAAGCGCATTTTGCCTGAAGCATGACTTCAAAAATCGAATACCGCCGTTCGGCGAGAGTTCCTTATATGCCTTCGCGCGAAGAACTCGAGCCGCAACTTCGCGCGGCAGTTTTTCCCGCGACATCCCGACCGTCACGCTTTAATGAGAGACGGATTTGAGATTTGAGGCGCCAGCGTCGAGGGAGAGCTGCACATGGCGGGACTATACGGCCTCAGCGCTAACGAAGCCAAGCCGGATCAGGCGGCGGCTGCCTCGCTCGTCAAGGATACGAGCACGGCGAGCTTTGGCGCTGACGTCATTGCCGAATCCGCGCGTCAGCCGGTTCTGGTCGATTTCTGGGCGCCATGGTGCGGCCCCTGTAAGCAGCTGACGCCGATCCTCGAAAAAGTGGTTCAGGCGGCGGCCGGCAAGGTCAAGCTCGTCAAGATGAACATCGACGAACATCCCGAGATCGCCGGGCGACTCGGCGTTCGCTCGATTCCGGCGGTGATCGCATTCCAGCGCTCGCAGCCGATCGACGGCTTCATGGGCGCTCTGCCGGAATCCGATGTGCGCGGCTTTGTCGAGCGCTTGGTCGGCCCGATCGGCGGAACGGCGGACCTCCTCGCCGAGGCCGAGGCTTTTGTCACCGAGGGCGACCCCGCCGCAGCCGCCGAATTGTTCGCCGCGATTCTTGCTGAAAACCCGGCTGACCTTGACGCGCTTGCTGGTTTTGCAAGGCTTCATGTCAAGGCCGGCGACCTCGAGCTTGCGCGCGAATTGCTCGACGCCGCTCCTGCGGGAGCGGAAAAGCATCCCGGCGTCGGGGCGGCAAGAGCCGCCCTTGAACTTGCCGAACAGGCGGGCGCCCTTGGCGATCTCGTCGACATCAAGCGCAAAGTTGACGCCGACCCGCAAGATTATCAGGCGAAGTTCGATTATGCGGTTGGCCTTAACGCCCACAACAAGCGCGAGGAGGCGGCGGCGGCGCTGCTCGACATCATCAGGCGCGATCGCGCCTGGAGTGAGGATGGCGCGCGCAAGCAGTTGCTGCAATTCTTCGAGGCTTGGGGACCGGCTGATCCCGCGACCATCGGCGCGCGCAAAAAATTGTCGACGCTGCTGTTTTCCTGATCGAGCGCAGGCTTTAGGCGTTGCGGCGGCCATAATGTATAAAGCGATCATGCGCGAGTGGACGGAACAGCGGCAATGGATCAATCGGCGGGCTTTGGCGGAGCGGAGGAGCTGACGATGGGCATCAACCACGTTTACGGCGGCCCCGACGACTTGCCGCCCTCGCTGCCGATCTTTCCGCTCGCCAAGGCGCTGCTGTTGCCGCGCGGACAATTGCCGCTCAACATTTTCGAGCCGCGCTATATGGCCATGGTCGACGACGCCCTGAAGGGCAATCGTCTGGTCGGCATGATCCAGCCGAACCCCGAGGCGAAAAAGAGCGAGGCGCTGTTTCAGGTCGGCTGCGTCGGCCGCATCACCCAGCTCGCGGAAACCGGCGACGGCCGCTATCTCTTGACCCTGACGGGCGTCGCCCGGTTTAAGATCATCGAGGAAATCGACGCCCTGACGCCCTACCGGCAGGCTCGCGTCGATTATGCGCCGTTCTCGATCGATTTCAGCCCACGCGCCGGGGAGGAAATGGTCGATCGCGACGGGCTCTTGCGCACCCTGCGCAGCTTTGCCGAGAGCAATGAGCTCCAGCTCGATTGGGACAGCATCAATGAGGCGCCCAATGAGGCCCTCGTCAACGCGCTGGCGATGATGAGCCCCTTCGGGCCGCGGGAAAAACAGGCCCTGCTCGAAGCGACCGATCTCAAGGGCCGCGCCGACGTGCTGGTGGCGATCACGGAAATCGAGCTCGCGCGCGGCAAGAACGCTGAAAATACGCTGCAATAGGCCTGGAGCGCGACGCCGGAGCGAGGACTTTTCCGGCCGGCTGCGCGCCGAAGTTTGCAAAGGATTGACGCCCGATGACCGATACGCCCGCAAAACCCGCCGCCGACGCCCCGCGGGTCGATCCGCGCCTGCTCGAGATCCTGGTCTGTCCGCGCACCAAGACGACGCTCGAATATGACGCCGAAAATCAGGAGCTGATTTCCCGCGCCGCCAAGCTCGCCTATCCGATCCGCGACGGCATCCCGATCATGCTGCCCGAAGAGGCGCGGCCGCTGCAGGATTGAGGCGCCGGATTGGCGAACCGGCCTCCGCCGGCCTGCGCCAACGCCGCGATCTTCCGTCGGCCCCGGCGCGCGTCGGTCGGCTCCGGCTGGACTGAAGAAGCGCGTTGGCGTCGGTCAAGGCGCGCATTGCTTATCCGTTGCCCCGGCGATGCGGGGCGCCCTCCAGGCCGCCTTCTTCGAGATCACGCAAGAGGATCGCCACGCGACATGACCGATGCGCGCAAGACCCCGTCGGCGGCAAAAGAGGCCGAACGAGCCTCTTCGCCCGCGGAGGCGGTTGACGAACTTTTGACGATCCTCGACCTCGAGACGATCGAGCAGAATATTTTCCGCGGCCGCAGCCCGCAGGTCGGCTGGCAGCGCGTCTTCGGCGGTCTCGTCGTCGCGCAGGCCCTCGTCGCCGCTTCCCGCACTGTGCGGGGCCGCGCGCCGCACTCTCTCCATTGCTATTTTTTGTTGCCGGGAGATCCGCAGGCGCGGATCGTTTATGAAGTCGAGCGGCTGCGCGACGGCTCCAGCTTTGCGACGCGCCGATGCGTTGCGATCCAGCACGGCCGGCCCATCTTTTCGCTCTCTGCGTCTTTCCAGATCGAGGAGGACGGGCTGGAGCATGCCTTCGCCATGCCCGACGCGCCTGCGCCGGAATCGCTGCCGAGCGAAGCCGAGATGCTCGAGACCTTTGGCGCGCAGCTGCCGGACGCGATCCGGCGCTGGTTCGCCAGCTCGCGTCCGATCGAGACGCGTCCCGTCGATCCCTCTCGCTATATGCGCCGCGAGCCCGGCGCGCCGACGCAGAACATCTGGCTGCGCGCCGCCGCGCCCCTGCCGGATGATCCGGCGATCCATCGCGCCGTCCTCGCCTATCTCTCCGATATGACCCTGCTCGACACCGCGCTGATCGCTCACGGCCATTTCGTCTTCGAGCCGACCCTGCAGGTGGCCAGCATCGACCACGCTCTCTGGTTTCACAGACCTTTTCGCGCCGATGAGTGGCTGCTCTACGTGCAGGACAGCCCGAATTCCAGCGGAGCGCGGGGGCTGACTCGGGGGCTGATCTATTCGAGGGACGGGCGCCTCGTGGCCTCGACCATGCAGGAAGGCCTTATGCGGCCAAGACCATGATGGCCATGAGGCAGGACGATTGATATTATTTGATATTTTGGCAAAGTCGTTCACGTTGTCGCGAGCCGGCCGATTTCGCAGCGCACGCTATATTGCCTGAATATTAGGCATCCAGGCTATCTGCCAGGCGGAATTCGCGCAAGAGCGCGGGTTGGCCGCGTTCGGCTGGAGCGCGGCTTTTGCCGCGCTGGGCCGCCCGACTGGCGCAAGCAGCGCCGTAGTGAGCGAGCGCCAGCCAATTCGTGACAAATAATCGCTTTCCCGCAAAAAAACGCAGCGAAAGCGGACGAAAGGCCCGGCGCTTGCTAAGCACGGCCGGCAAGGACGCGCCTGAACCGCGCCCGAGCTGGTTGGTGGGGGGCGACTCACGGGCTGACTCAACGGCTCTCAGGTTGGCGCAAACGGGAAAAATACACATGAAAATCGTTGTTGCGATCATAAAGCCGTTCAAGCTGGACGAAGTGCGCGACGCTCTGACCACCCTTGGCGTGCATGGCATGACAGTGACCGAGGTCAAGGGATACGGACGTCAGAAGGGTCACACGGAAATCTACCGGGGCGCCGAATATGCGGTGAGTTTCCTGCCAAAGCTGAAAGTTGAAGTTGCAATCGCGCCAGACCTCGTCGCAGCGACGGTCGATGCGATTGCAGCGGCGGCGCGAACGGGCCAGATCGGAGACGGAAAAATCTTCGTCAGCGGGCTCGATCAGGCGGTTCGTATCCGTACCGGCGAACGCGACCTCGACGCCCTTTGATCCTTGAAAAATTCCCAGCTTCTCAGGAGTATATGATGAGATTTGCGTTTCCACCGATCCGAGCCCGCTCGGTAGGGCTAGGGCTGCTGCTAGCAGGCGCCGCCGCGGGCCTTGCCTTTGCGCAGACCGCCGCCGCCGCCCCTGCGCCCGTGCCGAACAAGGGCGACACCGCCTGGATGTTGGTCTCGACCGCCCTCGTGCTGATGATGTCGGTGCCAGGCCTCGCGCTTTTCTACGGCGGCTTGGTGCGCACCAAGAACATGGCGTCGGTGCTCTCGCAAGTCTTCGCGATCGTTGCGCTCGTGTCGATCATCTGGGTTGTCTACGGCTATTCGCTCGCCTTTACCGAAGGGTCGAGCACGCCGTTCCCGCTGTTCGGCGTGAACTGGAACGCTTTCTTCGGCGGTTTCAGCCGCGCCTTCCTGAAGGGCATGGATGCGTCGTCAAACGCCGCAACATTCTCCAACGGCGTCGTCATTCCTGAATTCGTCTATATGGCGTTCCAGATGACCTTCGCCTGCATCACGCCAGCGCTGATCATCGGCTCCTTCGCCGAACGCATCAAATTCTCCTCGCTGCTCGTGTTCATCACGCTGTGGGTGACCTTCATTTATTTCCCGATCGCGCATGCGGTCTGGTATTGGGCCGGCCCGGATGTCGTCGCCGAAGCCGCCAAGGCTCTCGCCGCCGCTACTGACGACGCCGCCAAGGCGACCGCGCAGGCAAATCTTGACGCGGTGAACGCCAACGCCGGCTTCCTCTTCCAGCTTGGCGCTCTCGATTTCGCGGGCGGCACGGTCGTGCACATCAACGCGGGCATCGCCGGCTTTGTCGGCTGCCTTGTCATGGGCAAGCGGATCGGCTTCCCGCGCGAAGTTGGGCCGCCCCATTCGGTGACCATGTCGATGATCGGCGCCTCCCTTCTGTGGGTCGGCTGGTTCGGCTTCAACGCCGGCTCCAATCTCGAATCGAACGGCACGACGGCTCTTGCCTTCGTCAACACCTTCGTCGCGACGTCGGCCGCGACGCTGTCATGGATGCTCGTGGAATGGGCGTTGAAGGGCAAGCCGTCGCTGCTGGGCATTATTTCCGGCGCCGTCGCGGGTCTTGTCGCCGTAACGCCCGCGTCGGGCTTTGCGGGACCGATGGGTTCGGTGGTGCTTGGCCTCGCCGTTGGAGCGATCTGCTTCTTCTTCGTCGACTATGTGAAGAAATGGGGCGGCTATGACGACTCCCTCGACGTCTTCGGCGTGCATTGCGTCGGCGGCATCGTCGGCGCCATCGCCACGGGCTTTCTCGTCGCCCCGGCGCTCGGCGGCGTCGGCCTCACCGACTACACGATCAAGCCGGGCGAAGCCTCGGCGGGCGCCTATGACATGGCCACTCAGGTCATGACCCAGCTGAAGGCCGTCAGCTTCACGCTGCTCTACTCGGGCATCGGATCCTTCATTCTCTACAAGCTCGTCGATCTTGTGATGGGACTGCGGGTGAAGAAGGACGCCGAGCTCGAGGGCCTCGACATCACCTCGCACGGCGAGCGCGCTTACAACCCATAAGCCGACGCGCCGCCGCAAACTGCGCAAATATCGGCCGCCGGATCGAAAGGTCCGGCGGTTTTTTTCCGCCGCCCTCCGGAGCATCGTAAAAGCCGGCGCGCAGCCAACTTTGCTTCGCAGCCGCTTTACGCTAGATGATCGGCCGTCGCTTTCCCAAGGCCAGCCCATGGACCGCAGCAAGGTCGCAAACGCTTTCGCCGCGCTGGACGCTTACGCGCGTCGGAGCGGCGCCCCGAAAATTGCCGATCTCTTTGCCGCCGATCCGCGGCGGTTCGATCGCTTCCACGCGTGTTTTGACGATCTTCTGTATGATTTCTCGAAGAATCGGCTCGACGCCGAGACGCTGCGGCTGCTGCTCGATCTCACCCGCGCGGCGGAAATCGAGCCGCGCCGAGCGGCTCTGCTCAACGGCGATCTCGTCAACAGCACCGAGCGGCGCGCGGCCTTGCACATGGCCCTGCGCAATCTGTCCGGCGCGCCAATGCGCGCGGCGGGCGAGGATGTGGCGGCGATGGTCGCGACGGAGCGGGAAAAGCTCCTTGGCTTCGCCGAAGCCGTAAGGAGCGGGAAGATCAGAGCGGCCAATGGCGCCCGCTTTACCGACATCGTCAATTTCGGCATCGGCGGCTCCGATCTCGGGCCGGCCATGGCCGCTCGCGCGCTCTCGCCTTTTATCGCCGATCATCTGAGGCTGCATTTCGTCGCCAATGTCGACGGCGCCGATTTCGCCGACACGATGCGGGATACGCCGGTCGAGACCACGCTCTTTATCGTCTGTTCCAAAACCTTCACGACGCTCGAGACGATGACCAACGCCGCGAGCGCGCGCGCCTATGTGGCGGAAAGACTCGGGCCGGAGGCGATCGCCAGCCATTTCTGCGCCGTGTCGACGCAGCTCGACAGGGTCGCCGCCTTTGGCGTCCAAAGCGATCGCGTGTTCGGCTTCTGGGACTGGGTCGGCGGGCGCTATTCCATCTGGTCGTCGATCGGGCTTTCGCTGGCGATCGGCATTGGCCGCGACAATTTTGAGGCGTTTTTGCGCGGCGGCGAGGACATCGACCGCCATTTTCGTGAGGCGCCCCTCGACCGCAACATCCCGGTGCTGATGGCGCTGATCGGCGTGCTCTATCGCAATGTCTTCGGCTATGCGACGCAGGCGGTGATTCCCTACGATCAGCGTCTAGCGCGCTTTCCGGCCTATTTGCAGCAGCTCGATATGGAATCGAACGGCAAATCGGTCGATTTGTCTGGCGCCCGCGTCGCCTATGAGACCGCGCCGGTGGTCTGGGGCGAACCCGGCACAAATGGCCAGCACGCCTTTTTTCAGCTGCTGCACCAGGGCACGCAGATTGTTCCGGTCGATTTTCTCGTCGCGGCAAAGCCGACCGCCGCCGACGAAACGCATCACCGGATCTTGTTCGCCAATTGCCTCGCCCAAAGCCAGGCGCTGATGCAGGGCCGCCCGCTGGAAGCAGTTTCGGCGCAGCTTGCGGCGCAGGGGCTCGGGCCCGAGGCGATTGCGGCGCTTGCGCCGCATAAGGTTTTTGACGGCGACCGGCCGTCGAGCACCTTGCTTTACACGGCGCTGACGCCGCGCACGCTCGGGCGGCTGATCGCGCTCTATGAGCACAAGATCTTTGTTCAGGGCGTGATCTGGGACATCAACTCCTTCGACCAATGGGGCGTCGAACTCGGCAAGGAGCTCGCGCAAAAGCTAGCGCCGATCGTTGGAGATGATTCGGCGTCAACGGAAGCGCTCGACGCTTCGACAGCCGGGCTGGTGAAGGCGGCGCGGGCGCGCCGCGCAGGGGCCTAGGCGGCGTCGGCGCGGGCTTAAAGCTTTTTCAGGCCCAGATTCTTGCCAAGCGCCGCATCCTTCACGAAGGTTCCGTCCGGTTGCAGATCGAGCTGCGTCGTGTGGCCCTTGCGTGCGACGAGCACAAGGCGCGAGCCGGCGAGGCGCCAGCCGACGGGATCGAAGGTAACGATGCCCTGATCGCGGCAGGCCGGCGCCAAAAACGCTTTTGTCGAAGCATCCAGCGTCACCATGCAGCCGGTGTCGCGGCCGCCGTCGCGCAGCACGGCGTAGCGGCCGGGGATTTCCCCCAGGCGCGGCGCCGTCTTGGCGGCGCCCGGGCGCGTCGCGGCCGGGTTTGCGGCGGAAGCGGGCGCGGGCGTCGCCGCGGGCGCGGCAGCGGCGAAGGTGAGCTTATAGTTTTCGCCGGCCGGAGAAATCGCGGCAAGAGCGCCATCCGGCTGCAAGGCGAAATCGAGAAGGGGGGCGCCGACGACGTCGCCGATGATGAGATGCTCTCCCCCCGGCAGGCTCCAGGCGGCGGCGTTGGCGAGAGGCGCGACAGCGCGCCGGCAGCCCGCCGGCAGGCCGAGATAATAGCCGCCGCGCACGCGCTCGGCGCGGAACGTCAGCCGACAGGCCTTGTTGCTGCCCTCAAGCGTGAGATCCCACTGTCCGAGCAGGGCGTCGGGATTGTCGAGCGTCGCGGCGGCGAGCCGCGCGCCCGAGGCGACGCAGAGGGCAATCGCCAGGAGGATTTTCGCCGCCGTCAACCGGGCGGTCGCAGGAGGCGCGAGGTGCAGTCGCATGGATCGCTCGGGGGTTTTAGGGTTTGACGTGGTGGCGGGCGACTCAAAGCGGCGAAGGTCAAGGAGCAAACCTTATAAGGAAAATCGGCGCTGCGCCAATCTTGCCAGCGAAATCCGGTGAGAGATTATCCGGCTGCTAAAAATTGCCGATATTCGCGCCGAACATGCGCCGGACCGCAGGATGGGCGCGATTTCGTGATCGCTTGCTGATTCCATCCGGCCGGAAAGCGCGCTAGAGATTTTGGGCTTGCGCCGCCGATTCGGACTGGATCGCCTGCGGAGGCCGGGAGACCACTTTTGATTCGCCAATCCGGCCTCGCCTTCGCGACGCTCGCATTAATTGCCTCCGGCCTGACGTCGCCGCGGGCCGAGACGGTGCGCGCGCGCTATGCGGTAAGCCTCGTCGGCCTGCATATCGGCGAGGTCGCGGCCGTCAGTTCGTTCGACTCCAGCAAGTACCGGATCGATTTCAACGCGCGGCTGACCGGCGTCGCGGCGATGGTGGCGGATGTCAAAATGGCCCTGAGTTCGACGGGCTCGGTGCAGGGCGGCGTGATCTCGCCCGCGACCTATGTAACGACCGCGGCCAATTCGCGCGAGACGCGGACGGTGCGCATGGCGCTCAGCGGCGGCTCGGTCAAATCGCTCAACATCACCCCGCCCTGGGACGACAAAGAGGGCCGCGTCCCCGTTACTGACGCCAATAGACGCAATGTTCTCGATCCGACCAGCGCCTTCATCATGAGTGTGCCGCCGGGGCAGCCGCTGGTCGGCCCCGCCGCCTGCAACCGTAAAATTCCTGTTTTCGACGGCTATTTGCGGTTCGACGTCACGCTGTTCTATGTCGGCTCGCGCAATGTCGACATGGCGGGCTATTCCGGGCCCGTCTCCGTCTGTGCGGCGCGCTATACGCCCATCGCTGGCCACAAGCGCGATTCGCGCTCGACGCGCTTCATGGCGGACAACCGCCAGATCGAGGTTTGGCTTGCGCCGATCGAGCATGCTCACGTCGTCGCGCCGCTCCGCGTCGCGCTGATGACGCTGGCCGGCAACGCTGTCATCGAAGCCGTGGAATTTTCGGTCGACGCAAGCGACGTCACCGCCACGACGCACTAACCTGATCGTCGTCAGCCGGCCGCCGCGCGAATATCCATTTCCGGAACATCCTCCGGCACGGTCATGCGCGCCGTCGTCGCCTCAAGAATCTCCGCGACCGTGACGCCCGGCGCGCGCTCGCGCAAGACAAGGCCGTCCAGCGTCGGCTCGATCACGGCCATATCGGTGACGATCAGCGTGACGCGGCGCGTCGAGGTCAGCGGCAGCGTACAATGCGGCACGATCTTGGGGCGCCCGCGCGCCGTGTGCTGCATGGCGACGATCACGCGCCTTGCGCCCGTCACAAGATCCATCGCCCCGCCCATGCCCGGCACCATCTTGCCTGGCACCATCCAGTTGGCGAGCCGTCCCTGCTCATCGACCTCAAGGCCGCCGAGCACGGTCGCGTCGAGATGGCCGCCGCGGATGAGGCCGAAAGACGTCGCGCTGTCCACGGTCGCGGCGCCCGGCACGGCGGTGACGAAGCTGCCGCCGGCGTCAGTCAACTGGGCATATTCCATGCCTTCGGGCGGGCGCGCGCCCATTCCGACGATGCCGTTCTCCGACTGGAATAAAATCCCGTCATGCGGCGAGATGAATTGGGACACGCCGGTCGGCAGGCCGATGCCGAGATTGACGAGCGTGCCGGGGTGCAATTCGCGCGCGACGCGGCGCTGGATGATTTCGTCCGGCTTCATCAGACCGCCCTCTCGATGAGATGATCGACCAGCACGCCCGGCGTGTTGACGCTGTCGGGCGGGACAGCGCCGATGGGAAGAATTTCGCGCGGCTCGCAGATGACGATGCGGCCGGCCATGGCCATCACCGGATTGAAGTTCGTCGCCGTCAGCTGATAGGACAGATTGCCGTTGTAGTCCGCGCGCTCGGCCGCGACGAGGGCGAAATCGGCGAACAGCGGCGGCGCGTAGAGCCAGGGCTCGCCGTCGATCTCGATGATCTTTTGGCCCTCGGCCGCAAGGGTTCCAAGCCCCGTCTTGGTGAGCACGCCGCCGAGGCCGTAGCCGGCGGCGCGGATGCGCTCGGCAAGGGTCCCCTGCGGAACCAGCTCCACCGCGATCTCGCCGGCGATCATCGCCTTCTGGGTTTGCGGGTTCAGCCCGATATGCGAGGCGATCACCCTGGAGACGCAGCCGGCGGCGATGAGCTTGCCGATGCCGATGCCGGGCAGACCGGTGTCATTGGCGATGATCGTCAGATCGCGCTTGTCGGCCGCGACGAGCGCGTCGATCAGGCGATGCGGCGAGCCGACCGCCATGAAGCCGCCGATCATGATCGTCGCGCCGTCCGGGATGAGGGCGGCGGCGGCGGACGGCGAAATGGCGCGTTTCATGCGGCTGCGGCGTTCATGTCTCGCCCCTTCCGATCGTTTTTTGCCAAGCCGAGCAGTTGTCCTGCAAGGAGTGCGCCGCAAAGTTGTTATGACGCCGTCGCATGTTTGACAACAGACTTGCCGAAGCTAGGCTTGAAAAACGCGGTTTGGCCCGGGCTGGCGCTGAATCGGGCGCCAGTTCAAAGCTGCGCACAAAGTTGCAAGCAGGCGGTGCGCCTGCAGCGGGGAAACGAGCCCATGGATTTTCTGATCGCGCTCGCCGCGCTGATCTTTTTGATGTTCGTCGCCTATCGCGGCTTCAGCGTCATTTTGTTCGCGCCGATCGCCGCCATGCTGGCGGTGCTGGTCACCGATCCCTCGGCCGTTCCAACCATTTTCACCTCGCTGTTCATGGAGAAGATGGTCGGGTTTCTAAAGCTCTATTTTCCCGTGTTTCTGCTTGGCGCCATTTTCGGCAAGGTGATCGAACTCTCCGGCTTCTCGCAATCGATCGTCAGCGCGGTGATCGGCGTCGTCGGCAAAAGCAGGGCGATTTTATCGATCGTTCTCGTCTGCGCCATCCTGACCTATGGCGGCGTTTCGCTGTTCGTCGTCGTCTTCGCCGCCTATCCGTTTGCCGCTGAAATGTTCCGGCAGAGCGCCATCCCGAAGCGGCTCATTCCGGGCACGATCGCGCTCGGCGCGTTCAGCTTCACGATGGACGCTCTGCCCGGCACGCCACAGATCCAGAACATCATCCCGACCACCTTTTTTCAAACGACGACATGGGCCGCGCCGGTCCTCGGCCTCATCGGCTCGGCCTTCATTCTGGCGAGCGGCCTCGCCTGGCTCGAATGGCGCCGCCGTCAGGCGGTTGCGGCGGGCGAGGGATATGGCCAGAATCATATCAACGAGCCGGAGGCGGCTGAAAAAGGCGCGCTGGTCCATCCCATGATTGCGCTGGCGCCTTTGCTTGTGGTGTTTTTGGGCAATCGCGCGCTGACCTCGCTGATCGGCGCTTTTTATGGGGCCGAGCAGCATGTCCAGCTGGCCGGCATGGCCGCGCCCGTAACCGCCAACGTCAACGCGCTGACGGCGATCTGGGCCGTGCAGGGCGCGCTGATCGCCGGCATTCTGACGGTGTTCGCCTTCGCCTTTCGGCGTGTTTCCGCCAAATTCGCGGAAGGGTCGAAGGCGGCCGTCGCTGGCGCGCTTCTCGCCGGCATGAACACGGCCTCCGAATATGGCTTTGGCGCCGTGATCGCGGCGCTGCCGGGCTTCATCACGATCCGCGACGTGCTGGCGCAGATTGGCGATCCGCTGGTCAAGGTCGCCGTCAGCGTCTCGACGCTCGCCGGCATAACGGGATCGGCCTCGGGCGGTCTATCCATCGCGCTCGCCGCCATGTCGAAGCAGTTTATTGCCGCGGCGGAGGCGGCGCATATCCCGATGGAAGTGCTCCACCGCGTCGCCGCCATGGCGAGCGGGGGAATGGACACGCTGCCGCACAATGGGGCGGTCATCACGGTCCTCGCCGTGACAGGGCTGACGCATAAAACGTCCTACATCGATATTTTTGCGGTGACCGTGCTGAAGACAACGGCCGTGTTTGTGGTGATCGGGTTCTATTATTTGACGGGGATTTATTAAGCCGGGCACATTTGTTAGAGGCCGGCCCGGTACTGCTTCGGCGTGACGCCCGTGAACTGGCGGAAGACCTTCACGAAGTGACTTTGACTCGAAAAGCCGATTTCCGTGGCCACCCGGCTTGCTGACAGCTTCGCGCTCGCAAACAGGTCCTTCGCTCCCGCAACCCGTTCCCGCATGACAAATTGATAAGGCGACACCCCGAACGAAGCCTTGAACATATGCGCAAAGCGAGAGGGACGCATCTGCACCAGCCCGGCGAGTTCCGTTACCGAGATGTTCCTGGCCAAATTCTCTCGGATGAAGCCGACCAGCGTCCGTATCTCAGCCGGCGACAGGCATTTCTCGCAACCAGCAGGGAGCGAAGGGGTAGCGTATCTGCCAGCGAGATACGCAAGGAATGCGACAGAGATGGATTCTCCGTAGAGCCTGCCGGAAGCGCAACCATCTTTGACTTCCGCGCACATGGCGGACAACAGCGCGGCAAGCCGAAAATCGCGCGTCACCTGCGCAGAATTCAATACCTTATCGATTGCCAGCACTTGAGCGGGCGCAAGATCCTGCAGTCTGGAGCTGTCGAGCTGCAGCACCATTATTGGAAATGCGCCGCTCGGCGCCGCCGACTGGATCTCAACGTCGCGACGTACGATAGACACGGTTCCGGGCGCGATGGGATCAACGCTCCAAACGCCTCGGTGCTTCCAACGCAACGAACCCTGACCGCCTGTGACGTACAATAGTGTGGTCTTTGACCAGGAATGGCTCGCCATCGGCTCGCCCGGCGTATTCGCCTCTTCGAAACTAAAGCCGGCCCAGGGGTGATCGGCGCTCATCAAATCGGGCGTTCGGAAAAAGGGCGCGCGTCGTCCTTGCGAGATCAGATGAATTCGGGTCGAGCTCATTGACAGCTCCAGTCCTCAGAGAGGGCCGGCAATCGTTCACGCTTTTGTGATCGCCTGTCAAGACTTCCATCGTTGGGGCCGCCGGTCCAAACGGCGGTGAGATCGAGCCACGATTGCGAATTTTATGCGTTCGTGCCGGATCATGCGCAAATGAGCAGGATCATGGTAGTCTCCTGCCACGTCCACCTCTAGCATTCGTCGTGACGGGCCCAATTCAGTTTTCGGCAAAGATCGAAAATGCTCGTCGGCAAAAGCAAAAATGGGGGGAACTAATGTACAACGATAATAATGTACTTTCGAAATCCTGTCCTCGGGGACTGATGAATTATTGTTCGTTAGCCGCGCTCCTGCTCAGCGCAGCAACAAGCGGCGCGCTAGCCCACGATTCTCGCAAGGAGCCCATCGTGCTCGACAGGTCGGGCGGGTTCGTCATCGGCGGCAAGGTGGTTCCCATCAATCCGGCGACTCCCAATCGGACGCTATCGTGCGATCACGGCTATGTTGAATATTTTCTGCCGGCAAATCCGCGCAAGACGAGCCTCGTCATGTGGCACAGCTCAAGCACGCAGGTGTGGCAGAATCGCTGGGATGGCGGCGAAGGCTACAAGGACATGTTCCTGCGCCGCGATTACCCCGTCTACTTGTGGGACGGTCCGCGCGTCGGCCGCGCAAACTGGAGCTGTGAGTCGATCACCTACACGCCGTCCTCGCGCGATCAAGGTAATTTCACCGCATGGAACATGGGGCCAGCGGTTCCGGTCGGATTATTGCCGACGGCGGCGGAATGGTGGCCAGACGTGCAGTTTCCAACGACCAATCCACAGGCATGGCCGGCTGCGACGGCCTCGCGCTATGACGAGTTCGACATAGAGAGGAATATCGAGATCGAGACGGATGCGGCGGCCATAGCCGCCGACTCCGGCAAATTGGGCAACAGCATCGTTTACCTCACCAATTCCGCGGGCGGGCTTCGCGCGATGAAGACGACGGGCAAGAGCCAGAAGGACAACATCAAGGGCATCGTCACCTACGAAAGCATCGGATATGTGTTCCCCATTGGCGACCCCGAGAGCCCCGCCAATCTCTGCACGGATCCGGGGCCGGCCTGCGCCTTCGGACCCCTCGGCGTTCCGCTGGCGGAGTTCAAGAAGCTGGCAAAGCTCAAATCGATCCAGTTCGTGTGGGGCGACCACCGGGCTGAAACCTTCACCTATGTTGCTCAGTCCCGCCTGTGCGCCAAGCTCATCAACAAATACGGCGGGCACGCGGAAGTCCTCAAGCTGGGGGACGATGCCGGCCTCAAAGGCAGCACGCATATTCCCTTCGCCGACATGGACAATGACAAGGTCGCCGGGCTGCTCGACAAGTTCCTGAAGAAGGCGAAGCTGGACGGATATGTGAACGACGACGATCACGGCTGGCGAGATCATCACTGATCACGAACAAAAGCCCTGCCCGCTCGCGGCGGCGCAGGGCTATTGCTTTGGCGCGTAAACGTAAAGCAACGGGAGCAGCCGCCGAGGGGGCAGAACCGCTCAGATAAACCCTATTTCAAAAACACATAAATATCCGCCTCAAGCCCTGCGTCGTCGCTTTCGCGGGTCGGGGTCAGATATTCCTCGATGAAGAGGTTCTTGGAATCGAGGCCCTTCTCGTCGAGATAGGCGGTGATGAGATCGTAGGTTGAATCGATGTCGTCATAGGCGCCGCGATGCAAAAATTTGATTGCCTTGCCGGCCGGCGAGTCGCCAATCTTGACCCCCTCGGTCAGCTCGGTCTTGCCGTCTGGCTTCGACTCGATCGGAACCATCGCCTCGAAATGGAAGCTGGTGTCGTCGGTCGACAAAAACACCGCGAAGGGCGGGCCCGCTTGCTTCAGCCCGGCGGTTTTGACCGCCTGCTGCGCCTTGTCGAGCGCGGCGAGGATGGATTTGAACCCTTCCGCCCATTCCGCGTCGCCGACCAGCAGAGCGACGGGTTTTGACGTCACCTCGACCGTTTCGGCGGTGGCGTCGCCGGGGACGCCCGGAGCGCCGGGCGCAGCCTTCTGGTCCGGCTCGGGCACGGTCGCGTCAGGGGCTGCTGATTCGGGGGCGACGGGCGAGGCCTCAGGCGTTGCGGGGGGCGCGGCTTCAGTTGCGGGAGGCGTTGTCGTTGGCGCTTCGGCGGCGGCGGGCGCGGCAAAAAGGGCGAGGAAAGCAAGCGCAATCGCGGCGCGGGCGAGGCGGCGCGAAAACGAAGACGTCAGTTCTGCGAAGTCGCCAAATTTCATATGCCGCTCCAAAAGTCAGACTGTCGCCGCCGCGCCTTCTGCCCGGCGAAGAGCAGCGGCAAGAGGACTTATAAGGGGAGCTTATTGGATAAAGAACGCGCTAAAGCGACAAAACAATGGTTCCGCGCTCCTTATTTTCTTATATGAGGCAGAACGCCCACAGATGAAGCGCGCACATGAATCCCCTGGCCGACCGGCTCGCCGTCAAGATGAACGGCATAGGCAATGAGATCTTGATCCTCGATCTGCGCGGCGCCGGCGCCGGCGTCACGGGCGCGCAGGTGCGCGCAATTGCAAGGACGAAAGGTCTCGGCTTCGATCAGCTGATGGTCCTGGAAGACCCGCGCTCGGAGGGGACTAAAGCCTTTGTCACTATTTTCAACGCCGATGGGTCGCAATCCTCCGCCTGCGGCAATGGCACACGCTGCGTCGCCTGGGCCTTGCTGAAGGACGCCCGGGACGAAATCATCGTCGAGACGGCGGCGGGTCGCCTCGTCTGCCGCCGCGTCAGCGAGCAGGTTTTTTCGGTCGAGATGGGGCGCCCCCGGCTGAAGGCCGCCGAGATCCCGCTCGCCCGCGACTTTGCCGACACAAGCGCGATCGACCTTGCGTTCGGACCGGCGGACGCGCCGATCCTGAAAAATCCGGCGGTGGTCAACATGGGCAATCCGCACGCGATCTTCTTCGTCGACGATATCAGCGCCTATGATCTTGCCGCGATCGGCCCCGCGCTTGAACATGATGCGCTGTTTCCCGAGCGCGCCAATATTTCGCTGGCGCGCGTCGTCTCGCCCGAGCGCATCGAGCTGAAAGTCTGGGAGCGTGGCGTCGGCCTGACCCGCGCCTGCGGCTCGGCCGCCTGCGCGGCGCTGGTCGCCGCCGCGCGCCTTGGCCTTGCCGGCCGGCGCGCGACCGTCGCGTTGCCCGGCGGCGAATTGGATATTTTTTGGCGCGAGAGCGACGATATGGTCATCATGACCGGGCCGGTCGAATTCGAATTCGAGACCCGGCTCGACCCCGCGATTTTCGCGGACGTCGCCGCGTGAGCCAACCCCGCGAGATGGTTCGCGCCGTCGAGGTCGCAAGTTTCGGCTGCCGGCTCAATCTCGTCGAATCCGAAGCCATGCGTCGCGCCGCGGAATGTGCGGGCCGCGAAAATCTCGTCATCGTCAATACATGCGCCGTCACCGGCGAGGCGGTCCGTCAGGCGCGCCAGACGATCCGCCGCATCCGGCGCGAACGCCCGTCCGCCGAGATCGTCGTCACCGGCTGCGCCGCCGAGATCGATCCGTGGCAGTTTTCGCAAATGCCCGAGGTGTCGCGGGTTTTAGGCAATGCGCACAAGTCGGACGCCGCAGCCTGGGCTTCGCTTCAGCCGGCTCCGCCGCAGAGCATCATGGACGCCGCGGGTCCGCTGCACATCCCGGCCGAGGGCGTTGAGGACCACACCCGCGCTTTTCTGGCTGTCCAGACCGGCTGCGATCACCGCTGCACGTTCTGCATCATTCCCTTCGCGCGCGGACCGTCGCGCTCCTCTCCGGCCGAGGCGATCCTCGCCTCTGTGCGCCGTCTGACCGATCAGGGCTTTCGCGAGATCGTGCTGACCGGCGTCGATTTGACGTCTTACGGTCAGGATCTCGGCGACATCCGCCTCGGCGGCCTCGTCAAGGCGATCCTGAAAGCCGCTCCCGATCTCGAACGGCTGCGCCTCTCCTCGATCGACTGCATCGAGGCGGACGCCGATCTCTTCGCCGCTTTCGCCGAGGAGCCACGACTCGCGCCGCATCTGCATCTTTCGCTGCAGGCGGGCGATGACATGATCTTGAAGCGGATGAAGCGGCGCCATTTGCGCGCGGACGCCGTCCGCCTCTGCGCCGACCTCAAGCGCCTGCGCCCCGACATCGTCTTCGGCGCCGACCTCATCGCCGGCTTTCCGACAGAAACGGATGCGATGTTCGAAAATACCGCGCGCCTCATCGAAGATTGCGGCCTTGCCTATCTGCATGTCTTTCCGTTTTCGCCCCGGCCCGGGACGCCGGCGGCGAAGATGCCCGCTGTCGCCCCGGCGCTCGTCAAGCAGCGCGCCGGCCGCCTGCGTCTGGCCGGCGAGACGGCGCTGGCGCGCCATCATGCGACAAAAATCGGAGCAACCGTGCGCGTGCTGACAGAGCGCGGCGGTTTTGGCCGCGCCGCGGATTTTACGCTGGTGAAGACGGAAGGCGCGGCGCCGGCGCAGATGCTCGATATCCGCATCGCGCGCGATGACGGCAAATCGGTGTCGGGCGCCGTTTTGCCCGGCGGGCGGCCGGCGCGCGCCGAGGGCGCCTTCGCCGCGCTCGTTTGATAATTGCGCGTCTTCTTGCTGCTTAAGCCCATATTTCACGCATGATTTTCATCCGAAACGTCTACAAGCTTTCGGCTTCATGCTTTGGCGTCGCCGGGGGTCGCATTGCCTAGTCTGTTTCGCTTTCTCATCGTGCTCGCGCTCATCGCAGGCGTCATTTTTGGCGGCATGCTGGCGCTGGTCGCTTTCATTCACCCGGAGCCGCGCGAGATCAGCCAGACCATTGCGCCGCAGCGCCTCAACAAATGACGCGGAGCTTTTGCTGCGCAATTATCTTTTCCTGAACCGATCCGGGGGCAAGCTCGCGCTGCTGAAGCGGCCATGAGGAGAGAGCGGGCATGCAGACTGGAAGCGTTTCCTCGCCCCTGATCGCGGCTTTCCTCGACATGGTCGCAGCCGAGCGGGGCGGCGCCAGGAACACGCTCGAAGCCTATGCGCGCGACCTTGCCGATTATGCCGGCCGGCTCAAAGCGGCCAAAAAATCGCCGATCGAAGCGACCGGCGACGATATCGGCGCCTATATCGCCTCTCTCGAAAAACGCGGCCTGAAGCCGGCCTCAAGCGCGCGGAAGCTCTCGGCGATCCGCCAGCTGCACCGCTTCCTTGTGGCCGAGGGCCATCGCCCCGACGATCCGGCGGCGATCATCGAAGGCCCGCGGCGCGGCCGCGGCCTGCCAAAAACGCTGTCGATCGCCGAAGTCGACCAGCTGCTGTCGGTCTCGAAAGAGGGCCTTGACGCTGCCGCACGCTCCCCCGGCGAGCAGTTGCGGGCGTTGCGCACGGCCTGCCTCATCGAACTTCTCTATGCGACCGGGTTGCGCGTCTCCGAGCTTGTCTCGCTGCCGAAATCGATCGCGCGCGGGAAGGATCCCCTGATCCCGATCCGCGGCAAGGGCGGACGCGACAGGTTGGCGCCGATCTCGACGAAGGCGCGTCAGGCGATCGTGGCCTATCGCGCCCTGTTGGACAGGCTCATGCCCGGGGCGGCCTCCGGCCCGTGGCTGTTTCCGGCCGACAGCGAGAGCGGTCATCTGACGCGCCAGGCTTTTGCCCGCGATCTCAAGACGGCGGCGGCGGCGGCGGGTCTCGCTGCGGCCCGCGTCAGCCCGCATGTGCTGCGCCACGCCTTCGCGAGCCATCTTTTGCAAAATGGCGCGGACCTTCGCGTCGTGCAGGAGCTGCTGGGACACGCCGATATTTCGACGACGCAGATCTATACCCATGTGCTCGACGAGCGGATGAAAGCCATGGTCCGCGACCTGCACCCGCTCGGCGATCCGTAAAACCTACCTCCCCATCGCCGCGGCGAGCGCCGCGTAAATGCGCGGGTCCGCCGATTGCGCCACATTGAAGCGCATAAAGTTGCCGGCCGATTGCGAGACGCTGAAGACATTGCCCGGCGCGAGCACGATGTTTTCGGCGAGCGCCCGCTGCGCGACGCCAGCCGCCTCAAGTCCGTCCGGCAGGCGGCACCAAAGAAACATGCCGGCCCGCGGCAGAATCCATGGCGTAACGCCAAGGGCGGCGAGGCGCGCGCTCGTCTCGCCCATCGCGCGGGAGAGGCGCTCGCGCAGGCTGTCGATATGCTTGCGATAGGTTCCGTCCTTGAGAACGCCAAGAACAAGCTCCGCCGAAAGGGCGCCGCCGGCGAAAGCGGTCGAGATTTTGAGATCGATCAGCCCCTCGATCCAGTCACGCCGCGCAGCAATGAAGCCGCAGCGTCCCGCCGCGGAGAGCGTTTTTGAGAAACTGCCGATATGAACGACGCGATTGAGGCCGTCGAAAGCGGCGAGGCGCGGCGCCGGCTCATGCTCGAAATCAGCGAAAATGTCGTCTTCCAGGATCGTCAGTCCCGACTGCTCCGCGAGCTTCAGCAGACGGTGCGCGGTTACGGGCGACAGCGTCGCGCCGGTTGGATTATGCAGCGCCGAATTGGTGAGGTAGAGGCGCGGCCGGTGCTCTGCCAGCGCTGCGGCGAACAGCGCGACGTCCGGACCTGTCGGCGTGAATGGGACGCTGACCACCTTCGCCCGGTGCGCCCGCAGCAGCGCGCGGAAGTTGAAATAGCAGGGGTCGTCGACCAGCACGGCGTCGCCCGGTTCGATCAGGAAGCGGCAGAGAAGATCAATCGCCTGCGTGCCCGATTCCGTCAGCATGATCTGGTCGGGCGCCGCCTCGACGCCATGCTCTGACATGCGACGGGACAGGAGCTGACGCAGCGGCAAGAGCCCCAGGGGAGGGGCATAATCGGCCAAAGCCGAATCATCCGCCCGGGCCAGCGCCCTCAGACCGCGGCGCATCGCGCCCTCAGGCATCCACGAGGGGGGAAGCCAGCCGCAGCCGGGCTTCAAGAACGAATCGTCCGTCTCGAGCGATTGCCGCGAAACCCATAAAGGGTCGATGGCGCGGTCGAGCCGCGGACTCAACTCCGAGAGCGACAAGGGCGCCGTCCGGCCGCCGACATAAAAGCCGGAGCCGCGCCGGGACTGGATCAGCCCTTCGGCGGCGAGCCGGTCATAGGCTTCGACCACGGTCGATTTGGACACGCCCGTCGTTTCGGCAAAGCGGCGGATCGAGGGCAGCTTCGCCCCGGGCGCGAGCATGCGTCCGGCGATCTTTTGCCGAACGGACTCCATCACCCGCGTCACCAGCCTTCGGTCACCCGCGAAATCGGCCTGATCGTCCATGTGTACTGCCGCCATCTCCATTACAGTTTGGCAAAAGTGTAATGGTCTGTCCCTGTAAAATCCAGAGGGCCCCGCGTAAATCTCGTCAGGTGGAGGCGAGACGATGGACAAGAGTTTACGCGGATGGGCCAATGGGTTCATCGGCGTTCTGATTTTCAGCGGGTCGCTGCCCGCGACGCGCGCGGCTGTCGCCGATTTCGATCCTCTGTTTCTGACCGCCGCGCGCGCGTCGATCGCGGGCCTTCTGGCGACCGCCCTCTTGCTCGCATTGCGGCAGAAGCGCCCTGAGCGTCGCGACATGGCCTCTCTTGGCATCGTGGCGCTCGGCGTCGTTGTCGGCTTCCCGCTTTTGTCGGCGCTGGCGCTCAAGCAGGTCACCTCGGCGCATTCCGTCGTGTTCGTCGGCCTGCTGCCTTTGGCGACGGCGATCTTCGCGGTGGCGCGCGGCGGCGAGCGCCCGCGGTGGGCGTTTTGGCTGTTTTCCTGTGCCGGCAGCGCTCTCATCGCCGGCTTTGCGCTGACGCAGGGCGGGGACGTGTCGCCGATCGGCGATCTGTTGATGCTCGCGGCCGTGGTTGCTGGCGGGCTTGGCTACGCCGAAGGCGCGACGCTGTCGCGGCGGCTCGGCGGCTGGCAGGTGATCTGCTGGGCGCTGGCCTTGTCGCTGCCCGTCACGGCGGCGCTCACGCTTTACATCGCGCCGCCCTCATTTTCGGAGGCGGGGCCGTCCGCCTGGATCGGCCTCTTCTATGTGTCCTTGTTCAGCATGCTGATCGGCTTCGCCTTCTGGTATCGGGGGCTGGCGCAGGGAGGCATTGCCGCTGTCGCGCAATTGCAATTGCTGCAGCCCTTCTTCGCTATGGCGCTGGCCGCGGCGCTTCTGCATGAAAGCGTGAGCTGGCCGATGATCGTCGTCACCGGCGCCGTCGGCCTCTGCGTCGCCGGCGCCAGACATTTCGCAAGATAGCGGGCTATTCCGCCGGCGCGGACAGCGGCGCATCCTTGCCGAGCGCGCGCACGGAGGCTCCGCCCGGACGGAATGTCAGGTACCAGGGTAAAGCGATGAACAACAGCCCGCCGGCAAGATTGCCAAGCGTGACAGGGATCTGGTTCCACAGCCACCAGTCGCTGAAGCTGACCTTCGCGCCGAGCATCATGCCGGCCGGGATCACGAACATATTGACGACGGCGTGCTCGAAGCCCTGTCCGAAGAAAATAAAGATCGGCAGCCACGCGCCGAACAATTTGCCGGCGGTCGAGGTCGACATCATCGACATGGTGACGCCAAGGCAGACCATCCAGTTGCACAGCATGCCTTTGACGAAGCTCGACAGCAGGCCGGCGGCGCCGAAGGGCTCATAGCCGACGGTTTTCAGAGTCGCGATGTCGATGATTTTCTGCGCGACGCCGGCCGGCGGGACGTTCCAGGCATTGGTCAGCGCAATGACGAGCAAGAAGGCGTAGAGGACGCTACCGATCAGATTACCGATAAAGCCCCAGGTCCAGTTGCGGCCAGCCTCCGCCCAGCTGCAGCCTCCGCTGAGCGCCGAAACGCCAAGAATGGCGAAATTGCCGGTGCAGAGTTCGAGCCCGAGGGCGACGATCATCACAAAGCCGACCGGAAAAACGATCGCGCCCGCGAAGGGCACTCCGGTCTGCACGGCGCCGGTAATTGCGAGGCTGGTTGCGATGCCGAGCAGGGCGCCCGCCATCATGCCGCGAATGAGCATATCGGGAATCGAGAGCCGGGCGCGCTGCGCTCCCGAGTCGGCCATGGCCCGAGCCATGTCGGCTGGTTTGACGTAATCCATTGCAAGCCTCCGGTTTGGGAGGAATTTTTGCAAGAGACGCGCCATCAGCGCTCTGACGCCTGCGCTGCAGGGAATTTCACGGCCATTTTTGGCAAGAAGTCTCGGCGAGGCCGGGCCGCCGCTCTACAGCCTGACACAGTGCAACAATTTCAATCAGGACTTGCGTCAAATTCTGGCGGCGAAGGCGGCGCGTCTCGTCGATGCGCCGCCCGAGATCGGAAGGGTCAGTGGACGAGATCGGCCGGCAGCTTGCCGCCGTTTTCGGCAAGCTTGGCGAGCACCTGCTTGATGAGCCACACATTCATCGTCGCGGTGTCGTCGGTGCTGCCCGAATAATGCAGTTCCGAGGCGAGCTCCTTACGGGCGGTGAGGCTGCTGTCGAGGTCGAGGGTTTTCAGAAGATCGACGATCGAATGGCGCCAGTCGAGTTTTTGCCCCTGTTTGGCGACGAGCCCGTCAAGAATCGATGCGACGTCGACGTCCTTGAGAGCGGTCGGCGCGGGCGCTGCTCCGCCCGCCGCGGGCGCAGCGGCGGTGGTCGTCGCGCCTGGAGTCGGCGCCGCCGGAGCTCCGCCCGCCGGCGGGGTCGCGGGGGCCGCCTCGGCCTTGGAGTGGCCAAATAATTTGGAGATGATATTGCCGAAGATGCTCATGATTCATTTTCCTTGGACGGTGTCGAAGCGGGAAAAGGAGAGCGAGGAGAAATGACAATCCCGGTCGCGCGCAGTTAGTTGAACGCGCGAGAAGCGCTGTCGGCTGCGGCGGCCGGCCGATTTTGACGGCGAAGCGGCTCGCTTTCGGCGCCGGAGTTCCCGACAGATGAGTGGTAGTAAGGGAAAGGGCCGCCGTCCAGTTTTGTTTTATGACATGGCGGCGGCGTCGGGTCCGGCCTGTCCGGGGACGAAAATCTGCGGCGGGCGCGCCGTCTGCGCGCCCTCGATCCAGCTGCGCAGGAAGGCCGTCGACCAGCGCGAGATGGCCCTGTCGTGCCGAAGCCAGCCCTCAAGATGGCGATGCAGTGGTCGCGCGCCGGGGAAATTCAGCCGTTCGCGCGAGCGCGCCGACCAGCGGCAGATCATCGGCAGGGTGACTTCCGGATGGAACTGGAAGCCGAACGCCTCCGGCCCATAACGGAAAGCCTGCGCTTCGAAATCCTGACCGCTCGCCAGGAGGGTTGCCCCGCTCGGCAGATCGAATCCCTCGCGGTGCCACTGATAGACCCTGTCCGGGAAGGGGCGGTCGCAAAGCTCATGGCCATGTTCGGTCGGATCGATCGGATAATAGCCGACCTCGACCCGCCCTTGGGGATGCGGGCAGACGCGATGGCCAAGATGGCGCGCCAGCATCTGCGCGCCGAGACAAATGCCGAGAAACGGCTTGCCCTCCTTCAGAGGCACGCCGATCCAGTCGATCTCGCGGCAGATCCAGTCTTCGTCGTCATTGGCGCTCATCGGGCCGCCGAAGACGACGACCCCGGCATGGTCGGCGAGCGTCTTGGGCAGCGGGTCGTCAAAGCGGGGGCGCCGGATGTCGAGACGGTAGCCGAGGTCGCACAGGATGCGGCCTATCCGGCCTGGGCTCGAACAGTGCTGATGCAGGATGACAAGCACCCGTGGGTCTGATTTCTCTGCTACGGCCATCGCTCACATAAAGGGATCGACTGAATTAACGGCGTTGATGCTGCATTTGCGAAATCAACGACAGGATCATGTGCTTTGGCGCGAAGGGCAAGGCCCATGCGCCCAATTTGTTGAATCCGCCCGGTATAATTTCCCGCCGCCCCGCCATAAGGCCCTTATAGCCGGCTTCAGCCACCTCGATCGAACTCGTCGCCGGCATCTTGTCGAGCCTGATCTCTGGGCCGAATTTGGCGCGGGCCTGAAAGCCGGTCGGCGTTACGCCGGGGCAAAGCGCCGACACGACCACGCCCTCACTGAGCAATTCCTGCGCCAGACCCAGGGAAAACGACAGGACATAGGCCTTTGAAGCGTAATAGATCGCCATGCCGGGGCCGCCCGGAAAATAGGAAACGACGGAAGCGACGTTGAGAATTTTTCCGCGCGCGGCGCGGATATCGGGCAGAAAGCGAATGGTAAGCTGCGTCAACACGCGAATATTAAGGTCGATAACGCCCAATTGTTCGGCTTCGCCAAGTTCGCCGACATCGCCGCTGAGCCCATAGCCGGCATTGTTGACGAGAACTTCTACGCGCGCGCCGCTTTCCTTCAGGGCGGCCTCGATGGCGTCCGCGGCCTGCGGGCCGGAAAGGTCGAGCGCCAGCCGGAGCGGCCGCCGCCCAGTCGCGCCCTCGATCTCATCGGCGAGCGCTGCAAGCTTGTCGTCGCTACGCGCGACAAGCATGAGATCATGGCCGTTGCGCGCGAAAACCCGCGCAAGGTCGGCGCCGATGCCGCCGGAGGCGCCTGTGATCAGCGCCACGCGCCGGCCGTCCACAGATGCTTGCATCCATTCGCCCTTCGTCGGCGCGCTCTCAGCGCTGCCTGGGCAAAGGCTACATCGAAGTTGGTAAACGGGGAATTAACTATTCCGCGACTTGGCTGGGTCGCTATTGGCCGGATCGGAGTCGCCGGACTTCCCGGCAGCCGTCTCTGCGGCGACTTGCTGGCGCAAAAGCACGCGATCGCGCGAGGAGACCCCCAGTAATTCGGCGACGCGCCAGATGGTATTATCCTCGAATTCGTGAATTTCGCCGTCGGCGCAAGCGATCTCCCACATCATTTCGACGATGCGCCGGCGTCCGTCCTCATCGAGCGCGCGTTTGAGGACGCTGGTGAACTGATAGAAGTCGACGGCGTCGCGATCGCTTTCCTCGGCGCGGTGGATCAATTCCAGGGTCGCCGCCGCATCGAGGCCGAAACGCTGCGCCAGCGTGTCCCGCAGCCTTTGTCGCTCGGCGGCGTCGGTTTCGCCATCAGCCGCGGCGACATGCACCAGCAGCGCTGCGGCGGCGAGACGATAATCATCGTCGCCATAGGATCGGCCAGCCGCGCCGCCGCCGCCAAGCTCGGTGAGAAAGGCCTTCAGTGCATCGAGCAAGTTTTGCTCCGCTCATGCGCCGCCAGGCGCGCAAAATGAATCAGCGTAGCAGCAGGCAGCCGCGATAGCCTTCCGGCTGGTGATAGGCGCCGTAGGACGCCTCGACCCACGCGCGGCATTGCCGGCTCGTCGGAAAGCACACATGCTCGTCGCGCCAATCGACGATGGTTCGTCCCTGCGCGTCGATATAGGGCTTGCCGCCCGAAAAATGCCCATAATAGACCGAGGGCCAGGGCAGGGTTTCGGCCGTCGCCAGGGTCGGAACCCAGAAGGGCTGGCCGATCGAGCAAGCGACGCCGCCTTGCGGCTCTGCGAAATCCGCCGCCGCAGCCGGCGAGGCGAGGCCGGCCGAAGCTGCGAGGGCGCATAGGGCGAGCGCCGCGCGCAACCTGCCAGTAAATGCCCCGATCATGATGGACGCCTTTCCGTTGCGCGTCAGCCGTAGCCCGTAAAATTGCTCCGAGCTTTGCCCGGAACATGGCGCGATCGCAAGCTTTTCGCGAGTCAGCGCGGCAAGCCAGGCCGTGGCGACCGAAGAAAATTTCCCCTTGTTGCAGAAAGACACTAGATGAAGGCTTGAACGGAGCCCACCGCGCCGCGAGCCGGCGCCGCCATCTGGATCTGCAATGAAATTCACGCTTTCCTGGCTCAAGGATCATCTTGAGACCGACGCCTCCCTGACCGAGATCGTCGACGCCTTGACCCGCATCGGGCTTGAGGTCGAGCATGTCGAGGATCCCGCCGCCGCGCTGCATGATTTCAAGATCGCCCGAATCGTCGAAGCGAAGCCGCATCCGAACGCCGACCGGCTGCAGGTCTGCCTCGTCGAGACCGGTGGCGAGGGGCTCGTGCAGGTCGTCTGCGGCGCGCCGAACGCCAGAGCCGGCTTGAAGACGGTGTTCGCGCCTCCGGGCGCCGTCATTCCGGCAAAGCAGATCACCCTGAGCAAAGGCGTCATCCGTGGCGTCGAATCAAATGGCATGCTCTGCTCGGGCGCCGAGCTTGGCCTCAGCGGCGATCATGACGGCATTCTCGAATTGCCGGAGGCGGCGCCGGTCGGACTCCAGTTCGCGCCCTGGGCCGGCCTTGCCGATCCGGTGATCGAGTTCAACCTTCTGCCGAACCGGCCTGACGCGATGGGGGTCGAGGGCGTGGCGCGCGATCTCGCCGCCGCTGGTCTTGGCCGCTTCAAAGGGCGGAAAATCACGCCGGTTCCAGCAAGCCTTTCTGTGGCCTTCGCCGCGCGCATCGATCTCGCGGCCGGCGATTCCCATCTCGCCCCAGCCTTCGCCCTGCGCCTCATCCGCGGCGTCCGCAACGGCGAAAGCCCGGACTGGCTGCGCAAACGGCTGACGGCGATCGGGCTGCGGCCGATCAACGCCCTTGTCGACATCACCAATTATCTGAGTTTCGACCGCGCCCGGCCACTCCATGTGTTCGACGCAGCCAAGGTCAAGGGCGATCTCGTCGTGCGCCGCGCGCGCGCCGGCGAGAGCCTCAACGCGCTCGACGGGCGCGTCTATGCGCTTGACGAGGAGATGATCGTGATCGCCGACGATCGCGGACCGCAATCGCTGGCCGGAATCATGGGCGGCGCGGACACCGGCTGCGACGAAGCGACGACCGAGGTCCTGATCGAGGCGGCGCTCTGGCATCCGGCCAATATCGCCCGCACCGGCCGCCGGCTCGGGATCAATTCGGATGCGCGCTACCGCTTCGAGCGCAGCGTCGATCCGGCTTTCCTTCTGCCGGGGCTGGAGCTCGCCACGGCCCTGACGCTCGAATTCTGCGGCGGCGCGGCCTCGGACATTGCCCTTGCCGGCAAGATACCGGAGCGCGACCATCGCATCGTGTTTTTCCAGGGCGAGGTCACGCGGCTGACCGGGCTCGATCTGCCGCCGTCGGAAATCACCGGCATTCTGGAGCATCTTGGCTTCGAACTCGTCTATTCGCCGGGCAATAGCGATCGATTTGTCGTCAAGGTCCCGTCGTTTCGTCCCGACATCGAGGGGCCGGCCGACCTCGTCGAGGAGGTGATCCGCATTGCCGGCCTCGACCGGGTGGCCTCGCGCCCCTTCGCGCGGGAAAGCGCCGGCGCGCCCGCGCCGAAGCTGACGCCGCTGCAGCGGCGGGTGCGGACGGCAAAGCGCGCGCTCGCGGCGGCGGGGCTAGTCGAGGCCGTCACCTGGTCGTTCATTTCCCACGCGCGCGCCGAGGCGTTCGGCGGCGGCGCGGCCGAATTGTCGCTGGCCAATCCGATCGCCGCCGAACTCTCCGACATGCGCCCGAGCCTTTTGCCTGGTCTGATCGCGTCCGCGCAGCGCAACGCCGATCGCGGCCATGGCGACGTCGCCCTGTTCGAGGTTGGGCAGATCTTTTTCGGCGAGGAAGAAGGCGATCAGAAAATCGCAGCCGCGGCGCTGCGGCAAGGTTTGGCCAAGACTTCGGGAGCCGGCCGCAACTGGCTGACCGGCGCGCAGCCGGCCGATGTTTTCGACGTCAAGGCGGACGCGCTGGCGCTGCTCACCGCCCTCGGCGTCCCCACGAGCGGGTTGCAAATTGTCCCCGGCGGGCCGGATTGGCTACATCCGGGTCGCTCCGCGACGCTGCAATTCGGGCCGAAGACGAAAATAGGCTATTTCGGCGAAATTCATCCGCGCGCTCTCGCCGCGATGGGCGCCGACGGGCCTTTGGTCTGCTTTGAAGTCGTTTTGAATGACATACCGGTGACAAAATCTAAGCCGACAAAGACCAAGCCGAGGCTTGAACTCTTCGAGCTTATGCCTTTGCAGCGCGATTTCGCCTTCGTCGTCGACCGGTCCGTCCTTGCGGGCGAACTCGTCAAGGCCGCGCTTGCGGCGGACAAGGCGCTGATCGTCAAGGCCGAGGTTTTCGACGTCTATGAGGGACCGGGGGTCGCCGAGGGCAAGAAATCCGTCGCGATCTCGGTGACCCTGCAACCGCGCGACAGAACGCTGACCGAGTCGGACATCGACGCCGTCGCGGCAAAGATCGTCGCCGAGGCGTCGCAGCGGGCAGGCGCGAGCTTGAGAGGATGAGAAGGTGAAGCGTCTAGCGACGATAGCATTTGCGGCCCTGATCGGGGCTTTCGGCCTCGCCGGGTCAACCGCCGCACGGGCGGAATCGATCGCCGATTGCGAGAAGATTCAAGCCGCCGACGCCTATAATCAATGCCTCGCCCGGTTCGGGCCGACCCCGCGCAGCCATATTTCGTCGGCGAAGGACTTTGGCGGCGACGGCGATCCCTCCGCGACAGCGGATGTGAAGGACCCAGACACTGCCGAGTCCGTCGCCCCGCGGCAATCGCGGCACGCCTCGCGCGGGCGCTCTCACGCTCACTCCGCCTCGCGGCATTCCGGTCATCGCCACTACGGCCATTACCGGCACGGCCACGGCAGTGCGCAGGCGGCCAACAGAGGCGGGCAGAAACGGCTGGCGTTCAACGTCGTCTCCGGCCGCCACGCGCGCTGAAGCGGCGGCGGCGCTTCATGGATTGAATCACGAAAAAGGGGCCTTGCGGGGCCCCTTTTGCTAACAATCCCTGTCCGCTCCGCCCTTTGGGTCAGGCGGGCAGCGCCGACTTGGCCTTCTCGACGATCGCCTTGAACGCCTCGGGCTGGGTGATGGCGAGGTCGGACAAAACCTTGCGGTCGACCTCGACCCCGGCCTTGGCGAGCCCGTCGATGAAGCGCGAATAGGTGAGGCCCAATTCACGCACGGCGGCGTTGAGGCGCTGGATCCAGAGCGCGCGAAACACGCGCTTCTTGGCGCGGCGGTCGCGCGTCGCATATTGCATGGAGCGATCGACGGCCGCCTTGGCGGCGCGGATCGTATTCTTGCGGCGGCCGTAAAAGCCTTTTGCCGCTTCGAGGGTTTTCTTGTGCTTGGCGTGTGAAGTTACACCGCGTTTGACTCGCGCCATGGATGATCTCCGGGCTGGCTAATTCTAGGGTTCAAAAGGACCTGTATGAGGACGGCCGGGTTCAGCCGTTCGGCAGAAAATATTTGATGATATTGTCGCCGTCGCTTTTGAACATCACGGATGTGCCGCGCAGATTACGGATCTGCTTGTTGGTCCGCTTGATCATGCCATGCCGTTTGCCGGCCTGCGCATAAAGCACTTTGCCGGTGCCGGTGATCTTGAAGCGCTTCTTTGCGCCTGACTTCGTCTTCAGTTTGGGCATTTTGCTCGTCTCCGCGGGCATTGCAGCCCTTATTTGATTGATGGAGTGGGCGAGGCCCACTCTCGTTCGTTTCCGAACGAGCGAACGAACCGCCACGGCAGCCCTGGTAGCCGGTCGGTTCGAAAGGCCGCTTTATAAAGAAAGCCGCGGCGAAAGCAATGGGCGCCCCGCCAAATCTGCGGCGGCGGGAAGCCGGTCATACGACCGCCGCCCGCCTCCGCCACAGTTATCGTAAGAGGAGCGATACGCCAGGAGCAGGCCAAATCCTGCGCCGGACCCGCTGCGGCGCGAAATCGCCGGCCTGTTCATCAGCAAGCGAGACAACATGCCCCACTCGCCGGTATTCAGCGTTCGGCGATGAGGGTCTGAAAAGACGCGAGAGCGCGTCAGGCCGGCGGAGCGGGCTTACTTGAGATGCTGCGCGAGATATTTGTTCATCTCGAACATCGTCACCTTGTCGCGGCCGAACACAGCCTTGAGCTTGTCGTCGGCGAGGATCTCGCGCTTGTTCGCTTCATTCTGAAGCTTGTGCTTCTTGATATATTCCCAGACCTTGCTGACCACTTCGGTGCGCGGCAGCGGCGCCGATCCCACCACCTCGGCCAGTTCCTTCGAGGGCTGCAGCGGCTTGGCGAAAGCGCTGCCCGAAGCGGCCTTGGGGGCGCTCTTTGCGGCGCTCTTGGCCGGGGCGGCGCTTTTTGCCGGAGCGGCTTTCTTGCTTGAACTCGTCATTCCGTCGACCTTCCATCAATAGCAGCGGGGGCGCTTCTTTTCACGAGCGTTCCTGCGCAGCAAGCTGAATCAGTTTTTCTCTCGCATTCTCGACTGACGGAACCCCAACCATTGTCCTCCGTCAAGCGAGGAACCGAAGTTTTGTGACGCCGGCGCCGCGCAGAGGCGCCGTCTCTTTGCGCGTGTTGGCGGAGCGCCAGCTGCTAGCGGCTTTTATCTAAAGCGGTTTCGCTTCATTTTGGGTCTTGTCCAATGTGCGCCGCGACCGGCGCCGAAGCAGGCTCCGTATCCCGCGAGGGCGAAACTCGTTGGGGAAAAGCACGGCTCCCTCGCACCGACCGAGGTGATTCGCAAAAGGGGTCAGTAGACGCATTGTTCGAAAGCCGGATCGACGCTGCCGGCCCAACGCGTCTTGAACGCCTCGATCAGGCGCTCCGCCTCGGTCCGCTCTTCAACGATATGCTCGAGCGGGTCGAGAAAACACGCTTCCGTGCGCCCCTTGGCGTCGAGATGATTGCGCCGTTCGAGGCCGGCCCGCGCCAGCGCCAGCGTCTCGCGGGCGATATCGCGCAGCGGGCGGCCCTTGATGCTGGCCTCGAGGCCTAGGCGGGGCGTGTCGGCGCGCAGCCGCTCGCGATCCTCCTGCGTCCAGGATTTGATCATTTCGCAAGCCTGATCGAGCGAGGCCTGATCGTAAAGCAGCCCGGAAAAAAGCGCCGGAAGAGCGGTCAGCATCGGCCGCGGGCCGGCGTCGGCGCCGCGCATTTCGAGGTAGCGCTTCAGCCGCACCTCGGGAAAGATCGTCGACACATGGTTCGCCCAGTCCGACAAGGTCGCGCGCTCGCCGGGGCAGGCGGCCAGCCGTCCGGCGAGAAGATCGCGAAAACTTGAACCCGCGACGTCGATATAGGTCTCGCCGCGCTTCACGAAATACATCGGGACGTCGAGCGCATAATCGGCATAGCGCTCAAAGCCCATGCCCGGCTCGAAGGCGAAGGGCAGCATGCCCGTGCGCGCCGCGTCGGTGTCGCGCCAGATCTCGGACCTTGCCGAGAGAAAGCCATTCAGCTTGCCGTCGGTGAAGGGGGAATTGGCGAACAGCGCAGTCGCGACCGGCTGCAGCGCCAGCGAAACCCGCAGCTTCTTCACCATGTCGGCCTCGCTCGAAAAATCGAGATTGGCCTGAACCGTCGCCGTGCGGAACATCATGTCGAGGCCGCGGCCGCCGACCTTCGGCATATAGCGGCGCATGATCGCATAGCGCTGCTTTGGCATCAGGGGAATTTCGTCGAGCCGCCATTTCGGATTCATGCCGAGAGCCAGAAACCGCATGCCGAGAGGGGCCGCGACGCTTTTCAAAGCCGAAAAATGGCGGTCGAGTTCGGCGTCGGTTTCATGGATCGTGGCGAGCGGGGCGCCGGACAGTTCGAACTGTCCGCCGGGCTCGAGGGAGATCGCCCCGCCGCCGCGCTCGTCGAGGAGACCAATGATGTTTTCGCCGTCGCAGATTTCGCTCCAGCCCTGCTTGTCGCGCATCCCGAGCAGCAGCGCGCGAACGCCGCCGAGGCCCTCTTCCGGCTTGCCCTGATAGGGCGCCGCCGAATGGCAAAGCTCGTAGAACGGAATTTTTTCATGCTCGGTGCCGATGGCGAAGCGCTCCGCCGGCTTGGAGCCCGCCTCAAACCATTCGACGAGTTCGCGTTGCGACGTGACAAGCGTTGAATCGGAGACGTCGCGCGCCATAAATGCATAAATCCGGTTAAGCGAAGGGCAATTCATGGCCCCGGGCTGCGAGCCCTAAGCGCGCATTGGCGAAGCTTCATAAGCGGGCGCGCCCCGCAGCGCAACGGCGCGCGCCGCGCCCAGCCGCGGCGAGACATCCGGCGCCTCCGGCTCAAGGCCGATTGCGCGAGCGCGGCGCGCGAAGAAACCGCTCAAGCCGCGGCCGGCGATCAATTCGCGTGAAAGCTCAGGACGGCTTCTTGTTGGTGAAAATCGAGCTGATCTCGTCCTGGAGGTTGCTCGCCTGGGTGGTCGGCGCTGCTGGCGTTCCGGGCTGCAGCATTTTGGTGAGGGCTTCGAGCGCCGCCTGGATCGTCGCCGGATCGAAGCCGCCCGGCGCGGCGTTTGGCGGCGCGCCCGCGGGGGCGGATCCGGTCTGGGACGGCGCTGCGGCTTGCTGCCCGAAGAACCCGCTAAGGATCGTGCCGAACATGCCGGCCAGGCCGCCCATTCCGGCGGCGGCGCCGGCGTTCGCAGCGCTTTGGTCCGCTTGTGGATTGGCGTGAATGCCGCCCGCACCCGCGCCTTGCGGCGTGGTCTGGCTCTGGGCGCCGCCAAGCAGACTGCCGAGGATGGAGCCGAGGCCGCCCTGGCTCGCGGCGTTGGCGAGCTGCCCGAACAATCCGCCAAGGCCCTGATTAGCGAGGCTCTTGCTCAAGCCGCCCATCACCATCGAGGCGATCACCGGCAGCATCTGCTGGATCAGCGCCGGCGGCAGACCGGCGAAGGCGGCCGCATTTTGCGCGACTTCTGTGCGCTGCTGCGGCGAGCCAAACAATTGCGTCAGCACCTCGGAGCCCTTTTGCATCGTCTCGCCCGAGAGAGCCGCGCTGGGGTTCGCGAAGGCGGCCATGTGCTGCGTGTCGCCGAGCGCGCCGAGGATCGAGGAAAAGGCGGCAGGCTGTGCCGACTGCTTCAGAAAGGCGGCCGACATATCCGGCATCAACGCCTTGACGGCGGCGTCGGCCTGCTCCGGCGAAATATTGAACTGTTTCGCCAGATTGTCCACGGCCTGGCCGCCCTGGGCGTTCTGCAGGATCTCATAGAGATTGAACATGGGAGTTCCTATCTGCCGGAGCGAAACAAAGAGCCGCTAAACGCCGCTTTCTCGTCTCCCGAGCCTGGCGGTTACGAAATATGCCATGACGACGGCTAATACGCCAAACAGGGCGGCGCCGGCAATGAGCCCGAGATAGCCGCCCTTCGGCCCGAACTGAGCCGCCCCAAGGGTCACGAAGGGGACCGTGCCGACGGTCGCGCGTCCCCAGTTGAACACCGTCGACAGGATTGGAAAGCCGAGATTGTTGAAAGAGGCGTTGGCGACGAAAATGCCGCCGAGGAAAAACCATAGGCCGCCGCAGTAAAAGCAGAAAAAACGCAGGAGGTCGGCGGTCTCGCCCTTCGCCGCGAACAGCTTGATGAGCAGAGGGGCTGCCTGCGTCAGGGCCGCCGCCACGACGAGCACGTAAAGCGCGGCGAAGCCGAAGCTGCCGTTCAAGATCTGCCGCAGCCGGTCGTAAAGCTGCGCCCCGAGGTTTTGGCCAAGGATCGGACCGACCGAGCCCGATAGAGCAAAAAGAACCCCGAAGGCGACCGGCGAGACCCGGTCCATGATCGCGACCGCCGCGATGACCGGCGCGCCGAATTTGGAAAAAACGCTCATCGCATAGGCGTTGGCGACGGGAGCTGCGATATTGGTAAGGATCGCGGGAACGGCGATGGCCATCAAAATCCCGGCGTCGGCGAGCGCCGCCCTCATGCGGGGTCGGGCGACGAGATCATGACGCCCGACTGCGCCGCTGAGGCCGACGAGGACAAAGGCGATGCGCGAGAGCACGGTGACGATCGCCGCGCCCTCGACGCCAAGGCCGAGGCCGAAGATGAAAATCGGATCGAGGATGGCCGTAACCACGGCGCCCGATAAAGTGACATACATTGCGCGCCGCGCGTCCCCGACCGCGCGCAGGATGGCGGCGAGCGCCATGCCAAGGCCAAGGCCGACTGTCGCCGGCAGAGTCAGCATCAGATAGGCGGAGCCGACATCGAGGGCCGGCCCGCTCGCGCCGAGGAAGGCGAGGATATCGCGCCGGAACGCCATGCCGACGAGCCCGACGAGCGCCGAGACGGCGGCGACATGAACGAGCCCCGATGCGGCGAGGCAGCGGGCCCGCGCGCGCTGGCCGGCGCCGATCGCGCGCGACACGAGGGCGCCGATCGCGATCGCAAGGCCGATATTGACCGAGACGGAAAAGAACAGCACCTGCGTCGCGAAGCCGACCGCAGCGGTGAGATTTGGATCCTGAAGGCGCGACACATAAAGCAGCGACAGGAAATCGACGACAAAGATCGACATCAGGCCGACCGAGCCCGCGCCGGTCATGACAAGCACATGGCGCAGCGTCGAGCCTTCGGTGAAGATCGCGCTTCCGGCGGCGGCTTTCGAGCTCAAACCTGCGTCATTCCCTTATGCGCTGCGTGCGATCCCGTCTGACGCGCGCCGCGCGCGCTTGCGCCGGGACGACCCCCGCGCCACTCTATCGCCGCTCCTGCCGTCCGTCGCAAGGCGCAAGGCGCAAGGCGTTTGGGAAGGGGCGGGCGTAACGATTGGGGACGTTCAGCGCCCGTCACGCGCGCGCAGCGAAGCGCGCTGTATCATCGCCGTGATTTTCATGTGATTTTAACGCGCCGCGGCGATCAAGATTGTGCGCAATTTTTCCGCAGGCCGCCGTAGTAACCGGAACCCGCGATAATGACCAATTCAGACGCTCACGGCGATCCGCATCATGACCATTCCCATGGTCACGCAGATGGGCATTCCCACGCGCACGTCCACGCGCCGACGAACTTCGGGCCGCGATTCATCATCGGCATCGGCCTCAACATCGTAATCGTCGTGCTCGAACTGGTTTACGGGCTGATCTCCCACTCGGTGGCGCTGATCGCCGACGCCGGTCATAATTTGTCCGACGTGCTCGGCCTTTGCGTCGCCTATGTCGCGATCATGCTCGCCGCGCGTCCGCCGTCCGGCCGCTTCACCTATGGGTTGAAAGGATCGTCGATCCTCGCGGCGCTGTTCAACGCGATGTTCCTGCTCGTCGCCACGGGCGCCTTGAGCTATGAGGCGATCCGCCGTTTCTTCGATCCCGAGCCCGTCGCCGCGGGAACGATGATGGCTGTGGCGGCGATCGGCATGGTCATCAACGCCGCGACGGCGGCGCTGTTCGTCTCCGGCCAGGGCGACGACCTCAATATCCGGGGCGCTTTTCTGCATATGGCGGCGGATGCGGCAGTATCGGCCGGCGTCGTGCTCGCCGGCCTTCTGATCCTCGTCACCGGACAGCTCTGGCTCGACCCGTTGATGAGCCTTGTGATCAACGCCGTGATCATTCTCGGCACCTGGGGGCTGCTGCGTGAAAGCGTCGTGATGTCGCTCGCCGCCGCCCCGAAGGGCGTTGCGGTCGGCGATGTGCGCGGCTTTCTGGCCGGGCTCCCCGGCGTCGCCTCCGTGCATGATCTCCATATCTGGTCGATGAGCACCAGCGAAATCGCCCTGACCGGCCACCTCGTGACGCCGGGCGGCCATCCCGGCGACGCCTTCCTGATGGATACGGCGCATCATCTCAATGAACGCTTCCGGATCTGCCATGTCACCTTGCAGATCGAGACGGATGAGACGACGGCCTGCGCGCTCGCTCCCGAGGAGGTGGTCTGAGTCAGGCCGCGCCCGGCCGGCGAGCGGCGGATAAGCCGCCCGCAGCTGTTCCCGAAGCGGAGCGCGACCTTTTGACCGCTGACTCCAGCTCCTTGTTCGTCAGTCCGAAAAATTGCCGGGTCCTTCCGGGCGGAAAGGACTGACGCCCGCGTCTTCACGTCCGCGTGTGCCGGCATGGTCATATTGCATGGCGTCGACGCCGGGCGACGACTGCGCCGCTCCTTCGCCCGCATAGATGCCGTAATAATCCCGAGGGGCGGGCGCGCCATGCTCGCTTGCGGCCGACGCCGCGCCCGCCGAAGCCATCAGCGCCGCTGCGACCATGGCGGCGCGCCGCGCCCTGCCGTTTCGGATGATGCCGATCATTGAAATGCCCATGATGTTGCTCCTTCGATTTTGGCGCCTTGCACGGATTGGCGTGAGGCGAACCTTGGTCGATAGGTAGGGCGTAGCTGCGTGATTTGCAGGTCCTGAAAAGTCAATAGATGTTGATGGAATAAATTGAAAAAGCGAGTGTTGCCGCTGTAACAAAGCAGTGTTGCATCATTTCTGTTCAGTCTGCGCAGAACGCGGGCGTTGTTTCCAAATATATGACAATTATCATCCTGAGAGCTGATGCAGACGCAACAGAGCAGACGGAGGCTTTGCTTTAGATCGTTTCAGCGGTCCTGAACAAAGGACCGATCACATCGCTGAAAATTTCAAGGTCGGCGCTCCGTTTGGACGCCAGCGGGCTCAATGGCTTCAGGACGACGCTGTGCGGCGCGAGCTCCGTTTCGATCGCGCGCAGCCCGTCGCCGACCTCCTCGGTGGTGCCGATCAGCGAATCGTCGATCACGCGCTCGACGTCGAACCACTCCGTCCATTCCGGCTGCATGCGCGCCGTCGTGGATTTCATGCGTTCGATGAACGGCGCCAGCAACTCCGCCGCTTCCTTCCTTGCCTGCGCCCGCGTCCGGGCGAGATGGAAGAAGCGCATCAGCACGAGTTTCGGATCGCCCTGAGGCGCGGCGTCGCGATAGGCGGCGACATTGCGCGCGACGATTTTCAGCGGGAAGGGCGGGCCAGCCATGAAGCCATAGCCGAGCGCGGCGGCGCGCCGCACCATATCGGGCGTCGATGTGGCGATGAAAGTCGGGACCGGGCGTTGCAGCGGCTTCGGCGTCAGGCGGAGGCGATCCGTCTTGAAATAAGCGCCGTCAAAACTCACTTCGTCTTCAGCGAGCAGCCTCTGGATCAGCGCCAGCGCCTCGATCGTTTTGTCGCGGCTGTCGGCGAGATCGACGCCAAAATGCTTGTTCTGCATCGGGAACGGGCCGCCCTTGGCGACGCCGAAATTGAACCGTCCTTCCGACAAGATGTCGAGCGTTGCAACTTCCTCCGCGATCAGCGCCGGATTGTGAAAGGGCAACAGCGTCGCCGCCGATCCGAGCCTGATGCGCGAGGTGCGCGCGGCGAGAAAAGCAAGGACCATCAGGCAGGAAGGAATCGGCGATTCGGCGTTGAAATGATGCTCGACCACCCATGCTTCGTCGAAGCCAAGGCCTTCGGCCAGCCGGACGAGGCTTATTTGTTCGGCGTAGGCCTGCGCGAAGTCGCCATGAGGATTGTCGAAAGTGCTGAACAGACCAAACCGCATGGCGTCCTCCGTTCTCTTACCCCGTTCGCCGGGCCGAGAGAAAATAAGCGATATATAATATAATATCGCTAGCGTCACCCCGCGTTTTTCGCCGGCGCAGCAGCGCCGGCGCGGCGCTGGCGGCTCAAGCCGAAATGATGACCTTCAGCGCTTTTGTATCGGCCGCCCGCGAAAATGTGTCATAGGCGTCGATGATCTGATCAAGCGTGAACCGGTGCGTGATGAGTTGCAGGGGATCGAGCTTTTTCGACTGCACGGTCTTCAGCAGCATCGGCGTCGTCACGGTGTCGACAAGCCGCGTCGTGATCGTGATATTGTGCGCCCAGAGCCGTTCGAGGTGGAGATCAACCTTGACGCCATGCACGCCGACATTGGCGATCACGCCGCCCGGCGCGACGATATCCTCGCACAGCAGGAAGGTTGCCGGAATGCCGACGGCCTCGATCGCCGTATCGACGCCGATCCCGCCCGTCAGCGCCTTGACCGCCTCGGCCGCCTTGCCGTCCGCGCTGTTGATTGTATGCGTTGCTCCGAAGCGGCGCGCCACATCGAGGCGGTTGTCGTCGAGATCGACCATGATGATTTCGGCGGGCGCGTAGAATTGCGCGGTGAGCAGGGCGGCGAGGCCGATCGGGCCCGCGCCGACGATCGCGACGGTGGATCCAGGCTCTACCTTTCCGTTCAGCACGCCGCATTCGAAGCCGGTCGGCAGAATGTCGCTCAGCATCACGAGCGCTTCCTCGTCGGCGCCGGCCGGAACGCGGTAGAGGCTGGTGTCAGCGTGCGGCGTGCGCACATATTCGGCCTGCGTCCCGTCGATTTCATTGCCGAGGATCCAGCCCCCCGTCGTGCAGTGGGAGTAGAGCCCGCGGCGGCAATAGTCGCATTTGCCGCAGGACGAGATGCAGGAGATCAGCACGCGGTCGCCGGGCCGAAAGGCGGTGACGCCGGCGCCGACGCTGTCGATGATTCCGACGCCCTCATGGCCGAGAATCCGCCCCGGCGCGCAGGTCGCCACGTCTCCCTTCAGAATATGCAGGTCGGTGCCGCAGATCGTGGTCTTGACGAGTTTGACGATGGCGTCGCCGGGCGCCTCGATCTGTGGTTTCGGGCGAGTCTCGAGCGCCTTTTGGCCGGGTCCGTGATAAACGAGCGCTTTCATGATGTCTCCTCAGGGCGATGCGCCCGCGCCGCAGGCAAGCATATCGGCGGCGAACCCGCCATGACCTTCTTCACGGCGTTCGGCGTTGGAGCTTGTCCGGTTCTGGACGGGACATGCTCCAACTTATTGATGTAGAGCGATTTCCTGTCGATCAGATGTTTCGATGTGATCGGAGAGCCCTCCAAGCGTTTCGCGTGAAAGCCAATCTGAGGCGCAAGGCTCGATTTGCCGCCCGGCGGAGGCTATGCTCGCGACTTCAGGCGCGAGGGATGTGCGGAAATAGGATCATGTCCGCGCGGCTGCGGGATATTTTCAAAAATGCGTCTCGACGATGATGCTTTGCCCGAACATGCGCCCTTCCTCAGAGACGAGGCGGCGCGGGGCCTCAAGGCGGCAGGAGCCGGCGCATGGCGCTGGCGCCCCGCGACGGGCGCCGTCAGACTGTCGGCGCTGGCGGCGACGCTGCTCGGCGCCGAGGCGGCGACTCTCGACTATGCCGGCTTCCTCGATCTCGTCGCCGCCGAGGACCGCGCGGGCGCCGACGCCGCGCTGCGCGCCAGTGCGCAAGCCCTGGCTCCTTATGATTTCGACTTTGCTCCGGCGCGTGCCTCGGCGGAAACGCGCATCCGGGCGCGCGGGCGCTTCATGGGCGCGGGCGAGGCCGCCGAGGCGGTCGGCATTCTGATCGCCGGGCGGTGGCGAAAGTCGAGTGAGGAGGCTGAGAGCAGGCTCGCCGCCATCGTCGCCTTTTCCGATGACGCGATCATCGGCGCGACGCCAGAGGGCGTCATCACCGACTGGAACAGGGGCGCGGAGACCGTGTTCGGCTACAAGGCGGAAGAGATCATCGGCGACACCATCGCCGTTCTCGCGCCGCAGAACCAACGCGACGAAATGATGAAAATCCTCGAGCGCATCAGGCGCGGCGAGCGGATCGAGCATTTCGAGACGCGGCGGCGGCGCAAGGATGGCGTGATCATCGACGTCTCGGTTTCCGTCTCGCCCGTCTGGGACGAGGCGGGCCATCTCGTCGGCGTCGCCAAGGTCGCCCGCGACGTCACGACCGCCAAACGCGCCGAGATCGAACTCCGCGAGCGCGAGGCGCATCTGCGTTCGGTGCTCGACACCGTTCCCGAAGGCACCATCGTCATCGACAGCATGGGCGTCATGCAATCCTTCAGCGCCAACGCCGAGCGGCTGTTCGGCTATAGCGCAAAGGAGGCGGTCGGCCGCAACGTCAGCCTGCTGATGCCCTCGCCCTATCGCGGGCAGCATGATTCCTACCTTGAACGCTATGGGCGCACCGGCGAGCGGCGCATCATCGGTCTTGGCCGCGTCGTCGTCGGGCTGCGCAAGGACGGCTCGACCTTTCCGATGGAGCTTGCCGTCGGCGAGATGCAGTCGGGCGAGCGCCGCTTCTTTACAGGCTTTGTGCGCGACCTCACCGAACGGCAGGAAACCCAGCAGCGGCTGCAGGATTTGCAATCGGCGCTGGTGCATATCTCACGATTTACCGCGATGGGCGAGATGGCCTCGACCCTCGCCCATGAGTTGAATCAACCGCTGACCGCCATCGCGAGCTATCTCAACGGCTGCCGCAGGCTGCTTGACGCCGACAAGGGCGGCGACAAGACGGCGATGGTGCGCGACGGCGTCGAACGCGCCGCCGCCCAGGCTCTGCGCGCGGGCCAGATCATCAAGCGTCTGCGCCAGTTCGTCGCCCGCGGCGAGAGCGAACGGCAGGTCGAAGGCCTGCCCAAATTGATCGAGGAGGCGAGCGCGCTGGCCCTTGTCGGCATCAAGGAAACCGGCGTGCGCGTCGGCTTCGCCTTTGATCCCCGCGTCGCTTTCGTGCTGGTCGACAAGATCCAGATCGAGCAGGTCATCCTCAATCTGATGCGCAATGCGATCGAAGCCATGCTCGACTCGGCGCGCCGCGAATTGACAATCGCCACGGCTGAGCTTGCCGGCGACATGGTCGAGGTCAGCGTCGCCGACACGGGGCCGGGAATTTCGCCCGATATCGCCGCGCAGCTGTTTCAGCCCTTCGTGACGACCAAGCCCGACGGTTTGGGAATTGGCCTGTCGATCTCGCGCACCATCATCGAGGCGCATGGCGGCCGCTTGTGGGTCGAGCCTAATCCCGGCGGCGGAACCGTGTTCCGACTCACCCTCAAGGCCTTAAGCCGTGAGGAGATGACCGATGGCTGACGCCGTGATCCATTTGATCGACGATGACGAGGCGGTGCGCCGGGCGCTCGCCTTTCTGCTCATGGCCTCGGGCTACGCCGTGAGGGTCTATGAGTCGGCTACGGTCTTTGTCGAGGGGCTCGGCGACGCGCAGCCAGGCTGCGTCGTCACCGACGTCAGAATGCCGGAGGTCGACGGCATCAAATTGTTGCATCTTATGAAGGCCAGCCGCAGCGGGCTGCCGGTCATCGTCATGACCGGCCACGCCGACGTTCCCTTGGCCGTAGAGGCGATGAAGGCGGGCGCCGTCGACTTCCTTGAAAAGCCGTTCGACGACGAGAGCCTGCTCGCGGCGATCCGCCTCGCGCTTGACCGGCAGACGCATGACGCGCAGATCGAGGTGGAATTCGCGGCGATCCGCGCTCGGCTCGAAAATCTCTCCCCGCGCGAACGCGAGGTGTTGGACGGCCTTGTCGCGGGGCAGCCCAACAAGACCATCGCCTATGATCTCAAAATCAGCCCGCGCACGGTCGAAGTGCACCGCGCCAATGTCATGACCAAGATGGGCGCGGCGAGCCTGTCGGAACTGGTGCGCATGGCCTTTGTGGTGCGCTCGGGATCGCATTATTGAGCGCTTCAGATCGCGATGATTCGCGCTCAATCGGTCCGAAGCCATGAAAAAAAAGGATCGATCCTGAATGCTTGCAGCGTGACGTCGCGCCCGAAAAGGCGGCAACTTTTTGGCCTCACGCTGCGGCGTCGAGTCGCGGCGGCCATTGGTCCGTTGCGCTGAATCAAGGCGCTGCTCGGCCTTGCTGATTATTTTCTTCCTATGATTACGCAATGCGGCGTCGCGGCCGACGCTGGAGCTCCTTTTATGGCTAATGCGGAGCGTCTCGTTCTGATCGCCGACGACGATCAGGGCGTGCGCGACGCGCTGCAGTTCGCCTTGAGACTCGAAGGGATCGACGTGCACGCCCACAGCGGTCCGGCGGAGCTTCTGGCCGACGCGGATCTGCCGCGCGCAGCCTGCGTCATTCTCGACGGCGGCATGAAGCAAATGAATGGATTCGAATTGTTGCGGCGGCTACGGGCGCGCAACAAGCAATTGCCCGCGATCGTGCTGACCAATCATGCGACCGCCGGATTTCGCCAGCAGGCGGGCGCCGCCGGGGTTCATCTCGTTCTGGAAAAGCCGTTGCTCGACACGGCGCTGATCGACACGCTTCTGATCATTCTCGGCGACTGTTGAGAGCCTGAAAGGCCAGTCCGCGAAGGCGGCCTGTGGCGCGGATACGTATAATCCCGTAGAACAATTGCGAATAGGCCGCGGCGCCGCCCGGAGCTACACGAAGAGACGCGATCTCTTCAGAGGTGGAGCTTTCCTATGTCGGCGACGTTCTCGGTTTTATCGGAACCTGCATTTTCGATGCGGCGCGCCGTCCCGGCGAAGGCGTCATGGATGTCCGCCTCAGCGGCTGAAAAGATCCCTGCCGGCGTCGCGTCGGGCGGCCAGTTGCTGCATGTCGCGCCGGACGCCGAACTTTACTCGGACGGCGCCGAAAGCGTTTCCTTCTACAAGGTTGTCAGCGGACTGGTGCGCACCTGCAAATTCAGGAGCGACGGCCGCCGCCAGATCGACGCCTTCTATCTGCCGGGCGACGCCTTTGGGTTCGAGGACGGCGGCCGCCACCGCCTGTCCGCCGAGGCGGTGTGCGAGGCCTATGTCGTCGCGTATCGCTGGCGCGGCTCCGAGGCGATGTCTCCGGCCGACGCCGCGCTGGCGCCGCAGCTGCTGTCGTTGGCCCTGCAGGGCATGCGACGCGCGCAGGATCACGCACTGTTGCTCGGACGCCGCAGCGCATCCCAGAAAGTCGCGGCCTTCCTCACCGACATGATCGATCGCTCCGTCAATGACGATGTTGTCGAGCTCGCCATGTCGCGTCAGGACATCGCCGATTATCTCGGACTGACCATCGAGACGGTGTCGCGCACGCTGTCCCAGCTCGAACGCGACGAGATGATCGCCCTGCCGAGCGCGCGCCGCGTGCGCGTTCAGGACCGGCTTGGTTTGCGCCATCTGAGTTCTTGATTTAACCGGCGCGCCGCTCCGGCGCTGGCGGCGCTTCAGTTTTCGGCGGGCTATGTCTCAGTCTCCCCGGGGCGTGGCCCGCCGGTCGGTCCAACGCAAATCGCGTCGGGCTCAATCTTGGGTTATCCTGCGCATCGCGATCCCGACGAGCGAAGCGGACCCATATGAACAAGCAGCTTTTTCCTCAGCCGGTCAGTCCCGCGCCGGCCACGCCGCCGGCGACAGATGGCGCCCAGATCAATACGCTCGACAGCGTGCTGCACGCGGCCGAGGGAAATTTTTCCGGCGGCCTCTCGGTGTGCGCGCATTGGCTCGCTTGTCTTGACTGGGGCGCGCATCTCGCCAATGCGCCGTTTCGCCGGCTTGAACTGGCCCAGGCGGCAGCGCGGCAATGGCGCCGTTTCGAAGGGGCGGTCAGTGGCGAAAGGCCGATCGAAGCGCCGGCGGGAGATCACCGCTTCAACGACCCGGCCTGGCGCGAGCCGCCCTTCAACGCCATCTCGCAAGGCTTCCTGCTCGCCGAGGAATGGTGGGCGCTGGCGACAAAGGGCGCGCGCGGCGTCAACGTCGACAATCAACGCATCGTCTCTTTCGCCGCGCGCCAGTTGCTCGACGTCTGGTCGCCGTCGAATTTTTTCTGGCTTAACCCCGAGGCTCTCCGCGCGACGATGAAGTCCGGCGGCGCCAATCTCGTCCAGGGCGCCAAAAATCTCCTGATCGATTTCCAGGAGTCGGTGACGGGGCGCCCCTCCGGAGCAGACGGGTTTCGCGTCGGACACGATATCGCCGCAACGCCGGGCAAGGTCGTCTTCCGCAACGAGCTGATCGAGCTCATCCAATATGAGCCGACGACCGCAAGCGTCCATCCTGAGCCGGTGCTGATCGTTCCGGCCTGGATCATGAAATATTACATCCTCGACCTGTCGCCGGAGAATTCGCTGATCCGCTTTCTCGTGGCGCAGGGCTATACCGTGTTCGCCCTGTCCTGGCGTAATCCAGGGTCTGAGTTTCGCAATTTTGCGCTCGACGATTACCGCCTCAAGGGCGTGATGAGCGCGCTTGACGCCGTCAGCGACATCTGCGGCGAGGCGAAAATCCACGCCTGCGGCTATTGCCTCGGCGGCACGATTTTGACCATCGCAGCGGCGGCGATGGCGCGCGACGGCGATGAGCGCCTCGGCAGCCTTACACTGTTTTGCGCGCAGACCGATTTCACCGAAGCCGGCGAACTGAAGCTGTTCATCACAGAGGATCAACTCGCCTTTCTCGATGATGTGATGCGCGCGCAAGGCTATCTCGACAGCCGCCAGATGGCGGGCGCGTTTCGTCTGCTTCGCTCCAATGATCTTATCTGGTCGCGCATGACGCGATCCTATCTCCTGGGCGAGCGCGAACATCCGAACGACCTTCTCGCCTGGAACGCGGACGGCACGCGCATGCCCGCGCGCATGCACAGCGAATATCTGCGCCGCCTCTTTCTCGACAATGATCTCGCCGAGGGCCGGTTTTTTGTCGCGGGCAAGCCGGTCGCGATCAGCGATATCCGCGCGCCGCTGTTTGTGGTCAGCACCGAAACCGACCACATCGCGCCCTGGCGGTCCGTCTACAAGATCGAGCTTTTGAATGACGCCGACCTGACGTTTGTTTTGACGTCGGGCGGCCACAATGCCGGCGTGGTGAGCGAGCCCGGTCACAAGCATCGGCATTATTCGATCGGCCGTCGCAAGGTCGGCGCGCTTTACGTCGGGCCGGACGACTGGCTTGCAAAGGCGGAGCGGCGCGAGGGCTCGTGGTGGCCGGCGTGGTGGGAGTGGCTCGACGCGCGCTCCGGGCCGAGTGTTCCGCCTCCTGCGATGGGCTCCGTGCATTATCCGGCGATCGCGGACGCGCCCGGCTCTTACGTGCTCGAGGAGTGAGCGCCGGGCTGCTTCTTTAGCAGACTGGCCGAATCATCCCGATGTTGCCGAAAAATCGAGGACCATCCGTCCCTCGATCTCGCCGGCCTTCAGCCTTGCGAAAATGTCGTTGATATCTTCGAGCGGCGCCCGGGTGATCTCGGCCTTGACCTTGCCCTCGGCTGCAAAGGCGATCGCCTCATCGAGGTCGTGGCGCGTGCCGACGATCGAACCGCGGATCGTGATGCGCTTCAGCACCACCTCGAAGATCGGCGTCGGGAAGTCGCCCGGCGGCAGGCCGACAAGGCTGACCGTGCCATTGCGGCGCACGAGACGAATGGCTTGACCGAAGGCCGGCGGCGAGACGGCCGTCACCAGCACGCCATGGGCGCCGCCGCCCGTCGCGGCGAGAACTTGCGCCACCGCGTCCGGCGCGCGCGCATCGACCGCGATGTCGGCGCCGGCCGCCCTGGCGAGTTCCAGTTTTTCCGGCGCGATGTCGAGCGCGACGACATGTAGGCCCATCGCCTTGGCATATTGGATGCCGACATGGCCAAGCCCGCCGACGCCCGAAATGGCGAGCCATTCGCCGGGCCTCGCCTCGGTTTCCTTGATCCCCTTGTAGGTGGTGACGCCGGCGCAGAGGATCGGCGCGATCGCGGCGAAGTCGATATTGGCCGGCAGCTTTGCTGCGAAGGGGGCAGCCGCGATCACATATTCGGCGAAGCCGCCGTTTACGCTATAGCCCGTGTTGTGCTGATGCTCGCACAGCGTTTCCCATCCTGTTTCGCAATATTCGCAGTGCAGGCAGGAGTCATGCAGCCAGGCGACGCCGACAGCGTCGCCCTCTTTCAGTCCGGTGACGCCAGGCCCGAGAGCTGCGACGACGCCCGCGACTTCATGGCCGGGAATGAACGGCGGGGTCGGCTTCACCGGCCAATCGCCGTCGGCGGCGTGCAGATCTGTGTGGCAGACGCCGCAGGCCATGACCTTGACAAGAACCTCGCCGAACCCTGGCGTCGGCACGGGCGCGTCCTCGATCACGAGCGGCTTGCCGAACTCGCGCACGACCGCCGCCTTCATCATCCTGACCATATCTGGCTCCTTAGTTTGCGCTGAAGGATAGGGGCGCGCGCGGCGGCGGCCTTGAGGCTAATCAACGCAGCGCGCCGGCTCAGCGCTCCTTCAGGAACATGTGATAGGCGGGATTGGCAGTCTCGTCCTCGTAAGGGTATCCGAGCGCCGCCAGCCTTTCATTGAGCCGCGCCCGCTCGCCCTGAGGCGCCAGCACGCCGACCAGCACGCGGCCGTAATCGGCGCCGTGATTGCGGTAGTGAAACAGAGTAATGTTGAAATCGACGCCGAGGCAATCGAGAAATTCGCGCAGCGCGCCGGGGCGCTCGGGGAATTCGCAGCGCAAGATGATTTCGTCGCCAAGCCCGCTGGCGCGCCCGCCCACCATGTAGCGCACATGCAGCTTGGCGGTTTCGTCGGCGCTGATGTCGAGCACGCCATAGCCGAGGCTTTCGAGCTCGGTGATGAGCTGCGCCTTTTCTTTTTTGGCGTCGTGCAGCCTGAGGCCGACGAAAACATGCGCCTCGCCGGCCCCAGCGTAGCGATAGTTGAACTCGGTGATCGTATGCTTGCCGAGCCGGGCGATGAAGCTGCGATAGCTGCCGCGCTCCTCGGGGATCGTGACACCGAGCAGGATCTCGCGCGCCTCGCCGATTTCGGCCCGTTCGGCGACATGGCGAAGCCGGTCGAAATTCATATTGGCGCCGCTGTTGATGGCGATGAGCGCGCCGCTGCGTTGCGGATTCTTCGCCGCATAGGCCTTGAGCCCGGCGAGCGACAGCGCCCCCGCGGGTTCGGCGACGACGCGGGTGTCTTCGAAAATATCCTTGATGGAGGCGCAGATCTCGTCCGTGCCGGCGAGAAGAATATCGTCCAGCAGTTCGCGGCAGACGCGAAAAGTCTCGACGCCGACCTGGCGCACGGCGACGCCGTCGGCGAAGAGTCCAACTTTTTCGAGCACGACCCGCTCGCCGGCCTCGATCGAGGCTTTCATCGAGGCGGCCTCGATCGGCTCGACGCCGATCACCTTTGTCTCGGGCCGCAGGAATTTCACATAAGACGCGATTCCGGCGGCAAGCCCGCCGCCGCCGATCGGCACGAAGATCGCCTCGATCGGGTCGGCGTGCTGCTGCATGATTTCCATGCCGACGGTGCCCTGGCCGGCGATCACGTCGGGATCGTCGAAAGGGTGCAGGAAAGTGAGGCCGCGCTCGGCCTCGAGCGCTCGGGCGTAGGCATAGGCCTCGTCAAACGCGTCGCCCTTCAGCGCCACCTCGCCGCCAAAGAAGCGCACCGCGTCGATCTTGATCTGCGGCGTCGTCACAGGCATGACGATCAGCGCCTTGACGCCGAGCCGCCTTGCCGACAGCGCGACGCCTTGCGCGTGATTGCCGGCCGAGGCGCAGATCAGTCCGGCCGCGCGCGCCTTGGCGTCGAGCCGCGCGATCTTGTTATAGGCGCCTCGGATCTTGAAGGAAAAGACCGGCTGCAGATCCTCGCGCTTCAGCAGTGCGTCACAGCCGAGGCGCCGGCTCAGCCGGTTCAGCCGGTCGAGCGGCGTTACAGAAGCGACGTCGTAAACGCGGGCGTCCAGAATGCGGCGAACATAATCGGTCAAAAGGGGTTCCGTCGGCTCGGGCGGCAGCGTCCAAAGCGACGCGCCCGCGCGAGCTTACGGCTCAGCCCGTATTGCGCAAGCCCGCCGCGACGCCGTTGATGGTGATGAGGATCGCCCGCAGCGTCTTGTCGTCGTGTTCGCCGGCGCGCCAGCGGCGCAGCAGCTCGACTTGCAGATGATTTAGCGGCGAAATATAGGGGAATCGGTGCCTTATGGCGCCGGCAAGCGCCGGATTGTCGGAGAGCCGCGTCGAAACGCCGGTGATCTCGTTCAACGCCTTTGTGGTGCTCGCCCACTCGGCCTTGATCGAGGCGAACACGGATTGCGCGAGCTCCTGATCGGGCACAAGCTCGGCATAGCGCCCGGCCAATCCCATGTCGGCCTTGGCGAGCACCATGTCCATATTCGACAAGAGCGCGCGGAAGAACGGCCACTCGGCGCCCATCCGCCGCAGCAGCGCCATCCGCTCGGCGGGCGCCTCGGCGATGAACTGCTCGACCGCCGAGCCAAAGCCGAACCATCCCGGCAGGTTGATGCGGGCCTGGCCCCAGGAAAAGCTCCACGGGATCGCGCGCAGATCCTCGATGCGGCGCGTCGATTTGCGCGAGGCCGGACGCGAGCCAATGTTGAGTTCGGCGATTTCGGCGATCGGGGTTGCGGTGAAGAAGTAATCGACGAAACGCGGATTGTCATAAATGACGGCGCGAAACGCTTTCATACTGGCCTGCGACAGCTCCGCCGCAGCGTCGAGGAATTCTTGCGGCGCCTCCCCGGCGGAAGACAGCAGCGTCGCCTCCATCGTCGCCGCGACCAGCGCTTCGAGATTGAGGAGGCCAATCTCAGGATTGGCGTATTTCGAAGAGATGACCTCGCCCTGTTCGGTGAGCCTGATCTGGCCCGCGACGGTGCCCGCCGGCTGGGCGAGAATCGCCTGATAGCTCGGGCCGCCGCCGCGACCGACCGTGCCGCCGCGGCCGTGGAACAGGCGCAGCGCAATGCCTTCGTGTTCCCTGAACAGCGCGGCGAGCGCGGTCGAGGAGCGGTACAGCTCCCAGTTGCTGGTGAAGAAGCCGCCGTCCTTGTTGCTGTCGGAATAGCCGAGCATGATTTCCTGCTCGGCGCCCGAGGCGCGCGTCAGCTCGGCTATTCCCGGCAGGGCGTAGAAGCCGCGCATGATCGTCGCGGCGTTGCGCAGATCCTCGATCGTCTCGAACAGCGGCACGACCATCAGCTCAGCCGCGGTTCCCGCCTCGCCGAGCACGCCATGGACCATGCCGCACTCTTTCTGGAGCGTTAGCACTTCAAGCAGGTCGCTCACCGTTTCGGTGTGGCTGATGATGTAATGGACGACGGCAGGCTCTCCGAAGGTCCGGCGCGCGTCGCGCGCGGCCTCGAAGATTTCCAGCTCTTCCTCCGTGCGCGGGCTGTAGGTCACGCCCGGCACGCGCAGCGGGCGCGGATCGCGCAGAAGGTCGATCAAAAGCTTTTGCCGCGCCGCTTCGTCGAGGGCCGAATAGTCCGGAACGACGCGGGCGACCGACATCAGTTCCTTCAGCGTTTCCTCGTGCCGGTCCGAGCTTTGGCGAAGATCGACCGAGGCGAGATGGAAGCCGAACACATCGACCGCGCGGCGCAGCGGTCCGAGCCGGCCGGGGATCAGCGCTGCGCCGTGGTTGGCGCGCAGGGAATCCTCGATAATGCCGAAATCCGCCTGCAGTTCGCCGGCGTTGGCGTAGGGCTCGCCGGGGGCGACGGCGTGGCGCAGCGCCTCGCCGCCGGTCAGCAGCGTCAGAGTCGCCGAAAGCCTGGAATACATGCCGATCAGCGCGCGCCGGTAGGGCTCGTCTTCGCGGAAGGGGTTTTCGTCGCCGGATTTGTCAGAGAGCTCCTGCAGGGCGGCCGTGCAGCCAAACAGCCGGCCGGAAATCGAAAGCTCGGCGCCGAGTTCATGGATCTCGCGCAGATAATAGCGGAGCGCGGTGTCGCATTGGCGGCGCAGCGCGAGTTCCAGCGTGCCGGCGTTGACGTTCGGATTGCCGTCGCGGTCGCCGCCGATCCAGGAGCCCATGCGAAAGAAGTTGGCGACGGGCAGACTCCCGAGATGCTCCTCGATCTTGGCGTAGAGCTGGGGAATCTGCTTCAAGAAGGTCATCTGGTAGAAGGCGAGCGAATTTTCGATTTCGTCGCGCACCGAAAGCCGCGCGTAGCGCAGGAGGCGCGTCTGCCACAGCTGCGCGATGCGCGCCCGCAGCATCATCTCATTCTGCTTGCGCTGGCGCTCGCCGCTGAGGGTTTCGCGGGCAAGCAGCAGTTGCGCGATCGCCCGCTCGGCGTCGAGCAGGCTGCGGCGCTGCACCTCTGTTGGATGGGCGGTCAGCACCGGGGAAACGCGGGCCTGCGCAATCGCCTCCGCCACGGCCTCCGGCGTGATGGCTGCGGCGGCGAGCAGCTCGAAGGTTTTGCCGAGCGTGCCGCCCTCGTGCTCGTCCGGGCGCTCGGCGGCCTGGGCGGCGCGTCGGCGGATATTGTGGCGGTCCTCGGCAATATTGGCGAGATGGGCGAAATAGCTGAAGGCGCGGATCACGGCCATCGCCTGTTGCGGCGTCAAGGCGCGCAGCAGCTCGTTCAGCTTGAGCTCGGCGTCGGGGTCGGCGTGGCGCCCGAAATCGACGCTGAGGCGGCGCGCCTGCTCGACGAGGTCAAAAGTCTCCTCGCCTTCCTGCTCGCGGATGGTGTCGCCGAGGATCTGGCCAAGCAGGCGAATATCGTCGATGAGCGGGCGCTCGATCGTGGAGGCGCCATTCGCCGGATTGGGGTCGAGAACTTTCGTCATTAATGCCTCTTCTGGGGAGGAACAGCCACCCGACCGGGCGGCGGCGTGCGCGTCGTTTGAGCGGATCGGACGCGAACCAGGCAGTTCCTCTCAAGGTTGAAGGGATGTCCCTTTTCTTCATGGCGCACAAGAAGCGCCGCCTGTTTTCTGAGCAAATCGCGCGCCAGCGCGGCGCATGAAGGGGTGGCCGATTGACAAACGACGCGTTCGTTCGAGAATGACGATAAAACAAGAGAGCTTAAGTCCGCCTCAGGACGCCTGATTGGCCGCCCGCGCCGGACCGAGGAGGCGTCGCCATGAATGGACAGAAGGCCGCAGGACCGCGCTCGATCGCCCTCATTGGCCCGCAGGGCGCGGGCAAATCCACCCTCTTTGACGCCTTGATGGGCGCCGCCGGCGCGCCGCACAAGCGGCAGGGCGAGCCGCGCGGAAACGGAAGAAGCGCGGCGGCCGCCGAGGCGCGGCTCGGCCATTGCGCCTTTCTCGGCGAGCGCTGGTCGATCCTCGATTGCGCCGGATCTGTCGAATTTGCTTTTGAAACCGAGGCGGCGCTGACGGCGGTCGATCTTGCCGTCGTCGTCGTGGAGCCGACCGCCGAGCGCGTCGCCAATTTGCCGCTGCTTTTAAAATCGCTCGAACAGCACGGGCTGCCGCATTTTATTTTCATCAACAAGATCGATGCGCTGGCGGGCTCTTTCTCCGATCTGATTGCGGCGCTGCAGAGCCATTCGGCGCGTCCGCTGGCGCCGCGGCAATTGCCGATCCGCGCCGGCGACGCTGTCGTCGGCTATGTCGACGTCGTCACCGAACGCGCCTACCGCTATGGCGACAAGCAGGAGGTCCAGCCGATCGAGCTGCCCGCCGCCATGATCGAGGCGGAAAGAGAAGCCCATGAAGGGCTCGCCGAGGCGCTTGCCGATCAGGACGACGCGCTGATGGAGAAGATTCTCGAGGACATGACGCCGACCGCCGACGAGCTTTATGCTCACTTGTCGAAGGATCAGGCGCGGGATTCGATCGTCGAGGTGCTGATCGGCTCGGCGAGCCGCGGCCATGGCGTGTTCCGGCTCTGGAAAGCGTTGCGTCACGACGTGCCGCTTGCGCTTGAAACCGCAAGGCGCCGCGGCGTCGAGGGCGGCGATCAACCGGCGGTGCAGATTTTCAAGACCGTGCAGGCCGGCAAGCTTTGCTATGGCCGAATCTGGCGCGGCGCCCTGCGCGACGGCGCGACGCTCGGCGGCGTCAGGGTCGGCGGCATCTATCGCTTCGCTGGAACCGATTCCGTGCGCGCGCCGGAGGCCGACGCGGGCGAACTCGTCGCGCTTGGGCGCCTCGACGGCGTCTCGACGGGGGCTTTTCTCGGGGCCTCGGACAATGAGCCCTTTCCCGAACCGCCGCCGCCCGTATATGAACTCGCGATCGCGCCAAAAGACCGCAAGGACGATGTGAAACTCTCGGCGGCGCTGGGAAAGCTCACGCAGGACGATCCTTCGCTCAGCGTCGAACACAGGATCGAGACCGGCGAGACGATCCTCAAAGGGCAGGGCGAAATCCACCTGAACGTCGCGATCGAACGCTTGAGTTCAATCTATAATGTCGAGGTCGCCGTGAGCGCGCCGAAGATCGCCTATAAGGAAACCATCCGGCGCGCCGTGTCGCAGCACGCAAGGCTGAAGCGGCAGACCGGTGGCCACGGCCAGTTCGCCGACGTCAAGCTGGAGATCGAGCCGCGTCCGCGCGGCGCCGGATTTCTCTTCGTCGATAAAATCGTCGGCGGCGCAATCCCGCGAAACTATATTCCGGCTGTGCGGGAGGCCGCCGAGGAGGCGATGCAGAAAGGCCCGCTCGGCTATCCCGTCGTCGATGTCGCCGTCACGCTCGTCGACGGCACTTTCCATGCGGTCGACAGCTCCGATATGGCGTTTCGCACCGCGACGCGCATGGGCGTGGTCGAGGGGCTGGCCAAGGCCGAGCCTTTCCTGCTGGAGCCGGTCGATCATGTGATCGTCAGCGTGCCGAACGCCTTTACGGCGGCGGCGCAGCGCCTGCTCAGCGGGCGGCGCGGCCAGATCATGGGCTATATGGAAAAACCCGGCTGGCCCGGCTGGGACGACGTCGAGGCCTTGGCTCCAGCCGCCGAACTGCACGACCTCATCATGCAGCTTCGCTCCGACACCATGGGCCTTGGCGCCTATCGCCGCCGCTTCGATCATCTGTCGGAGGCGAGGCGCTAGAACAAAAACCGCTCTGACTGGATCGGACATTGGCTCTAAGCCATTGTTTCAACGCATCCGCTTGGTCCCAAAGCCCTTCAGCCGCTCCAATGAGCCCGTAAAGAAAGTTCGCCATGCCGCTGATACGCATCGATCTCGTCGAGGGCCGCACCGACAACGAGCTGAAAACGCTGCTTGATGCGGCGCATGACGCCATGTTCGACGCCTTCCATGTTCCGGCCGGCGACCGCTATCAGATCGTACAGGAGCATCCGGCCTCGCGCATGATTATCGAGGATACTGGCCTCGGATTCGCGCGCACCGCGAAGGTTGTGGTCGTTCAGGTGACGACAAGGCCGCGGCCGCGCGATCAGAAAGTCGATTTTTACGCGCGGCTTGCTCGCTATCTGCAGGAGCGCTGCGGCGTCGATCCGGCCGATCTCATGGTTTCCTGCGTCGAAAACACGGATGAGGACTGGTCGTTCGGCTTCGGCCGGGCGCAGTTCTTAACAGGCGAGCTATAGAATCAATCCGCCGCCAGAGGCTGCGCGACGCCCGGCGGCGTTGATATGACCTTCGTCATTTTTTGCTTTGGCCTGAACGACGGGACTTCGTCTTTTGCGCCGCAGCGCGAAATGACGGCGGCCCTTTGGGCCTTGCGCCGTCCCCCCCCCTTAATCGATGACCTTGGTCGACGGCCGATCGTCGCCCGCGGCGCGCTCGACTTTCCATTTTCCTTTTTCGGTCTCGTATTCGATCTCCGCGGTCTCGCCGGGCGTGCGCTGCTCGGCGGCGGCGCGCTTGGCGGCGGCGAGCGCCGCAGCGTGGCTGGCGAAGGTTTCGGAATAGACGCCGTCGAATGTATAGGCCCAGCCGCCGTCATGCTCGACAACCTGGTAGGACACTGTGCTCATGAGGCGCTCCTTCATTATGTCGCGGCGTTGCAAGAAGCAGATTTGTTTAGCGCCGATGGCCGGTCCCGCCGTCAGGGCCGAACCCGCTCGGTCGTTTTGAGCCCCCAATAGCTAACATGGCTGACGACTCAACTCAAATCCGCGCCGGATCAGAGCGCGTCTTTGACAGCCGATCCTGGGGGTCTAAGATTTTGGCCGGAAGGCTCTGGCTCTGCTTCGAAGGCGGAATGAAAAGGACGAGCTTCAGCATGAATGAAACGATGCGCGATGCCGGCTCGCCCCCGCCGGGCGGCGCCGCTCCCGCCGCGCCGAGTTCCGCCGCCGGAGATGCGCGACGCGGACGCTGGTCCTTTCTCCCGTCGCTGCTGCGGCTGATCGCGGTCGCCGCCATCGGCTATCTCGCCTGGTATGTGGCCGGACATTGGGATCGCTGGACCGGCGCAGCACGCTTCGAGACAACAGACGACGCCAACATCGCCGGCGATCTGATCCCGCTCGCCGCCAAGATCTCCGGCTACATCAAGACTGTCGCGGTAAAAGACTACCAGCGGGTGCGCCAGGGCGATTTGATCGTCGAGATCGATCCGTCCGACTATGCAGCGGCGCTGGATCAGGCCAAGGCGACGCTGGAGGCGGCGCAAGCGAACCTCGACAATCTCGCCAACCAAAAAGACGTTCAGCGCGCGCTGATCCGGCAGGCGGAGGCGACGATCGCCGCGACGCAGGCGGATTTGCAGCGCTACCAGCTCGAGCTCAAACGGCAACAAGATCTTCTTCAGACGCGCATAGCGGGAACGCCGCAACTCGCCGAACAGGCCGAAGCCAACGCGAAGCGCACGCAGGCGCAGCTGTTGTTGAACCAGGCTCAACTCGACCAGCAAAAAGCCGTCCTCGCGGGGCTCGACGTGACGGCGAAGCAGCTTGCCGCGCAAAGAGATGCGGCGGCCGCAGCCGTTGAACTTGCGCGTAACAATCTCAACTACACGCGCATCGTCTCGCCTGCCGACGGAATCGTCGGCCAGCGTCAGGTCCGGGCGGGCCAGTTCGTCAACGCAGGCGCGCAGGTGATCGCGGTTGTCCCTTTGCCGAACATATGGGTGATCGCGAACTACAAGGAAACGCAAATGACCAACATGCGGGCGGGGCAGCCGGCGCGCATCTCCGTCGACGCCTTTCCCGATTTGAAACTGACGGGCCGGGTCGAGAGCTGGTCGCCCGGCACCGGCAGCACCTTCGCGCTGCTGCCGCCCGATAACGCGACCGGCAATTTCACCAAGGTGGTGCAGCGCGTTCCGGTCAAGATCGTGCTCGATCCCGACCCCGCGCTCGGCGCGCTGGTGCGCCCCGGCATGTCGGTCATCGCGACGGTCGACACGGGCGCTGCGATCGATCCCGTCGCGCCAAACCTGGCTCCAAAAAAATGAGCGTCGTCGAGGTTTCGCCCGCCGCCGCGCCGCAGACTGAGGCGGGCTCGCTGCGGCCTTTTATCGGCATCCTCGGCGTCCTTCTCGGTTCGATGATGAGCACGCTCGGAAGCCGGATCACGACGTTCGGCCTCGCGGATCTGCGCGGCGGCCTGCATGCCGGCTTCGACGAGGGCGCCTGGATCACGACCAGCTTTGGCGTCGGCCAGATGGCGAGCGGCGTCGCGAGCGCCTATCTCGCCTCGATTTTCGGCGTAAGGCGCTTTCTGCTTTATGGCGTGACGCTGTTCTTCACGACTTCGCTGCTGGCGCCTTTTTCGCCCAATCTGACGGCCTATTTCGTCACGCAATTTCTCGGCGGCCTCGGCTCGGGGACGTTCATTCCGCTGACCATCAGCTTCATCGTCCGCAGTCTGCCGCAGCGGCTGATCATTTATGGCGTCGCCGTCTATGCGATGAATTCCGAGCTATCGCAGAATATCGGCGCTTCGCTTGAGGGCTGGTACGCGGAGAATTGGTCCTGGGCCTTTATCCATTGGCAATATTGCATCGCCTTGCCGCTGATGTTCGTCTGCGTTTTTTATGGCGTGCCGCGCGATCCGCCGACGTCGCTGCGTCTGCGCGACCTCGACTGGCCGGGCCTCGTCTATGGCGCCTCCGGCTTCGCCTTGCTCTACGCCGGCCTCGATCAGGGCAATCGGCTCGACTGGACGAACAATGGCCTCGTCAACGGGCTTCTCATCTCCGGCGCGCTGTTCAGCTGCCTTTTTATCGTCCGCGAATATGTCGCCGAGCGGCCCTTCATCAATCTGCGTGTCATCGCGCGTGAAAGTCTCGCTCCGCTGATCCTGCTGCTTGCCGGCTATCGCTTCATCATCCTGTCGACCGCCTATATCATCCCGAGCTATCTGCAGACGGTTCAGAATTTCCGCGAGCTGCAGGTCGGCTCCGTGCTGCTGTGGATCGCGCTGCCGCAATTCGTCATCGTGGCGCCGCTCGCCGCGCTTCTAACGCGGGTCGACCCGCGTCTCGTGCTTGGCCTCGGAACCGGCTTTATCGGCGTCGCGTGCCTCATGGCGACGGGTCTCACCAGCCAATGGGCGACGCAGGATTTCCTGCCCTCGCAGGTTTTGCAGGCGATGGGCCAATCCTTCGCGCTGACCGCGCTGCTTGTTCTGATCGTCCGATCGATCAAGCCAGCCGATGCGCTGACGATCGGCAGTCTGATGCAGATCACGCGGTTGCTTGGCGGTGAAATCGGCACCGCCTTCATGCAGACGTTTGTCCGGATCAGGGAGCAAGTCCATTCCAATCTCGTCGGTCTGCATGTCGAAAGTTTCTCCGCGCAGACTGCCGCGCGGCTCGACGCCTACCGCAGCATTCTTGCGGGCAGCTCCTCCGAGGCCGAGGCGGCCGCGCGCGCGGCCAAATTGCTCGGCCAGCATGTCGCGCAGCAGGCGGCGGTGCTGTCCTACATCGATGGCTTCCTCGCCGCCGCCTTCGGCAGCTTCCTCTGCCTGCTTGTCGTCGCCATGGTCAGATATCGCCCGCCATCGCTCTGCTGAGACCGATCCTGCCGCCTTGCGATGGCGCCTCGTTTTTGCGCCCGATCCCGCCTATATCGGCGGACAGAGCAAGGACGCCAGCCAAGGACGAGAGATGGATAGATTGCTGCAGCCGATTGCCGAGCAGCTTAAGCTCCAGGGCTTTGCCTTCGCCAAGGCCGATGCAATGGAGACCGTGCTGCGCAGCGCGGGGCTTTCCGACTGGAACGGCTTTGCCGAGAGCTGGAACGACCTCGGCGTCGACGGCTTCATGGCCGACGGCGGACGCTATCGGCGCAGGCGCTTCGCCGCCTTTTCGATTTCCGGCGAAGGCGCGCTTCGCAAGCCGCATCAGCCGCATTACCAGAGCCGCGACTATAACGCCCTGAACGGCGGGCTCGAACGCTGGTTCAGCCCGGTCGCCGACGACATTGGCGCGCATCCGGCGATGCGGGCGATTTTGCGCATGAGTTTCGATCTGTTCGATCGGCTGACTCCCGCCGATCAGCGGCCCGAAGCCTGGCATGTCGAGGTCCACCAGTTCCGCATCGAGGCGCGCGCGGGCGAGGCAGGGCTACCGACGCCCGAAGGGCTGCACCGCGACGGCGTCGACTGGGTGCTGGTGCTGTTGGTCGATCGCCAGAATGTCTCGAGCGGCGAGACGACGATCCACGATCTTGCAAAAACCGAGATCGGCGCCTTCACGCTGACGCGGCCGCTCGACGCCGCTTTCGTCGATGATTTTCGCGTTTACCACGGCGTGACGCCGGTGACGCCGCTCGATCCCGCGCATCCCGCCTGCCGCGACGTGCTGGTGGTCACTTTCCGGCGTTAAGCTCTTCGGCGTCGGCGCCTTTCTGCGCCGGCGCAGGCGGCCGTTCCGGCATCCGGACGACGAGCCCCTCGACCTCGGCGGATAGCGCGATCTGGCACGACAGGCGGTCGTCCTCGTGCGGATCGTCGATATAGCGCAGCACGCTGCGTTCGCCGCGCCCCGACGGAGTCACCCGATCGCGCCAGAGTTTTTCGATGCGGATCCGGCAGCCGCCGCAACAGGCGCGCCCGTTACAGAGCGGCGTCACAGCGGCCTTCGCGCGCAACAGGGCGTCGAGCAGGCGTTCCCCCTCAAAACCCTCGATGCGGCGTGACGGGCCGCTCTCGCAGAGAATGACCGCGACCGGCGTTGCTGGCGGCGCCTCCGGCTCTGCGGGGGCGATGGCGGGCTCTTCCATATTCGGCCTGTCTCAATTCAATTATGGCGCGGCGATGGTCGCGCTCGTGCAGATTCCGGTCCATCGCGTCGCGCCAAGACATCACATTAATCGGAGCGAGCCGCCATGTCGTGGCGCACGCATTGGGGCTGAGCAGCAAATACTTGGGGCCGCGCCGCAAGCACAACGCCAAATCCGCCCAAGCACAGCCGCCAAGTTTTGAATTATTCTATTTATTGAATAACAACAAATGCTTGAGCCTTTTCGGAGAAAGGCTTAGGCATTGCGTTCGAAAGATAGCAGACGGGCGTGCGGCTATGACGGCGTCATCGCCCGGCTGGCGCAATCCCGCCTGTCATCGCTCTGGAGCCATATGTGAGCCCTCGCCGATGTTAGTTCCGTTTCTGATTATGCTGCGCGAAGGCGTCGAGGCGGCGCTGATCGTCGGCATTGTCGCGAGCTATCTGAAACAGACCGGCCGCGGCGATGCGATGCCCCTCGTCTGGCTCGGCATTCTGCTCGCGCTGGCCCTGTCGCTTTTCGTCGGCGCCGGACTTCAACTCGCAAGCGCGGAATTTCCGCAGAAGGCGCAAGAGGCTTTCGAGGCTCTGGTCGGGCTGATCGCTGCGGCTGTTTTGACTTCGATGGTGTTCTGGATGCGCAAGGCGTCGCGCTCGATCAAGGGCGAATTGCAGCACTCGGTCGACGCCGCGTTCAAGGGCGGTCGCCACAGTCTTGCGCTGATCGGCATGGTGTTCTTTGCGGTGGCGCGCGAGGGGCTGGAATCCGTGTTCTTCCTGCTCGCAATCTTTCAGCAGAGCCAGAGCGCCGAGGCGCCGCTCGGGGCGCTGCTTGGCGTCATCTGCGCGATCGCGATCGGCTACGGCGTCTATGTCGGCGGCGTTCGGCTCAATCTGCGCAAATTTTTCCGCTGGACGGGTGTCTTCATTCTCTTCGTCGCGGCCGGCATCCTCGCTGGGGCCCTGCGTTCGCTGCATGAGGCGGGCCTTTGGAACAGCCTGCAGACCGTCGCTTTCGATGTGAGCCATATTCTACCCGCCGACGGGCCGCTCGGCGTGCTGTTTTCCGGACTTCTCGGTTATCGCGACGCGCCGACTGTTGGCGAGCTTGTCGTCTATGTTGCTTTTCTCTCCGTCACGCTTGTCCTGTTCCTTATGCCGGCCGCGCCGCCAGAACCGGCGCCTGCGTCACGGGCCAATCTGCGACAGAAAGTCTGATCCATGGACGCGACGCCCTCTAAACAACCCCCGGCGGGATGGGGCATGAAGCTGCTCGTCGGCGCCGCTGCGCTGCTCGTCCTTGTGGCAGGAGCAGCCTTCTATCTGGCGTCGAAAAAAGCGCGCGCGCCGGAAAGCGCCGGGATCATCAGCATCACAGTTAACGCCGATTCCTGTGACCCAAACGAGCTCTCCGTGCCGGCTGGGCGCACCGTGTTCGAAATCGTCAACGCCTCGAAGCGTGTCGTCGAATGGGAGATCCTCGATGGCGTGATGGTGCTTGAGGAGCGCGAGAACATCGCGCCGGGGATTTCGGCGCGGCTCACCGCAAAGCTCAACCCGGGCGTCTACGAGATCACCTGCGGCATGCTCAACAATCCGCGCGGCAAGCTGACCGTCACGCCGTCGGCGCAATCGGCGGCCGAGGCGGCGCGGCCGCCAACGACGGCCTTCATCGGCCCGCTTGCAGAATATCAGGTCTATCTCGCGCTCGAGACCGAAGACCTGATCGAGGCGACGCAAAACCTCAGTGAGGCGATCAAGGCCGGCGATCTCGATCGCGCAAGATCGCTCTACGAGCCGGCGCGCGAGCCCTATCTGCACATCGCCCCGGCCGCGCAGCGGTTCGGCGATCTCGACGCGGCGATCAACGCCCTGCCGGATTATTTCGAAAAGCGTGAGCAAGACCCCGCCTTCTCCGGCTTCCATCGCCTCGAATATGGACTTTTCGGCCAAAATAGCCTCGCTGGCCTTGCTGCGGTCGCCGAAAAACTGGCGAACGACGTCGCGACGGTGAAGGAGCGCATCCGCGCTTTGAAAATCGCTCCCGAGGATATCGCCGCAGGCGCCTCGAAATGGCTCGCCAAGAGCGCCGACGCTGCGGCGTCGGGCGTCAGCGAGCGCTACGCCCACACCGATCAGGCCGATTTCGAGGCCGACGTCGCCGGCGCCGCCAAGAGCTTTGGCGTCCTGCGTCCCCTGATCGCCAAGGCCTCGCCGGACCTTCTCGCCCGCGTCGACGCGGGTTTCAAAGCCGCCAACGCTTCGATCGCGGCTTTGACGACAGGCGCTGACGCCGGCGCCGCGCGCGCCGCTGTGGCTGCCGACCTCCGTCAACTCTCGATCGAACTCGCAAAGCTAAACGCCGCCATCGGACTGGACTAGAACAATGTCGACTCGCAAGGCCCCTCCGCTCTCCCTTTCCCCGGATCGCCGCAGCCTTCTGCTCGCGGGCGGCGCTCTTGCCGGCGCGCTTTCAGCGGGCGCGCCGCAAAGGGCGCTCGCACAAAGCGATAGCAGCAATGTCACCAACGCGCCGATCAGCGAAAAACAGCAGCAGCGCAACCCTTTCTACGGCGCGCACCAGGCGGGAATCGTCACGCCGCGCCCCGAATTCGGCATGATCGCCACGTTCGATGTGATCGCCTCGAGCCCGCCCGACCTCGTGCGCCTGTTCAGGACGCTGACGACCCGCTTCGCCCTTTTGACGCAAGGATGGACCCCGCCGGAGGCTGACCCTCGCCTGCCGCCGCCGGACTCGGGGCTGCTCGGCCCGGTGGTCGAGCCGGACAATCTGACGGCGACCCTGTCGGTCGGCTCCTCGATGTTCGATGAGCGTTTTGGCCTCGAGAAAGTGAAGCCCGCGGTCCTGACGCGAATGACCAGTTTCAAGAATGATTCGCTGGATCCGGCGCTGTGCCACGGCGATCTGTCGCTGCAGTTTTCTTCAAATTCCGCTGACGCCAATATCCACGCGCTGCGCGACATCTTGAAGAGCCTGCCCGATCTTCTTGTGCTGCGCTGGAAGCAGGAGGGCTATGTTCCGGCGCTACCGGCAAAGCCCGGCCAGCCGCCGGAAAGCGCGCGCAATTTTCTCGGCTTCCGCGACGGATCAGCCAATCCGCACGCCGGCGATCCGGCGGTTATGAATGAGATCGTCTGGGTCCAGCCGGGCTCGAAAGAGCCGGCCTGGGCAGTCGGGGGAACCTATCAGGCTGTGCGCATCATCCGCAATTTCGTCGAACGCTGGGACCGCACGCCGCTTGGCGAGCAGGAGCGGATTATCGGCCGGAAGAAGCCATCCGGCGCGCCTTTCGACGGCAAAACCGAAGCGGATGTTCCAGATTTCGCCGCCGATCCCAAAGGCAAGATCACGCCGATGGACGCCCACATCAGGCTTGCCAATCCGCGCACGCCGGAAACCCGCGCCAATCTCATTTTGCGCCGCCCGTTCAACTATTCGAATGGCGTGTCCAAATCCGGCCAGCTCGAAATGGGCCTCCTCTTCATCGCCTATCAGGCCGATCTGGAGAAGGGATTTATCGCCGTCCAGCATCGGCTCGATGGCGAACCGCTCGAGGAATACATCAATCCGATTGGCGGCGGATTTTTCTACACGCTTCCAGGCGCCCGGGACGACCAGGATTTCCTCGGCCGCTCCATGCTGGAGGCGGCGGGCATCGCTCTGTCCTGAAGCCTTCAAACCACCCAGAGGCGTCCGCAGCGACGCCACCTCATTTCCCGGCAAAAAGATCCATGACGCGTCGCACGCGGCGATGAGATCAACCATACAGGAGCAAACAAATGAAATTGCCTCAGCGCCCAACTCGTCTTGCCGGGCTTCTTGCCGCAGGCGTCGCGCTCTCGATCGTAGGCGGCGCGCAATTCGCCCGCGCCGAGGTCGCGCCGCTCGATCTCGTCGCGCCTGTGACCGACTACAAGATTTACGTTTCGGCCGCGACAAAGAAGCTGGTCGCGGACACCAAGGCTTTTACCGACGCGGTGAAGGCCGGCGACCTCAAAAAGGCGCAGGCGCTGTTCGGGCCGACGCGCATGCATTATGAGCAGATCGAACCGATCGCCGAACTGTTCGACGATCTCGACAAGGCGATCGATTCGCGCGCCGATGATCACGACAAGAAAGAGGACGATGACGGCTTCACTGGCTTTCACCGCCTCGAATATGGGCTGTTCGAAAAAAAGAGCACGGACGGACTCTCGCCAACCGCCGACAAGCTGCAGACCGATGTCGAAGAACTCGCGAAGCGGATCAAGGATCTGACCTTCCCGCCAGAGAAGGTCGTCGGCGGCGCGGCGGCGTTGATGGAGGAAGTGGCCAAGACCAAGATCTCCGGCGAGGAAGATCGCTACAGCCATACCGACCTTTATGACTTCCAGGCCAATTTCGACGGCTCGAAGAAGATTTTCGACCTGTTCAAGCCTCTGATCGAAAAGAACGACAAGACCTTCGTCAAAAAGGTGGACGGCAATTTCACGACCGTTGCGAAGACGCTCGGCAAATACAAGACGGCGAACGGCTATGAATCCTATGAGAAGCTGACCGACGCCGACCGCAAGGTGCTCGCCGCCTCGGTTAACACGCTCGCCGAAGATCTGTCGACCTTGCGCGGAAAACTCGGACTCAATTAGCGCGCCGCCGGGGGAACTCACCCTTGCCGGACGCAGCCCGTCCGGCAAGGAATTGGATTTTTGGCCGAGCTAACCCTCGATTACGGCCACCACTGCGAATGTGTCTGGTTCGATGATGAGGATCTCATTGCCGACTCGAATGACGCGATAGCTGCTCCAGGCCGGAACGATATTGATGATCGTGGGAGGGACCGGCTCCCAATACTCTGTAATTGTGCGCGGAGCTGTCGCGCCAATCCGCAGGTTGACGTTGAGATTTGGCGCCTCCCTGATGTGGGCGCGCGCGAGTTCGGTATGGACTCTTGTCCGTTGTCCGGCGTCGATCTCGGAGGTTGCGGAGCGGTGGGTGTCGCCTGCTCCCCCAGCTCTGTTGCGATCGCCGGCGCTTTGCGCGCCGGCCTGCGGCTGACTGCCCGGTATTTCGCCGCCGGTTTGTTGCGCTGACGTCTTAGCCTCGCCGCTTTTTCCCACGCCGCTAACGGGGCGCTCGGCGCTCTGCGAGCCCGCCCCGCCTCCAGCCGGCGCCTCTGCTTTTGCAGCCGGGGCCGCCTTCCCGGGCGATGCCGCCAAACCCGCGCCGCCTGAGCCCTTCGCACCCGCGCCGCCTGCGGCTCCAGGTCCCGCTGGGCTGGCGTCCGCTGCGCCCGGTCCCGCGGCTCCCTGCTGGGCGCCCGCCGTTTGTGCGAGGCCCAGCGTCAAACCTGCAAAAAGTGCGGCCGTCGCCAGACGGCCAAATGCAATTCTCCGTGTCATGACGTTTTCCTTGGCTGATGATCCTGCGCGTTGAACTGGAGCTTAAGAAAGTAGTTCCGTCATAGACCCAGACAATTTCAGCCACGCAATGGTAGAACGAAAGGTTGGCAATTAGCTATTACACGTTGAAAGCGCCCGGCGGCTGGGTGTATTCGACGTCTGCCGCATGACATGCTTCGAATGAGCCGCTGGGAGCTGGCAGGGAACTTATCAACGCCGGCTGACGTTTGGGGGCCTGCAACGAAGAGTGAATTTTTTCAGCGTTGTTTTTTGATAAACCCAATCCCGAAAGGATCCGGCAATGTCCTCCAAATTCTTTTTATCGGTGCTGATGGCTTCGACTCTGATGAGCGGCGCGGCCGTGGCGCAGGGGCTCGTGCCCGGCGCGGAGCGCGGGGCGCAAGAAGGGGGCGCGGCGGCAGGCCCGGTCGGCGCAATCGTCGGGGGAGCCGTGGGAGCGGCAGCCGGCACGGTCGGCGGAATTTTGGGCGTCGAGCAGCGCCCCCGCTTTCGCAGCTACGTTCAGCGCGAGCATGTGACGTCCTACCGCTACGAAGAGCCCCTTCGCGTCGGCGCCGTGCTCCCGAACGCCGGAGTGACCTACTATGACGTCCCGCCGGAGTATCAAGCGCCAGGGTATCGCTACACCGTCGTCAATGGCGTGCCGGTCCTGGTGGACCCGAACACCGGACGCATCGTCGAAGTGATCGAGTAAACTCCGGTTGAAGGCGGCGGGCGTGAGGCTTTCCCTCTCGCCCCCTCGCTGCGAAGTCCAGTTAGACCGCCTCGCGCTTGGCTTCGCGCGCGAGGATCCTCATCAGATTGTCGTTGACGAGCCGCGCGGATTGGCTGAATGCCTCAAGCTTGGGCGTGATGTCGCGCCCGAGCTGGGCGGCCTTTTCAGCGCCAAGGGCTTTCTCCAGACTTTCCCGATATTCCGGAATCTGCTCCCATTCGTCGACCGCGGAGGCCTCGATCTCCATGTGGAACTGCACGCCATAGGCATGCCGCCCGTAACGGATCGCCTGCGCCGGACAGGCCGAGTTGCCGGCGAGGATCTTTGCGCCGGGCGGCAGGCGTGACACCTCGGCGCCATGCCACTGGAACGTTTCAAAGCCCGCCGCAAAGCCTTGAAACAGGGGATCATCCTGTCCCGACGGCGTCAGATCGACGGCGGACAGGCCGACTTCGGGGCGCGCCATAAGACCGACCTTGCCGCCAAGCGAGGCGGCAAGGAGCTGATGGCCGAGGCAGACGCCGAAATAGGGCCGCTCCAGCCGTTCGACCCAATGCCGGATCGCCGCCTTCTCGCGCGCGAGCCATGGATGCGCCTTCTCCTGCCAGACGTCCATCGGCCCGCCCATGACGACAAGGAGATCGTAGCCGTCAAGGGTCGGGATCGGTTCCCCCTCATCGAGTTCGACGGCGCGCCATTCATGGCCCGCCTCGGACCAAAAGCTGCGGAAGATGCCGGGATGCTCGACCGAAAGATGCTGAAAGACCAGAATACGCATCTAAACTCCCTGACAGAGGGCCAAAGATCTTTGCCTTGACGCTTGGCGGTCAGCCCTGGTTGTTGACGGAACTCGTTGAAGCAAGATGCGAGCCCTCGCAGCCCTATTGAAAAGAATATTTTTATAGTGGAAAGAAACAGCGCGGCGCGTCAAGGGCGTCAATCCAAAGCCTGACGCGCTGCGGGGGGACAGCCCCAAGCTCGCGCAGAGCGCCGGCGCTCCCCATATGAGACGCCCTGTTAGCTGAACGAGGAAGGCCATGCCCTTGACTCCGCCTGCTGCGGCCCTGCCTTCGGGTGCCTGGCCGGACCTCCCGTTTGAGGCCTGGCGCGACACGGCCGCGACGCTGCATCTCATGACGCAGATCGTCGGCAAGGTTCGGCTGCGACATACGCCCGCGCTCAATCATGCCTGGACTGGGACGCTTTACCTCGCCGCGCGCGGCCTGACGACGGGGCCTATGTTCGATCGCGGGCGCGTGTTTGAAATCCGCTTCGACTTCATCGACCATCTGCTCATCGTCGAGGCAAGTGATGGCGCCCGATGGAGCGCGCCGCTGCGTGCGCAGCCGATCGCCGATTTTTTTGCGGCGTTCATCGCCGGTCTCGAAAGTCTCGGTTTGCCGTCGAAAATCAGCGGGACGCCGAATGAACTGCCGGAGCCCATCCGCTTCAGCGAGGACCGCGTTCACGCCGCCTATGACGCCGACTATGCGCATCGCTTCTGGACAGCGCTGCTGGCGATCGATCGCGTTTTGCAGAATTTTCGCGCCGCCTTCATCGGCAAGAGCAGCCCCGTGCATTTTTTCTGGGGCAGTTTTGATCTTGCCGCGACGCGATTTTCCGGCCGGCGGGCGCCGCCGCATCCGGGCGGCGTTCCGCACCTGCCGCTCGCCGTCGTCCGCGACGCCTATTCACATGAGGTGAGCAGCGCCGGCTTCTGGCCGGGCGGGGGAGGGATCGACTATCCGGCTTTCTATTCCTACGCCTATCCGGCCCCCGAGGGTTTTTCGTCCGCCCCGGTCCAACCCGATGGCGCGTTTTTCAGTGAGGCGTTGCAAGAGTTCATTCTGCCCTATGACAGCGTGCGCACGGCGCCCTCGCCGGAGGCCGCGCTGATGCGTTTCTTGCAAAGCACCTATCTTGCGGCGGCGGAGCGCGGCAAATGGGATCGAACCTCGCTCGAACGCGGCTACGATCCTGTGGATCAACCCTTGGTTTGAGGCGGCAAGGATTTTGAATGACTGAACACGCCGCCGCCGTTCCGCCCGCCCCGCTCGTTCGCGGGGCGCCCGTTTGATCAGTCTGTTCGAGATTTTCAAGCTCGGCATCGGACCCTCCTCGTCGCACACCGTCGGCCCGATGAAGGCGGCGGCGGCCTTTACCGATGGGCTGCGCCTTGCCGGCCTCCTCGCCGCGACGAAGCGCTTGCGCGTTGATTTTTTCGGGTCGCTCGCCTGGACGGGGCGCGGCCATGCCAGCGACAAGGCGGTGATGCTGGGTCTTGCCGGCGAGCGTCCCGACACGGTCGATCCGGATCATGCCGATCAGATCATCGCGGATATTGGACAAAGCCGTTCGCTTTCCTTGGGCGGCCTCAAGGCGATTGGTTTTGACCCCGCCCGCGACATTGTTTTTGACCGTATGAGCGAGACGCCGCGTCATCCGAACACGTTGCGCTTGCGCGCCTTCGACGACGATGAACGCCTCCTTTCGGACGAGCGTTGGTGCTCGATCGGCGGCGGTTTTATCACGCGGGAGGACGAACTGGACCACGTCGCCGGCGTGGCAGTCGATCTTCCCTATCCCTTTGCGGACGCGGCCGAGCTTCTCGATATGTGCGCGACGGCAGGGCTGTCGATCGCAGGGATCGTCGAGGCCAATGAACTCGCCGTGCGCTCCGCAGTGGAGGTCGACCGTCATATCAATCTTGTCATTGATACGATGATGAACGCCATTGATCGCGGGCTTCGCTTCGATGGCGAACTGCCGGGCGGCCTGCGCGTGCGCCGGCGCGCCAAAATGCTGCTCGCGAAATTCGAAGCGGCCCGGATTCATAATCAACGGGCGCCGCACGAGATCATGGATCGCATCAGCCTGTTTGCGATCGCCGTCAACGAAGAAAATGCCGCGGGCGGCCGCATCGTCACTGCGCCGACGAATGGCGCGGCTGGCGTTGTGCCCGCGGTGTTGCGCTACTATCGCGACTATTGCCCCGGCGCCTCGGACGCTGGGATGCGCGCCTTTATCCTGACGGCGGCGGCGGTTGGCGCGCTGTTCAAGATGAACGCCTCGATCTCCGGCGCCGAGGTTGGCTGCCAGGGGGAGGTCGGCGTCGCCTGCTCGATGGCTGCGGCCGGTCTCGCCGCGGCGCTCGGCGGCTCGAATGAGCAGATTGAGAACGCCGCCGAGATCGGCATGGAGCATCATCTCGGCATGACCTGTGATCCGATCGGCGGGCTCGTGCAGATCCCCTGCATCGAACGCAACGCCTTCGGCGCGGTCAAGGCCGTGAACGCCGCCTCGCTCGCCCTCAACGGCGATGGCGTCCATCGCGTCTCGCTGGATCAGGTCATCGCGACCATGTATCAAACCGGCGCCGACATGCAGAGCAAATATAAAGAGACCTCGCAAGGCGGCCTCGCGGTCAATTTTACGGAGTGCTGACCGCTCGCGGGGCGGAGCGGCGCCGCTGCTTTCACGAGGCCGACGCCTCCTCATAGGGGTTGTCGATCAGGGGCTTTGCGCCGTCATTCGGAGGCGCCTGAAGATCGTCGCGCTTCCCGAACTTGGCGCGGTTGTCGAAACCGCTCGCGGTTTGCGCCGCGCGAAGCTTTTCGATCTCGCTTTCGCGGCCGTCGAGATAGCGGCTCCATTTATAGTTGTCGGCGAGGAATTTATCGGCCGAGGCGACATACTCGCCCTTATGATCGAGGATCGCGATCGGGCTGAGCTCGACGCCGAACATCAAAAGCGCCCAGAGAAAGGTGTTGAGATTGTGAACGCCGGGCTTGTAGTGGCCGCTATCGGTGCGAATTCCGAGGATGCGGCCGCTCCTGACCAGCATGGTGCCGGCCATGATGACGCGGGCGCCGCCATTATAGGATGAATGAAATTGATGCGCGTCCCGATCCTGCTTGCGCATATAAATTTCGCGATCGAGCGTCATCACGAAGCCGCAATAGCTTGGCGACTGGCCGCCCATCTCGCCGCGCTTCATCTCGATGTAGCCGTGATATGACGAGGCCAATTGCTTCTTCAGGCTACGCGAATTCTCCCACCATGGAACCTGATAGGCGAGACCGTCCTTGAACCACAGCCGGGCGCGGGCGCGTTCGTCGTCGCTGAACGCTTTGAGCGGAGAACTCTGGTCCGTGACATGGCCGCCAGCGCTCATGCCAAGGCCGAGGAACTCCTTCAGCGCATTGGAAAGCTCGACATCCGAATGAACGACAAAGGCGACTTTTAACTGCTTCACGACCGCGCCGAACAAATTCATCATCGCGGGATAGCGGCCCTTTTCGCAGTTGACGTTGCGCGCGTGAAAACTCTTCACCCAACAATCGATGGTGAGAAAGAGGTCGCAGAGAATGAGGCTCTGGCGGCCGGGATCCGTTTCCGATTTCTGGTAGTCTTCAAGCAACCGATCGACGCGCGTCAGGATGATGTCTTGCTTGCGGGTCGCGAACGCGACGCTGGAATCGCGCATCCACAGGGTGAGCGATGGAATGTCGGCATAAGTAACTTGAGCCATGACGCTGTTTCTCCGATCCTTGCGCCGCCGGCCGGAATTGCCGCGGCAGGTCCGTTGAAGCGCAATTTTCGGGGCCGCTCTGGTGGAAAATCCCACATCGCGGCGGTTGGAGAATATTTCCGACCCGCGGTTGGAGCGCATCCTCCAGGCGTAAAACTCCGCAGCTTTGCGAAAAAATTCCCCGGCTCAGCGCGTCTGCCAGACCTCGCCTGGCTGCAGCGGAACGAAATGCTTCGCCGCGACGCCGTGGGCATTGAGGGCGATGGCAAGCTCCCGCGGGGGCGCGTCATGGGCTTCGTCGCTGAGATGGAAGGCGCCCCAGTGCACGCCAAGCGCCTGGAGCGCGCCGCATTCGCGCATGATCGCGACCGCCTCGGCCGGATCGACATGTTGCGGCGACATGAACCAGCGCGGCGCATAGGCGCCGATCGGAATGATCGCGACCGCGGGCGCGCCGAATTGGCGGCGCACGCTGCGAAAAATCCTTCCGTCGCCAAAGCCTGTGTCGCCGACGTGGTAGATGAGGCCTGCCGGCGTCTCGATGGCGAAGCCGCACCAGAGCGACATGTTGCGATCGCTCAAGGTTCGCGCCGACCAGTGACGCGCCGGCGTCAGGCTTGCGGCGACGCTGTCCGACAGCGCGAAGCGATCGCCCCAGTCGCCGGTTGCGACTTCCATATCGGGATCGCCGCGGCGGATGATCGCGTCATTGCCGAGCGGCGCCAGGATGCGCGGGCGATGAATGCGCCACAGGCGGCGCAGAGTCGGCATGTCGAGATGATCGTAATGCGCATGGGTGATAAGCACGACGTCGATCGGCGGCAGATCGTCGAAGGCGACGCCGGGCGGGTTGACGCGCTTTGGTCCCGCGAAGGAGAACGGGCTGGCGCGGTCCGACCAATGCGGATCGACCAGAATGTTGCAGAGGCCCGCCTGGATTAGCATCGAGGCGTGGCCGATCAGGGTGATCCTGAGGTCGGCGACGCGTTCCGGCGGATGATCGACGTAGGGGCTCGGAACAGACTTCGGCCATTTCGCCTTGGCGCCCGAAAAGCGCCAGCGCAGAAGCGCGCCGAGCCCGCGGCTTCTGCGCTCATCGTCCGGATTGAAGAAACGATCGCCGTCGAAATGGTCGGACGGGGGGCCTGCGTAATAGCGGTTCCGCTTTGAGCCGGGCATCTTTATTTATTCCAGATACAGAGTAAAAACAATAGGTTGCCGCCAGGGTAAGTCAAGCGTAAGGCTGAAGCAAAGAGGGGCCCCGGAGCGCGACATGACCAAATCCGCCGATCCCACGCAAAACGGCGCCAGCGATGGCGAGGCGTTGTTATCTTTGATGGAGACTCGCCGCTCCGCCGCCGTCGCCGCCATCGGCGAACCCGGCCCTGATGACGGCCAACTCCGCCGCATCCTGACGATCGCCTGCCGCGCGCCCGACCATGGCGCGCTCGAGCCCTGGCGCTTTATTCTGATCGAGGGCGAGGCGCGCGCGGATGCGAGCCGCGAAGTTGCGCGCAGCTACGCCGTCGAATACGCCGCGACGGAGCCCGCAAAGCTTCAGAAATTTACGGCGCTGATGGCGCGGATTTTTATCGCCGCGCCGGTCACGATCATCGTCGTCAGCAGCCCTGATCCCGCCGCGAAAATCTCACTCTTCGAGCAGGAGCTGTCCGCGGGCGCCGTTTGCATGAATCTTCTGACGGCCGCCAACGCCCTCGGCTTTGACGCCAACTGGGTCACGGGCTTTGCCGCGACCAGCGTGGGGGCGCGCGCGCTTTTCGGGGTCCGCGCCCACGAAAAAGTGGCGGGCGTGATTTTCCTTGGCACGGCGAAAGAGCGTCCGGCCGAGCGCAAACGGCCGGACATCGACGCCATCGTCAGCCGCTGGACGCCAGCCTGAGTACGGGCGTTCGGCGAGAAATCAGTCGAGGACGCCTTCGAGCGCGTAATGGCTGATCGTCGCGCGGTTTTCGATGAGTTCATCGACGCTTGGCTGGAAATTCATCGCCCGCGCGATGGCGAGCTTCGTCGCCTCGTAATTGGTGCGGTAGAGGTCGCGTCTGTCGAGGTTCGGGTCGCTGGCGCAGCGCCGGTCGAGCCAGACCATGATGATCATGCAAAGATCATTCGCCTGATCCTTGGGCAGCACGCCGTCCTTCAGGCAATCGACGATGGCGTCGCCTGTCGCCGCCTGCACGACCCCGCCGAGCAATTCGACATAGGCGGTCGAGTTCACGGTGACCTTAGTCGTCATCATGGTCGGCGGACGAACCATTTGATTGAGGTCGCGGATGACGAACATGCGCGGGTGGCCGGCGCTTTGCCCCGCCATGGCGGCGAAGGCGTGGCCGACCGGGCCCTTGACGTCACCGATCATCACCTCGGGCATGGCGTCGGTAAATTGCCCGTCCGCCGCCATAACCGTCGCCTCGCCCGTGCGCAGCCAAATTTCGCTCATGGTCAATCCCGTTGATGAATGAGGCGGTCGAATAGCACCGTCTCGAACGGCGCGGAAGGGCGATCATCGGCGGCGTCGTCCCAGATCGAGGCAGCAGCCGGCGATGATCGCGAAATTCTCGCGCGTTGAGCAGAGATGAATGGCGCGATTCAAATGGCGGCGTGAAATACATGCCGAAGCGGCCGGAACCGCAATACTTGCGGAGATGAACGATCGGCGTCTTGCAAAGGCGTCATTTGTAGGAAATCTATATCACGGCCGAGTGCTCCAACAAGCATCTCCGGCGGCCGCCGACGTCGAGTTTCGGTTTCTACTTCTAAGAAAAGGCGGCGCTGCTCCGAAATACCGCGCTACAAGCCAAACCGCTCTGCGTTAAATTTATACACCAGATTCAAAATTTCGGCTGTTTGTCAAATTGACGCATAGCCCGCTTGTGTTCGCCGCGCAGTCGCCCTATGTTGGGGCATGTCGTGTTTTCCACCGACGACTTGGCTATCGCATTTTGCGTCTGCTGACGACCTCTCAAAAACGACGATGCGACATCGGCGTCATCGATTGACGCTCGCCTATTACGATTCTAGGGATGCCTTATATGACTACGGGAACTGTGAAGTGGTTCAATCCAGACAAGGGATACGGCTTTATCCAGCCTGATGACGGCGGGAAAGACGTGTTCGTCCACATCAGCGCTGTGGAGCAATCAGGGTTGCGTCACCTGCAGGAAGGCCAGAAGATCAACTACGAAGTGATCGCGGACAAGCGGACCGGCAAATCGTCGGCCGGCAATCTTCGCGCAGCCTGAACGACGCCATTTCTAAAGCCCTGGCCAACGCCGGGGCTTTTTCATTGAGCTCGTCTCAAGTATTGGTTGATCGTCGACAATAAATTCCGCCGAGACGCAAGTCACGGCGGCATGAGATCTGGACCGAAAGCGTGCGGAAGCAGCAAGTGTAGCGAAAAGCTCGTGCGAACGCCGCCGGGGCCGGCGACATGGATGCGCGGATCGCCGCCCCCCGCAAACTCGAAGATTCTTTGCCGGCACGCGCCACAGGGCGTCACCAAGGCATCGCCCTCGCCAACAATCAAAATTTCGGAAATCTGCCGCTCGCCGGCGAGCACCATCGCCGCGATCGCTCCTGCCTCTGCGCATGTGCCGACCGGAAACGACGCGCTCTCGACATTCACGCCGCTATAGATGGAGCCGGACGGGGTGCGGATGGAGGCGGCGACCTTGAAGCGCGAATAGGGCGCATAGGCGTTCTGGCGCGCTACGGAGGCGGCTTCAAATAAGGCGTCCAACGCCGCGGCAGCCGGAGAATCTGGCAGCGTTCCCTCCGGTGCAAATAATCGAAATGAGGTCCAGCCGCAAAAATGCGATAGCGCGTGAGTCGCTACCGCATCCTTGTTTCTTTTAAAAGCTTTATTCCGAGTCGGGCTTCTTCGGGCCGCCGTGGGAGGCGTGACCGCCCTTGCGGCCGGCTTCCGAAGCGAGCGTGTGATTGCGCGAGAAGCTGCGCTTGTTCGGGTTGACGCTCTGACCGCCCTTGCGGCCGGCCTCAGCAGCGAGGCCGGGGTTTTGCGAAAAGCTGCGCTTTTCATGCGGAACGCTTTCGCCGCCCTTGCGAGCGATCGCGCGCTGCTTTTCCGGGTCCATCGAGGCGAAGCCTCGCGTAGAGGTTTTTTTGGTGGTTTCGACTGCGCTCATCGCTTTGCTCTCTCTGAATAGACGTCTTGAAAATGTAATGTCTGGCGCCGCTAAAGGTTTCGGCAGTTTGTTCAAGATCACGTTATTTACCGAAAGATTTGATGCTGCGATGCAGTAAACGTTGTTTCAGAACGACATGGTCTATATTTGGGCGCCTGCACTCGCGCCAAAACATAGTCCGACCATCATTCTGATCCTAAGTTCCTAACGCGACGGCGCCGCTAAAGGTTTCCTGATCAAGAAAGTTTGTGGTTCGACAGAGAATAAGTCGACGCTACAAGACGTTTCGATCCGCCGATCGCGCCGTGGTTTTCGGCGCAGCCTAGGTCCTGTTGACAAATACCCTCATCCATAGTCGGACGGCGGCGATGAGGACGAAGCCGCGGTAGCTTTCGGCGGTCTTGTCGTAGCGGGTCGCCAAGCGGCGCCAGTTTTTCAGTTTGTTGAAGC
>NZ_PDZR01000059.1 GCF_002891535.1 Methylocella silvestris | reverse complement strand
TGAGGGTCCCCCGATTTCTGATCCAGGCTGATGGAGAGTATCCGGCGTTCATTCGGCCGCTTGAGCGGCCGTGACAGCAGCATATTCGACCGGCGTCAGCCAGCCAAGAGACGTGTGAGGACGGCTCTCATTGTAGTCGCGCCGCCACGCCTCGATCTTGGCCCTGGCATCGGCCAGAGACAGGAACCAGTGCGCGTTCAGGCACTCGTCCCGAAGGCGGCCTTGAACGACTCCGCGAACGCGTTGTCCGTGGGCTTGCCAGGCCGGCTGAAATCCAGCGTGACGCCGTTCTCGTACGCCCAACGGTCGAGCGCTTTCGAGATGAACTCCGGGCCATTGTCCACCCGGATAGTCCGAGGCGCTCCGCGAATCGACGTGATCCGCGTCATGGCGGCGACCACCTGCTCGCCTTTGATGCTTTGGTCGACGTCGATCGCCAGCGCCTCGCGGGTAAAGGCATCGACCACGGTCAGCGCTCGAAGCCGTCGGCCATCGAACAGCGCGTCCGACACGAAATCCATCGACCACATCTCGTTCGCGGCCGATGCCGCAGGCTGCCGTTCGCGTTTGGCGGCGCTGACGTTTCGCCGGGGTCTCTTGAGCCGAAGGCTCAGTCCCTCTTCCCGGTAGAGCCGGTAGACACGTTTGTGGTTCACGAGCCATCCTTCCCTGCGCAGCAGGATGTAGATGCGAAAATAGCCATACCGCATCCGCGTCGCCGCCAGATCGCGGATGCGCATCACCAGCGGCGTCTGGTCAGGACTGTGTGAGACATAGCGCACTGATGACCGCTCGACGCCCAGCGCCGAGCAGCTGCGTCGTTCGCTGACGCCGTGGGTCGCCCGGACGTGCGCGACGAGCTCGCGCCGACGCCCAGGCGTCAGAGCTTTTTTGACAAGACGTCCTGCAAAATATGCTTGTCCAGGCTCAAGTCCGCGACAAGCTGCTTCAGTTTCCGGTTCTCGTCTTCGAGCTGCTTCAAACGTCGCAGTTCGCCCGTCCCAAGCCCGCCGTAAAGCTTCTTCCAGCGATAGAACGTCTGCTCAGAGATCCCCATCCGACGAATGACATCGGCGACCGGCGCGCCCGTCTCCGCCTGCTTCAGCGCAAACGCGATCTGCTCCTCGCTGTACCTCGACTTCTTCATTTCCCAGCTCCTCGCCCGAAGGCTCAAAAGACCGGAAAACTCTCACTCAAAATGGATGAAAAAACAGGGGGGACGTCA
>NZ_PDZR01000058.1 GCF_002891535.1 Methylocella silvestris | reverse complement strand
GATTAGGACAATGGACATATCAAATTTATCAAGAGCCAGCTGGCTCTTGATAAATTTGATATGTCCATTGGCCTTGCTCCTGCTTCTGTATTTCTGCTACTAAGTCTTTTGATGGGTCATAATACACTCCATGTACTGGTTCTTTTAGAATTTCCCTGTTTTCTGCCAGTTCTAGTTCTGCTTCTTCTGATAGTGGTACTACTTCTGTTAGTGCTTTGGTTCCCCTAAGGAGTTTACATAATTGCTTTACTTTAATCCCTGCATAAATCTGACTTGCCCAATTCAGTTTTCCCACTAACTTCTGTATGTCATTGACAGTCCAGCTGTCTTTTTCTGGCAGCACTATAGGCTGTACTGTCCATTTATCAGGATGGAGTTCATAACCCATCCAAAGAAATGGAGGCTCTTTCTGATGTTTTTGGTCTGGTGTGCTAAATCCTCACTTCAGCAGATGTGCTCTCAGTTCCTCTACTTTTGTTCTATGCTGCTCTAGTTCTAAGTCAGATCCTACATATAAATCATCCATGTATTGATAGATCACCATGTCTGGATTTTGTTTTCTGAAAGGCTCTAAGATTTTTGTCATGCTACTTTGGAATATTGCTGGTGATCCTTTCCATCCTTGTGGAAGTACATTGTACTGATATCTAATTCCTGGTGTCTCATTGTTTCTACTAGGTATGGTAAATGCAGTGTACTTCCTGAAGTCTGGATCTAAGGGAACTGAAAAATATGCATCACCCACATCCAGTACTGTTACTGACTTTTTCTTTTTTAACCCTGCTGGATGTGGTATTCCTAATTGGACTTCCCAGAACTCCTGAGTTCTCTTGTTAAGTTCTCTGAAATCTACTAACTTTCTCCATTTATTACTATTCTTTTTCTTTATGGCAAATATTGGAGTATTGTATGGATTTTCAGGCCCAATTTTTGTAATTTTCCCTTCCTTTTCCATTTCTGTACAAATTTCTACTAATGCTTTTATTTTTTCTTCTGTCAATGGCCATTGTTTCACTTTTGGGCCATCCATTCCTGGTTTTAATTTTACTGGTACAGTTTCAATAGGACTAATGGGAAAATTTAAAGTGCAACCAAGCTGAGTCAACAGGTTTCTTCCAATTATGTTGACAGGTGTAGGTCCTACTAATACTGTACCTATAGCTTTATGCCCACAGATTTCTATGGGTACCTCATCATATTGTCTTACTTTGATAAAACCTCCAATTCCCCCTATCATTTTTGGTTTCCATCTTCCTGGCAATTGCATATCTTCTAATACTGTATCATCTGCTCCTGTATCTAATAAAGCTTCCTTTAGCTGCCCCCCTATCCTTATCTCAACTACTGGTCGTTGCCAAAGAGTGATCTGAGGGAAGCTAAAGGATACAGTTCCTTGTCTGTCGGCTCCTGCTTCTGAGAGGGAGTTGTTGTCTCCCCCCCAAGCCTGAGGCTC
>NZ_PDZR01000057.1 GCF_002891535.1 Methylocella silvestris | reverse complement strand
AAGGCCAGATCACAAAGCTGAAGCTCGTGAAGCGCCAAATGTACGGACGGGCAAAACTCGATCTGCTCGAAGCCCGCCTTATCGGCGCATGTTGATCGACAGCTGCACCAAGAGTGCGTCAGAGCCCTTATTCCACGCCGGTTAACAACTGGTCGCAGCCGGAATTAGCGACCGCCTCCGGGGCGGGCGTTTCAACGATCCGAGACTTTGAGACGGAAAAGCGAACGCCAATCGCGAACAACCTCTCCGCTATCCGCGCTGCCCTCGAAGCCGCCGGCGTTGAATTCATCCCAGAAAACGGCGGAGGGCCAGGCGTCAGGCTGAGGAATACAGAGAAGCGCGACTAAGCGGCGACGCGCTGCCGTGGTTGACGATGCCGGGCACTGCGGCTTTTCTTGTCGCCAAGCGCAATCTCGCATCGCCGACGCGCCCCGGAAGCGATCCGGCGGCGGCAAGGACACTGAAATGACCTACGTCCCCTCACATATCCGCGGATTCGCCATTATCCACGACACGTCCGTCGAGATCGCGCGCGCGATTTTCGAGATCGCAGATGATGGCGACGAAGAACGCATGTGGCTCGAACCGACCGCGGAGGAGAGCGAAGCGGTTCTGGAACGAGCCTGGGAGCTCGCCGGCCCAACGGGAACGGAGCTGCACTGGAGCGACGAAATTCATCGACACCCTTAAAGCCGTTCATCTTACTGGCAGATGCCGTCGAGTTCATTGCCGAGAATGGTGGGGAACCCGGCGTGAGGAAGAAGAAGGAAAAGTCATGAGCCTCACATTCGAAACAAGTCGGCCGATGATCGAAGATGGCCGTGGCGTCTTCCTTGAGGAGCCGCCGACCGAGGCCCCGACTCATCCTGAGGAAATGAAAGCCATCATTGAGGTTCGATGGGGCCGTAGCTTCGCGATGAAGGCTTCGGCGCGATTGACGCCGGCAGGGCTTGTCTGCGGCGCCATCGCCGCCGCCGCGGTGCTGCTTTCCTCCGCCGCTCTAGTGAGGTCGGTGCGGGCAGGCAGAAGCGGGTGATCCACGAATGGCGTATCGGCTTCGACGAGGCAGGCAACGCTCGCTAGACACGCACCTCGGGGACGGCTAGAACAAACAGGGAACTCATTTGGAGGCGCTGTTATAGCGAGACGGCCGTATCGGCCCGAGATGCCGGAAGATCCAGCCGCGGCGATCCGTTCCCTGCGCGCCTGCCGCGACGCGATGATTGGGATTGCGATACGGGTCAGGATTGGAGGGCCGGTCTACCAGATGGCGCACACCGTGATCACGGCTATCGACGCGCTTGCCGCCGAACTGACCGGAGAAACAGACTATTTCATACCGCTAAGCCCCGGCGCGGGTGAAGGGCAGCGCAAAGTCGAAGAGGAGAAGGCGGCGCGGGAACGAGGGGACATCCCATGGCGGAAGTGACGTATTTCGTGGCCATGCCCTTCCTAAGACAGAGGATAGCGACTTGGCTGCGGGCGAGGCGAAATTGGACTTGCCCCGGTTTAGTGGAGAGGCAAACGGTCGTCAGTTTGCTGCTCGCTCGAACTGAGCGGGGCTCCTATAGCCGAGCGCCGAGTGGCGCCGGATCGGATTGTAGAAGCCGTCGATATAGCGGGCAATGGCGGTGGTCGCGTCCTGGCGGGTCAGGAAGACG
>NZ_PDZR01000056.1 GCF_002891535.1 Methylocella silvestris | reverse complement strand
GTCTACCGTCTCCCGACGGAAGACAGCGGGCCGCCCGCCAAGGAAAAGGCGCGCCGGAAGGCGGCGTGACGATGTCTTCGGTCTCTTTCGATCGCGCCGCGTTGAATGCCGAGGCCGAGCGCTTTCGCGCGCTCGGCCCGGAGGAGCTGCGACAGGAATGGCGACGCCTCTGGCGCAGCGAGCCGCCGCAAATCAGTCGCGACCTGTTCGTTTTGGCGCTCGGGTACCGGCTCCAGGAAATCGAGCATGGCGGCCTCGGCAAGGCGACCCGGCGCAAGCTGCAAACTCTGGGCAAGGCCTTGCGCGAAACGGGTCGAGCGGTTCCACCGCCAGGCTCAGATCTAAAACCCGGCTGCCGCCTGATCCGGCAATGGCATGGCCGCACGCATACCGTAACCGTGCTGGAAGATGGATTCGAATACGCCGGCGATACCTATCCCTCGCTGACCCGGATCGCAAAGGCAATCACATCAGCGCATTGGTCCGGTCCCCGCTTCTTCGGCTTGCCAGGGACGAATGGCGACAGCGGCGCCGATGGAGCGTCTCATGCGTGACGCGATCGAGGCGCGGGCCGGCAAGAGGAAGCGCTGCGCAATCTACACCCGAAAGTCTTCCGAGGAAGGCCTTGATCAGGCCTTCAACTCGCTTGACGCCCAGCGCGAGGCCTGCGCCGCCTTCATTGTGTTGCAAAAGCAGGAAGGCTGGGTTCCCGCTCCGGCGCTGTACGATGACGGAGGTTACTCCGGCGGATCGATGGAACGGCCGGCCCTGAAAAGATTGATCGCCGATATCGAGGCGGGCAAGGTCGATGCAGTGGTGGTCTACAAGGTTGACCGGCTGACGCGGGCGTTGTCCGACTTCGCAAAGCTCGTCGACGTGTTCGACGCCAGAGGCGTCTCCTTCGTGTCGATTACCCAGCAGTTCAACACGACGACCAGCATGGGTCAGCTGACGCTCAACATGCTGCTTTCCTTCGCGCAGTTCGAGCGCGAAATGATCGGCGAGCGGGTGCGCGACAAGATCGCCGCCTCGAAGAAAAAAGGCATGTGGATGGGCGGCATGCCGCCGCTGGGCTACGACGTCAAGGACCGCAAGCTCGTCGTCAACGCGGAAGAGGCGCGTCTCGTTGTCGATATTTTCGAGCGTTATCTCGCGCTGAAATCGGTCCACGCGCTGCGCGCCGAGCTGGCCGATGTCGGGATCGGCAGCAAGCGTCGCGTACGGGCCGACGGCTCGGAATATGGCGGCCAGGCATTCTTCCGTGGCGCGCTGTATGCGCTTTTGCAGAACCGCCTCTTCCGCGGCGAGATCAGCCACAAGAGCAGCGTCTATCCGGGCGAGCACGCGGCAATCGTCGATGCGGGGCTTTGGGACGCGGTCCAGGCGACGCTTGCCGCGAACCGTGTGGATCGCGCGACCGGCGCTGGCATCAGAGCGCCGAGCCTCCTCGCCGGAATGGTCTTCGGCGCAAATGGCGAACGGCTGACCCCAACCCACGCCGTCAAGAAGGGCGCGCGCTATCGCTACTATGTGTCCGCCTCGCTTGTGAGAGGGGAAGGAAAAAGGTCGCACGGCCGGCGCATCCCTGCCGGCGATCTGGAAACGCTCGTGATCGGCAAGCTGCGCGACTTCTTCGCCGACGCCGGGTCGATACTCGACGCCTGCGCTCCCCAAGCCGGCGTCGCGACGGCCGGCCGGCTGATCGAAGCCGCCCGTCAGATCGCCAAGAACCTTGGCGGCTCAGCAGCGCAGACAATCAAAGCGATCCTTGCCGGACTGCAGTGCCGCATCGAAGTCGGCGGCGATCGTCTCAACATCATGCTTGCCCGATCCCGGCTTGCAGCGCTTCTCGAGAGAATGATCAATCCTAAAGCACAACACCGTGGGGCGGCGCCTGACCGCGATGATCTTATCGCACTCTCGTCAAATGTGGCGCTGAAGCGCGTCGGCCGTGAAATGCGCATGCTGATCGATGGCGTTGCTGATCAAACTGCTCCCGATCTAAGCCTTCTGCGCATTCTCGCCCGCGCGCATCGCGTCCAATCGAGCCTCAGCAAAAATCCCAAACTTAGCGTCCGCGACGTTGCGCTTGAGGAGGGCGTGACCGCGCCGCACCT
>NZ_PDZR01000055.1 GCF_002891535.1 Methylocella silvestris | reverse complement strand
CGCGGCCGAACGCGCGGCCTCGATGTTCACCCGACCGTCAAGCCAATCGCGATGGTCGCCGACGCGATCCTCGACGCGACGCAGCGCGGCGACATTATTCTTGATCCCTTCTGCGGCAGCGGCACAACGATCCTCGCAGCCGAGCGAGTCGGACGGCGCGGCTTCGGGATCGAGCTCGATCCGCTTTACATCGACCTCGCGATTTCGCGCTGGGAAAGAATGACCAAGCAGGCCGCCATTCACGCGAACGGCAAGACCTTTGAGGCGATCCGCGCCGAAAGGCTCGGGGCAAATGCCCAAGGCTGACGAAAAAGGAGAGCGACTCGATGAGCCGCCAAAAATCGAGGCAAGGATCTCAGGCCCGAAGGCGTCGACAAAAGCCAAGCAATCGCCGCGAGAGTACGCTGGCCATTCTCGATCGCCTGTTGGCAAAACGCGTCCCGGTTAAAATCAACGGCGAGACGGCGATGGTTCCTGCCGCAGAGGCGATCGTGCTTCAACTGCTTCAAAAAGCCTTGTCAGGGAACGGACGCGCTTGGCGAGCGCTGCTGCGATACAGGGATTTTGCGAGCCGCCGTTCGTCGAAAAAGCGTGAGGTCACATTCGTCGACACGGATTATACGGCGGCCTTCGCGAATTCCCTCCGGAAGGACCCGCATGACTGATTATGAGGTGGGCTATAAGAAGCCGCCGAAAAGCCGTCGGTTTCGACCCGGCGTCTCCGGGAACGTGAGAGGGCGTCCGAAGCGCCAGGCCCTGCCCTCGCCGAGACAATCGAAAAGGTTCTCAACGCGAAGATCGAATATCGCGAGGGCGGTCGGACCAAGCTTGCGAGCGCGCAAGAACTGAGCCTTAGAATGCTCTTCGATCGTGCCGTAAACGGGGATCTCGACGCGGCGACGCTCCTCCTCAAAATCCGAGAGCGCGCCGAGCGCTATGGCGATGCCGGCGTCGAACAGATCGAAATCAGCGACTGGCTGCCGGACTACCCAGGTCAGTCGGGCGAGCAAAAAGCGCGAGAGCTTGCCACCAGTAGAAAAGACCAAGGCGTGGGCGACTCCGAACGCGGAGCAGCTGACGAATGAGCCGGAGGCCGCGCACGTCCGGAACCATCAAGATTTCGATCGGACAATTGCATCCAGGACAGATCGCGGCTTATGCGGCCCTCCGAGACCATCGCTTTATGGCGCTTCGCTGCGGGCGACGTTTTGGCAAGACCGAGCTGGCCAAGGCGTGGATCTCGGAAGGCGTCATCAGGGGGATGGCTTGCGCCTGGATCGCGCCGCAGCACATGCTCGCGCAGGAAGTTTACTTCGACCTTGCGACGAAGTTTTCCTCGCTGATCGAGGAGAGCTCGAAGGCTTCGCTTATTCGGCTCAGAACGGGCGGTCGTCTGGACTTTTGGTCGCTCGACAATGAAATGGTCGGCCGCAGTCGCGGCTACCAAAGAATCGTGATCGACGAGGCGGCGTTCGCCAGAAACGGCGATAACATGGCGGCCGGCTCGATGATGGCGATGTGGGAAAGAGCGATCAAGCCGACGCTCTACGATTACGGCGGCCGGGCGCTCGTTTGCTCGAACGCCGCCGGCAAGGACCTCGACAATTTCTTCTACAATATCTGCACGGACCCTCGGCATGGCTTTTATGAGCATCATGCGACGACGATGGACAATCCGCTGCTGCCAAAGCGCCTCTCCGATGAGAGCGAAGGGGATTGGCTGCGACGGCGCGAGCACCTTCAGGCTGAGCTAATTAGAGACAACGATCCGCTCGTATACGCCCAAGAATATCTCGCACATTTCGTGGATTGGGCGGGGGCCGCCTTTTTCAGTCGTGAAAATATGCTGGTTGACGGCCGTCCGGCCTCGCTCCCGCCAGTCTGCGACGCCGTCTTCGCCGTGATCGACACCGCCTCCAAGACGGGCACCGATCATGACGCCACGGCCGTCGCCTTCTTTGCCATTAACAAGTTTTTCGGCGTCGCCCCCTTGCTGATCTTGGATTGGGATATCGTGCAGATCGAAGGCGCCATTTTGGAAAACTGGCTGCCGAACATATTCGATCGCCTTGAAGAACTCGCCGGCAACTGTCACGCGCGCAGAGGATCGTTGGGCGCCTTTATCGAGGACAAGAACTCCGGCACAATCTTGCTGCAACAGGCTCGGCGACGGGAGATGCAGGCCTATCCGATCGAATCAAGGCTTACGGCGATGGGCAAGGACGAGAGAGCGATTTCGGTCTCTGGCTACGTGCATCGCGGGCTTGTCAAATATACCGATAATGCCTTCCACAAGACCATCTTCTACAAACGTCACTCGCGAAATCACCTGCTCGAACAAATCGAGAGCTTTCGCGTCGGCGACAAAAACAGGGATCGAGAAGACGACCTCCTCGACACCTTCTGCTATGGCGTCGCCATCGCACTCGGCAATAGCAAGGGATTTTAGG
>NZ_PDZR01000054.1 GCF_002891535.1 Methylocella silvestris | reverse complement strand
AATGCCTTCGAATTCGGCAGCAGCGTTCAAGGTCGGAGGACACATACCGAATGCCGTCGCATGCTTACATCAACACGATCGCCACCGCGGTTCCCGTCCATGACGTCCACAGCTTCTTTCTCCGCTTCGCGAGCTCGCAACTGGCGGACGATTCCCGCTTGCGCGAGGTTTTCAACCGCATGGCGGAAAAAGGGGGCATCGAGCATCGCTTTTCCTGCTTCGCGCCCGCCGCTGATCCTGATGGCGCGAGCCTCGATGCGGCCGGCATGTTCAGGCGCGGCGCGTTTCCATCGACGGCCAGACGGATGCAGTTGTTCTCCGCGCAGGCGCCCGCGCTGGCGCAAAAATCGGTCGAACGGGCGCTCCTCGGCGAAGATCGGGAGCGCATCACGCATCTGATCGTCACCACCTGCACAGGCTATTCCGCCCCCGGCCTTGATCTAGACATCATCGCCCGGTGCGAGCTTCCGGGTTCGATCGAACGCACTACTGTTGGATTCATGGGATGCTATGCGGCGATCACGGCGTTGAAGCTCGCGCGGCACATTGTGCGGTCGCAGTCCGAGGCGCGGGTGCTGATCGTCAACGCCGAGCTTTGTACGCTGCATCTCAAGGAGAGCGCAGACCTCGAAGAGCTGCTTTCGTTTTGCCTGTGGGGTGACGGCGCCGCGGCGGCGCTGGTGAGCGCGCGGCCCACCGGCATCGGTCTTGACGGCTTCCACGCGGTCGCCATCCCCGACACGCGCGCGCTCATGACGTGGGACATTGGCGATGATGGCTTCAATATGGTGCTGTCGGGCAGGGTGCCTGGCGCCATCCATCATGCGCTTGGCGCCGCCATCGGCGGCATTCTTGACGGCAGGCGCGTCGCCGACATCGATCTCTGGGCGATCCATCCCGGCGGCCGTTCCATACTTGGAGCGGTGGAGCGGGCGCTGGATCTTGCGCCGGACGACCTGTCGCACTCGCGCGACGTTCTGCGCGCATATGGCAACATGTCGTCGGCGACCATCATGTTTGTGCTTGAGCGGATGCTGCGCGGCTTCAGCGAAAATTGCGCTGGTTGCGCGATGGCCTTCGGCCCAGGCCTGACGGCGGAAACAATGCTGTTCCACACGGCGGGTGCGGCTTGATGTCGTCCGCTCTCGCCACCCGACGGATCGAGGCGGAGTTGCTCGACAGCCTGCCCGCCGCCGATCCGCGCGCGATCCGCTCGCGCCGCGACCTCGCGCTGATCAATGCGCTGATGTTTCAGCCAGCGATCATGGCGGGGCTTTTGCGCGCACAGATGCCGGCGGGGCGCGCGCGGATCCTCGAAATCGGCTGCGGCGACGGTTCGTTCATGCTGTCGGTCGCGCGGCGTTTGCGTCATAGTGCCGCCGATGTCGATCTCGTCCTGCTCGACCGGGTCGATCTCGTCGCCGCGCCGCGCGTTGCGGCTTTCGCCGCGCTGGGCTGGCGCGTCGAAATCGTGACAGGCGATGTTTTCGCCTTTGTCGACAAACCCGACATCGGCGGTTTCGATATCGTTTCGGCCAATCTCTTTCTGCACCACTTTTCGGATCGCGCCTTGCAGATGCTGTTTCAATCGCTCCGCCGGCTGGCGCCGGTCGTCGTTGCCGCAGAGCCCCGCCGGACGCGGGTTGCGGTCTGGGCGACTGCCCTGCTGGGGGCGATAGGCGCCAATGCGGTGAGCCGGCATGACGCCGCAGCTAGCGTGCGCGCGGGATTTTACGGCCGCGAGTTGTCAGGGCTTTGGCCGCAGGATTGCGCCGACCGGATCGAGGAGCGCGGGATCGGCCCGTTCACCCATGTTTTTTCTGTCACGCGCGCCGACGGGCGGGGGCCATGAGCTACGACGCCATCATCATTGGCGCGGGTCCAGCCGGCTGCTCGGCGGCGCTGGCTTTGGCGGGCATGGGGCGGCGCGTGGCGATCGTCGAACAGAGCCTTTTTCCGCGCAAAAAAGTCTGCGGCGAATACATGTCGGCCGTCAATCTCGATCTGCTCGACCGGCTTGGCGCCGGCGCGGCCGTGCGGGCGAGGGCGGGGCCCAGCGTCCGCCGCGTCGCGCTTTTTGCTTCGGGACCCGCGGTCGAGGCCGGCATGCCGCGCGCGCCGGGCGGAGCCTTTGGCTGCGCGCTTGGCCGCGATGTGCTCGACAGCGTGCTGCTGCAGGCGGCGACTGACTCCGGCGCCGCGGTGTTTCAGCCCTGGCGGACCGTCGATGTCTGCGCCGGCGGCGCTGCAGCCGCGGTGCGGATCGAAAGCGCCGGCGAGAGCCGCGTGCTGACCGCCGACGTGGTGATCGCCGCGCATGGCTCATGGGCGCGCGGGCCGCTGCCAAGCCAGCTCGAACGGCAAAACCGCCGGCAGGATTTCTTCGGCTTCAAAGCTCATTTCAGGGGGGCGTCGCTCGCCGCCGATCTGATGCCGTTGCTCGTTTTCCCGGGCGGTTACGGTGGTATGGTGTGGGCCGATCAGGGCCGCCTGTCGCTGTCGTGCTGCATCCGCCGCGATGCGCTGGCGCAGGTTCGCGATTTATACAACGCCCCGGCGGCGCAGGCGGTCTTTGCGCATATCCTGGCCTCGTGTCCGGCGGCGCGGATTGCGCTCGGTGGCGCCGCGCTCGACGGCGCATGGCTGGCCGCCGGCCCGATCCGGCCGGGCGTGCGGGCGAGTTACGCCGCGGACATCTTCCGCGTCGGCAACATCGCCGGCGAATGCCATCCGATCATCGCCGAGGGCATTGCGATGGCGCTGCAATCGGGCTGGCTGCTCGC
>NZ_PDZR01000053.1 GCF_002891535.1 Methylocella silvestris | reverse complement strand
GGGCTCTGACGCACTCTTGGTGCAGCTGTCGATCAACATGCGCCGATAAGGCGGGCTTCGAGCAGATCGAGTTTTGCCCGTCCGTACATTTGGCGCTTCACGAGCTTCAGCTTTGTGATCTGGCCTTCTGTTTGACCGTTAGACCAAGCGGAAATGATCGCGGCGCGAACGGCGGTCCTGTCCTTCGCGACGCCGTTGGCGAAAGACGTAACGAGACTGGATCGCGCCTGTTCAATCCAGACGTCGAGTTGCGCCTCGTCCTTTTTGCGGATCATAGCGTGGAAAGCGGCGATAACGGCTCGCGCTTCGATGAGCAGCGGGACCCCGCTTTCTATCGTCGCAATCGCCACGGTCTCCGATTTCGAAAGCGTGTCGCGGCCGGTCGTCATCAGCCGCGCGATGGTTCTCGCGGACGGAACGCGGCGCAAGCTTTCAGCGTCGGCTTTTTCGGCGCGGCGACGACGCCCGGCCCACTCGGAGACAACCCGCAAACACCCCCGGAATCCCTGGCTCTTCAGACGCCGCCAAAGCTCGGAACCGTTTTGAACGCCCGCCGTCCATTGCGCGTCGAGCCAAGGAAGATACGATTCTAGCGAACTCTCGCGCGTTCGAAACACGTCTGAACGCTGACCTCTCAGAATCCTGCGCACGAGGCCCCGGCTATATCCGGTCTCGCGCACGATCTCCTTGATCGAGGCTCCCTTCTCGGCGCGTGCGAGGATGGCGGCGTTCGCGTCTTCCCGCCGCAGATATCCCTCGTATTGAATGCGTTCAGCGGCGGTGAGCAAATCGGGATCGATGATCGCCGCGCCGATCGCGGTGCGGATTTGACGTATTGATTTGCGCACAGCGTCGAGGAAAGCATGGCTGGCGTTCTCCATCAGATGCCAGCGGTCGGCGACCTGCGTCGCCTGCGGTAGCGCTTTGGCCGCGGCCAGCGAATAGCCTCCGCCGCGATCCCGAGAGACAATGGCGATCTGTGGCTGACCGGCCAGCCACGCCTGGGCGGTCGCCGGCTCCCTGTCGGGTAGAAGGCGGATGGGCCGGCGCCGTTCGAGATCGCAAATGATCGTGCCGTAACGCTGGTTGCGCCTCCACGCCCAATCGTCGATCCCGACCACAATCGGCGGCGGGATCGGCGGACAGCCTCGCTTGCGAACGACTCTCAACAAAGTGTCGTTGCTCACCGGCAGCATCAATCGGCGAGCGAAGCTCGCGGCGGGCCGCCCTCCGAGCGCAAGACCGAGATGGTGGACCAGACAGTCGAGCCGTGCGGTTCGGCGAGCCCGAGGCGCCAAAACATCGGCGCTGAATCGCTCGGTGAAAATTGCGCGGCGACAAAGAGTGGCGTCGCATCGAAAACGCCGCGCGACGACGACGAGTTGAACTTGCCTGCCCGCCAACGGCAGATCGGCCAAACGCCGAAGATAGCGGCTGTGGATGCGTTCGGTGATCGCCTCGCAGTCAGGGCATCGACTTGATTTACTCATGTGGCGGACTGTGATGACGGTCATCGCGCCATCGTGGACGGCGCTCTCGACGGAGAAACCGGGCGGCACGAAAGCCGAGGGGCGGAGACTTCGCATGGCGTTGATTCCTTGATGAAACCAATGCCAGCCGGCGCCCAAACTTCATCAAAATTGAGTCAGAGCCCCTTTTGCGCGCCGGTCCGGGGTCCCAGTTCGGCTCTGACGCACTCTTGGTGCAGCTGTCGATCAACATGCGCCGATAAGGCGGGCTTCGAGCAGATCGAGTTTTGCCCGTCCGTACATTTGGCGCTTCACGAGCTTCAGCTTTGTGATCTGGCCTTCTGTTTGACCGTTAGACCAAGCGGAAATGATCGCGGCGCGAACGGCGGTCCTGTCCTTCGCGACGCCGTTGGCGAAAGACGTAACGAGACTGGATCGCGCCTGTTCAATCCAGACGTCGAGTTGCGCCTCGTCCTTTTTGCGGATCATAGCGTGGAAAGCGGCGATAACGGCTCGCGCTTCGATGAGCAGCGGGACCCCGCTTTCTATCGTCGCAATCGCCACGGTCTCCGATTTCGAAAGCGTGTCGCGGCCGGTCGTCATCAGCCGCGCGATGGTTCTCGCGGACGGAACGCGGCGCAAGCTTTCAGCGTCGGCTTTTTCGGCGCGGCGACGACGCCCGGCCCACTCGGAGACAACCCGCAAACACCCCCGGAATCCCTGGCTCTTCAGACGCCGCCAAAGCTCGGAACCGTTTTGAACGCCCGCCGTCCATTGCGCGTCGAGCCAAGGAAGATACGATTCTAGCGAACTCTCGCGCGTTCGAAACACGTCTGAACGCTGACCTCTCAGAATCCTGCGCACGAGGCCCCGGCTATATCCGGTCTCGCGCACGATCTCCTTGATCGAGGCTCCCTTCTCGGCGCGTGCGAGGATGGCGGCGTTCGCGTCTTCCCGCCGCAGATATCCCTCGTATTGAATGCGTTCAGCGGCGGTGAGCAAATCGGGATCGATGATCGCCGCGCCGATCGCGGTGCGGATTTGACGTATTGATTTGCGCACAGCGTCGAGGAAAGCATGGCTGGCGTTCTCCATCAGATGCCAGCGGTCGGCGACCTGCGTCGCCTGCGGTAGCGCTTTGGCCGCGGCCAGCGAATAGCCTCCGCCGCGATCCCGAGAGACAATGGCGATCTGTGGCTGACCGGCCAGCCACGCCTGGGCGGTCGCCGGCTCCCTGTCGGGTAGAAGGCGGATGGGCCGGCGCCGTTCGAGATCGCAAATGATCGTGCCGTAACGCTGGTTGCGCCTCCACGCCCAATCGTCGATCCCGACCACAATCGGCGGCGGGATCGGCGGACAGCCTCGCTTGCGAACGACTCTCAACAAAGTGTCGTTGCTCACCGGCAGCATCAATCGGCGAGCGAAGCTCGCGGCGGGCCGCCCTCCGAGCGCAAGACCGAGATGGTGGACCAGACAGTCGAGCCGTGCGGTTCGGCGAGCCCGAGGCGCCAAAACATCGGCGCTGAATCGCTCGGTGAAAATTGCGCGGCGACAAAGAGTGGCGTCGCATCGAAAACGCCGCGCGACGACGACGAGTTGAACTTGCCTGCCCGCCAACGGCAGATCGGCCAAACGCCGAAGATAGCGGCTGTGGATGCGTTCGGTGATCGCCTCGCAGTCAGGGCATCGACTTGATTTACTCATGTGGCGGACTGTGATGACGGTCATCGCGCCATCGTGGACGGCGCTCTCGACGGAGAAACCGGGCGGCACGAAAGCCGAGGGGCGGAGACTTCGCATGGCGTTGATTCCTTGATGAAACCAATGCCAGCCGGCGCCCAAACTTCATCAAAATTGAGTCAGAGCCCCAGTTCAATGCCGATTGAC
>NZ_PDZR01000052.1 GCF_002891535.1 Methylocella silvestris | reverse complement strand
CTGCTCCCGATCTAAGCCTTCTGCGCATTCTCGCCCGCGCGCATCGCGTCCAATCGAGCCTCAGCAAAAATCCCAAACTTAGCGTCCGCGACGTTGCGCTTGAGGAGGGCGTGACCGCGCCGCACCTCTATTCGATCCTGCGTCTGCCGTGGTTGGCGCCGGACATCACAACGGCGATCGTCAACGGCAGACAGCCGTCCCATCTCACCGCCAAATCGCTGACGCGGCTTTTGCCGCGACTGCCGGCTGATTGGGCCGAACAAAAAAAGCTTCTGGGCTTCCGCGAGGCCGCATGACGATCGCGCTGGCGCGCAAGGGTCTGAATCGCGCAGACCGCGCCAATTTGAGTACGGCGTCGCGCCTTTGATCGACCCTCAATGTAAGGCGTCCCGACAACCCATGCGCCGCCGCGAACGATGGTCGCGAACTCCTGACACGCGAACTGCGCTTAGGGTCGAGGCCCGCCGACGATCGATCGAAGTGCGGGGCGCGCCAAGCCGACAAGCTCGGGAGCGATGCTGGTCCGACCACACCGTGACGATCGCCTGCCCCTTTCCTCTGGCCGGAAGCCGCTCCGCGACGGCGGGCGGACGCTGCTCGTTAGCGACAGAGCAGTGAACCTCAAAACGGCCGTGCAGAGAAATCGAGGCGACCGCGGACGAGAGCGGCGTCGAGAACCGTCTCCGTCGCCGAGCGGCATTCCACCCCTGCCGACAACGTCCTGAATTCTCGCGAGAAATCGCGCTGTCAAAAAGACAATAACACTTGCAATATCAATATGTTAGACGCTGGCTGGGGACGCAGTCCACGGCGAACCCGTCTCGGGCAGGCAATTCCCTGTTAAACAGGGAAAACGCATTGATTTACGGGCTAAAGGGCGCCGGTCACGGCTGTTTTCCGGCAAAACTTTCCTTCTTTCAAATCATTAGCGGTTGTTTACATTGGGCCGCAAACAGGGAAATTAAGGCAGACGGAACAGCGATTTTCAGCGTGAAATTAAAACGTCGCCGGAGAGCCTTGCGGACGCGATACACACGATTCGGTGTTGGCCGCCATGGCAAGATCTGTCTTTTCCGTGCCAAGCCAAAATTTGGGTGGCTGGAGATTTCAAGCCAGCGTTACCTTCCCCGCCGCCCGCATTTTAGCCCAACAATTTGCGCCGCTAAGTCAGCGCGAGGTCCTCCGATGAAAGCAAAGAAAACCATCACGCTTGGCCTAGTAGACGCTATCGCTGCATTCCGTCAGTCGGCGGCCGATTGCCTCGACGACCACGCGGCGGCGGTGCTCGATCGCCTATCGCGCGACGAGCGGGCGGCCGCAGCCTTCGCCAAGCTCGGCCTCGACGGAGCGGGAGCGCATGGAGTCCTGACCGCTTGTATCGAAGCAGACGAAATGCGCCGAACCTTCAGAAGACATGTCCCCACCCGTCTAAATTAACAGCGCGAAAGCAGACGGCTCGAGCGACTGAGCCGGGCAGTAGCGGACCTACGGCGCTTTGCTCATGAACTCAATCAAGAGCCTAAAGACCGCCTCTCCGCCTCCTTGAGATACCACCCCTCGACGATTCACGACATCAAACAGGGACTGTACTATCTCGACAACGCGATAAAGGCGCATCGCCGCATGGCTAAAGGGACCGTTCTGCGCCTGGGCGCGACGCGTAAGACTGCCGGCAAAGCGGCCGAGACCGCCGCTATCGGTTGGTTGGCGGAGGGGGTTGAACGCTGCTGTGGCCGCCCACACTCGGAAGCCGCAGCCGATTTGGCCGAGGCCACACTTCGCTGCAAAGTCACGCTTGATCGAATTCGAGAGGCTCGTCGAACCCGTGACCGCGAATGGCGGGAACGTGAAGAAATGGTTCGTTCGGACACGAAATAGCCGGCCAACGAACCGTAGAGATTCGGGCTTTCTGCTTTAATTTTTGCTGGACGTCCCAAAGCTCACGAGGTTCACGATGGCTTGCGTATTGATTCGGCAATCGGCGTGATCGCGCCCCTCATACTGGTGTCTGCGGCTTAGCGCGCCGCGCCACGCGTCCGCCGCGACAACCAAATCTAAAGCGCTCTCGATTTGCGAAGCCTCTTATGAGGCAAACGTCGCCGACAATGTTGGCGGGCGGCAGGAGTCGCGTCGGTTGTCCTGGTTGGCCAACCGACGCAGCGAGCCAGTCTTCGAATCCATTTTCCGTATAGAGCGCCCCGAGAGCATAAGAGGATCGAAAGATGCCGAAAGATAAAAAGGCCACGCGTCCGCGGCGCTTAGCTGCGTCGTCACCCGGCTCCGCGCTCGCCTATGGAAATTTTGAGCTCTTGAAGCTCGATCGCCTTGCGCCAGACCCATCCAATCCGCGCCGGCATAGTCCTCAGCAAATAGCAGCGATTGCCAGCAGCATTGAAGCTTTCGGCTTCAACGCCCCGATCCTGGTCGATGGAAAGACAGGGTTGTCGCAGGACATGGCCGCCTTGAGGCGGCAAAGCGGCTCGGGCTCGAAACCGTCCCCGTCATCCGGCTTGAGCATCTGACTGAGGCGCAAGCCAAGGCCTACATGCTCGCGGATAACAAGCTGACCGACCGGTCCTCCTGGGACGACGCCAAAGTCGCGATCGTTCTTAAGGAGCTTTCTGAAATTGCCCTTGATTTCGAGATCGAGGCGACGGGCTTCGAGCCTCCGGAGATCGACTTTCGTCTACAGTCTTTGGAGGCGCCGGATGTAGCCGACGGCGCAGATGAGTTTGACGCTCCTTGCGGACGGCCTGTCTCCCGACCCGGCGACCTGTGGCTTTTGAACGATCATCGCCTCTTCTGCGGCGACGCGCTCGATCCTTCCGCCTACGAGGCGCTCCTCGAGGGACAGAAAGCCTCGGGGGTGTTTAGCGACGCACCCTATAACGTCCGCATCAAGGGTCACGCGGGCGGTAAAGGTCGAAAGAAGCATCGCGAATTTGCCATGGCTTCCGGCGAGATGACGAGCGAGGCCTTCTCTCGCTTTCTCACCGATGCGTTCGGCCTGATGGCGACTCACGTCAGCGAAGGCGCGACGTTCTTTGCCTGCATGGACTGGCGCCACGTCTTCGAGATGGTCGAGACCGTTCGTGCGCTCGATTGCGAGCTGATCAATCTTTGCGTTTGGGTCAAGCCGAACGGAGGCATGGGCTCTCTTTATCGCTCGCGCCATGAGCTGATTTTCGTGTTCGGAAAGCGCGGCGCGCGGCGCGAGAACAATGTGCAGCTCGGCAAATTCGGTCGAAACCGGACGAATGTCTGGAATTACCCGGGCGCCAACGCTTTCGCCCGACGCGGCCGAACGCGCGGCCTCGATGTTCACCCGACCGTCAAGCCAATCGCGATGGTCGCCGACGCGATCCTCGACGCGACGCAGCGCGGCGACATTATTCTTGATCCCTTCTGCGGCAGCGGCACAA
>NZ_PDZR01000051.1 GCF_002891535.1 Methylocella silvestris | reverse complement strand
AAGCGGAGAAAGAAGCTGTGGACGTCATGGACGGGAACCGCGGTGGCGATCGTGTTGATGTAAGCATGCGACGGCATTCGGTATGTGTCCTCCGACCTTGAACGCTGCTGCCGAATTCGAAGGCATTATCGTATAATCTTTGGGCCTTGCGACCCCGCAGCGTAAACGACCAGCTCGCAAATTCGGCTCAACACGTCGGCTGGGCGTCCATATTCGCTGAAATGGTATCCACCATCAAATCACGCGCGCGTTTACTCCGCTCCGATGATTACTTCCTCGCGACGAGTTGGACTATCTCTGCCTGAGCGCTCGACGCCTGAACCGTACGCGTGATATCGCCTGCTCTCATATTCGAAGACGATCTGACCGCGTTCATCGAAGCGGAGAAATGTCGGGCTTCGTCGTGCTTTCGCAAAACAGAGAAACCGGACCTTGACACGCATGCTGGACAGATGCAGGCCGAAGCAAATGCATCTCTACGCGCTAAACGAATTTGGACGCTACGCGAGCTTTCTTTAAAATCTGGTCTTTGATCTAGAAGCCTGCGGCGCTGCCCCTCGCGGCAAAAAGCTCAGTGCGTCCGTACGAATCGCGCTGTTCGGCTATGATCCGAAAGACGCGCCGCAGGCCGCCGGCAGCTACAATCTGCCTTTGGTCCAGGCTAACGCGCGATCAGTTGTGCGAGAATCGAACTGGCTCCGCATGTCTGGCGCGGCTATCCCACAGCAGCGCGGGGGGCGCAGCCGCCGCTTCCTGGACGCGGCGCACTTCTACCGCCATAGTTCGCCGATGTTGAAAGCAGCAGAAATTGGGCCGGTTCTCATTACCGGCTGCTCAAGCGGCGTCGGGCGCGCCGCCGCAGCGGCTTTTCGCGCCGCGGGTTTCGAGACGTTTGCGACGGCGCGCGATCCCCTTGCGCTCGAACAACTGCGGGCGCTCGGCTGCGCCACGCTCACTCTCGACGTCACGGACGAGGACGCGAGGCGGGCTGCCGTGGAGGCGGTCGAAAGGCAATTCGGCGCGGTTGGCGTTCTCGTCAACAATGCCGGCTACGGCCAATATGGCCCAATCGAGGAAATTACGCTCGACGAAATGCGGCGACAGTTCGAAACCAATGTTTTTGGCGGAATGCGCTTGTCGCAGCTTGTCTTGCCCGGGATGCGTCGCGCCGGGAAGGGGCGTATCGTCAATGTCAGTTCGGTCGCCGGACGCGTCAGCGTCATGGGCGGCGGCGCCTACCACGCAGCGAAATTCGCTACCGAGGCCATCGCCGACGCGCTGCGCCCCGAAGTTGAACCCTTCGGCATAGACGTTGTGAATGTGTTGCCGGGGCCGATTGCCACGCATTTCGAAGCGACGTTGCTGAAAACGATCCCAAAGACTGGCGACGACAGCCCCTATGCGCTCTTCAAGGAAAACCTTGCCCGCGGGATGCGCGCTTTTCTTGCGCGGGGCGGCTTCGGCGTTATGACCGCCGATCACGTCGCCAACGCCGTGTTAAAGGCCGCAACAGTGGCGCGGCCGCGCACCCGCTATAATGTTGGCTTCATCGCCAAATTTGGACCCGTGGGACGCGCGCTTGCGCCTGACCGTCTTGTTGACGCCGTGTCTCGCTTGGTCATCCCGAACAAAGGCAGCTGATCTTCTCGGCAGAGATCGACGGTGGGCGACATCTGCGTCGTCGCGCAGCGATCCTGGCAGAAATGACGATGCGCTCAGGCTGTCTCGGCGTTGGACGTAACGGCTGGCTACCTGATTGACGCGTCACCTCAGCCTTCGCGTTGACGATCGGCCGCCCGGAGTTCAGGGAATTGCCGAGAGGAGAAGGAAGGTCGCAAAGATCACCAAATGGATGGCTCCTTGCAGAACCGTTGTGCGGCCGGTTCCCAGCGTGAGCGTGCTGACGAACAGGGTCAAAACCAGCAAGACTATGCTCTCGGGGATGAGCCCGAGCGTGAGCTTCGACCCCGTGATGAGCGAGACGACCGCCACTGCGGGGATCGTCAGACCTATGCTGGCCAGCGCCGACCCCAGCGCAAGATTTATGCTGTTTTGCAGCCGGTTGAACAGCGCCGCGCGGATCGAGGCGATGCCCTCCGGCAAAAGGACCACCGTCGCGATCACGACGCCGACGAAGGTTTTCGGCAAACCGGCTGAGGTGATGGCCGCGTCGAGGGGGTAAGAGAGAATTTTTGCGAGAAGCACCACCGCAGTCAGGGAAACCAGAAGCAGGCCGGCGCTGGCCGCCGCTGTGCTGGACGTTGGTTTGGCATGTGCGGGCTGATCGGCTGCAAACTCCGGCTCCGTCGCGTCCAGAAAATAGTCCCGATGGCGAATGGTCTGGACGAAGACGAAGACGAGATAGAGAGCCAGCGAGGCCGCGCCGATAAAGACGAGCTGAATTGGCGAATATTCGGGGCCGGAAATCGCCAGGGTATAATTTGGCAGAACCAGCGCCAACGTCGCGAGCGTGCCGAGGACGGCAAGCGCCGCCGAAGCTCCGTCAAGTCGGAAGGATTGTTCGTAGTGACGCTGTCCTCCGAAAATAAGGCATAGGCCAACAACGCCGTTCAACACGATCATCACGGCTGAGAACACGGTGTCGCGCGCGACCTGGTCGCTGCCTTCGGCTCCCGAGACCATGATGGAGACGATGAGCGCCACTTCGATCACGGTGACGGCGAGGGCGAGGAGGATCGAGCCGAACGGCTCGCCGAGCCGGAGCGCCAGAACTTCCGCATGATGTACCGAGGCGAACACCGCGCCGCCAAGCAAGGCGGCGGAGAGCGCCAGCGCGATGCCAGAGCTCAGGTCAACAAGGCCAGCGAATTTCGCAAAAAGGAGGACGCTTGCCGCCGCAGGGGCGAGCCAGGTCCACACGGCGTTCGAACCGGGATGATCTTGAGACATTCGCTTCTGTGTCCTTTTTGGTCGCTCTTTGCCGGGCTGAAAGTCCTGTAACACGGCCCATGCAGCGTCAACGGCCCGGCGACGGCGCGCTCGCCTTCGGAGGTTTTGCGCTCTCCGACACTCCAGGCCGCCCTTTCGCGATCCTGTAATGCGCCCATAGCACCTTGGCGGCGACGGCTCGCCATGGGCGCCATTGCTCGGCGAGCGCGACAAGCTCCGAGGCGCTCGGCCGCGCCGCAATTCCATAGGCGAGACGCGCAGCCTCCTGCAAGGCAAGGTCGCCCGCGGCGAAGGCGTCGGAATGGCCAAGGCAGAACATGAGATAGATGTCGGCGGTCCAGGGACCGATGCCTTTCACCGCCGTCAGTGCGGCATGGGCGATCTCGGCCGGCATGGCGCCAAGTTCGTCGAGCGGGAGTGCGCCGCGTGTAATCGCCTCAGCGATCGCGCGCAATGTGCGGATTTTAGGCGCCGACAGCCCGCAGGCCTTCAGCGCCTCAACCGTCGCCGCCTCGATCACCGAGGGCGTCAAAGGTCCGAAACGATCGATCAGCCGCCGCCAGATCGCGTCGGCGCTGGCGACCGAGAGTTGCTGCCCCATGACAATCCAGGCGAGCCCGTGAAAGCCCGGCTCGCGCTTGCGCAGCACTGGCCGCGCGCCCTCGGCGACGAGTCGGGACATCACCGGATCGAGGCGGCCAAGCTCCGCGAGCCCTTCGGCCAGCGCTTCGTCGGAGTCCAGAAAGCGTTTCGTCGCCATGCCTCCCCCAAAACCAGCCCAATGCACCAAATTGCGTCGCACGGGCAATAGGCTGGCGAGATGGGTCGCCGGCGGCGCCAGCAAGGCTCGCACAGGCTCGCCGTCCCTTTAGGGAATAGAGCAATGGCTCAAGGAAACGTGAAGGCTTGAGCCTGGGGTTGATTTATCACAAATCTCGCTTTGCGCGTTTTTCTATCATCCGCTGTCTATCAACGTCGATGGAAGCGGGAGGGAGCAATGGCGAGAATTAGCTTATGCGCGGCGCTTGTCGCCGCCACAATGGTCACCCCGGTTTACGCTCAGACAGGTTCGGAGAATGCTCTGCGCGCTCAGAACGCTAACAGCGATGGATTGCTGAACAAGGGGCATCTGGCCCCGACCGGCGCGACGGTTCCGCGCCCCAACATTTCCGACGAAGCGGCTCCGACCCTTACCGGCCGGTCCATCCACGATGATAGCGATCGTGTGCTTCGCGGCATCTGCAAGAACTGCTAACCCGTCGTGGCGGCTTCGGCGGCCGGCGCATTTGCGTTCCGTTATGTAGCCATCAGACGCGGGGCGGCGACCGACCGATTGGCTATGCGCCTGCCGAAGACCCCGAACGTACCAATGTAGCGCTGGTCGATGGCGCGCCGATCTCGATCCGTTTGCCTTGGCCTTCGAACGCCGTTCAGCTTTGAACTCGGCGGGGGCCCGCCGCTTTTGGACGCGGCGGGGAAATAACGACTGCATGCGAGCCAAGCGATCGCAACTTGCGCGGAGCAGCGCCTCGAGATCCGGGACATCGCCGAAGCGCTGAATAATCACGGCATCCTGAAACTCGCCAAGCGCGGGATCGCCCGAGCGGCTGAAAGCCACGGCGCCAGCTGATTGAGCTTCGTTGCCTCGCCGGCGGAATTTGTCTTAGTGCAGCTGACGCTGCTCAAGGTGGTTAGGTCCTGTTGACAAATAAGATTCCCAGTCCCGGCTTTCGGTGATTCAACGTTGCTTTCTCAGGGAGGCGGCTTTGATTCGGGACATGATGAGCGACGAGGTGGGCGTTCTTCGAGCCGTTTGTGA
>NZ_PDZR01000050.1 GCF_002891535.1 Methylocella silvestris | reverse complement strand
ACAAACGGCTCGAAGAACGCCCACTCCTCGTCGCTCATCATGTCCCGAATCAAAGCCGCCTCCCTGAGAAAGCAACGTTGAATCACCGAAAGCCGGGACTGGGAATCTTATTTGTCAACAGGACCTAGAGCTTTGCACCGAGCTCGCTGGATGCTGATCCAAGCAGCGCTACAGCGCCCGCCCGAAAAGAGCCGAAGCCGGAGTTCGGAAAGTTTTTCGACATGTCCCGATGGCAGAGTCGGCCAACAGTGCGATACGAGCCCACTCGAGGTTAGCGGCGGCTCGGAGCAAGTCGTCCGGGAGCGAGGCGGCCAAATTAACTCTGGATCGTGACTTTTCAGGCCCACACGCGCAGGAATCCGATAAATACTATAGTGTTAAAAATTAATACGCGCAAATAGACCATTATGCTCACAATATTAAACGTATATTTAGCATATATTACTTTATATATATATATTTATCTATATAAATTACATATCTGTTGATGTAACTTGCCATAAACTGTCATATATTACAACTATAAATACGTATTTGTGACATACTTTCGCCGTTATTAGTATAATGTATAGATATTTACAAACATTTATATTATAAGTTTATCTATATTTCACAGATATGTTTCTTATTACACTTCATTACGACGAATTATAGCCATGTTATTGCGACTCTGCCTGTCTTTCGGGAACGCTTGACACCGCGCATAAAAAGACTGATGAATAATGAAGTTTAACAATTACATATTTTAGTCATACTTTACATCCATTAAAGCGCAGCACTTAGCTTGGGCTCGGCTGTGAGCCAGAAAATGGCACCTCTTAAGGAGAGCGTAATGAAGAGTAATCTCGCGGCCGGGGCCGCTATGGCGACGGGACTGTACGCTACGTTGACAATCTCAGCAGGCGCGTTTGACGGCAAAAATCCCGCGGGATCGGGCTACGTGCTTAAATTTGATGGAACGTTCAGCTCAAGCACCGTCGATGTGAACGGAACGGGCGCGGCGGGATTCAAATGGTACGTTACAAAGTGGTACGGCTATCCCAAGACCACCACGTCGCAGTTTTCGATCGACAGCGCCGGCGTGCTGACAATCAATCCCAATGAATCGTCGAATTACCAAATCGCGACCGCGGCTCCGTCGAGCAACGCTCAAGGTTATGTCGGTCAGGCGTTCGGCGGCGGCTTTTATATCGAAGGCAAGATCGCCCTCAAATCCGCCCAGGTAGACACGACCAAGGGCTGGCCTGCGTTCTGGTCCAACGCCCTTGAGGAACTGACCGGCAAAGCCCAGTGGCCCGGACAGGTCACCGGCTATAACCACCATATCGAGAACGACTTCTTCGAATATTATGGCACGAGCGGAGGGGGTGTAAAAACCTTCGGCATGGCCCTCCACGACTGGTACGGGCTCCTGAATAAAACCTGCCCCGGCTATTGCAAGGTCACGAACACAAATGGCGTCGTGCAAGTCGGGGCCGTCGATTGGACCCAGTTCCACACCATCGGACAGCTCTGGATCCCAGGCACTTCTGCAAACAATAATCAGGGTTCCGTCACAACTTATTTCGACGGAGTTGCGACTCCGAACGTCGTGAAATGGGTCAACCAAGGCAATGGAGTTCCGGCCCCATCAGGAACCTTCGTCGCCAGTATTCAAGACAAGCAGAATTTGGTCGTCATTCTCGGGACGGGCGTCGGCTCGCCGATGAGAGTGCAATATGTGCGTGTCTGGCAGTTGCCCGGCGCGATTTCGCCAAATGGAACAACCATTACCGGGGCAAACCAGCAAATTGTCGACTCTGGCAAGAACGTATGGACCCTCGTTGGAGGAGTTGTTTACAAGAACGGGGCAACAGCAGGCTTTTCGGCATTGGTGAAGAAGCTGGTCTATAGCAACGGCATCGTCTATCAGGGTACTGATGCCGGATGGTGGGGCTGGATCAACAATAATTGGGTAGCAAGCGGTAGCCCGCTGGCCTGAGATCTTCAGTCCCTCTGGTTTTAGACATCTCGCTCCGGCGCAGCTTGGATTAAAAGCTAAGCGCCGGAGAGCCCTCAAGCAGATCCGGGCCGGCTTCCAGCCTCGATTCCGAAGGGGCGCCAAACCAATCGGCAAACATCATTGAGGAATTCGAGCTACGCGTTCCGAGTCGTGAGCCTCTTCCTCCAACAGTTGAGCCTGCTCATTTTTCCTCTCGACCGCCTCAGACCTTGCAAAAGCGGCGCAGCAGAGAGGAAGCATCCAGACCGCACGTCTGAAGAATGCGGGGCCGGTCAAATATCCGCCGATAAAAATCAACAATATGCCAAGCACCAAACTTTGATCCTTTCTATTGTCTTCAAAGCTTAAGGTTCGAAATAAATAGACAATTATCGCAATGTTCGTCGCCAGCCCCAGAAGGCCGAAATGGAAATAGGCCGACACGATTCCATTATGGATATCGAGACCCTGAAGGCTCACAAGATCAGCGTAGCTATATCCAAACCCAAAGAGGAGAGTCAGCGGATGATTTATCATCTTGTCGATGGCGCCGGAAACCTGCGACGAACGCGTTTGAACGGTTTCGTAGTTGGTCCCGCCTGAGAGAAGGGCATTGATGCGCTCTCGCATAAAGGAGTCGCCGAGAAAGTCGGGATTGGAGACGATGGGCGCCAGCAGCATCAGCAGCCCGGCGACGACCGCCAGAGCGACCCATGCCCGCCGCACGACCAGCATGACCCCGACGGCGCCTGCGAATGTGAACATGCCCGTGAAAGACCCGGAGAATTTCATTGAGTATAATGTGATGACGAGCGCAACCATCCAGAAGCACTTGGCTGAAAGTGTTTTGGCGTCGATCGTCTTGACGAGCGCCAGGAAACCCGTATAGGCCCCGAGTATTCCAGCTTCGACCGGGTGCTCCGCGAGTCCCGGGAATCTATCCCAAAGATCGAGCGCTTCAGTTTTAAATAAATAAGTATATTTGCCGAATTGTCCCTGCAGAATACATACGATGCTGCTCATGGTTCCTGACAAACAAAATATACTATAAATAATTTCCTTTGAAAATAAACCGCTGGTCGCCAGGACATATATAAAAATAAACATATTCCAATAGGCGATCATCAAAACCGCACTTTTGGCTAGGTGCTCGGACAGATCCTTTGCCTGCAGCCCCGAAATAACGAAGGAGCCAAGCAGTGCAAACGATATCCAGAAGGGCACCTGAAGTATTATTATCTGATTCGGCTTGCTCCGCAGCACACAGACCATAACTAATGAATATGCTAAAGCAAAAACATCAAATATCGTAAATCCTGCTAACTTGAACGTTGAAAAAAAAGCTGTGCCGAGTATCATCGAGCCAGCAAGGAACGCGATTAATTCTGGCATGATGCTAACTCTTTTTATAGCTTCGATTCAGCTTCACGTCATCATAACAATTCAGGATAAGATGGCCGCTTTCGGTCGAATGGCAAATTTTCCTTTTCGTTATGCCGAGGTTGCGACCAAGACAAATCACTTCAACCGCTTTTCTTTTGACCTCGATCTTTAAAAAGCGCCGGCTGGCGCCTGCGCCCCCACTGTCTTTTGAGTTTTCTCAACCATTGAATATCGTTACTCGATTTTCGATCCCCGTTCCAGCATCGGCGGGAGCGCCGTTTCGCAAGCTCGCACCAGCTTCGTTGCAAAGCCTTGACAGGCGTCCAATTCGAAAACTACACCCGCCCCATTTCCTCTCAAATCTTCGATAAACGACTTCAATTTATGCATCGCGAAGCATTTTTTCGTCGCGCCAAGGCGTCGTGCAGCCACGCGAAAACGCCTGGCGTCGCAATGACAAGGCAAATATGAGTTTAGAGCATAGACCTTCTCACTCGAACGTCTGATGCTCTATCGCGTTTGACCCTGCGAGGATCGGTTATGGGTGATTTTCATCAAGAAGCTTATAAATTGCAGGCTTCCTTTCATTTACACGACCGGGAGATGCAGGGCGAGGGCGGGGAAGGGCTGCTTAACAGCTGGCTCGACGACACGACCTCGGACAATTGGCGTCACAACCGGATGTATCAATTTGCGAGATTGTTCGTCGCAGATGGCGATGCGGCCACTTGGCTCACCGTCGGCGACGGACGATTTGGCCTTGATTCGGTCGCGCTGAGAAAGAGGGGCGTCAAGAACGTTCTTCCGAGCGACATCGCATCAAGCGGACTGGAGCGCGCGAAGGAGATCGGCCTCATCGACGCCTATGCGACCGAAAACGCCGAAAGCATGAGTTTTCAGGATGGCGAATTCGATTATGTCATGTGCAAAGAGGCCTACCATCATTTCCCGCGGCCATTCGCCGCGCTTTACGAAATGCTGCGGGTCGCCAACAAGGGCGTGATCATCGTCGAGCCAAATGATTATTGGCAGAGTCCGGTTGGCAAGCTGGCCTTCATCGTGAAGCGCCTTTTGGGGAAAGCGCGCCACGTCGATCAAACCCGCTATGAAGAATCCGGCAACTACGTCTACACCGTTTCGGAGCGCGAGATCGAAAAACTCTGCCTCGGTCTCGATCTGCCTTGCGTTTTCTTCAAAGGGATCAACGACGTATATATACAAGGAGGCGAAAACGCGCCCGCTGCATGGACCTCCCTTGTCTTTGTGCGGATGCGGCTCATGATATTAGTCCTCGACGCGCTTTGCGCGCTGGGCCTGTTCAAACCGACACGGCTTCTAATTTGTATTTTTAAGAAGGAGCCATCCCAGATCTTGAGACGCGAATTTTCGGCCGCCGGATGGAAGCTCGTTGACCTTCCGCGCAACCCCCACAGACCCGCGTCGGCCGAAGGATTCGCTCCGGCATTTGCGCAAGACGAGCGGAAAAATTCGATCTCTAAAAACCCGTCGAATTCTGTAAACAACTCTTGAAAGACCCGGGTGTTCGCTGCGAGAGCAAACGCAGCTATAATGCCAAGTTCCGCGTTGACCGCTGCGGAATTTCCGCTCTGCGCGCGTTGAGCTTGTTGCGACAATCAAAAGCTGTATCTTCTTATACACATCTGACGCTGCCGACGACG
>NZ_PDZR01000004.1 GCF_002891535.1 Methylocella silvestris | reverse complement strand
GCCCCAGCCGCCACCATGCCACCCGCCGGCGCCGCCGCGCCATCCGCCGCCGCCGCCGTGCCATCCGCCGCCATGCCAGCCCTGCGCCGCAGCCGGCGTCGAAACGGTCGCGACCGGCAGCGCCAGCGCCAGAGAGGAAACGGCCACCATCGCGCCAGTCCTCAATCTGCTGATCATCGAAATCTCCTCATTTGCGGCTCGAAACGCCGCCTTCCGCCCAAATATGAGAGCCCGATACTGAACCCGTAATGAATGAATGCAGGCGGGAATGGTTCAAATGACCGAGAACGCGATGCATTCGTCCATTCCGTCGAGCCGATCAGGGCTCGCGGAGGTGAGATTTGCAAAAAGACGCTTATCTCAGGCGCAGACCGGCTAACGCCGGCGTTTTGGAGCGCGCCGTGACCGATCCCGATCTGGAATTGCCGCCGCGCTTCCTGTCCTGGTTCGTCGCCCGAGGCTGGGCGCCGCGTCGGCACCAGCTCGAGCTTCTCGGCCTTGCCGGCGTCGCCGACTCCTTGCTCATCGCGCCGACCGGCGCCGGCAAAACCCTCGCCGGATTTCTCCCGACCCTGATCGAGCTTGACCGGCAAAAGAAGAGGCAGGGCCTGCACACGCTCTATATCTCGCCGTTGAAGGCCCTCGCGGTTGACGTTCATCGCAATCTTGAAATCCCGATCGCAGAGATGGGCCTCGCCGTCAGGGTTGAAACGCGCACGGGCGACACATCGGCGGCGCGGCGCCAGCGCCAACGGCGTGATCCGCCGGATATTCTGATTACGACGCCGGAGCAGCTTGCCTTGCTTCTCGCCGGACCCGACTCGCAGACCCTCTTTTCGAGCCTTCGCCGCGTCATCTTTGACGAGCTCCACGCCATCGCCGCCTCAAAGCGCGGCGATCTGCTTTGCCTCGGCCTTTCACGCCTGAGACGCATCGCTCCCGGGCTGACGGCGACCGGCCTGTCGGCGACGGTGCGCGACCCGGCCGAGTTGCAGCGCTGGCTGACGGCGCAGACGACGCGGAATTCGAGCGCCGCTTTGGTCGTCGCCGACCGGGGCGCTGCGCCAGACCTCTCCATTCTCGACACAGCGGAGCATCTGCCCTGGGCCGGGCACAGCGCGCGCCACGCGCTCGGCGAAATCTACGCGGCGATCAAGGGCGCGAAGCTGACGCTGGTGTTCGTCAATACGCGCGCGCAGGCGGAGTATATTTTTCAGGAGCTCTGGCGGCGCAATGAAGATGGGCTGCCAATCGCCCTACATCACGGCTCGCTCGATGTCGCGCAACGCCGCAAGGTCGAGGAGGCAATGGCGTCGTGCAGGCTGAAGGCCGTTGTCTGCACGTCGACGCTCGATCTCGGCGTCGACTGGGGCGACGTCGATCTCGTCATCAATGTCGGGGCGCCGAAGGGCGCAAGCCGCCTCGCCCAGCGCATCGGCCGGGCCAATCACAGGCTGGATGAACCCTCCCGCGCGATCCTCGTGCCGGCCAACCGGTTTGAAGTGCTGGAGTGCCGCGCCGCCGTCGACGCCGCAAACGAAGGCGCGCAGGATACGGCGTTGGCGCGCTCCGGCGCGCTCGATGTTCTATGCCAGCATATTCTCGGCATGGCCTGCGCCGGCCCCTTCGACGCAGGCGAGTTGTTTGCGGAAATACGCTCGGCGGAGCCCTATGCGCGGCTATTGCCGGAACAGTTCGACGCCGCCCTCAACTTCGTCGCTACGGGCGGCTATGCGCTGAAAAGCTACGACCGTTTCGCCAAAATCAAACAGACCGCGGATGGACGCTGGCGCATCGCCAACGGGCGCGTCGCCCAGAGCTACCGCCTCAATGTCGGAACCATCGTCGAGGCGGACCTCCTGAAGGTGCGGCTTGTTCCGGGCGGCGCGAAGCCTTCGGCGAGCTACACCGGGCCGTTGCGGCGGACCGGGCGCGTCCTTGGCGAGATCGAGGAATATTTTATCGAGATGCTGGCGCCGCAGGACACTTTTCTGTTCGGCGGCGAGATCCTGCGGCTTCAGGGCGTCGTCGAGAATGAGGCGATCGTCTCGCGCGCCAATGCCGACGCGCCGAAAATTCCTTCCTACGCCGGCGGCAAATTTCCGCTCTCGACCTATCTCGCCATGCGCGTCAGGCGCATTCTTGCTGAGGAGTCCTCGTGGGGGGCGCTGCCGGGGCAGGTGGCGGGCTGGCTCGATCTGCAGCGCCGGCGCTCGGCCCTGCCGCCGGCCGACCAGCTACTCGTTGAAACCTTTCCGCGCGGCGGGCGCTATTATCTCGCGCTCTATCCGTTCGAGGGGCGTCTCGCCCACACGACGCTCGGCATGCTGCTGACGCGCCGGATGGAGCGCGCCGGACTGAAGCCGCTCGGATTCGTCGCCAATGACTACGCGCTTTGCGTCTGGTCGCTGACCGACGTCGGCGCGCTATTCGAGACGGGCGCCATGCGGCTCGCGGATTTCTTGAGCCAGGACATGCTCGGCGACGATCTCGAAGAATGGCTGGAAGAATCGGCCCTGATGAAGCGGACCTTCCGCAACTGCGCAATTGTCTCGGGGCTGATTGAACGAAATGTTCTCGACCGGCGCAAGACGGGGCGGCAGGTCAAGATTTCAACCGACCTCATCTACAATGTGCTGCGTCGCTTCGAGCCGGGCCATATCCTGCTCGAGGCGGCGAAGGCCGACGCTGCGACGGGGCTGCTCGACCTCGAACGGCTGGCCGGGCTGCTGGCGCGCGCGCAGGGGCGGACCATCCACAAGGCGTTGCCGCGCGTCTCGCCGCTGGCAGTTCCGATCCTTCTCGAGATTGGACGCGAAACCGTCTATGGCGAGGCGCAGGACGAAACGCTTGCGCAGGCGGCGAAAGCCCTTGTGGACGAAGTGCTCGCGGATAGCGCGCCGGGGCGGCCCGAGCTTGCCAATGTGTCCAGATTGGGAAATGGTCGACCAAAGCCAGCAACCGAGCCGCGCCTGCGCGAAAGCGCAAGCCCAAAAGGAACGCCCCCGGACAATGCGGGACGCCGCGCGAAAAAGCCCTCAACGAGCCGCCGCGCTTCCGGTCCTCGACGCTGAGTTTTTGGCCGATCCTTCGGGCGCTTTGTTCTGGCCGTCCGAAAACCTGCTCGTCGTCGCCGACCTGCATCTTGAAAAGGGCTCCGCTTTTGCGGTGCGCGGCGTCTTTCTGCCGCCCTATGACACCGCCGCGACGCTGGCCGCCCTCGGCAATCTGATCGGTCTCTACCAGCCGCGCCGCGTCGTCGCTCTTGGCGATTCATTCCACGATGGCGGCGCGGGCGAGCGCCTCGATTCCGGCGACCGCCGCACTCTTGCGACGCTGCAGCGCGGCCGCGACTGGATCTGGATCGCCGGCAATCACGATCCGGCGCCGCCCGCTGGCCTCGCAGGCGAGGCGCGGGGCGAACTCGCGATCGGATCGATCCTTTTTCGCCACGAGCCGTCTGCAGCGCGCGGGCGCGGCGAAATCGCTGGTCATCTGCACCCCGCGGCCAAACTCTCAGGCCGCGGCGGCAGCGTACGAGGCCGCAGCTTTGTCAGCGACGGCTCGCGCTGTGTCCTGCCGGCCTTCGGCGCCTTCGCGGGAGGGCTCAATGTGCGAGACGCGGCCTTCGACGCGCTGTTCGATGGTGAAGCAGGAAAGCCAGTGCTCGCCCATGTCATTGGCCGCAGCGCCGTCTATGCCGTGCCGCATCGGCTCTGCCTGCCGGACTGAGCCAGAACCGGATCAGTTACGCGCGGCGCGGCTTGAGGTGAGGCTCAACTCATTCGCCAGCGGATCGAGCGTCTGCGGCCTGAAGGAAAGAACGGCCGCCTTGGCGGCGTCGAGGTCTTCGCGCGACAGCTTTGCGGCGATATCGGCGCGCTTGCGGTCGGCCTCCGCGTCGCCGCTTGCCGCCGCGACCGAGAACCAGACATAGGCGCGGCCGCCGTCGGGCGCTGTTCCCATACCGCGCGCCAGAAGAACCGCGAGATTGAACTGGCTGTCGCGGACGCCGAATTTCGCGGCCTGCTCGAACCAGGCGGCGGCTGTTGTATAGTCGGGCGCGGCGCCGGCGCCCTGCGCGGCAAGAACGCCGAGGTTGTGCATTGCGCGCACATTGCCCTGCGCCGCCGCCGCTTCATAGAGCGCCTTGGCGCGGCCAAGATCGCGGCTGACGCCGGCGCCCTTTTCGATCATCGTCGCCAGCCTGTACTGCGCGAGCGCGAGGCCGCTGCCGGCGGCCTTCGCATAATAGTCCGCAGCGAGGGTGAGATCCTGTACGCCCGTCCGTCCGTCGGCATAGCGCGCGCCAAGTTCGAATAGCGCCGCGCCGTCGCCTGCCGCGGCGCGGGCGCGCAGATCGTCAAGCGGCGTCCCGGCGAGCCGCGCCAGATTGGCTGGCGCCAAGGCCAGCGGCGCGCCGGATTTCAAGAGCGAGGCAGGCGAGAGGGAGGATGAGAAAACGCCGCCCGGCGCCGTCGCCGGTTCAGCTCTCGCGATGACGCCTTCAAACAGAATGGGTTCGCTCCCGGCGATCACCCTCGTCAGGGGCGTCGCGGATTGGTCCGCGCCGCCCGGCGCGGCCCCGGCGTGGATCGCGCCCGCCTGTCCGGCATTGAGCGCCGCCGGATCGAACAGGCTGAGATCGGCAGGCTTCGGGTCCTGAGGTTTCGCTGGAGCGCTCGCGCCGAGCTGCTTGGGGCTGGCCTTGGCGTCCTGCGGCGCGGCAGGACGAGCGGCTTCGGCTTCGGCTTGGGCGGCGCCCGGCGCCACAGCCGCTTTCGCGGCGTTGTGGTTTGTCCCGGCTTCGCCCGCCGGCTTCAAAAGGGCCGCTGGCCGCACGGGTTTGAGGGCGCCGGTTTGCGCCAGGGCGATGACGCCGAAGGCGAGGCAAGCAGCGGCGAGCCCAGCCACGAGCGAAGCGCGATGGGTCGCAAAGAAACCCTGCTTCGGCGCCGGCGCGCGATCGGGCGGCGGGCCGGCCGGCATTTCCGCTTGCCGATCATGCGGCGCCCACGATTTTGTCGCCGCGAGCAAAGGCGAACGAACCCCGCTGGGGTCCCCGGCAGTTTGGCCGATGACGGCGGCGAGATGGTCCGGCGGCGCGCCAATGCGCTCTCGAAGACCGGCCCCCGGCTCGATCAGAATATCGTCCCCTGCCGCATCGGAGCGGCTTTCGCTGTCGGCTGCGTGAACCGCCAGGATTTCAGCTGGCGCCAAAGCCACGGGCGCCGTCAGGCGCGCCGGCTCTTCCGTAGACGCGTCGCGGGCAGGGCGAGCTTCGCCGATATCGGCCTCGATGCGGGCGAGCCGATTGGCGATCTGGCCGACGGCCTCTTGCACCGCGTTGAGCGCGAGATGAACGCGCCGGTCCGCTTCTTCGCGCGCCGCGGCGCCCGGATCAAGGGGGCGGTCCTTGCCCTCGGCGCTCCGGCCGAGCTGTTCTGAGAGCCGGGCGATGGTTTGCTCAAGATGGCCGATCGAGGCGAAGCCGAGATCGGCCGTCTCGAGCCGGCGCGTGATCGCCGCGATCTTCTGCTCGAGGGCGTCCGTCGCCAGATCGCCGGGGACCTGCTCGCGCGCCGCGTCCAATTTCAAGGATAGAGATTGCAGCCCGGTCTCGACTTTCTCGTCGAGTTGACGCTGCGCCGACTCGATCTGGCGCGTCAGGGCGCGAAGCTGCGGCGCGAGCGTCTCGATCGCGGCCGCAACCGGTCCCGCCGCCCCTTCAACGTCTATCCCTGCGCGGGACGCCTCCCGCTCAAAACGCTGATCGCGCAGCCGTTCAGTCAGAGCCTGCAGGCCGCTGATTTCGCCTTCGGAATCGGCTGACTCCCGTGGCGCGTCGAGCGCTTGCGCCGGAGCGCCTGTCCCGGAGCGCGTTCCGCGGCCGGATGGATCGTCCCCATCCGGCCGGAGGTCCCCGGACGACCTGAGGCGCGCCTCGATATCCTCAAGCGCGAGCCGCAGGGAAGGGTCGAGAGCGGCCGCGGCGCCGGCGCGGATGAGGCGCTCGAGTTCGTCGAGCCGGGCCGTCAATTCGGATCTTGCGCGAGTCCTTGCATTTTGCGCTCTGTGGGCGGGGGCTCCGCCCCGGCGGCCCGTGTCCTCAGCCTCGGTTTCGGCGGAAAACATTTGCTGGGCGTCGCCGCGGGGGAGGCCGCGCGCCGCCTCGTTCAGCAGGGCCGCCATGGCGGCGAGACCATCCGTCAGATCAACCGGCGCGCTCTTGTCGGCTCCGTGCGCGGCGATCTTCGTCATCGCGCGACGGAGCCAGCTTTCCAGCGACGCCGCCGCCTCATCGGCGCCATCAGAAGCGGCGCGCCGAGGCGACGCGTTTTCCGCTTTGCTATCGCTTTCGTTCGACCGCATCGCCGATGCTCGCCCGAAGCCAGTTTGTGAATCTTGAACAGACAATAGCCGCGCCCCCGCGCCGCAAACATTCAAAGCTCAAAAGATCAAAGGCGCAAGCGCGCGAGGTTCGGCGCTCGCCCTCGATGGTGTAAGTTCGAGGTGAACAAAGAGTTAAGCCCCAACTCTGCGGCTTCAGCCTGACGTCAGCTTGGCGCGTGATCATGGCGCCCGTCGAATGAATGATTGTGTCTGGGAATTATGCAATCGCAGATTGTCGACACGAGCGGATTTTGACTTCCCGCGGCTCGGCTAAGATATTTCGGAGGCTTCAATGCACACGCATCTGGAACGGGACCCACGCGGTCGCGCGAATATCGCGATCGGGGAGGATCACCGCGCAGCTTCGTCCGGCGAGCGGTTTTCGCAGTCTTCCGCACCGGCTCCGGCGAGCACGATCCGCGAAATGGCGCGCGATTTCGGAGTCAGCATCCGCGCCTTGCGCTTCTACGAAGACCGCGGCCTGCTGAGGCCGAAGCGGGAAGGCGCGATGCGCTTTTACGAGGAGCGCGAAAGGCGCAATCTCAAGATGATCCTCAAAAGCAAGCAGCTCGGATTTACGCTCGCTGAGATCAGCGCCATGCTGGCCTCGCAGAGTGAATTGCTGGAGGCGGCGGAGCTGGAAATGGCGCTCCCGCCTGAGCAGATCATCGCCCAGATAGGGTTCCTCGAACGCCAGCGCCAGGAGCTCGACGCGGCGATCATGGAGCTGCGCAAAGCGCATTGCCGTCTTGTCGAGACCAAGTTCCTTGGGGCTATTGCGTGAGGCCGAAGCGGACGAGAATGGCTGGCCCGGCGCGAGGCCCGCAGCGAGCGAACGCCAATCGGCTGCGCTGCGGGGTCCGTTCTGGGATCGCTCCTGCGCTAAAGCATCTTCATGGTGCGGAGACGTCGATGCAATGAAGCGCCGGAGTTAGGACGCCTCGGCGATGAAGGCCTTTGCTCAAGGCCTTGGTCCGAAAAGCGACAAGCGATCCCACGAGCGTACCAAATAAGACGTTTCCGATCGGCTAAGCAATGACCCCTGCCGATGCCGAGGAAATCGAGATGTCCTGCGCCCAATTCGGGGATGAGGCTGTGCGGGCCCCTCGTCGATTGTCAACGGCGCCGGCTGGAGCGACGATCGCCGCATCTTGTTGCAGACCGGCTTATTGGCGCAGATGTTGCTTTGCTTGGCTCGTTCACAGGATTGTCATTCCCAGCGGTCCAAAATGTCAGAAAAAGTCATCAGCCTTCGCGGCGATATCATCCCGCCGCCTTCGGAGCCCAATCCCACCGTTGTCGAGGAGTTGGAGCGTCTGCTGGAAGCCGCCAGATCCGGCGAAATCCGCGGTTTTGCCGGAGCCTATGTCCACAGGGACAAGGTCGTCTCCTATTCCTACGCCGGCTCGGTCGGCAGCTACGCCATGCTTGGCGGCGTCGACTGTCTCAAGGAACGGCTTATACGCATCGCCATGGACCGGGATTGAGCAGCTTCTTTGGATCTTGAGCTGACATGAAAAAGGGGCGCCGCAGCGGCGCCCCTTTTTGTTGATTTTCGTGAAAGCAGCGTCCGCTTAATCCACGGCAGCCTGCTGCTCCGCCTTTTCCTTGGCTTCGAGATCTTCGCCCGTCTCTTGATCGACATAGCGCATCGACAGGCGCACCTTGCCGCGATCATCGAAGCCAAGCAGCTTCACCTTGACCTTTTCGCCCTCTTTGACGACGTCCGAGGATTTCGCAACGCGTCCCTTGGCGAGCTGCGAAATATGCACGAGGCCGTCTTTCGATCCGAAGAAGTTCACGAACGCGCCGAAATCGACGACCTTGACGACCGTGCCTTCGTAGATCTGGCCGACCTCCGGATCATTGGCGATCGACTTGATCCAGGCGATCGCCGCCTTGATCGAATTTCCGTCCGATGACGCGACTTTTACCGTGCCGTCGTCCTCGATATTGATCTTGGCGCCGGTCTTTTCGACGATTTCACGAATGACCTTGCCGCCGGTTCCGATGACTTCGCGAATCTTGTCGGTCGGGATTTTCAGGGTTTCGATCCGCGGCGCGAACTCGCCGAGTTCGGCGCGGGCGCCCGTCAGCGCCTTCGACATTTCACCGAGAATATGCAGACGGCCGCCCTTTGCCTGATCGAGCGCGACCTTCATGATTTCTTCGGTGATGCCGGCGACCTTGATATCCATCTGCAGCGAGGTGACGCCCTCTTCCGTGCCGGCGACCTTAAAGTCCATGTCGCCGAGATGATCCTCATCGCCAAGAATATCGGACAGAACGGCGAATCGCTCGCCCTCAAGGATGAGGCCCATGGCGATGCCCGCGGTCGGCCGCTTCAGCGGCACGCCAGCGTCCATCAGCGCCAGCGAGGAGCCGCATACCGTCGCCATCGAGGAGGAGCCGTTCGACTCCGTGATCTCGGAGACGACGCGGATCGTATAGGGGAACTCGGCCGCGGTCGGCAGCATCGGCCGGACCGCGCGCCACGCAAGCTTGCCATGGCCGATCTCGCGACGGCCGGGCGAGCCCATTCGGCCGGTTTCGCCGACGGAATAGGGAGGAAAATTATAGTGCAGCAGGAAGCGCTCCTTGTAGGTGCCTTCCAGGCTGTCGACATATTGCTCGTCTTCGCCGGTGCCGAGCGTCGCAACCACGAGCGCCTGCGTCTCGCCGCGGGTGAACAGCGCCGACCCATGGGCGCGCGGCAGAATGCCGACTTCGGCGACGATCGGACGTACGGTTTTGAGGTCGCGTCCATCGATGCGAACGCCAAGATCGAGAATATTCCAGCGGACGACCTTGGCCTGAAGATCGTGGAACGCCTCGGCGACTTTCTCCTTGGAGAAACGCGGCTCGGCGTCTTCCGGGAACAGGGCCAGCGTGACCTTCGCCTTCACGGCGTCGACGGCCTTGTAACGCTCCTGCTTGGCGGTGATCTTGTAGGCTTCGCGCAGTTCGCCTTCGGCAATGTCGCGCACGGCCGCCTCGACGTCGGCTTTGTCGGCGACGGCGAGATCGCGCGGCTCCTTTGCCGCCTTTTCAGCGAGGCGGATGATCGCGTCGATCACCGGCTGGAAACCGCGATGGCCGGTCATGACCGCCTCGAGCATCAGTGTCTCGGACAATTCCTTCGCTTCCGATTCGACCATCAGGACGGCGTCGCCCGTGCCGGCGACGACGAGGTCGAGCGCGGATTCCTTCAGCTCGTCGACGGTCGGATTCAGTTTCAGCGCGCCGTTGATGTAGCCGACGCGCGCGCCGCCAACGGGGCCCATGAAGGGTATGCCGGAAATCGTCAGCGCCGCCGACGTCGCGACGAGAGCGAGGATATCGGGATCGTTCTCGAGATCATGTGACAGCACGGTCACGACGACCTGTGTGTCGTTGCGATACCCTTCCGGAAACAGCGGCCGGATCGGGCGGTCGATCAGGCGTGAGACGAGCGTCTCCTTTTCGGACGGACGGCCCTCGCGCTTGAAATAACCCCCGGGGATGCGCCCGGCGGCGAACGTTTTTTCCTGATAATTGACGGTGAGCGGGAAGAAATCGATTCCCGGCTTCGGCGTCCGCGCCGAGACGACCGTGGCGAGGACGGTCGTTTCGCCATAGGTGGCGAGCACGGCGCCATCGGCCTGGCGGGCGATCCGGCCAGTTTCGAGGGTGAGCTTTCGGCCGGCCCAGTCTAGTTCTTCGCGATGGATTTCAAACATATATTCGTCTTTCTTGAGATGAAAGGCGAAGACATGCCAAAGCAAGATGGCAAGAGGCTGTCGGGGGGCGTCGAAAGCCCGTGACAGCGCCTGGCGATCCTGCCGTGGCGCGTTGCTTCGCCGGAAGACCGACGGCCCCATGCCGCCGCGTCCTTTAGAGAGGCCTGCGCTTCTGACGCGCTCGCCTCGCATTTTGAAGCGGGCGCTTTTCCGATCGGAATTTAAAGCGCGCGCTTAAGTCTCTCATTTGCATTATGATTCTGCCGTTGGCAGATCATCTGCGGGCGCGAGGGACTCTTGCGAGCCGCACGCCGGAGTTTTGCCGAGATTGTCCCGCGAAAGTTATGATCTTGCCCGCCGGCTTACGCAATGGCGCAAATTCTGTGGCGTGGCGTTGAACTGCCACGCTGCAGCCACGCGGACTGTCGCTTAGACGGGATGGGCCCGGCCTCAACCAGATCAAACCATCGCCTGAGCATTCAAGCCGGAGTCGGCCCGAAAGATCGGCTGGCATTTCGCCGCCCTTAGGCTAGCGCCGAATACCGAGGCGCTCGATCAAGGATTTGTAGCGGGGCTCGTCGCGATTCTTGACATAGTCAAGTAACTGACGGCGCTGCGAGACCATCTTCAACAGACCTCGCCGCGAATGGTTGTCCTTGACATGGGTTTTGAAATGTTCGGTCAGATTGACGATCCGTTCGGTCAGGATCGCGACCTGCACCTCAGGCGAACCCGTATCGCCGGATTTCTGGGCATATTCCTTGACAAGCGTCTGCTTGCGCTCTGGCGTAATCGACATCGGCAACCTTTCCGTAGCAATCGCGCGAACGCGTGGCGCGCTCGGCGGGTTTTGTCCAAAGCACAGCCGTGCCGGGATGTCGTCCAGCACGGTGGGGCTTGTGGCGCGCGCGAGGATCGCGCAGCGCCCTTATACAGGAAAGCGCGTTCAGGGGAAGCGTCGATCTCGCGCTCGCGCCGGCTCCGGGCAGACACGGCAAATTATCGTCAAATGGAGCGGTCTACCGAACAGCTTGTTCATCGCATTTCTTCACGCCTTCTTTGAGTCCGCCGCATAAGATGAAGCATAGACGCCGATTGCGATCGGATCGATTGAGTCCGATCGGCAAGAAGGGCGGGAAGCTTTTGCATTTGGCGCAATTTACCGCAAAGCGCTCTGGCGGGGCCGAAGGAGACCTGTTTCATGTTCGCGATCGGCACCGCGTTGTTGAGATCCGCAAATGAATTTTTCAACTCCGCGCAGCAATTGGCGACGGCCGAGAGCCAGAGATTTATTCTTCTCTTTGGTTGCTGCGCGATCGCCTTGCTGGTGGGATTTCAAATGCTGCGCAAGCTGCTGGGGACCCTGCCGCCCGACGTCGATTTTTGTCCGGGCGACGGGCCGGTGACGGAAGCGGAGCGAAAGGGCGTCACCGCTGTAAGCCGCGAGGCGATCGAGGCGATGCTGCGCGGCGCCAAAGTGGAGGATGAGGATTTTGCGGCGCGCCGCGAGGCCGCCATTGACACCTTGGCGCGGCTGCGGACGCGGTTGACGCAATCTTGCCCCGAGGCGTTGAGGCTTGTCGATCGCGGCGATTTCCGCGCCGCCGCCTCTGCATTGCGCAAAAGCCGCGAGGCCAGCCAGGAAAGCCCAGAGATCTATGCCGAAGCCGCGGCGCTCGACCAGGTCAATCTCGATTATCGTGGCGCTGCCGAGAATTTTGGAGCCGCCGCGACGCTTGTGGCGCGCTTTTGCGAGGATGCGGCCTCGGGTGAGGAGGAATGGCGGCTGCGCATGGAGCAGGCGCGCGCTCTGGTCGGCGACGCCACTTATAATGGAAATGACGAGAGCCTCTCGATGGCGATTGAGACCTACGACCATGCCTTGAGCCTCGTGCCTCGGCAACGGGCGCCGCACGCCTGGGCCGCGACGCAGGTTCATCGCGGCGACGCCTTGCTCGCCTCAGGCGCCAGCGCCGCCGAAATCAGCAAGGTCGAGGAGGCGGTTGATTCATATCGTGCCGCGCTTGAGGAATGGACCGCTGGCTCATCGCCTTGCGAATGGGCGCGCACGCAGCACAATCTCGGCGACGCGCTGCAACGTCTCGCCGATCTGGAAAGCGGGGTCGAACGTCTGCAGCCGGCCGAAGACGCCTATCGGGCGGCGCTGAGAGAGTGGACCCGGGATAGCGCGCCCGATCTTTGGGCTATGGCGCAAGGCTCTCTCGGCGACGTGCTCGCCAAGACCGGCGCATGGACCGGCGACAGCGGGAAGTTGCGCGAGGCTATCGCCGCCTATCAGGCCGCGCTCGCCGGACTTCGGCCCGAGATCGCGCCGCGAATGGGCGCAGCGGCAAAACAGCCTTGGCCTGGCGCTGGAAGCGCTGGCGGAGCAGGAAGATCAGCAGGAGAATTATGGCAGCGGCCCGCGCATACTGGCGATCGATGCGTTCCAGAGCGCGCTTGACTACGAATCGGCGGAGCTTGAGCCTTGCCGATTCGCTGCAACCAGCGCCAGCCTTGGCGATTCGCTGCTGGCGCTCGGCGAGCACGAGCATCCGCAAAATCCGCAATATGGGGAGGAATTGCTAACCCGCGCCGCCGGCGCATACCGCGGCGCGCTCGTCGTTCGAAGCGCGCTGGCGCCGATCGATGTTGCAAAGCTCGAGATCAACCTTGCTTACGCGCTTGGATTGTTATGGCGCTGCGGCAGCGGCGAAGGCCTTTTGGACGAAGCCCTCGGGCTGATCGATGAAGCGATTGCCCTGATCGGCGAGACGGGCGAGGAGCGCCAGCATCTCCGCGACGCAGAGCAGGCGCGCGCGAGCATCCTCGAAGCGCGGGCGCGGAGGACGGCTGCTTAGCGCTGCTTGAGTTCGGGCATTTGTGACCCAGTCGTGACGACCGATCGAGCTCGCAAGACCAGTCCCGCGCAGGCGCATGGAAGAGGCGGCGGAATGAAGGCCGCCGCCTGTCTCCGACTTGAATTATTGGATGAGATTCAGAAGTTTCTGGCCGGCGGGGGTCGCAAATTCCGCTGCGTCCAGCGTGCCGTCCTTGTCCGGGTCAGCCTTCTTGAAGGCCGCCTCGATCTCGGCCGCATATTCTTTCGCATCGACGGTGCCGTCCTTGTCGGGATCGGCGGCGGCGAAGTCATGCACGGCGGTCGAAGCTTCCTTGGCGTCGAGCGTGCCGTCCTTGTCCGGATCAAGCGACAAAAATTTCTTGTGACCCGCCGCCTGCGCTTCAGCCAAGCTGACCGTCCCGTCATTGTCGGGATCAAGCGCTTTCAGATTCGCCGTGGCAGAGAAAGCCGGAAAGGCGAATGCCCCAACGCAAAGAGCCAGAAGGGAAGCGGCTGCGGTATTTTTGAACGACATAAAGATCACCTATGCACTTTTCTACGACAGCGTAACTATAACACATTGGAATCTAGGAGTGAATCCCTAAAATACAGAAAATTTATGGGAAAAAATCCCGCTTATGAAGTGAACTTTTCTATATCGCGAGGGTGCGGACGGCGTCGATCAGACGTAAATGTCTGCGTTCGGCTCGGTGGATCGGTTTTCACGCGAAAATTCGATTTATCGGCGCGAGATAGCGATGCTCCGATATTCGCCCCAGCCCTTGGCCCGCAGCTGGCAGGCCGGGCATTGCCCGCAGCCATAGCCCCAGTCATGCCGCTGCCCGCGTTCGCCGAGATAGCAGGTGTGCGTCTCTTCGAGAATGATTGCGATCAGCGCGTTGCCGCCGAGCCGCTCGGCAAGACGCCAAGTCTCCGCCTTGTCGAGCCACATCAAGGGGGTTTCAATGTTGAAACGCGAATCCATGCCGAGATTCAGCGCCAGCTGCATCGCCTTGACGCTATCGTCGCGACAGTCGGGATAGCCTGAAAAATCGGTCTCGCACATGCCGCCGATAATCTGCGTCAAGCCGCGGCGGTGGGCGACGGCGCCAGCGAAGGTGAGGAAGACGAGGTTGCGGCCGGGCACGAAAGTATTCGGCAGGCCATTGGCGTTGAAGGCGATCTCGACGTCGTGGGTCATCGCCGTCGTCGCAATTTCGGCGAGCGCGCCAATCCGCACGAGATGATCCTCGCCGAGTTTGTCTCTCCAGGCCGGAAAATCGCGCAGCAGCGCGTCGCGGATCTTGCCGCGTTGATCGAGTTCGATCCGGTGCCGCTGATTGTAGTCGAAGCCGATCGTCTCGACGTAGTCGTAACGGTCGAGCGCATAGGCGAGGCAGGTCGTCGAATCCTGCCCGCCGGAAAAGAGCGTCAGAGCGCCGCGGCGGGCGGGCCTATCCGGCATTCCAGAAGACTTCCTCTCCGACCCAGGCCGTCAGCAGAAGATTGGCGATCGCGACCTTTGAGGGGCAGGTCAGCCCGTCGGGGTGCGATCCGCTCAACATCTGGCGGACTTCGTCGCGGGAAAACCAGCGCGCGTGCTCGAGTTCCTGGTCCGTCGGCGACAGATCGCGGCTGAGCGCCTGCGCAAGGCAGCCGATCATCAGCGAACTCGGAAACGGCCAGGGCTGCGAGGCAAGATAATCGACCCGGCCGACGCTGATTCCCGCCTCCTCGGCGACTTCGCGACGCACGGCGTGCTCGATCGTTTCCCCGGTCTCCATGAAGCCGGCGAGACAGGAATACATTTTTGGCGCGAAATTGGCCTGCCGCCCGAGAAGGCACTCGTCCCCGTCGACGACCAGCATGATGACGGCGGGATCTGTGCGCGGGAAATGCTGCGCGCCACAGGAATCGCAGCCGCGCCGCCACCCGCCGGCGCGAGGATGAGTCGGCGCGCCGCAGTTCGAGCAGAAACGATGCCGCGCATGCCAGGACAACAAGCTCTTGGCTTCTCCCAGCGGCCCAACCACATCGGCCGGCAAAAGCCCCTGCGTCGCAATCAGGCGAATATCGAGAAAGGCGATGTTGGTCGCAACAGGAAGGTCTTCCTCCCGTTCGATGAGGCTCGCAAAAAGCGCCGACTGCTTGTCGAAGCCAAGAAACGCCGTTTCGCGGATCGCGCCGAGGGCGGCCGCCTCGCTGAGGGTAAAGAAGGGATCGAAGCCGGATTCGCCACGCTTGACCACCGGCATTTCGCCGGCGAGCACGAGCGTGCGCGCCGTCGCGGAATCCTGCAGGCTGCGAAGGAATTCGACATCGTGACGGCGTATCGACATGCGGTCGAGCGAATTGACCGAAAAGCCCGCCGCCGCAGAGCGATCAGCCGGATCGGGAGGAGGGGGCGCGCTGCCGTGCATCGAATGTCCTGAAACTGCGAGAGGCCTTGACCCGGAGAGGCCAGCGTGAGGCCAGGGCCTAACGGCGGCGAATTTAAGCCCTTCCCGCGTTTCTACCAAATGAGGCGACAATGCGTCTTTGGCGGAAAGCTTGGCCCCTTGGCAAAAAGGTTGCGAAATCGGCCGCGCCAGTCCAAATAGGGCTTGGGAGGTTGGCGGTGGACGCACCACTCGCCAACCGGGTCAGGTCCGGAAGGAAGCAGCCCTAACGAGACCGGGCGGGTCTCTGTCCAGCCTCCCACCGATCAGCCGCAGCGTTCACGGCGGCGCGGCCAAGGCCGGTTCTCCATCGGGGTCATCGATGCAGGACGATCGCGAGGACGGTCGAAACGAAGTTTCGGATGGCCAGGGCGCCGGCTTGTTCGCCGCGGCGCCAGCTGCCGCCGCGGCGGCGGCGCCCTATCGCGTTCTCGCGCGCAAATACCGGCCGTCGCGCTTCGAGGATCTGATCGGTCAGGAGGCGATGGTCCGGACGCTGTCGAACGCCTTCGATCTTGGCCGCATCCATCAAGCCTATATTCTCACCGGCGTGCGGGGCGTCGGCAAGACGACGACGGCGCGGATTCTCGCGCGCGCCTTCAATTATGAGCTTCCCGCGGGCAATGGGCGTCCGGCGACGAGCGGGCCGACCATCCGCATGGATGAATTCGGCGTCCATTGTCAGGCGATCATGGAATCGCGCCATGTCGACGTCATCGAAATGGACGCCGCCTCGCATACCGGCATCGACGACGTGCGCGAGATCATCGAAGGCGCCCGCTACAAGCCGGTCATGGCGCGCTTCAAGGTCTATATCATCGACGAAGTGCATATGCTGTCGCGGCAGGCCTTTAACGGGTTGTTGAAGACGCTCGAAGAGCCGCCGGACCATGTGAAATTCCTGTTCGCGACGACCGAGATCGAGAAAGTGCCAGTGACGGTGCGCTCGCGCTGCCAGCGTTTCGATCTGCGTCGAATAGACGCCGGCGAGCTTGCGACCTTTCTTGCGACGATCTGCGCCAGGGAAAATGCCGCGATCGAGGACGAGGCGCTGGCCCTGATCGCCCGCGCCGCGGAAGGCTCCGTTCGCGACGCTCTATCGCTCCTCGATCAGGCGATCGCGCATGGGCCGTCAGCCGATCAGGGGGAGGCCGAAGGGATTACCGCCAAAGCGCTGCGCGCAATGCTCGGCCTTGCCGACCGCGGCCGCATCATCGATCTCTTTGACGCGCTGGTGCGCGGCCGAATCGCCGAGGCGCTGACGGGGCTGAAGGACCTTTACGACGGCGGCGCAGACCCCTCCGCGATTATGGTTGAACTCGCTGAATTCACGCATCTCGTCACGCGGCTGAAGCTCGCGCCGGAGGCGCGCGAGGACGCCTCCGTCACGCCCGAGGAGCGCAAGCGCGGCGCGGAGTTCGCTGCAGGCCTCTCGATGGCCGTTCTGACAAGGACCTGGCAATTGCTGACGAAGGGCCTGCAGGAGGTCAAGGATTCGCCGCGTCCGCTTGCCGCCGCCGATATGGTGCTGGTGCGCCTTGCCTATGCCGCCGACCTGCCGACGCCCGATGAAGCGCTCCGAAAGCTGGCGGCGCTGACCGGGGATTTTTCGACCAAGGCAGGGAGCAGCGCCGCGGCTCCCGATTCAGGTGATCCGGGCCACCGCGCGCAAAAGCTTCGCGCGGCCCCGTCCGTCATGATCTCGATGGGCGCGGCGGCCTCCGCTGCGGCGCCGGCGCCGTCGCCGGCCCCGGCGGAGCCATCGGCGAGGCTTGAAAGTTTTGCCGATATCGTCGCGCTCGCCGCCAAGCATCGCGACATCCAGTTGAAGCTGGCGCTTGAACGCGATGTGCGGCTGGTGCGTTTCCAGGACGGCGCCATCGAATTTGCGCCGGGCCCGCACGCCTCGCCGCAACTTGCGCATCTGATGATGCGAAAATTGCAGGAATGGACGGGACGCCGCTGGCTCGTTGCAGTTTCGAGGGAGGCGGGGAGCCCAAGCCTGAAGGACGAAGCCGACGCTAAGGCCGAGGCGGCGATGGAGGGGGTGCGGGCGGATCCGCTGGTGCGCCGGGCGCTTGAGCTTTTTCCGGGCGCTGAGATCGTCGCGGTGCGGACGTCTCAGGAGCCGGAGCAACCCGCCGCCATCAACGACTCAGGCGAAGGCGATATCGGCTTTGCTGATGATTTTTATTCCGAGGTCGATTTATAGGGTTCGGATCGGCGGATCTTGCGCCCTGCGGCCAAGGATGAAGCAAGAATGAGGACGGAACATGCGCGACATGCTGGGTTTGATGAAACAGGCGCAGGCCATGCAGGAGAAAATCCAGCAGATGCAGGCGGAAATCGAGCGGCTCGAAGTCGAAGGCCAGTCGGGCGGCGGCATGGTTCGCGTCACGCTCAGCGCCAAGGGGCAGCTGCGCAATCTCGCCATCGACGATCAGCTGATGAAGGCGGACGAAAAGCAGATTCTTGAAGACCTCATCATCACTGCCCACGAGGACGCGCGCAAAAAGGCCGAGCGTCTGATGGAGGAGAAGATGCAGGGCGTGACGGCGGGCCTCGCGCTGCCGCCGGGCATGAAGCTGCCATTCTAGAGTGTGATACCGAAAAGTCGTCGGCTTTTCGGATCGACATCATGCTTCAAATATTCAGAATCAGTGACGTTTCATGATTTTGGATCAGGTCCAAAATCATCCTTGATCTAATGGCGGAAACTTGATGGGCGATCGCGTTTGCGGTCCCGAGATCGAACGTCTCATCCAGCTGCTGGCGCGGCTGCCGGGTCTTGGTCCGCGTTCGGCGCGGCGCGCGGCGCTGCATCTCATCCGCAAGCGTGAGGAATTGTTCGGCCCGCTCGCGGAGGCGATGCGCGTCGCAAGAGACACAATCGTATCCTGTTCGATCTGCGGCAATGTCGATAGCTGCGATCCCTGCACGATCTGCCGCGACGAGCGCCGCGATCCCTCGACGCTGATCGTCGTCGAGACCGTGGGCGATCTCTGGGCGCTGGAGCGCTCCGGCGCCGTCAAGGCGCGTTATCATGTGCTCGGCGGCGTCCTGTCGCCGCTCGACGGCGTCGGCCCGAAGGATCTCAACATTTCAAGCCTGATCGAGCGCGTCGCCGCCGGCGGTATTTCGGAAGTGATTCTGGCGGTCAACGCCACCGTCGACGGGCAGACGACGGCGCATTATGTAACGGACCTCATCTCTCATCTTGGCGTCCGGACGACGCGGCTCGCGCATGGCGTTCCGGTCGGCGGCGAACTCGACTATCTCGACGAAGGCACGCTGGCGGCGGCGCTCCGCGCGCGGACGGATTTTTAGGATTCCAGCTTCGCGGCCGCCCCAGCCTTCGGTGGGCTTTGGTTGATCATCCAGAGGGCGCAGCCGATCAGAACGCCGCCCGCTCCTTGAGCCGCCGACAAGGTCGAGCCGAGCAAAGCGGCCGAAAGAATTACCGTGAACAAAGGCGCGAGAAAAAGATAGCCGCTGGAGCGCGTCGCCCCGCCCTTGGTCAAGGCCAGAAACCACAGGCCGAACGAGGCCGTCGATCCAGGGATCGCGAGCCAAAGGAACCAACCCCAGGCGGACAGCGGCAGATGCGCCGGCCAGGTTTCGCCGCGCGCGAAAGCCACGATCAGCAAGGCCAGCGCGCCAATCAGCATCTGCCAGAACGTCAAGGCCCAGGTTTCGATCGGCAGGCGCGCTCTCTTGTTGAGGAGCGTCGAGGCGGTCCAGGATAAAGCCGCGCCGAGCCCCAGCAATTCGCCGCCGATCGCGCCCTCGCGCAGGCTGAAGCCGCCGCCAAGCGCGAGCGCGACGCCGCAGACGCCAAGTGCAAGGCCGGTCAGGCGCAGGCCTGACAGGCGTTCCCCGAGCGCGGCATGGCCAATGAGTGCGACCCATAAGGGATTGGTGAAGAGAAGGATCGCGGCGGTCGGAGGCGCGATCGACTCCATCGCCCAGAACAGAAGGCCCATCGCCATCGCCGTCTGCAGCACGCCGATGGCGGCGACGGTGAGCCAGTCGGAAACATCCAGTCGGCGCGGCGCCAGCGCGGCGCGAAAATCATCCGTCGTGAGATAGAGAACCAGCGCCGCCGCCAATGCGGCGAGGACGAAGCGCCAGCCGACCAGCAGAAAAGCGGGGACGTCATACGCCAGCAGAATCTTGCCGGCAATGAAGCTTGAGGCCATCAGGAAGGTGGCGGCGACGAGAATCGCATAATACAGAGCGATGCCTTGAGAATCGCCTGACTTTCGCAAAGTCATCCATAAACTCCTGCGGGCCGGTTTGCGTTTATAGTCGATGCGCGCCGATCCCGGCGTTGTCGTCCTGTAACAGACCGTGTGCTATCGACGAGGGAGGCGCACCGCGGCGTGCGACGATGCGCCTGAAGCGACAACGCCCGAACATTCCGTCGGACGGCGCGTTACGAGATTTGAAACGGGGCCGATCACAGGCCTCGGCCATCAAAAACGGCGAATCGGGGAGGAAACATGGGCAATCCTTTCGTGCATGTGGAACTGACGACGACCGACATCGGCAAGGCGAAGTCCTTTTACAAGGATTTGTTCGCCTGGGAGCTGACCGACCAGCAAATGTCGCCGGAGATGACTTACACCATGATCAATGTGGGCGAAGGCACGGGAGGCGGCATGTTTCAGGCGCCAATCCCTGGCATGCCCTCAGCATGGATGCCTTACGTGCTCGTCGATGATGTCGTCGCCATGACCGAGAAGGCAAAATCGCTCGGCGCCAAGGTGTGTCACGAGGTGACCGAGGTCGGTGATTTTGGCGTGTTGTCGATCATCTCCGATCCGACCGGCGCGACGATCGGATTCTGGCAGCCCAAGATGAAATAGCGTCCTATTCGGCCGCTTTGAGTTTATCGCCGGCGGCCGCGTCTGCGAAATCCATTTCGTCGATGCGCTCGCCAGTCCGCGCGATCCTGTCCGCCGACGCGATCAGCTGTCCGACGTCCTGCTGCGCATTCTGGAAATGGGCGTCGAGTTTGACGGCGCGCGCGCGAAGACGCGCAACATCGTCGACCAGGCGCCGCACCTCGGCCTGGATGACATGGGTCTGTTCGCGCACCCGCGCGTCGCGCACCAGAGCCTGCGTCAGCTGCATCGCCATCATCAAAAGCGAGGGGGAAACAATGATGATCCGGCTGCGATGGGCTTTTTGAACGATATCGTCAAAATACTCGTTGATGTCGGCGTACAAGGATTCCGAGGGAACGAACATCAACGCGATATCCTGCGTCTCCTCGGGCAGAAAGTAACGCTCGGAGATGTCGCGGATATGTTTGCCAAGGTCTCCGCGCGCCCGCGCCGCGGCCTGTTTTTTCGCCTCGAAACTCTTGGCGTCCTTATGCGCCGTGAAAGCTTCGAGCGGAAATTTGGCGTCGATCACCATCAACCGCGGATCGCCGGGCATGCGAATGACGCAGTCGGGGCGCATCCTGTTCGAGAGCGTGTGCTGAAAGGCATAGGCGGAGGAGGGCAGGGCGTCGCTGATGATCGCCTCCATGCGGCCTTGTCCGAAAGCGCCGCGCGCCTGCTTGTTTGCGAGTATGTCCTTGAGACCGACCATTTCCTGCGACAATCCCGTCAGGCGCGTCTGCGCGGCGTCGATCACGGCCAGCCGCTCGTTGAGCTTTGCGAGCTGCTCGCCGGCGCTGCGGCCGGAGGCCTCGACGCCCGCGCCGACCCGCTCGCCAACGGCGTCGAGCCTCGCCGCGACGAAGCGCGCGAGGTCGCTCTGGCGCGATCCGAACGAATCGGCGACGGCGCGCATGCGGCCGGACAATTCGGCGTTCTGCCGGGCAATCGCGCTAAGGGCCTGCTCCATCTCATATTGGCGCTCGGCGGCGGCCGAGGCCGCGAGGCTGTTGCGGCGCGCCGACTGCGCCAGGCTGATTGCGAAAACAAGGATCAACACAAGCGCCGCGCCGACCCCGGCGAGCATGAGCTGCGAAGCTGTAACAGGCGCGCCATTGAGCCATTCGACAAGGCGGTCCATGAAGGATCTTGATTCGATTCCGGCCACGATACGGATGCGGAGCGGCCAAGCGTGAACGAACATAGAACATCAGCCCGGCGCAACGCAAGGGCGACGGTTAGTGCCAGAGGCAAAGACGTTTCGACCGGCGCTCGGCAGGCGGGACCGCCGACAGAGAAACACTAAAGAAAGACCCTTGCGCAATGCGCTTCATCTTCCACCTGTTCTACGACGCGGCCAATAAATTCCTGCTGGACGACGGTTGGGCGATCTCCAGCCATATCGCGCTGTCTATTCTGACCTCGATGTTTCCATTTCTGATTTTCGTGACCGCGCTCGCTGGATTTCTCGGCTCCGCCGACCTTTCCCAGGAAGCCGTGCAGATCCTGTTTCAGACCTGGCCTGAACAGGTGGCGAAGCCGCTTGCGAGCGAAGTGCACAACGTGCTGACCCAGACACGCGGCGGCCTTGTGACCCTCGGCGGCGTGCTCTCGATCTATTTCTCCTCGAGCGGCGTCGAGGCGCTGCGGATCGCCCTCAACCGGGCTTACGGCGTCGCTGAAAACCGGCCCTGGTATGTGCTGCGCCTCGAATCGATCGGCTATGTGCTGATCGGCGCGGTCGCTCTGCTGACGCTCACCTTGTCGGTTGTCTTCGCGCCGCTGATCTGGACCATCGCGCTGCGCTTTGCGCCGCATCTTGAGCCGCTCGACAGGCTGGTCACCTTCAGCCGCTTCGGCATCGCGACGCTGGTCCTGCTGCTGGCCCTCGTTATCGTGCATAAATTTCTGCCGGCGGGTAGGCGCACGCTGCGGCAGATCCTGCCGGGCATTGTCTTCACCTTCGCGCTCTGGGTTGCCGGTGGCGCGATTTTCGGCTCCTATCTCGCCGAATTCGCCCGCAACTATGTCACGACCTACGCCGGACTCGCCTCGGTCATGATCGCCCTCGTTTTCCTCTATATGATCTCGTCGATCTTCATTGCGGGCGGAGAACTCAATGCGGCGCTGCTGCGCGCGCGGGCGACTGCGGACAAGGAAAAGAAGCCGGGCGCCGTTTCGACGCCCTGAGGTCTTTACGGCGCGCTTGAAAGAGCGACGACGCCGATGCGGGCGTCGGCGGGGGCGGCGAGCGAAATCAGCTGCAGGATCTGCCCCGCGGCGCGATTATGGCTCAGCTCCTTCAGGCCGCGCTCAAACTCCGTTAGCGGTTGCGTGGCGGAGACGGCGACGATGAGGTCGGTTCCGAACGGCTCGCGGATTTGGAACGTCCAGGCGAAAGCGGCGTCGTTGATCACACGCGGGTCGGCGGCGATCGGGTAGAGCGCCTGCACGGCGCCGTTCCCGTTTACAGCGAAGAGGACGAGAGAACGGCCGCGCATGTCCTCAAGCTGAACCTCGACCTTGTCGCCCTTGCGCCGGACCGTGGTCGCGCCGGAGAGGCGGATCGGCTGCGGCCGCGTCGCCATGAGCTTGGCGAGACTCTCGGCCAACGCCGTGCGGTCGATTACCGCCGGTAGGTCGTTTTCATCGATGTCGTAAGCGACGACCTCGCCTTTCGATCGCGCCTGATGCGCGCCGGGGTCGAAGATTAGGTCAGGACCTGCCGACGAGGCCACCACCTCGAACGGCGCGGCGTAAGGGGCAAGACCCGCAACAAGCCGTGCGTCTCCCCCTTCGACGGCGACGCGGACAGTTCCGAGTTTGGGCGCTTTCGCGGCGGCCGGAGCGTCCGGACGGGCGTCGCGGAAGCTCGTGATCGGCGCCATCTCGTCGCCCGGCGCGAGCAGCCGCACGCCGCCTTGCGCGGGCAGGGCCAAGGTCAGCGCCGCGACGACAGCGAAGCGGCGCAGGGCCGACGCCGAAATCCGGCAGCAGCTCAGCTTGCAGCCGGTCAGCCTCGACGCCCGACGCATGCGCGTTCCATTTCAAGGCGGTCAGGCGCGCCCATCTGCCGCAACCTCGGCCAATAGCCTGGCGAAACCGCGATCCGGGCGCAGAGCGCGGGCCGCGCGTCTTCGGCGCGGACGCGATCTTTCTTGAACGAAATCGCATCCTGAAACAAGGAAGAACCGGCAGAGGGCGTTTGCGACCAGGACGGGGCGCGGCGTTGATCTTGCGTGCAGAAACTGGAACAAGGAAAGGGGCGCATTCCGCGCCGCGACATGCAAACCCTCGGGGACATTACTGATGGCGTCAGCCTGTACTGAAGGGCTCGATACCGGCTTCGTTGCGCTTGGCTACGCCAAGGTCGCCGTGCTTGGCGTCGTTCAAGGCATTACCGAACTTCTGCCGATCTCCTCAACGGCCCATATGCGGATCGTGCCCGCTTTTTTGGGCTGGCAGGATCCCGGGTCGGCTTTTTCCGCAGCCATGCAGATGGCCGCGCTGGCGGCGGTGATCACTTATTTCTGGAGCGATGTGCGCGGCCTCGTCTTTGGTTCGATCGAGGCGGCGCTTCGCCGCGATTTTCAGGACTGGAACTTCCGCTTCGCCGTCTGGATCGTGCTGGCGACGATCCCGATCATTATCGCCGGCGTGCTGCTCGCGCCCATTCTCAACGCCTGCGGGTCGCCCCTGCGGACGCTGACGGTGATCGGCATGTCCTGCATCGTGATGTCGCTGCTGATGGGTCTTGCCGAGCTCTATTCGCGGCCGAAGCGGACAATGGAGAACGCCACTTTGAAAGACGCCATGATCGTTGGCGTCGCGCAGGTCGGCGCGCTCATTCCCGGCGTGTCACGGTCCGGATCGACGCTGACTGCGGGCCTGTTCCGGGATTTCAGGCGCGAAGAGGCAGCTAGGTTTTCGTTCCTCTTGGGCCTGCCCGCGATCGCAGCGGCGGGCCTGCATGAATTCTGGGTGCTGCACAAGGTCGGGCTCGACAGCCACGGCTGGTCCATCCTGCTCTTCGGTCTGGTGATCGCCTCCATTTCGGCCTTCGCCGCGATCTGGGGCCTGCTTCGCATTCTGGAGCGGTTTTCGGCGTGGCCGTTCGTCGTCTATCGCGGATTGATGGGCGTGTTTCTCCTCGTCGCGGTGCTGCTCGGCTGGCTGCCGAACTGACGCCGCAGCCAGCCCTCAAGCGCCCGCGCTCAATCTCGCACGCGCGGCCCAAGCATGAGTTCGGGGCGAACGAGGGCGTCGTAGGCTTCGGCGTCGACGAGGCCCGAAGCCAGCGCCTCGTCCCGGAGCGTCGACCCTTTGGCGTGCGCCGATTTTGCGATGCGGGAGGCGGCGTCATAGCCGATCTTCGGCGCGAGGGCGGTGACGAGCATCAAGGATTGCTGCATCAGCGCCGCGATGCGCTCTTCATTCGGCTTCAGTCCTTCGACGCAATGGGCGCGGAAACTGTCGCAGGCATCGCCGAGCAGGCGGATGCTTTCAAGGCAGGCGCTGGCGATCACCGGCTTATAAACATTCAGCTCGAAGTGACCCTGCGAGCCGGCGAAGGCGATCGTCGTCTCATTGCCGAACACGCGGGCGCAGACCATGGTCAGCGCCTCGACCTGAGTCGGGTTGACCTTGCCCGGCATGATCGACGAGCCGGGCTCGTTCTCGGGCAATCTTAGTTCGCCGAGGCCCGATCGCGGACCGCTGCCGGCGAGGCGAATATCGCTCGCGATCTTGTAGAGGCCGGCGGCGATCGAACTCAACGCGCCATGGGCGAAGACGAGCGCGTCATGGCTCGCGAGCGCCTCGAATTTATTGGGAGCCGTGACAAAGGGCAGCACCGTATGATGCGCGATCCTTGCCGCGATCGTCTCGGCGAAACCCTCCGCCGCGTTGAGGCCGGTGCCGACGGCGGTGCCGCCCTGCGCCAGCCGGTAGAGCCCCGGCAGCACGGCGGCGAGCCGCTCGGTCCCATATCGGACCTGCGCCGCGTAAGCCGAGAACTCCTGGCCAAGCGTGATCGGCGTCGCATCCTGAAGATGGGTGCGCCCGGTTTTCACGATCGCCGCGAAAGCGTCAGCCTTTTCGCCGAGAGCGCGCTCTAGCCTTTGCATAGACGGCGCGAGGCTGCGCTCGATCTGCAGGACGGCTGCGATGTGCATCGCCGTCGGAAAACAATCATTCGAGGATTGGCCGAGATTGACGTGATCGTTGGGATGTACGGGGTCTTTCGACCCGCGTGCGCCGCCGAGCATCTCATTGGCGCGGTTCGCGATCACCTCATTGACGTTCATGTTGGTTTGCGTGCCCGATCCCGTCTGCCAGACGGACAGGGGAAATTCGGCGTCGAGCGCGCCGCTTTCGACCTCGCCGGCCGCCGCGACGATCGCCTCGCTGATTTTTGGGTCAAGCAGTCCCAACGCGCGATTGACCTCGGCGGCGGCGCGCTTGACCAGCGCCAGCGCATGAATGATCGCAATCGGCATGATGTCGTCGCCGATGGCGAACAGCTTGCGGGAGCGCTCGGTTTGCGCGCCCCAATAGCGCTCGGCCGGAACCTCGATCGGCCCAAAGCTGTCGCTTTCGATCCGCGTCTTGAGATCGGTCATCGCTGCTGCTTTTCAGACCGCGTTTGCCTCACGCCGAAGGCCTCAGCGCGTCACTCGCCGCCGCCGCGCGAGTGGCGCTGGCCTGCAAGATGGGGGTCGATCGCCTGCCAGTCGCCATCGTCGCCGAATTCGCTGCTCGAACTGATGGAAAGCAACTCGGCAAGACGACTGCGCGCGCGGTTGACGCGGCTTTTCATGGTGCCTACAGCGCAGCCGCAAACGCCGGCCGCCTCCTCATATGAGAGGCCCGAGCCGCCAATGAGGATCAAAGCCTCGCGCTGATCTGTTGGCAAATGCTGTAGGGCTTCGCGAAAATCGAGCATGTCCATATGGCTGTTTTGCGCGGGAGCCGTCGCCAGCTTGCCGGCAATGGAGCCATCGGAATCGGCCACTTCGCGGCGCCGCTTGCGATATTCCGAATAATAGATGTTGCGCAAAATGGTGAACAACCACGCCCTGAGATTTGTGCCCTCGACGAAAGAATTGAGCTTGCTCCAGGCCTTGACCAGCGTTTCCTGGACGAGATCGTCGGCGCGGTCGAGGTTGCCGCACAGAGAGACTGCAAAAGCGCGCAAATTGGGGATCACGGCAAGCATGTCCGACGTCATCTGGGCGCTAACAGCGCTGGTCGTCGGCGTCTCGGTCAGATCGTCTTCCTGCTCCAGAAGATCCTTTTGATCAACTGTCACGGCGCGCCCTTCTTAAACTGCGCGCCGCCGGCGCTTTCGAGCTGGCGCAACAGGTCAAAAAATCGGTCCGGGACCGGCTGGGAGAGAACGTCGTTATAAACACTGCGAAGACTGACGCCGATCTCGTCGGCCATTTTTGCAGGCGTCCGTGTTTTGACCGGGACGACGCGTCCGGGGGCGCAAACACCATAGCTGACGGGCCCTGCCTCCGGCTTGATATCCTCCTCCGCCGCGTCCCCGCCATTCAGCGCGCCTACGCCAGCCTTCGTCATTTTCGTCACTCGATCACCCTTGCTGCTGGTCTAAGCGGTCGCCCTGGTTCGCAACGCCGCCATTTTATTGCCCCGGCTTTTAAATACGATGCATTGATTCCTGACAGCTATTCGGCCGATATTCTGAAAAACTTGGCGCGCGGCCGCAAAAGGCGGTAACTTGCCAAGTCTCGGCGCAAAACGTCTTGCGCCGCACAAAGTTCCCCGTTTCGGGAACCATTTCGCAAGGCCTTGCATTTTCCAACGGGCCGCGCGAAGCGGAGTAAATTGTCCACAGGGGCGTTTTTAAATGTCAATATCTCAGGCAATCTCCTCGCATATTCCCTATCTGCGCAGGTTCTCCCGCGCCCTGACGGGATCGCAGGCGGGCGGAGATGCTTACGTTCTTGCAACGCTTGAGGCGATTGTCGCGGACCCGAGCGAATTTGAAGATGAACCCGATGTGCGCACGGTCCTCTACCGGCTTTTTCTCAAGGTCTGGAGTTCGGTGTCGGTCAATGATCACGTCGATGAGGTGGGATTTACCGGCGACGAGATCGGTGCGCATCGCAATCTCGAGGCGATCACGCTGCGGCCGCGCATCGCCTTTCTGCTAAGTTCGCTTGAGGGATTCACGACCGAAGAAGTCGCTGCGACGCTCGACTGCCCGATCGAGGAGGCCGCTAGCCTGATCGATGCCGCCGGCAAGGAAATCGCAAACCAGATTCGGACGGACGTCGTCATCATCGAGGACGAGCCCTTTATCGCACTGGATCTTCAGACGCTGGTGGAGGAGCAGGGCCATCGTGTGATCGCGGTCGCGCGCACGCATAGGGAAGCGGTTGAGGCCGTCAACAAGGAGCGGCCCGGGTTAATTCTGGCCGATATACAGCTCGCCGACGGCAGCTCCGGCCTCGAGGCGGTCAATGAAATTCTCGGGTCGTTCTCCGTACCCGTGATCTTCATCACGGCCTATCCGGAGCGGTTTCTGACAGGCGCGCCGCCGGAGCCCGCCTTCCTGATCACCAAGCCTTTTGGCGTCGACAGTCTGAAGGCGGTAATCAGCCAGGCGCTGTTCTTCGATCGCAGATCGCATCGCAAGGAAGAACAGGCCTCGAAGGGCGCGCTGGTCTGAGCGGGTTGATAACGGCAACGCCAAAAAGCCGATGCGGGAGCATCGGTTTTTTGGTCGCATTGTGTCTGGCGGATCAGAGAAGCTTGCGTTTCGCCCCCAAGGTGCGGCCGAGAAACACGCCAGCCCCCACAGCCATCACCACTAGCGAATAGGGGCCGAGTTGCTTGGCGACCTCGGCGCCAGCTGCGACCGCTTTCGCCTCCTTTTGCATACCCGCTTCGCGGAGCGCGTCGAGGACCGGCGTTGCGATCGCGTCGAGGTTTGCGGAAAATTGCGCCGCGGTGGGAGGCGCCGCCGCGGATTGTGAATGGAGCAGGGTCGTCGGGTCCGGCTCCATGAGCGCTGCAATCCCCTGTGCAGGGGGTACTGATTGCTGCAAAGGCGCCGGACGCCGCAGCGCGAGCGAGAAAAACAACAGGGCGAAAACAACATAGACGCCGGCTATGCTGCCGGCGGCTACAATCGGACTTGAAATGTTCTCGATGTAGAGGAACAAGTCCACTGTCAAAAAGGCGGAGGCTGCGATCACGCAGCCGACCGCCATGATGATGAGAGCGAATGTCTTGACGAGCCGGCCGAGCATGTCTTCCAGCGGAGCCGTCGCGTCATGCGCCAGCCGCTTGATGAAGCTATTCACTTGCGGCCGCCGCTTATGAGACCAATGACGAGCCCGGCGCCGAGCGCGATCAGCACCGCCATCAAGGGGTTGCGTTCGATCGAAGCTTCGAGCTCGGAACTCGCGCCAGAGAGTTTCTCTTTCGCATCCGAGGCGTGACCGCTCAACTTCTGCCGGGCGGCGTCCATGGCCCCATAAACGCTATCTGTCGTCGCCGAAGCCTCGGCCTTGACGAGCTTCGCTACCGACGCCGTGAGCTTGGAAAGATCGTCGCGCAAGGCGGTGAGGTCAGCGGCAAAGTCCTTTGAAGCGTCCTCGAGCGATTTCGTGTCGGTCATGTTATCTCCGTGCTGTTTCCTGAGCGCCAAGCAGTCGCCCCAAATATTGCTGGATTATTGGCCGGGGAATTGATCGATATCAATCCCGCGCCGCGCGTTTAGAAGCCCCCGCGCGTCAAGATCACGCTGACGAGCTCCACCGCGACAACGCCGGCGACAGCATGGCCCGGCTGCAGGCCCAGGACGGAATAGCGCCGTCCAGCGTCAAGACCGGGATGGATATGAAGAATTGCCTTCAGCGACACACGCGGAACTCCCAGCGCTCTTCCCAATCCAAAATGAACTCGACGTCTTATTGAATGGTTCCTCGCGCCGGCCAGACGGTCAAGCGCTGCGAAGCGGCATGTTGGTCGGGTCCGCGGGATCGCCCGGCGGCGGATCGGTGATCGGCGGGAGGGGCAGGTCGCCGGGGTTGTCGACCGGGAGCGGAGCGGGATCTGGAGCCGGAATATCTGGGCCTGGAGGCGGGGGAAAATTTCCGGGCGTAACATCCGGCTGCGGTTCGGGACCGGGAGGCTTTGGCGCTTGTTGCAATGTGAGCGCGCTTTCAAGAGGCAAGACGATGTCCTTATTGTGCAGCGACAAAGAGAGAGCACCGCTAACGTGCGCCTGCCTCGGCGGTTCCTGTCTCGGGTCCGGTGGTTGAACGCCGGCGAAAACCCCAATTGCAAAATGAACCTTATGCCGCTTCGCGCTTTTCCTTGCCAGTTTCAACCCGAAACAGATGTGAGAAGCGACCATGCCCATTAAATCGATGAATGACCTTTTTCTCCACACGCTCAAGGATATCTATTACGCCGAGCGACAGATCTACAAATCGCTGCCTAAAATGGCAAAAGGCGTAGACTCGCCGGAGCTCAAGCAGGCTTTTGAGAAGCACCGCGGCGAGACGGAGCAGCAAATCGAGAGGTTGGAGACGATCTTTGAAAGCTGCGGCGTTGCGGCGCGCGGCATCCGCTGTGAGGCGATGGACGGAATTCTTGCCGAGGGCAAGGAAGCTTTGGAAGATATCGACGACAAGGAAGTTCGTGACGCCAGCGTTCTCGCCGCGGCGCAGACGGTCGAGCATTACGAGATCGCCCGTTATGGCGCCTTGATCGCCTGGGCCGAGCAACTTGGCATGCAGGAGGCGGCTGGGCTGTTGCGCCAGACCCTGGACGAAGAAAAGAAAACTGACGCCGCTCTGTCAAAGCTTGCGGTGCAGAGCGTCAATAAAGCAGCGGCTTAACCGGCGACCGCTTAGGGGCGAGCGGCGCCTTGGTCGGCAGACATAGCGGAAAGGCGGCGGCGATGGATCAACACCCCTTCAAAAATCCCGCCTCTCCTGTTGTCAACCACAGGGCGGATCAGCGTCACCTGCTTCCCGAGGCGCCGGTCCGCTATCTGTTGCTCGGCGGGCTGGCGCTGGTGGCGCTGTCCGGCTTGATGATGTTTGTCGTTCAGTGAGGCGTACGCTCAACTGGCTCCCGCGAAGGAATGCGGGGCCGGACTGATCGGCGTCGTCGCCCCATTGTCGATTTGCAACACCGCAAGGCCGCGCTCGTTGGAGCCGTCGGGCAGGAAGCGAAAAACGCCGTCGGCTCCGTTGAAGCCGGACCGGTTGGTGAGGACGCTTTCCGAATAGCGCTGCGAACCTTGCGTATGGGCGAGCGCCGCCGCGAGTGAAACAGCGTCATATCCAAGGGTGGCGATGCGCGCCGGATCAGAGCCATATTTTGCCGCATAGCGGGTCGAAAAGGCGTTATAGCCGCCGTTTTCCGGAGCGGAAAACCAGGCCCCCTGCAGCGCCGGCAGCTTCAATACACGCGCATCGTTCCAAAGGCCGGTGCCGAGGATCTGGACTTGCTTGGAGTTCAATCCCGCCGCCGTCAGCGCCTGAGACACCGCCGGCATGGCGTCGGCCTGCTCGGGGATGAACAGCGCGTCGATCTGATCCCCGAGCGCAGCGATTTTTTGGATCGAGGCGGCAAGCGTTTGCGCCTGAAAATGTTCGATCGTCATCACGCGAACGCCGTTGCGCGCCGCCGCTTGTTGAAACGCGGCTTCAGCCACGCGGCCGTAATCATTCTGCGGGATGAGCGCCGCCATAGATTTCTTGCCGCGTGAAGCGGCATAATCGACAATGCGATTGACGTAGGAATCAACCAGGAACGACAACAGATAGACGCCGCTGCCGCCGGTTGATGAGTCGGTCGAAAAGGCGATCACCGATTTTCCGGCGCCGCGCGCGACCCGCCCGACTTCCCGCACGTCCGGCGCGAACAGCGGCCCGACGATGAGATCCGCGCCTTCGGCCACCGCCTCCTGCGCGGCGATCCGCGCCCCATCCTGCGTCGAGCGGTCGTCCTTCACGATCAGGGTCAGATCATTGCCGCCGGCCTCGTTCAGCGCGAGTTCGGCCGCGTTGCGCAGCGACGCGCCGACGACGCTGGGGCTTCCCGACGTCTGAGTCAGAGGCAGCACCAAGGCGACCTTGACCGGGCCGGAGCCGATCCGCTCCCCCTGGGCGCTGGGCGGCGCGACCGGCTGGCTGGCGATCGTGTCGGAAGGCGCGCGCACGACAGGGCCGCCCGACGGGCCGCAGGCCGCAAGGCCAAAGGCAAGCGCGGCAGCGCCGAAAAGTGCGAGGGGAAGGCGCCGTTGGGATAGCCGCGGCCAGGCGTTCATGCGCGGTCTCCGGCAATGGTCCTGGACGCGCGGCCCGGCTGAGTCTGACGGCTGGGGTTGATCATCAGTTGCAGTCGCTTCACTCACGTTTTTCAGCCGGCGGATGCGCTGGCGGAAAGAAAGCCTAAAATTGTGTTAGCATAAATTCGGACGCTCGTTTCAGTCATAAAATCGCCGCGCGGGCAACCCGGCTCAAAGCGCTTTCTTGCCAAATGCGCGCCGACGTTCTATAAATAGAACGAAAGAATGTTTTAAAGAACGACAGTGCTTTTTTTACGGCAGGATGGGCCATGAGCCTCAGCGACAGAGAACGCAAAAGCGCTGATTTTCGCGCTGATGCGGCTGCAAAGCCGGATAGCGGGGCCTCCAGCGCATTCACCGCCTTCGGACTTCGTGCGGAGGCTGAGCCGATCCGCAAGGGCCTGCATGTCGTCGCCACGCCGATCGGCAACCTCGGCGACATCTCCTTCCGTGCACTGGCGACGCTTGCCGCCGCCGACGCCGTCGTCGCCGAAGACACGCGCGTGACGAAAACGCTGCTCGCCCATTACGGCATCGCGACGCCCCTCGTCGCCTATCATGAGCACAATGCGGCGGTCATGCGCCCGCATCTGCTTGCCCGGCTTGCCGGCGGCGGCGCGCTCGCCCTCGTCTCCGACGCCGGAACGCCGCTCGTCTCCGACCCCGGCTATCGCCTGGTCGCCGATGCGCTGGCGCAGAATATCGAGGTCATCTCGGTCCCCGGGGCCTCCGCCGTGCTCGCCGCGCTTGTGGTGGCCGGCCTGCCGACGGACCGGTTTTTCTTTGAAGGCTTCCTGCCGCCGAAATCAGCGGCGCGGCGCCAACGCATCGCCGAACTCGCGCCTATTCCAGGAACCCTGGTGTTCTTCGAATCGCCGCGCCGGATCGTCGAGACAGTGGCCGATCTTGCCGCAGTGCTTGGTCCGCGCGACGCAGCGCTCGCTCGCGAACTCACCAAATATTACGAGACGGTGCGCCGCGCTCCCCTGCCGGAGCTTGCCGCCGCGCTTCAGTCAGAAGGACCGCCGAAGGGCGAGATCGTGTTGCTTGTTGGCCCGCCCGACGCCCGCGCCGTGTCTGACAATCAGGATGAAATCGACGCGCGGTTGACGGACGCGCTTCAGACGCTTTCGGTCAAGGACGCCGCGGCGATCGTCTCGGCGGCAACCGGCCAGCCGCGCCGCAAGGTCTATGCCAGGGCAATCGAATTGACGGGCTCGTCGGAATCGCGAAACAAGACGGGCGAAAAGACAGATTGATTTTGGCGACGCCATGCCCGGACCCGACAGCATGACCAAAGCTATGCGTTTGGCGCGGGCTTCGCCCGGCCGGCGCGCGCGTTAACGCCATGCGTGATGCGGACGACCGGCGCGCCGCGCTGTGGCAAGGCAGGATGGCCGAGCGGGCGGCGATCCTCGCTCTGCGCCTGAAGCGTTACGCGATCCTTGAGCGCGGCTACCGCATTCATGGCGGCGAGATCGACATCATCGCGCGGCGCGGCGACACGATCGCTTTCGTCGAGGTCAAGGCGCGCCCAACCATGGATGGCGCGCTGCAGGCGATCACGTCGCAGAAACGGAGGCGCATTTGCAGGGCGGCGAGGGTCTGGCTGGCGGCGCATCCCCAGGCAGCGGCGATGACCTTGCGCGGCGATGCGGTGTTCGTCGCGCCATGGCGCTGGCCGCGTCATGTCGTCGCCGCGGTCGAGCTTGATTTCGGTTAATCTCTTACCGACTTTACTGGCGGAAAAACGATCAATCACTAGACTACGGAAGACTTCCGTCTTGGAGCGGGCGAACACGGATGCAGACGCTTGAAAGGGATGGAATCAAGAAGGTTGCGCCGTCCTCGTTCGCGGCGGGGCAGGCGATCGCCGTCGATCTCATCGCCGTGACTGTCGCCGTGACCAACGGCGACCCGCGCGTGCTGACTATCGAGGACGAGGGCGCGCTGCCCTCCGGGCCGTTCCAGGTCGGCCACCGCTCGCTGCAATCGGGGCTGCGCGCCTGGGTCGAGAGGCAGACCAGCCTGCCGCTCGGTTATATGGAGCAGCTTTACACCTTCGCCGACAGGGACCGCGCCGGCGTCGAGCAGCAGGTGATCTCGATCAGTTATCTCGGGCTGACGCGCGAGCAGCGCGCCTCAGGCGAGAGCGAGGCGGGCTGGGGCAGCTGGTACGCCTATTTTCCCTGGGAGGATCACCGCATCGGGACGCCTGCGATGATTGCGCGAGAGCTTGAGCCGCGCCTGCGCGACTGGATCGAGGCGGCGCGCGAGCTGGAGCAGCGCCAGACCAGGCTGCAGCGCGCCTCGATCACGTTTGGGCTCGACGGGCGGCCCTGGAACGAAGACCTCGTATTGCAGCGCTATGAGCTTTTGTTCGAGGCGGGCCTTATCGCTGAATCGGGACCGGCCTCGGCCCTGCCGGGACGGGCGGCGACGACAGGCGGTCGCCCGATGATCCTCGATCATCGCCGCATTCTCGCCACCGGCATCGCGCGGCTGCGAGCGAAAATCAAATATCATCCTGTCGTGTTCGAGCTGATGCCCGAGACTTTTACGCTGTTGCAGCTACAGCGCTGTGTCGAGGCGCTGGCTGGCCGGCTGGTGCATAAGCAGAATTTTCGTCGTCTCATCGAGCAGCAGGAGCTCGTCGAGGAAACCGGCCAAGCCGCTCAAGATACAGGGGGAAGGCCGGCCAAATTGTTTCGATTCCGGCGCGCCGTCTTCACCGAACGGGCGATCGTCGGCACCAAGCTTCCGATCTCCAAGGCTTGACAAATCTTATACTCATCCCCAGCATATGATACAATAATGCTCACAGGGAGTATAAGCCTATGGCTTCGCCGGCGGAAGTATTGCGTTCAACGATTCGCGGCGAAGGTCACTCCTTTACGCCCAAACCCCAAGCGCCCTCTGCGCGCGACCTTTATGCCAAGGTCAGCCACGCCGTGCCGGCGATCGAGTGGCCAGTCTATGCCGCCGAGATCGACGCTATCATGACACTGAAGCGCACGCGCAACGCCGTCGTGTTGGCGCATAATTATCAGACGCCGGAAATTTTTCACTGCGTATCGGATATCGTCGGCGATAGCCTTGCCCTGGCGCGGGAAGCGATGACCGTCGACGCCGACGTCATTGTGCTCGCCGGCGTGCATTTCATGGCCGAGACGGCGAAACTCCTCAATCCGAGCAAGACTGTGCTGATCCCTGACTTGGGGGCTGGCTGCTCGCTCGCCGACTCGATCACGCCGACAGATGTCCGGCGCCTGCGCGCAGCCTATCCCGGCGTCCCGGTCGTCACTTATGTCAACACCTCGGCCGCAGTGAAGGCCGAATCCGATATCTGCTGCACCTCCGGCAACGCCAAGGCCGTCGTTGAATCGCTGGGCGTCGACCGCGTCATCATGCTGCCGGACGAATTTCTTGCTCGCAACATCGCGGCGCAGACGGACGTCAAGATCATCACCTGGTCCGGCCATTGCGAGGTGCATGAGCTGTTTACCGCGCAGGAGGTGCGCGATCTGCGCGAGGATTACCCCGGCGTCGTCGTGCTGGCCCATCCCGAATGCGCCCCCGAAGTCGTGGCGGAGGCTGATTTTTCCGGCTCGACCGCGGCGATGCAGGCCTATGTCTCGCGGGAGCGTCCGGCCAAACTGGTGCTCCTCACCGAATGCTCGATGAGCGACAATATCGCCGTGCTGCACCCGGATCTCGACTTCGTGCGGCCCTGCAATCTCTGCCCGCATATGAAGAAGATCACGCTGCGCAACATCAGGCGCTCGCTGGAGACGATGCAGCACGCGGTCGAGATCGACCCGAGCGTCGCCGACCGGGCCCGGCTGGCGGTCGAACGCATGCTGGCGGTCAAATAGCCCGCTGCGCGGTTTCGGCTCGTCTCTCAAAATCAGATCATGGCAGGTCAATCACGATGGACGCGACAGGCGCTTGCATCATCATAGGCGGCGGGCTCGCCGGCCTTTCGGCGGCGCTCGCGCTCGCGCCGGCCCCGGTAATCCTCCTCAGCAAAGCGCAGCTTGGAACGGAAGCCTCGAGCGTGCTGGCGCAGGGCGGCGTCGCCGCCAGCGTCGGGCCTGACGACGATCTGGCCTTGCATCTTGCCGATACGCTGAAGGCGGGCGACGGCCTTTGCGACGCCGTGGCGGCGAAGGCCATTCTCGCCGCGGCGCCGGCGGCGATCGAAAATCTGCTAAAGCTCGGCGCGCCCTTCGACCGTGACGCCGAAGGACGCCTGATGCTCGGCCTCGAGGCGGCGCATTCGCGCCGGCGCATCGTCCACGCCGGCGGCGATGGGAGCGGTCGCGAAATCATGCGGGCAATGGTCGCCCGCGCGCGCAACACGCCTTCGATCACCTTGCTCGAAGGCGTCGAAGCGCATCGCCTCATTGTCGAGGATGGCGCCGTCGCGGGCATTGTCGCAGAAGCCGAGGGCGAGCCGCTGCTGATCGCCTGCAACAGCGTCGTGATTGCAACGGGCGGCGTCGGCGGGCTCTATCTACATGGCACCAATCCGGCCGGATCGTTTGGCTCGGGACTCGTGCTCGCGGCGCGGGCCGGGGCGGAGATGGCCGACCTCGAATTCGTGCAATTTCATCCGACCGCGCTCGACAGCGATGAGTTTCCGCTAAAGCTCATCAGCGAAACCGTGCGCGGCGAAGGCGCTGTCCTCGTTGATGAGCGCGGCCACAGATTCATGGCGCAGACGCCGGGCAAAGAACTGGCGCCGCGGGATATCGTCGCCCGGGCGGTGTTCGCGCAACTGACGGCAGGTCATCGCGTCTTCCTCGACGCGAGGGAAGCCGTCGGCTCCCGTTTTGCGGAAAAATTCCCCGCGATCACCGGCTTCTGCCACGCCATGGGCATAGATCCCGCGACGCAGCCAATTCCGATCCGCCCGGCGGCGCATTACCATATGGGCGGGATCAAGGTGGATCTTGCCGGCCGCAGTTCCATCGAAGGACTTTGGGCCTGCGGGGAAGCGGCCTGCACCGGACTTCACGGAGCGAACCGGCTCGCCAGCAATTCGTTGCTCGAGGCGGTTGTCTGCGGCGGTTTCGTCGCCGAGAACGTCGCGGCGACGAGCCCGACGCGCCGGCGCAAGCTGTCACAGCATCTGCTGCAGATTGTCCCCCAAAATCCCGCGCCGGTGCGTAAAATCATGTCGCGCGCCGTCGGCGTGCTGCGCGAACGCGATGGCCTGCGCCGCGCCGCAGGCGCGCTGCTGGCCTTGTCGCGCACCGATGCGGCGGCGAGCGATGCGGCGAGCGTCGGCCTGATGATCGCCGTTGCGGCGCTGCGGCGGCAGGAAAGCCGCGGCGCCCATGCGCGAATCGATTATCCCGGCCTTGCGGCGGCCCCGCGCCGATCTACGCTGCGGCTTGACGAAGCGGTGCGGGCGGCCGAGGAATTCCTTCCCGAAATGGCCGATTGAAATTCGTCCCAGACATGGTGTGAGATGAGCCCTGCGCGATGCTAGCGCCGCTGCCAAGATTGTTGATCGAACCGCTCGTTCGCGGCTCCCTGCTGGAAGATCTTGGTCAGGCGGGCGACGTCACCTCGAACGCCATCGCTCCGGCGAGCCTTAACATGCGCGCGGTTCTCGCAGCCCGGCAGCAGGGAGTCGTGGCGGGCCTCGACCTTGCGCGGCTGGCTTTTGAGCTGATCGATCCGCGCATCTTTGTCCGCATTGAGCGTCAGGACGGCTCCAGCGTCGCGGCGGGCGACCGGATTGCGGTCATCACCGGGCCGGCGCGCGGCGTCCTTGCCGCGGAGCGGACGGCGCTGAATTTTCTCTCTCATCTCAGCGGCGTCGCCACCGCCACGGCCTCTGTGGTCGCGGCGGTCAAGGGATACAAGGCCAGGATCGTCTGCACGCGGAAGACGACTCCCGGGCTGAGGGCGGTCGAGAAATATGCCGTGCGCGCCGGCGGCGGCGCGAACCATCGCTTCGGCCTCGACGACGCGCTATTGATCAAGGACAATCACGTCGCTATCGCCGGCGGCGTCGCCGAGGCGTTGCGGCGCGCGAAAGCGGCCGCCGGACATCTCGTCAAGATCGAGCTTGAGGTCGATACGCTGCAACAGCTGATCGAGGCGATGGAGGAGGGCGTCGACGTGGTCCTGCTCGACAATATGACCCCCGACATGCTGACGGAGGCCGTCAGGATCGTCGCGGGGCGGGCCGTCACAGAAGCGTCAGGACGCATAACCACCGCGTCGGCCCCTGCCGTCGCGGCGTCCGGGGTCGACGTCATCTCGCTCGGCTGGCTGACGCATAGCGCGCCGATCCTCGACATCGGGCTCGATTTCGAGCCCTGAGCCGTGGCGCTGGCTTACTCCGCGGGAGCGAGTTCGAAGTCGATCGGCGCGAAGTCGTCGAAGGGCGTCAGCGTCCCGACGGCCGCCGGCGCGAAAGCGCTGCGGCCTTCCTGAACCGTCTCGAGCGGCGTGACACCAAGCATCGGCTGGGCATATTGGACTTCGGCGATAAGAAGCGGAAATTCAATCTGGGCCGAGGCCGCGCCGGCTGCCAGGGCGAAGGCGCTAAAAGCGGCGGCGAAAAGACCTTTTTTCATGGCGTTCTCCAGACTGCAACATGGCGCTAGCTTTACAATGCGGGCATGCATGAAAAGTTCCCCGCTGACGGCCGGGGCGTCAGGAAATTCTGCTGTCCGCGCGCCCGCGCTTCGCGAGAGTCATTGACGTCACAGGAGCGGCCGTGATTAGTTGCCGCCATGGGGTTGATCGCGATTACCCCGTGAGGCGTCAGCCCAAAGATCGCGTCCATGCTCCCTTAAAAGGGTTGGACGCCGATGCCCTCGAATACAGAAATTACCCCCTCGCAGCTGTCTCGGCTCGTCGGTTTGCCGACCGCGCCGACGATCGTTGACATCCGCACGGAGGAGAATTTCGCCTCCGACCCCCGCCTGCTGCCTGCTTCGCGCCGCCGTGACGCGCGGATGATCGACGCCATCGCCAAAGAGCTGATCGGCCGTGACGTCGTTGTAGTCTGTCAGCAAGGATCGGATCTAAGTCAGGGTGCGGCCGCCTGGCTGCGTCAGGCCGGCGTTAACGCCTGGCGCGCGAGCGGCGGCCTCCTTGTCAGAACCGGCAAACTGCCGCCGGCCGACGCCGCCGGTCGAACCCTATGGGTGACGCGGGCGCGGCCGAAGGTCGACCGCATCGCCTGCCCTTGGCTCATTCGCCGCTTCGTCGATCCGGGCGCCGTCTTTCTCTTTGTTGCAGCCTCCGAGGTCAGCGCCGTGGCCGAGCGCTTCAACGGCGCGGCTTTCGACGTCGACAATGTGTTTTGGAGTCATCGCGGCGAACGATGCGCTTTCAATACGATGATCGAGGAATTCGGCCTGAAATCCGAGCCGCTCGCGCGGCTGGCGACGATCGTGCGGGCGGCCGATACCGCCCGGCTCGATCTCGCGCCGGAAGCGCCGGGCTTTCTTGCCGCTTCGCTCGGACTGTCGCGCATGTTCCGCGACGATCTCGAGCAGCTCGAGGCGGGATTGCTTCTTTATGACGCCTTCTATCGCTGGTCGCGCGATGCGACCGACGAGACGCATAACTGGCCGCCCGGCCGGAAATCGGCGTGAGGAAGGCGAGCATGTCCATCACGTTCGGACCACGGGAAACAATCGCTCCGCCCGCGCCTCCGACTTTTGCGGAGGCTGCGAGGGTCTGGGCCAAAATAGGCCTTCTCAGCTTCGGCGGCCCAGCCGGCCAGATCGCGCTGATGCACAAGGAGCTTGTCGAGGAGCGCCGCTGGATCGGCGAACAGCGCTTTCTGCATGCTCTCAACTACTGCATGTTGCTGCCGGGTCCCGAGGCGCAGCAGCTTGCTGTCTACATCGGCTGGCTGATGCACCGCACACCGGGCGGTCTTGTCGCTGGCGTGTTGTTCGTGCTGCCCGGCGCTGTTGTGATGCTCGTCCTCAGCATGATCTACGCGCTCTATCGCAAGGCGCCTTTGGTCGACGCGCTCTTCTTCGGCGTGAAGGCGGCGGTGCTTGCGATCGTCGTCGAGGCGATGCTGCGAATCGCCCGCCGCGCGTTGAAGAACCGGGCGATGGTCGTGATCGCCGCCGCCGCCTTTCTTGGCCTCTATGTGTTTCATATTCCATTCCCGCTCATCATTTTGGCCGCCGGCGCCCTTGGCTGGATCGGCGCGCGCTACGCTCCCGCGCTCTTCATGACCGGCGGACAGGGTTCGGCGGATGCGGCGCGTGAACGCAAGGGGGTCGTCGACGGCATGTTCGAACGCGGCGAGATGGCTCACACGGAGCCCTCGCTCGGGCGAGCTTTAAGCGTTCTTTCCATTTGGCTGCCGATCTGGCTTGGTCCGGTCGCCGTGCTGTGGATTCTCACCGGCTGGTCCAGCGTTTGGACGCAGATCGGCGCCTTTTTCAGCTCGATGGCGGTCGTCACCTTCGGCGGCGCCTATGCGGTTCTGGCCTATGTCGCGCAGGCGGCGGTGATCGGCTTCGGCTGGCTTGCGCCCGGCGAAATGGTTGACGGCCTCGGCCTCGCCGAGACGACGCCGGGACCGCTGGTGATGGTGCTGCAATTCGTCGGCTTCCTCGCCGCCTACCGCGCACCGGGCGCGCTCGCCCCTCTCCTCGCCGGCGCCCTTGGCGCGTTGCTCACCAGCTGGGTGACTTTCGCGCCATGCTTCCTTTGGATCTTTCTCGGCGGCCCCTACGTCGAAGCGCTGCGCGACAACAAGCGGATTTCCGCCGCGCTGTCCGCCATTACAGCGGCCGTCGTCGGCGTCATCATGAATCTCGCCTTATGGTTTGCCTTGCACGTCGTCTTTCGTGAGGCGTGGCGCTTCGATTTTCACGGAATCAGCCCCGATCTGCCGGTGATCGCTTCGATCGACTGGCGCGCCGCCCTTCTGTCCGCGGCGGCGATGGTCGCGATGTTGCGGTTCAAGATCGGCATGGCGCCAACCCTTCTCGCCTGCGCGGTCGGCGGCGCCGTGCTTTTACGACTCACGGCGGCGGGCTGATCTTTCTATTTGGCCCCGTAGCGCCGGGCGATCAGATGATCCAGCGAAAAAATGCCTGGACCGCGCGCGATGACCACAAGGAAACAGGTCGCCCACACGCCATGCGTCGGCCACGCGTCGGGGTAGACGAAGATCTCAATGACCAGCGTCATCCCAAGCAAGGCGAGCGCGGAAAAGCGCGAGGCGAGGCCGATGACGAGCAGGAATGGAAAGAAATGCTCCGCGAAGGCCGAAAGATGCGCCGCGATCGACGGATCGATCAGGGGCAGCCGGTATTCGTCGCGAAACAAATCGACGGCGCTGTCGCTGAGACGCCAGCCATCGACCTTGGTCTCGCCGGACATCCAGAACACGGCGGCGGGAAACACGCGCGCGCAGAGCGAAAGAAAGGATTGCGGAATTTGGTTGAGAAGATCGATGAAGATCTGGATCGCGCGCACAGGTACGGCGGCCGGCTCGGAGATTCTATGCGAGATATCCATGAATTGTCTCCATCTGTTTGACGCCGTCCGCGGGGACGAGGAGTCCGCCGCCGATCAGACTGGCGATAATGAGAGCAAGGTCGAAGTCTTTCGCGCGAGCAGCGGCGCTGTCGGCGGCCTCGCCGAAACTCATGCCGCGCGCTAAAGCTTCGAGGAACGCCGCTGCGCCAGGCGGGGCGCGGCGGACCTCGACTTCGAGCCGCGGCCGCGCAACGAGAGCGGTTTCACAGCGCCAATCCTCGACCGCCGTCAGAGGCGCTTCGCCGGTGCAGCTTGCCCAGATGGTGACGATCGGAAACGCCGATTCGACAATCTCCAGCGAAGGATGCGGCGCGAGGCGCAGTCGCGCGAAATTCTCGGGATCAAGCGCCGCGAGGGATGACAATTCCAGCGGTTCGGCGTCGGCGGCGTGGTAGGCGCGGGTGCGCGCGGCCTCGAGGCGGGCGATATCGGCAAGATAGACGATCTCGGCGGCGGGCTCGAAGCGCGCGATGAAGCCCGGCAATTCGTCGCCATAGCGCATCATCAGCGGCGAACGCGGCGGCTGCGCCTTGATATAAAGACGCGCCATGGCGCGAAAAAATTCATCTCCGACGAGACGGCGCGTCGCCGGGAAACGCGCCTCAAGCGCGCCGATCAAACTCACCGCGACATTGTTGCGATAGACGCAGAAGCGTGTTGACGCCGCCGGCGCGGCATGAGCCGAAAGCATCGCGGGCGGCGTGACAAGGGGATCGCGCAGCGCGGCGGCGAAATCGCCCGCAACGCCAGACATGACGGACGTCATAACGCCCTCCGGTCAAGGCGCCGCGCGTAGCCGCGTTCGGCATGACGAAGCCGATCTTGCGCTTTCATCGCCTCGGCAAGCAGCAGGGGCCAGTCCGGAACGTCATTGTCCCATTCGATCAGCGTCGGCAGAGGCCCGGCTTGTTCGATTGTCCACTCGAACAGGGAGATGACTTCATCGGCCACCTGCGCCCCATGCGAATCGATGAGCAAAGGCGCGCCCGCCTCGCTGGCGTCGAAAAATCCGGCGAGATGAATCTCGCCGACGGCGATCAGCGGAAAGCTGGCGAGATAGCCGAGCGCCGACTCGCCGTGATTGCGCGCGCTGACAAACACATTGTTGAGGTCGAGCAGCAGGCCGCACCCCGTGCGCTGCGTGAGCTCAGTCAAAAATTCTGTTTCCGGAATGTCGCTTTGCGAAAAGCGGACATAGGTCGCCGGATTTTCGATGAGGATGCGCCGCCCGAGGGCGGTCTGCGTCTCGTCGACATGGGCGGCCACGACGGCGAGGGTTTCTTCCGTATAGGGCAGGGGCAGCAAATCGTTAAAATAGACGCCCCCATGCGATGACCAGGCAAGATGCTCTGAAAAGCTTTCCGGCTGATAGAGGGCGCAAAGCCGCCTCAAGCGGGCAAGGTGGTCACGGTCGAGCGGCTCGGGCGAGCCGATCGAAAGACCCACCCCATGCAGCGAAAGCGCGTAGCGCTCGCGCAGGAACCGCAGCTGCGCATGGGGAACGCCCCCCGCGCCCATGTAATTTTCGGCATGAACCTCGAAGAAGCCGAGCGGCTGCTGATCTGCTGCGATCGCGCCGAAATGCTCCGGCTTGAAGCCGACGCCGGCGCGCGCCGGCAGAAGCGCAGGCGAGGCGGAAATATAATTCATGGCGCGCTCCAAAGGATGCGGCGCGCGAAAACCTCCGCGCGCCGTTCAAGCCGCTTTTTCAGGATTTCGTTGGCATGAGCGAACCCGTCCCATGCGGCGTCTTGATTGTGTCGCAGGCGCCCTTGGCGACATATTTCCAGGCGCCGCCGTCATAATCGACCTTGGAGGTGCCGGCGCAGGAGGTTCCGGCGCCCGCCGCGCAATCATTGTGGCCTTTCAGGGAGACGCCGTAGCATTTGTCTTTTCCCGGCTGCTCCGCGGCGGGACCGGCCGAGGCCTGCGATGCGATAAGGGATAGAGCGGCGGCAAAAGCGCCGGCGAGAGCGGCGGCGGTCAAACTGGTGTTGGCGGACATGTTCGTTTCCTTTATCGAGAGGGACTGCCTGGGCGAAGCACCTTCGCCTTGCGACTTCATCTTCGCCTCTACGGCGCGGGGCGTTACACGGACGTCGTTTTTTTGGCGTTGACGAATTATTGACCCTTCTTTGACGCAGTCGTGTAACGCCAGCGGCGACGGCGGCGAAGATCATCATGCGATTGGAGCGCGCGTGCGCGTCGAGGACCGCGAAAAGCAATGGCGCCTGCTCATGCTGTCGGCCAATGGGGGCGACGCCGCGGCCTATCGGAATTTGCTGCTCGAGCTGACGCCGGCGCTGCGCGCGTTCGCGCGAAGAGGCGTCGCGCGCGCGGGCGCCGCGCTGGCCGACGCTGAGGATATTGTGCAGGAGACCCTACTTGCGGTGCATCTGAAGCGGCAGACCTGGGACGAAGAAGCGCCGCTCAGCCCGTGGCTTTTCGCAATCGCCCGTCACAAGTTGATCGATGCGCTGCGGCGGCGCGGGCGGCGAATAGAGCTCTCGATCGACGATTTCGCCGAGTCTTTGCCGAGCGCCGAAGCCGGGTCGGACTCGATCGTATCCGACGTCAAGCGCCACCTCGAGGGGCTGCCGCCCGGTCAACGCAAGGTGGTGAGTTGCATCGCCGTCGAGGGCGTCTCGATCGACGAGGCGGCGAGCCGCCTGTCCATGACCAATGGCGCCGTTCGCGTCGCTTTGCATCGGGGCCTTGCGGCCCTCGCGGCAAAATTCAGGAGTGTTGAATCATGAAGACGAGCGAGCTCATCAACGCGATTTCCGAGGACAGGGAGATGCCCCTGGCTCCTGGCCGCGCGTTGTGCCTCGCTCTGCTTCCGGGTCTTGCCATCGCGATTGCGTTATTTTCGGCGCGTTTGGGCCTGCGGCCGCATTTCATGTCGCTGCTCGCCGACCCGCGCTTTTCCCTGAAGTTGCTGGTTTGCTATCTGCTCGCCGCGCTCGCCGGCCTTTTCGTCCTTCGCCTGTTCCGTCCGGGCGGGTCGTGGCGGGGCGCTGTGCTTCTGCTGGCGCTGCCGCCGGCGCTGCTTGGGGTTGGCGTTATCGTTGAATTATTCGTCGTCAGCCCGGCCGATTGGGAAAGGACGATGATCGGGCACAACGCCATGTTCTGTCTGAAGAGCATCCCGCTCCTGGGCGTCGCGCCGCTCATCGCCATCCTTGTCGCGTTGCGCAACGGCGCGCCGGAGCGTCCGGCCGTCGCTGGCGCTGGCGCGGGCCTGTTCGCCGGGGCGATCGGGGCGGCGCTCTACGCGTCGCATTGTCCCGATGATTCGCCGCTGTTCGTGGCGGTCTGGTATCCGATCGCGATCGCCTTCTTGACCGCCCTCGGCGCTGTCCTCGGGGCTCGCCTTCTGCGCTGGTGAAGCGTCAGGGCGACATGTCGCCGCGCAAATCCTTGCGCAGGATCTTGCCGACATTCGATTTTGGTAGCTCGTCGCGAAAGACGACGTGCCTTGGTATCTTGTATGGGGCGAGCCGCGTTCGGCAGAAAGCGCGCACCTCCTCGGCGTCGAGCGATTTGTCGGCGCGGACGATGAAGGCCTTGACCGCCTCGCCGGAACTGGCGTCGGCGTGACCGACCACCGCGCATTCCTTCACGCCCGGATGCTCGGTCAGCGTCGCTTCAACCTCGTTCGGATAGACGTTGAAGCCATTGACAAGGATCATGTCCTTGCGGCGATCGACCAGAGTGAAATAGCCGTCCTCATCCATGGTGGCGATGTCGCCGGTGTAGAGCCACCCGTCGCGCAGGGCGATCTTCGTTTCCTCGGCCTGGCGCCAATAGCCGCTCATGATTTGCGGACCGCGCGCGATCAGTTCGCCATGCTCTCCTGGCGCAACTTCGCGGCCGTTGTCGTCAACGCATTTGATGTCGGTCCAGGGCAGCGGCACGCCGATCGTTCCGGATTTGACCCGATGCGTCGGATTAAAGGTCAGGACCGGCGAGGCTTCGCTGAGGCCATATCCCTCGATCAGCGGCGTCTCCGTCACCTGTTCCCACCTCTTGGCGACGCTCTCATGCAGCGCCATGCCGCCGGCGACGGAGAGGCGTAAATGCTGCGGCGGCTTCTCGACGAACCAGCGCTCATGCAGCAGTCCCTTGAACAGGGTGTTGACGCCGGTAATGAAGGAGATCGGCGCCTTGGCGAAGGCAGGCCGCAGATTAACGAGCGGACGCGGATTGGGGATCAGCACATTGTGGGCGCCGCGAAAGAAAAAGCCCAGCATATTTACGGTAAAGGCGAAGCAGTGATAGAGCGGCAGCGCGGTCAGCACATGATCGTCTTCGCGAATGGCGCCGCCGACGAAGGTCAGAAACTGAGCGACATTGACGATGAGATTGCGATGGCTGAGCATCGCCGCTTTGCTCACGCCGGTGGTTCCGCCGGTATATTGCAGGCAGGCGATCGCATCGGGATCGAGGCCCGCCGTATAGGCGCGCACATCCGCGCCTTCGGCGATTTTACGCGCGCCCATGGCGAGCGCCTGCTCGAAAGAGCAGGCCGGGAAGCGCGGCGCGGGAATCTCCTTCCGCACATATTTTTGCACGGCGCCGATGATGAGCCGGGGCGCGGCCGGAAACAGGCTCGCCGCTCCGGTCAGGATAACATTGGGAATCGGCGACTGCTCCAGCGAGTCCGCCAGCTTTTCCGCGAACATGTCGATGGCGACGATCACGTCCGGCTGCGCGTCGGCGAACAGATGCATCATTTCCGTGGCGGTATAGAGCGGATTGACGTTGATGAGCGTGCAGCCCGCCTTGAAGATGCCGAATGCGACGATCGGATAGGCCAGCCCGTTCGGCGTCTGGACGGCGATTCTCGATCCTGACGGAAGTTTGAGGTTTTCGCGCAGATAAGCGGCAAAAGCGTCGGACAGCCGGTCGACGTCATTGAAGGAGAGGCGTCCCGACATGCCGTTCGGCATGACGGTCGTGAAGGCGCTCGCTCTGCCGCGCCGCGCCGCCAGATCGGCGGGCGCTTCAGCGAGCAGCCGGTAGCGCGGCGTCTCGATTTCGGCGGGAACGCTGGAGGGGTAGGTTTTGAACCACGGCGGGCGCAAATCCACGGCCTGTTCTCTCATGGCGTCTGCCCATTGCCCCGTGGGTTCTCTGTTTCTTGTTTCCTGCCGCGGGCCAAGGCCGGGCCGCGCCCTTGCTCCGCGCGCCTCTATGATATACTCGCGGGGCCTATTTGCCTATCTTGGCGCGTCATGGCGCGTGAGGCGGCGACGACGCGGCATGCAGGAGATATCGGGACTTGGCTCAGATTCCGGCTCAGAATTCGCCTTCCCCGGCGAATTTGGCGACACCGAAGCCGATCAACTGGCTTCACCTTTCGACCATCGTCGCGGTCGCCATCCTCGTCGGCACGGAAATGGTCGGCGCCTCCTGGGCGGCGGGATGGGCGATCGGCGGCTTGTTGCAACTCGATCCGTCCATCAGCCGGCTGATCGAGATCGGCTTTACCCTCTGCGGCTTCGTCATCCTTTATTTTTTCATGCGCATCGCCATCAGGCACGAGCCGATCCGCGGCTGAGCCGCTGGACCCCCGGCCCGCCCGTGCGAATCCCCTCACAAGGATTTGAGCAAAGGTTTTTGAATGACTGGCTTTGACCGGAGGTCGGTGCTGAAGGCTGCCGCTGCGATGGGTTTTGGCGCGGCGGGATTCAGCGCGGCCGCGGCCTTGGAAGGGCTGAAGCTCGGGCCGGCGCGGCCTTTCTCCTTTGACGGGTTGAAGGCGGCCGCAAAGCGCCGGGCGGCCGAGCCCTATGTCGGTCCGCCGCATCCGGCGCCGGAGATCGTCGGCAAGATCGACTACGAGGCCTGGGGCAAAATCGCCTTCGATATGGATCACGCGCTGTTCGCCAACGGTCCGGGGCGGTTTCCCGTCAGCTTTTTCCATCTCGGCATGTTCTTCCAGAAGGCCGTCGAGATGAATGTCATCGAGGGCTCCAGCGCGCGCGAGATCATCTACGATCAAAGCTATTTCACGATGCCGGATGATTCCGTCGCCAAAAAGCTGCCGCAGGGCGCGGGCTTTGCCGGCCTGCGCATTCAGGAGCCGCGCGACGGCGCGCTCGACTGGCGCAAGAATGATTGGGTCGCCTTTCTGGGCGCCGCCTATTTCCGCTCGATCGGCGCGCTGCGCCAATATGGCCTCTCCGCCCGGGCGGTCGCGCTCGACGTGGCCGTCGCCGGCAAACCGGAAGAATTTCCCGATTTCACCAAATTTTATATCGACGGGTCGGCGACGGGGGACTCGCTGACGATCTATGCCCTGCTTGAAGGTCCCTCGATCGTCGGCGCCTGCCGTTTCGTCATGACACGCGGAAAAGGCGTCGTCATGGACATCGACCAGACGCTGTTCCTGCGCGCCGACGTGACGCGATTCGGCCTCGCGCCGGTCACCTCCATGTACTGGTTCTCCGAGACGAAGAAGGAGACCGGAATCGACTGGCGTCCGGAGGTTCATGATTCCGACGGGCTCGCCATCTGGTCGGGGACGGGCGAGCGGATCTGGCGTCCGCTCAACAATCCGCCGCGCATCATGGCGTCGGCTTTCGGCGACGAAAATCCGCGCGGCTTCGGGCTTTTGCAGCGCGATCGCAATTTCGATCATTATCAGGACGGCGTCTATTACGAGCGTCGCCCCAGCCTTTGGGTCGAGCCGTCGGGAAAATGGGGGAAGGGGAGCGTCGAACTGGTCGAAATTCCGACCGACGACGAAATCCATGACAATATCGTCGCAATGTGGACGCCCGCGACGCCGGCGAGGGCGGGATCGGACGTTTCGCTCGCCTATCGCCTCCACTGGCAGGCGGACGAGCCGTTCCCGACCGATCTTGCCCGATGCGTCGCGACCCGTCTTGGCAACGGCGGCCAGCCCGGCCAGCCGCGGCCGAAGGGCGTGCGGAAATTCATGGTGGAATTTGCCGGGCCCCCGCTCGAAAACCTGCCGTTCGGCGAAAAGCCCGAACCGGTGCTGTGGGCCTCGCGCGGGACCTTCTCATATGTTTTCAGCGAAGCCGTGCCGGACGATCAGCCGGGCCATTGGCGCGCCCAGTTCGATCTCACCGCCTCGCCCGGGATCGACCCGGTCGAGATGCGCCTCTTCCTGCGGTCGCGCGAGAAGATCCTGAGCGAAACCTGGATCTTCCAATATCATCCGTTTTGACGCGCGCCGGCAGGCGGCCCTGTCTCCCGATTGCAATAATGTGTGGCTAATCGGGAAGGCTGGCGCGTGCGCGGGAATTATTTTGGCGGGGCTTCATGCTGATCTTTCATTCGACTGTCGCCAAAGGGAAGATCGAGACGGATCTTGACGCCTCCGTCCTGCCTCAGGGGGTCAACTGGATCGATGCGTTCCGCCCCGACGCGAGGGAGGTCGCCTATCTCCAGCGCACCTTGAACATCGTCGTACCGACCCTTGAACGCCTGTCCGAAATCGAAACGTCGAGCCGGCTCTACCGCGACAAGGATCATCTCTTCATGAGCATGCCGATGATCGTGCGCGCGGCGAGCGGCCAGCCGCAGACCTCGCCGCTCGGCTTCGTCCTGTGCAAGGACTATATGCTGACGATCCGCTACAAGCAGATCAAGGCCTGCGAGGATCTTCATTACGCCGACATCGTCGAAAATCGCCGGACGGCCGACGGGTCTGGCGCCTTCATCACGCTGCTCGAGGCGATCATCGACCGCGCCGCCGACGAACTCGAAAAGATCAACGCCGAACTCGACGTGCTCTCGCAATCTGTTTTTGGCACGAGCGCCGCGATTGAAAAACGCGGACCGGAACAGGCCAGCGGCGATTTGCGGCGCCAGCTGACGCAGGTCGGCCGTTTCGGCGATCTGACCTCAAAGATCAGCGACGTGCTCCTCGGCATGTCGCGCTTGCTGCCCTTCGTGACCAGCGAGGCGGCGGATTATCTTGGCCCCGATCAGCGCGCCAAGCTCAAAAGCCTTGGCCGCGATATCAGTTCGCTCAATGAATATGAGACGCGCCAGACCGACAAGATCCAGTTCCTGCTCGACGCGACGCTGGGCTTCACCAATATCGAGCAGAACAACATCTTCCGTATCCTGACCATCGTCTCCGTCGTCGGCATCCCGCCGACGCTTTTCGCCGGCATCTACGGCATGAATTTCAAAAACATGCCGGAGCTCGACTGGCCTTATGGCTATGCCTATGGCCTTGCGGTGATCCTGATCAGCGCGCTCGTTCCCTTTCTCTGGTTCAAGAAGCGCGGCTGGTGGTGAGTGTTGACGAGGCTCCTTCCCTCTCGGAAGCGGAGCTGAATGCAAGGCTGCTCTATCGCGACGCTTTGATGCTGGTGATCGACAAGCCGGCGGGAATCGCCGTGCATCGCGGGCCGAAGGGCGGGGCCAATCTCGAGGCGAGCTTCCACTGGCTGCGGTTCGGCCTGCCGCGCAGCCCGGCGCTCGCGCACAGGCTCGATCGCGACACCTCCGGCTGTCTTGTGCTCGGCCGTCACCACAAGGCGCTTGAAAAGCTCGGGCTCCTGTTCAAACAGGGCAAGATCGGCAAAACCTATGTCGCCATCGTCAACGAGCGCCCGGAGGCGGAGGAGGGGCTGATCGATCTTCCGCTCGGGCGCCGCGATGAGACGCGCGGCTGGTGGATGAAGGTCGATCCTGCCGGCCAGCCCTCGCAAACGCGCTGGCGCATCCTTGCCGAAGGCGCGGCCCATACGCTGCTCGCCCTGACGCCGCTGACCGGGCGCACGCATCAGCTTCGCGTGCATTGCGCGGCGATGGGTTTTCCGATCCTTGGCGATCCGATCTATGGCGAAGGCGGGGCGATACCGCTGCAGCTGCACGCGCGGACAATCGAGGTCCCGCTGTATAAGAATAAAGAGCCCGTGCGCGTCGAGGCGCCGATCCCGGACTCTTTTCGCCTGGCGCTTGAGAACTGCGGCTTGCAAAGCTTGTTGGTTTAGCGTTCTTGCTCCCAGGGCCAGATTGAGCCGTGATTACAGAGATATTGAAATAAATTCTTAAAAAATAACCTGTTTAGACGGAAATCTGGCATGGCGAACATTTGGACGGCTTGTGTTTGCGGCATCGCAATCTCAAGCACTTCAATTGCCTGCGTCGCCGATACGCGGAGCACGCTCCCCTTTGTGATTGGAGGGGATGAATCCCCTCTTGCGTGCCGCTACGAAGGGAAAATTTTCGGACTGGATCCCCAGGGCGACGGCTTCTTATCTGTCCGAAGCGGGCCGGGGGGTGCACGCTTCAAAGAAATCGATCGACTGTATAACGGTGACGACGTTTATGTTTGCGCGAGCAACGGGCCTTGGCTCGCGGTGATATATAGCGAAAAACGAAATCTGGATCGAAGCTGCGGCGTTGATATACCTTGGAAAACGCGCCAGGCGTATTCTGGACCATGCCGGTCCGGCTGGATTCACTCAAAGTATGCTCACGTTGAAGAGGCAACCGTCTATCAGCCCGACCCTCCGACCACCGCCCATCAGGAAGTTACCCGATCGATCCAGCCGCCGTCTTCGACACCCCCGAAGGGCAAGGCAAGAAGTTCAGGGACAGGCTTTTTTGTGAATGCGGAAGGCTATGTCGTAACGAACGCGCATGTCGTTGAAGAATGCGAATCTATTCGCGTTCTAGAAGATCATGGCGTCCCCATCCCTGCCAGCGTCGTCTCACGCGATATCGCAAACGACCTCGCGGTACTAAAGACGGGACTTAAACCTGAGAGGACGGCGGAAATCCGGTCTGGCGTTCGATTTGGTGAAAACGTCGCGGCGTTCGGATTTCCTCTTTCGTCCTTGCTCGCGAGCTCGGGCAATTTCACAGTTGGGACTGTGACGGCGTTGGCAGGCATCGGAGATGACAGTCGCTATTTGCAAATTTCCACCCCGGTTCAACCGGGCAATTCCGGCGGTCCATTATTGGATCAAAGCGGGCATGTCGTTGGTGTTGTCTCGGCGAAGCTCAACGCTTTAAATGTTATGATCGCAACTAACGGAGATGTTCCACAAAACGTGAACTTTGCGATTAAAGGCCGTCTCTTGGCGAATTTTCTCGAAAGCAATCGAGTTGCATTCACAGAGGCCCAAATCTCGCAGCAATTATCCGGGCCGGACCTCGCCGATGAAGCCAGAGCCATGAGCATCTTCATTGAATGTCGGCAGTGACGTGCCTCACCGCCCGACATATTGCCGGACGGCAGCCTGAACAGCCTCTTTGTCCTTTGGCGACAGTTTCGCAAGTTCGCCGTCGAGCCAGGGATCCTTGATCCCGGCCGAGCGCGCGAGAAGATGCCATTTCATCGCCTCGACCGAATTCTTTGGCAGGCCCCGGCCCGCGGCGAGAATGCGGGCGATGCGGTTCTGCGCCACCGGATTGTCGCGGGCGGCGGCTTTGAGAAACTGCTTCGCCCCTGCCGTCTCGTCCTTGGCGACGCCGACGCCGTTGAACAGCATGATTCCATATTCGACTTCGCCCGGAACATTGTCGGCGCCGGCGGCGCGGGCGATCCAATAGGCCGCGCGTTCGTCGCTCTTTTCGACGCCGGAGCCGTTGCGATAGAGAATCCCAAGCGCATAGGCGGCGTCGCCGTCGCCGAGATTGGCGGCGGTCTCGAAATATTTGGCTGCGCCGGAAAAATCAGACACGACGCCATTGCCGTCGATGGCGAGTACGCCGAGATTATACATCGCCCCGGGGTGACCCGCCGCCGCCGCCGTTTTGAAAAGCGCCGCGGCGCCTTCGCGATCCTTCGGCGTCCCGTCGCCGGTGAGCTTGGCGAGGCCGAGCTTGAATGTGGCCTGACGATCGCCGCGCTCGCTCGCCAGCTTGTACCAGCGGTTGGCCTCGGTCGGATCGCGGCGCACCGCAAGACCTTGCGCGTAGAGCTCGCCGAGCAGCGTCATCGCTGCGGCGTCCTGCGGATTGGCCGTGATGCGCTTCATGGCTTCGGCGAGCGCCGTGCCGTAATAGCCGCGCTGATAGGCGCCGAAGGCAAGATCGGGCGCATCGCCGGCTGTTGCGGGAGCGAAGGCCTCGGGCGGCTGCGGCGCGGGAATAGTTGGCTGCGCCAGCGCTCCGCCGGTGACCGAAGCCGCCGCAAGCGAAGCCGCGGCGATCGCGGAAAAGGTCACGCGCAAATCAATGCGCCTTTTCACTGAGGCTCGCCAATGTGGCCGCGACCTCCGCCATCGCTGCGCCCGAGCCGCGCGGATCGGCAAAGACAGCGTCCGACAGCGCGATGAAATCGGCCCCCGCGGCGGCGAAATCGGCGACTTCGCTCAGCGCCTGTGCATAGGCGACGCAGGGAATGTTGAAAATCTCCGCCCACCAGGCGACGCGCTCCAGCACGCTGTCGTGCTCCTCAAGATGATCGGGACCGCCGAACATCAGATAGTCGACGCCGGTTTCGCCGGCCGTCATCGCCGCGTCGCGGGTTTGCAGCGCCCCGGCGCCGACGATGCGGTCGGGCTTTAGCGTCGAAAGGGCGCTCTGCAGCGCCTCGGCGCCCGCCTCGACATGGCAGCCGTCAGCGCCGGCGCGGACGGCGAGCTGCGGGTCGCCCTCGACGAGAACCGCGACGTCGCGCTCCTGGGCGATCGGGGCGAGGGCCTTGATGATTTTCTTGGCCTCGCCCGGATCGCGCGTTTGCGTGCGCAGCAGCACGCAGGCGACGCCAGCGGCGCCCAGCGCTGCGGCAAGCTGCGGCGCGAAGGAGGCGGCTTCGACGATCGGCGGCGTGATCAGGAACAGGCGCGGCGCATCAATGGACATGGCGGGCATTCGGGCTCGGAAAAAGCAGGACTCGCCAGCTTCTAGCTCATAATCGCCCGCCAAACCTCTCCAATTTTTCTTGAAGGGGCGGCGCTAACCCGCGTTCCAACCGGTGGCGATGAGGCGCTCGGGACGCTTGTTCGGGCGTTGCTTCCGTGCTACCCGCAGCCGCGGGAGAACATAAATTATGGCTAATGGAAACGGAACCGGGGCTGAAGTCGACGCCGCCCCTGCGATCAATGCGATGGTGCAATATACCAAGGATTTCTCGTTCGAGAATCCCAATGCGCCGCGCTCGCTCGGCCCTCAGGAGAAGCCGCCGAACATCCAGATCCAGGTCAACGTCAACGCCAAGCAGGTCGCCGAAAACGACTTCGAGGTGAATATCCTGCTCGAAGGCTCGGCGAAAACCGACGCCGACACTCTGTTCAAATTCGAGCTCGATTACGCCGGCCTGTTCCGCCTCATCAACATTCCGCAGTCGGACGCCCATCCAGTGATCATGATCGAATGCCCGCGGCTGCTGTTTCCCTTCGCGCGGCAGATCATAGCCGACGCCGTGCGCGGCGGCGGCTTCCCGCCGCTCTATATCGATCCGATCGATTTTGCCGCCCTCTATCGCCAGCGCATGAGTCAGGTCGCAGCCAACGATCCGGCGCCGACTGTCGCCTGACGGCGGCCCGCTCGGGTTTCGAAGAGTCATTCAGGGGGCGTTCGAGGCGCCCCCTTGAATCCGGAACGAACGCCCTAATGCAATAGCGGCTGGCCCGCTCGCGGCGAAGCGCCGCCGCGGCCGCCGCTGCGCTCTGGCGTCCCGGTCTCGCTGAACAGTTCGGCCAACTTTTCCGTCATTGCGCCGCCAAGCTCCTCCGCGTCGACGATCGTCACCGCGCGGCGGTAGTAGCGCGTCACGTCATGGCCGATGCCGATCGCGATCAGCTCAACCGGCGAGCGCGTCTCGATCGTTTCGATCACATGGCGCAGATGCTTTTCGAGATAATTGCCGGGATTGACCGAGAGCGTCGAATCATCGACTGGCGCGCCGTCCGAGATCATCATCAGGATGCGGCGCTGCTCCGGCCGCGCCATCAGGCGGCGATAGGCCCAGTCGAGCGCCTCGCCGTCGATATTCTCTTTGAGCAGCCCCTCGCGCATCATGAGCCCGAGATGCTTTCGCGCGCGCCGCCAGGGCGCGTCGGCTGATTTATAGATGATGTGGCGCAGATCATTGAGCCGCCCGGGCCCGGCCGGCTTGTTCGCCTGCAGCCAGGCTTCGCGCGACTGGCCGCCCTTCCACGCTCTGGTCGTGAACCCCAGGATTTCCACTTTGACGCCGCAGCGCTCCAGCGTGCGGGCCAGAATATCGGCGCAGGTGGCGGCGACCGTGATCGGGCGCCCGCGCATCGAGCCGGAATTGTCGATCAGCAGGCTGACCACGGTGTCGCGAAAATCGGTGTCCTTTTCTTGCTTGAAGGACAGCGGCTGCTGCGGATCGATGATCACGCGCGAGAGACGCGCCGGATCGAGCATGCCTTCTTCGAGGTCGAACTCCCAGGACCGGTTCTGCTGCGCCATGAGCCGGCGCTGCAGCCGGTTGGCGAGCCGCGAGACGACCGAGGAAAGGTTTTGCAGTTGCTTGTCGAGATAGGCGCGCAGCCGCTCGAGCTCTTCGGGGTCGCAGAGATCCTCGGCCGCAACGATTTCGTCGAACCGCTTGGTGAAGGCCTTGTACTCGGAGCCGCGCTGCTCGGCGCGCCCCGGCGTCGGCGGCCGGCGCGGATCCGCCGCCTGCTCGGAATCGGAAAAATCGGCCTCTTCCTCGAATTCCCCGGTCGGCGCGTCAGCCGCGTCCGCCTCGTTCTCATCGGTGGCGTCGGCGGCGTCCTCGCTCTTTTCAATATCGCGCGACTCGCCCGAATCGTCTTTTTCGCCTTCGGCGGCTTCAACCTCTGCGTCGCCCTCATCCACATCGTCGGTCGAATTCTCATCATCTTCGGGATGATCGTCGAGGCTGCCCTCCTCGAGCATTTCAAGCGAGGTCAGGAGCTTGTGCACCGACTGGCCGAAGGCGCGCTGGTTCTCGATCGTGGTTGGCAGTCGGTCGAGGTCGACGCCAGCCTTTTCCTCGATGAACGGCCGCCACAGATCGACAATACGCTGCCCGCCCTTCGGCGGCTTTCTGCCGGTCAGGCGTTCGCGCACGATCATGGCGAGCGCATCCTCGATCGGCGCGTCGGCGCGCGTCGCGATGTCAGGATAGCGGGCGCGCTGGAACCGGTCGTCGAGCATGGCGTCGATATTGTCCCCGACGCCCTCCATTCGGCGCGAGCCGATCGCCTCGACCCGCGCCTGCTCGACGGCGTCGAAGGCGGCTTTGGCGCTGGCTGCCTGTGGCGACAGCCGCCGGTGCGTCTCGGCATTGTGGCAGGCAAGGCGGAGCGAGAGCGAATCGGCGTGTCCGCGCAAGATTGCCGTCTCGCGCGCGTCGATCTTGCGCGACGGCTCGGGCAGGCGGGCCTTGGCGGACGATCCCGTCTTGATGAGGCTCGGGCGTTCGGGAGCGAAGACGACCTCGAGATCTGGCGTCTTCGCCATGGCGCGCATGCAGGCGGCGACGGCCCGCTTGAACGGTTCCTGCGGCGCCTCGGTCTTGGCGGGCGGCTTCTGGTTCGAGGCGGACATATGGCTCCAGCGGATCATCCGGCGCCGACGCGCCGGTCCGCGCGCGCGGCGAAATGGGACGGGACGGCCCCTCAGACAGCTTTCAGGTCATGACCACATTGATCGCGCTCTCGGGCAGCTCCTTGCCAAAGCAGCGCTGATAAAATTCGGCGACCAAAGAGCGCTCGAGTTCATCACATTTATTGATGAAGGTCAGCCGGAACGCGAAGCCGATGTCGCCGAAAATTTCCGCATTCTCGGCCCAGGTGATGACCGTGCGCGGGCTCATCACCGTCGAGAGATCGCCGGCGATAAAGGCGTTGCGCGTCAGATCGGCGACCCGCACCATCTTGCTGATCTGGTCGCGGGTTTCCTTGGTGGCCTGAAACCGCTTCACCTTGGCGAGAACGATCTCGACCTCCTTGTCGTGCGGCAGGTAGTTGAGCGTCGCGACGATCGACCAGCGATCCATCTGGCCCTGATTGATCTGCTGCGTGCCGTGATAGAGGCCGGAGGTGTCGCCGAGCCCGATTGTGTTCGTCGTCGAGAACAGGCGGAAAGCGGGGTGCGGCCGGATCACCCGGCTCTGGTCAAGAAGCGTCAGGCGACCGGACACTTCGAGCACCCGCTGGATCACGAACATGACGTCGGGGCGGCCGGCGTCATATTCATCGAAGCAGAGCGCGATATTGTTCTGTAGCGCCCAAGGCAGAATCCCGTCGCGAAATTCGGTGATCTGCTGCCCGTCCTTCAGAACGATGGCGTCCTTGCCGACGAGATCGACGCGCGAGACATGGCTATCGAGATTGATGCGCACGCAGGGCCAGTTGAGTCGCGCGGCGACCTGTTCGATATGGGTCGATTTGCCCGTGCCGTGATAGCCGGTGACCATGACGCGGCGATTGCGCGCGAAGCCGGCGAGAATGGCGAGCGTCGTGTCGCGATCGAACAGATAATCGGGATCAAGGTCCGGCACATGCGGATCGCTCGCCGAATAGGCGGGCGCCTCCATGTCGGTGTCGATGCCGAACACCTGACGCACGGAGATCTTCATGTCCGGAAGGCCCGTAATGGCGCCCTCGTCGAGTCTTACGCTTTGCATTCCCCCTCCGTAGCGATGGCGCTGGGCGGCCCTGCGGGCGGCCTTCATCGCCGATCCGCTTGATATCAGTCCGCCGGACTTAGCCGCATCGCACCGATTTGAGATATTTATAGGCGCGAATGATCTCGCGCAGCCTGTCCTCGTTCGAACGGTCGCCGCTGTTGGCGTCGGGATGCAAGCGCTTGACCAGATCCTTGAAGCGGGTCTTCACGGCGGCCGTGTCAGCGGTAGCGTCAAGGCCCAGCGTGTCCAGCGCGCGCACAGCGGCCAAACCGAGACGCGGCTTTGAAGGTTCCGCCGCAGCGCGCCGGTAGCTGCGGGGGGAGGTCATGCCAAGCGCGTCGGGTCCCGCCGCCTCCCCGTCCTCGCGAAATCCCTTTTCGCCGCGCATCGATCCCATCGACCAGGTCGGACGATGGCCGACCAATGCGTCGCGCTGGTAAAGGGCGACGTCTTCCGCGCTCATCCCGTTGAAATAATTATAGGTCGCATTGTATTCCCGGACATGATCGAGGCAAAAGGAAAAATACTGTCCTTCGCGCAGCCGACCCATCGGCGCGCGATGGCCGCCCGGCTCGGAGCAGCCGGGATAGTCGCAGCGCGGCTGGTTCTGCTGAACCGCCGCCTTCGGCTCACGTTTGACCCGGATTCGATCGAAGATGCGAGAATTCAAATTCATGACCTTGGCATTATGGAGGTCTTTGGGGTGGCCGCAAGCGCGGGAGCGAGGTAAAAAGATTGCTGACCCACTTGACAAGGCCGAGCCAGGTAGCGCGGCGCAGGAGCATTGAATGAGCCATCACATAGAGGCGACCGCAACCGGAGCGCAAGCGCCCATCGCGACGGCGATCCGTTCGAAATTGCAGGCCGCCTTTGCGCCCGAGACGATTGAAGTCATCGACGAATCGCAAAAACACGCCAGCCACGCGCATGTGGCGACCCGTCCCGGCCGTACCGATCAAGTCGGCGAAACGCATTTCAAAGTGAAGGTGGTCTCGAAGTCCTTCGCCGGCAAGAGTCGGATCGACCGCCACCGCGCCATCAACGCCGCATTGGCGCAGGAGCTTGACGCCGGCGTGCATGCGCTGGCGATCGAGGCGAAAGCGCCGGGGGAATAGCTCGCGGGGGCCGCTGCGGCCAGGCGCCACGGCGGCAGGCCGCAATGAAGGTCAAAAAGTTCCAGCGGATGCTGGTGGGCCGGGCAGGACTCGAACCTGCAACCAGACCGTTATGAGCGGCCGGCTCTAACCATTGAGCTACCGGCCCCGCGCGGCCGCATGAGCGGCGAGGGCGTTTTGATCCGCGACTCGTCGCCGGGGAAGCGGCATTACACCGTTTTTGAGTTCCGAAGCAATGGCCGCGGCGAGTCTCGCCTGGATGGTCTAGCGCGGCGCGCGTTTGGCAAGAATTCGCTGCAAGGTCCGCCGATGCATGTTCAGGCGGCGGGCGGTTTCGGAGACGTTCCGGCCGCAGAGTTCGTAGACGCGCTGAATATGCTCCCAGCGGACCCGGTCGGCCGACATCGGATTTTCCGGCAGTTCGGCCTTATCGTGCTGGATTGCCATCAGCGCATGATAAATCTCATCGGCGTCGGCCGGCTTGGCGAGATAATCGAACGCGCCGAATTTCACCGCCGTGACGGCGGTGACGATATTGCCGTAGCCGGTGAGGATCACCCCGCGCGCGTCGGGCCGCTTCGCTTTCAATTCGGCGATCACGTCGAGACCGTTGCCGTCGCCGAGCCGCATGTCGATCACCGCGAAAGCGGGCGCGCTCTGCGCGATCGCCTCAAGGCCTTCGGCTACCGATTCCGCGCATCTGACGATGAAGCCGCGGCTTTCCATCGTCCGCGTTAGGCGCGACAAAAACGGCTTGTCGTCGTCAACGATCAACAGGGAGCGGTCCTGCCCCTCGGCCATCGGGTCGGCTTGATCGTTGCTCAAGCTTTCTCCTGGGAGCGCGTCAGGAGGTCCATCTGTCATCATAATCTCGATTTTTCTCAACCCCTGGAGGGGACTCCCGCCATCCGAGGACATCGTCTTTTCAGGACGGGCGCTGAATCCTTGGGTAGACTAGCCCCATTGAAGCGTGATTTCTACCGGATGCGGGCTGGGAGAAGGGCGCCCCCAAGCCATCTCTAGAGCATTTTTCGCGAAAGATGCAGTCTTATGCGATAAAAATCCTTTCTAACAAAGAGATACGCTCTCAGCGAAGCTATGGTCGTAGTCGCTAGGACGCAGCTTGCGCCGGCGCCGGAATTTTCGTGCCGCGCTCGAAGGCCGCGCGTTTCCATTCGACGACGATCCGCGCACCCGTTGCAGGAGGGGGGACATTGCCGGTCAACACCGTAGCGCCAGAGCGCTCCAACAGTGTTTTTGCAATGAACAGGCCAAGACCGAGCCCCGAGCCGTCTTCGGATTTCAGGCGGCGATCGGTTTTGGTCGTGACATAGGGCGCTCCCGCGCGGCTCAAAACCTCCGGCGAGAACCCTGGACCATCGTCTTCGATGACGAGCTTCACCCGGCTCAAATCCCAGCTCGCGTCGATGCGCACTTCATTGTTGGCGAAATCGATCGCATTTTCGATGAGATTGCCAAGCCCATAAAGAATGGCGGGGTTGCGCCGCATGACTGGCTTGCGTCCCGATCCGGTCTGGCGAATAGCGATTTTCACGCCAAAATCGCGATGCGGGGCGACGACCTCCTCAATCATCAAGGTGACCGGCAACTCGTCAAGCACATTGCCGTCGTCATCGCCAAGCGAAGCGAGCTTGCCGAGAATCGTGCGGCAACGCGCGACCTCCTGAGCCAGCAGGGCGACGTCTTCCCTGATCTGCCCCTCTTGAGGCAGCTGTTTTTCGAGATCCCTGGCGACAAGCGTGATGGTCGCGAGGGGGGTGCCGAGTTCATGCGCCGCGGCGGCGGCGAGGCCGTCGAGCTGCGTCAGATGCTGCTCTCTGGCAAGCACCAGCTCCGTCGCCGAAAGCGCGTCCGCCAGCTTGCTCGATTCCAGCGCCACCTGCGAGGCATAGATCGCGATAAAGATCGCGCTGACGACATGCGCGGTCCAGACGCCCGCCGCAAATATCAAAGGCATGGTGAAGGTCTCGCCCCGATCCCAGGGGAAAGGATAATGATGAAAGGTCAGGACGCTCGCCGCCCCGATGGTCAGAAGGGTCAGGACAAACGTCGTCCAGCCGGACAGCGACACCGCCGAGACCATGATCGGCGCAAGAAAGAGCATGGAGAACGGGTTCTCGATGCCTCCCGTCAAATAGAGCAGGGCCGTCAGTTGCAGCACGTCATAGGCGAGAATCATCGCCGCCGGCTTTTCGTTGAGGAGGTCGACGCGGCCGTAGCGGACCCGCAGCGCGACGTTCAGAACGGCTGAGATGGCGATGATCAGCAAGCAGGGAACCAGCGGCAGCGGAAACTCGAGCACAAACTCCGTAAACAGAACCGCCGCCGCCTGACCGCACAGCGCGAGCCAGCGGAGTCGGACGAGCGTGTCGACGTGCAGACGGCGCGTGCGCCGGCGAAAATCGATGTTAAGCAGAGTGGTCATCACAACGCTCGGCCCGGTTGGGATGGGTCTTGTTCGGCCTGGGCGCTTGCCGACTTGTTGCGATTCGCGGAGAGCCGCCTGCCTCTAGTGCTCATGTACTAGCCATTCATTTCTCGGAACGCGGGTGCGGATTTTTGGTTATCTTGCCGACGCGAGCTTAAGTTTGATGCAAAACGCCTGCGGGACGAAAAAGTGTGATTTCTGTCACTTAGCCGCGAAAAGAGATGCAACGCATTTAACTCGACGCCATTATGATTAAATATACTGCATAGGTTGGCGCAATTTTCGTCAATAGAAAAACATGATCGCCAGAAGAAAGCGTTAGCAGCTTTACCTGCGTCAGGGCCGAAAAGAGTGCAACGATGCCTCCATTCACTTACGAGCTGCATGAAATCTCTCACTTCGTCCTCGCCCCGGCCCGGGCGATGTCCGACATGGCCCAGCTCTGGCTGAAGAGCCCCGCGAACCTTCTCTCCTATACCCATCTTGGCAAGAACATGGTGGCGACGGTCGAGCTTTTCGAGCGTATGACCCGCCGTTACAGCAAGCCGGGCTTTGGCCTCGCCATCACTCTTGTCGACGGCGAGCGCGTCCCGATTGTCGAGAAAGTTGTCTGGGAAAGCGCCTTTTGCCGGTTGCTCCATTTCGAGCGCCAATTTGAAAAGCGCCTCACAGCGCCGCAGTCCAAGCTTTTGATCGTTGCGCCGATGTCCGGCCATCACGCGACTTTGCTGCGCGGCACGGTCGAGGCGTTCCTGCCGTTTTATGACGTCTACATCACCGATTGGCTCGACGCCAAGGCGCTGCCGCTGTCGGCTGGCCGGTTCGATCTCGACGATTATATCGACTATCTCATCTCCATCTGCACCTTGCTGAGCAAGGAAAACGATGGGATTCCGCTGCATACGCTCGGCGTTTGTCAGCCGGCGGTGCCGCTGTTTGCGGCCGTCGCGCTGATGGAGGGCGAAGACAGCCCGCATGTTCCGGCTTCCATGACCCTGATGGGCGGCCCGATCGACACGCGGCGCAGCCCGACGAAAGTCAATCTGCTGGCTCAAGAGCGCGGCAGCGCCTGGTTCAAGCGAAATTGCATCAGCGCTGTGCCGCTCGGCTATCGCGGCGCGGGGCGCGAGGTCTATCCGGGCTTTCTGCAGCTCGCAGGCTTTATGGGCATGAATATCGATCGCCATGTCAGCGCCCATCTCGAACTGTTCAGCCATCTCGTCGAGGGCGACGGCGATTCGGCCGAAAAGCACCGCGATTTCTACGACGAATACCTGTCCGTCATGGACCTCACCGCCGAATTCTACCTTCAGACGGTCGACACCGTTTTCGTCAAGCATTCCCTGCCCAAGGGTGAGATGGCGCATCGCGGCCGAATCGTCGATTTCTCCGCGGTCCGACGCGTTGCGCTGATGACCGTCGAAGGCGAGAACGATGATATCTCAGGCGCGGGCCAGACGCTGGCGGCGCATGACCTCTGTTTCAATCTGCCCGCCGCTATGAAGACCGATTATCTGCAGGAAAAAGTCGGACACTACGGCGTCTTCAACGGATCGCGTTTTCGCAACCAGATCGTGCCGCGCATTCTTGACTTCCACGGCTCCGGAAAATCGGCCCGCAACCTGTCGCTGGTCGGGATCTGATTCGCCTGCGAGCGTTTTCAGTAAGCGCGTCCTCTTGCGCCCGGGAAATTCGTTGAAACAAGGCGTGGAGCGCATTCGCGGTCCTTGTGAATCCCAACTCGCTTTGCGTGCGCAATCGGCGATAGCGACTCAGCGGGCGCCCCGCTAAACTGGCGGCCATGTCGCTGCGCTCGCTCCTTCTCAGGGAAGCGCCTCCCGTCGGGGAGCGGTCCTTTTTCGACGTCGCTCACGACGGTGAGGTTTACCGTATTTTTCTGCGCCGCTCCGGCGCGGCGCGGCGCTTCACCTTAAGGGTGCGCACGGGCGCCCGCGACGTGGTGCTGACGGTTCCCGCTCGCGCCAGCCTCAAGGATGCGCGCGCCTTCGCCGAGCGGCATGCGCCATGGGTCGGCGCAAGGTTGAGGCGACTTCCCGAGGCGATCCCCTTCGAGCCCGGATCGCTCATTCCGCTGCGCGGCGTTTGGCATCGGATCGTCTTGCAGCCGCCGCCGCGCGGGGCGGGCGCGGTCGCCGCGGCGGCGCCGGCCAAGGCGGGGGAGGAGCCCTTGCTGCTCGTCGGCGGCGAGGGCGCTTTCGCGGCGCGCCGGGTACGGGATTTTCTGATCAAGGAGGCGCGGCGCGATCTCGAAGCTTGCGTTGTGCGGCATGCCGCCAGGCTTGACGTCAAGGTTCGAAGGATAACGCTGCGCGACACCACCAGCCGCTGGGGCTCTTGTTCGTCCGCGGGGGCGCTCAATTTCTCCTGGCGGCTGATCCTGCCGCCGCCCTTTGTGCTGGATTACCTCGCCGCGCATGAGGTCGCCCATCTCGTCCATATGAATCATTCGGACGCGTTCTGGGCTGTCGTCGAGCGGATCTATCCGGAGGCGGCGGCTGCAGAAGCCTGGCTGCGCCGCAACGGGTCCGGTCTGTTGCGTTTCGGCGCGCAAACGCAAAACGCCCGGCCATAAGCCGGGCGACGCGAATTTTGCAGATACGGAAGGCGCGGCGGAAGCTCCGGCCGAAAATCAGGAGGCGGCGGCCTGCTTCTTCAAAATCTCGCGTTTGATCGCGCGGGCGCCGAGCGACAGCTCCGCATCGTCCGCCTTGGCGAGAAAGGCGTCGAGTCCGCCGCGATGCTCGACCGAGCGCAGCGCGGCCACAGCCACGCGAAACCGAACCTTGCGCTGCAACACGTCGGAAATCAGCGTGACATTGCAGAGGTTGGGCAGAAACCGCGTCCGCGTCTTGTGGTTCGAATGGCTGACCAGATTGCCGGTCTGTACGGCTTTGCCGGTCAAATCGCAGCGGCGGGACATCTCAACTTCCTCTTCAATTTCAAACGCGCCGGGCTCGCGGCCAAAAGGGCGGCGCGCATCCTCGACCAGAGCATCTTCAGCAAAAGCAGCAGACTTTTGCGTCAAGCAGATGCGTTAAAAAGCGTGAAGCGCATTGGCGATCCCGTGAATCGCAAATGCGCCCTCATGCGGCATATGAAGCCGCAGGACATAGGCTACACGCTGCGCCGCGTCAAGGCTGAGCGAAAAATCTTGGATGTCGCCTTTGCCGTCGCCGGTGGTCCCTTAAGGTTAAAGCACCTTTAACCGGCCCTTGCTAATTTGCGCCTTGCTCGACGCGATCGCGGACGCGCGGCGCTTAGCGCCGAGGCCGCGGCGGCGAGCAGAAACAGGCAGCTCGGCGACGGGGATCGAATGCGAACGACAACCAGCATGACGGCGCTCGATATCATCCCCGACGCTCTGCGCGCGTTTGCGGCGCGGCGCGGCGCGGAGTTCGCGGGATTGGCGATCACCGCCGCGACGATCGCCATCGTCATCGCGCTGCTGTCGTGGTCGGTCGAGGATCCGAGCTTCAATCACGCGACGCCGGGACCGGTGCGCAATCTTCTCGGGCCGGCCGGCGCGGTGACCGCCGATCTGTTGATGCAGATGCTCGGGCTTGGCGTGATCGCCCTGCTGGTTCCGCCGGGCTTTTGGGGGTTGCGTCTCTTGACGGCGCGTCGGCTGGAGCGGATTCCGGCGCGGGTGGTTTTATGGATCGCCGGGGCGGCGTTGGCCGCGGGGTTCGCCTCGCTTCTGCCGATCGCCGCGCGCTGGCCATTGCCGACAGGCCTTGGCGGCGTCATCGGGGACGCGATCCTTCTCCTGCCGAAAAAACTCACGGCCGGATTTGCGCCGGGCCTCATTCTGGCCGGGGTTGCGCTCGCCGGCGGATCCATCCTGGCGCTTTCGGCGAGTGTCGGACTGCGCGACCGGTTCGACGAGATCGACGAGGACGAGGAGGAAGCGCCCGTGCGTCGGCGCCGCGAGGGCGCTGACGACGAGGCCGGCGGTCCGGGCTTTGCGCTCATTGCGCTCGGCGCCGTCATTCATGCCTTTTTGAGCCTCAAGGCGGCCGCGCAGCGTCACCTTGCGCGGCGCCGGGCCGCCCGCACGCCCGCGCCGCGCCCGGCGCCCTGGCAGACCGCGCCGCAGTTTTCCCCGCGTGATTTCGATCCGCCGCTCGGCAGTTTCGAATTTGCGTCGGGCGACAACGAGCCCTTCGAACCCGCTCCCGATGCCGACTGGCTGGAAAAAAGCATTCCCGAGCCCGGATTTGACGCCACCGCCTATGCGCCGCCGGCGACGCGGGCGGCCGCCCGCCAGAAAAACCGGTCGCCGCAAAAGCCGGCCGCTGCCGAGGTCGAGGCCGAGCCGCGTCGCATCGTGGCCCCGCCGCCCGCGCCGGTGCGGCCCGGACAGCGCGCGCAGAAGGAGGCGCATCCGTCGCTGCGCGAACGCCTCGGCCGCCAGGATTATGTGCTTCCGCCACTGAATATGCTCGCCGAGGCGAAGCACCTCGTCAGCTCGCAATCCGAGGAGGCGCTGTCGCAGAATGCGCGCCTGCTCGAGGGCGTGCTCGATGATTTTGGCGTCAAGGGCGAGATCATCAATGTCCGGCCGGGACCTGTCGTCACGCTCTATGAGCTCGAGCCCGCGCCGGGCATCAAATCCTCCCGCGTGATCGGGCTCGCGGACGATATCGCCCGCTCGATGTCGGCGATCTCGGCGCGCGTCGCCGTTGTGCAGGGCCGCAACGCGATCGGCATCGAATTGCCGAACCAGCGGCGCGAAACGGTGTTCTTGCGCGAATTGCTCGGCTCCGACGATTTCGAGAAATCGAAACATCGTCTGGCCATCGCTCTTGGCAAAAACATCGGCGGCGAGCCGATCATCGTCGACCTCGCCCGCATGCCGCATCTTCTCGTCGCCGGCACGACGGGGTCGGGCAAATCCGTCGCGATCAACACCATGATTTTGTCGCTGCTCTACCGGCTTCGCCCGGAAGAATGCCGGCTCATCATGGTCGATCCGAAAATGCTCGAACTCTCCGTCTATGACGGCATCCCGCATCTTTTAACGCCGGTCGTCACCGACCCGAAAAAGGCGGTGGTGGCGCTGAAATGGGCGGTCCGCGAAATGGAGGACCGCTACAAGAAAATGTCAAAACTCGGCGTGCGCAACATCGACGGCTTCAATGCCCGCGTCATCGAGGCGGCGGCCAAGGGCGAGACCTTGATGCGCACCGTGCAGACCGGCTTCGACCGCGAGACCGGCGAGGCGATCTACGAGCATGAGCCGATGGATCTCTCGCCGCTGCCCTTCATTGTCGTGATCGTCGACGAGATGGCCGATCTGATGATGGTCGCCGGCAAGGATATCGAGGGCGCGATCCAGAGGTTGGCGCAAATGGCCCGCGCCGCGGGCATCCATCTCATCATGGCGACGCAGCGGCCCTCCGTCGACGTCATCACCGGCACCATCAAGGCGAATTTCCCGACCCGCATCTCGTTTCAGGTCACCTCCAAGATCGACAGCCGCACCATCCTCGGCGAACAGGGCGCCGAGCAGCTGCTTGGCCAGGGCGACATGCTCTATATGGCCGGCGGCGGGCGCATCTCGCGCGTGCACGGCCCCTTTGTCGCCGACGGCGAGGTCGAGAAGGTGGTCGCCCATCTCAAAAGCCAGGGCCAGCCGGAATATCTCGAATCCATCACTTCCGAGGACGAGGGCCCGGACGATGAGGGCGAGGCCGCCTCGCCCGGCAGCATGGACGCCGAAGAATCAGGCGATCTCTACGACCGCGCGGTGGCGATCGTCCTGCGCGATCGCAAATGCTCGACGAGCTACATCCAGCGCCGCCTGTCGGTCGGCTACAACAAGGCGGCTTCGCTGGTCGAACGGATGGAGCAGGAGGGCGTCGTCGGCGCGCCGAACCACTCCGGCAAACGGGCGATCCTCGTCGGCGGCGGCGTCGACCGCGGCGCCTTCGATCTCGCCGGCGAAGCGTAGAGCGCTAAAACGCGCGGCTCCCGCGAGGGCAGGGCGCCCATTTGCTCGCGCTTCGGCTTGACCTTTAGGTAGCGATGGATTGCGACATCTCGCTTCCCGCATTGGTAGCGAGATGCGGCTATGCGCCGCATGCGTGCCGAGATGAGCCGGCCGCCTCATTTTCTTCGCAGAAACGAGAGATAGTTCGCGCAGTTTCCTGCGTCGACGCGCGTTCCTTAAGAAGAGTCGACGCGATTGCAAAATAGATAATAGCTGTTGGTCGTCCTGCTTGCGCTTTATCAAGCAATGCCCAGGACGCTTCATCGTTATGCCCATGGTATGCGGATTGCTTTGCTTGGCATGACGCAATGCTTGAGTCGTTTACGACGCGCTTCACGTGCACGCCATATTTCTTTGTTGCAATAGGCGGTCAGCCTAGCTTCAGCTTTGCCGATGTAATTGCCTAATCAGGAGGTGAACTCTTGAATATTGAGCTGGATTGGCTGCCAGGCCTTAACGATTGGGCCGATCAACTCGCCCGAGCGCAAGCGTTGCCGTGGCCTTCCGCGAAGCCGGCTTTCGTCGCGCTGGCCAATAGTCGAATCGATTTCCTGCAAACCGTAAAACTCGATCGTGCCGTGCAGCGCAGCCTGAAAGCAGCTGGAGGCGATCCGGCGCGGCTGCGGCTGGCGCTCCTTGGCTCCTCCACCGTTTCGCAACTTGCCGCCGGCCTGCGCATCGGCGCGCTGCGCCGCGGACTGATCCTTGATATCTATGAAGGCCCATACGGGCTTTACCGGCAGGAGCTGTCGGATCCCGAATCGGGCCTTCGGGCCTTCGCGCCGCAAATTGTTCTGTTCGCTCTCGATGCGCGGCATGTCGTGGGCGCCGGCGACACCAGCGCCGGGGACGCGATCGCGCAGATGGCGCATTGCTGGTCGCTCGCGAAATCGACGTTCGATTGCGCTGTCATCCAGCAAACCTTGTTGCCCTGTATCCCGCCGACGCTTGGCAGCAATGAACACCGCCTCCCGGAATCGCCGCATGCGCTGATCGAGCGCATCAACAGCGAATTACGTCCTGCCGCCGACGCTGCGGGCGTTCATCTGCTCGCCCTCGATTCCTTCATGCGGCTGCACGGCGGCCTCAACTTCTGGCACGAGGCGAGCCTCTGGAATCGCGCCAAGCAGGAAGTCGGTCCGGCGGCGAGCGCGCTCTATGGCGAATATGCGGGACGTCTCATTGCGGCGCTGCGCGGCCTCTCCGCGAAATGCCTCGTTCTCGATCTCGACAATACGCTCTGGGGCGGCGTCATCGGCGACGGCGGCCTTGAGGGCATCGCGCTCGGGCAGGGCAGCGCCGCGGGCGAGGCGTTTCTCGATTTTCAGCGTTACGCCCAAACCTTGTCGCGGCGAGGCGTGATCCTCGCTGTCTGCTCGAAGAACGATGAGATCAACGCGCGCGCTCCCTTCCAGAAGCATCCTGAGATGATTCTGAAGGAGACGGACATCGCCTGTTTCGTCGCCAACTGGTCGGATAAGGCCCAAAATATCAGAACCATCGCAGCGAGCTTGAATATCGGCCTCGATGCGCTTGTCTTCGCCGACGACAATCCCGCTGAGCGGGGGCTGATCCGCCGCGAACTGCCGATGGTCGCGGTGCCGGAGCTCCCTGAAGATCCAGCCGATTATGTCAGCACGATTGCGAGGGGCGGCTATTTCGAGGCTGTCGCGGTTACGGGCGAAGACCGCGAGCGCGGCTCCCAATATGCGGGGAACGCGCAACGCGAGAAACTGCGCGAAACAGTAACTGACGTGGCGAGCTATCTGGCCGCCCTGAAAATGGAGTTGATCTTTCAACCCTTCGATCGCATCGGCTTGCCGCGCATAGTCCAGCTCGCCAACAAGACCAATCAGTTCAACCTGACAACCATTCGCTACGTCGAACGCGATCTCGAACGGGTGATCGACGACCCGCGGTGCGTAAGTCTGCAGCTTCGGTTGAAGGACGTCTATGGCGACAATGGAATTATAGCGCTGATCCTCGGCCGGATGCAGGGTCAGGATCTTTTCATCGAGACCTGGCTGATGAGCTGCCGCGTGCTCGGCCGGCAGGTCGAGGAGGCGACCCTGCAACTGATCGCCGCGCGCGCCGAGGCGAGCGGCGCACGCCGGCTGATCGGCGAATACAGGCCAACAGCGAAGAACGGGATGGTTCGCGAACATTACGAAAAGCTCGGCTTTGCGCCGCTCGATGCGTCCGGGGAGGAATCTACCGCAAACCGCTGGATCCTCGAGCTCTCATCCTATCGATCGAAGCCGACTCCAATCAGGCTAGTAGAAGGGCCAAATGCAAAAACCGCAGATCTACAGCGAGCTTAACGATATCTTCCGCGATCTGTTTGACGACGACAACATCGTCCTCAAGCCGGAAACCAGCGCCGACGACGTCGATGGGTGGGATTCATTGGCGCACATCAACCTCATCGTCGCGATAGAGGCGAAATTCAAGATCAAGTTCAAGACTGCCGAGATCGAATCTTTGCACAACGTCGAACATCTTGTCGACGTCATCGCCGCCAAGCTCGGGTGAACATCAAAAGGAGCCATCATGAGCGTCGCTGACAATTCTGCAACTGCAGACAATCGCGCGGCTTGCTCGGACGCTGACTCTTCTGAAGCGCCGGCGGCCGCCGCGTTGTCGCAGAGCCGACTTGTGGCCTATTGCGCAGCGCTCGGAGCCGCTCCCTTCCTGCTGGTCCTCCTTGGCTTCCTGATCGCTCCGACTTCATGGGCGGTTCGCCATTCCGGCAACACCTATCTCGCCAATGTCGGCTACGCGACGAAGCTCAAGAACGCCAATTGCGACGTCGTCATCTACGGCGATAGCTCAGCGATGGTTGGACTGGATCCCGCCATCATCCGGCAACGCACCGGCCTAAGCACATGCAACATCGCCGAATTCGCCGGCATGACCATGGTCAGCGGTCTGTTGATCCCTGAACTCTATCTCAGGAATAATCGCGCGCCAAAAATATGGGTGTTCGATTTTGCTCCCGAAAATCTTGCGCCATTCGCCAAATGGGAAACCGTTGGCCGCTATGAGGCTATTCTGTTTCGCATTCGCGACCGGCGCGACCTGTCGACGGCTTTGCTGTTGGCTGAGCACCCGGCTGAGGCAATCAATTTCTCCGCCCTCGCGCTGCGGCTTGCGCTTCAGGGCTTCTTGCGGCCTGCGCTCCCCGCCTCGACCTTCGCAATCCGGAGCGAGCATGACGGATATCTTCCTGTGCCGGGGGCTCGTCTCAAGGCTTGCAGCCCAGAGCGGCGTGAACGTCCTTCGGACCCCGACTATATTCAATTTCTGAGGTCGCGCTTTGGCGCCGACGGCGCGCAGGTTCTTGTCGATACGACGCCAGTTCCCGCCTGCGAGCCGACGTTTGATTTCTATGCGAAGGCTAATCCCGCGCCGACCGACAATCGCATCGAGGCCTATCAGCTGGAAGATTTCACGGGTAGCGGACGTTTGCATATGAGCCCGTCCGGCGTCGCCAAATTCTCCAACCTGGTCAGCGATCAGATCGTTGCGCGGCTCAAGATCGCGGCCACGCAGTAGACGGATCGCTTCTGATGCTATTCTCCTCGGCGGCCTTTATCTTCGTCTTCCTGCCGGTTGTCCTGCTCGGATATCATCTCGCCAGCAAAATGGGATCGCGGGTCGAATTCGTCTGGCTCGCCGCCGCGTCGCTATTTTTCTACGGCTATTGGGACGCGCGTTATCTTTTTGTCCTCGTCGGGTCGATTCTCGTCAATTTCCTGTTCGCCGGCAAGATCGCGGCCGCAAGCGGCGATGAACGCCGCGCCAGCGCATGGCTCATCGCGGCCGTCGCAGCGAATATCCTCTTGCTGGTCTGGTACAAATATTTCTTCCCGACCGTCGGCTTCCTGCAGAGCATTGGCCTGCAGACGCCGGATTGGGTCGCCGTGGCGTTGCCGCTCGGCATTTCCTTCTTCACCTTCACACAGATCGCCTACCTTGTTGATCTCAGTCAGGGAGCCGCCGCCAAACAGGGGATCATTTCCTACGTTCTCTTTGTAACCTTCTTTCCCCATTTGATCGCGGGTCCAATCATTCATCACAGCGAGATGATGCCGCAGTTCGACGCGCGCCAACGCAAAGGGTTGCAAGCCGACGATATGGCGCTCGGCATGACATGGTTCATCCTTGGCCTCAGCAAGAAGGTGCTTCTCGCTGATCGACTGGGGCCGCTCTCGGATTCCCTCTACGCTCAGCCGGCCGCGCTCGATCCCGTCGCAACCCTGATCGGCGTGCTCGCCTACGCTTTTCAGCTCTACTTCGATTTTTCCGGTTATTCCGACATGGCGCTCGGGCTTGCGCGTATGTTTTCGATAAAATTTCCCGTCAACTTCAACTCGCCCTACAAGGCGCGCAACATCATCGACTTCTGGTCGCGCTGGCACATGACCCTGACGCGCTACCTGACCGCCTATCTCTACAACCCGATTTCCCTCTACATCAACCGCAGACGGATGGCGCTCGGCAAGAAGATTTCCAAGCGCGCCACGAGAACGCTTGAGGGATTTGCCGAACTCGTTGCTTTTCCGACGCTCGCGACGATGTTCCTTGCCGGCATCTGGCACGGCGCCGGGCTCCAGTTTATCGTTTTCGGCCTTCTGCACGGCTTTTATCTGACGCTCAATCACGCCTGGCGTATCTTCACGCCGGACCGCCCGAAGCTGCAGCGGCTAATGCCTTGGCCCGTCGCCATGGCCCTGACCGGCGTCGGCGTGGTCGTTGGTCAGGTTTTCTTTCGCGCTTCGAGCGTGGGCGACGCTATGACTGTGCTGGGCGGGCTTCTTCACCTTCACGGCGGCGTAAGCATGGCGGAGGGGCCGGCTGTTGGGCTCGTTCCGAGCACCTCCGGCTTTTTGATGAATCCGATCCATGCGGTCGCCGCTTTCGTGCTTTGCTTCGTGATCGTGTTGGGGCTTCCGAACACACAAGAGATTCTGGGCGAGGCCCCGCGCGAGAGCGGCAGCGAGCGGACGCTCCTGAAGAGGCTCGCCTGGGCGCCCAACTTCGCCTCCGCGACGATCATGATCGCGCTGTTTGCCGGCTGCTTCCTGTTGCTGGATGCGAGCACGAGCTTTCTCTACTTCCAGTTTTGAAGAAAACGTGCCGAGGCGACGGCTCGGCGCAAATGGCCCTTCGAATGAGCCGCCCGGTTGATTTGCGCTCCCGGGAGTTCGACATGCCGGCCGCTCAGTTTTTGGCCGCAGCCTTCAGCGCCTGCGCCAGATCGGAAACAAGATCCCCCTCATGTTCGAGGCCGACCGAGAGCCGCAGCAGACTATCTTTGATCCCCGCCGCCGCGCGCGCCTCGGGGGTCATGCTGGCGTGGGTCATGGTCGCTGGATGGGCGATCAGGCTTTCGACGCCGCCGAGCGACTCGGCCAGCGTGAAAATGGCGACTGCCTCCACCAGGCGCCGGACGGCCGCGATCCCGCCCGCCACCTCAAAACTCAGCATCGCGCCAAAACCCGCCTGCTGCGCCTTGGCGATGGCATGGGAGGGATGTGAAACGAGCCCCGGATAATGCACGGCCTCGACCGCCGGATGCTGCTGCAAAAACAGCGCAATCGCTTCCGCCGTCCGCTGCTGGCGCTCGAGGCGCGGAAACAGCGTGCGCAAACCACGCAGCGTCAGGTAGGAATCGAAGGGCGATCCGGTGACGCCGGTGATATTGGCCCAATCGCGCATCGCCTCGGCGTCGCTTTCGCTGGCTGAGATCACGGCGCCGCCGACGACGTCGGAATGGCCGTTCAGGAATTTCGTCATGGAATGGACGACGAAATCCGCGCCGAGCGGGATCGGCCGCTGCAAAGCGGGCGAGAGAAACGTATTGTCGACGGCGATCTTCGCGCCGACTTTTTTCGCGGCCTCGCAAAAAGCCCTGATGTCGACCACGCGCATCAGCGGGTTGCTCGGAGTCTCGAGCATCAGCAGTCTTGGATTGTGGCCGAGGGCCGCGCCGACGGCTGCCGCATCGCCCTGATCGACGAACTCAACTCTGAAATGGCCCTTTGCGGCGTGGGCGGACAAAAGCCTCTGGACGCCGGAATAGCAATCATGCGGGGCGATGACGAGATCGTCGCGCTCGAGCGGGGCGAACAGCAGATTGATCGCCGCCATGCCGCTCGACAGCACGACGGCGCCTGCCCCGCCTTCAAGCTTGGCCAGCGTATCGGCGAGGAGGTCGCGGGTCGGATTGCTGGTCCGCGTATATTCGTGGCCGCCCGGCCGCTCGAACCCCTTGAAGGCGAAGGTGCTCGAAAGATAGATGGGCGGCGCCGCCGATCCATAGGCGCTGTCCGCCGCGACGCCATTCGCGGCCGCGATGGTCTGGAGCGCTTTTTCATGCGTCATTTTTAATTTTCCACAAGCGGGTTTTCGAGCTTGGCGCCTATAGAATAGAAGCTCGCGCTGCGGCGCAAGGCTGCTGGCCGCTTCTGAACCAGCCCCCGCGCCGAGGGGCGCCAGACCGTCATCTTTGTCTTGCGGCGCGATCCTATCTACAACGTCTGCAACCCTTAAGGATCGTGGGTTTAGGATCGCCCTGACAGGCGCCATCATCGGGAAGGTTTCATGACGCGAACGCCAGCCTTTGTTTTCGCAGGCATCGCCGGGCTCGCCGCCTTCGGCCTCATTGCAGGGCTTGGCGGCCCTGGCCTCCATGCCGAGCCGGCGCCTGCGATGGTAAAGCCAGCCAAGCCCGCCGCGGCGGCGGCTCCGACAAAGCCTTTCGTTCCCATGGACCCGCTGGTCGCGATCCAGAAGGCGAATGATTATTTCAATACGGCGACGACGATGATCGGCGATTTCGTCCAGATCGGCCCGGACGGGCGCCGGGCGGAGGGCAAGATCTTCGTCCAGCGGCCTGGGAAGCTGCGCTTCGAATATGCGCCGCCTGCGACGCTTGAGATCGTCGCGGACGGCCTCTCCGTCGCCGTGCATGATCGCAAGACCGCGACAAAGGACGTCTATTTCATCAGCCAGACGCCGCTGAAGTTTTTGCTGAAGGACCATGTCGATCTCAATCGCGACGTTAAAATTGTTAATGTTGCGAGCGATCCGAGTTCCGTCGTGATTCAGGTCGAGGATACGGCGACTTTCGGCGGAACCTCCGAGATAAAACTCATCTTCGATCCAGCCAAGTTCACGCTCAAACAGTGGCAGGTTACAGATCCACAAGGTTACGAAACAGTAATCTCTTTGTTCAACATCGATTTGACCAAGAAACCAGACCCGAACATTTTCCAGCTGACGCAGGAACGGATTCCGAACACAAATAATTGAGGCCGTTGTTTACTCTTGAATTGAGGCAGGGGGCGCTTATCTTGGGTTCATGTGAGCGATTCAGCTGACAGGGCGTTTCCCCCCGCTTCGCCTTGAAGGCTCTGCCGGCCCCCCTCCCGGCAAGCTTCGCTCCTAGGGCGTCCGGCCTAAAGCCGGACGCCCTTTTCGTTTCTTTCGCGCCGCGCGCTCAGCGCCGCGTTTTTCTGTGCGTCGCCGCTGTCTGATGTTGCGACGCAAGCTCCGCTGTGATCAATCGCCAGCGGAGCCCTAAAATGTCCTTTTCCGTCGCCACCTGGAATATCAACTCCGTCCGCCTGCGCATCGATCTTGTCGCGCGCTTCCTGAATGAGCATGCGCCGGACCTCTTGTGCCTGCAGGAGACCAAGTGCCGCGACGCGGAGTTTCCGCTTTCGGCGTTTCACAAGCTTGGCTATCCGCACGTCGAGATCAACGGCCAGAAAGGCTATCACGGCGTCGCAATCGCCTCGCGGCTGCCTCTTGACGATATCGACCGCCGCGGTTTCTGCGAGAAGGGGGACGCGCGTCATCTTGCCGTCAGCTTCACGCCGGAGGGCGCGGCGCGGCCCGTGCGCCTCCATAATTTCTATGTTCCGGCCGGCGGCGACGAGCCAGACCCGCTGATCAATCCAAAATTTGCCCATAAGCTCGCCTTTCTCGATGAGATGGCGGCTTGGATGCATCATGGCGCGATCGCCGCCACGGATGCGATCCTCGTCGGCGATCTCAATATCGCGCCGCTTGAGGAGGACGTCTGGAGCCATAAGGCGCTGCTCCGCGTCGTGAGCCACACGCCGATCGAAGTCGAAAAATTCGGCGTGTTTCAAAAGGCGGGACCTTGGGTCGACGCCATGCGCCGCTACGTGCCGCCGGATGAGAAGCTCTATACATGGTGGAGCTACCGCGCGCGGGACTGGGCCCTTTCCGGCCGCGGCCGGCGCCTCGACCATGTCCTCGTCAGCGAAAGCCTTGCGCCGCGTCTTGGCGGCATGAAAGTACTGACCGAAAGCCGCGGCTGGGAGCGTCCCTCCGACCATGTGCCGGTGATCGTCCGCTTCAACGCCTGACGGAGGAGACCGCCTAATCCAATGGCGCTCCCAACGCCTTTTCGACCTCGGCCGTAAACTCCGCCAGGCGCGCAGCGAGGGCATCCCGTAGCCGCTCGGCGCTCTGCGGATATTCCGATAGCACGCGCCGGAACATCTGCTGCGACAGCCGCAGTACGGTCGAGGGCTCCCGCGCGATGGCTGTCGCGGGACGGAGCGTCTCGGTAATGAGGGCTATTTCGCCGATCAGCGCGGGCGGCCGCAGAATGCGCGCGGCGGCGGAGCCCTCTCCGGAGGGGTCGAGCGCGATCGAGCCAGACAAGAGAAGAAAGCCGCAATTTGACGGCTCGTCGCGGCGAAACAGAATGTCGCCGGCGCGCAGGACCTTTGTTTCCGCCGAAAAGGCAAGCAGACGCAACGCCTCCGGCTCGAGCGCCGCGAAGGCGGCGTTGCGCTTCAGCTTGGCGACGTCGTCCTCGAGAGCCATTGCCGCCTTTTCTAATTCCGTTCTAGGGAATTAGCTTGTAGCCGCCGGCTTCGGTGATCAGCAACTGGGCTTTGGCGGGGTCGCGCTCGATTTTCTGCCGCAGCCGATAGATATGCGTCTCAAGCGTGTGGGTGGTGACGTTGGAGTTGTAGCCCCACACCTCGCGCAGCAGCACTTCGCGAATGACGACGCTCTGACCGGCGCGATAGAGGAACCGCAGAATCGCGGTTTCCTTCTCGGTAAGGCGCAGCTTTTCGCCCTTTTCGCTGATCAGCAGCTTCGCGCCCGGCTGGAACGTATAGGGGCCGATTCGGAACAGCGCTTCCTCATTGGTCTCGTGCTGGCGCAGATGCGCCCGCATGCGCGCCAGCAGCACGGCGAAGCGGAAGGGCTTGATCACATAATCATTCGCGCCGGCGTCAAGGCCCTGCACCGTATCCCAATCCGAATCCTGGCCGGTCAGCATGATGATCGGATTCTTGAATCCTTCCTCGCGCATCTGCTTGACCGCCTCGCGCCCGTCCATGTCCGGCAGGCCGACGTCCATGATGATGAGGTCCGGCGTTTCCTGCCGCGAGGCCGATAGCGCGCTCTGCGCCGAATCGGCATGAACCGCCGAAAACTCTTCATGGAGCGAGAGTTGTTCCGCCAGCGCCGCACGCAAGTCGGGATCATCGTCCGCGATCAAGATTTTCATAACTTGCGGCATGGACCTGTCCTTGATTTCAATCTGCGACGTCGCTCCTCACCGTTGGCAGGAGCGGTCGCGCTATGATCAGCATCTCTTGACACGGGGCCCTGAAGTCCCGTGCGGCGCCGCCGGCAAGCCTGCGGCCCCACCTCCTCGCCGACAGCGCGAATAACTCATAAGGATTTATGGCATTTATTGCAAAATTGTCGCTCTCCTCGAAATTCCACCGATTCGATCGAGGAGTCTTGCCGCACAGTTTTAGTCAGGGCGCATGAACGGCGGCTGAATGCTTTAAGGCCCGGTTGCGGAGAGCGACGGCCATATTGGAATGATGGACGTGATTCGCATGAAGACGCCGCCAAAACGCTTGCTCGGCCGTCTTGTCGCGACCCGGCTGCCCGGACGGACGCCCGCCGGCAGACTCCAAGCCGCAGATCTCAGTCTGCCTTGCGCGATCGGCTCCGCCGGGGTGAGACACGACAAGCGGGAGGGCGATCACGCCTCTCCGGCCGGTAGCTGGCGCCTGCTTTACGGTTTTTTCCGCGCGGACCGGCATGCGCCAAGAGCGCCGCTGCTTCCGATGCGCGCCGCCCGCAGGCAGGACGGCTGGTGCGACGATCCGGCGAGCGCGCTCTATAACCGGCGAGTGGCGACGCCGTTTGCCAGTTCGTTTGAAACTTTGTGGCGCGACGACCGCCTCTACGACATCGTCATCGTCCTCGATTACAATATCCACCCGCGGCGCAAGGGTCGGGGCAGCGCGATTTTCCTGCATTGCGCGCGGGACGGGTTTGCCCCGACCGAGGGATGCATCGCCCTGCGCCCACAAGATTTCCGGCGTCTGTTGCCGCGACTCTCAAGCCAGACGATATTGACAATTAGATAAAAACTTCAATAATTTACATGTAATATTGAATGTACTGCTCAAAGTTTCGGGCGGCCGCCGAAAATCGCGCTGCCGATCCGCACATGCGTCGCCCCAAGCTGGATTGCCAGCGCGAAATCGCCGCTCATGCCCATGGAGAGCGCGCTGAGCCCATTGCGGGCGGCGATCTGATTGAGAAGCGCGAAATGCGGCGAGGCCTGATCGTCCACCGGAGGAATGCACATCAGCCCGGCGATTGTCAGACCATATTCGTCACGGCAGCGGGCGATGAAGGCGTCAGCCTCGCCCGGCAAAATTCCCGCTTTCTGCGGCTCGGCTCCGGTATTCACCTGCACGTAGAATTTTGGGCTCCGGCCCGCCTTTGCCGCCTCCAGGGCGAGGGCTTTGGCGATCTTGTCGCGGTCGACAGTCTCGATGACGTCGAACAATTTGACCGCCTCATGCGCCTTGTTCGATTGCAGCGGGCCGATCAGGTGAAGCTCGACGTCCGGATAGGCTTGCCGCAGCGTGGGCCATTTCTCCTGCGCCTCCTGCACCCTGTTCTCGCCGAAGCGCCTTTCGCCGGCTGCAAGAACAGGCTGGATCTCCGCGGCGGAAAAAGTCTTTGAGACGCAGACCAAGGCGATATCGCCGGGCGCGCGTCCAGCGTCGGCGGCGGCGCGCCTGATCTCTTCGCGCACCTTTTCCAGCCGGTCCAGCACGGAGGGCGAATTTTTCACCGTTGGTTGCAAAGCCGCAGCCTTTCCTTCACACAAAGAAGCGCATTCTACTGAACGAGAGGGGCGCGGCCCCGCGGTCAGGTTGACCCGCTCTCTCAATAATGCTGTCTCCGCGCAACCTCAATCGACGACATTCAAGCGAACGGCCTTTAGAGATCATGGACTTCGAGCGCTATAACGCCCGCGAAACGGAGCCAAAATGGCGGGAAAAATGGGAACGGTCGGCGACCTTTAAAACCGACAACGACGACCCGCGCCCCAAATACTATGTGCTCGAGATGTTTCCCTATCCCTCGGGACGCATCCACATGGGTCACGTTCGCAATTACACGATGGGCGACGTCATTGCGCGCTATAAAAGGGCGCGCGGCTTCAGCGTGCTGCATCCGATGGGGTGGGACGCCTTCGGCATGCCGGCCGAGAACGCTGCGATGCAGAACAAGAGCCACCCCGCCGCCTGGACCTACGCCAATATCGAATCCATGCGGACGCAGCTGAAGTCGATGGGCCTGTCGCTCGACTGGTCGCGCGAGATCGCCACCTGCGATCCGGCCTATTACCGGCATCAACAAAAGATGTTTCTCGATTTTCTTGCCGCCGGCCTCGTCGACCGCAAGAAGTCGAAGGTGAATTGGGACCCGGTCGACCATACGGTCCTCGCCAATGAACAGGTGATCGACGGCCGCGGCTGGCGCTCCGGCGCGCTCGTCGAGCAGCGCGAGCTGACGCAATGGTTCTTCAAGATCACGGACTATGCCGAGGATCTGCTGCGCTCTCTCGATGGGCTGACGCGCTGGCCTGAAAAAGTCCGGCTGATGCAGGCGAACTGGATCGGCCGTTCCGAAGGACTGCTCGTGCGCTTCGAGCTGCGCGAACATGTGTCGGAGGGCGAAATCGAAGTCTATACGACGCGCCCGGACACCTTGTTCGGCGCGAAATTTCTCGCGCTCGCCGCCGATCACCCGCTCGCCGCCGAATGCGCCGTGGCGGACCCGGCGCTCGCCGCTTTCATTGCTGAATGTCGTCAACGCGGCACCTCGGTCGCGGCTGTCGAGACGGCCGAGAAAAAGGGCTATGACACCGGTCTGAAAGTCCGCCATCCCTTCGACAAAAACTGGCTTCTGCCGGTCTATGTCGCCAATTTCGTCCTGATGGATTATGGCACGGGCGCGATCTTCGGTTGCCCGGCGCATGATCAGCGCGACCTTGATTTTGCCAACGCCTATGGGCTTGGCGCGACGCCGGTGATCCTGCCGGCGGGCGCCGACCCCGAAGCTTTCGCGATCACGGATGAAGCTTATGACGGCGATGGCCTCCTGTTCCATTCCCGCTTTCTAGACGGGATGACCGTCGCGGCGGCGCAGGAGGAGGTCGCGCGGCGCCTCGAGGAGCATCCTCTTGGCAACCGGCCGCAGGCGAAGCGACAGGTCAATTTCCGCCTGCGCGACTGGGGCATTTCCCGCCAGCGCTATTGGGGTTGTCCGATCCCGATCATCCATTGTCCGGAGCATGGCGCAGTCCAGGTTCCGGCCACGGATTTGCCGGTGGAGCTGCCGCCCGACGTCAGCTTCGACGAGCCCGGCAATCCGCTCGACCGGCATCCAACATGGAAGCATGTGAACTGCCCGATCTGCGCGGCGCCGGCGCTGCGCGAGACGGACACGATGGACACTTTTGTCGATTCTTCGTGGTATTTCGCGCGCTTCACGCAGCCCTGGATGGAGGACGCCCCGACCGACCCGAGCGCGATCGCCCAATGGCTGCCGGTCGATCAATATATCGGCGGCATCGAGCACGCGATTTTGCACCTGCTTTACGCCCGCTTTTTTACGAGAGCCATGCAGGCGACGGGGCACGCGGGCGAGATCAGGGAGCCTTTCGCCGGCCTCTTCACGCAGGGCATGGTCGTGCATGAAACCTATCGCTCGGAGGCGGGCGACTGGATGTTTCCGGCCGACGTCCGCATTGAGAGCGGGCCGGCGGGCCGCAGAGCCTACGATCTTGCAAGCGGCGCTGAAGTCTCGATCGGCGGCATTGAGAAAATGTCGAAGTCGAAGCGCAATACGGTCGACCCCGACGAGATCATCGGGACTTTCGGCGCCGACACCGCGCGGTGGTTCGTCCTTTCCGATTCGCCGCCCGAACGCGACGTGATCTGGACCGAGGAAGGCGTGCTGGGCGCGGCGAAATTCATCCAGCGGCTGTGGCGATTGATCGGCGAACTGGTCTTCCTGTCCGGCGCCGACGGCGCGCCAAAGCCGCAATCGATCTCGCCGCAGGCCGCCGCGATCCGCCGTGCGGCGCATCAAAGCCTCATCCGCCTCGAGGAAGACCTCGACCGGCTGCGCTTCAATCGCGCCGTCGCGCAGGCGCATGATCTCGCCAACAAGCTCGGCGCCGCGGTCGGCGATATCGACAGCGTCGAGATCGCGCCGGACCTGCGCTTTGCTTTCCGGGAGGCGGCGGAGATCCTGACGCTGATGATCGCGCCGATGATGCCCCATCTTGCCGAAGAATGCTGGGCGCGGCTTGGCCATGAGAGTCTCGCCGCCGAGGCGCCTTGGCCGCAGGCCGATCATTCCCTCGTCGTCGAGGAGACGATCGATCTGCCAGTGCAGGTGAACGGCAAGAAACGCGGCGATCTGGTCATCGACCGCGCCGCCGGCCGCGAGGCGATCGAGGCGGCGGCGCTGGCGCTTGAGCCCGTGAAGCGCGCGCTCGAAGGCCGACCCGTCAAGAAAATCATCATCGTGCCGCAGAGAATCGTCAATGTTGTCGCTTAAATCCATGATTTCGCGAGGCAAGCCACTGACGGGCTGCGCGCTCGCCGCCGCGCTTTGCCTTGCGCTCGCCGGTTGCCTGCAGCCGCTGTACGGACCGCTCTCGGAAGGCGGCGCCGATGTTGCGGGCAAGCTGCAGGAGATACGGATCGTTCCGATCGCCAACCGCTCCGGCCATTACCTTGAAAATGATCTGAGATTTGGCTTCAACGGCACGGGATCCCATGTCGAGCCGCGCTATACGCTCTACGTAGGCCTCGCCGAATCGGTTCGCTCGCCTCTGATCGACACCGTGACCGGCTATCCGACGTCGGGCACCGTCGTTATCGTCGCGACATATACGCTAACCGAGACCCTCAGCGGCGCGACGATCGCCAAAGGCACGGCGACCGTGGCGTCGAGCTACGACCGAACGTCGCAGCGCTACGCCAATGTGCGCGCCTCGCGCGATGCGGAAATTCGCGACGCGCATCTGCTTGGCGAACAGATCCGCACCAATATTGCGGCGGCTTTCGCCAGCAAAAGCTGATCCCGGGGCGCCGAAAAGCAGCGCCGGGGAAGATCCGCACAAGGAAAGATCGGCGCTATGGTCGCGATCAAAAGCTTTGAAGCGGATAAATTCCTTGATCGGCCCGCGCCGCATATTTTTGTCTATTTGCTCTATGGTCCCGACGCCGGCCTCGTCGCCGAACGGGCGCGGGCGCTTGTCAAAAAGTCCGTCGCCGATCCGAAAGATCCCTTCCAGCTGCTGCGGATCGGCGGCGACGATCTCGCCGCCGATCCGCTGCGCCTCGCCGATGAGGCGAACACCATCGGCCTTTTCGGGGACCGCCGGGCGATCTGGATCGAGGCGCAGGGCAGGGCGTTCGTCACGGCGCTGGAGCCTTTGTTCGCCGCCCCGCCGCAGGGCTCGACCATTATCATAGAGGCGGGCGCCCTGAAAAAGGACTCCGCCCTGAGGCGGCTCTGCGAGCGCGAGAAAAGCGCGGCCGCCATCGCCTGCGAACCTGACAGGCCGGAGGAGATCGCCCATCTGATCGAGCGCGAGGCCGCGGCAGCGGGGCTTTCCGTTACGCCCGAGGCGAAAACGCTGCTGGTCTCGCTGCTCGGCCAGGACCGGCTGGCGACGCGCGGCGAACTCGAGAAACTGGTCCTTTACGCCCATGGCGCCAGCGCGATCGGGCTTCAGCATGTCGAGGCGATCGTCTCCGACGCCTCGAGCCTTCTGTTGGACCACGCCGTCGACGGCGCCTTTGGCGGGGATTTCGACGCGGTCGAGGCCGGCGCGCGCCGGCTCGCCGCGCAGGGCGCCGACGTCAATCAGCTTCTCGGCGCGGCGCTTCGCTACAGTCTCGGTCTGCGCCGCGCCCGACTCGAGATCGACGCGGGCGGCGGACAGGGGCATGGCTATGGCTTCGGCCGGTCGCGCGCCTTCGATCAGCATGTCCGGCTCTGGAGCGCGGAACGCCTCGCGCGGGCGATCGACATTCTCGCCGAGGCCGTGCGGCGCACGCGGCGCGAACCGAAACTCGCCCAGCCGATCGCGTTGCGGGCGCTGTGGAGCGTCGCCTCGGCTGCGAAGGCGCGGGGAGCCAGAGCCTGAGCCCGCTGAGCGCCGCCGCCTTTCCGTGCAGCCAAGATTGCGCTTAATTGACGCTGGCTCACGCATTCGTGTGGCCAGGGTTGCGCCACAAAATATCCTATGTTAGCAACCCCTTCGCCGGCGGAAAGCGGCTCTTCTCCCGCGCCGCATCTAAATAGATTCCACTAAAGTCTTCTGTCTGGGCCTTTCGTGTTACGTCATGAAAGGCCGGCTCCCGCGAAAGGCGCGCGGGACGGAGGGCGATTGAGCGCTGGGGCGTCATTTGGCGAAGCAGGAAACATTGGTTTCAGGGATGGCGGGGCGCTACGCCCAGGCCCTGTTCGCGTTGGCGCAGGAGCGCGGCGCCACCGAAGGCGTTGCGAACGATCTTGCGACCTTCGCTTCCATGCTCGACGAGAGCGAAGATCTGCGCAATTTCGTGCGCAGCCCGGTCTTTTCCGCCGAGCAGCAAAGCCAAGCGCTGAACGCTTTGCTCGAGCGGGCGGGCCTCGGTGGAACGACGACCTCGCAGTTCCTGAACCTCGTCGCCGCCAAGCGGCGCCTGTTCGCCGTCGCCGACATGATCCGCGACTTCAATGTTCTTCACGACCATGCGGTCGGCCTCTCCCGCGCCGCGGTGACGGTGGCCGAACCGCTGAAAGACGAGCATGTCGCAGCCCTGAAGGACGCGCTCGCCGCGGTCGCAGGAAGCCAGCGCGTCGAAATGTCGGTCAAGGTCGATCCCTCGATCATCGGCGGCATCATCGTCCAGCTCGGCTCCCGCATGGTCGACAATTCGCTCAAGACAAAACTCAATTCGATCCGCGCACGCATGAAAGAGGTCGGCTGATGGACATCCGCGCCGCTGAAATTTCGCAAATTCTCAAGAATGAGATCGCCAACTTCGGCAACGAAGCCTCGGTCACTGAAGTCGGCCAGGTGCTGTCGGTCGGCGACGGCATCGCCCGCGTCTACGGCCTCGACAATGTCGAGGCCGGCGAGATGGTCGAGTTCGAGAACGGCGTGCGGGGCATGGCGTTGAACCTCGAAGTCGACAATGTCGGCGTCGTCATCTTCGGCTCCGACCGCGACATCAAGGAAGGCCAGACGGTCAAGCGGACCGGCGCCATCGTCGACGTTCCGGTCGGCAGGGGGCTGCTCGGCCGCGTCGTTGACGCCCTCGGCAACCCGATCGACGGCAAGGGCCCGATCCATTACGAGACGCGCTCGCGCGTCGACGTCAAGGCCCCCGGCATCATTCCGCGCAAATCGGTGCATGAGCCGATGGCGACAGGCCTCAAGGCCATTGACGCGCTGATCCCGATCGGCCGCGGCCAGCGTGAGCTGATCATCGGCGACCGCCAGACCGGCAAGACAGCTGTCGCTCTCGACGCGATCCTGAACCAGAAGACGGCCAACCAGGGCACGGACGAAAGCGCCAAGCTCTATTGCGTCTATGTCGCAGTAGGCCAGAAGCGCTCGACCGTCGCCCAGTTCGTCAAGGTGCTCGAAGAGAACGGCGCGCTCGAATATTCGATCATCGTCGCCGCGACCGCTTCGGACCCGGCGCCGATGCAGTTCCTCGCGCCCTTCTCCGGCTGCGCCATGGGCGAATATTTCCGCGACAACGCCATGCATGCGCTGATCGTCTATGATGATCTCTCGAAGCAGGCCGTCGCCTATCGCCAGATGTCGCTGCTGCTGCGCCGGCCGCCCGGCCGCGAGGCCTATCCCGGCGACGTGTTTTATCTCCATTCGCGCCTGCTCGAACGCGCCGCCAAGCTGCGCGACGCCAATGGCGCCGGCTCGCTGACCGCGCTTCCCGTGATCGAGACCCAGGCCAACGACGTGTCGGCCTATATCCCGACCAATGTGATCTCGATCACCGACGGCCAGATCTTCCTCGAAACCGACCTGTTCTATCAGGGCATCCGTCCGGCGGTGAACGTCGGCCTCTCGGTGTCGCGGGTCGGCTCCGCAGCCCAGACCAAGGCGATGAAGAAAGTCGCCGGCAAGATCAAGGGCGAGCTTGCGCAATATCGCGAGATGGCGGCTTTTGCGCAGTTCGGCTCCGATCTTGACGCCACGACGCAGCGGCTTCTGGCTCGCGGCTCGCGGTTGACCGAACTCCTGAAGCAGCCGCAGTTCTCACCACTGAAGATGGAAGAGCAGGTTGTCGTGATCTACGCCGGCGTTAACGGCTATCTCGACGCGCTTCCGGTCGCTCGGGTGCGCGCCTTCGAGGACGGTTTGCTCGCGCTGGTGCGCACCAGCCACGGCGATCTGCTCGAGACGATCCGCTCGTCGAAGGATCTCTCCGACGCCTCGGCGCAAGCGCTGAAGACGATCGTCGAGACCTACGCCAAGAACTTCGCTTGAATGAACTTCGCTTGAACCTGCACCGAAACCCGGAACTCAGCGAAGCGGACACGCCATGCCCTCGTTAAAGGATCTCCGCAACCGCATCGCCTCAGTCAAGGCGACGCAGAAGATCACAAAGGCCATGCAGATGGTCGCCGCTGCGAAGTTGCGGCGCGCGCAGAACGCGGCCGAGGCCGCTCGCCCCTACGCCGAACGCATGGGGCGGGTTATGAGCGCGCTCGCCGCCTCCATCGCGCCGGGTTCGCCCGCGCCGGGCCTCCTTGCCGGCAACGGCCGCGACAAGGTCCATCTCCTGATCGTCTGCACGGCCGAACGCGGTCTTTGCGGCGGCTTCAATTCGTCGATCGCGCGTCTTGCGCGCGAAGCGGCGAACTCGCTGATCGGGCAGGGCAAGACCGTCAAGATCATCTGCGTCGGCAAGAAGGGCAATGACATCTTGCGCCGCCAGTTTGAGCGCGAGATCATCGAAGTCGTCGATCTTCGCAGCGTCAAGCAGCTTGGCTTCGTCAATGCCGAGGCCATCGGCCGCAAGATCGTCTCGTTGTACGAGGCCGGCGAATTCGACGTCTGCACCCTCTTTTATGCACGCTTCAAGAGCGTCATTTCGCAGATCCCGACGGCGTTGCAGCTTGTGCCGCTGACGGTTTCAAGCGAGGAAGCGGCCGCGCCGCAAGCCGTCTACGACTATGAGCCCGACGAAGAGCAGATCCTGACGACGCTGCTGCCCCGCAACGTCTCGATCCAGGTTCTGCGCGCGTTGCTCGAAAACGCCGCCTCCGAACAGGGCGCCCGCATGAGCGCGATGGATAGCGCCTCGCGCAACGCCGGCGAAATGATCAAGAAGCAGACGATGCAATATAACCGGTCGCGCCAGGCGATGATCACGAAGGAGCTGATCGAGATCATCTCCGGCGCCGAAGCGCTTTGAGCCTGAAGGATTTGAAGAGGTCGAACCATGTCTGACGCCGCAACCAATACGCCAACAGGCTATGTCACGCAGGTCATCGGCGCCGTCGTCGACGTCAAGTTCGATGGCGTGCTGCCCGAAATCCTGAATGCGCTGGAAACCGAAAACGGCGGCAACCGGCTTGTGCTCGAAGTGGCGCAGCATCTCGGCGAGAACTCCGTTCGCTGCCTCGCCATGGACGTGTCCGAGGGGCTGACGCGCGGCCAGGCGGTGCGCGATACGGGCGCGCCGATCACGGTGCCGGTGGGCGAGGGAACGCTCGGCCGCATCATGAATGTGATCGGCGAATCGGTCGACGAGGCCGGTCCGATCCTCGCCAGCGACTTCCGCGCCATCCATCAGCTGGCTCCGACCTATGCCGAACAGGCGACCGAAGCGCAGATCCTCGTCACCGGCATCAAGGTCGTCGATCTGCTCGCGCCCTATGCCAAGGGCGGCAAGATCGGCCTCTTCGGCGGCGCGGGCGTCGGCAAGACCGTGCTGATCATGGAGCTGATCAACAATGTCGCGAAGGCGCATGGCGGCTATTCCGTCTTCGCCGGCGTCGGCGAGCGCACCCGTGAAGGCAATGATCTCTATTACGAGATGATCGAATCCAAGGTGAACCTCAATCCGCGCGAGAACAATGGTTCGGCGGCCGGATCGAAATGCGCGCTGGTCTATGGCCAGATGAGCGAGCCGCCGGGAGCCCGCGCCCGCGTCGCGCTGACCGGCCTCACCATCGCTGAGGATTTCCGCGACAAGGGCCAGGACGTTCTGTTCTTCGTCGACAACATCTTCCGCTTCACCCAGGCGGGCTCGGAAATGTCGGCGCTGCTCGGCCGCATCCCCTCCGCGGTCGGCTATCAGCCGACGCTGGCGACCGACATGGGCGCGCTGCAGGAACGCATCACCACCACCACCAAGGGCTCGATCACTTCGGTGCAGGCGATCTATGTGCCCGCCGACGATCTGACCGATCCGGCTCCGGCCACCTCCTTCGCCCATCTTGACGCGACGACCGTGCTGTCGCGCTCGATCGCTGAAAAGGGCATTTATCCGGCGGTCGATCCGCTCGATTCGACCTCGCGCATGCTCTCGCCGCTGATCGTTGGCGAGGAGCATTATGCGGTCGCCCGCCAGGTGCAGCAGACGCTGCAGCGCTATAAGGGCCTGCAGGACATCATCGCCATCCTCGGCATGGACGAACTGTCCGAAGAAGACAAGCTCACGGTGGCGCGCGCCCGCAAGATCGAGCGCTTCCTGTCGCAGCCATTCCACGTCGCCGAAGTGTTCACGGGTTCGCCGGGCAAACTCGTCGCCCTCGCTGACACGATCAAGGGCTTCAAGGGCCTCGTCGAAGGCAAATATGACCATCTGCCGGAGGCGGCCTTCTATATGGTCGGCTCCATCGAGGAAGCGGTGGAGAAATCGCAGCGCCTCGCCGCCGAAGCAGCCTGAGCCTGCGACGAAGCTGCGCGCGGATTTTTCCGCGCGCGTCAAGGCTTGCTGAAGCCCTTGCCGCGCCAGCCCGTCAGGCTGGCGCGGATCAGGCGGCAGGATCATTTTTGGGGACGCGGCCATGCCGGACTTTCATTTCGAGCTCGTTTCGCCTGAGCGGCTGGTGTTTGCCGGCGATGTCGAGTTCGTCGTCGTGCCCGGGACCGAGGGGCAGTTCACGGTTCTGAAGGATCACGCGCCGCTAATGACGACGCTGAAGCCCGGCGTGATCGATATCGCCGAGTCGAAAGCCTTGGTTCACCGCTATTTTGTGCGTGGCGGCTTCGCCGACGTATCTCCGGCGGGACTGACCATTCTGGCCGAGCAGGCGATCCCGCTCGAAAGCCTCGACGCGGCGCGGATCGACGCCGACATCAAAGACGCCGAGGAAGACATTGCCGACGCCTCCGTCGATGAAACGCGGCGCCTCGCCGCTGAAAAGCGCGATCAACTGCTCGAGCTGAAAGCCGCTCTGAAAATCTGAGCGCCCGTTTCCGGCGCTCAGATCTGCCAGGGTTTGCCATCGCTGGTGGCGACCGCGGGCGACGAAGCCAACGGCGCGCCAATGCCGGGGTGAGGCGAGTGGTCTCTTGCGGCACGGGATGCTGCAAGCAGTCCGAAGGCCGCAAGGCCAGTCGCCAGCACGGTCATTCCGATGAGTTTCAGCGCGGCTCGCGCGCCTGCCCTGATCGAGCGAGATCGAACGTCTTGGGGGTGGGGCGCTCCGATGGATGCGCTCCTGGGCGGCGGCTCCCGCAGGCCGTTCGCCGGGTGATTGCGCCCCCACGCTCGCCCTGCTGCAGTTCTAGCCGACGTTGACATTGCCATTGCCTTCGGGCGCGGCGTAGCTGGCCGTGTTGACATTGCCATTGCCTTCGGGCGCGGCGTAGCTGGCCGTGTTGACGCTGCCATTGCCTTCCGGCGCGGCATAGCTGGCCGAATTGACGTTGCCATTACCTTCTGGCGCCGCGTAGTTCGCGACGTCGACATGGCCATTTCCTTCCGGGGCGTAGGACGCGAAAGCCGCGGCTGGAATGAGCAGCGCGGCGCCGAAGAGCGCAATTTTAAGAACTTTCATGATCGGTCTCCTTGATGTTTGGCGAATGACGCCGCCTTGCACCAAGGATTAATCTCAGCCCGCGGCGGGCGCCGGTGGGATTTCACACCTCTTGGAGCCGCTCCGATCCGGCCCGCCGCTCAACTGGCCTGATGCCCGATGAGATCGGTGAAATCCTCCTTCGCCCGGAAGGCGACGGTTTCTATTTCTTGCGACACGCTTCTGATCTGGACTCGGCGGCGCTCGAGCGCCGGAACGGGGAGGCCGGCGCGCTCGATGACGGCCCGCGACAGGATAGCGGCGCATCCGGCCTCTTTCGTCAGGGCCTGGAGCCGCGCCGCGATATTGCCGACCTCGCCCAGGAACTGAATGGCGTGACGGCTCTCGAGGCCGCCGACAATGGCGATCCCCACATGGCAACCGGCGCCGAAGCGGATCGGGAAATCGAACGCAGCTTCGAAATCGACGCTGAGTTCGGCGAGGGCGATCCATATGTCGCGCAAGGCGATCATGGCTCGCCTTGCCGCGGCGCGCGGATCGCCGCCGCCGTCGAAAAAGCACATAACTCCGTCGCCGGCGACGCTGGTGACCTCGCCGCTCTGAGATTCGACGGCTTTGCAGACGGCGCCGACATATTTATCGATGACGTAAAAGGCGTCATAGGGAAGGCGCCCGTCGGCGAGCCGCGTCGAATCGCGCAGGTCAACGAAGAGAGCCACGATTTCATGCTCGTTTGAAGCCGCGGGGCGGCTCGCGGCCATCCGCGTTTCCCATCGTTTCAAGGTGAGCAGCGGCGTGACGTCGACGTCCTCGATCGGCCGCAGCTGACAGGCGAGCCGGACATCGGCGGGCGCCCCGATCGCCGCCAGAGTGTTCGCTTCGGCGACATTCGGCGAAGGCAGCGCGGCAAGGCCTGACCCGATGCGCACGCGGCAGGTCGAACAGCGGCCGCGTCCGCCGCACATCGACATATGCGGGGTCCCAGCCCAGCGGCTTGCCTCGAGAATCGAAAAGCCGCGCGGAACGATCGCCCGCGCGCCGTCCGGATAGGTGATCGCAATCGCGCGATAGCGCCGTCGGCGCCAGTCGAGCGCGGCGCGCGCCGCGAAGACGGCGCCGACGAGCCCCAGATAGATGAGAATCAGGGTTTCGCCGATCTTGGCGAGCGCGGCCGCCTCCGCTGGCGTCTGCATCCGGGCGAAAGCGCCGCGGAAGGCTGCATCCTGCGCCGCTGTGGCGTCGAAATCCCGTCCCGCGGCGATAATGCCGCTCATCGCCAGGATCGGAACCAGCGTCGCCAGCGAGGCGAGGACCGGCGTCCATGCCGGATACCATGGCCGAAAACGCAGCCAGCTGCGCAATCCGATGCAGCCGTGGATCCACAAGATCAGGAGGAGGAGAAACTGGCGCGGCAGGCCGACGAAAGGAGAAAGCTCCCAGTAGCGGTAGATCAACCAGGGATAGCTGAGCGGAAGATCGAACAGCTGGTAGCCAAGCCGGACGTTGACCGCATGGAGAATGACCAGCGGCGGAATTGAGAGTCCGAGCAGGATCTGGAACAATTCGTTGCGCGGGATCTGCAAATGGCGGCGGCGATAGATGGCGTAAAGCCCAAGGCCGCCATGGATCAGGAAGGAGCCGTAAAGCAGCGTCTGTCCGAGGAGCGTGCGCCAGGGCCAAAGCAGAACAAACCGGACTGCCTCCATGGCCGGGAGCCGGAATATGCCGCAGGCGTGGTTGAGAAAATGGCTCGCGGCGAAGGTGAAAAGAATGAGGCCCGTGCTGAGCCGGAGGGTTCGCTCGACCGGCGGAAAGCGCGCGCCTTTCCGCGAAAAAGTTGACGTTGGAGACGTGACGCTCGACAAGGCGGAGTCTTCTCTCTTGAGGCGCAACCGCAGAAAGCCGCCGCCGCGCCATTGGCGTTATGGCTGCGGCGTCACAACTTCCTGCTGATATAAACCGCAGACATCGGAACAAAATTCCGCGGCCGCTGTCGACGGAATTGAAGTGATCGACTGGTTTACGCAAGGATTTTTTGGATTACATGGCGCCACCTCTCCTCGTGCTGCAAAGCGTGTCCTTGACTTTTGGCGGACGGTCTCTGCTCGAAGGCGCGGATCTTTCCGTCAGCGCCGGCGAGCGGCTGTGCCTTGTCGGACGCAATGGCTCCGGCAAATCGACGCTGCTCAAGATCGCCGCGGGATTTCTCGACATCGATGGCGGATCGCGTTTTCTGCAGCCCGACGCTAGCATCCGCTATTTGCCGCAAGAGCCGGATCTCTCCGGCTTTGACACCGTCTTCGCCTATGTCGAGGCGGGGCTCGGGCCGCTTGGCGATCCTTACCGCGGCAGGCGGCTTTTGAATGATCTTGGGCTGACCGGCGAGGAAAACCCCAAAACCCTCTCCGGCGGCGAGGCGCGCCGCGCCGCGCTGGCGCGGGTTCTTGCGCCCGAGCCCGATATTTTGCTGCTCGACGAGCCGACCAACCATCTCGATCTGCCTGCCATCGAGTGGCTCGAGGCGGAACTCAAAGGCCTGCGCTCGGCGCTCGTGATCATCAGCCATGATCGCCGCTTCTTGCAGAATCTCTCGCGCAGCACGGTCTGGCTCGATCGCGGCCGCACGCGCGCGCTGTCTCGTGGCTTTGCCGATTTCGAGGCCTGGCGCGATCAGACGCTGGAGGAGGAGGAGCGGCAAAGCCACAAGATGGACCGCAAGATTGTCGCCGAGGAGCACTGGCTGCGCTATGGCGTGACGGCGCGCCGCAAGCGCAACCAGAAGCGCCTGTCCGGCCTCAACGCGATGCGGGTCGAACGACGCCAGCGTCAAGGGGCGGCGGGCGACGTCAGACTCGTCGCCAGCGAGGGCAAGATTTCCGGCAAGCTCGTCGTCGAGGCCGATGAGATTACGAAATCCTATGGCGAGCGCGTGATCGTCGCCAATTTTTCGACGCGGATTTTGCGCGGCGACCGGGTTGGCGTCATCGGCGCCAATGGCGCCGGCAAGACGACGCTGATCAAGATCCTGACCGGCGCCGCGCCCCCCGATTTGGGACTCGTGCGCCTTGGCGCCAATGTCGAGTTGGCGAGCCTCGATCAGGGCAGGGCGAGCCTCGATCCGGACACCGCGCTGAAGGACGCCCTCACCGGCGGCGGCAGCGACTTCGTCGAGATCAATGGCGAGCGCAAGCATGTCGTCGGCTATATGAAGGATTTTTTGTTCGGGCCGGAGCAGGCGCGCACGCCGATCGGGCGCCTCTCCGGCGGTGAACGCGGCCGGCTGATGCTGGCCCGGGCGCTGGCGCGGCCGTCCAATCTGCTGGTTCTCGATGAACCGACCAACGATCTCGATCTCGAGACGCTGGATCTCCTGCAAGAAATGCTCGCCGATTATAAGGGCACGCTGATCATCGTCAGCCATGACCGCGATTTTCTCGACCGCGTCGCGACCTCTGTCGTGCTGGCCGAAGGCGGCGGCCGCTGGGTCGAATATGCCGGCGGCTATTCCGATATGGTCGCGCAGCGCGGGTTTGGCGTCGGCGCCGACCCTGGCGCGGCCGCGCCAGGCAAAGCAAAGGGCTCGCCGCCCCCGCGTGCGGAAAAGCCGCCGGCGAAGCCGAGATTGAGTTTCAAGGAAAAGCATGCGCTGGAGACGCTCCCCGCGCGCATGGAGCATTTGCGCCAGCAGATGGCGAGCCTGCGTCCGCTGCTTGACGATCCGGGATTTTACGCGCGCGACCCCGCGCAATTCGCGGAAACCTCGGCGGCTTTCGCCCAATATGAGGCTGAACTCAACGCCGCCGAGGAGGATTGGCTGGAGCTGGAGATTCGGCGCGAGGAGGTTGGGGGTTGAGCCGCCGCCCGGAAGTTACGCCCATTTGCGGTCGGCGGTAAAACTGATGTTGAGCCAGAGCGGGGTTTCCGCCTCCTCGAGTTCGGCTGCGATCTTGTCGCGGATCTGGTCGAAGACCTCAATGCGCGTCGCCGCAAAGCCGGGCGGCACGATGAAATAGGCGTCGATGAAGCGGGCGCGCCCCGTCTTGGCGACATAGCTGGTGAAGCCGGCAAAGCCATGACGGGCATTGGCCGCCTCCAGCACGCGCCGGACTTCTTCGTCGAGATCTTTCGGCGCGACCAGAAAAATCTCCTTGACGCCGCGTATGACAGTCATGATCGGCAGCGGCGCCAGAACGAGAATAACCGTGGCGAGGACGACCGGATCGACATAGGGCGACAGCGACGCATGGGTGGTGCGTTCGAGCGCCATCGCGCCAAGAAAGCTGACCAGCAAGGCAAGGCTTACCGCGCCGCCGATAAGGAAGCCGCGCGCGTCCACTCGGAGAAGATCGGAGTTCAGCGCCTCGCCGGCGCGGCGCATGCGGACGGCCATCACCAGACACACGGCGCAGGAGATGATCGCGTAAAGCGCGGCAGGACCGAATTCGACGCGATGGCCGCCCTGCATCAGAAGGCTGACAGCGTCAAAAAAGGCGTAAATGGAGGACAGCGTCAGAATCGTCCCGTTTAACGCGGCGACGATGGGCTCGAAATGCCAATAGCCAAACTGGAAACGGCGGCTGCCGTCCCGTGTCAGAAGCTTCGATACGATCAGGGCGAGGCTGGTCATGGCGACGTCGACAATGGAATAGAAGCCATCGAACAGGATCGAGCGCGATCCGATGGCGAGGCCGGCGACAAGTCCGAGAGCGCCTAAGCCGAGCGTGACGGCGATCGAGAGCCGCAGCAGGGTCTGCTCCGCGCCGGCGTCTTGAGGCTGCGCGATTTCAGTCAAATTTCGCTCTCCTTGTTGAGGCCGCTGTGCGGGGAAATCGATCGCCGGTCAAGGCGCCCGCGGCCGCAAGGCGCCTTGTCTCGCGAGGCTCGTATCTGTAAGATCATGCAATGCACAATCCTCGCGCCATGCGCGGAGAGGTTGAGCCGCCAATTTCCGTGAGTGCAACGCATGACAGGCTCCCCATCCGATCGAGCCGACGCTGCTCCTGCGCGGCATTTGCCGGAGCGTCTTGTCGCCGGCTACGAGGCTTTCCTCGGCGGGCGCTTCGCGCGCGAGCATAGCCGCTTCCAGCATCTTGCCGAGGCGGGACAGAGTCCGCGCATCCTTCTGATCGGTTGCTGCGATTCGCGCGTGTCGCCGGAAGTTATTTTCGACGCCGGTCCCGGCGAAATTTTCTGCGTCCGCAACGTCGCCAATCTGGTCCCGCCATTCGGACCGAACGACGATCTGCATGGCACTTCGGCGGCGCTGGAATATGCCGTGCTCGCCCTGCGCGTCGAGCACATTCTGATCCTTGGCCACGCCAGCTGCGGCGGCGTCCGGGCCTATGCGGAAGCAGATCTCGATCCCTATCAAAAGCCTCTTTCGGGCGGCGACTTCATCGGCAAATGGATCAGCCTGATCAAGCCGGCGGCAGATCGAATTGGCCCGGCGACGGAACCGGTCGAAGATTATTGCGAGCGTCTGGCCTTCGCCTCGATCATTCAGGGGCTCGCCAATCTGCGCACATTCCCGAAAATTGCGGCCCTCGAAAAGCGCGGCCTGCTGACCTTGCACGGCGCTTATTTCGGCATTGCGGCTGGAAAACTGCTCGCGCTGGATGAAGGCACGGGACGTTTCGAGCCGGTTTCTTCTGAGGTGCATGCGGCGGTGCTGAGCGAGCCGCGCTTCTAGACTCGCTAATTAAATCTGAAGGTTGCCAGCTGATCCTGATTATCAGGATGAGGCGTCGCCGCAGCTGCTGCCGCGCTTCTGCTTGGCAAGGCGCCCGAGCCCGCGAAAGCAGTGTTGCGCCCGCGTCACAAGGCGTGCATCTTATCGGACGGGAGCGCTCCGAAGAGGGCGCACAGAGACAATGCGGGAAGGAGACCCAAAATGACTATCGCTCGGATTCTCGCGGAAAAAGGCCGGAACGTGAGCACCATCCAGCCTCATCGCACCCTTGCGGAGGTTCTGCAGATTCTCGCGATCCAGAATATCGGCGCGGTCGTCGTAACCGATGCCGAGGGGGCCGTTCTTGGCATTCTTTCCGAGCGCGATATCGTCCGGGCGCTCGGCAGGGACGGCGCCGGCGCGCTGGCGGATGCGGCGTCGAAATATATGACGGCGAAGGTCGTCACGACGCTGGAAAGCGAATGCGTCAGCACGGCCATGGAGAAAATGACGACACGGCGCTTCCGCCATCTTCCGGTGGTGAAGGAAGGCAAACTTACCGGGCTCGTGTCGATCGGCGATCTTGTGAAATTCCGTCTTGCCGAGATGGAGCAGCAGCACGAAGCGCTGAAGGAATATATCGCCAGCGCCTGAGCCGAAGCGAAGACAGCGCGCGAATTTCAGTCGCGCGCGTTGACTCTGCGGCGTCTATCGCCCCATAGCGCGGTCCCTGTTTCAGTCAGACCCTTTGAGCGGCGCCAAGTCCTCGCTTCGCGGCGTCAGCGCAATATGCTCGGCTATTTCCGTGATGGCGCGGCGGGCAGACTCGCGGCCGATCTCGATCAGCTCACCGGCGCGATGAAAATCAAAGAGCCCGATCTTGCTGACGCGCGCATTGATGATGACGTCCGGCGGGTCGCCGGCGAGCCGGGAGCGCGAAATACGGCCCTGCGCGATGTTGAAGGCGTCCATCATTGCACTGCCCATTCCCGGCGCGCCGTCCTCGCGCTTGCCGAAATGTCGGCGGTGATTGCCGCGCAAGGCGCCGAACAGCCCGTTTTTGCGCGGCTCGCTTTCGATCGCCACCGTCAGCTTCTCCAGCGTCGGCTCGATTGACAGACGGTCGTTGACGACGGAGCCGCGGTAGCCATTGTCGCCAACGAGGTTGACGGCGAGGACGATTTCCGCGCCGAGCGCGCGGCAAACCGTGACCGGCACGGGATTCACGAGCGCCCCATCGAACAGCCAGCGTCCGTTGATGCGAACCGGCTCGAAAATGCCGGGAAGGGCGTAGGAAGCGCAGATCGCCTCGACCGCGTCGCCCTTGGTCAGCCAGATCTCATGACCGGTTCCGACCTCCGTCGCCACTGCGGCGAAGCTCCTTGGCAATTCTTCCAGCCGCTGACCGTCGAGCGCCTGATGCAGCCGTCGGCGCAGGCGGGCTCCAGTCAGGAGGCCGACGCCCGAAAAAGAAACGTCCATCATGCCGAAGACGCTTTTCTTCGTCAGGCTGCGCGCGAATAGCTCGACATTTTCGAGTTTGCCGGCGGCATAGCAGCCGCCGACCACGGCCCCGACCGACGTTCCTGCGATGACGTCAGGAAAAATTCCATGCTCTGCGAGTTCGAGCAGAACGCCGATATGGGCCCACCCGCGTGCGGCTCCGGCTCCGAGCGCAATCCCGATTTTTGGCGCGGCGCGCATGAAATAAACTCTTTCCCTCGTCAGGAAACCGGGCGCGCGCGATGCGTCGACATCGCCCGCGTCGCTTCCCGCGCGAGTGTTCGCTCCCGAGATTGACATTTGTTGAACAGAGAGCCAGGCGCGCGGATTTTCGAATTCGCCCGCTATGGAATTACGTAGGAAGCCGGCCAAATTGCGCGGCAAGAAGAAGCGCCACCACTGCCGCCAGCAGCGCATAGGCGAGATAGACTTTTTTCACGGCAATCTCCGAGCGCGACGCCCGTATGAATCGAGACGCGCCAATGCGCGTCGCATCATAGACGTGGCGTGATTCGTCCGAAAGACAAGCTCAGGCGCGATGATTTGCGATTCTTCGCTCGCGTCGCGGCCGAGAGGCGGCCGAAATGGGCAGATCAAGCGTCGAACAGGAGAACCGTCTCGCCATCGTCCGTCGCGGACAGGCGGCGATAGAAGCAGGAACGCCGTCCGGTGTGGCAGGCGCCGCCGTCGCCGCCGGCTTCGATCGTCAGCAGCAGAGCGTCCTGATCGCAATCGGCGCGGATCTCCCTGATTTTCTGAGTCTGACCCGATGTTGCGCCCTTGCGCCAGATCGACTGACGCGAGCGCGACCAGTAATGCGCTTCGCCGGTTGCAAGAGTCAGCTGCAAGGCCTCCACGTTCATGTAGGCGACCATCAGAACCTCGCCGTCTTCGGCCGCCCGCGTAACGCAGACGATGAGGCCGTCGGGTCCGAACCGCGGCGCGAAGGCGGAGCCCTCTTCAAGCTCGTGCTTCCGGTCATTTGCGACGTCAGGCGGGGCAGGAGCTTCGGACATCGGCAAATCCTCCTTCGCCGAAGCGCAGGCGCGGGGTCACCCCGTCGCGCATGAGGGACGGGACTTTACTTTCCGCGCCGCAGCAGGGTGAGGAAGCGAACCTGCTCGGCCGGATCATCGCGGAAGACGCCGGTGAACTGGGTCGTGATGGTCTGCGCCCCGTGTTTGCGGACGCCGCGCATCGACATGCACATATGTTCGGCTTCGATCATGACGGCGCAGCCGCGCGGGCGCAAATGCAGGTCGATGGCGCCGACGATCTGCGCCGTCAGCGCTTCCTGCGTTTGCAGGCGGCGGGCGAACACGTCGACGAGACGAGCCAGCTTGGAGAGGCCGACGACTCCCTCCTCGGAGGGATAATAGGCAATATGCGCGACGCCGACGAAGGGCACCATGTGATGCTCGCAATGCGACGAAAACTCGATGTCGCGCACGAGGATGAGATCGTCGTAGCCGTGGACCTCCTCGAACACGCGGGAGAGCACCTCGGTCGCATCCTCGCCATAGCCGGAAAAAAGCTCCCCATAGGCTTTAACGACGCGGGCGGGCGTATCGATGAGGCCCTCGCGATTGGGATCGTCGCCGGCCCAACGCAGCAGCACGCGAACCGCGGCTTCGGCTTCTTCGCGCGTCGGCCGCGCTTCCCGCGCTGAAATGTCGCGCTGGGGCTCGGACCGTTCAACCAAGGACTTAACCACGGCATCCATCAGTGGCGCCTCCAAAAACGTCAATGTTCAACTCGCAGCGGCTCCCGGAGGGGGAGCAGCCTTATTTCCGCGGCCAGAAGCAGATTGCTGCTGAAAGCAGAGGCGCCGAACGGTCCGTTCCTCAGGGAACTGCCGAGAGATGCGCCAAAGTCTCGCGGTTACGCCGTTAGATTTCTATATAGTAAGACAAATTATCCGTCACCCCGAAGCTTGAGTTGCGGACCACCCATGCTGACAGAGATTTACAATAGCCGCATCCTGGAACTGGCGGGAAATATCCCGCGGCTCGGCCGGCTGGCGGCGCCCGACGCTACGGCCAAGGCGCATTCGCGGCTGTGCGGCTCGACGGTCATCGTCGACATCATCATGAAAGACGGAAAGATCGCTGATTTCGCCCATGATGTGAAGGCTTGCGCACTGGGCCAGGCGGCGGCCTCGATCATGGCGCGCCATGTGATTGGCGCCACCGCGCCGGAAATCCGCGCGCTGCGCGACCGGATGCGCGCGATGCTCAAGGAGAACGGCCCGCCTCCGGACGGCGAATGGGCAGAGGCGGCGGTGCTGGAGCCCGTCCGCGACTATAAGGCGCGGCATGCCTCCACCTTGCTAACCTTCGATGCGACGCTCGACTGCGTCAATCAGATCGAGACGGCGCAGGCGCAGCAGCAGAAGGGATAGGGGCCGCGAGGCCCCTTTCGCCGACTCAGGGGAGGAAGGGGATGTCGAGATGGAAGGAATGCGCGATGACGACGCCGCCGGTATATTGATTCAATGAGCCAAGATTATTCGGGATCGGGCTCGCCGCGGCGCTGGAAACGAGACGGCTATAGCCTCCGAACACGGTCGCGCTCCAATTCGGAAGGAAATCATATTTGACCGAAGCGAGGCCGCCGACGGAAGCGAGGCCGCCGTTCGCCTGATAAGCCCCGACCCTTCCGTTTACCGAGGCCTCATAGGGCGTCACGGAAAAATAGGCATTCATATATTGGGTGTCGCCGAATTGCAGGCGCGGGCCGATTGCGAAGGTGAAGGCGTCGTATTTTTGAATGGCGTCGAGCGCGATGTTGGCGTCGAGCCCGTCATGGCCATTGACGCCCTGACGGACCTCGGCGCGGGCGCGGAAATGCTCTGTGTACCAAAGTTCGCCATAGACGCCGAGCTCCAGCGTCCAATCGACGTCGTGGAGGCCATAGAAGGCTCCGTTGCCGCCGCTGAGCCCGCGTGAAGACATGATGCGGCCGACGGGGCCGGCCTTGAACCAGCCGATGTCAAACAAGGCCAGGCCAAACCCGTCATCCGGGGAGGCAAAGGGCTCAGGCTCGCCCGGGCGGCGCAGGGCCATAGTGCCTGTCGGCCACACGGTCACCGACTTCGCGCCGGGAAAGGATGTTTGAACCTGCGGACCGAGGCCGACCGTGAGGGTCCAGCCGCTCGCGGGCGGCGGCGTGGGCGCGATGTCGGCGGCGAAGCCTGCCGAGGCCGTGGCGGAAATAAGTCCAGCGAGAGCCAAAGTTTTGATAATGGACACGGGATGGGCACCACAAGCTATAAGGCAGGAAAACGCTGCGATACTATGCGGCGAGTCTGTGGCGGCTCATAGTGTATATGCGCCACAGTCCCGCGCGATCCGCACGGCTGGCCGGGGCTCGACCGGAAACGGAGGCAGCGCATGACGCAAATTGGGCGCAGGGCGGCCGTTGGACTGATCCGAGCCTATCAGCTGACGCTGTCGTCGCTGGTCGGCTCGCAGTGCCGCCATCTGCCAAGCTGCTCGGCCTATATGAGCGAAGCGATCACGCGGCAGGGGCTTTGGGCCGGCGGCTGGATGGGATTTGCACGGCTCTGCCGCTGCCATCCTTTTGGCACGGCGGGATTTGATCCCGTTCCCGCCGAATTGCCGATTCGCGCGCGCTGGTGGCGGCCCTGGCGCTATGGCCGCTGGCGCGGTCCGCTTCCGCACGGCGAGAACGAGCGGGCCGATGCGGCGTCAGGCTCCGGGCCGAAGCGCGACGAGGGCCAGGGCGACGGCGCAGGCGTTGGAGACATTGAGGCTTTTGATCGGTCCCGGCATGTCGAGGCGCGCGACGAGATCGCAATTCTCCCGGGTGAGCCGGCGCAGCCCCTTGCCCTCTCCGCCAAGGATGAGCGCCAGCGGCCGGCTTAGCGGGGCGTCGGTCAGGGTGCTTTCACCCGCCGAATCGAGGCCGACGCGCAGGTAGCCCTGATCCTTCAGGGCGCGTAGCGCGCGCGCGAGATTGACGACATGGATAATCGGCACATGTTCAAGGCCGCCTGAAGCGGCTTTCGCCAGTACGCCGGTCAATTCGGGGGCATGGCGTTCGGTCATCACCAAAGCGTCGACGCGAAACGCCGCCGCTGTCCGCGCGATGGCTCCGACATTATGCGGATCAGTGATCTGGTCGAGCACGAGGACCACGCCGCTGTCAGGGACGATATCGGAAAGGTCGAGAGCTTCGAACGGGCGCGCCTCCAGCATGACGCCTTGATGCACAGCGGCGGGGCCGAGGCGGCGCGACAGATCCTCGGCCGTGACAAGACGCGCAGATAGCGCCGCCGCAGCGATCTCCGGCGCCAGCTTTTGCGCGGCGGCCTCGGTCCCGTAAATGTCGAACAGCTTGCGTTTTCCGGCGCGCAGAGCCTCACGCACGGCGTGGAAGCCATAAAGGGCGACGATGTCGGCCGAGGCGCTGCGGAAGGGTTGGGCGGCGCTTTTGCGCGGCTCGGGCGGGCGCGCCTGCCGCGGCGGCGCTTTGGCAGAGGCGGCTGCGTGGGGGGGGGACGGCTTGTCGCGCCGCGCCGGTTCGCCTGTGGCGCCTTTGGGTCTATCGCGTTTCAAATTCAAAATACTCTTTGCTGCGCGCGTCATCCTGGTTTGACGTCTGTGTCACGAGCGAAGGCCGCGCGCAATCTGCGGCGCCGCGCCGGTCGCCGGAGATTTCCAGTTGACAGCAGCGGGCGGGGTTTCCATAAGCCGTCCACCAAGTCCGGCGACGGAATCTTGGGGGAGTGTCCCGAGCGGCAAAGGGGGCGGACTGTAAATCCGCTGGCTACGCCTTCGTAGGTTCGAGTCCTACCTCCCCCACCACCGCCGCTCCCGATCGCGCCCTGCTTCTGTCCGCAGGGGGCGGCCGAAAGCGGCGCCGGCCGCCCTTTGTAAATCCGTAAACCGACGCAAATCCGAGAAGGGGCCTCCTGCGCAAAAAAAAAGCGCCGCTGGCGTCAAGAGATTGCCGCGGCGCTTCTTGTTCCATGACGCGCCAGAGCAAAACTGATCCGACTGGAACGGATTTTTGCTCCAACTCATTTTTTCAACGCATCCTCTTGGTCCAAAGAGCCTTAAGCTTTTTGGAGGGATGCTCTAACTGCAGGACGCCCGACAGCAGCGGCGCCTCTATTCGAGATAGCCATATTTCGAATAATATTTCCGGTAGTAATGATTGCCGTGATAGCGCTGATAGCGGCTCTGCGCGGCCATATCGACCTTGTTCAGGACAACGCCCAGGAGACGGTCGTAGACGCCCTGCGCTTCGGACAGGCCGCGCTCGACCACGTCAATCTTCGTCTTGCCCCACTCGATGATGTAAACATAGGTGTCGATGACGTGGCCAGTGGTGCGCACGTCGACGATCGGCGCCACCGGCGACAGATCGACGATGATGTAATCATAATTTGTCCGCAGGCTGTCGATCAGGCTCTTCATCGCCGCCGAGGCGAGGATTTCATTGGTGTGCGGCAGCTTCGATGTAGCTCCCGCTGCAAGGAAGTGCAGCCGGCTGGTCGAAACCTGGATAATGGCCTTTTCAAGCGAGACGTTGCCAATGACGACGTCGATCAGGCCGGGCGCGTCAGGCGCCAGCCAGCGCGACAGCGAAGGGCTGCGCAGATCGGCGTCGACGAGGACGACATTGCCGCCGGCGTCGGCGATCAAATGAGCCAGATTGGAGGCGAAGGTCGATTTGCCCTCATTGGGAAGGGTCGAAGTCAGGCCGATGACCTTGTGCGATTTCAGCGCGCCATTGAGATCGGCGGCAATTTTCACGGATCGCACTGCCTCGGCATAGCGTGAGAAAGGCGCGTCCACGACATTGCGCAGAAAGCCCTGGCCGCTCACGGACTTGGTATCGCCGTCTTCTCCGTCGGCGCGTGGACCGGCGGCCTTGAGCGCCGGCGCGATGGCGAGGCAATTGACCCGAAGCGTTTCTTCGATCTGATCGCTGGTGCGGAAGACGCCGTCGGAGGCCTCGCGCAGATAGGCGACGGCAAAGCTCAGCAATCCGCCGCCCGCGAGCGCCAGCATCAGGATCATCGAACCCTTGGGGGCGCTTTTCACCATCGGCGGCATGGCGGGGCTGATCAGCCGCGTTTCGCTGATCGGCGCGGAATCCTGCTGCTGCATGGCCTCCATGTAGCGCTGCAGGAAATTGTCGTAGAGGGAGCGCGCCGCTTCCGCATTGCTGGTCAGTTCGCGGAGCTGGACGCCGGCTTCCCCTGAGGTCTGCGACTGCGTGACGGCGGCGGACAAATGATCCTTGAGCGACTGCTCTCGGGTGCGCGCGATCTCGTAATCGCTCTTGTAGCTCTCGGCGATCTTGCGCATTTCGTCGGAGATGCTGTGACGAATCTCCTGCATCTGCGTCCGCAGATTGACCGTAGCGAGATGGTTCGCGCCGTAGCGCTGCGAGAAAATGGCCTCGCGCTGTGCGAGGTCGAGATATTGCTGGCGTAGCTTGATGATGACTTCGCTTTTCAGCGCGTCGGCGACGGAGGCGTCGGGAACATCCTGCGACATGACCGCGGTGATGCGCTCGAGGCGGGCGCGAGCTTCGGCGGTCGCGGCGCTGGCGAGAATAAGCTGGCTGTTCACTTCAGACAATTGCTGATCGTTGATCAGCTTGCCGCCTGTCCCGGCGCCCGTGTCGACGATATTGTTCGCCTTTTTGAATTCGACGACGGCATGTTCCGCTGCGGAGGCCTGGGTGCGGAGCTCCTTGATGCGTTCGGCGAGCCATATGCCGGCCCGCTTCGTGGCGTCATATTTGGCGTCCATCTGATTGGCGACGAAGGCGTCGACGGTCGTGTTGACGATCAGCGCCGATTTCGCCGGCTGCAGCGAGGTGAAGCCGATGTCGATGACATAGGTCAATCCCTCGCGGGTGACGGTCAGGCCGCCCCTGAAAACGCCGAGGGCGATCTGCTCCTTTTCGGCGTCGGTGAGCGGCGTGACCGGTTTCGGCGGGAACAGGAAGCTGAGCAGTCCGCCCTTCGACTCGGTCGGCGGCGCAACGAATTCAGGGTCGTCGATCAGATGCAGCTGACGAATCACCGCAAGGGCGACGCTGTCGGACTTCAGGAGCTCGACCTGCGTCTGGACCTGCGCGGCGTCGATCTGCGCTTCGCCCATCAGGGTCTGCTTTTCCGACAACACCTGCATCTTGCGCGTGTCGATCACCATCGACCCGACGGCGGTGAATTTCGGCGGCGTATTGGCGAGATAGAGGATCGCCAGGGCGACGCTGCAGATCATGATGACGATGACGATCGGCAGCTGCCGGCGAATGATGCGCGCGCCATTCTGCAAGGCGTCGATCAGCGGCGCGATGACTTTTTGCGAGTCCTGGCCGGCGAGGGGCGCCCTTTTGTTGATCTGAAGCATAAATGTCAACTCGCTGTCGGCCGGATCAGATTAATTCGTTACCATATAAGCTTGCGTCACTACAAATATCGCGCGCGGCCGGCCTCTCAGCGGATACTGTAGAGATCGTTGGGGCGTCTCTTTATTGCTTCGCCTCGAAGACAACACCACGCAAGGTTGAGTCGTTGCGGGGGCGTATCGCAGCCGGGGAAAGCGACGCGAGCAGCCGTCCGCGACCCGGCGCGCAAAATACGCGCGCGACGCACCTCGCGCATCCCCCACTTGCGTTGAATTATTCTCTTCGAAAGCCATTTTACCTTAACAGATGGCCGCAAGACTTACAATCAGGACCCCAACTATCAAGGCGTCGAGCAAAGCTTTATTTTTCCTGGGTCATCGCGTTGTCGTCTATCTTGCCTAGAATCATGACAAACAATTGACTGCGACCGAAGGTTGATCTTTAGCAGATTCGCCAATATGACGAACTTTACCTGCGTATGATCGATCAATGGCGGTTAAAGCTTGCCCCTATGGCAAAGCTGGCGTCATCTTCTCCAGCGATCAAAAGCAATAGTTAGGCCAACTCTCTTTCCATTCTATTGTCACGCTCGCGCCGCGGCTGGCTTCCCTGCGACGATCAGGTCGAGCCGGCTCATCCGTTGCGCACAGCGCTCCATGATCCCGCGCATTGCAGGGTGGGCGACGACCACGTGCCCGAGGCGCGCCCGCCTTTGACCTTGCCGGCGACATTGGCGACCTGATTGTCGCGCCGGAACGCCAGCGAAACGCCGCCTTGCGCGCTGACCTTGCCAGAGGCCTGCATGAATCCATCCACGGGAGAACTGACGCGTCCTGCCGAAACGGTGATGCTCCAGCGGTAGACCGGATCGCAGCCGCCGCTCCTTGTATGAATTTCTACAGTGTAGACGCCATCATGCGGGCCGGCCCTCAGCGCGGGCGACCCCGCCGCGCCGCCGGTCGTCGCGCCCGCGAGAAAAACGGCAAGGGCAAGAGAAGGGCTAATCCAGGGGTGGGCGAAACCCATTGCGAGATCTCCGCGCGTCAGACCATTTAAAATTGCAGATCTCGCTGCAAAGACCAAGCGAGGCTGAGGAAAGATGCCGCATGATTCGCTTTTTTCCAGAGCGGAAAATAACCCGCTTATTTCGTTTCGAGCGTGGCGAGGCGGGGCGGCAGCGGCGTCGGCTTGCGATCCTTGCCGATGGCGACGAAAACGAACAGCGCTTCGGTGACCTTGTTCACGGCTTCTTCCTCGCGATAACGCCGCCAGGCCTCGACCTTGACGCGCATCGACGTGCGGCCTTCGCTCGTCAGCCAGGCATAGAGGCTGACTTCGTCGCCGACGAAAACCGGGCTCAAAAAGGTCATTCCCTCGACGGTCACGGTTGCGCAGCGCCCGCGCGCGCGCCGCGCTGCGACATTGCCGGCCGCAAGATCCATCTGCGCCATCAGCCAGCCGCCGAAAATGTCGCCCGCCGGATTGGTGTCGGCCGGCATGGCGATGGCGCGGATCACCGGAGACCGATCCGGCGGTCCGGATTCGGCGGAACGCGGCTCGGAGCTTTGTTCGGATTCATTCGTCATGATGCGGCTCCCGACGCCGGCCGCAGGCGTTGAATTGACGGTCGAGCGATTTCATTGCCCCTCCAAACATTTCTGTGGGTCTCCGCTCATTTCGGCGGTACGGGACATGCCATGTCGCCCTCCGCGCAGTTCAGATAGACGCCGAGCGCCTTGACGCGGTCCGCGGTGAGCGCGTTGCGGCAGTTCGCGACGATCGTTGGATAGATGCTGCCGCCGCTCACGGCGCTGGCGGCGAAGGCGCATTCGCCGTCGCGGAACTGCAGCCAGGCGCGTTGCGCGACGATCAGGGCCTGTTTCGAATCCTCGCTGTTTTTGAGGCGGCCGATGAGGTCGCGGTAGATCGCATTGAGTTCCGCGTCCGTATTTTTCAACGCTGTATTGGCGCAATCATTCATCGCGGCCTGGGTCGCCGCCGCGCTGCAATCCTCGGCCCTGGCGTTCATGCCGGACAGCGTGGCGAAGAGACAAAAGGCGATCATTATGGAGCGCATCGGTTCGTGTTCTCCGTCAAACAGCGAGATCGAGGAAGGAACGCCCCTGGCGGTCCTCTGTCTCGACGATCCACAGATCTGGATCGAATTTGATCTGCCGCGCGAGCTTCTGTTCGGCCTCGGCCGGATCGATCCATTCGGCCGCGTGCAGGCGCGTGAACAGTCGAGCGTCCGCCTCCATCATTTCGCTCTGCGGCGCCGGCCCGAACAGCGCCGCCGCGCCGTCGAGGCGATCGATTTTGACGAAGATCGCTCCCGCCTCGGCCGCGCCGCGCCGCCGCAGAACAGCTGCGGCGCCCTCATGCGCGCAACGCCGCAGATAGGCCGAGACCCAGAAATCGGCGCGCAGCCTCATTTTTCCATCCGTCGCCAGGGTGATCCCCAATCGCCTTTGCCTTTATAGAAAGGACATGTATCCCGTCGATGCAAAATCCGTGTACGCATCGTCGGGCGGCCGGCGAGGCGGCCGCAAAGGCGGTGGATCGTGACGATCTTGCACTGAATCCATGCGCCGGTTTCCCGTCGCCGCGTTTAATTGCCGCCTGCTTGATCGAAGGATTGCCTCATGGCCGCGCTGGAAACCGTTCTCGACCGAATCGACGCCAACCTCGACGCCGCGCTGGCGCGGCTGTTCAAGCTCGTCGCGATTAAATCAGTGTCGACCGATCCCGCCTTCGCCGGCGATTGCGTCGCCGCGGCGCAATTTTTATCAGACGAACTGACCTCGCTCGGTTTTGAGGCCTCGGTGCGCCCCACCGCCGGCCATCCGATGGTCGTCGCCCACGCCAAAGCGGGCCGGCCCGATGTGCCGCATCTGCTTTTCTACGGCCACTATGACGTCCAGCCGCCGGATCCGCTTGAGCTTTGGGAGAGCCCGCCATTTGAGCCGAAAATCGTCGAGGCCGCGACGGGCCGGCGTATCGTCGGCCGCGGCGTCGCCGACGACAAGGGTCAGCTGATGACCTTCATCGAGGCCGTTCGCGCCTTCAAGGAGACCGGCGATCTCCCCTGCAAGATCACGGTGCTGCTCGAAGGCGAGGAAGAGACCGGCTCGCCCTCATTGCCGGCCTTTCTCGCCGCCAACAAGAGCGAGCTTGAGGCCGATCTCGCGCTTGTCTGCGACACCGGCATGTGGGATCGGACGACGCCCGCGATCACCACCATGCTGCGCGGCCTCGTCACGGAGGAAGTCATCATCCGCGGCGCGGACCGCGATCTGCACTCTGGCATTTTTGGGTCCGCCGCGGTCAATCCCATCCACGCGCTCGCAAGCGTCATTGCCGGCCTGCATGACGCCGAGGGAAAAATCACGCTGCCGGGCTTTTATGACGGCGTCGCCGAATTGCCCGAGGAGGTCGCCGAGCAATGGCGCGATCTGAATTTCGACGAAGCGGCCTTTCTTGCCGCCGTCGGCCTCTCGGTTCCGGCTGGCGAGAAAGGCCGCAGCGTGCTCGAGATGGTTTGGTCGCGGCCAAGCTGCGACGTCAACGGAATCATCGGCGGCTACACTGGCAAGGGCTCGAAAACGGTGCTGCCGGCGCAGGCGAGCGCCAAATTTTCCTTCCGGCTGGTCGGGGCGCAGGATCCGGCCAAGATCGCCGAGAGCTTTCGCGCCTATGTGCGCAAGAGCCTGCCGCAAGACTGCCGCGTCGAATTCATCCCCCATGGCGGATCAAAGGCGCTGAACCTGCCGTTCAGTTCGGAGCAGCTGTCGCGCGCGAGCCGGGCGCTGCAGGCCGAGTGGGACGCGACGCCGGTGCTTGCCGGCTGCGGCGGCTCGATCCCGATCGTCGGCAGTTTCAAGAGCGACCTCAATATGGATACGCTGATGATCGGCTTTGGCCTCGAGGACGATCGCGTCCATTCGCCTAACGAAAAATATGAGCTGAGCTCGTTCCACAAGGGCGCGCGCAGCTGGGCGCGGGTGCTGGACGCTTTGGCGCTGTAACGCGCTGAAAACAGGAGGCCGGGAGCGTCATACAGGCGCCGCGCGGCCCGCTTCGGATTTGGCGGAATGATGCGCCCACGCCCAAGGTTCGCGTCGCCATGCTTGGCGACGGTCAGCCTAGCTCGCGTCGGCGATGCGGCGGCGGACGGCGGCGAACACGTCGACAAACATTTGCGGCGTCAGCACGCCCGTATTGGTGTTGTAGCGGGAGCAATGGTAGCTATCGATCAGCGTCAAACTCCGCCCGCTCGGATGACGCAGATTATGTTCTGCGCCATGGGCGAAGGGGAAGGCGGACAGCTTCGCCCCCAGCGCCCGCAGGGTCGACTCATGGGCGATCCTGCCAAGCGCGACGACGATGGCGAGATTGACGGACTGCTCCAGCGTTGCTTTGAGAAAGCTGCGGCAGGTCGCGATTTCCCCGGGCGTCGGCTTGTTTTGCGGCGGCACGCAGCGCACAGCGTTGCTGATCGCGCAATCGCGCAGGCTAAGGCCGTCGTCGCGGCTCGCGCCATAGGCGCCCGTCGCGAAGCCGTAGGCGAGCAGCGTCCGATAGAGAAGATCGCCCGCGTAATCGCCGGTAAAAGGGCGCCCCGTGCGGTTCGCGCCGCGCAGGCCCGGCGCGAGGCCGACAATCAGGACCGGAGCCGAAGGATCGCCAAAGGTCGGGACGGGCGCGTTGCTCCAGTCGGGCTGTTCTTCGCGCAGCGCGCGCCGCAATGCCGCAAGACGCGGGCAAAGCGGGCAGTCGCGTGAAGGCTCAAGCGCGCCGGACTCAACTGCGCCTGCGGAATCATCCAAAGTCATCGGACGGCGGCGCCGAAAGCGGCCGGCCGCGCTCAGTCGAGCCGGTCGTCAGCGAGCTCGGCGTCGACCGAGGGCGCCGTCGGCGAGCGGCGCTCGGCGGTCCGATGCGCTCGCTCGGGGCGATCCCCGGCGTCGCGTCCGATCTTTGAGGCGAGATGGATGATGTCGATAAATTCGTCGGCCTGACGCCGCAGCTCGTCGGCGACCATCGCCGGCTGGGTGGCGTTAGTCGAAACGACGGAGACGCGCACGCCCTTGCGTTGTATCGCCTCGACGAGCGAGCGGAAATCGCCGTCGCCGGAAAAAAGCACGATATGGTCGAGATGTTCGGCCATCTCCATCGCGTCGACGGCGAGCTCGATATCCATATTGCCCTTGACCTTGCGCCGCCCGAGGGAGTCGACGAATTCCTTGGTCGGCTTGGTCACGACTGAATAACCGTTATAATCCAGCCAGTCGACCAGCGGACGAATTGAGGAATATTCCTGATCTTCAACTAAAGCTGTATAGTAAAAAGCGCGGATCAGCTTACCGCGACTCTGAAATTCCTTGAGCAGCCGTTTATAATCAATGTCGAAGCCCAAAGACTTTGCGGTCGCATAAAGGTTCGCGCCATCAATAAAAAGCGCAATTCTCTCCTGATCTGCCATATTTTGCGTGCTCTTCAATATTCGATTGTAACCCGGCCCGAAACTTAGTCGAGCAAGTTAAACCTTAGGTGATCGATACAACTACGAGTATTCTAACTCACAGGATGTGTGAAGGGTTCCCACAAAATATTTACAAAAATTGATGACTGCGTCAAAAATGAGCTGGAACAGTTATTGTCCAGCCCGCAATCATCAGTGAACCCCACACCCCTACGGGCGCCGAACGGTGGATTCTTGCGCAAGATCATGACCAAATATAGCCCGCATTTGATAATTTGAAGATTTCCATTTTCGCGCGGGTAAGGCGGCCAAAACATAAATTGCTTGCTTCGTGAGCGCTTTGCGAGATAAATCCACATTAATCAGTAACATCCGCCTATTGATGAAGGAGCGAGCGCTTCATGGCCCGCGTCACCGTAGAAGATTGTGTCGACAAGGTTGAGAACAGGTTTGAACTCGTGCTGCTTGCGAGCCACCGCGCCCGCATGATCGCCGCGGGAGCGCCGATCACGATTGATCGAGACAACGACAAAAATCCGGTGGTTTCGCTCCGCGAGATCGCCGATTCCACTTTGACGCCGGATGATCTGAAGGAAGATCTCATTCAGTCCTTGCAAAAGCATGTCGAGGTCGACGAGCCAGAGCCCGAAGTCGTTCCCGCTCTGTCATCGGCGCCGCAGGGTCCCGAAGCGATCGGCGACATTCAGTTCGACCGCATGACCGAGGAAGATCTCCTGCGTGGCCTTGAAGGGCTTGTTCCGCCGGCCGAAACCGAAGACGATTCCGAATAGCCGGCTTTTAAAATCGGCAATATTCTGTCAGCCTGATCTGCCGTCAGCCGCGCCGGCGCGGCGGGGGTTGAGCGTCGCGGCGTTCGGGACGAAACTTGATCCCAGGTTGTTGAGAAGCTTTGCCGGAGGCCCTTGCGGCGCCTCCGGCGCGGCTTTGACGCCGATTGAAGATCAGATCCGGCGGGAGTGCGGCGAAACGGCGCGCGTCGCGAGGGCATGTCGTCAGGCCTCGCGTCCCGCCGCCGGCCGGATTTCAAGACAGCCATGCTTGCGCCAGGTCCGGCGGCAGGCGTCGCCTGAAGCAGCGGATCCAACCGAGCCATGATGCGGCAATATGAACTTGTCGACCGGGTGCGGCGCTATAATCCGCAGGCCGACGAAATATTGCTCAATCGCGCCTATGTCTATGCGATGAAGGCGCATGGCGCGCAAAAGCGCGCCTCGGGCGATCCCTATTTCTCCCATCCGCTCGAAGTCGCCGCGATCCTCACCGACATGAAGCTCGACGACGCGACGATCGTCGCCGCCGTGCTGCATGACACCATCGAGGACACCGATTCGACGCGCGAGGAGATCGACCGGCTGTTTGGTCAGGACATCGGCCGCCTCGTCGACGGGCTGACAAAGCTCAAGAAGCTTGATCTCGTCTCGAAAAAAGCCGCTCACGCCGAAAATTTCCGCAAGCTCCTGCTCGCCATCGCGCAAGACGTCCGCGTGCTGCTCGTCAAGCTCGCCGACCGGCTGCACAATATGCGCACCCTGCATTTCGTACCGCCTGAAAAGCGCGAGCGGATCGCTGAGGAGACGCTCGACATCTATGCGCCTCTCGCCGGCCGGATGGGCATGCAGGGGATGCGCGACGAACTCGAAGACCTCGCCTTCCGTCATCTGATGCCGGAAGCTTATGCGACGATCGAAGCGCGTCTCGACGAGTTCCGGCGCAAGAACGGCAAAGCGATCGCCACAATCGAGAAAGAATTTGTCGACGAACTTGCCGCCCATGGCATCAAGGCCAAGGTCGCCGGACGCGAAAAGCAGCCCTATTCCGTGTGGCGCAAGATGGAGCGCAAATCGATCGCTTTCGAGCAGCTGTCCGACATTTTCGGCTTTCGCGTCGTGGTCGAAAGCGTCGAGGACTGCTATCGCGTGATCGGCGCAGTCCACACCAAATGGGCCGTCGTGCCGGGCCGCTTCAAGGACTATATCTCCACCCCGAAGCCGAACGACTATCAGTCGATCCACACCACAGTGGTCGGGCCGGGCCGGCAGCGCGTCGAATTGCAGGTGCGCACGGAAGCGATGCAGGACATCGCCCGCAACGGCATCGCCGCTCACGCCCTCTACAAGGACGGCCGCGTCGCCGACCGCGAGACGCTGACAGGCGAAAGCCGCGCCTATCAATGGCTGCGCCGCACCATCGAGATGCTTGCCGAGGGCGACACTCCGGAAGAATTTCTCGAGCACACCAAGCTCGAACTGTTTCACGATCAGGTGTTCTGCTTCTCGCCGAAGGGGCGGCTGATTGCTCTCCCGCGCGGCGCGAACGCCATCGATTTCGCCTATGCGGTCCACACCGACGTCGGCAATTCCGCGGTCGGTGCGAAGATCAACGGGCGCCACGCGCCGCTCGTCTCCGAGCTTCAGAACGGCGACGAGGTCGAGATTACGCGGACCGAAGGCCAGGTCCCCCCGGCCGCCTGGGAGTCGCTGGTCGTGACCGGCAAGGCGCGTTCGGCGATCCGACGGGCGACGCGCGAGGCCGTGCGCGCGCAATACGCCGGGCTTGGCCGCCAGATCGTCGCGCGCGCCTTCGAGCGCGCCGGAAAAGCCTATTCCGAGGATCGACTGAAGCCGGTGCTGGCGCGGCTCGCCAGAGTCAATGTCGAGGATGTGCTCGCCGCCGTCGGACGCGGCGAAATGTTTTCGGGCGATGTCGTCAAGGCGGTCTATCCCGACTTCAAGGAGGATCGGAAAGCCGCCGCCGCCGCGCGCCCGCATGGCGAGGCCGGTTGGTTTGGCATGAAGAAGGCGGCGGGCCTTGTCTTCAAGATCCCCGGCGAAGGCGGCGACCAGCCAAGCCAGCAATCGATCCCGATTCGTGGCCTTCAGGGCGATCTTCCGGTGCGCTTCGCGCCCAATGGCGGCGCGGTGCCGGGCGACCGCATCGTCGGCATTCTGACGCCCGGCGAAGGCATCACCATCTATCCGATCCAGTCGCCGGCGCTGACCGACTTCGACGAGCAGCCGGAGCGATGGCTCGACGTGCGCTGGGACGTCGAGGAGGGAACGCATGAATTCTTTCCGGCGCGCATCGTCATCACCGCGATCAACGAGCCGGGCGCGCTTGGCACGATTTCAACCGTCATCGGCGACAATGACGCCAACATCGACAATATCGTGTTCCGGCCGCTGTCGGCCGATTTCCGCGAAATGACCATCGACGTCGAGGTCAACGATCTGAAGCATCTCAACGCCATCATCTCAAATTTGCGCGCGCGTTCGGTGGTGAGCAAGGTCGAACGTGTGAACGCCTGAGGCGCAGCTTCAACGAACCGAGAAATAACTCCAGGCGCTCGGCGCATAATCGCCTAGCGCGGGAGCGACTGTGTAGACTCGCCAGGCATAATCCGCGGGAGCGGCCGGCAGTCGCGCCAGCAGGGCCGATCGCTCCGTGTAAGCCGAAAATGCAATTTCGGCGGGCGCGCTCGCAAGCGAGATGATCTGCACATAATATTCTACCGGCGTTTGCTGCGCCTGCGCGGACCAACACAGTTCGAGAGTAGTTTTGTCGCCGACGCTCGCGATCGCTTCGGCTGTAAGAGAGGAGAGGATCGCGGGAGTCAGCGTGACCGCCGCCGGCGGCTTGTGCGAAGAGAGGAATATTCGCGCAGCCGTGGCCTTCGTCGTCGCGGCGTCGAGCCCATTGGCTGCCGCCGCCTCGTACCACACCTTGGCGAGAGCGATATTGCGCGGCGTTCCCTCGCCCGTTTCATAGAGCTGGGCCAGATTATACTGCGCCCTCGTATGTTCATGCGCCGCCGCCCTCGCATACCAAACCGCGGCGACGGCCGGGTCGCGCGCGACTCCGATCCCGCTGTCATACATCACTGCGACTTTGAACTGCGCCGGAGCGAACTGCGCCTTTGCGGCGCGCAAATACCACTGCAAGGTCGCGGCGGCGTTTTGCGCGCCGCCGACGCCAAGATCGTTCAGAAGGCCAAGGCCGAACGCGGCGCGGGGATCGCCCCGTTCGGCAAGATCGCGCCAGATTTGCCGCGCCTCATCGTAGTGACGGTCGTTGAAGGCGGAAAGGCCGAGATCCGCATCGACATGATCGTCCGCGCTTTCCGAAGGCGCGGCGGCGCAGACAGCAACGACGCGAGCAAAACCCGCGAGCGCTAACGCCAGACCGCCAAAAAGCGCCGCGCGGCAGGCCGAGCTTAGCGCCACGTTTGAAATCATGGGATCGAGATTTCGATCGAACCCGGCGAGGGGAGGAGACCCTTTTGGCCGGCCGCGCGCAGCTCCGCCGCCTGCACGTCGACGGCGCCAATGACAGGAGCGATCGTTTCGCGCAGGGCGATGGCGGCGTCGCGGTCGGGCCGGAAATAATAGGCGACCCCGGGCTTCGTGACCGGTTTGTCGGCGACGTTGACGGCTGCGATTTCAAGACCCGCTGCGGCGAGCGCGCGTCTGACATCCTCCACTTGTTTTGAACCTTGCTCCCCGCTTGAAACCATCAGCACGACGCGGACGGGCGCCCCGGCCGGCGGCGTCGGGGCGAGGCGGACCGGGGCGATTGTCATCTCCGCCTCGGCGCGGCCGATGGATCGTGTCAGAGTCGGTCGATCGGCGCCTGTGGCGGGCGCGATTTCCTGCGCCGGCTTTTGCCCGGCCGCGCCGGATTTTTCAGCCCTAGGCGCCGGTTGTTGCGAGGGGGCCGCCACGGGCGCGAAAGATAATTCCGCGCGGGCTGCGCCGCGGGGGGCCTCGCCGCGCGAGGAGGCCGTCGGCGCGGAAAGAGACGCCGCCTGCCGATGGTCGATCGCGAAAGCAAGGCAAACGGTGACCGTCACGACACAGCAGGCGGTGACGATCGCTTCGCGCAAAGGCCCCGCCGGCTGCGATGCGCTCGGCAGTTCAGGCGCCGGCGCCGTCCAGTTCATCGGTCCTGCCGGGGCGTGAGAGGTGACCGCAAAATCCCGCGTCGCCGGAGTGGCATTTTCCACGCGCTCGACCCTCCCGCTGGGTGTCAAAGTATTGTTGATAATTTTCGAAATATTTCAGTTGTATTTCACGCTTATATTGTACGTTTGATCGCTGCAGGGGGCAATCTTGAGATCTGCTCTCCTGCCGCGCCCCATTGTCCGCGTTATTCTGTCTTTATTATTGCGAGGCGCCGGACGTTTACGTGGCTTAAGCTTAGGCTTGCGCAAAATATGTGGATGTCGCAGTGCGCGTCGCGGGGCCCACAGCCCAAGCGGTTTATGCAAAGAGTGATATGCTCGCCAAAAAGGGGAGCGCGCCATGAAAACTCGTCTTCGCTGCGTTCTGATCGTCGCGCTTGCGTCAACGCCCCTACGCGTGTTGCGCGCGCAGGACATGATGAGCCAGGTCGATCTGGCGAGTCCCATGTTCACAAAGGCGGAAATGACCCGCGCCGACGTGGAGGCGGCGCTGAAGAACGTTGGCCGCCGGCCGGATTTTTCGAACAAAAGCCTGAACGGCCTCGATCTGTCGAACCTCGATCTTTCCGGCGTTAATTTCCGCGCGGCGCGGATGAATAACGCGAATTTTGCCGGCGGCAAGCTCGACGGCGCTGTGCTCGATCAGGCCTGGGCGCTCAAGGCGAATTTTTCGGGCGCGAGCCTGCGCGGCGCGGGTCTTTTTGCCAGCCAGCTGCGCGGCGCGAATTTTGAGGGCGCGGATCTGTCCAGGTCTCGCATCACCGCCGACATGTCCGGAGCGAGCATGCGTAACGCCAAATTCATCGGCGCCAATCTCTCCGCCGACATGCAGAATCAATCCATGGGCCTCATCCGGGCCGTGCTGAAGTCGGCCGATTTGAGCGGAGCGGATTTTTCAGGCGCCAATCTGTCGCGCGATGATTTGCAGTTTTCCAAATTCGTCGGGGCGAATTTCACGGGCGCCTCACTGGCTGGGGCCGACGCCAGCGGCGCCGATTTTCGTGGCGCGGTTTTCAAGGACGCCGATCTCACGGGCCTCGACATAAGCTCGGCACGGATCGACGCGGGGCAGTCCAGCGCCTTTGCAAAAGCAAAGAACTTTTCGCGTGTCCTGACGGAGTGATCGCCGGCGCCCTTTCGGATGGCGCGGCGGCCAATTCATGATAAGCGCATGCGCTCGCCGCCCGCAGCGGCGCAAGAGCGTTCAAAAACCATGTCCCACAAAATTCCCCGCCTTGGCGTCAACGTCGATCATGTCGCCACCCTGCGCAATGCGCGCGGCGCGGTCTTTCCCGATCCCGTCCGCGCCGCCCTTGTCGCCATCGCCGCGGGCGCCGACGGCATAACCGCCCATCTGCGCGAGGATCGCCGCCACATTCGCGACGAGGACATGGCGCGCCTGAAGCGGGAAATCTCCGTCCCGCTTAATTTCGAGATGGCCGCGACCAATGAGATGGTGGCGATCGCCATCGCGACGCGACCGCATGCCTGTTGCCTCGTGCCCGAGCGGCGCAGCGAACGCACGACGGAGGGCGGTCTCAATGTGCTCGATGGCCACGATCATCTGAAACTGGTCACGGCGGAGCTTGGCAAGGCCGGAGTGCGCGTGTCTCTATTCATCGAGCCAGGCAAAAGCGCTGTCGAGGCGGCGAAGTCGATCGGCGCTCCCGTCGTCGAATTGCATACCGGCTCCTGGTGCGACGCGCTCGCCCATTGCGAGAAGGAGCGCGCCGCGCAGGAATTCCTGCGCATCGAGGCTGCCGCGACGATGGCGGAAAACCTTGGCCTCGAATGTCACGCCGGCCATGGGCTCGATTTTGCGACCGCCGCCACGATTTCGGCGCTGCCGCAGATCGCCGAGCTCAACATCGGTCATTTTCTCGTGAGCGAGGCGATCTTCATCGGGCTGCCCGAGGCGATCAGAACCATGCGGGAAGCGATCGCCGCCGGCCGGGCGAAAGCGTCTCAAGGGGCGCATGGAGAGCATCCGTGATCATCGGCTTCGGCGTCGATATCTGCGACATCCGCCGCATCGAGGATTCGCTCACGCGGTTCGGCGAGCGCTTCACGAAGCGCTGCTTCACCGAGATCGAGCGCGCGAAATCCGACGGACGGGCAGGGCGCGCGGCCTCCTACGCGAAGCGATTCGCGGCCAAGGAGGCCTGCTCGAAAGCGCTGGGGACGGGGCTGCGCTTTGGCGTCGCCTGGCGTGAAATGGGCGTCGTCAATCTGCCGTCGGGAAAACCCACCTTCAGCCTCACCGGAGGGGCGCTGCGCCGACTCAAAAGCATGACCCCGCTCGGCTGCCGCCCGGTCTTGCATCTTTCCATCACCGACGAATATCCATGGGCGCAGGCGCAGGTCATCATCGAAGCGCTTGAAGACCCCGACGCTTTGCTGCAGCCGCCAGATGTGTTCGAGGCCTGATGCGGGCGCCCCGATGCTGGACGCCCTGTACCGCGGTTTCGACGCATGGTAAGGAGCGGTCTTCCATCAGGTTGCCGCAATGCTGCGGCGGCTTGCGGCCGAGTTTTTGGCGCGGGTCGTGACAATGCGCAAGATGCTGCTCGAGCGCGACGCCAAGCCGATTTCCAGAGCATTTTCCGCAAGAGTTGCCGATTTTTGCGAAAATAAAATGCGTTGAAACAAACAGATAGAGCGTCTTCGCAACTTCGCGAATTATGACAGCGCTCTAGCCTCCTTGAGAGACGAGTTGAATGACAGAGCCAGTGCGGTTGAATGAAAAGGCGGCCCAGGTTAAGCCCCGGGCCGAAGGCGGGATCGGCGAGACCGTCAAGGTCGTGCTTCAGGCCCTGCTGATCGCGCTCGTCGTCCGGACTTTTCTGTTCCAGCCGTTCAATATTCCGTCAGGCTCGATGATCCCGACCCTTCTGATCGGCGATTATCTGTTCGTCTCGAAATACGCCTATGGCTATTCGCGTCACTCGATTCCGTTCAGCCCGGATCTGTTTCACGGGCGGGTTTTTGCCTCTCCGCCGAAACGCGGCGACGTCGCCGTGTTCAAACTGCCGCGCGACGGCCAGACGGATTACATCAAGCGCGTGATCGGCCTTCCCGGCGACAAGATCCAGATGAAGGACGGACGGCTTTTTATCAACGATGAGCTCGTGCCGCGCGAGCCGATCGCCAAGGCCCATACGGAAGATTTCTACGGCCGCGAGACGGATGTCCCGACCTATGAGGAGACGCTGCCTGGCGGCGTCAAGCACACCATCATTGAGATTCAGGGCGATTCCGGCTTCAACGACAACACGCAGGCGTTCATCGTCCCGCCCGAGCATTATTTCATGATGGGCGACAATCGCGACAATTCAACCGACAGCCGCGTTTCGCCAGATCAGGGCGGCGTCGGCTATGTGCCGTTTGACAATTTTGTCGGCCGCGCCGAGCTTATTTTCTTCTCTGTCGGCAAGGGCGCCCCGGCATGGGCGTTCTGGGAGTGGCCTTGGACCGTGCGTTGGGACCGGATGCTGAAGCCCGTGCATTAGCGATGGCCGCAGCTCCGGATTTGAGCGCGCTCGAGGCGCGCATCGGTCATCGTTTTTCGGCGGCGGACCTGATCGAGGCCGCGCTCACCCATGTCAGCGCGGCGCAGGGCAAACGCGTCAGCTATCAGCGGCTTGAGTTTCTTGGCGACCGCGTTCTGGGCGTCATCGTCGCGAATATGCTCTACGCCGCTTTTCCCGACGCGGACGAGGGCGAGTTATCGCGCCGCCTCGCCGATCTCGTGCGCAAGGAAAGCTGCGCCGAGGTCGCGCTCGAATGGGGCGTCGAGGCCTTTGTGCGGGTCGGCGAAAGCGAAAAGCAGAACGCCTCGGTCAATCGGGCGATCCTTGGCGACGTGTGCGAGTCGATTATTGGCGCCGTTTTTCTGGACGGCGGCTTCGCGCCGGCCCAATTGGTGGTGACGCAAGCCTTTGAGCCGCGTATGCGCTCGCCGCGCCGGCCTTTGCGTGATCCGAAGACGACCTTGCAGGAATGGGCGCAGGCGCGCGGCTTGCCGCCGCCGTCCTACCGCGAGACCGCCCGGACCGGACCGGACCATGCGCCGGAATTTACCATTTCGGTCGAGATCTCCGGCTTTCAGCAGGCTGAAGCGAGGGGTCTCGCCAAGCGTCTCGCGGAGCAGGCGGCGGCGGCGGCCTTTCTGACGCGGGAAAAAATCGTCGATCCCGGCGACCGGAAAGGCGCGGCATGAGCGAGGATCACAAGCAAATCGCGGGCGGCGGCGGGCAGGCGGCGCGCTGCGGCTTCGTCGCCCTGATCGGCGCGCCGAACGCGGGCAAATCGACGCTGATCAATCAACTCGTCGGCGCGAAAGTCTCGATCGTCTCGCGTAAGGCGCAGACGACGCGCGCGCAGGTGCGCGGCATCGCCATTGAGGGCGACGCGCAGATCATCTTCGTCGACACGCCGGGCATTTTCGCGCCAAGGCGCAGGCTCGACCGGGCGATGGTCACCTCGGCCTGGGGCGGGGCGGGCGACGCCGACGCCGTCGCCCTGCTGATCGATGCGCGCAAAGGCCTCGACGAAGACGTCGAGGCGATCCTGGCGCGGCTCGCCGACGTCAGGGCGGCGAAAATTCTCGTCATCAACAAGATCGACACGGTCGAGCCGCCAAAACTGCTCGACATCGCCGCGCAGTTCAATGAAAGGCTCGCGTTCGATCATACTTTCATGATTTCGGCCCTGCGCGGCTATGGCGTCGAAACCATGCGCCGCCAGCTCGCCGCTTTGATGCCGCCGGGTCCTTGGCATTATCCGGAAGATCAGATTTCCGACGCGCCGATGCGCTCGCTCGCCGCCGAAATCACCCGCGAAAAAATCTTCGAGCGGCTGCACGACGAACTGCCCTATCAGTCTACCGTCGAGACCGATATCTGGACCGAGTTGCCGGACGGCTCGGTTCGCATCGAGCAGACGATTTTCGTCATGCGCGATGGCCACAAGAAAATCGTGCTCGGCGAGAGCGGCCGCACCATCAAGGCGATCGGCACCGCCGCCCGCAAGGAGATTTCCGAGGCGATCGAGCAGAAGGCGCATCTGTTTTTGTTCGTCAAGGTTCGCGAGAACTGGGCCGATGATCCCGAGCGCTACCGCGAAATGGGCCTTGATTTCCCGAAGTGAGGGCGCTTTTTCCTGCCGCCGGCATGACGCTTGAGCGCGGCGTCCGCCCGGCCTATGTATTGCTCCATCTTTGGCTTCGAGCCCGGCGCAAACATAAACAATGACGATCGCCAGCATGACCGGTTTCGCCCGGATCGCGGGAGGGGCCGGCGCCTATAGCTGGGCCTTCGAACTGAAATCCGTCAACGCCAAGGGATTCGATCTGCGCCTGCGTCTGCCGCAGGGCTTTGATCCGATCGAGCCCGAGGCGCGCCGCCGCCTCGGCGAAAAACTTCATCGCGGCACCGTCTACGCGACCTTATCGGCAAAGCGCGAGGCGGAAAGCCCCGAGATCCGCATCAATCAGGATCTGCTCGGCAAGCTCCTTGCCGCCGTGCAAGGGCTCGATCTGCCGGCCGGCGTCGCACCCGCAAGGCTCGACGGATTGCTCGCGCTGCGCGGCGTCGTCGAGACGGTCGATGCTCCTGAATCGGAAGCCGCACTCGATGAGGCCCGCCTCGGCGCGCTCAAAAATCTTGACGACGCGCTCGATGCGCTGGTTGTAATGCGTCGCGCGGAGGGCGCGGCGCTCGGAAAGATGTTGGAGGCGCGACTGGCGCGAATCGCGCTTCTGACGCAGGAGGCGGACGCCTGCCCGGGGCGCCAGCCCGCGGCGATCAATGCGCGGCTGCGTCAGGCCGTGGAAGCGCTTTGCGAGAATACGAGTCTCGATCTAAACAGACTGCATCAAGAAGCCGCGATTCTTGCCGCCAAAGGCGACATTCGCGAGGAGCTAGATCGGCTCGGGACCCATGCCAGTGCGGCAGGCGCCTTGATCGCCGGGGGAGGCCCGATCGGGCGCAAGCTCGATTTCCTGGCGCAGGAAATGTCGCGCGAGGCCAATACGCTCAGCGCCAAATCGAATGACGCGGCGCTCACCGCGATTGGCATGGAATTGCGCATCGAAATCGAGCAGTTTCGCGAACAGGTTCAGAATGTCGAGTAGCCTTATGCCGGAAGATGCGCAGCGCGTCGGGGACGTCGCCGAGGGAGACGTCGCGCTGGCGGAGGCGCTGCAAGAAGGCGCGCCGCGGCGCGGCTTCATGCTGATCCTGTCCTCTCCCTCCGGCGCCGGCAAGACCACGCTGACGCGCATGCTGCTGCAGACCAAGGAGCTCGATCTCACTCTGTCGATCTCGGTCACGACCCGGCCGCGCCGCTCGAGCGAGGTCGACGGCATTCACTACAGCTTCATTTCCCGCAAGAAATTCGAAGCGATGCGTGATGGCGGCGAATTGCTCGAATGGGCGGAGGTACATGGCAATTGTTACGGGACGCCGCGCGAGCCGGTCGACAAAGTGCTCGCCGAGGGCCGCGATGTCTTGTTCGATATCGATTATCAGGGCGCCCAGCAGGTGCGCCAAAAGGCTGGCGCCGATGTCGTCACCATATTTATTCTGCCGCCGTCGATGAAGGAGCTGCGCGCCCGGCTCGAACGCCGCGCGGAAGATCCGCCCGACGTCATCGCCAAGAGGCTGGAGAACGCCCGCAACGAGATCCGCCGCTGGACGCAGTATGATTATGTGCTGGTCAACAGCGATCTGCAGGGCGCGTTCAGGGACCTCGCGGCGATCGTCACCGCCGAACGCAGCCGCGCCGCCCGCTCGACGCAGGCGATCGGCGCCTTCGTCGAAGGCCTGCTGCAACAGGAATAACCCATCGCGCCGGCCGAGGCGACGCGGCGCCGGGCGCATTGTGTGGCGGATTGTCGCGTCGATTTGGCATAAGCAGAGGCGAAGCTTGCGGGAATCAACCCTGTGGGCGAGATGTGCATCTTTGACGCGAGCGCTGGCGTCTAAACCCTTCAAAGCGCGCGAAACGCCTGCCGCCAAGCTTGCGGCCACGCTTTTTTTCAAGCGCGGATTATGATAGGCAAATTCAGCCGACAGCTTGTGACGCGCGGTCAATGGCGCGGCGTGCCGGGTTATAATATCGGTCTCCAGACCGGCGGTTCGGACCGCAGCCAAAAAAATCAGTCAAGAGGATCAACAGGCGCGAGCAGCGTGGCGCCGGGTCGGGGCCGTGCAGCCCGAAGCCTGAGAATATCGAACAACGCGGCGCGTCCGGGGTTTTGCTCAAGGCTTGCGCGGCTTGCGCGCGCATAGCAAGCTCGCGGCGAAGTCCTGCAAGCAGGGGCTGGCGAACAACACAAAGGATCTTCGCGATCATGCCGAACGAGGTCGACGCCTTGAACAAAGTCACCGTCGATGATCCCGGGGCGCTCATGACTTATCAGGGAAGGGCCGAGCCGGACGCCGCTCCCGGCAAAGGCGAGGGCAACGCCAAGCAGCGCATCCTGATCTACCGAATCGGCAGTCTCGGCGACACGGTTGTCGCATTGCCCTGTTTCCACAAGCTGGCGGAGGCGTTTCCCGACGCCGAGCGCTATGTGTTGACCAATGTCCCGGTCTCCAAAAAAGCCGCCGCGCTCGAACTGATCCTGGGCGGCTCTGGTCTCATTCATGGCGTCGTCGATTATCCCATCAAGACGCGCTCTATCCGCGAAATGTGGAAATTGTCGCGTCGCCTCAAGTCTCTCGAGGCGACGACGCTAGTCTATCTGACGCCGCGGCTTAATCGCCTGCTCGTCATTCGCGACATGCTGTTTTTCCGTTTCAGCGGCATCAAGCGCATCATCGGCGCTCCGCTCGCAAATGACCTCCAAATCCTCATTCACGACGCGGAAGGTTTTGGCACGATGGAAAGCGTGCGTCTTTCGCGCACGCTCCGAAAGCTGGGACCGATCGATCTCGACGACCGCAAGAACTGGGATCTCAAGGTCACGGACGCGGAAAAAGAGGCGGGAGAAAGGGCTCTCGCGCCTTTCCTCGGCGGCCGCTTCATCGGCGTTAATATGGGCGGCAAATCTGCGGCCAATCATTGGGGCGAAGAGAACTGGCGCCGTCTGCTGAAGGATCTCGCCCCTTCGCACGGCGGCTATGGGCTGTTGTTCCTTGGCGCCGCCGACGAGGCCGGAGCGGTGGAGAAGGTGACGCCGGGATGGCCGGGAATTGTCGTCAACTCTTGCGGACGGCTTGCGCCCCGTGAGAGCGCCGCGGCGCTGGCGCGGGCGAGCCTGTTTGTCGGGCATGATTCGGGGCCGATGCATCTTGCCGCCGCAATGGGCGTGACCTGCGTCGCGCCTTTCGGCGCGCTGAATCGACCGCGCCGCTGGCATCCCTATGGGCCAAACCATCGAATCATTCATCGCCTCGACGGCATCGACAAGGTTCGCGTCGAGGAGATGGCTCATGAGGTGCGCGACGTTCTGCCGGCCATTCCGGCCGGCGCGCCGAAGGCCGGGACGTAGCGCGCCGCCGCCCGCCGCCGATGCTCGCAGAGGGCCATTTGCACTGGCCCCATTGTTGCTTGACAGCTTAAGCTCAAGGATTACGCATGCTTTCGCCAGCGATTTTTCTCGATCGGGACGGGACGATCATTATCGAGAAGAATTATCCATCGGATCCAGACCAGGTCGGGTTGTTGCCCGGCGCCGTGGACGGGTTGAAGGCGATGGCGCGGCGGGGCTTTCCCCTCGTCGTCGTCTCCAACCAATCGGGGATCGGACGCGGCTATTTCTCGGTCGAACAGGCCGACGCGGTGCAGGAACGGGTCAGGGATTTGCTCGCGCGCGAGGGCGTCGAGATCGCCGGGTGGTATCGCTGCCCGCATGGGCCGGGTGAGGATTGCGCGTGCCGCAAGCCCGCGCCGGGCATGATCCAGGAAGCGGCGCGAGATCTCCATCTCGATCCGGCGCGGTCGTTCGTGATCGGCGATAAATGGTCCGACGTCGAACTCGCTGCGGCGGTCGGAGCGGCCGGTCTTCTTGTCGTCACGGGGCACGGCTATCTCGACGCCGAGCGCGCGCGGGGGCAGGGCGTTCCGGTCTGTCGCGATCTCGTGGCGGCAAGCGAAGAGATCGACCGTCTTCTGGCGCTGCAAGAGGTTGCGGCGAACGATCTTTAGGGGTCGCCGCGACGGGGACGGGCGGGAACATGGAGCACGAGTTTGTTGGCGTGAGCGCCTTTTCCATCGTCTGCTGCGTCGGCGCTCGCCGCGCATTCTCTTCGGTCATTCCTTGGTGAAATCGATGAAAATCTTGTACCTCGGGCCGGAAGAAGGAACGGCGATCCAGCGCATCGACGCCTTCCGCAGGCTGGGTCACGACGTCTTTGTCGCCGACGTCGGTCTTCCGCTCGACAATTTGCCCGCGCCGATGGCCCTGACCGACGCCTGGATCTTTCGCACCGGATGTCTCGGCCTCGACTGGATCGCCGAGCGTTGGCTGTTCCAGCATATCGCCGGCCAGACGTTCGACGTTGCGTTCGTCGATCACGGCGATCTCGTCAACGCCTCCAGCGTGAAGCGGTTGAAGAAAATCGCCAGGGTCGTCGTCAATTACAACCAGGATAATCCTTATGTTCCGCGCGATGGGCGGAAATGGCGTCTCTTTCTTGACGCGCTGCCCTATTACGATCTTGTCGTCACGCCGCGCCATTCGAGCGTCGGGCCGGCGAAGCGGGCCGGGGCGAGGCGCGTTCTTGAAGTCCGATTCGCGGCGGACGAGGCCGTGCATCAGCCAATGTCGCTATCGGACGCGGATCGCGCGCGCTATGCCGCTAAAGTGGCTTTTGTCGGCACCTGGATGGCCGAGCGCGGTCCTTTCATGCTGCGCTTGATCGAACGCGGCGTCCCATTGCGGATATACGGTCCACGGTGGAACAAGGCGGCAGAGTATGACGCAATACGCGCGCACGTTGTGCTTGGCCCCCTCAATGGTCGCGATTATGTGAAGGCGATCAGCGGCGCCTCCATCGCGATCGGCCTCCTGTCGAAGGGCAATGAGGATCTGCACACTACAAGAAGCCTGGAGATCCCGGCCATCGGCACATTGTTTTGCGCCGAACGGACGAGCGACCATCTCGAAATGTACAAGGACGGCGAGGAGGCGATATTCTTTGACGGTCCCGACGAATGCGCCGACCTCTGCCTGGCGCTGCTGCAAAAGCCCGACCGCATCAAGGAGATCGCCGATGCCGGACGCCGGCGCGTGCGGCAGAACGGCGACTTTAATGAGGAGCTGCTGGGGAAGATCGTCGATGCCGCGCTTGAGACGAAGGCGGACGCTTGAGCCTTTCGGCCAGATCGCTCGCCGCTTCGCGCCGGCCGAAGTTTCAGCGCCGCGGCGCGGAGTCGCAGTTTGCGGGTAAGCCGGGGAAATCAAAAATGACGGCGACTATGGCGCGGCATTTACGGGCATGATAACTTTTTAAAAGACCTAAAGAAAATGCTGTTCCACTTTGCTCGTAACGCCGCAGCTTAATGCATGGGTATGTTCGACAGACCTGCGGAGTGTTTGACCATCGGCGCAAACGCAAACAAATCGCATTCGGCGTTTACGAAGAATCGCACTGTTGCATGCGCTCTCCAGACCTACTCCAAGGTCGGGGGGCTACAAAGCTTCAATCGCAGGTTGTTTCAGAACTTGGGCCGCCGCGCCGTCGAGGCCGGTGAGGCGCCGGTGCGCGCCTTTGTCGACGACGACGCCCATGTGGCGATCCCCCCGCTTCCGGGCGTCGAATTGGTCGCGCCAAAATCAAGGCTCGCATTTTTCGCGGGCGCTTTCTGGAGCGCCGTCTTCGAGGCGAACACGCTCCTTGTCTGCCATATCAACCTGCTGCCGCTCGCGATCGCCGTCCGGCTGTTTCGTCCCCGTCTGCCGATCGTGTTGTTCGTGCATGGTTTTGAGGCCTGGAACAGCCAAAAGCGGCCCCGCAAGCTGACCGAACATCTGTTCCTGAAAGCGGTGACGCGGATCGTTTCCGTGAGCCGCTATACCGCCGCCGTGATGAGCCGCGAATTCGGCGTTCCGATCGAAAAATTCCGGATTCTGCCGAATGCGGTCGATCATATCGAGCTGCCGCTTGCGCCCCCGCCGCGCCGACCCTTCTCGATCCTCACGGTGACGCGCCTCAGCGCCGGCGAACGCGCCAAGAACGTCCATGAAACGATCGCCGCCGTCGCCGCCTTGCGGCAGCTTTTGCCGGGCGTGTCCTATGAGATCATCGGCGAGGGCGCGCTGCGTCCAGAACTTGAAGCGCTTGCGCGTGAGCTTGGCGTCGACGATGTGGTCACCTTCCGCGGTCTCGTCGACGTCAACACCCTGCAGGCGGCCTATGCTTCGGCCTGCGTCTTCGCCATGCCGTCCGACAAAGAGGGGTTTGGCATCGTCTATCTCGAGGCCTGGCAATATGGCTTGCCGGTCATCTGCAGCATCCACGGCGCCGCGAGCGAAGTCGTGTCGGATGGCGTCGATGGTTTCGTGGTCGATCCTGCCGATATTTCCGCGCTGACGACGCGCCTTTATGATTTGTTGTCGAAGCCTGCGTTCGCGCGGGAGATGGGCGAGCGCGGGCGCCAGAAGGTCGAGGCAAAATATCTCAACGCCAATTTCCGCGTCGATCTTTCGACTATTCTCGACGAACTCGGCGCGTCTGAAGGCGAGGGCGCGGTCGCCAGCCGCCACTCACAGCTCAAATTCTGACCGGGCCTGTTCAAGCCGTCCGTCGCCCTTTATGCTTCAGCTGTTTTCACAACGGGATCAAGAGATCATGGCCGCTCATGCGACGCCGCATTTCCACAATCAGCCTGGCGTCGCGCGCGTGCGCGTCAGCGCGAGGGAGTTTATGTGCGTCGGCGCGCTGCCGCCCTTCGACCATCCGCATATCTTCATCGATATGGGCGACGCCGATGAAGCGATCTGCCCCTATTGCTCGACGCTCTATGTCTTCGACGCCTCGCTGCGCGGGCCCTGCGAGCCGGTCGAATGCGTCTTCGATCCCCAATCCGCCGCTGCCTAACGCCTCGCCGGCTTTTTCATAAATGTCCGGACATGCCCTGATCGCCGGGGCGGGGATCGGCGGCCTCGCCGCCGCGCTTTGCCTTGCCGCAACGGGATGGCGCGTCAGCCTTTTCGAATCCGCGCCGGTGATCGAGGCGGTCGGCGCCGGGCTTCAACTCTCGCCCAACGCGACCGCGATCCTGCGCCGAATCGGCGTGCTCGCAAGGCTCGGCCAAACGAGTCTCGCGCCAAGAGCCGTGCGGGTGCTGCGCGCGCGCGACGGCGCAACGCTCGCGCTTATGCCGCTCGATCGGGCCGAAAGCCGCTGGGGGGCGCCCTATCTTCTCGCCCATCGCGCCGATCTGCAGGGCGCGCTGCTCGACGCCGCAGCTGGCGACCCGGCGATCGCGATTCATACCGGCGTCGCCCTCACCGGCTTCGCATCGGGGCCAAGCGGCGTAACGGCGGCGCTGTGCAAGGGAATGACGCGCTTTGAAATTGCCGGCGATTGTCTGATCGGCGCCGACGGTTCGCGGTCGCTCGTGCGCAGCAGGCTTCTTGGCGGCAATGACGCGCTCAATATGTCCCGCCGCGCCGCTTGGCGCGCGCTGGTTCCGGCCGATCGCGCGCCACCCGAGGCGCTCGCCCCGGAAAGTCGCCTATGGCTCGGGCGCAAGGCGCACCTCGTGCATTATCCCTTGCGCGGCGGCTCCGTCGTCAATGTCGTCGCCATCGTCGCGCAGGAGCAGGGGACGGCCGATCAGGGACCGTTCTGGTCGAACGCCGCCGATCCCGCCGAACTCGCTGCGACATTCGAGAGCTGGCATGAATCGGCGCGCGCTCTGCTCGCCGGCGCTGGCGAATGGCGCAAATGGCGCCTGCACGACCGCGACCCGCTGCCGGGCTGGAGCGCGGGACGCGTCGCGCTGCTTGGCGACGCCGCTCATCCGATGCTGCCCTTCCTGGCTCAGGGCGCGGCGCAGGCGATCGAGGACGCTGACGCGCTAGGCGCGGCTCTCGGCGCAGCGGGGGCGGATGGCGCCATTGCGGGCGCGCTGAACGCCTATGGCGCCAGCCGGCTTCCCCGGGCGAGCCGCGTGCAGCTCGAATCGCGCGCGCAGGAACGCATCTATCATCTTTCCGGACCTGCCGCCTTTGCGCGCGATCTTGCCTTGCGGGCGATGGGCGGGGAGCGCCTGCTTGCGCGTTACGACTGGCTGTATCGCGCCGAGGCCGCTTGACAGGCGGGAATGGCCGGTGAAATTGGGGCGTCTCTCCGGCGGAGTTGAAGATGCAGCGGATTATCCTGGCGGGTTTGTTGTTTGGCGTAGCGGCGACGCTTGGAGGCTGCAATCAGATCGCGCGCGACCCTTATTCCGCGCCGGTCGCCGCCGCGCCATCCTCCGGCGCCCCGACAATGCCCTCGCCGCCGAACTGGCCAGCCTTGCCAGCTGCCGCCTCCTGCTCCGGCCCGTTGAACGACTTCCAGAAAGTCATCTGGTCGGACGTCAAGACCGGCAACGTCAACCGTACAGTTTATGATTCGATGGCCGCCGATTTGTCGCGCGCGGCGGGCGCTTGCGCCGCGGGCCAGGACGGCGAGGCGCTTGGCATCTTGCGCGCCACCAAGACGAAGCACGGCTACCGGGCTTAAGCTTTCGACAATTCGCTGCGCAGATAGCGCAGCGTGAAGTCGGGCATCCTGCCTTCGACCAGATCCTCTTTTGAATACACCGGATGCAGCGCGGAAAACTCGGGCTTTTCTTGCGTCCGGGCGAAAGCGCGAAATCGCGCCTCGATTTCCGACGCGGCCAGCGGCGAACGCGTGATCTTCATGCAGGCGATGCGTGGCCCCTCGAAGACGACGCGCCAGCCGGCATCGAAGGCGACTTCATCCGCCGCGATTCCGGTCTCTTCCAATAATTCGCGCGCGACGCTGCCCTCAAGGTCGAGCTGGTCGCCGACGACGTCGCTGAGGTCGGGCGTGCCGGCCGGAAAATAGATTTTTCCGGCGTTGGCGGTCGAGTCGCTCATGCGTCCGAGCATGAAGGCGCCGTCAGCCGAGACGAGCGCCGCCATCGCAAAGCAATTGCGCGTCTTAACATCGGGAAAGCCGAAATCGCGCCAGGCCAGGAACGCCTTGAAATCGACCGCGGCGGCGACGCCCGACAAAACCCGCCGATCGTTCCGCCTCTCCAGCACGCGCTCGAAATTCAGAAAGACGCGGCCGTTGAAAAGATGCGAATTGGCCTCGCGCAGCTTTTGCCAGTGACGGTCGATCGCCGCCGCCTGATCGCTTGCAAAGGCCCAGCCCCTGTCTTCGATCTTGAAGATCAGCTCGTCGACTTCTTCAATGCGAGGCGGCTCATATGCGCTCAAGACGCCGCGCCAAACCGGATCGGCGCGAGGGCGCCTTCTATGGCGAAAGCGCTCCACCAGCGCCGCAGCGCTTCGGCCGAACAAGGCAACTCCTCGTCGAGGCCCATGGTGAAGTCCCGCCACGCCCCCAGAAAACGCATCGGCACGCAAACGAGCGTCGGCACGCCCGCCATGGCGGCCGCGCCGATTTCGGCGTAAAGGCCCTTGCCCTCGATCTCAAGCTTGCCAAAGCGATTGATGAACAGAAGATCGGGGGATCGCTCGAGGGCCCCGGCGATCTCGACGGCGGCTCTTGCGATCGCGCCCGGATCGACGCGGCAGGATTGCGATTGCCGGCCGAGGTCCTGAAGAATCGAGAAGGTCTCGCCGCTTTCGACATTGCGAAGCTCGGTGTCGCGGCAGTCGCAGCTCTGCGTGGCATCAGCGATCTGGATCACGCCGCCAAGCTTGTAGCCCGCGGCGGAAAGCTCGGCGACAAACGCCTCGACGATCCTGTTGGCGAGCTCGCCGTCCTCGAACACCAGCGCGGCGAGGGTCTTGATGTCGCAGCGATTCTCGTCGCTCATGAGCGCTTCCGCCTGATATGGAAAATCAGCGCGTCCGCGCGGCGGTCTTGACGTTCGAGCGCATCCCCTGTCTCGTTAATGAGGTGGGGAATGTCGATCGAGGCGAGCGGGTCGGTGCATTCGACGATGAGCAGGTCGCCGCCGTTGAGCTTGCGCAACGCCCTGGCGGTGCGCAGCACGGGCAGCGGGCAGGCAAGGCCCCTGAGGTCGAGCGAGGTTGCGGCGGAATCGGTGCTCATGCGCGTCTGCTGGCTCCGGGCCGGCGCGGGAATTTCGGTAGGATAGACGATCTGCATGCTATATTCCATGAGGAATAACACAGAATGGCCGGCTGTCCCGTGCCCGCGCGCCTGCCTGAAAGGACGGCGCGCATGCGCGTGATCGGACTTTCGGGCTGGAGCGGAGCCGGAAAGACAACGCTGATCGTCAAGCTCATTCCTCACCTTATCGCGCGCGGAGTTCATGTGTCGACGCTGAAACACGCTCATCACGCCTTCGACATCGACCAGCCGGGCAAGGATTCCTATCGCCACCGCGAGGCCGGCGCCAGCGAAGTCCTGATCGCCTCCGGCAAACGCTTCGCCCTGATGCATGAGATCCGCGATTGCCGCGAGCCGCCCCTTTCCGAGCTGCTGGCGCGATTGAGCCCGGTCGATCTCGTTCTGATCGAGGGGTTCAAGCGCGACGCCCATGTCAAAATCGAGGTCAGCCGCGCCGCCAATGCAAAGCCGCCGCTTTTTCCCGACGATCCGGGCATCGTCGCGGTGATCAGCGACGATCCCGCCGGCGCCGGCCCGCTGCCGCACGCCGATCTCGATGATATTGCGGCGGCGGCGGACCTCGTTTTGCGCTTCGCCGAGCCGGTCGAGGCGACGCTCGCCGCGCTCGCGCGCGGCGGCGCGCCTGAAAGCGGCCGATGACGCAGCTTGGCAAGGATATATTCGCGGCGGGCGAGAAGCCGATGCGGATCGAGGAGGCGGCCGCCTGGCTGGCGGCGCGGGCGCCGGCGACGCCTGACGTCGAGACCATCTCGATCTTCGAGGCCGACGGGCGCATCCTGGCGCATGATCTGATCGCGCCGCTAGCTCTGCCGGGCTTCGATAATTCGGCCGTCGACGGCTATGCGATCGCCTACAAGGATCTTGCGGCGACGTGCGAGAGCGTGCTGCCGATCGGCGGCAGAATGGCGGCCGGGCGCTCTTTCGATCCCGTGGGCGGCGGCGATCTCTCCGGCAAGGCCGTGCGGATCTTCACCGGCGCGATGATCCCGCCCGGGATGGATACGGTCTTCATGCAGGAAGATTGCCGCCTCACGGAGGACGGCCGCGTCATCCTGCCGCCTGGCCTCAAACCCGGCGACAATCGACGAATGCGCGGCGAGGACATCAATGTCGGCGCGCTCGCTCTCGCCGCAGGACGCAGGCTGGCGCCCGAAGACATCGGCCTTGCCGCCGCGCTTGGCCTCGATCGGCTGACCGTCCGGCGCCGATTGAAGGCGGCGATCTTTTCGACCGGCGACGAACTTGTCTGCCCCGCGCGGCCCCGCATGGAAGGGGCGCTGCGCGCGCCCGACGCCTACGACGCCAACCGGTTTCTGCTTGGCGCGCTGCTGCGCCGTCAGGGCCTCGAGGTGACCGATCTCGGTATTCTGCCCGACGACAAGGCGCAGATCGCCGCAGCGCTGCACAAGGCGGCGAAAGGCCACGACCTCATTGTCAGTTCGGGGGGCGTTTCCGTCGGCGAAGAGGATCATGTCAAGGCGGCGATCCTCGAGCAGGGCTCCCTCCATTTCTGGCGTCTCGCGATCAAGCCTGGCCGGCCGCTGGCGATGGGCGTGATCGACGGCGCGCCCTTTGTCGGCCTGCCCGGCAATCCGGTCGCGGCCTTCATCGGCTTCGTGTTCGTTGCGCGCGCCCTCATCGCGGCTTTGTCCGGCGCCCGTTTTAACCCGCCGCTAGCCGTCCCCGTGATCTCGGGTTTCGCCTACAGGAAAAAGGCTGGACGGCGTGAATTTTTGCGGGCGAGCCTTTCTCGCGACGCCTCGGGCGAACTGACCGCCGAAAAATACGCCGGCCAGGGCGCGGCGGTGCTGACCTCGCTGACGCGAACGCGCGGCTTCGTCGATCTGGCGGAAGACACCGTAGAGATCGCTCCGGGCGACCGCGTGAATTTCATTGACTACGACCTGATACGCTAGTTTTCAGAGCATCATCTGGTCCGAAAACTGCAACTTTTCGGCATGATGCTGAGGGGCTCGATGAATTATCTGTGGATCATGATCGGCAGCGCGCTCGGCGGGGCAGGGCGTTTCTGGGTCACCGGCTTCGTCGCCGAACAGACCGGCGGGATCTTTCCCTGGGGCACCGTCCTCATCAATGTGTCGGGCTCTTTCGTCATCGGCTTCTTCGCGGCCCTGACGGGAGCCGAGGGGCGTTTTGTCGTCGGCGAATCAGCGCGCCTGTTCGTGATGATCGGCCTCTGCGGCGGCTTCACGACCTTTTCCTCCTTCAGCCTGCAGACGCTGAATCTGATGCGCCAGGGCGAAATGATTCGCGCCGGGGGCAACATCGCGCTCTCCGTCGCGCTTTGCCTTCTTGCCGTCTGGCTCGGCCATGTCGCGGCCATGGCGATCAATCAGATGAAGGGCGCCTGAGGCTCCATTGCAGTCTATTCGATCCACGCATTCGATGATCGCGAATTAGAATAGATATCAAACATCCTTGTTGCAGCAAAGAAAGACATGATTAAAATAGATATCCGTCCAGAAGCGGAGGGATACTATGTGCGACCTTGCCAATGAGCGAAATAGAATAAATCAAATCTTGATGACTGCGGCTGCCGCCTGGGCCGCCGAAGATCCTCAAAAATCCGGCGACCTCATTGCGCGCTGCGTCTCCGCGCTTGAGGCCGTTTATGTCGGATCCTGCGTCGAGGAATGCCTGCGCAGACGGGCCGAAGACTGGGTCGCCGCTTTCGCCGAGGAAGCAGAGCGGGCCGCCGCCTGAAAGCCGCGCGCTTCTGAACGTCAATTCCATGTCTCGAACCTTGACCTCGATCCATGAAAGTACTTCCCCCAATGTCAGAACATCAAACCCATGCGCCCGAAGTCGCGGGCCAGCACGCCGACGCGCCCGCGGAACATCTGTTCTTCGCGCAATACCGCTACTGGATGGCGGGCTATGCCACCCGCGACATGTTCTGCTGGGATTGCGCCTGGGACGCGCTCCTGCGCTATGTCGCGCCGGAGGTCGGCAAGGCGCTTTACGCCGAATTCCACCTTTTCACGCGCATCCTCAATCAGAGCTCGCGGCGGCCGATTGGTTGGCTGCCAGATATTTGCCGCTGCCTGTGCCGCGATGAATATTGGGTCTTGAACCTCGTCGCCGCCTCGCAGCAGGGCCATGCCCATGAGGAGCTTTTGGCCGCGGCCGAACTCGTCGGCATCGACGATGCGCGCGCCCTGCTTGGCGCAAGCCGGTCGCTGGGCCGGGCGCTCAAGGCGGAACAGTTTGTTCTGGCGCCGCTGGAGGGAGTCCTGACCCGCATCGGGCGGGCCGGACGAGTGCTGCCGCAAACGACCTGGCACTAGACGGGGGCGGCGCGCGACTGGCGCCATTTTCAAATCACGGCCTCGACATCTTGTCGATCAAGGGGAGACTCGCCCGGCAGACGCCGTCGCGCCCGGCACATCAAGGACAACGCCGCTTCAGGCGCGTCTGGCTCAATGGACGACAGGCGTTGTCCCAGCCGGTATTTGAAATCTGCTTTTCCCCATCCACCGTGCAGGACGTTGGCGCCGAGCCGATGGTTGTGGGGAAAAATTTCAACGTCAAAGCCAAGCGGCCTAAGCGTCGATTCGAAAAAATGCCGCGTCACCCCGTCGCCGGGCCGATGGTGGATTTCGGAAGCGAGCGCGACGGATTGTTCTTCGAGAGAGGCGTGAAAGCCAATCTTCGCCCAATGATAAAGGCGCAGACGAAGATCCCAGAGCCATTTCCCTGGCCCCTTGAAATTCCAGGCGCTCAATTGCGGATCATGGTCAGTGACCAACAGCCCGCCCGGCGCGACAAGCCGGGCCGCCTCTTTCAAGGCGGCCGACATGTCGTTGCAATGATGCAGGCTCGCATTGACGATGACGAGATCGGCGATCCCGGACGACAGCGGCATGTTCTGAGCGTCGGCGAGGAGCGGATCATAGCCAAGCTGGCGCGCATGCTCCAGCGCCTCGGAGGCGACGTCGATTCCAATCAGCCTGCGCGGCCGGCCGCCGAGGGTCGCAAAGACATTACCGGGTCCGCAGCCGACATCGACGACGATCCTGTCGTCCAGCACGCCTGCCGCCGCGATCCATCTTTCCCTGAAGCCGGCGTCACGATGCACATGATCGAAATAGCTTTTCAGCCAAAGCGGATTGCGGAAATAACGGACGTTCGCCTCGATCGCCTCGGTCCATTCGATATTCAAGTCGGTCGGCATCTTTTGCGACCAGTCGATACAGGCTCTTGGAGAGATTAAATTTTCCAACACGAAGTCAGCATGACGAGGGGACCGAGAATTGTTCGTGTTGTTTTTTGCCAAGTTCTCAGTCCTTTGTGGTCATGAAATTCTTGAAACAGATGTGGAACGCTCCAGTCGTATAAATATACTACGTGGGAATAAATCCCACGTCAAATTGACCCGCTTCGAAGACGTGCTTCCCCGCGCGCGCCGCAAGGCGCGCCCGAAAACTCAGTTTGTCGCGATGTTTGCCGAGGTGAGGCTACGCCGTCTGGGCCGCTTCGAACTGGCCGGTCAGTTCAAGCCAGTCTTCTTCGACGGCGCGCAACGCCTTTTCCAATTCGCCCCGCTGGGCGGAAAGCTGCGCGGCCTTGGCAGGATCCTTGGCAAAGCTTTCCGGATTGGCCAGCGCCTTGTCGATGCGCTCGGCGAGATCCTGGAATTTGCGCATCTTGTCCTCGGCCGCGGCGATGCGTTTCTTCAGCGGCCCGGGATCCTTGACGCGGATGGGCGCAGGTTCGCGCGGGGCGTTGTCCCCCTTGGCCTGACGCTCTTTCCGTCCCTTGCCGGACCCTCCGCCGGTGCGATCAAGGATGAATTTCTTGTAGTCGTCGACGTCGCCGTCGAAAGAGGTCACCGTTCCGTCGGCGACGAGCCAGAGGCGGTCGGCGCAGGCCTCCAGCAGATGGGGGTCATGCGAGACGAGAATCACCGCCCCCTCGTAATCGTTGATCGCCTCGATCAGGGCGCCGCGGCTGTCGATATCAAGGTGGTTCGTCGGCTCGTCGAGGATCAGGAGATGCGGCCCGTTGAAGGCGGCAAGACCCATGAGCAGCCGCGCCTTCTCGCCGCCGGAGAGCTGGGCGATTTTTGTGTCCGCTTTGACGTTCGGAAAGCCGAACTGGGCGCATTTGGCGCGGATCCTGGCTTCTGTGGCGTCGCGCATATGGTCGGCGACGCATTGATAGGGCGTCGCCTTTTCGTCGAGATCGTCGACCTGATGCTGTGCGAAAAATCCGACATCGAGTTTTGACGAGCGCCGCACGACGCCGGAAAGGGGCGACAGCCGCCCGGCGACGAGTTTGGCGAAGGTCGATTTGCCGTTGCCGTTCGATCCAAGCAGGCCGATGCGGTCATCCTCGGCGATATTGAGGGAGAGGCGGCGCAGCACCGGCGTCTCGCCATAGCCGACGCTGGCGTCATCCATGGCGACGATCGGCGGATTGAGCGGCTTTGCCGGCGAGGGCAGGTAGAAGGGCAGGATGTGCCCGTCGACGATCGCCGCGATCGGCTCCATCTTGGCCAGCATCTTGAGGCGCGATTGCGCCTGCGCCGCCTTGGTCGCCTTGGCGCGGAACCGGTCGACGAAGGCTTGCAAATGTTTGCGCTGATCGTCCTGCTTCTTCTTGTGTTTCACAAGAATGGCCTGCTGCTCGCGGCGCTGCTTCTCGAAGCTCGAATAATTGCCGCGCCAGAGCGTCAGCTTGGCGGAATCAAGATGCAGAATGTGGTCCGAGACGGCGTCGAGCAGGTCTCGGTCATGGCTGATGACGAGGATGGTCGCTGGATAGCGCTGCAAATAGTCGATCAGCCAGAGCGTGCCCTCGAGATCGAGATAATTGGTTGGCTCATCGAGCAGAAGCAGGTCGGGCGCGGAAAACAGCACCGCCGCGAGGGCGACGCGCATGCGCCAGCCGCCCGAAAACTCCGACAGGGGTTTGAGCTGCGCCGGCTCGTCGAAGCCAAGGCCGGCCAGAATGCCGGCGGCGCGGGCGGGCGCCGCATGTGCGTCGATGTCGACCAGGCGCAAATGAATGTCGGCGATGCGGCCGGGGTCCGTGGCGGTCTCTGACTCGCGCATCAGCGCGGCGCGTTCGACGTCGGCGTCGAGCACGAAATCGATCAGCGATTGCGGACCGCCCGGGGCCTCCTGCTCGACCCGGCCAAGGCGCATCTGCCGCGGATAGGAGACCTCGCCCGATTCGGCGTGGAGTTCGCCCGAAATGATCTTGAACAGCGTCGTCTTGCCGGTCCCGTTGCGGCCGACGAAGCCAACGCGAGATCCGTCGGGCAAGGCGGCGCTGGCCTTGTCGAACAAAACGCGCGGTCCAAGCCGCAGCGTGACGTCATTGATGTGAAGCATCGACGCTTTTCGCCTGAGTTGCGCTGCAATGCAAGGAGGACGGCCACACAGGGAAGCGGCGCGGCCGGCCCCGCAAATTGCTGCGACGCAATGTCGCGTGGAGCCCCGAGGGGCGCGAGCCTAGATTGTGACGGTGGAGTTAGAGCAATTCTAACAGGTTGCGCATTCGTCCGCGGCGCGGGGAGTTCGGCCGCGCCTTGCGCATTCAGGGTCAAGGCAAAGGTCGCACATGTTTTGCATCTTGAGCCCAGCGCCCGCGTAAGCAAACGCGTTTCATGCGATGCAGCAATATTGGTTCTGGCGATCCTGTCGATTTGCATGAACGATTGGACGCGGGGAACCGTTTGGTAATAAATCTTCATATCGATAGTCATGCTCTACAAGGAGACAGCAAAGATGGCCCGTATCGGCGAAACGCTTCCCGAATTTTCTGTGACCGGCGTCAAGCCGGGCTTCGAGAAGCATGAAGAGAATGGCGAAAGCGCCTTCGAAGAAATCACGCAGGCCAGCTTTCCTGGGAAATGGAAGATTATCTTCTTCTATCCGAAGGACTTCACCTTCGTTTGCCCGACCGAGATTGCCGAATTCGCGCGTCTCAACGAAGAGTTCTCCGATCGCGACGCTGTCGTCCTCGGCGGTTCAACCGACAATGAATTCGTCAAGCTCGCCTGGCGCCGTGATCACAAGGACCTTGCCAAGCTGCCAATCTGGCAGTTTGCAGACACAAATGGATCACTTACGGACGGTCTTGACGTTCGCTCGCCCGCCGGCGTCGCTTATCGCTACACCTTCATTGTCGATCCCGACAATGTGATCCAGCATATTTACGCGACCAACCTCAATGTCGGCCGCGCCCCGAAGGATACGCTGCGCGTTCTCGACGCGCTGCAGACGGACGAGCTTTGCCCCTGCAACCGCGAGGTTGGCGGCGACGTTCTCAAGGCGGCTTAATGTCGATTGATAGCCTCAAGGCGCAACTTCCTGATTTTGCTAAGGATGTGCGCCTTAACCTCGGCTCGATCGCGAATGACGACAGTCTCAAGGAGCAGACCAAATATGGTCTGCTTCTGGCCTGCGCGCTCGCAAGCCGAAACGCCGAGGTGGCCGCAGCTTTCGATCGCGAGGCAGCCTCGCATCTCACCCCCGAAGCGCGCGACGCCGCGCGCGCCGCGGCGACGATCATGGGAATGAACAACGTCTACTACCGCTTTGTTCATCTCGCTTCGAACCCGGTCTACAAAACCATGCCGGCGAAGCTGCGCATGGGCGTGATCGGCTCTCCGGGCGTGCCGAAGACCGATTTCGAGCTTTGGTGTCTCGCCGTCTCGGCGATCAACGGCTGCGGCATGTGCATCGACGCGCATGAGAAGGTTCTGGCCGACGCCGGCGTGACCCAGGAGGTCATCCAGACGGCGGTGCGTTATGCCGCCATCGTTCAGTCGGCGGCGATCGCTCTCGAGGCGGCGCAGCTTCCGGCCTACGCTTAACGTCGGACATTAAGTCAAGAATGGAGCCCGCTGGCCAAACGGCCAAGCGGGCTTCACGCGTTCTGGAGCCGTTCATTTCGATAGGGCGGTCAGCTTGTCCGGAACGCTCTGGACGATCAGCCGCGCCAGTTCGTCGATGGCGACGCGGCGCGGATGGGTCGGGCGCGACACAAGCCGGATCGTCCGCGACGTATGCGGTCCTGTGAGCCGGCGCGCCGTCAGGTCGCCGGGCAGGCGGGACTCCTCGATCAGCGCCAGAGCGGGGATCAGCGTCATGCCATAGCCCGCCGCGGCCATATGCAGCAGCGTTTGCAGGCTCGTCGCGCGCATGTCTGTCAAATCGCCTTCATTGCGCCGCGGGCTTGAACAGAGATCGAGCGCCTGATCGCGCAGACAGTGGCCGTCGGCGAGCAAGAGCAGCTGCTGCGGATCGATCGCCGCCGCGTTCACCTCGTTTTGCGCCGCGAGGGGGTTATCGCGCGCGAGCACGAGGAAAAACGGCTCGGCGAACAATTTTACGACGGAGAGGGTCTCGCTTTCGGGATCGGAGGCGATCAGGGCTGCGTCGAGATCGCCTTGCGCGACAAGGTCGATCAGACGCTCGGTCAAATCCTCGACCAGCGCCAGCGGCGTCAGCGGCATGGCGGCGCGCGCGAGCGGCAGCACGAAGGGCATCAGATAGGGCGCGAGCGTCGGGATGACGCCAAGGCGCAGGGGCCCCACCATCGGATCGCGGCTCGCCTTGGCGCAGGCGAGGAGATCGTCGGCGGCGGCGACCGCGCGCCGGGCATGGGCGAGGATGAGGTCGCCGGCGGCGGTCGTCGTCAGCGATTTGCCGACCCGCTCGAAAATGGCGACGCCAAGCTCTTCCTCGAGCTTCAGAATCTGGCCGCTCAGCGTCGGCTGACTGACATGGCAGGCGGTGGCTGCGCGGCCAAAATGCTTGAGATCGGCGACTTTGATGATGTAGCGAAGGTCGCGCAGGTTCATGCAACTCGAATATCAATCCTGACCGCGCAATTCAATCGCGGCGTGAGCGGCGCGGGAGGGCGGCTTGCGGCGGCGGCGGCGCGCCTCTATAAGCGCCCTCGAATTTGCCTTGCCAATTTCTCCCCCCAACTCTCCAAGGATTTTTCGCTTATGGCGATCGAACGCACTTTCTCCATCATCAAGCCCGACGCCACGCGGCGCAATCTGACGGGCGCGATCAATGCGCTGATCGAAAAGGCGGGGCTGCGGATCATCGCCCAGAAGCGCGTTCGGATCACCACGGCGCAGGCCGAAACCTTTTATGCGGTGCACAAGGAGCGCCCCTTCTTCGGCGAGCTCGTCGAGACGATGACCGCTGGCCCGGTCGTGGTGCAGGTGCTGGAAGGCGAGAACGCCATCAAGGCCTATCGCGACGTCCTCGGCGCGACCGACCCGGCCAAAGCGGCTCCCGGAACGATCCGCAAGGAGTTCGCGCTGTCGGTCGGCGAAAACTCCGGCCATGGCTCGGACGCGCCGGAAACGGCGGCGATCGAGATCGCGCAATGGTTTTCGGGCAACGAGATCGTCGGCTGATCGGCGGTAGTTAGGCTGTTTGAGCCGGCCTCGCCGCCGGGGCTTTCAAACCGCGCTCAGGAGCTTGGCGTCCAGGTCCAGATGATGTCGCGGACGGCGATCTTTCTTGGAATGAGGCCGGTCCTGAAAAAGCGATCGGCCGCGGCCTGCTGATTGGCGACGATCGCGTCATTCAGCGGGACGACATCGAGGTCGGCGCGCTGGACGGCTTTGAGAATCGCCTCTTCGTCAATGCCCGTCGCATCATGAATGGCCTGCGCCAGTTCGGGGCGGTGGGCGCGCGCCCAGGCAAACTCGCCGGCGAAGACGTCAATCAGCTGGCTCAGCGTCCGTGGATTCTGCTCCGCGAAGCTTCTGGCTGCGAGGAAGAATTGCGAGGGCTGTTCGACCTCGGTGTTCAGCGCGACGACGCGGGCGCCGGCCTTTTGGGCGAGCGCGAAATAGGGATCCCAAATCGTCCATGCGTCGACGCTGCCGCGGGAGAAGGCCGCAAATCCATCGGCTGGCGCGAGATAGACCGGCTTGATATCGCCAAACGACAGCCCGGCCTTCTCCAGCGCGGCGATCGTCATGTTATGCGCGCTCGAACCCTTCGGGATGGCGATCGCCCTTCCTTTAAGATCGCCAATGGTCCGTATCGGCGAATCCTCACGCACGACGATTCCCTCGATCGAATTCTTCGGCAGGGCTGCGACATAAAGCAGATCGGCCCCGGCCGCCTGCGAGAAGATGGGCGGCGCATCGCCGGTGAAACCGAAATCGACGCTGCCCGTGGCGAGCGCCTCGAGGATCGGCGGCCCGAACGGAAATTCAATCCATTTGATGGCGATGTTCTGCGCTTCGAACGCCGACTCCAGCGTGCGGCGCTGCTTGAATGCGAAGAGAACGCCCGCCTTTTGAAATCCGATGCGAATTTCCTTCAATGCGGCGGCTTGCGCTTTGACGGCTAGCGCGGCGATCGCTCCGCCAAGGGCGGCGCTGAGAAAATGTCTGCGATACATAGGCGGATTCCTTGACGTGGCGTCGCGCAGCTGGCGAGGCGGCCATATTCAATCTTAGTCTATAGAAATAGTCAAATATTTGTGGAGACAGGATTGCCTGCCGCGCGGGGCCGCGATTCTGGTTCGTGCGACGCGTCGCGCAGCCGCAGATCGCGGGCGCTCCGGCCGGTCCTGCGCCGCAGCAGCGTGCGCAACGTGACGCCATCGGCATAGCCGACCTGCGCCGCGATCTGCTCGACGCTATCGCTCGTTGTTTGCAGAAGATGCGTGGCGCGCTCGACGCGCAAATCCTGGAAAAACGACAAAGGAGACCTGCCAAGGACGCTGCGCAGCCGTCGCGCCAAAGTGCGTTCGCTCGAGCCTATGGCGAGCGCCGCTGCGGGCAGCGAAAATCCATCGGCGAGATGGCTTCGCGCCCAGCGTTCGAAACGCTCGACGATCGGGTCGTTATGCGCGAGGTGGTCAGGGACGATGAAGGCGGCCTGCGAGGGCCGCGGATCGGCCAGCAGATATTTTCCTGTGATGGCTGCGAGCGCCGGACTGACGCGGCGAATCACGCGTAAAGCAAGATCCAGATGGCCGAGCGCCGCCCCCGCCGTAATCCGGCGCCGGGTTTCCACGATCATGCGCGATTCGTCGAGATCGACCTGCGGATAGCGCGCGCGAAATAAGGGCGCGAGCCACCAGCTCGTCGTCGCCGGCAGGCCGTCGAGCAGCCCGGCCCCGGCGAGGAGAAAAGTGGCCGTGCAGGCGGCGGCGATTTCGGCGCCTTGTCCGGCGAAGGCCCGCAGCAACCGGCGCGCCTCGGCGACGTCTTTGCGCTCCATGGCGGCCAGCAGGGTTTCAGGCGTCTTCGTTCCGAGCGCTGGAACGATGACAAGGTCTGGCGGCGGCGAATCCCTGAACGGTCTGACAGGAACGATGAGGCCTTGAGCTGTTTTCACATGCTTGCGGACGCCGATGATGCGGACCGTGAAGGGAGCCGTCGCAATGTCCGCTGCGCCCGAGAGGTCGTTTGCTGCCCCGAAGGCGTCGAGCAGCGCGGCAAGACCCGTGTCGAATACGCCATCAAGCGCCAAAAGATAAATGATCATGGCGAGAATGATAACAAGTTTGGCGATCTCGCCAAGCGGCAAGGGGCCCGCAGTGGCTTAAAAAGACAGCGTTCGTTTCATCGCTGCAAGAAGGAAAAGTAAATGGTCCGATTAGCTTTGTTTGTGCGCCTCGAAGCCAAGCCGGGGCAGGCGGAGGCCTTGCAGACATTTCTGGAAAGCGGTTTGCAACTCGCCAATGCGGAGCCGGAGACCACGGTCTGGTTCGCTCTGCGCTTCGGGCCGCAAAGCTTCGGCATCTTCGACGCCTTCGCCGACGAGCATGGGCGCGAGGCGCATCTCAATGGCGCCATCGCCGCGGCTTTGATGGCGCGCGCGGAAGAGTTGCTGGCCGAACCGCCGCGCATCGACAAAGTCGACGTGCTGGCCGCAAAGCTCGGCCAAAGCTGAGCGGGTCAGCCTTATTTAGTCGGCGGGATTGCGCAGCGCCTTCGGCGCCTCTGTCCCGTCGTCGCAAAACACCCGATTGCCGATGACATGCAGCGACCCGCGCGCCAGCCGCTCCAGCGCGCCCGGATAGATGAGATGCTCCTGCTCCAGCACGCGCGCCGCCAATGTCGCCGGCGTATCGTCGTCAAGCACGGCGACTGCCGCCTGTGCGACGATCGGCCCCTCGTCCATGGCCGGAACGACGAAATGCGCCGTGCAGCCGTGAATCTTGACGCCATCGGCGAGCGCCCGCTCATGCGTGTTGAGGCCGCGATAGGCGGGCAGGAGGGCCGGGTGGATGTTGAGCATGCGTCCGCGCCATTGCCCGATGAACCAGGGCGTCAGCAGCCGCATGAAGCCGGCAAGGCAGATGAGCTCGATCCGGTGTAGCTCGAGCAGCGCCTGCATCGAGCGCTCGAATTCCTCGCGCCCGGCGTAGATCTTGTGGTCGACAGCGGCGCAGGCGATCCCTTGCGATTTGGCGAAGGAGAGGCCCGCGGCCTCCGGCCGATTCGACAGGACCAGCACGATTTCAGCCGGAAACGAGGGCTCGCGCGCGCGCTCGACCAGCGCCTGCATATTGGAGCCGCGTCCCGAAATGAGGACGGCCGTGCGCTTGCGCCATGTCGTCAAAGCGAAAAGCTCGTCAAAGCGAAAGGCGCCCGGAATAGGTCACGCGTTCGGCCCCGGCGAGAGAGACGCGGCCGAGCGTGACCGGCTGTTCGCCGGCCGCGCGAAGGCTTGATAGAAGCGCGCTGGCGTCGCGTTCCGCGCAGATCAGGGCCATGCCGATGCCGCAGTTGAACGTCCGCAGCATTTCGGCCGCGCTGACATTTCCGGCCTCAGCCAGCCACGCGAACACGGGCGGGACCGCGATCGCCGAAAGGTCGACCTCGACGCCAAGGCCCTGCGGCAGCACGCGCGGCAGATTGTCGGGAAAGCCGCCGCCGGTGATATGGGCGAGCCCCTTGACGCCCGCCTCGGCGCGCAGCAGCGGCAGCAGCGTTTTGACATAGATGCGCGTCGGCGTGAGCAGCGCCGCGCCGAGGCTTTGGCCGGGCGCGAAAGGCGCGGGCGCGTCCCAGCTGAGCGTTCGCGCCGCGACGATCTTGCGGACAAGCGAAAATCCATTGGAATGGACGCCCGAGGAGGGCAGGCCGAGCACAATATCGCCCGCCGCGATATCGCTCCGCGGCAATAGCGCGCCGCGCTCGACCGCGCCGACCGCAAATCCCGCAAGATCATAGTCGGCGCCGGCGTAAAGCCCCGGCATCTCGGCGGTCTCGCCCCCGATCAGGGCGGCGCCGGCTTCGATGCAGCCATTCGCGATGCCCTTGACCACGGCGGCGGCGGCGCCGCCGTCGAGCTTGCCGCTCGCATAATAGTCGAGAAAGAACAGCGGCTCGGCGCCCTGGACAATGAGGTCGTTGACGCACATGGCGACGAGATCGACGCCGATGGTGTCATGGACGCCAGTCTCGATCGCAATCCGCACCTTGGTGCCGACGCCGTCATTGGCGGCGACGAGGATCGGATCAATAAAGCCCGCGGCCTTGAGATCGAACAATCCGCCAAAGCCGCCGATCTCGGCGTCGGCGCCGCGCCTTCGCGTCGCCCTGACAAGCGGCTTGATCGCCTCGACCATGGCGTTTCCGGCGTCGATATCGACGCCAGCGTCGGCATAGGTCAACTTGGTTTCGTCGGTCATCGTCCGTCCGGCCTGTGAGGGTCCACGGCTAGCCTCTCCGGCGCGGCAAAGCAAGCAGGCGGCGAAGTCCGGTCGCACGTCGGCTTGCGGCATGTGATTTTGCCTCGCCGCATGATAGGTTTCGCCCAACGAGAAGCTCACCGACAAAGCGCATGGATTTTTACAGTTTCGGCAGCCTGCCCAATCTCATTACCTTCGGCCGCCTGATCCTCGTGCCGGTCATCATTTCGCTGATCACGGCGCAGCGCTGGAAGGAAGCCTGCATCGCTTTTATCGTCGCCGGCATTTCCGACGGGCTCGACGGCTGGATCGCCAAGACCTTCAACTGGCGGACCGAACTCGGCGCCTATCTCGATCCGATTGCCGACAAGGCGCTGCTCGTCTCGATCTTCGTGACGCTCGCCATCGTTGGCGCGATCCCGGCGACGATCGCGATCATCGTGGTAGCCCGCGATGTGATGATCGTCGGCGCCTTTCTGATCGCGCGCATTCTTGACAAGCCCCTGAAGGTCAGGCCGCTCTGGATCTCGAAGCTCAACACGCTGGCGCAGATCCTGTTCGCGGCGCTCGTGCTGAGCGTCGAGGCCTTCGGCGTCTCGAAGGGAGCCTGGTTCGACGCGTCGCTTTATATCGTCGCAGCGCTCGCGCTTGCCTCGCTCGGAGCCTATTTCAATCGGTGGATCCGGCATATGAGCGCCTGAGGCGCCGCCGGAGCAAGCGAGCCGCGCCTCCGAGCGGGCGGGCGCGGAGGGGCTTTCGCCGTCATCGCATTGAGGAGAAGGACAGTTTCATGCGCCTCGAATGGCAGATCGGCTTCTGGCTCGGCGCGCTCGTTTTATTCGTGCTGCTGTTGTGGCTGTTCAGCGGGGTTCTGCTTCCCTTCGCCGCGGCTCTGGCGCTCGGCTATCTGCTCAATCCCGTCGCCGACCGGCTTGAACGGCTGGGGTTGAACCGGCTTGGCGCGACCCTGCTCATCATGGCGGGATTCATCCTGATCCTTGCCCTGATCCTGGTGCTTGTCATGCCCGCGTTCTGGCGTCAGCTGTCGAGCTTCCTTCAGGCGCTGCCGGACTATGCCGTCCGGCTTGAGGATCTCGCCGCCGACTTCGGCGCGCGGTTCGCACAGGACCATGGCGGCTCGATCCTCGAAAAGCTCGGGTTCGGCAAGGAGACCTCGACGGATTTGCGCAATTCGACGAGCGATCTCGTCAATCAGGCGGCGCAATGGGCCGGCGCTTTCGTCAAGTCGATCTGGAGCAGCGGGGCCGCGCTGATCAGCGTTGTGTCGCTTCTCGTGCTGACCCCCGTCGTCGCCTTTTATATGCTGCTCGACTGGGACAAGATGATCGCGACAGTGGATAGCCTGGTCCCGCTGCGCCATCGCGGCACGGTGCGCGAGCTCGCCCGCGAGATCGATGCGGCGCTGGCCGGTTTTCTGCGCGGCCAGTCGCTGGTCTGTCTTTTTCTCGGCCTCTGGTACGGCGTCGGCCTGTCCTTGATCGGCCTCAACTTCGGGCTCTTGATCGGCATCACCGCCGGGTTCTTGAGTTTCATTCCCTATGTCGGCTCGCTGACGGCCCTCGTGCTCTCCGCCGTCATCGCCATCGTGCAGGGCTGGCCGGAGTGGCGGCTGACGATCATGGCGATTGGCGTCGTCGTGTCCGGCCAGTTTCTCGAAGGCAATATTCTGTCGCCGAAGCTCGTCGGCGGATCGGTCGGCCTTCATCCGGTGTGGCTGATTTTCGCGCTGCTGGCCTTTGGCAGCCTGTTTGGATTTACCGGGCTCATCATCGCCGTGCCCTGCGCCGCCGCCTTCGGGGTCATCCTGCGCTTTGCGGTCCGGCGCTATCGTTCGAGCAAGCTCTACACCGAGCTCGAAGGGCCGGGGTCCAAGATTTTGATCGAGGCTCCAGGCGGCTCGTTCAAGGAAACAAGCTGACATGGCGGCGCGTCAATTGCCGCTCGATCTTGCGCTGGAGCCCGGCTTCAGCGCAGAGGATTTCTTTATTTCCGGCTCGAATGAGAGCGCCTATCAAATGATCGAGCGCTGGCCCGACTGGCCGAATCCGGCGCTGATCCTGATCGGGCCGCCGGGCTCAGGCAAGAGCCATCTTGGCGCGATCTGGGCCGCGAGGTCGGGGGCGACGACAATCGCCGCCGCATCCCTTGTCGGACGCGAGGCCGCCGCGCTCGCCGCCGCCGGCGCCTTGCTGATCGAAGACATAGAAGCGATCGGGCCAGGGCAGGCGCAGCTCTTTCACCTGGTCAATCTCGGGATTTCGCGCCGCCTGCCGCTGGTGATGACGGCGCGGCGCCCGCCGGGGCCCGAAAGTTTCGACCTTCCGGACTTGCTCTCGCGGCTGCGGCTTGCGCCAAGCGTCTCGATCGGCGCGCCGGACGACGCGCTGATGCGCATGGTGTTGGTCAAGCTGTTGATGGATCGCCAGCTCGTCGTCGACGTGCGGCTCGTCGATTACGCGGCGCTGCGGCTTGATTACTCGCTTGAAGCCGCGCGCAGCTTTATCGAGAGGCTCGACCGCGAGGCGCTCGCCCGCAAGAGCCGCGTCACGCGTCAGATCGCCGCCGAGGTGCTGGGCGCAATGGCCAGCGGCGAGGACGACGAAGCGGCCGCCGGCGACGCTAACGCTTAAGGTCCGACGTAGCGAATCTTCGCGCCTTTGGCGTCGACGATCATCTCGCCCGCCGAAACGCCCGGCTCGGCGATGGAGCGGCCGGAAAGAAGAGAGCCGTTCGCGCCGCGCGTATCGATGGCGAGCAGCGCGTCGCGCTGCCGGCCGGACAGGCGCTTGGTGTCCGAAACGCGGGCGAAATCGGCGGTTTTATGCGGAAGTCCGGATGAGCCGGTAAAAATCCGCAAGCCCTCGCTCGTCATCACCGCGTCGCCTTTCTGGAGGCTGTCGTCGTCGAGATAGTTCGAGACGACCCGCGCCGGCGTGTGTGGCTTGTCGGCGAACGCTTTGGGCTTGCGCGTCACCACCCTCTTTTTCACATGGGGCGCGACATGCATCGGACGGTAAACCGGCGCCGAATATTGCGGCGGCGGCTGGAACAGAAAATCGAAAAAGCCGGCATTGGCTTCGCCTGCCGTGAGCGACAGGCATGCGCCGACCGCGATGGTTGCGGCGGCGCAGCGACGTGCGATCCGGGCGAGCGGAACCGTCACATTTTTCACGGGAGGCTCCAAGGTGGGCTGGCAAATTGAATGGCGGCGGCCAAGGCGTGGCGAATGCGCCCCTAAAACGCCACGGTCTTACCACAATGCAGCAAGCGGCGGCAATGAGGGTTTCGCTCAAATTTGCGCCGCCAGTCGGTCATATTCCACACGAACCTGCGCTGCCCCATAGATCCGCTCGAGGCGACGCACGGTGAAGTGGCCGCGCGCGAGCGTTTGAAAATGATCGACAAAGGCGTAATTGATCGCCGCGCCACTGGCCGCGCCAATGATCGGGATGCTTTGCGCTGCAAGCTTTTGCGACACGACAAGCCCGAAACGGGCGCTGATCTGGGTGATGAGACGCACCAGCAGGGGGGCGGCCTGGTCGGTGAGGCCGCTTTGCAGGAACCGTTTCGCCGATTGCGTGATTGATTTTGCGAGCAGCACCCGCACGGCGAAATAGCCGGTATCGAGAGCGCTGCCGGACTCGATGCTGTCGGCGGGGTGCTGCTGCTCCGATCCGAGCGCGAACACTTCAAGGCAGGCGATCGCGACGTCGGGATCGCTCAGATCCTCGCCCTCGCTCAAGGCGATGTCGGCGATCGAGCGCAGCATCACCGTTGTCGTGAACGGCAACTCGAAGGGCAGGCCGGCAAGACCGATTGCGCCGCCGGCGGCGCCCGCGAGCGTCGCCACGGACCGGTGCAGGCGGCGGCGGTCGCGTTTTTCGGCGGTCGCGAGGCTTCGAAGGGCAACGGCCATCGCGCTGCGGATCGCCGCTTCCGCCGATTTGTTGACGGCCTCGGTAAACTGGCTGGGCACGGCGAGGCTGATCGCCCCCAACTGGCGACCGATCAGCGCGGTGAGGCGCATGGCGAGGCTCGATCGCCGCAATTCATCGATTGCGCGGCGCAAGGCGGCCTCATCGGCGGGAAGAAGCCCTGCCGTCGCCACAATCGCCCTGCCGGGAGGTCCCATTTCGATTGAGCTCACGCCTCACCTCGTTAACAATGTTTTAATGCGACGGCGCCGGCCGCCCGACTTCGGCTTGACCCTATGGCGCCCTGCGGTTAACGATTTAGAAACGAATTGGGCGGACGCGGGTTCAAACCTCCGGGCAAGCCTTAAGTGCGGATCCCCATTCGATAGCGCAAGAGGAAGTTTTCCCAAGGCTCCAAACAAAACTGCTTAAGATTGGACGCCTTTGCGGGAAGACGAGATTAAGCAACGTCGGAATTCGTCCGTGCGTGTGCTGCGGCACGTTAAAATTGAAATACTGGATTTAATTTCGCGACAACGCGCCGCCGGCAAGTTCGAATGCGCGACGTTGGAGGCTTGGGAATGAAAAGCTTGAGCGAGAGAAGCCGGAGAGCGACGAAGCTTCTTTCGTCCGCTTTAATCTCTCTCTCTATGCTGACCTCGGGCGCATTCGCCGTCGGCGCGCCAAGCCCGTCCTCATTCATGCCGATCGGATCGGTGACCAGCGTTCCCTTCGGATGGGCCGACTTCTGCCGCCGCTATCAGGGCGTTTGCGACGGCGGCGCGATCGAGCCGCTTGACGTCGTCGCCGCGCCAAAAACACTGCGCGAGATCGAACGCGTCAACAAATGGGTCAACGCCCATATCGTCGCGATCACGGACAAAGAGCATTGGGGCGTCCTCGACCAATGGGACTATCCCGCCGACGGGAAGGGCGATTGCGAGGATTTCGCGCTTTTGAAGCGCAAGATCCTCCTCGAGGAAGGCTTTCCGCGTCAGGCGCTGCTGATGACCGTCGTCAAGGATCAGAGCAATGAAGGTCATGCGGTGCTGACGGTGAAGACCAGCAATGGCGATTTCATTCTGGATAATCTGGCGCCCGACGTGAAGCTCTGGAGCCGCACGCCCTATCGTTTCGTCAAACGCCAGTCCCAGGCCGATCAGAATGTCTGGGTCCAGATCGGCGATCCGACCGCCGAGCCCGATTACGTGTCGCGCTGAGGGTGCAGGCTGGATCCCCGCTCAAAGAGCTCAAGGCTCTTTTTGGACCAAGCGCTTGCGTTGAAACAATGGTTAGAGCGCGATCGGCCTTCCCTCTAAGTCCGTCGCCAACATCGGCGCGGCGCCGCGCCTAAAGTCGCGCGAAAAGGGCATGGTCGCACGAGGATCGCGCAAACCATGCCTTCTGCTCCTGCGACCGGAGAAAGCCAATATTTCAAAAATTGACTTTGACGCCGGCATAGACCGAGATGGGCGCGAGCGGCGTCAAGGTGCGCGGATCGGTCAAGGACGTTCCATTGGCGATCTGGGCGTTGGTGGTGGTGTCGAAGAACGCGCCATAGGTGGCGTTGCGGTTGTTGAAGAGATTGTTGACGAGCCCGAACACCTGAATGTTCTCGGTCACCTGATAGGACGCGTGAATATTCGCCGTCCAATAGAGCGGCAATTGTGGGTTGAGATTCGAGTTGTCGCCGACATAATATTGGCTGCCGACAATCAATATATCCGCTCCGGCCTTGAATTGCGACGTGAAGGAATATTCGAGGCCGAACTTCCCCGTCTGCCGCGGGATGCCGGGGATATGATCGCCCGGCGTGACAAGGACATTTCCATTCGCGTCGGCATAAGGATTATTCGGCGAGGCAAGTTCAGCCGTGAAGCGATAGGTGGCGTCGACCAATGCATAATTCGCATAAGCCATGAGGTTGCCGCTGTGGTATTCGATGCTCGCCTCAACGCCCTGTCTGAGCGTAGCGGGCACATTGGCGTAATAGCCGCGCCCGGTGATTGTGCTGGCCAGCGAAATAATGTCGTTTGTGCTCTCGGTGTGGAAATAGCCGGCCTTCCAATTGATCTGGCCGCCGAGCACATTGTTCGCCGTACCGCGCAGGCCGGCTTCAATGGTGTGGGAGACGACCTGCTGTAGCGGCGGGTCGGACACCAGGGAGTTTTCAAGGAGACACGGTTTTTGCGGATTGGCGCAGTCGAGTTCGAGCGGCGTCGGGGCGCGATTGGCTTCGGAATAGCCGCCATAGGCCGAAAGCCACGGCAGGATCTTGTAGGTGAGCCCGAACACAGGGTTGATGCGGTTGAAATTACTGGCGCTCGTCAACTCGGAGTTGAGGCCGCTGGCGTCCTCTGTGTTGATATTCGCAATATTGAGCCGCGCCCCCGCGGTCGCCGCGAATTCGGGGGTGATGTTGAAGGTATCGAGCGCATAAATGCCGTAATAGGTCGTCGTGCCGTTGAGATAGGTTGGCACATAGCCGATGTCGCCAGCCGTCTGCAGAATCGCATTCGATCCGGCGAATGTTCCGGTTGGGACGACGTTGAGATTGGCCTGGATAGCGCCGAGCGTGCTCGTCGACGCGAAATTGAAGAAGCCGCGGTCGACGCTGCCGCCGAAAGTGAAATAATTAGCGTGGTCAAACAGCTTTTCGTTGTCGGTCGCCTGTAGCGTTACGCCGGCAGTCGTCGAATGGGTCTCGGTGCGATCGATCGTCCCATAGACGACGCCATCCGTGTAGGGAATCGCCTGGCCTGTATGGTTGTTCCGAACAACAAAGGCGTTTGGATTGGTGACGGCCGGGAAGTTGTCTTCGTCAAGGCATAACAGGCCGTCATTGGGATCGTCGCATGCCCCAAGATCGGCGTCATTGCCGTCCGAATGCTTTTGCCGGAACGTCCTCATGTAGAAATTGCTGGCGATCTGCCAGTTCTTGTTGATATCGAATTTGCCGGTCAGGGCAATCGAACCCATGTCATTCTGGGTCGTTTGCGGAAAAGTGAAGACGCTGCTGAGGCTCTGGCTCAGGAGATTGACGGGCGTCGGTCCGATCACGCCAAGGTTCGACGTCGCGCCGGAGGCGATGAAATGCACCTCCGCATCCTGCGTCCTGTAGCCTAAATCGCCATAGGCCCGGACCAGCGTCGACGGCGAGAAATAGCGCCAGCCGCCCTCATGCGCCACATCGGCGGTGACATAGAGGCTGAAGTTGTCGACCTGCTTGCCATACTGGAAATAGCCACTGACGCGCCCATAGGAGCCGCCGAGAATCTGCGCCTCGAAACCTTGCCAGTTGAAGCCGTTTTTCATTTCAATGCTGACGGCTCCGCCAAGGGCGTTGAGACCGAAGATCGGATTGGCCGTAAAAATATCGGTGCGGGCGATCGCCTGCGGCGGGATCAGATCCCAGTTCACGGTGTCGCCGAAGGCTTCGTTGACGCGCATGCCGTTCTGATAGACGGCAAGGCCTTGCGGCGTTCCCTGCAGCGGCGAGGCCTCGAAACCGCGATACATCAGATCCTGCGAAAATGGATTGCCGTTGATGTCGGTCACGGTGACGCCCGGAACGCGCTGCTGCAGCGTATCGGTGACGCTCGGCGAGCGCGTGCGCTCGAACGCCGGCGCGTCAACCGTCTGCACCTGGCTCGGAAAGCTGAAGCGGTCTTCCCCTCCGGCGCCAGCCAGGGGCGAGGTCGAGATCACATCGACTTCCGGGAGGGCGACAACATTGGCGTCGGCCGGAGCCGCGCCATCCTGAGCAAGGGCTGCGGAAAAGCCCAAGGGCGCGAGCGCCACAGCCAGCATCAATACTGTCTTTAATGGTAAGTTTCGGGTCACAGCCGCTTGTCTCCCAATCCGCGCCGCATCGGCCGTTCATGCCTATGCGGTGACGATAAGATTAGGTGCATGGCCGGACAAGCACAGCGAAAGCAGAGCGCGGAGAAACGCCGCTGCTGTTGCGCAATTGCGTCATATGGCAATCGACGAGGGAGTTAATTCCAATAATGCGTGGAAAAGTTCACGGCATATAAGGGAAATAAAGGCAGCTTCGATCATGAGGGGCCAGAAGCGCCGGGCGCTGAGAGATCGCCGCGATTCTTTGCATGGCCAGGCGGCCGCCCCGCTGAACGCGGGGGCGCGTGCGCCTAAGTCGAAGGAGCGGGCTGCGAAATCAGCTGACGCTGGTTGACTCTTCGGCGTCTTCGCGGGTTTTGGCCGGCTTCAGCTTGACCGGCCGAAGCAGGAACATCGGAACATGATCGCCCATGCCGATGACGGGCGCGTCATCGTCCTCGCGCCGCGGTTTGCGTTGCTCACGCGGCGGGGCCGCCGGGCCGCCGGTTGGCCGCGGCGCCGCCTGAGCCGGCGCGGCGGGCGTTGAAGGCGGCTGCGCCGTATGTTGGCGCGCCCCTTCCGATCTTTCGCGGCGGCGCGATCGGGGCGCCTCGGCCTCCGTCTGGCCGTTGCGGCGTTCGCCGCGCCTTGGCCGCCGCTCGTCGCGCTCGGGAGCTTCTTCCGCCCCGTCCTCGACGACGTCCGCCATTGTTTTCCCGTCGAGAAAGTCGATCGAACGACCGATCAGCTTCTCAATCTCGGCGATATGTTTTTGATCGGCTTTTGTCACGATGGTGATGGCGACGCCGCTCTTGCCGGCGCGGCCGGTGCGGCCGATGCGGTGCACATAATCTTCGGCATGGGTCGGAACGTCGAAATTCAGGACATGACTGACGTCCGGAATATCGAGGCCGCGCGCGGCGACGTCGGAGCAGACGATCAACGCCACTTCGCCGGTCTTGAAAGCGTCGAGCGAGGCCATCCGCGCCCGCTGGTCGAGGTCGCCATGCAAAGCGCCGGCGTTAAAGCCGTGCGTCAGCAACGATTTATGCAGCAGCGCAACGTCGCGCTTGCGATTGCAGAAAATGATGGCGTTCTTGAAATCGGCGGCGCCCCGGAGCAGGCGGCGCAAAGTTTCGCGTTTGGCCGGGCCGGGCGCCGAAGCGATCAGGCCTTGCGTGATCGTCGTCGCCGTCGAGGAGGCGCGCGCGACCTCGACCCGCGCCGGATTGTGCAGGAAGGTCTCGGTCAGCCGGGTGATCTCCGGCGGCATGGTCGCCGAAAAAAACAGCGTCTGCCGGGTAAAGGGCACCAGCTTGCAGATGCGCTCGATGTCGGGGATGAAGCCCATGTCCAGCATGCGGTCGGCTTCGTCGATGACAAGGATCTCGATGCCGGTCAGCAGCAGCTTGCCGCGCTCGGCGAAATCGAGCAGGCGGCCGGGGGTCGCGATCAGCACATCGGCGCCGCGCGTGATCTTCGCCTCCTGGTCCGCGAAGGAAACGCCGCCGATCAGAAGCGCGACATTGACCTTGTGATTGACGCCATAGCGGACAAAGCTTTCCTCGACCTGAGCCGCCAGTTCACGAGTTGGCTCAAGGATCAGGGTGCGCGGCATGCGTGCTCTGGCGCGGCCCTGTTCGAGGCGGGAGAGCATCGGCAGCGTAAAGGCGGCGGTTTTGCCCGTGCCTGTCTGCGCAATGCCCAGAACGTCGCGTCCGGTGAGCGCGAAGGGGATGGCTTGGGCCTGGATCGGCGTCGGCGTGGTGTAGCCGGAAGCTTCGACCGCTTGCAGCACCTTCGCGCTGAGACCGAGTTCCTCAAAAGTCATTTTGTTCCTGAAACGGGCATTTGCGCCCTGCAAACACGGGCTGCGGCCATAAGGCCGCCGACACCGACGAGCCCTTTGGCGCAACCCTTGGGCTCAACGTAACGGTTTGGTTTTTTGCCGTAACTTGCAGGCAGTTGCGCCAAAGCGCCGCCTGAAGCCGGTCATTCCTGCCGCGGCCGCAGCAGGAACTTAAGCGATATCGATCTCTCTCTTGCCTGAAAACGCAGGCTGAAGCAATGGAATAGCGACATCGCAGCGCTGCTCGAGCGGGAAAATCCATCGATTTTCCCGTGACTGTGCGCGATTGCCTGATTCTCGGGCAAAGCTGCGGTTCAAACGCGCTCGCGCAGCGCGGCCCAGAACCGGCGCCGGTCGGAGCGGCGCAGAATATCGAGCGGCGCGACCTGGTTGATCTTGTCAGCGCCCAGCAGGCGCAGAAGATCGCCGGCGCTGGCGACCGGCGCGCCGTCAACGGCAAGAACGATATCGCCGGTGAGCAGGCCGGCGTGATCCGCCGGGCCATCCTTTTCGACCTGGCTGATCACCGCGCCCGTGGTCTGCTCGAGGCCGAGCCGGAGCGCGATCCGGCGCGGCAGGACGATCGTGCTTGCGCCGACGCCAAGATAGGCGCGGCGCACGCGGCCATGGGCGACGAGCTCGCCGAGGACGAAACGCGCCGTATTCGCCGCGACTGCAAAGCAGATGCCCTGCGCCCCGGCGATGATCGCGGTGTTGACGCCGATGACGGCGCCGTTTGAGGCGACCAGCGGTCCGCCGGAATTGCCGGGATTGAGCGCGGCGTCGGTCTGGATCACATCATCAATCATGCGGCCGTTGTTCGAGCGCAGCGAACGCCCGAGCGCCGAAATGACGCCCGCCGTCACGGTTGAATCGAAGCCGAGCGGATTGCCGATCGCGACCGCGATTTCGCCCGGTTTCAGCCGTTTCGAATCGCCGAGCCGCGCCGCCGGCAAAGTGACGTTCTCATCGACCCGCACCAGGGCGAGATCGGTGTCGGGATCATCGCCGAGGACGCGGCCGGACAGATTGCGTCCGTCAAGCGTCGTCACGCTCGCGCGGCGGGCGCCGCCGACCACATGGCTGTTGGTCAAAATGAGCCCGTCCGGGGAAACGATCACCCCGGAGCCCGAGCCGCCGCTGCGGCCGTCGCCGCGTTTGACGTCGAGCCGCACGACGCTCGGGCCGACGTCCTCGACGATGCGCGTTACGCTTTTCGAATAGGCGTCGAGCAGCGCCTCGTCATCGGCGGGGAAATCGTGCGTCAGGGCGGCCGCCTCTTCCTGCGGCGCAGCCTCGGATTCATCGAGCACAAAGGAAGGAAAATAGTCCATTCGGAAACCCTCGGCACGCGTTCGAAAAGTCGCGGACTATCGACGTCATGCGTGAGACTTGAAGCTCAGCCAAAGCGGTATGGGATTGCGTGCAATCCCATCGCGCCCTGATAAGCGTTCCCGCTGATATGGGACGAAATGCGGCTTGTTAAAGGCCCCGCCTGGCCAAGCTTCTCGGCCGACCTCAAAAGAGCGGGGTAGGGACCATCTTGACCTGGCCCAGGGCTTTCGCCCGGATGATATTGTCGAGAAACTGCCGGGCGCTGTTCGCCCAGGTAAAGGTCAGCGCATAGGCGCGCGCTTTTTCGCGGGGGGTTTCGAGCGCCTTGAGGCAGGCGGCGCGCAGATCCTCGTCGAGCACGCCGACTCCGCTCGATCCGATGACGTCAAGAGGGCCGGCGACGGGCAGCGCGGCGACCGGCAATCCACAGGAGAGCGCCTCAAGCAGAACCATGCCGAAGGTGTCGGTGCGGCTCGGAAACACGAAAACGTCGGAGGACGCATAATAGGCGGCGAGCGTGTCGCTGTCCTTCGCGCCGACGAAATGGGCGTCGGGGTAGGCCGCCTCCAGCGCGCGGCGCGAGGGCCCGTCGCCGACCACCACTTTTGAGCCCGGCAGATCGAGCGACAAAAAGCCCTCAATGTTTTTTTCGGGCGCAAGACGGCCGGCGTAAAGATAGATCGGCCCCGGCAGATCGAGCTTGATCCGCCGGTCCGGCGAAAACAGGCGGTGGTCGACGCCGCGCGACCAGAACATCAGCCTCTCGAAGCCGCGTTTTTCGAGGTCATTGGCGATCGAGGCCGTCGACACCATGACGCCCGAACCTGCATTGTGAAACCGGCGCAGAACGGAATAGGTGATCGACTCCGGGAGAAAGGTGCGCGCCCTGATATATTCGGGAAAACGCGTGTGGTAGCTCGTCGTGAAAGCCCGTTTGTTACGCAGGCAATAGCGTCGCGCGGCAAAGCCGACGGGCCCCTCAGTCGCGATATGGATATGGTCGATCGGCGCGCCGTCGAGCCTCTTGCGGATCGAACCGGCGCTGGCGAAGGCGAGCTTGATTTCGCTATAGGTCGGCAGCGGCACGGAGGCGAATCCCTGCGGCGTCAAAAATTCAATCTCGGCGCCGAATTCCCGCAGCGCTTTTGCGACCGACTCCAGCGATCGCACGACGCCATTGACCTGGGGCTTCCAGGCGTCGGTGGCAATGAGGATCCGCATCAGGCCGCCGCCTGACGGCCTGGAAGGCGGGCCTGCGCCAGAGCATTGGCCTGCGCCTGTTCGGCGGCGGTCGCCTGCCAGTGCAGGATCTCGAGCGTCCCGTTGGCGTGTTCGGCGACAGCCGTGCAGGATTCGACGAAATCGCCGGTATTTACGTAAAGCATCCCGTCGATGTCGCGGATCGCAGCGTGATGAATATGGCCGCAAACGACGCCGTCCGTCTGATGACGGCGCGCCGCGTCGGCGAGGGCGGATTCATAATCGCCGATGAAACTCACCGCATTCTTCACCTTGAGCTTGGCCCAGGCCGACAGTGACCAGTAGGGAAAACCGAACGAGCGCCGGATCTGATTGAACCAGCGATTGGCCCAGAGCGCGAATTCATAAGCCCAATCGCCGAGAAAGGCGAGCCAGCGGGCATGCTTGACGACGACGTCGAACTGATCGCCGTGGATGACGAGAAGGCGCTTGCCGTCAGCCGTCTCATGGATCGCATGGTCGATGATTTCGACGCCGCCAAAGAAGATCCCGAGAAAATCGCGCGCGAATTCATCGTGATTGCCCGGCGTATAATAGATTTTGACGCCCTTGCGCGCTTGGCGCAGCAGCTTCTGAACGACGTCATTTTGCGCCTGCGGCCAGTACCAGCCGCTTTTCAGCCGCCAGCCGTCAATAATGTCGCCGACAAGATAGATCGTGTCCGCTTCATTGTGCTTCAAAAAGTCGATCAGGAGACCGGCCTGGCAGTCTTTCGTGCCGAGATGGATATCGGACAGGAAGAGAGTGCGAAAGCGTCTTGGCTCTTTTACGTCGCTCACCGGCGGACCCCGAACCTGATTTGCGTCACGTCCTAAAGAACAGATTCGCGTGGCTTTTGGATGACACCGCCGGGGGCGATCCGCCGAGGGGGCTTGCGGAACCGACAAATCGTTCGATATTCCAAACGAAATCCGCTACCGTTCGGGACGCAAACGCGTCCTGCGCGACAGCGGCGTCGTCAAATGAATGAGCGGATCGAGCATGGGCGTCGAGGGACGCGACAAGGTCAAGGTGATGGAAGCTGGCGCGCTCGCTTTGTCGGGGCAGCTCGGCAAAACCGTACAAAGACTGCGCAAGGCCTATAATTTCTCGCTGTCGGAGCTTTCCGAACAATCCGGCGTCGCCAAATCGATCATCAGCCAGATCGAGCGCAACGAAACCAATCCGACGCTGGCGACGATCTGGAGGCTGTCGCAGGCCCTCGATGTCTCGATCGAGCGCGTTCTGCAGGCGGCCGACGACGAGCCCTTCCTCGAAAAGACGGCGCGTCACGAGACGCCGATCCTCGTCTCCGACGATGGCAAATGCAGGCTTTCGATCATCGGCTGGATCAAGACGGTCGAATGGCTGCAATGGTATGATTTTTCCGCCGAGCCCGGCGGCGCGCTGGAATCCGAGGCGCATCAGCGCGGCTCGGTGGAAAGTCTTTCGATCAGCGAGGGCGAACTCGAAGTCGAGGTCGCCGGCGTGATCGAGCGCGCCAAGACCGGCGACACGCTGCGCTACCGTTGCGACCGCCCCCATATCATTCGCAATGTTTCCGACCGGCCGGCGAGCGCAATGATGGTGTGTATCCTGAAGGCCGCGGCGATGGAGTAGAGGCGCCTTCCTGTGTGACGCTGACCGAACTTCCCAGCAAGAACCAGCAAGGCGGACCGCATTTGACCCTCGCCGACCCCCGCCATCGCAAGGCTGAGGTCTCCGGCGGCCATGAAGCGCGCGATCTTTCGATTTTTGCGGGCCTGCTGTTTCTGCCGCTGGGCCTGCATCTGCCCTATTTTCCGGTCTGGCTCGCCGCGCGCGGGCTCACCGCGGAAGAGATCGCCGCGGCCATCGCGACGCCGCTGGTCGCGCGCGTGATCGCGACTCCGCTCATCGCCGCCTTCGCCGACAAACGCGGCGTCGGCCTCGCCGTCACCGCCTGCGCCCTCACCGTATTTGCAACCTATTGCGGGCTGCGCTTTGGCTCAGGCTTTGCGCCGATCTTCGCCGGCGCGGTGCTTGTCTCGGTGGCGATGGGATCAATGCCCGCGCTCGCCGATGCGCTCACCTTGAGCGAAATCCGCCACGCCGAGACGGATGGGCGCCCGCCAATCGCTTATGGCCATATCCGGGTCTGGACCTCGATCGGGGTGCTCGCGACGATGCTGGCCTCGGCCGCGATCGTCGAGGCGCTGCCCGGCGAACAGATCATCGTCGCGCTGATCCTGCTCTCGCTGCCCTCGGTCGGGGCGGCATTGTTCGCGGCCATCCGGATGAACCGGGCGCATCTTTACGCAGGCGCGACGGCGGGCCGCCTCACCGCCGATTCGGCCCGGCTGCGGCTCGCGCTGCTGACGATCGCCGCGGCCGCGCTGATTCAGGCGAGCCACGCCGAAGTCTATGCATTCGGGACGATCCGATGGCGCGCGGCAGGCCTTTCGCCCGGCGCGATTGGCGCCGCCTGGGCGGTCGGGGTCGGGGCGGAAATCCTCATCTTTTTGCTCGCCGCGCGTTATTTCCGCTCCGAGCGGAGCGCCGTCCCCTTGCTGCTGCTCGGGGCGGCTGGGGCGGCCTTGCGCTGGACCGCCATGAGCTTCGCGCCCGGCGCCGAAGCCGTCATCGCGCTGCAGACCTTGCATGCCTTCAGCTTCGGCGCGACGACCTGCGGCAGCGTGCTTCTGCTCGGCGCGCTCGCCTCTGCGACCCACCGCGCCCGCATGCAGGGCTGGCTTGCGGCGGCGGGGGCGCTGAGCCTAGCCGCCGCGACCTATGGCAGCGGCTGGCTGACGGCGCGCTTTGGCGACGAGGCCTATCTGGCGATGGCCGCGCTTGCCGCGACGGGCGGCGTGATCGCCCTCGCCGCCGGCTGGCTGAAGCGCGGGCTTCAGATTACCGGCTGATCAGACAAAATCTTGGCGCGCCGCGCGAGCGTCGTCGCGGCCGCGCCCGCAAGAAATATCGCGGGCGGCGCGAGCCCGCGCAAGAGGCCGACATAGCCAGGCGCGACGACGACCGCGACCCAAATCAGGTCAGCCCAACCGGCGACGATCAGATTGAGCCAATAGCCTGTTCGATCGTTCCGTGAATTCTTGAGGACGGCGACGGCGATCACGAAAAGGGAGATCGTCAGCATATAGGCCGCGAGCTGAAAGATTCGGCCCTGCGCCAGACCCGACTGCCCGGCGCCGAGTTCATAAATGTCATAGGCGACACGAAGGTGAAACAAGCCCCAGGCGACATAGAAGCCTGCTCCGATCCGCGCCCACGTCGCGCCCTCGGGGGCAGTCGCCGTCTTGCGTGTCTCCATGGCGTTCGGTCCCCGAAAAACCTAAAACCGCGTCGTGAGTTGCGTCAGCCACTCTGGCGACGCGGCGACCAACGCCGCCTCGATCGCCTTGTCGACCCCAAGCAGGAGGCTTGCGGCGGTCGCGACGAAAGCGACGCCAAGCGCCGATTTAAACCCGCTGCCGGCCTTGGCGAGATTGCCGCGCCAACGCCGAAACGTCTCGCGCGAGAGCATGCCAAGCAGGAGCAGCGGCGCCGCCGCGCCAAGACCGAATGCGCCCATGGTCAGCGCGACCTGTCCGAGGTTTTTTCCCTGCGCCGCCAGCACGGAGGCGGCGCCGAGCGTCGGGCCGACGCATGGGCTCCAAACCGCGCCAAGCAGCAGTCCGACGCCAAATTGCCCGGCGAGCCCGCTCGTCGAGAACCGCCCGAGCCGGCGGTTCGCCCAATCGCTGACGGGCCCCGCCACGGCGGCCGCCCACGCCTGAAGTTTTGGGAAGATCAGCACGACGCCTAGGACGAGCAGGAGAGCCGCCGCGGCCTTGCGAAAAACGTCGCCGTCAAGACCGATGGCGAAACCGGCCGTCGCGACGAAGAGGCCGATCGCGACGAAAGACAGCGCGACGCCGCAGGCGAGGGCGGCGGGGCCAAGTCGATGCTCGCTGGCTGCAGCGCCGAACACAATCGGCAAGAGCGGAAGCACGCAGGGCGATAAGGCCGAGAGCAGTCCGGCGACGAAGGCCAGTCCAAGGGGGAGGATCATGGCGTCGCGCTCGATAGCGTTTTGTTGAGCAGGGCGGCGATGGACGCGGGAGCGGTGTCGCCGACGGAGCGGCCGACCTCTTCTGGTCCCCTGAACGCAATCAGGGTGCTCTGCGATTGTGTGTGAAAAAGCCGCAAGACATCCTTGCGGCTGTCGAAATCGACATCGAACACGGCCAAATCCTCGAATTTTGGCGCGGCGGTCAATTCGCTGAGGATCGGCTTTTGCGCGCGGCAGGTCGGGCACCAGGGCGCGGTAATCTCGATCAGGATCGGCCGGCCCGCCTTCTGCGCTGCCTCGAAGTCGCCCTGCGTAAATTCCGCGGGCTCGGCGGCGTGGCCGGACGCGACGCTGAAAAGGGCCAAAGCGCCCGCCAAGGCGGCAAGGACAGTGCGGCGATGCATGTTTTAACTCCGTGCGCGAAAGAACGCCGTCCTGATTTGCAGGCTTGGCGTCTCTGTCTTCGCCGGAGCGGCCGGATTTATTACGGCCTCACTCTTTCTTGACCGGCGGCGCCGTCGTCATTCGGCCGCGTCGGAATGTTTCGTCGCCGCGGTGGCGATCGCCGGGTAAATGTCGAGATCGGCCGCGGCCTCCGGCCGGTTGTGATCGCGCGCGATCAGCGTATAGACCGCCGGCGTCACGAACAGCGTGAACAGCGTGCCGATGCTCATGCCGGAGGCGATCACGACGCCAATGGCGAAACGGCTGCTCGCGCCTGCGCCCTCGGCGAGGATCAGCGGGATCATGCCGACGACCATCGCCGCCGTCGTCATCAGGATCGGCCGCAGCCGCACCGCCGCCGCATGTTCGATCGCCTCGCGCCGGTTCATGCCTTCGTCTTCCTGCATCCGGTTGGCGAATTCGACCATCAGGATGCCATGCTTCGAAATCAGCCCGATCAGCGTCACGAGACCAATTTGCGAATAGATGTTCATGCTCGCCGCGCCGACGACGCCGAGGATGTTCAACGGCAGGAGCGCGCCGAACATCGAGGTCGGCAAAGCGATCAGGATGATGAAGGGATCGCGAAAGCTTTCGAACTGCGCCGCGAGCACCAGGAAGATGACGATCAGCGCGAAGACAAACGTCAGCAGCAGCGTATTGCCTTCCTGGACAAATTGCCGGCTCTCGCCCTGGTAATCGACGGTGAAGCCGGCAGGCATCAGTTCCTTCGCCTTGGCTTGCAGAAAATTGATTGCCTCGCCCATGGTGTGGCCGGGGAAGGGCACCGCCTGCAAGGTAGCCGAATTCAATTGCTGGAAGGTCGGCAGTCCGTTCGGCTGCACGCTGTTCGAAATGCTGGCGACCGTCGCCAGCGAGACGAGGTCGCCATTGGCGGCGCGGACCTGATAGCGCGTCAGCCAGTCCGGCGTCAGCCTGAAGTCGCGCGGGGCCTGGGCGATCACCTCATAGCTGCGGCCGTTCATGCTAAAGCGATTAACGTAATTGCCGCCGAGCAAGGTCGCGAGCGAGGAGCCGATCTCCTGCATATTGAGGCCGATCCGGTTCGCCTTGGCGGCGTCGATTTTCAGTTCGATCTGCGGCAGGTCGAATTTCAGATCGCTGTCGGTGAAGATAAACAGGCCGCTCTCCTGCGCCGCCGCCTGAATCTTGGCCATGACGTCGGCGATGTCCTTGTAGTCTCCGATCGAGCGAACGACGAACTGGATCGGCGGGCCGCCGGTCGATCCCGGCAGCGCTGGCGGCGAGAAGGCGAGAATCTGCGCGCCAGTCACTTTCGCCAATTTCGGCTGGAGCTCGGCCAGGATCTTTTTCTGATTGCGCTGGCGGTCTCCCCAAGGCTTCAGGATCAGGCCGCCGAATCCTTGATGCACGCCGCCCGACCCGTTGATGAGAAAGACATGGTCTTTCTCAGGAATCTCGTCGGCCGCCCGCTGAACCTGCGCGGTCGCCTTTTCGAGATAATCGAGATTGGCGTATTGCGGCGCCTTGATCAGCGTGAAGATCGCGCCCTGGTCCTCCTCGGGAGCGAGCTCCTGCGGCGTCGAGACGAACATCACGGCGGTGAGGGCGAGCACGCCGACGAGGATCAGCATCGTCATGGCGCGGAAATTCAGCGTTTTGTGCAGGCGCCTTTGATAGGCGTCGCGCAGCCAGTTGAACAGGCGGTCGAGCAAAGCCGGAAAGCCGCGATGCTTGTCCGAGGGCGGCTTCAGCAGCAGCGAACACATCATCGGCGACAGGGTCAGCGCAATGACGCCCGAGACAACCACCGCGCCGGCGAGGGTGAAGGCGAATTCGCGGAAAAGCGCGCCGGTGAGGCCGGAGACGAAGCCAATCGGCGCATAGACGCAGGCGAGCGTAATCGTCATCGAGATGACAGGGCCGGTGATCTCGCGCGCGCCCTGCAGCGAGGCCTCTTTCGGCGACATGCCGTCCTCAATGTGCCGGTAGATATTCTCGACGACGACGATGGCGTCGTCGACGACAAGTCCAATCGCCAGCACGAGGGCGAGCAGGGTCATCAGATTGAGCGAATAGCCGAGCGCCAGCAAAATAATCATCACGCCGACGAGGGAGAGCGGGATCGTGACGATCGGGATGATCGTTGCGCGCAGGCTGCCGAGAAACAGAAAGATGACGACGATGACGACGAGCGCCGCCTCGATCAGCGTTTTCTTGACCTCGTAGATCGAGGCGCGAATGAATTCCGTGGCGTCATAGGCGATCGCCGCGTCGAGGCCGACCGGAAGCTGCGCCTTGAGCTCGGGGAAGGCCTCGCGCACATTGTTGATGACGTCGAGCGGATTGGCGGTCGGGGTCGGATAGATGCCGACGAAGACGGCCTTCAGCCCATCGAAAACGGACGAGGAATCCACCGATTCGGGGCCAAGCTCGATGTCGGCGATGGCCCCGAGCCGGGTCAGCGCGTCGCCCTTCGCCGAAACCACCAATTGGCTGAAAGCCTGCGCGGAATCGAGCGAGGTTTGCGCATTGATGCTGGTCTGGACGAAATCGCCCTTGATCTGGCCTGCGGCGGCCGTGAAATTATTTGCGGCCAGAGCTGCCCTGACGTCATTTGGGGTGACGCCGCGCGCCGCCATCCGGTTCGGGTCGAGCCAGACTCGCATGGCGAAGGTCTGGCCGCCAAGAATCTGGGCGTTGGCGACGCCGTCGATGGTCTGCAGCTTCGGCTGCACCACGCGGGTCAGATAGTCGGTGATTTGCGAGCCCGACATGACCTTCGAATTGAAGGACATATAAAGCAGCGCCGTGGAATCGCCTGTCTGCTTGACGACAATCGGATCGAGCGCCTCGCGCGGCAGCTGATATTTGACCTGGCTCACCTTCGACAAGACGTCCGCGACGGCGCGGTCAGCATTGGCGTTGAGGATGAGGTTCAGCGTGATCGTCGAGGTATTCTGCTGCGAGTTCGACACCAGCGTGTCGATGCCTTCGGCGCTCGCGACAGCCTGCGCGATCGGCGTCGTGATGAAGCCCTTGATGACGTCGGCGTTGGCGCCCGGATATTGCGTCGTGATGGTGATCGTCGTCGAAGACAGCTCGGGATATTGCCGGACCTGAAGCTTCGACATCGCCTGCAGGCCGACCAGCAGAATGAGCAGGCTGACGACGCTCGCTAGAACCGGCCGGCGGATGAAAATATCGGTAAAGGACATTCTCATTCCTTCGGGCGGACAGGGAGCGGCGAAAGTTTCGCGTCCGGATCGATTTGCACCGCCATATCGGGCGCGAGCTTGACCTGGCCTTCGCTCACGACGAGCTCCCCTGGCTTGACGCCGTCGAGGATCGCGACGCGATCGGCCTTCGTCTCGCCGAGCCGAACGAAACGGCGTTCCAGCTTCATCGGCCCGTCGGCGCCGCCCGGCGCCGCCTGGGCCGCGCCCGCCTGCGGGGCGGGATCGGCCGGCTTGACGACGAAGACGGTGTCGCCATAGAGCGAATAGGTAATGGCCGTGCGCGGCACGGTCGTGACCTCGACCGGGGCGCCGGCGCCGACCATCACATTGGCGAACATGCCCGGCAAAAGCAGCCTGTCCTTGTTTGCGAACAGGCCGCGCACCAGCACATTGCGGCTGTCGGCGGCGACGCGCGCGTCGACGGTCTCGATCTTGCCCCGGAAGATCTGGCCGGGATGGGCGTCGACCGTGACCTCGATCTCCTGGCCGGGCTTCAGCATGCCGAGCCATTTTTCCGGCGCGGGAAAATCGACATAGATCGGATCGAGCTGCTGCAGCGTGATCAGGGTCGTTCCCGGCGAGACATATTGGCCAAGATCCATCTTGCGGATGCCGAGCCGGCCCGCGAAGGGCGCGACGATCTGCTTTTGCGCGATTGTCGCGCGCACCTTTTCGACGGCGGCGGCGGCGGAATCGCGCGTCGCTTCGGCTGAGTCGAGATTGGCCTTCGCGGTATTGCCGGTGACGGTCAGCTGGCGCTGGCGCTGCAGCGCAAAATCGGCGTTTTTGAGGATGGCGAGATTGTTCTTGAGGTCGGCCTGTTCGACGAAATTGTCGATCTCGAACAGCGGCGCGCCCTTGTCCACGTCCTGACCCGACTGCGCCTTGACGGCGACGAGCGCGCCGCCGATCTGCGGCGCGACGTCGATGCCCTGCACGGCGCGAAAACTGCCGATCGCCGGCAGTTGCGGCGTCCAGGATTCAGCCATCGCCCCGGCGACGGCGACTGTCGCGGGCGGGGGCGCCGCCTGGGAGATGAACTGCCGGATCATCTGCGGCTTGGTTACAAATTGAAAATAGCCCAGTGCGGCGGCGAGCCCGGCGAGCACGAGGAAAACGACGATAAGACTGAGTGTGCGTTTCAAGTTTGTGCCCTGGTAGGGTCGAAAGAAATAGCGGTCGGACGACGCGGTTTCAGCGCGCGCCCTTCAATACCGCAAGAGCAAAAGCGTCTTCCCTGTCACTCTGACGGGGTTTTTGCGTCCAAATTCCGGCTTTGGCAAATACGGCTCCATCACTACTTCGGGCAGGGCCGGCCTTCAAAACAAAATCTCGACAACAAACTCATGAATTCCGGCCCCTCGCGGTGTCGCAAAACCTATGCGAGAACCCGATAGGTCCTGAACCAGGCGATTGCGTGTTTCCAGGCGTCCTCTGCCTGTTCCTTGCGGTAGCTCGCACGGTAATCAGCGAAAAACCCATGTGGCGCGCCCTCATAGATTTCAAATTCGGCGATTTTGCCCGCAGTTTTGAGTTTTTCTTCCATTTGGCGGACCTGATCGGGCGGAATGCCTTGATCCTCGGCGCCATAGAGGCCGAGCACCGGAGCCTGCACCTGGCCGGCGAGCGCAAAGGCGTTCTGCGGCATCGCCGCGCTCGGCGGGTCCATAAGGCTGCCGTAGAAGGAGACGCCGGCCTTAAGAGCCGGATTATGCGTCGCGTAAAGCCAGACGGTGCGGCCGCCGCGACAAAATCCGATGATGCCGAGACGCTCGCCGTCGCCCCCCTGCGCGATGGCGTAGGCGGCGCTGGCGTCAAGATCGGAGAACAACTCGGCGTCAGGCTTGCTGTTTACGAGCGGCATCAGGTCGGAAATGCTCTCGATTTTTGTGAGGTCGCCCTTGCGGAAATAGAGATCTGGAGCCAGCGCCAAAGCGCCGAGCTTGGCGAGGCGGCGGGTGACGTCCTTGATGTGCTCGTGCAGCCCGAACACTTCCATCGCGACAAGAATGATCGGCGGCCTGTCGACGCCCGCGGGCCGCGCGAAGTAGGCCGGCATGGCGCCGTCGCCGGTTTTGATGGTCGTCATTCCTGCGACAAGCCCATCGGCGTCGGTGCGAATGGCCTCAGCCCTGACGGGGCCGCCCGCAATCGTATAGCCGGCCGCAAGCGCCGCTGACGAACCCATGAAGCCGCGCCGCGAGAGGGGCGCTGCGCGGGTCAAGCCGCGGACGTCGGACGTATCGCTTGCAGCGGCGACTTCATTGGGATTGAGGGTTGCTTTGCGGCGCATGAGCGACCTTTCGTCCACGTTGCTCTCCGAGCGAAATTGCGAGCCGCTTATATAAGGTCGCCGCGGAGCATCCAACATACCGCCGCGAGCGTCACGGGCCTCGCAATCTTAATAGTTTCATAATTTTGGCGCCTCCCGCACCGTGATATTTCTTGATCGCGCAGACTTCGCAAGGCGGAAGCGTCGATCTCGACGCGTCTCACCTTGTTTCGGCTCGCGAAGTCCGCGCGTTCAAAGAAGAATTACAAGTGGGGAGGGACGATATGAAAAAAATGACAGTTGTGCTCGGATTGGGCCTGTTGGCGCAACTTGCCGCGGCGCCCGCTGACGCGCGCATGGCGTGCAATATCCCTGACGCGACGGTAAAGAATGTTCAAGCTCAGCTCGACAAAGTCATCAAGCTTGCAGACGCCAATGGCGGCATCTTCAAACCGAACCGCATGTGGTCGGCGATTGTCGATCGCAAAGGCCAGATCTGTTCCGTGATAAGCATCGGCGACGCCTGGCCGGGCAGCCGCGCCATCGCCATCGCCAAAGCCGGAACGGCGAATGACTTCAGCAATGACGGTTTGGCCTTGTCGACCGCAAATCTCTATGCGCCGACGCAGCCCGGCGGCTCGCTCTACGGGCTCAACAACTCAAACCCGTTCGATCCCGCGTTCCTCGCGCAGGATTCGCTCCCGCAGGCGTCGTCGTCGCAGGTCGCCTCGGTCGATAGTTTCCCGGAGCTGTCGCGCAACGGCAAGGTTCCCGGCGGCATTATCACCTTTGGCGGCGGCGTCGCCCTCTATGACGCCAACAAAAAAGTCCTTGGCGGCCTTGGCGTCAGCGGCGACAGTTCCTGCGCCGATCATGCGATCGCCTATCGCATGCGAAAGGCGGCCAAACTCGACAATATCCCCGGTGGCGTCGGCCCGGGCGGCACAGACAATATCGACTACGCTGCGCTCGGCGTCGCGCCGACCGGCTTCCAGCAGCCGCACTGCTTCCCGAGCGATATAACGCCCTGATCGAATACGAAAAGGCGCGCCCCTTGAAGGGGCGCGCCATCAGCTAAAGATTTTCGGGAATCAGCGCTTGACGGCGTCCGAGACCTTGCGGCCGGCGTCCTTCACATCGCCGACCGACTGGCGCACGGCGCCTTCGGCCTTGTCGGCCTTGCCTTCGGCGACAAGTCGGTCATTGCCGGTCACCTTGCCGGCTGCTTCCTTAACCGCGCCCTTCACCTTGTCAGCCGCGCCTTTGATGTGCTCTTTATCGACCATGTCTTTTCCTCTCGTGAAGATGCACCGGAAACGGCGGACTTCCGGCTTGGTTCCAAAGGCGGCGGGCGGGAATCGGCGCTGCGCCAGGCGGAAAAATTGCGGTTTGGCGGGACAAGGTTCAGCCTTGAGCGAGCCGCGTTGACGAATTTGCCCCAAGCTGGTCTACATCCGCCGACATTGCGCAGGCTTCCAACTTAAAACCGGTTCGGGGATGAACTTAGCGACGCCTTTTGAGAACGCCTGGCGGTATCAGGAGCTGATCCGGGCCGTGGTTCGACGTGAATTGGCGGTCCGCTTTCGCGGCTCCATTCTTGGTTGGCTGTGGGCGGTGTTCGGCCCGCTGGTCATGCTCTCCGCCTATACGATCATTTTTTCGAGCGCGGTCGGCGTTCCCGCCTCGGCTAAAAACGTCGGCGTCGGCGGCTATGCCCTGTCGATCTTTACCGGGCTGATTATTTTCAATCTTTTCAGCGAGATCGCCTATCGCTCGCCGGGCATGCTGCACGAGCAGGCGGCGCTCATCAAGAAATCGATCTTCCCCAGCGAGACGCTGGCCTGGACCGCGACCATTCGCGGCTCGGTCTACGCCTTGATCAGCGTCGCAGTGCTGATCTTGTTCAAGATCGGCGCGTCTTTTTCGCTGCCCTGGACGATATTGTTGACGCCCCTCGTTGCGATCCCGTTCTTTTTATCGCTGCTGGGGATCTCCTGGTTCCTGATGGCGCTCGGCTCCTTCACGCGCGACGTCGCTCACCTGATGATCTCGATCGTCCCGGTTTTCATGTTCGCGACGCCCATCTTCTATTCGATCGACGACGTTCCGCCGCATTTGCGCCTTTACGTACATTTAAATCCCATAGGCAATAACGTAGAGATGATGCGCGATCTGCTTTTGTTCGGCCGATTGCCCGATGCGCTGCTGTATTTCGGGACAGTCGCCGGATCGCTCCTCGTCTTTTATTTCGGCTATCGTTTTTTCATGCAGTACAAGGCCGTTTTCGTCGATGTCATCTGAACTCGTCATCAGCTGCAGCCATGTCGGCAAAGCGTATCAGCTGTATATCCATCGCAACGACCAGCTGAAGCAGGCCCTTTTTGGCCGCTGGAAGCAGTTTTACCGCCAGCATTGGGTGTTGAAGGACGTCAGCTTCAAGGTCCATCAGGGCGAGCGGGTGGGCATCATCGGCCGCAATGGCGCAGGCAAAACGACGCTGCTGCAGATCATCTGCGGCATTACCAGGCCGACCATCGGCAGCGTCACCGTTTCCGGCCGCGTCGCGCCGATCCTCGCGCTTGGCTCGGGTTTCGACCTTGAACTCACCGGCCGTGAGAACGCCTTGATCGGCGGCGCGATCCTTGGCGTCAAGCGCTCCGTGATCGAGGCGCGGCTGAGCGATGTCGCGGCCTTTGCAGATATTGGCGATTTCTTCTATCAGCCGCTGAAAATGTATTCGACCGGCATGGCGGCCCGGCTCGCCTTTGCCGTCTGCGCCTATGCAGACGCCGATATTCTGATCGTCGATGAGGCGCTTTCGGTGGGCGACGGCGCCTTCCAGGCCAAATGCGACGCCTTTATTCAGGATTTCGCCAAAAAGGGGACGATCCTCGTCGTCTCGCATGACATGAAGATGCTGTCGCATCTCTGCGATCGCGTGATCTGGATCGATGACGGCGCCGTGCGCGACCTTGGCGCTCCGGAGGATATCATCGACGACTATCTCCACGAGATCGACGGTCGGCCGCGCGCCGTCAAGGTGGCTTCGGCCTGACGGCTCGGTCTCGAGGCGGAGCGTTTATTCCGGCAAGGTCAGCCCCGCGCCTTTCGGGGGGCTTTCGCTTTCGGATCAAAATTCAAATCCGCCGCCGCTGCAAAAGGGGCCAGCGAATGGCGCGCAGAGGCTGCGGCCTCGGCGGCGATCGAATGATAGAGCGCGATCAGAGCTTCGCCGAATTCGGTGATCGCCGCGCCCCAGTCGCGCCGGCCCGGGAAGGTCTCGACGATCGGTCGGTCGAAGCAGCGGTTCAGGCGATCGACGCTTAGCCAGCATGTTCTATAGGAGAGCCCGACGGCGCGACTCGCCCCGATGATGGATCGCTTGGCGCGAATCATGTCGATCAGTTCAACGTCCGCCGGCCCGAGCGAACCGCCGTTCGGCCAGTGCAGTTCGATCTTGACGACGGCGGCGCGCTTGCCGCCGGTCACGCGGGCGCCGGCAAAAGCTCTGGCGGTTCGACCGCGCCGAATTTGGCGTTGCGCCGCGCGATCAGGAAGAGAGCAAGGCCAAGCTCGGCGGCGATGGCGAGGCCGATCAGCCAGATCAGATGCGGGTTTTCACGCACGATCGACTCCGAGCCGACCAGGATGCCGACGTGGATCAGCGGAATGGCGAGAATGGTCGAGGTCGTCGCCGCCGAGCCGCGTCCCGTCGCCGCCGCGACGGTCAAGACGAGCCCCACCGCGAGCAGCGCATGGGTCAGCGCCAGAATCGGAATGAAGCAGCGCTTTGCTGCTTCGCTCATCCATTCCGCATAGCCGCGCGGATCCCATCGCTCGGGCGGCAGGGCGGCGAAGAAATCGCCAAGCGGCAGTTCGAAAACGCCGCGCCAGTCTCGTTTCGGCAGGGCTCCCGCGCCCTGCATGTCGATCGGCAGCGCATATTGCTCGAAATTGGCGTTGCGCATCGCCTGCGCCCCGGACGGCAGCGTCTGGATCGAGCCATGATTGAGGACGATCACCACGCCCTGCTCGTTGCGGCGGAATTCGGCCTCCTCCGCATTGATGATCTGCTCCTCGTTCTTTTCAGCGGAATATTGGTAGATGAACATGCCGGAGGCGACGTCGGAGGAGCGCCAGCGCTGGAAGAACATGGTCCGCGCGCCCTTGTCGAAAGTGTAGAAATGCGCCGGCTCGAGCATACGGTGATTGAGCGAATTGCGGATGACATGGATGACGTCATGCATCTGACCGACATAAGAGGGGGCGATGTAGGACGAAAGAGCGTAGCCGAGGCTGACGGCCGCCACAGCGACGATTAGCACCGGCGCGCAGAGGGACCAGACCGAAAGCCGGATCGAGTAGAGGACCGCGATCATGCCGTCCGACGACATGCGGCTGAATTCGAGCGCAACGGCGACCCCGACCGACAGCGGCAGGGCAAGATAAAGCACGGTCGGCAAGGTGCCGAGCAGGGCGGGCAAGAGCAGGCCGCCGCGGATGGCCGCCGCCGGCAGCGTCTGGAACAAGGACGTCATCACCAGCGGAATGCACAGCATCGCCTCTATCAGTAGCGCGGCGACGGCAATCCGTTTCGCAAGATAGAGGGTCAGCAGCCGCGGCATATCGCAGCTCCTCAGAGTTTGAGGCGCGCGTGCGCTCTCTTTGAATAATCGAGCCATGCCTTGTCGAAAACGCGGCGGCTTGGCAGCGACGTGGCGCCGGCCCAATGGGCGAAGAAAATCCGGTCTTTCGCTCCGTCGAGCGGCAGACCCTCGACGTCGAAGGTGACGTCCTGCGCCTTGTAGAAGCTTTCGTCGGAGGCGCCCGGAACGCGTTCCGTCAGCGAGGCGATCTTGAGCCCGCGCCGATGCGTGATGAAATTGCTCAGAGGCTGAGCGAACAGCATGCCATGCTTGCGCACGTCATGAAAAATCGCCTCGTCGCGCTCGATCACTTCATAAAAATGCTGCAGCGACAGGATCTTGTTCGAGGTGATGAAAAAGCCGTCGTTGAACAGCCTGACGTCGCGCAGAAAATCATATTTCGCGCGTTTCTTGTTGTAGACATATTCATCGCTGGTCGACGCCATGATGAAATCGGTCTTGCCCGGCTCCAGCTTGCCGAACGCCTCGCTGACGTCGCGGAAGAGGATTGTGTCGACGTCGATATAGAGCACCTCGTCAAGCGGCAGGGCGAGAGACAGAAATTTCCGCAAGCGGCGCCGATGTCCCGGAAACAGGGGATAGAGCCGGCTGGCCAGGGCGTCGAGCTCGCGCGAATCCTCGGTGACGAGGTGGACGCCGTAGATGTCGGCCGCCCGGCGGGTCAAGGTCAAATTATCGTCATAAGGAATGAGATAGAGCGGCGTTTTCGCATTTGTCGCCGCATAGCTTTCGAGAAAGGGCAGCAGCCAGTCGGAAATCCGGTCATTGGCGACGATGGCGACGCCCCTTGCGCCCGTCTTGCCCGCCGCGGCCTCGGCGGGCCGCACAACGGGGGCGGCGACAGCCGGCTGCTGGCCGGTTTGATCGTCTAACATAGGTTCGCGCATCAGAATGAGTCAGGCCATGTTGATTAAGCATCGCCCATAGCGCAACGCCGCATGCAAGTAAAATCGGCGCCGGTGAGGCTTCATCGACGCCGATCGCGCCAGAGCGCGGGGCTCCGGTTCATCGCGATGCAGCCTGATCCGCCTCGTCGAGATAGCCGTATCGTTCGAGCGTGGATCGCGCCTGATCCATGAAGATTCGCAACGCCTCGGGCGACATCTCATCCTTGTAGCTGCCGGCTTCGCCGCGACGGAAAAAAAACGGGCGGTCAAAAGCGTGATCGTCGCGGCCGAATCCCTGTTTTGTCTCTTTTTCGCGCAATTTGTCGAAGGAGCTCGCTTCCGCCACCCTCCGAAGATGCTCGTCGTCGCGGGAGACGCCTGCGAATGCGCAAAAGCGCCGCAGCTCGGCCACGGTATCGCGCAGCAGATCTTCATATTTGATTACGATCATGTCCGCGCCATAGGGGTTTTTCGCCCAGGCCTCGACATGTTCGCTCCAATGGCAGGGATAAAGCGGCGTCGCCCGGTTGACAAACTCCAGAAGATCGATCGCCCGGCGGTCCATCACCTCGCGATAGTGGCGATAGGACACCATGGCGTCACGGCCGTCGCGCAACAGATAAACGACCCGCCGAAAATTAGGCAAAGGCAAATCATGCGACTTGAAAAACATCGGCGTCGCATAGCGCTTGTAGAATCTGCCATGGTTTACGTCGGGCGCGAGATCATGCGCCAGTCCCGGCGGACTGAGATTGATGTCCACGCCGAACACCGCGCCGGCGACGAGGTTTTGAAACCAGGTGTTGCCGGACTTGGGAAATCCCACGACGAAAATATCTTCCGGCAAATATTCGCCGATCGGCGTAAAGCCTTCAGGGACGAATTTTTTTTTTGACGAGCCTTGCAAGGCTCCTGTCCTTTGCAAGAAAGCGCCGATCCTTTCGAAAGCCGACATATCAGCCCTTTTCCTCAAGTTGCCCGCGCCGGGCCGCTGGCGCGGTTTTGGGTTTTTCTTCACGGAATATTACAAATCATGCTTTGTTTGGACAGAACTGATTTTCGCGTTTCGCTAAAATAGAATAATTATTTCCCGATCAAGGCCCCCGATTTGGAACGTTTTAAATCTTCGCCTTCGCGCGTCGCGCTGCCCTAAGCCATCCTTGGCGGCGTGTTTTTGAACAAGCTGCTATTTAACTTGCGTGCGGATCTGTCTGAGATTTGCCCCGTTCGCCGAAAATGCCCTAGAGCCTGATGTCGTGGCGCAGAGGCCGGCTTACGGCCGCATCCGGCGCCCCGATGGATCAATGAGTTTCTTGGGCTTGAAGCGATTCGGCCCTCACGCAAACGTGATTTCATGAGCGGGCGATGACGGGCATCACGACAAATTCCAACCTCGGTCGCGCGGCGGCTTCCCCGCCGCCGCAGGACGCGGAGGCGGCGCTTGCGCAAGAGGATCGGCGCCTGGCGATCACTGCCGAACTTGCCGGCAAGACCGTGCTGCTCATCCATCCGGCCTGGCATTCCTGCGGCAGCCATCAGGTGTTTGTATCGCAAGCGCGAGCCTATCGCAGCCTTGGCGCGCGTGTCCTCAGCCTCGCCATCGCCGATTCACCGGGCGCAGTGGAAGGCTCACGCGCGCATAAAGCCTATGCCGCGGCGACGCAGGATCTTGAGGCGGACACTCGATTCTATTCGGGCATGCCGCTGGCGCGCGTGCCGCGTCCGGCTTTTCTCAATGCGGCTCGGCTCTGGCTGCACGGCAATTTCGCCGCCATTCTGGTCGAAAGCGCAAGGCTCGCGCCGATCCCCGCCGCTCTCCCGGCCGAGACAAAGATCGATTTCATCCATTGCAATCATTTTTTCTGCATGCCCGTGGCCATGGCGATGAAACAGCGCCATGGCGCACCGGTCGCGCTCGACACCCATGATCTCCAGGCGCGGCAATATGCCCTGCGCAATGAATCCGGCTGGACCGTCCCGCCGCGGGCAAAATTCGACGCCATGCTCGGGATCGAGCTCGCCGAGCTCGGCAAAGCCGACGTGCTGCTGCATCTCAACAATGAGGAGGCGGCGAGTTTCAAGATGCTGTTGCCGTCGAGCCGGCATGAACTCGTCTATCCGGCGACGCCGCCCGTCGGGATCGGAGCCGGCGGCCCTGATTTCATCATCGTCGCCAGCGCCAATTATGCGAATTTTCTTGGCGTTGTCTGGTTTCTCGAACAGGTTCTGCCGCTCGCGCCGAATGTCGCGGTGAAAATCATCGGCAATATCGATCGCGAATTCCGCACCCGCGCGCCGGCTCTGTTCAGGCGCCATGCCGCGCTGTTTTCCGGGCGGATCGAGGATCTTGACGCGGCCTACGCCGCCGCCGCCGCCATCCTCCTGCCGACGACCGAGGGGCATGGCATTTCGATCAAGACAATCGAGGCGCTGTCCTCCGGCGCGCCGCTGATCGCGACGCCGCACGCCTTTCGCGGCATGCAGATCGATCCGGCGCAATTGCGCAATGTGGCGCTGGCGACGGAGCCGGCGGCCTTCGCCGCGGCGCTGGCCCGGGCGCATGCATCATGTCACGCGCAACCCGCCGACCGCAGCTCCTCGGACACGCGACGCGCCTATGAGGCGCATTTTGGTTTTGACGCCTATCGTTCGGCGCTGGCGCGGATCGCCGGGCCGATGCTTGGGCTTTAAAAACCATATAAAGACTTGCTTATATCTTTATTGCCTTGGTTGGCCGCGCCTGTTATACAGCTTCGAAATTTAGAGCGCCGGAGCCAGCCATGACCCATTCTTTCAATGATTACGCCATTACCGACATCAAGCTCGCCGATTGGGGCCGGCGCGAACTCGCCATCGCCGAGACGGAAATGCCCGGGCTCATGGCGACCCGCGCGGAATATGGGCCGAGCCAGCCGCTGAAGGGCGCGCGCATCGCCGGCTCGCTGCATATGACGATCCAGACGGCGGTGCTGATCGAGACGCTCAAGGCGCTCGGCGCCGACATCCGCTGGGCCTCCTGCAACATCTATTCGACGCAGGACCACGCCGCCGCCGCGATCGCCGCGGCCGGCATTCCGGTCTTCGCGCGCAAGGGCGAGAGCCTTTACGACTATTGGGAATATACCCACAAGATTTTCGAATGGGACGACGGCGGCGCGCCGAACCTCATCCTTGACGACGGCGGCGACGCCACCATGCTCGTGCATCTTGGCATGCGCGCCGAAGCGGGCGATACGGCTTTCCTCGAGACGCCCGGCAATGAAGAAGAGGAATTCTTCTTCGCCGCGATCAAGCGGCGGCTCGCCTCCCATCCCGGCATCTACACGAAATATGGCCAGGCGATCAAAGGCGTCAGCGAAGAGACCACCACTGGCGTGCACCGGCTCTATCTGATGGAGAAGGACGGCAAGCTGCTGTGGCCGGCGATCAACGTCAATGATTCCGTGACCAAGTCGAAATTCGACAATCTCTACGGCTGCCGTGAATCGCTCGTCGACGGCATCCGCCGTGGCACCGATGTGATGATGGCTGGCAAGGTGGCGATGGTGGCGGGCTTCGGCGACGTCGGCAAGGGTTCTGCGGCCTCGCTGCGCAACGCCGGCGCCCGCGTGCTGGTCTCGGAAGTTGATCCGATCTGCGCTTTGCAGGCGGCGATGGAAGGCTATGAAGTCACCACAATGGAAGACGCGGCGCCCCGCGCCGACATCTTCGTCACCTGTACCGGCAATATCGACGTCATCACGCTCGACCACATGCGGGCGATGAAAGACCGCGCCATCGTCTGCAACATCGGCCATTTCGATTCCGAAATTCAGGTCGCGGGCCTGCGCAACCTCAAATGGCATAATGTGAAGCCGCAGGTGGACGAGATCGAGTTCACGGACGGCAAGCGCATCATCCTGTTGTCGGAAGGCCGGCTCGTGAATCTCGGCAACGCTACAGGCCACCCGTCATTCGTGATGTCGGCCTCCTTCACCAATCAGACGCTGGCGCAAATCGAGCTGTGGACCAAGCAGGGCCATTATGAAAAGAAGGTCTACACGCTGCCAAAGCACCTCGACGAAAAAGTCGCGCTGCTGCATCTCGACAAGATCGGCGTGAAGCTCTCGAAGCTGACCCCGGCCCAGTCGATCTATCTCGGCGTGCCGGAGCACGGCCCGTTCAAGCCGGATCACTACCGGTATTGAGCGGTAGACTCAGCCCATAAAAAAGGCCGTCCGCGAGGGCGGCCTTTTTGTTTGCTTTTGTGCCGGAGGCATTGCCTTCCGCCTTCAGCTCTTCGCGCGGGGCTCCCTGACCGGGCCCAGATCTCCTCTCCCTCGATACGCAGCGGATAGGGATGCAAGGCGTTGCGCACGGCGTGGGTGACGCATTTGCCGGTGTCGCACTCAAAGCCCCAGTTATGGTGCAGGCAGGTCACCTTTCTGCCGTCGAAGCTCGACTCGGTCAGCGGCATGTCGGCATGGGGGCAGCGCCCGCGATAGGCCTTGAGCTCGCCGCCGGCCGGCCAGACCAGCAGAATGCTTTTCTTTCCAGCCTGGAAGAGGCCCATGCTTCCTTCGCCGACCGCGTCGGCGCTGCAGATTGAGATAAACGCCATCGATTCCGTCTCTCGCCGTGAACGCCAGAGCCGGGCAGCAAATTGCGGACCAGAAAAAAGGCGCGCTGCCCGGCGTGATCTCCGTCAAATGTCGTGAAAATGACCTTGCCGCGGAGGATTCTCAACAAATCAGCCGATTCTGTTTCGCCGATGCGCCACGAAACGGCGGCGGCTTTCCTCCGGCGTTCAGGGCGCCACCGGCAGCGTCACGCCAAAGCGCTTGACGATGGATGGATCGCCCTCCCATTGGAGCCACAACTTGAGCCCGAGGGTGGTCTTTTTCGTGGACGATCCCGCCGCTCTTGCCCGAATCGTCCAGCTTGCTTCGCCTCCAGCGCCGAGCGCGCCCGCCCGCGCCCGATACGGGCCCTGCCGCACGTCGAGCAATTCGGCGTCATAAGGCTCGAGGCTCCAGCCATAGCCGGTCGAGGGATTTTCGGGCAGCCGCAGGGTGATTGTTTCTCCGGCGTGAAGCCGGATCGTTCCGCCATTGTCCGCTTCGTCGGCGATGCGGCCCGCCTCCTGCGCCAGGGCAGCGCCGCTCGCCAGCACAGCGCAGGCGCAGGCTGCGATAAGGGCCTTGATACGTGCGCGGGCCATTGGCGATCTCGCTATCTTACGCGTGGCTATGGCCTCGGCTAAGGTCTCCCCAAGATTATAGGCGCAGCCGGACCGGGAGCCAGTCCTTTCCTCGGAACGCTTCGCCAAAGAAAGGGAGCATCTGCGTGAACAGGCGAGCCATTTTCCTGTCGATTGCAATCCTGGCGGCGCCATTTGCGTCGCGCGCCGACGATGGCGCGGACCCCGTGCTCGCCGCGGCGACCGACGTCGGCGGCGTGGTAATGTTCATGGAGTCCGGCGCGCCGGGCATGGTGCTCGCGGTCGTGCGCGGCGGCCACAGTCTCGTGGTCGGCTATGGCGAGACAGAAAAAGGCAACAAGCGCCAGCCTGACGGGGAGACGCTGGTTCGGCTGAATTCGATCACAAAGGTGTTCGCGACGGAAACGCTCGCCGCTCTTTCGGCGGAAGGCAAGCTGCGGCTCACCGACACGCTGCAACGTTATGCGGGCGCGGCCAAGGTTCCGGCGTTGAGCGGCCATGAGATTACGTTGCTCGATCTTGCGACCCATTCGGCGGCGCTGCCGCGCGAAATGGGGCAATCGCCCGAAGGGGTGATGCAGCGCGCCTGGCCGACGAGGGCCGACCGCTGGGCCTGGCTGCCGGGCTACAAGCTGCCATGGACGCCGGGCGCAATTGCTTCCTATTCGAACGTCAGCTTCGATCTTCTCGCCGACGCGATCGAGACCGCCGCAGGCGAACCCTATCCAACTGTGTTGCGCACGCGCGTGACGGCGCCGCTCGGCATGGCCAACACAATGTTTTCGCCGACGCCGGCGCAATGTGAAAGGCTGATGGTTGGCTCGGGGCTCGGAGGCGCCGGCCCCTGCGTCGACACGACAGCGACCGACGGCAGCGGCGGACTCTACAGCACGGCCAATGATATGGCGCGCTGGCTGCGCCACAATCTTGAGGACGCCAATGACGGCCCGCTGGCGCTGAGCCATGCGGTCTACCGGCAGCGCCAGGCGCTCGATGCGGCGATCGGTTTCGACGAGGCGGGACCGATGTCGGGCCTTGGCCTCGGTTGGGTGATCACGGCGGGGCAGGGGATTCGTCCGACGCTGATCGCCAAGAGCGGCGGCGGCGTCGGGTTCATGAGCTATATCGTCTTTGCGCCCGGACGCGGCGTCGGCCTGTTCGTCGCCGTCAACCGCGCCGATTTTGGCATGTTCAAACCGCTCACCGAAATGGCGAACGGGATAGTCATGGATCTCGTCACGCGCTAGCCAGGCGCTGCGCCGGTCGCGAGGATGATGTCGCGACCGGCCCCACGCGCGTTGCTGACCAGACCTAGTGGCGACGGGGTTTCTCGACGTTTTGTTTGATCCACTTCAGCAGGATGTCCGCCAGCTGTAGATTGTTGTTGTCCATCATGAGCATATGGCTGTTGCCATGAATGCCGAGATCATCCGGCAACGAGAGAAAAGTGGCGTCGCCGCCGGCGCTTTTGAATGAATTTACGGTGGCCTTGCAGTCATTGCGTCTTTGATCGCCATTCGCGCCGACCGCGCCGACGCTGTGATCGCCCCAGAACGAAATGAACGGCACCTTCTTATAATGGGATGTCACGTCCGACGAATTGATCGGCGTGCAGCCTCCCTCGACGGAGATCAGGCCCTTAACCAGATTGGAGCGTTGCACGACCGTTCCCAAACCGAGGGCGCCGGACTGCGAATGAACGACGAGGATCGCCGGGCCGATCTTGTCGAGCAGCAGCGCGAGATCATTGGTGGTGTTCGTTCCGCCGTTGACGAGCGTAACTTCCGTGTTGGGGACGAGCTGCTTCTGGTACTCATCCAGCGAGGGAAGCGGAAAGCGTTCGTCCGGCCACGCGGTTCCGTAAGATGGGCCAAACAGAAAATTCACCCATGCGCCTTCGACTGGATAGAGCTGAAAGCCGGCAGGGGGTAGCAGCGCGACATTCTGCTGCGCAATCGCCTGATTGACTGCGGTCGGGTTGAAACTCGAGCGGCCCCGTCCGGCCTGGTCGACGACATAGACCGGATAGCCGTGGCGCACGAAATAGGTCGCCCAACCTTCTCGGCCGTCCGGCGTCGTTTCATAGGTCATGCCTGTATGATTCGACCCATGCACCATGATGACGGGCAGCTTGCGTTCGGAGGGCCACGGAATCCAGTAGTGAACATACATCTGGTTGACGGTATAGGTTCCGGGCGCATTCAACCCTGTCGGCGCTGAGCTCGGAAAATCGGTATGGAGCTTCTGGCCGCCGATGAAAAAGCTTCCTTCATCTTCGAGGACCAGGGTCTGCCGCATGCTGTGCGGTTGCCACGGGCTGTTGTCATTGGCGCGCGCGCCGGGAGCGGCGAAGGCCGCCAGAGCGGCGACGCAGGCGAGCCCCGCGCGCGTGATCCAGCGAACGGTCGAATTGGCGTAAACTCTCATCAGGCGTCCCCCACTTGGCTTGGGAGCCAATAAGCAATGGGGTTCGCTCTCCGTCTTCCACGATCTTCCGATCGTTCCATGAAATACGGATTTGTATTTTTCCCCGGGCCGAGAACCCGCGGCCCGCGTCCGCTTCGACCACCGCTTGCGGGCGCGCGTTCAGCGTGAAGCCGCAATCAACCACGGCCGCCTTCGGCGCAGATGATCTGCCATTCCGCCTCGCTCACCGGCTGCACCGAAAGGCGGGAGTTATTCACGAGGATCATAGCCTTGAGGCGCGGATCGGCCTTGATCTCCTCCAGCGTCACGGGGCGCTTCAAGGGCGCCTTGGCGCGCACGTCGACCATGCCGAACTTGCCGCTGGCGTCGGATGGATCAGGATAATAGGGCTTGATGATCTCGACGATCCCGACGATCTCCTTGCCTTCGTTGGAATGGTAGAAAAACGCCTCTTCGCCGACCTTCATCGCCATCAGATTGAGTTTTGCGGAATGGTTGCGCACGCCATTCCAGAACGTGCCTTTCTTGCCCGCCTCGACCTGCTTGTCCCAGGACCACGAGGAAGGCTCGCTCTTGAGCAGCCAATGCGCCATCTTTTTCTCCCGCGCGCCGATTCGGGCGCTGCTGCGATTATGCCGCGTCAGCCTTCGGGTTTCGAGGGTCGCGCGAGAAGTTCCGCGATGGCCTCATCGATGGTGATCCGTTCCGCCAGCACGGCGTCGACCGCGTTGGCGATGGGCATGTCGACGCCCGCGGCGCGCGCGAGATCGACCAGCACGCCGCAGGTAAAGACGCCCTCGGCCAGCCCGACCCGTTCCGTTGCCTGCGCGATCGTTTCGCCGCGGCCAAGCGCGAGGCCAAGGGAAAAATTGCGCGAGAGCGGCGAGGTGCAGGTAAGGACAAGATCGCCGAGGCCCGAAAGGCCCATCAGCGTCGCGGGCTCGGCCTCGTAAGCGCGGCCGAATCGGCTGAGCTCGGCGAAGCCCCTTGCGATGAGCGCCGCCCCGGCGCTGGCGCCAAGCTCGCGGCCGGCGGCGACGCCGCTCGCGATGGCGAGCACATTCTTGGCTGCGCCGCCGATCTCGACGCCGCGAACATCGCTCGACGAATAGACGCGAAAGCCCGGCCCCGCGACGATGGCGGCGAGGGCGGACGCCACATTCGGATCGCGGGCGGCGAGCGTCACGGCTGTCGGGAGGCCCCGCGCGACGTCCTGCGCGAAGCTCGGGCCGGACAGGATCGCAGCGATATGCTCCGGCAGCGCCTCACGGACGATGTCGGTCACGAAACGGCCCGTGCCATGCTCGATTCCCTTGGCGCAGACGACGATCGGCGGCGTTCCTTCGAGCAGGGGGGCGATCTCGATGAGCACCTGGCGCAGCGCCTGCGCCGGGACGACGGCGAGAATGATGTCGGCGTCGGCCGCCGCCTTGAGGTCGGCGACGGGGGTCACATTGGAGAGCAGCGGCACGCCGGGAAGCCGCCGCGCATTGACGCCGGTCGCCGCCATTTCGGCGACGTGATCCGGGTCGCGCGCATAAAGGATAATCTCGCTGTCCGTCTTCGCGCGGCCGCCGCGCGCGGCCAGATTGGCCAGCGCCGTCCCCCACGCGCCGGCCCCCAGAACCGCGATCTTGCGGCTGCCCTCCCTCGACGCCATACTCGTCGTCCCTTTATTGAACGAGACTCGCCCCCGACCTTAACTACGTTCGATTTCGATTCGTTGGCAACGGGCGGAAGCTTGGGCAAGCGATTGCAATGAAGCTAAGCTTTTTCGTGATCGCCGCCGGGCGATCGGCCAGCGATAGAAGGATTCATGCAACGAAAACTCCAGCCGCATCCGCACGCCCGCATTTTCGAGCTGCGCGTCTATTATGAAGACACGGATTTTTCCGGCGTCGTCTATCACGCCTCCTATTTGCGCTTCCTCGAGCGGGGCCGCACAGAATTCCTGCGCGCGATCGGACTTGAGCATCGGACGATCTTCGAGCAGGGCGACAGCTTCTATTTCGCCGTGCGGGCCATGACGCTCGATTTCAAGAAGCCGGCGCTGATGGACGATCTCCTGGTCGTCGAGACGCGGATCGAGGCAGTTGGCGGCGCCTCGATCGGCATGGCTCAGAAGGTTCTTCGCGGCGACGAGATCCTGGTCGAGGCGAAGGTGAAGATCGCTGTCGTCGGCGCCGGCAAGGCGATCCGTATCCCCGGACAGATGCGGGCAAGACTCATCGACAATTCCGAAGCGGCTAACCCGATCTTAACCTGAACGAAGTCTAAATCGGGCGCGGCCGGCGGAAAGCGTCACGCAAGGCGCAGACTTGCCGGACACAGACGTGCAAGCCGCAGAAATGACCGATTTCGGCGTCAAGAGAACTGCTTGGGTCTCGAGGCGGAGCGACGCGGCGACCCGTGGGACTCGCCGCCGCCAGCCGATTTGAGGATGATTTGAAATGAATCCAGCCGATATTGCGGCGACCGGCGTGGCCGCGACAGGTTTCGCCCAGGGCAGCGAAGTTTCCCTTCTGTCGATGTTCTGGTCGGCGCATATCGTCGTCAAGCTTGTCATGCTCGGGCTGCTGGCGGCCTCCGTCTGGTGCTGGGCGATCATCATCAACAAGGCGATCCTTTTGCGCCGCACGCAGCGGGCCATCGATCAGTTTGAAGAAGTCTTCTGGTCTGGCGCCTCGCTTGACGAGCTTTATACGACGCTATCGGCGCGCCCGACCTCAGGCATGGCGAGCCTCTTTGTCGCCGCCATGCGCGAATGGCGGCGCTCAGTGCAGGGGGCGGCAACCTCCACTTTCATGGGCTTGCAGGCGCGCATCGAGAAGGTGCTCGACGTCTCCATCGCGCGCGAGGTGGAAAAGCTCGAATCGAATCTTTTGGTGCTGGCGACGGTCGCCTCCGCCAGCCCCTTTATCGGCCTGTTTGGCACGGTCTGGGGCATCATGTCGTCGTTTCGCTCGATCGCGGCCTCGCGCAACACTTCGCTTGCCGTGGTCGCGCCAGGCATCGCGGAGGCGCTGTTTGCGACCGCCATCGGCCTATTCGCCGCCATTCCGGCGCTGATCGCCTATAACAAGCTGCAGGGCGACGTCGCCAAGAAGCAGGCCCAGCTCGAGGGCTTCGCAGACGAATTCTCGTCGATCCTGTCGCGCCAGATCGATCAGCGCGCCGCCCACGATCAAGCGGCGTGAAGTCGGCCGACTGGCCGGCTGCAGAAGACGCATTCAAACGGCGCTGCTTAAGCGTCGCGAACAGCGCTGAAGGCGGGATAGGGTTCTGTCTGAAGGGACAGGGCCGCGCGCCGCACGCGGGAGATTGACCATGGCGATGTCGACAATTGCGGGACGCAAGGGCGGGCGCGGGCGCCGCGGCTCGCCGCGCTACCGGCCGATGGCCGACATCAACATGACGCCCTTTATCGACGTCATGCTGGTGCTCTTGATTATCTTCATGGTGGCGGCGCCCTTGCTTGCGACCGGGGTCGCGATCGATCTGCCGCAGACCAAATCGGCGGCGCTCAATGTCGAGCAAAAGCCTCTGTCCGTCGCGGTCGACGACAAGGGCGCGGTGTTTGTCATGGATGAGCCGGTTGATATGGCCAAGCTCGCCGACAAATTGAAAGAACTCGCCAAGTCCGGATTCGACGAGCGCATTTATGTCCGCGGCGCCAATCAGGTGAATTACGGCAAGATCGCCGAGGTGATGTCGATCATCACGACCGCCGGATTCAAGAAGGTCGCCCTCGTTACCGATCCGAGCAAGTCCTGACGCCTATGTCGCTGCGCGATCATCCAGGAGCCGCTCTGTCCGGCGGCGGGCACGCCCTGCTGCTCGCAGCCATGGTCTTTTCGTTCGCCCATTCCTCGAAATTCGACGATGCGCAGGAGACGATTCCTGTCGAGATGCTGACCGACTCGCAATTCAACCAGATCATGAAGGGCGAAAAGACCGCCAAACTCAGCGAGAAGCCGCAGCAGAAGGCGCAAAAGCTCGCTGAAATCGCCGAGGCGAAGCCGGTTGTCACGCGCGATCCCGCCAAGACCGACGTTCCCACCCCGCCGCCGCGCGCCCAGCCGGTGGAGGATCCCGGCCGCAGCGAGGAGGCGAAAGCCGCGCCGACGCCCCCGGAGCGTCCTGTGGACGAACCCGCCAAAGCGCAGCCGGAGCCGCAGAAGGCCGAGCCCGCCAAGACCGAGCCAGCAGCGAAAGCCGAGCCTGCGAAACAGGCGGCCGTGACGCCGCCGGACGCTGTTGCGCCGGACGCCGAAGAGCCAAAGCCCGTCGCCAAACCGAAGCCGGAGCCGAAGAAGGTCGCGGAGGCCAAGCCCGAGCCGAAGAAAATCGTTGCTGAGCCCAAGCCGCGGCCAGTTGAGCCGCAGAAAAAGCCCGAGCCAAAATTCAAGCCGGACGAGCTCGCCAAATTGCTTGAGGAGCAAAAGCCAAAGGACAAGCCGCAGGAGATGCCGGCGAAGCCAAAATCGGGCGAGGAGAGCGCCGAACCGACGCCAAAGTTCGACCTCTCGGCGATTAGCCGCTTGCTCAACAAGGACGCGCCGCAGCAGAAAGCGGCGACGGGACGCGAGTTGCAGCAGGTTGCCTCGCTCGGCTCTCCGACGGCGAGCGCGTCAAAAATGTCGCCCAGCCTGTGGGCCCAGCTCGACGGCATCCTGCAGGACCAGTACCGCCACTGCTGGAATTTCGTCGGACTGGCCGGGCAACAGAAATATGTGCCGCAGATTCATGTGCAATATGCGCAGGATGGCGGGCTCGTCGGCGCGCCTGAATTGCTGAACCCGCCGGCCGACCCCAATCTGCGCTCGCTCGCCGACAGCGCGCTGCGGGCAGTGCGCCGCTGTAACCCGCTGCGCATTCCCGCGCAGTACCAGCCCTTCTATGACCAATGGAAAGGCCGGATCGTCCGCTTCGATCCGGAAGACATGCTTTGAACATTGCAAGGTTGAACCGCCGTTTTTTCGCCCTCCTGATCGCTCCTTTCGCCCTGTGCGCGATCCTCGCCGTCAACCCGTTGGCGCTGTGGAGCGCCCACGCCGAGGACCGCTATCTCGACGTCCGCCGCGGCGAGTTCAATCCGGTCTCGATCGCGGTGACGCCCTTCGCCGGCGATCCGACGGCCGCCGCGCAGGTTACGAACATCATCACCAATAATTTCAAGCGTTCGGTCTTTCTCGCGCCGATTGACCCGAAAAGTTTTGCAGGGCCGGCGGCAAGTCCAGATCAGACGCCCGATATGACGCCGTTTCGCGCATTAAACGCCCAATTCGTGGTGACCGGCCGGAGTGGGCGCAATGCCGACGGGAGGTTGCAGACGGAGTTTCGTCTGTTCGACGTGGCAACCGGTCAGCAGGTCGCCGGCCAGCAATATGTGACCGATCCGAATAATTCGCGGCGCGTCGCCCATATCGTCTCCGACGCCATATTTTCGCGGATCACCGGGGAGGGCGGCGTGTTCGATACGCGGATCGTCTTCGTCGATGAGACGGGGCCGCCGGAGCGCCGCCGCAAGCGCCTTGCGATCATGGATCAGGACGGCGCCAATGTGCGCTATCTGTCGCGCGGCGACGACCTCGTCGTGACCCCGCGCTTCTCGCCGTCCTCGCAGGACGTGACCTATATGTCCTTTGGCGCGGCCGATCCCAAAGTTCTGCTGCTGAACATCGAGACCGGACAGCGGGAGGTAGTCGGAAATTTTCCCGGCATGACCTTCGCGCCGCGCTTCTCGCCCGACGGACAGAAGATCGTCATGTCTCTCTCGCAGGGCGCGGCGACCAATCTCTACGCCATGGATATCAAGTCGCGCACGACGACGCGACTGACCGATTCAGGCGCGATCGACACGTCCCCGTCGTATTCGCCGGATGGCTCGCAGATCGTGTTCGAATCCGATCGCGGCGGCAGCCCGCAGCTCTATACGATGTCGGCGAGCGGGGGGGTGCCAAAGCGGCTGTCCTTTGGCGAAGGCCGCTATTCGACGCCGGTTTGGTCGCCGAAGGGCGATCTCATCGCCTTCACACGACAGAAGGGCGACACTTTCGCCATCGGCGTGATGCGTCCAGACGGCACGGGCGAGCGCATCCTGACGGAAGGATTCCACAATGAGGGACCGACCTGGGCGCCGAACGGATTATATCTGATGTTCTTCCGCGATCCCGGCGGCTCCGGCGGCTCAAAGATCTATATGGTCGATGTGTTCGGCCGCGGGGAGTTTTTGGTGCCGACGCCGAGCTATGCGTCGGACCCGACCTGGAGCCCCTTGCTGAATTGACCGGGCGCCGCCGGCCGACAACAGCCGGCGGCCATGGTCGCGCGGGACTGAAATTTATTCGCCTGAAGGGGATTCTTCCGCGCGCCCGAGCCTGCCGCGGAGCCTCGGAATGACGCGCTCCTCGCTCGCCCCATTCAGGGCCGCCATGGCAGGCGGCGGCTCGGAAGCGATCTCGGCGTCGCGCGCGGGCAATTCCAGCGTGACCTCACGGGTTTCTTTTTCGAGCGTCGCCGAGCGCGGGCCGACCGAGCGCACGGTCCACCCGCCGTCATCCGCCTCGCCGATGCGCAACCGCAGGGACTTCCCGGATTCATCGGCAAACAGGCCGACGCTGAACTCTTCGCCGCGGACCACGCCGACCAAGGTCATCTGTGGCGGCTCGGGCTCCGCGGGGGCTGTCTCTTATACACATCTCCGAGCCCACGAGACGCGTAGTAATCTCGTATGCCGTCTTCCGCTTTAAAAAAAAAAGTAGTGATTACCGCGCCAAAC
>NZ_PDZR01000049.1 GCF_002891535.1 Methylocella silvestris | reverse complement strand
GAGCCGTCCTCACACGTCTCTTGGCTGGCTGACGCCGGTCGAATATGCTGCTGTCACGGCCGCTCAAGCGGCCGAATGAACGCCGGATACTCTCCATCAGCCTGGATCAGAAATCGGGGGACCCTCAGCGGGGGCATCGTCAACGGTTGGCGGCGGGCCAGAATAAGGGACAGGTTGATTTGTAACGCTGGCGTCAATGGTTGGACCGCCATTTGACGGAACATATTCGATCAAACGTGTCTGACGGTTTTCTCAGCCACGACTAAGTCATTGATTTAATGGTGCCAGGGGCGGAATCGAATTACGTAAGCATCCAATTGAAATATATTGATAAAATAAACACCTGCGCATGAAAGGCCAACATAAAGGCCAACAATTTCCGATGGTAGCCCTCAGCCCACCTTATCTGAGCGACCTTGCGCCAGCCCGATTCGCCGTGGCAGCCTTCGTCACGTTGATCATCGCCGACATCCGCGACGAGCTGCGCGGCCGTGCTTCGCGCCAACGGCTAGGATGCGGCGAGGTCAATCGTCTGATCGGATCGCCAATGATTTAAATCAATGCGAATTGCCTGTCTTCGTCGCAGTCTGCGACGTGGCGCAACGAAATACGCTGCTGCACGGGAGGCTCAGGACATGGCCGTTGAACATTCGCGTGCCACACGGACTCGCCTCTCGAAACAATAGTCGGAGGCTTCGGTCGCCGCACGGCCGCGAGCGCAACAAATTGCCGGAGCAGTGCGAGACAGTGCATCCGCGCAATCTTGAGGAGATCAGTCATTGGACAGCACTGCTGACAGGATCAAAGACATTGGGCCGCAGCCGCAATCGTTCGACATTGAACGCGCGACGAAGGAAAATACAAATTACCGTTCAGTCGCCTGGAGCGGGCGCTATCTGCAAGTGACGCTGATGTCGATTCCCCCCGGCGGAGAGATTGGCCTTGAAGCGCATCCGGAGACCGATCAGTTCCTGCGCCTCGACGCGGGCAGCGGCCGAGTGCAGATGGGAGCCGCGAAGGACAAACTGACTTTTGAAAAGGAAGTGTCAGACGGTTGGTGCGTCCTCGTTCCGGCGGGGACCTGGCACAACATCACCAATATCGGGGTGACGCCAATGCAGGTCTATGCGATCTACGCGCCCGCCCACCACACGCCTAGCAAGGTGCAGGCGACGGCGGCGGCGGCCGAAGCCGACAAAGACGACGAGCCAGCGGCTTGGTCAGTGCAGCCAAAACATGCGCCCGATAAACACGGGTGACCCGATTGTTCTGCAAGAACGGGAGCGTGTCAGCTAATGGCGCCAGTGGACTATGAAACTGCCAGATCGGATATCTGCAATCCATCCCAGCGCGAACTTGGCCAGCGGGCACCAAGTGTTAGATTATATCCCCCTCATGATTGCTGACAAGGACCTTTTGCATAGGAATTGGCCCGCCGATTCCGATCGACGGCAGAGGCATTTGTACGACGGATAGGCGGCGCAGGAGGCAGGACTTAAACGTAGGTCAACAATCTCTCATCCGCGGGTCGAGCCGCATGACCTTGCTTCGTTTGGGGCTGCCTCTGCCTAGGTGGCGAGCATCAAAGGCTCATAGTGGAGACGAGGGGTCCCCGGCATTGTCCCGCCCCTAGCGCCGCATACCGCGCCGAGGCTGATTTTGTGTTTGGGATCTCCTCTGTCTATCTGTTAAGTCACGGTCACGCCGCCTTTGGCGTGGATTGAATCGTGCAGGCGATCGACCAGATGAAGCCCACCATCTCGCGTGCGATGGCGACATTGACGACATTGGCGCTCTTGCCGCGCGCACTCAGTCGGCGATAGCGGGCGCAGAGCCGGACTTGCGCTTTCCACCCGATGTCGCGAACAGCTTTTGGCAGCGCCTCGATCCGGTCGACCTTGTGACGGCCGATGCGCGCCTTCATTCGGTAAGCCCAGACGCCTTCGACCAGCGCGCGCCGCGCATGGGTGTTGCCGGTCTTGGTAATGCCGCCGTGCCGGACGGTCTCGCCGCTCGATCGCTCGCCCGGGACCAGGCCGAAATAGGCCATGAGTTGGCGCGGGTTTGAGAAGCGCGTGAAATCCCCGACTTCCGTGACCAGCACCACGGCATTGATCAGCGCGATCCCCCGCGCCTGCAAGCCGTCGACAACGGGGCGCAAAGTCCAGTCGGGGAAAAGGCGGAAGATCTGTTCCTCGACTCGCTGAGGCGCCGTTCCGCATCCATGACGGCGTCGACATAGTCCTGAAAGGCGATCTGCTGAGCGAGATGGTCAAACGCCAAAGTCGATAGCCACCGCCGGTAAGCCATTCGCCATGCCGTCCCGCCCCGTGCTTGCGACCATGACGCACCAGAAAACCTTGAAGATGTTGACGCGCGCGCGTCACGATTTGCCGGACGACGCTGCGCAGCCGGATCAGGTCGCGCATGGCTTCATGATCGGCGTCGGGCACCCAGACGGGCGTCAATTCTCCGGCCCGATGAAGACGGGCGAGCAGGGTCGCGTCGCGTCGATTTGTCTTCACCCTATCGCCAGGCTTCATCGGAATCAGCGACGGCGCCACCACGTCGCACCGATGGCCGAGACTTTTGAGTTGGCGATGAACGCCGTAGCTACACGGTCCGGCCTCATAACAAAACGCGCGGCTTGCCGGGACGGCGAAGACGGTCGCACAGTTTGCTGATGGCGCCAGGTTCATTGGCAATCTCGCCAAGGTATTCCACCGCCCCGGATCGCCCCCTCTGCGCCACCGCGACCGAAATCCGCTCTTTGTGAATATCCAAGCCAATAAATCGGGTATGTTCCATTCGGCCCGTCTCCTATGCATGAGGCTCTGCGCCGGCCAGCTGGCTTAACCCTCGTACCGTTGCATATCGGATGACGGGCCACCCTCAGGCCCAGCAATCATAAGGTCTAGGTGGGAGGGGCCTTCGCAGCGCGAATGTGAAGAACTGGAGAGCGCGTGCCAGCACAAGGATGTGTTAGGCGATCAAGGCGAAGGAAATTGCTGTCAATATCGCGATACTTGTGAACGGTAGCTACGATGACACTATGCAGCGTCGTCCGCCGTCCGTAGGCACCCAGTGGCTCAAGAGCCGGAGGCAATTCCCGGTTCAAGGGCCTTGACGATCAATCCGGGATCATCTGGAGGGAGGCAGCCCGAAAGGACATAAAGATGTTCAAGAAAAAGGTGGCTGGGCCTGTTATCCAGGTGGCGGGACCTATCATGGCGGCGTCTACCATGGAGGCGGCGCTCAACACGGCGGCCACGGTGACCGCTGCGGGTATCGACTGAGTGAACACTCGAAGCACACAGACGAAGCAGCGTAACGCGGGCTTTTCACTCGGCTCGCACTGTCAGTGGCATCGCTCAGTCGAAATTTGCGCACTCGATCAGCGGCGGTAGCCTCGGAATCCAGTCAGATCGGCGAGAGGGGGCGGATTGAGCGGTTCTGTCGCAAACTTTCCTTGGCGGAAGCCTGGAGGTATGATCGCTGGAAACGGATCTGGTGGAATGGCACGATGATCGAGTTCAAGGGCAGCCATTTTCAACGTGAGGTGATCCTTTGGGGCGTTCGCTGGTATGTGGCATATCCGATCAACTATCGGCAGCTCGAGGAAATGCTGGCAGAGCGGGGCGTCGAGGTTGACCATTCCACGCTCAATCGTTGGGTCGTGAAATACGCCCCGCTGCTGGATCAGCAATTTCGTGCCTGCAAGCGCTCGGTTGGCTCCAGCTGGCGATTGGACGAGACCTATGTGAAAATCAAAGGTTCCTGGAAATATTTGTATCGGGCGGTCGATAAAGCTGGGGCCTCCGTAGACTTCCTGCTGACCGCCAAGCGAGATCGTAAAGCCGCATTGCAGTTCCTGCGCAAGGCGATCGGCCATCATGGCGTTCCCAAGAAGATCACGATCGACAAGAGCGGCGCCAACACGGCGGCGATCGAAAGCTACAACGCAGAACATGAGGAGGACCTCGAAATCCGTCGGATCAAATATTTGAACAACATCGTCAAACAGGACCACCGAGCCGTCAAACGAATGGTGCGGCCGATGATGAGGTTCAAGTCCTTTCGGTCAGCGGCGGCAACTCTTTCTGGAGTCGAACTCATGCACATGATCCGCAAGAGCCAGTTGCGCGCCAGGGGTAAATTGCGCCCAGCGCAGCAGTTCTATGCGCTGGCTGTATAAACCAATTCGTAATCCCGGCCCTTCCTCGCCCACAGGGAAAATTTGCGACAGAACCCGCTGGCGTTGTTCGTACGGTTCTGGCTGACCGTCACGCCGTTACTGCCGAGCGATGCACAGGCCTCCGCCCAGATAAGAGGCCGCGAGCGTTATGAAGGCTTCATCGAGGCGCTCGGCCGGCGTCTGCAGAAGGGACAAAATCTGCTTGACGAAATTCCCCAGGACGTGGGAGCTGGAAGGATTGACGATGAGAAGGAATGACGAGTTTTGAAACAAGGCGGACCTTGGCTAAACACACTATTGATGGGCCGCTTCGCGCCCATCCGTGCCGTTCGGTCCAACGACACTGCTGGTCCGAAGCGGACATCAACCTAAAGGGTGTTCACGACAGTGGGGTGAGGCTTGAACTTGGTATTAGGTAGAGCGGCAATTATGAAATGTGTTTTCAGCGCGCGCGACGAGACGATCACCACATCGCAGGCGCCTCTTATTACCCCCTACCTTGGCCAAGTCGAGAATGGCAATTGTCGCCTCGATGCATCAAAAATTTCTCGCGCCCGACCACCGGCGCGTCGAGCCATTCTCTCTATTCGGCAATCATCGGCTGATCGAAGTCGCATCGCCAAAAGCTCGGCGAGGGTGTAGCAGAGCTTGAGCTTTGGCTCGACAATTAGGCGTCCGCCGATGATCGAGCCCCCGACCTGCTGGAAAAATTTTCGGTCGTTTCCGCTCCGGTCGCGGAGGCCCCGGGCAAGACGCCGGTGCGGCGCGTATGAAACTTGCGTGAAGACGCAGCCGGAAGTGGCTTATTCCGGCCAGTCGGCCAATAAAGATCGTAAGGCCAAAAAATCATACGCAAATGCCTTCGAATTCGGCAGCAGCGTTCAAGGTCGGAGGACACATACCGAATGCCGTCGCATGCTTACATCAACACGATCGCCACCGCGGTTCCCGTCCATGACGTCCACAGCTTCTTTCTCCGCTT
>NZ_PDZR01000048.1 GCF_002891535.1 Methylocella silvestris | reverse complement strand
AAGGCCAGATCACAAAGCTGAAGCTCGTGAAGCGCCAAATGTACGGACGGGCAAAACTCGATCTGCTCGAAGCCCGCCTTATCGGCGCATGTTGATCGACAGCTGCACCAAGAGTGCGTCAGAGCCCAAAAGGGACCCCTCTTTGGAAGCGTTCGCCCCGACGGACCTGGTCGGGTTTGCGCAGTCGGGGCGGACGTGGGCTCAGCGTCGATTCTTGAAGCGCCAGCTTTCGTTGCCGGTCTCGACGATCTCGCAATGGTGCGTGAGGCAGTCGAGGAGCGCGGTTGTCATCTTGGCGTCGCCGAAGACGGTCGGCCATTCGCCGAAAGCGAGATTGGTGGTGACGATGACGGAGGTGCGCTCGTACAGCTTGCTGATCAGATGGAAGAGGAGCTGGCCGCTGGCCTGGGCGAAAGGCAGATAGCCGAGTTCGTCCAGGATGATGAAGTCGAGGCGCGTCAGGTAATCGGCGATGCGGCCCTGGCGACCGGCGCGGGTCTCGGTCTCCAGGCGGTTGACCAGATCGACGACATTGTAGAATCGGCCGCGGGCGCAGCCACGGATCAGAGCGCGGGCGATCGCGATGGCGAGATGGGTTTTGCCGGTCCCCGTGCCGCCAATCAGCACGATGTTGCGCTGCTCGGCGAGGAACCCGCCGCTGGCGAGATCGCGTCCAAGCGTCTCGTTAATAGGCGTGGCGTCGAACTCGAAGTCGTCGACGTCCTTCGCCAGGGGCAGCTTGGCGATGGTGATCTGGTACTTGATCGAACGAGCCTGTTTTTCGTTTATCTCGGCCTTGAGCAGGTCGCCGACAATGCGCGGCGGCTCGTGTTCGCGCTTGATGGCGGTCGCCATGATCTCGTCGTAGGAAGCCCGCATGCCGTAGAGCTTCAGCGCGCCCATGATGTCGAACAATTCGGTGCGTTCCATTCAGTTGATCCTCCTCAGGCTGTCGTAGCGGGCGCAGTCGGCGACCGGGGCATGGCGCAACTTCAGCGCGTCCGGGGTGACGACGGTCATGGGCGGCGCAGGATCGCGCTTGCGGGCGAGAATGTTGATGATCACACTCGCAGAGCACACGCCGTTCTCGATCGCCTCCGCGCAGGCGGCTTCGACGGGCTCGAACCCGTCGCTCAGAACCGCGGACAAAATGGCGACCATTTGGCGATCGCCATCGCTGGACCTGCGTAATTTGCGCCGCACGCGCTCGATCGCCGCTGGGAGCACCCAATCCTTGAACGGCGCCCCGTTGCGCAATGCGCCGGGTTTTCGCGCCAGAACAGGCACATAATGCCAGGGGTTATAAGTCGTCTGTCCGCGCCCAAAGACGCGCGGATGCTCCGCGACGACCGCGCCATCCTGGCGAATGACGATGCGATCGGCATAGGCCCTGATCTCCACTGGTCGACCGACAGCGCCGGCGGCGACGGAGTATTTATTGGCGTCGAAACGAACCAGGCAGGTTTTTGAGACCGATGCTGGCGTCGCCTGAAAACCATCGAAGCGGCCGGGAACAGGAACCAATTTCGGTCGCTCATCCTCAAAAACCTGCCAAACGGTTTTATCGACAAGCTCCGGGTGCTTATGAAGCTTGGCGTAGGCGACGCACTTGTCGAGCAGCCAGGCGTTCATCTCGTCGTAGCTCTCCATCCGAAGCCGGAGCGTGAAGAAGCGCTCCCTCACGAGACCAACTTGATTCTCGACCTGACCTTTCTCCCAACCTGACGCCGGCGTGCAGGCGACTGGCTCGACAAGATAATGCCCGCACATTTGCGGGAATCGGCGATTGTAGGTGCGGTCCTTTCCGACGAAGACAGTCTCGACCGCGGTCTTCATGTTGTCGTAGACGCCACGCGCGCACGCGCCTTTGAAGAACGCGAACGCTCGGTCATGGGCGTCGAACACCATCTCCTGCGTCCCGCGTGGATAGGCGCGTACAAAGAACATTCGGCTGTGGCAGAGCCGGACATGGGCGACCTTCACCGTCGACGTGACGCCCCCGATCAGGACGATCTCATGGCTCCAGTCGAACTGATAGGCTTCGCCCGGCGCAAAGAGGGGTTTAGAACCGCTGCTTTGGCTATGCCTTTCAATATTTTAGCGGGATTCTTGTCCCATGATAGGGAAATGGCGCACCCGGCACGATTCGAACGTGCGGCCTCTACCTTCGGAGGGTAGCGCTCTATCCAGCTGAGCTACGGGTGCGTGAAACGGGGAACCTCTTCGCTGATTACGCCGGTCGACAATTCTCGGACGCAGCTAAAGCCGATCCGAGTTCGCCGACCACCTGATGGCCTTCGGCGCCTTCGCCGGAGTTTCCGCCGAGGTGGTTGCAAAGGGGCTGCAACGCGTCCTGTCAACGTCGATCAAAAACCTCGCTGTCTTAAACCTCTTCAGTTCGACGCCGAAATCGACATGCAAAAGGCCGCCACGCTGAGCTGTGGGCGCGTGCGCAGTAAATCCAAACGCGCTCACGGGCTCTTGCCACGGGCTTGACCGCGCGGCGTCGCCTTCATAGCCGATTTTGACGGCTCCCGCCAAGAGCCGTTTCGCTAAATTCGGGGCGGCCGTCTGCGGGCAATCGCAGCCCTTTGAAGTCCCGTCTGGCAAAGCCGACCGGCCCGAACCGGTCCCGGGCCTATGAGTCCGCCCCATATCGTGAGGCGCGCGCCTGCGAGCGCGAGCAAAACGACGGCAACCAAGCCGCCAGCGCAGGATTATTTGCCCCGGAGCAAGATAACAGCAGGAAAGAGCGCAGCAAACATCGCCCGGCGGCGCCGGCCGAACAAGACGCGCGCCCCTTTCCCGTTCACCTCTTGATCAGGGCACGAACTAATCTGCGATGGGAAAGCTTAATGTATCGTGGAGAAGGCTGGCTCGCCTCGAAGCTTCGCAATCTCATCTTTGAGCTGCAGCTTACGGCGTTTAAGTTCAGCAAGTTTCAACTCGTCAATTGCGGGGTGCATCAACGATTTTTCGATCTCACGGTCGAGCGCGTCATGGCGCTGTTCCAAAGCAGTCAAATGATTTTCGAGGGACATGCAGAACTCCTTGTTGAAGTCTTCGCATGGGGTCAGTGTGCCACAGGATTTCGATTTCGCGAAGGGCCTGGCGAAAATTTCGTGACGAGGCCGTGACGCTTTTTATGGCGCCTTTTCGTTTTTCAAGGGCCGGACGAACGCGACAGGCGCGCAAAAGACCCATTGACGCCAGTATGCGCAATGCCCCAAATCGACCCGGCTCCAAATCGACTTGGCTCCGGTCCGCGCCGGGTTCGCTGGAGCCGCCGATAGTCACGCCCTAAGGTTTTGAAAAAATATGCCGGATAAGCTAAGCGACGGCGAACGCGCCCCGTTGCAGGCCGAGCTTGAGCATTTGCGTCAGGAGCATCGCGATCTCGATGCCGCCATCGACGCGCTTCTTCATCTCGGGACGGTGGATCAGCTGCAGATTCAGCGCCTCAAGAAACGCAAGCTGTCCTTGCGCGACCGCGTGGCCTTCATAGAGGACCAGTTGACGCCGGACATTATCGCCTGAGTCGAACCGCAGCCGAAAATAAGGTCGATTCAAACGCCTGGGCCTCTTTCAGGCGATCGCTTGCCCCTCGCTTCCCGCTACGACGGCGCAGCCTTTGAACACCGGATAGCAGCCGAATCAGGCTTCCTCTCGGATAGCCTGCTTCGCTGCCTTCACGAGGAATCCAGATCGGGTCATCCCTTCACGCTCGGCATGCCGGTCGATCTCGCCGAGCACATCCTCGGGGATCGTAATATTGACCCTGACAGCCCGCGTCGCTGCGCGGGGAGCGGATACGAGGATTGCGACGCCGCTCCGGTTGTCATGATCAGCCATGACCTCTTCCAGTGAGGACGGTTCGGGAACGGCTTCGCCATCCTCGGCGAGCCCTTCCACATGAAGGTCCAGCGCCTCGTGGGCCATGGCCCTGGCTTCGTCGAGATCGCGGCCCACTGTAATGCAGCCCGGCAGATCGGGAAACGAGACGCCATAGTCGCTGTCAGCGTCCTTATGGATGAGGGCGATATACTGGCGCACTGGCTACCTCAATTTGAGACCGGACTGCTTCTCGATGCTTTTCAGCGTGTCTATCGGGACGTCCCGGCTTGGATGCGGAACTGTCACGCGACCCCGTCGCCTTATTGCCAGGCTCACCTGGCGCTCGCCTCTGGCCACTGCCGGGACGCGCCGTCGCCAACCAGTGCGATCACAGGCTAAAGCGATCGAACATGCGGTCTGAGTATGTCTGCGGTTTCCAATAGTCCGATAGCTTCCATATCCAATAACACAACCTCAGCCGTCTTTTCAGGCCTCTTGAACCGCTCTCGCATCCTTCGGATTGCTGCTACGGCGCGACCGGCGTCCAGAGCGATCGTGTCCGCGATGAAAGCGTCGGAAGAGCGCGCCTCGATGTTCAAGGACGCCAGCAACTCATGAGGAAAGTCTTTCAGGTTTTCTGTCACGATCATGGCGGCTTGCGTCTTCAGCGCCGCCGCAATGACATGAGCGTCGCCGGGATCGGGAAAGCCGTCGCCAACGCACAGGAATTGTCGAAGTCGTTTACCATGGCCTCTTCGAACGCGTCTTCCATAGCCTTCCGAGCACGTGCTGCGCTTTGAGACGCATCTTCCGCGCGTTTTTCAGTCAGCATTTTTTCGATCGCGTTCTGAGTTCCGGTCAGCACCTGCGCGGACCAGCGGACGCGGAAGAATTCCGCCTCCACCAGCGTCAGCAAGAGGTTTCGTTTTAGCGGAGATGCGAGAACGCAAGCATCTACAAACGCGGTGAAGCGATTGGCGAACAAGGCTTAGAAATACTCCGCGTCCAGTTCGGCAAGATCAGAAAGCGCATCGCTTCGCTTCGCATCTCGGGTCCGCTTATAAGCGAACAAATTCTCAGCTTTAATTCTACGATGGCGCCCAACCTTGGTATGCTCAATCTCGCCTTTGTCGCGGAGAGATATAAGAAAAGGACGAGAGACATTCAGAAGGTCGGCCGCCTGTTGTGTCGTAAGCATCTGACTGACTGGAACAAGCGTCACGGCGTCGCCGCTACCAATATGCCGTAGCAATTCCATCATTAAGCTGGATAGCGCCGGCGTAAGCGTAACTTCAAACGGCTCTTTGTTCTCTTCATCCAGCACGCGCAGCTTCGCGTCGCCAGCGGCTTGCGTAGCGAGTATTTGACGCAATTGGTTAGCAGCCGCCTTATCTTTGGGAGAAGGCAGTCGGCCGCCAAGCTCTTGGGCGCGAGCTGGCATGGTCATGATGATGCTTCGATGGAACCTATCAATATGCGATATTCGCAACAAACGCAACATGCGCAATATACGAAACAGACAAAAGTTCCGACGAGGCTTGCGGGAAAATGGTCGGCTTTACGAAAAGCTTTGAGGTTTGATGATAGAGCGGCGCACACCTGGGCGGACCCCATGCAATAGCGGGCGCTCGCTTCACAAGGAGCGGCAACAAAATTTCTTTGTGTGAGACAGCTCTGTGAGACGATCGACCTAAATAAGCTAAGCACTTGATTTCGTTGGAGCACCCAAGGGGAATGAACCCCTGTTTTCGCCGTGAAAGGGCGACCTCCTTTGGAGAACGGAGGTAGCCGACGCGTCGGGCCGACTTACGAGCTGTTCGAGAATGTTTAACAACTCCATAGGTCCGATCTGTGTGCTAGGTCCTGTTGACAAATAAGATTCCCAGTCCCGGCTTTCGGTGATTCAACGTTGCTTTCTCAGGGAGGCGGCTTTGATTCGGGACATGATGAGCGACGAGGAGTGGGCGTTCTTCGAGCCGTTTGT
>NZ_PDZR01000047.1 GCF_002891535.1 Methylocella silvestris | reverse complement strand
ACAAACGGCTCGAAGAACGCCCACTCCTCGTCGCTCATCATGTCCCGAATCAAAGCCGCCTCCCTGAGAAAGCAACGTTGAATCACCGAAAGCCGGGACTGGGAATCTTATTTGTCAACAGGACCTAGGTGATCTTCCGTTCGACCTGCCACGAGCAGCGCTGCGCCAGCCACGAGGATACCGACGGCTAATCCGCCCAATACCATCCACAGCAGAGAAATCGCCATGGCGGCCGGCTGGAGCCCGGCGCCATGCGCGACGGACACCAGGATCGCAAAGGCGACGGCGGCGGCGCCATCATTGAGCAGGCTTTCGGATTCAACCAACAGGCTGAGCCGCGGTTCGACCTTCATCTCCTTGAAGGCTGCGACGACAGACACGGGATCCGTCGCCGCGATCAACGCCCCAAAAAGCGCTGAGCCCAGCCAGCCCCATCCGATGAAGAGATGCATACCCGTGGCGATGATTGCGCCCGAGAGAAGAACGCCGGGAAAAGCGAGCGTCGCCGTAACAGGCAGATTGTCGCGAAAAGGCCGCCACTTGAGCTGTAGAGCGGCTTCGAAAATCAGGGGCGGCAGCAGCACGGTGTAGATGAGGTCCGGAGACAAAGCGAGGTTCATAGATCCGCCGAGCAACGCCAGGCAGATCCCTGCCGCGACGAGGCCGGCGCTATAGGGCAGTTGAAGTCTGCGGGAAACTATAGCTACCACGCAGGCAACAAGCAGGATGAGGCCAAGTTGGCTCACCGACATATTAGGTCCCTTTCTAGGGCGCTCCTCGCGCGCTGCGAGGCTTGCCACGGACGCGTGACGCATTACGGAGGACAGGTGCTTCCCCGCCGGCAATGCGTTCGGACCGGCGCGGATCCCCGCCATCAATATGAAAGGTGCGGTTGTTGAAGCGCTCGTCGTTACCCCGGTGGAAGATACGCCAAGGGCCGCATGCCCAGCCGGCAGCCGTTGGGTCCAGCGTCCCCGCAGCCTGAAATCGGCCGCCTTCAGGCGAACCTGCCGGCGCGCGTGGATGTAGCGAGTTTTTCAAGCGCGGCCTGCAGGCGTCCCGACGGAGTCCTTTTTGACCGGATCGAGAATCGAATAGGCGAGCAGCTTCACGCGGTCGTTCACGAAGAACCAGGTCAGAGCATAGCCCCATACGAACAGCGCCCAACCCCAGCCGAGCGGCGTCATGAACACCCCATAAACTGCGATTAGAGTTGCCAGTATCTGGGTGCCAAGGACGGCAATCCAGAGAACCCGAGCGGGTCGTATGGACCAAAACGGACCGCGCGTGCGGGTCAGGAAGATCGTCAGATGCCCAGCCACGGACAGCTTCAGATACATCAGCGTCTGGATATGTGCGCGGTCGAGGCGAAATACGCGCTCGCCGAGATAGAAAAGAGCGAAGGCGGCCACGACACCGACGACGCCGAGTACGGTCGCTATACCAAGCACCAAACGCATGTTCCAAGCTTCCGGCTGCTCCTTGTACTTCACGTTGTCGTAAGCAATTGACAGGATGGCGCCGTCATTAAGCAGCGCCAGCATCACGATCATCACCGCGGTCAGCGGGTAGAAGTTGAAGATCAGGATCGACAAGGTCATAAACAGCAGCACACGCAGCGTCTCAGTGATACGGTAGATCGCGTAGCTGTTCATCCGCTGGAATATCTTCCGGCTCTCCTTGATCGCCTCGATGATCACCGACAGGCCTGGCGTCATAAGCACTATAGCAGCCGCCGCCCGCGCGGCATCTGTCGCGCCGGAGACCGCGACGCCGCAATCGGCCTTCTTCAGCGCCGGGGCGTCATTCACACCGTCACCGGTCATGCCGACGATGTGGCCGCCTTGCTGCAGGACATCGACGATGTGGAATTTGTGTTCTGGGAACACCTGGGCGAAACCATCGGCTTTCTCGATCAATTCCGCCAGCGCCGCCGTCTCCTGGCGCTTTGAATCGCCAAAGCCGCTGGCGTCGAGGATATTCGTGCCCATCCCCAGTTTTTTGGCGGTTTCCTGCGCAATGGCTAGCGCATCGCCGGTCACCATCTTGACGCTGACGCCCATCTTTTGAGCAGTCGCAATGGTTGCCTTGGCGTCGTCGCGAGGCGGGTCGAAGAGCGGCAGCACGCCCAGAAACTGCCATCTGCCGTCCGCCCTGGCCCGCGCTACGCCGAGTGACCGAAAGCCCTTCGCCGCGAATTCATTGACCGCCTTGTCGACGGACGACTTCACCTCGCCGGCATTGGCCGACAGCTCCAGGATTACCTGCGGCGCGCCTTTAGCGACCTTGAACTCCTTGCCATCCGCCCCCTTCACGGTCGCTTCGGTGCGTTTATGTACCGGATCGAACGGTTGGAAATGGACGATTTGATAGCTCCGTAGGGCCTGATCGCTCTTCATGCCGCCCAGCACGGCCAAGTCGATGGTGTCCTTGTCGTCCGCGCGCGACGCCAGCGCGGCGTTCAGAATGACTTCATCACCAGGAATGTCGTTGACGCAGAACGGATCACCCAGCGTCAGCTTGTTCTGAGTGAGCGTGCCGGTCTTGTCCGAACACAAGATATCGACGCCGGCGAGTTCCTCAATGGCCGACAGCCGGGTCACGATCGCCTCTCTCTTAGCGAGGCGGCGTGCGCCGACGGCCATGGTCACCGAGAGCACCGTCGGCATGGCGACGGGAATGGCGGCGACGGTGAGCACCAGGGCGAACTGCAAGGTGGTGAGGATCGGATCGCCGCGAAAGATCGCGACGGCAATGATCACCGCCACAAGAGCCACCGCGAGGATGATAAGGTAGTTGCCGATTTTCAGCACGGCGCGTTGGAAATGGCTGACGGTGTGCGCCTCCTGCACCAGCTGCGCCGTCTTGCCGAAGTACGTATTAGCGCCGGTGGCGTAAACTAGGGCGTCGATTTCACCCTGACGGACGATTGATCCGGAGAACACGGCCTCGCCGGGCTTGCGTGTAGCCGGCAACGATTCTCCCGTCAGAGCAGACTGATCGACCTCGATCGAATCGCCTTCCAGCAACCGCGCATCGGCGGGTACGATGTCGCCAAGGCGTACGCGAATGACGTCGCCTGGCGTCAGCTCGCGCGCCGCCGGGGTGATCCACTTGCCGTCGCGTTTCACCCGGGCGGTGATCGCCAGCTTTGCCTTCAGGGCTGCAATCTCGTTGCCCGCTTGATGTTCCTCCCAAAATCCGACAACCGCATTGGCCACGAGTAAAAGCAGAATGATGCCGAAGTCCGGCCAATGCCTGGCCGCCGCCGACAGAATGACGGCGACTTCGATCATCCACGGAATGGGACCCCAGAAATAGGAAAGGAATTTCAGGAACTCGTTGGCTTTCCTTTCCTCGATTTCGTTGGGACCGTATTGGGCGAGCCGCTTCTGCGCCTCGGCTTGCGAAAGGCCATCGGGCGAAGACCCCAGTCTTTTCTCGACCTCCGTCAGGGGAAGGGATTTCAGATCGTCCTGCGCGGCGTTTTTCTCCGGCGGCCTCGACACGGGAGCCTCGATCTGGTGGACTTTGGACTTCGTCATGGATCTTACCTTTGGTCTTTGCAACGATCCCAGGTTTGCGTCAGCCGCGGGATATGAGCCGCTACGCTGGTGGCCACTCCAGCGCGGCATCGGCGGCGACTGCGCGACGGGCCTTTATCCGGGATTCGAACTAAGCCACTTCACAGTCATGACGAGCGAGCAGCAGGTCTTCGCTGCTCAAACCACCAGACCAAACCGCCGACGCCGATGAGCGCCCACAGTGGCGGTCGCCAGAAGCAGCACTGACTGGTCGGCCCACCCGACACCTGGCACCGCGAGCAGCAACGCAGCGCCGACCGCACAGATCCGCCATACCCGCGCCTGCACGCCGGCCACGAAGGTACCGAGCGCCAGAAGGGTTATTATGGAGAGTGCGCTCGCATTGGCGTTGAGCACTCCATCCGCGCCATTGTTGTGCAATACGTAAATCGCCAGAATAAACGCAAGCCAGTTCAGCGCCTGCGCGTAGACGAGCCGCATGCGAGCTTCGCGTGTTTCGACATGGCGCCATCCCGCGACGACGCATATTGCAACGAACACAGGCGTTAGCATCACCCAGTAACCGACCGGCATGGAAGGTAACGCCGATCAGCGCCAGCAACAGCATTGCGATGAAGGGCGAGTCATGCATCAGCCAGCTCAGGAAGGCGGATCGCCGGGGCGCAGTTGCGACTGGCTCTGCTTCAGAGCTGTGCTGGTTACGAAAATCCTCATCGTTCGCGATCACGCGCTGACTATCCATGGTCTCCATGTTCAGGCCTTTCAGTTGATCGCCGGCCCCACATGGTCCGTCGCTTCTGCCCCAATGCCGCGCTTGTGCTTTGTCGTCTAAGATAGCGTCTACCGCGTGGCTCGTTGCCCCCTTGAGCGTGACTCTTTGCTCCCATGAGTATGTACGAATGTGCCAAATGATCGCTCGATCCGGCCGGAACATTCGGCCTGCACAGCTGCCGGGCCGTCTATAGGAGACCCTGTTCCGACCTGGCTCCGATCTTGACATGGTGCAGCTTGATCTCTTCGCGAATTGCGCTCAATGCAGATTGCAGAAGCGCGATCTTTTGAAGTGTGTCGGCAGGCTACGGCCATTCTTTTGTCGCCAGCTCTTCAATCGCTTGCACGCGTGTGGTTTCGAGGCGCTCTCGGGGCAGGCGGATAGGAAAGGAGGGAGTCATATGGTTCTCTATGTAATCGACATCGCGAAGCTATGCCTATGCGGGGGCTTTAGACGACTGACGTTTGCATGGCGCGCAGCGTTCGACGACGGATGTTTAGGATCGATTTGAAATGACTTGGCGCAGAATTGCGACGGCTGCGGAAGCCTCGGATACTACCTATTCAATCGTCGCCGCGCAGTCTCTCGCTAGAGCAGTAGCCCACCTGAATGAATCTGAAGGGATTCCCGAATCGGGTTTGAAGTGATTCAACCTGTCTGCCGGAGCAAGGGGAGCCGGCAGACATGTCGAAAGCCTTGTCTCTTGACCTTCGGATTCGTGTGCTCGCGGCAGTGGCGCAAGGTCTGAGCCATCGCGAAGCCGGCGAGCGGTTCAAGGTCAGCGCATCGAGCGTTGGCCGCTGGGGAGAGCTTGCGCGGAAGCGGGGCGACGCGCGTCCGAAGACGCTTGGCGGGGATCGCCGGTCCGGCCGGATCGAGTCTCATAAGGACACGGTCCTCTCCGTGCTCGAGGCGAGGCCTGACATCGCCATCGAGGAGTTGCGCGAGGCGCTGGCGGACAAGGGGCTTGTCGTCGGCTATGGCACGATCCGCCGCTTCTTCTCGCGTCATGCGATCACGCGCAAAAAAAGACCGCGCACGCCAGCGAGCAGGATCGTCCCGACGTTCTGAAACGGCGCGAGGACTGGTTCGACGGTCAGCTCGATCTCGACCCGGGCCATCTCGTCTTCATCGATGAGACCTGGGCCTCAACCAACATGGCGCCTCCTTACGGCCGCTGCCAGCGTGGGGAGCGCTTGCGCGTCGGCGTGCCCAATGGCCACTGGAAAATCACCACTTTCGTCGCCGGCCTCACCCCGCGCGGCACGATCGCGCCATGGGTGCTGGATCGGCCGATCAACCGCGATGCTTTCGAGACCTATGTCGACAAGGTCCTCGTTCCGGAACTGAAGCCGGGCGAGATCGTCGTCATGGACAATCTGTCGAGCCACAAAGCGCCAAGGGTGCGCGAGATGATCAGAGCGGCATGCGCAGCCTGCTCTACCTGCCATCTTAAAGTCCGCACTTTAACCCAATCGAGAACGCTTTCTCAAAGCTGAAGGCTCATCTCCGCAAGGCCGCCAAACGAACTGTCGACGGCCTCTGGGACGCTATTGGCAGGATCATCGATCTGTTCCCGCCGACCGAGTGCAAAAACTACTTCGCCGCAGCCGGATACGATGCAATATGATCGGCTATTGCTCTAATGCGCGAGGTCAAAGTCCCTTCGTCGAAGGGCTGGCGAGACAGGATCTTTTTGGACCCGTTTGTCGTCCGCTTCGTCCGCCGACATTTCCTGCCGCGGTCGCGCATCAACGCCAGTTTGCAGGAACTGTTTGAACCGCCGCGGCCTCGCGGTGGTCATCGATGAAGGCGATCATGGTTTCGACCGGCGCTCGAGCTCCGCCATGGCAAAATAAGCCGACTCCCTGCGCAGGATCTCGTCGGCTTGCCGGAGTTCGCGGTAAACTCGAAGCCGCAGAAGACCATAAGCAAAAGCGTCAGCGTTGTTTTTTATTGCTTTGAGGCCGAAGACTGAGAGCGATTGTTGCACGACAGGTTGCCAAGGCCCTAAAATCCCTTGCTATTGCCGAGTGCGATGGCGACGCCATAGCAGAAGGTGTCGAGGAGGTCGTCTTCTCGATCCCTGTTTTTGTCGCCGACGCGAAAGCTCTCGATTTGTTCGAGCAGGTGATT
>NZ_PDZR01000045.1 GCF_002891535.1 Methylocella silvestris | reverse complement strand
CGTCTTCCTGACCCGCCAGGACGCGACCACCGCCATTGCCCGCTATATCGACGGCTTCTACAATCCGATCCGGCGCCACTCGGCGCTCGGCTATAGGAGCCCCGCTCAGTTCGAGCGAGCAGCAAACCGACGACCGTTTGCCTCTCCACTAAACCGGGGCAAGTCCAGGGTTGAAGAATGAGGCCTCGGCGTCGAGCAACTCCATCGCCTTTGCCTCCAAGCCGCTACGATAGAGATGCGGGCAGATGGGATTTCAAAGGATGCTTTATTTTTCTAACCGGCGGAAGAGGTTTGGATCATGGGAATGACAGCCTTGTCTTCGATTGCTTAGACTTTGGAGTCGCCTTCGCGCACAATGATCGCGGGCGCCTCAGATCCACCTTCATGACTTGGCCTTGATGGCCCATCGGCGTGGGTCGTTTGAGGCCCCCGGAATTGCTGAGCGAGGAAGCCAGCGGCTACAATGGCGGCGGCGAGGCCGGAGACCGCGCCGACGCCAAGCGCCCAGCGCGGCCCACAGTGGTTGGCGATCCAGCCTACGATCGGCGCTCCGATCGGCGTACCCCCGAGCGCGACGCCGACGCGCAGCGCCATCACCCGCCCGCGCATGGCGGGCTCTGTCGAGAGCTGCATCAGGCTGTTCGTTGTGTTGGTGACGGTCAGCGCGGCCGTGCCGATGACGACGAGGGCGCCGGCGAAGAACCAGTAATTCGGCGCAAGGGCGCCCAGTGTGCAGCCGAGCCCAAAGACGCCGGAGCCGACCAGCAGCAAGCCGAACCTCGGCTTGCTGCGGTTGGCGCTCAACAGCGCGCCCGCCACCGTGCCGATCGCCATGATCGACGACAACAGGCCATATCCGCGGGCGTCGGCATGAAAAACGCTGACCGCCATGGTGGAGATGAAGATCGGGACGTTGAGGCCGAACGTTCCGATCAGGAACAGTATGACCAGGATCGCCTTGAGATCTCCGCGCCCCCAGACATAGCGGAACCCCTCGGTGAAGCTTCCCCGGGCGCGTTGGGCTCTGGCGTTCGGACGGAGCTCGACGATGCGAAGGAATGCGAGGGAGATCAGCACCGCAACGAACGAGGCGCCGTTGATCAGGAAGGCCCAGCCAGTCCCGGTCGCGGCGATGATCACGCCGGCGAGCGCCGGGCCAATCATCCGCGCGGCGTTGAACGAGGTTGAATTCAGAGCCACCGCATTGTGCAGGTCTTCATCGCCGACCAGCTCCGCGACGAAGGTCTGACGCACCGGCGCATCGAACGCCGCCGCGCTGCCAAATAGAAATGCGAAGATGTAAACATGCCAGAGCTGGACAACGCCCGCGACGGTGAGAATCCCCAGCGCCAGCGCAAGTCCGCCCATCGTCGCCTGCGTAGCGATCAGCAGCTTACGCTGGTTGAAATGGTCGGCCGCAAAGCCGGTCCAAGGCAGGAAAAGAAACTGCGGCCCAAACTGCAGCGCCATGACCAGGCCGACGGCCGAAGCGTCGTGATGAGAGAGCTGGGTAAACACCAGCCAGTCCTGGGCGGTCCGCTGCACCCATGTGCCGACGTTGGAGACGAAGGCGCCGACGACCCAGATGCGGTAGTTGAAACCGCGCAGGGACCGGAAGACGCCCGTAAAGGGAGCCTTCATGGATGCTCCGGCTGATTGCCGCCGTGGAGGCGGCCAAAGCGCCGGGCCGAAAAAAGCGCGATCAGGAGCGCGCCGGCGCCGCATGCAAGGACGTCGCCTGTGTTCCCCAATCTAAAATCGCCGACGCGGCAAATGAGGACATAGCCGACGACGATATTGCAAGCCCCCCAGAGGACATTGACGGTCGACGAAGAGAGCCCTTGGCCCGGCGGCCTGGCGAACGGGCTCTGAAACGGCCGACCCATCATGCCGCTGACGAAATGGGGTATGGCGTTCGCGAGAAAGATGCCGCCAAAGAAATAGGAGAGGAGCGAAAGCCCGGGCATCTCAGGCGCTCCTTGGTGGCAAGAGATCGATGATCTCCTGGCTCGTTCCGGTCTCGCCGAGCCGCGGGAAGACGTTCCTGACGCTGTAGTGATGCGCCTCGGGACGCATGTCGGTCATCGCGTCGGTGGCGAGGGTGACGTTGAATCCTTGTTCATAGGCTTGGCGCGCAGTCGCTTCGACGCCGGTTCCGGTGGCCACGCCCGCGATCACTACCTGGGTGACGCCCCGTGCTTTCAACAGCCCTTCGAGACCGGTGCTGGCGAAGGCGCCCCAGGTCCGCTTGGTCGCCACGATGTCGCCCGGTTGTTGATTCAGCTCCGGAATGAGGTCGGTCCACCCTTCCGGACGGGATCCCGTCTGACGCGGCTGCTCCGTCCGGCCCGGCGCGCCGCCGGCGACGTTGACGAGCACTACCGGCAGGCCGCGCTCGCGGAAAGCGTCGGCGAGCGCCCGAGCCCGCGCGATGATGTCGCCAATCGGGTGGATAGCGGGAAGATCGACGATGCCCTTCTGCAGGTCGACGATGATCAGGGCGGTATCCGGATCGAGCGTGGTCAGCGCCATGGAGCCTCCTCTTGAAATCACGACGCGGTTGGCCGGCATGGCCGCCGCGGAGCCGCGTCAGTCGTCGACGAGCCGCTTGAGCAGCTCGACGGCCTCCGCAAGCCTGGCCTGTTCCTCCGGCGACAGACGCACCTGGAGCGTGCGGCTCAGCCAGTCCTGGCGCGCCGCACGCCCTTCCTCGACCCATTTGCGACAGGCGTCCGTGATCGAGAGCAGAGTCTGCCGTCGATCCGTGGGGTCCGGCCCGCCACTCAACAGGCCTGCGCTCTCCAGCGCGGCGACGACCGAGCCCATCGATTGCGGACGCATTGCCTCCGCCCGGGCAAGGTTTGAGGCCGTCGTCGGGCCGTCCTTCTCCAGGCGCAGCAGCACGGACACCTGAGACGGAGTCAGGTCCCCGACATGCGCCTGCTCGCGCAAGCGGCGCTTCAGCTTGCCCAGCAAGGCGCGCAGGTCCTGCGCCAGGGCTGAGGCTAGTATGGTTTGGGGATTGTCTGGCGTGACGTCCATGCAGCCGCTATATCAGATAAAGGTTATCTGTAAAGATAAACTTATCAGTTTATCTGTATATATGGCGGACGGAGTCGGGTCCGCCGTCTTAAACTAGCCGCGTCTGCGCAGCGCTTCACGCATTTACGAATTGCGCGTTACAACATCGTCGATGAGCGCAATGTTGTCTTCAAGGGAGCGCAGCTTTTCGGCAAGGTCCGCGCGCAGCCGGCCATCCCGCACCCGCGGCAGCGCCCCGTGAAGTTTTCGCGCCACGGAGCCCTGGCTCCGATTGAGCAAGGCGATGCGCTCGCCGAGATCCGCGATGGCCATCGCCTCGTTGTAGGAAGCGTCAGCTTTCGGAGAGAGCGTCCCGTCTAGCGCTATGATGCGCCGGATCAACATGGTCTGCCAGCACGCTTCATCCCATTGAATCTTTCGCATCAGCTCCGCGATCGGGCCGCCGCCCGCCGCGTGTATGCTCTCAATTGCGACCCGGGCCGCGGCGCGCCCCGCCTCGTGCAGCTCATTGAGCAAAGCCGTCAACTCGTCCTTCCCGAGAAAACCCATATAGGCGTCATCCGCCTCGTGCATTGAGCAGGCCGGCGAACTGACCTCGATACTGGCGTCGTCATCGCTTGGCTTGGTCATTGCGCTGCCTAGTCCCGGCAATGTCTGCGTTTCAGGTCTCCGGCCATGCGCCCGATCGAGGCGATCGCCGATCGCCGTCCGGCTACGCCTCGGCGACAAGATCCTTATACTCCGGATTCCGCTGGATGAACGCAGCAATGGGATCGCATCTTGGCGCGATTCGCCGTCCTCGGCGGCGAGCCTCCGCTAGGGCGTCCGGCGAGCTTACGGAACTTCGGCATGGACCAGCACAAGCCTGTTATTTTGTAATACGTAATATATGGAAGCTGTCTCGCCACTCGCGTGCATCTCGAAGTGATGGAGAGCACTATTGTCGGTGAGCTCAACCATGGGCGCCCATTGCGCGGCGCGCTTGCCCACGGCTCGTGCGAATCAGGAACCGCATAGTTCAGCATGGACACGCGGCGCCGGGTTGCGGCGAGCCTGACATACTGCCCAGGAGTTCGAGCCAGATGTTTTCGCCGGAGTGATCAAGCATATGGCCGATTTTTGTCGCCACGCGCGCCCCTACTGCGACGCCTTCAGCCGCCGCGCGAACTCAATGAAATTGAAGCCTCCAGCGTCGGCATCGTTGAGGACCCTTGGAAGCGGCGCACACGCCGGCTCGCGACATCCCTCTTGGCTAGATCAATTGCCCGCCTGGACAGTCCGGCGAACAGATAAAGCACCGCTCGGGACCTTTTAGCCTGGCCATAAGCTTCACCGCGCCATCGATCAGCTGCTGCTTTGCGGCGGCGTCAAAGCCAGGCGACGAGGGATCACAGGGTAAATCGGTCCAGACGACCAGCCACTCCAGCGGCGGCTTCGTCTCGATCTTCCACGATTTGACATGTTTTATCAAAACGTCGGTCATGTCGAATTCAGCAGGCATATTCCGTGCCGTCCGATCGGCGGCGAGGTCGTTCCCGAGAACCGCGAGGGACCGAGCGCCAGATTAGGGAAGGACAAGCCATGAGCCTCACTTTCGAAACACGGCGGCCGACGATCGGCGATGGTCGCGCTCCATTCCTCAACGAGCCGCCGGCGGAGGTCCTGACGCATCCCGAGGAAATGAAAGCGGTCGTCGAGGTTCAATGGGGTCGCAGCTTTGCGATGAAAGCTTCGGCGCGATTGACGCCGGCCGGACTCGTCTGCGGCGCCGTCGCCGCCGCCGCGGTCCTGCTTTCCGCCGCCGCTCTGGTGCGGGCCGTGCGGGTGGACAGATGCCGATGAACCAAGCCGAATCGTGCGCTAGCCTGGGCGCGCCGCCTTGAAGCAACTGGAGCGATCATGTCGACTACAAGGGCGAACGCCCGCCAGGATGGACCCGCAGTCGGCGCATATCGCCGCCGTTTTGGCTGCGAAGAGACTGCTTACGATCCTTGGCATTATGCGCCGGCCTTGAGGAACGGCGCATAATGCCAAGGATCGGATTTTAACCGGACCCTTGCGAAAACACCCGCAATTTTTACTGCATCATCGATACTCGCTGCCGTTGAGCGCGTAACGCCGCATTTTGTCGTAGAGGGTCTTCTTCGGTATTCCCAATGCCTCACAGGCGTCCATGACATCGCCGTGGTTACGCCTTAAAGTCTCCACGATGAGTCCGCGTTCGAATTCGCCTACGATGTCCTTTAGGGGCCGCTCGGCGCTTTTAGGGGCGCCGTTCAGATTGAATCGACCGTCTACCAAACCCAGAACAAATCGGGCGGCGACGTTTCCGAGTTCACGAACGTTGCCCGGCCAGTCATATGCCATGAGGTCGCGCATCAGCTGTTCGCTAGCCAGAGACGCATCACGCTTGTAGCGAGACGCCGCCAACAAAACATGGTGTTCGAAGAGAGACGGAATATCCTCCCGTCGCTCACGCAAGGGCGGAACGGAGACCGTAACGACATTCAGCCGGAAATACAGATCGTGCCGGAATTGGCGCGCATCCGACAACGCCTGCAAGTCGGTCTTTGTCGCCGCCACGACCCGAATGGAAATGTCGATCGGCCGATTTGATCCAAGACGCTCAAGCTGGCGCGATTGCAGCACGCGCAATAATTTGACCTGCAAAGACAACGGCATGGACTCAACTTCATCCAGGAACAAGGTTCCGCCGGAAGCATATTCAATCTTCCCGACGCGTTGCGATTGAGCTCCTGTGAAGGCTCCCTTTTCGTGGCCAAAGAGTTCGCTCTCGAACATCGACTCTGGAATGGCGCCGCAATTAATGGCGACGAAGGGTTTTGTGCGTCCTGGCGACGAATCGTGCAGGGCGCGCGCGACGAGCTCCTTTCCTGTGCCGGTTTCGCCTTGGATGAGAACATCGGGCGCCGCAGGACCGAGGTTGAGGATATCCCGGCGCAATGCCACCATGGTGGCGGAGTCGCCGATGAGGATTCTTTCGATGCCAGCTTTCTGTTCGAGCCTGTGATGTAGATCGTTAATCTCGAAAGTCAGCCGCCGTTTCTCCAACGCCCGCCTGACGACTCCAACAATGTGGTTTGATCCGACAGGCTTTTCAATGAAATCATATGCGCCAGTCCGCATCGCGCGCACCGCCAAGGCGATGTCGCCATGGCCGGTAACGACGATGACCGGCAACGTCGGATCGATCCGCATAGCGTGTTCCAGCAGAGCTATTCCATCCATGCCCGGAAGTTTGAAGTCCGCGACGAGAATCCCCGGGAAGTTGGCGTGGAGCTTGTCGCACGCCGCCTCTGCTGTCTCGACAGTCACGGTTTCGAGCCCGGCGAGGCCCAGCGTCTGGGCCGTGGCGAAGCGAATGGCCTTATCGTCGTCGACGAATAATACCTTTAGCCGTTCATTCATTATCCGCCTCTGCCATTTTCCGATGCGAGGGTAAAATAACCAGAAATTCTGCGCCCTGCCCGGGACGATTGGAGGCTTGCAATGAACCTCCGTATTTCCGCGCGATGCCTTCCGATATCGCGAGGCCGAGCCCTAGACCGGCGCCGGCCGTCTTCGTCGTGAAGAAGGGTTCGAAAAGGCGCGAAAGAACCACCTCCGTCAAGCCTGCGCCATTGTCTCGAATGGAGATGATCGTCGTTCGGTCGACGCGACGCGCCCCGATCTCAACCAGCGGCGCCGAGGCGCCGGATACTGCGTCGATAGCATTGCTTGTCAAATTGATGAGTATTTGGTCAAGGCCGCCCGGATCCGCCTCCACTAGCAGATCTCCGCCCTCCTCCGAAAAAACGACTTTGGCGCCCACCTGTCGGATCTTTTCGTCCAGCATCCGCAGGACGTTGTTGACGCTGCAATTGACCGACACGGCCTGGACCTCGATCCAATCCTTTCTGGCAAAGAGCTTGAGCTGCCCGGTGATCTTGGTCATGCGCTCGACCAGTTCGCCGATCATCTGCAGATTGCCGTTCGCCGTATCGATCTCGGACCGCTTGATTAAAACCTCCGCATTGTCGGCCAATGCGCGGATGGCCGCCAGCGGCTGACTGAGTTCATGCGTGACGCCGGCCGCAAATTGGCCGATCGCGGCGAGTTTGGCGGAATGAACCAGTTCGTCCTGGGTTGCGCGCAACGTTTCATTGGCCGCGACAAGAGCCTGCGTTCGCCGCTTAACCTGATGTTCGAGCTCGATATTGGCGCGAGCGAGGAACTCTTTTGCGGCAAGTTCGAGCTGGATCGCGCGCCTGCGCTGTAACAAGAACAAAACGAACAGGATGAGAGCGAGTCCAACGAGGGCGACAATCAGCTGGGTCCAGCGCTTGACGATCAGCACATCGGACAGATCGGACAGAATCGCGATCTCCCAATCAGAGCCGTCAAGATGCAGTTCCTGAGCCAAAAATCGCACCCGGCCAGTGCCGGGCGCGTCGCTCGGAAGAGAAACGATTGCGGCCCCTCCGCCGAAGGATTCCTCCGTCACAATGCCGACAGGAGTCAGAGGAACGTTTTCATATTGGCGGGCATTGTTAAGATTGGCGAGCACCGCCTCCGAGAGCTGCGTCATCGTCTTGTAGCGCCACTGCGGGCGGGACGACAGGACGATCACGCCGTTTTGGTCGGTAATGATCACATCCCCCAGCATTGTGAAAGGATGGACTTCAAAACGCTCGAGGTTCACCTTGACTACACCAACGCCTCCGGGAGCTCCTTCAGCACGAAGCGCTCTTGAAAAATAGTAGCCTGGAGTTCCGCTGTTCGTCCCTATTCCATAAAAGCGGTCAGATCCCGTCTGCAATGCATTAACGAAATATGGCCGGTAGGAAAGATCGCGGCCGACAAAGCTGGTGGGTTCGCTCCAATTGCTCGACGCAATCGTCACACCTTTCAGATCGAGAAGGTAAAGCGTCGTGCTTCCGGCCGCGCGATTGACTTCCTCAAGATAGCGGTTTGCTGCCGCAATGCGACTCGGGTCGGAAGGCGCCTGAAGAACAGAAATGATGGAAGGATGATATCGCAATAATTCCGGCAAATAATCGAACCTGTGCAGTTCAGACGCCAGCAATGCGGCGTAGCGTTCCGCTTCAATCCGACCGCGCTGAATTATTCTCTCGGATCTGATTTTAACGGCTATGTCGCCCGCCGCGACCACGGCGCCAGCGACGACGCCGACAACCAGCGCGCCGAGGAGAGCGGGCAGAATAATTGCCCACCTCGCCTTCTCGACTTCCGCGACATTCCGCTCCATGCGGCCCCGGTTACGCTGAGCTGCGAATAAGGAGCATCATAGTCGATAGGCGTTCGCCGGACAAACTTAACCGAAGCCGGCGCCGAGCCCCGCCCCGACTCTTGCCGCGACATCAATGCAGCTTGACGTGCGGCAGCGTTCGCCGCGTGATGAGCCGACCCAAGGTATCAAGGCACACTTTGGCGCCGCCGTGCAACGCGATCTGATGCATTTTGTAGAGCGCCCGATACATCAACAGGGCGAAATAGCCCTCGATCAGCATGTTCTTGCCGACCGCGAAGCCCATCAGACTGCCGACCGTGCTGTATTGTCCGAGCGAAACGAGCGACCCGAAATCCTTGTAGACGTAAGGCGTCAAAGGCTTGGTCGCGAGGCGCCTTTTGATCTGCCCGAAAATGTGCGAAGCCTGCTGGTGGGCGGCCTGCGCCCTCGGAGGAACGGGATGGTCCGAGCCCGGCTGCGGACAGCTCGCGCAGTCGCCCATCGCAAAAATGTCCGGGTCGTTGGTCGTCTGCAGGGTTGGCATGACCACAAGCTGGTTGTTGCGCGTGGATTCGAGGCCGTCGAGGTCTCGGAGAAGGTCGGGTCCCTTCACCCCGGCCGCCCATACGACAAGAGAGGACTTCAACGTCTCTCCAGAAGCAAGATGAACGCCCTCTGCGGATACCGAAATGACTTTCGCATTTGTCTTGATTTCGACGCCAAGCTCTTCGAGCAGCGAGGCCGTCGAATTCGCGACGCGTTCGGGGAGGGCTGGAAGGATCCGTCCCGCGCCTTCCACGAGCGTAATGCGAATATCTTTGGATGGATCGATCTTGTCGAGGCCATAGGCGACGACCGCGCGGGTCGTATGATGAAGCTCGGCAGAAAGCTCGGCGCCCGTCGCGCCTGCCCCGACAATTGTGACATGGAGCTGGTCGGGCCTGATCGCCGCCGCTTGCGTGTGGGCGCGGAAGCATGCATTCACAATCCTTCGATTGAAATGAACGGCCTGTTCCGGCGTTTCGAGCGATATGGCGTGTTGGCGGACGCCCGGCGTACCAAAATCGTTGGTCGTGCTCCCAACGGCGATGACCAATGTGTCGTAGCTGAAGGAGCGCGGAGGCGTAATCTCCTCTCCGTCATCATCGAAAGTCGCCGCGAGATGGACTTCACGCTTGGCGCGGTCAAGACCGATCATCTCGCCAAATCGAAAACGAAAGCTATGCCAATAAGCATGCGCGAGATAGTCGACCTCATGTTGAGATGCGTCCATGCTGCCCGCCGCGATTTCATGAAGCAGGGGTTTCCACAAATGTGAGCGCGCGCGTTCGATCAGCGTCACCCGGATCTTGCCCTTGCGCGCCAGGCGGTCGCCAAGGCGGGTCGCAAGCTCAAGCCCGCCGGCTCCGCCTCCGACGACGACAATATGATGGAGATCATGGTCCGCGGAAGGCGTCACGATTCCCCTCCAGAGTTGAAGCGGCCCGTCGCGCTATGGAAGGCCAGGACAGCCTTCCATAGCGGCGGGATCTTTAAGAGCGGATCGAACATTGCATGATCACGTTGCGACCCCCGTCTGGAGATCGGACACGTCGATTTTTTTGCCGAGAGCGACGTTGAGTTTTTCGCGGTCGAGCTCGCCTTCCGACCAGGAGATGACCACGGTGGCGACGCCATTGCCGATGATATTGGTCAAAGCGCGGCATTCGCTCATGA
>NZ_PDZR01000044.1 GCF_002891535.1 Methylocella silvestris | reverse complement strand
GCTTCAACAAACTGAAAAACTGGCGCCGCTTGGCGACCCGCTACGACAAGACCGCCGAAAGCTACCGCGGCTTCGTCCTCATCGCCGCCGTCCGACTATGGATGAGGGTATTTGTCAACAGGACCTAAGAGGCTGACCCAGCTCGTCCCTGTAAAAGCGTCTTGTCCGATTCTGTGATAGCCTGATCGGGGCGCGGCGACCGGTTCGGATCGGAAGCGGACGGCGCGAAAGGTCTGATCTCGACCATTGGGCTGGCCGATTGCGCATTTCTGTTTCAAAGCGCCGCCGCCTTTGCCTTTCGGCGGAGGGCGTCCTAAACCTGCCCGACCAGAACCCCGCCGCCGCCTCGAGACCCGGTCCCCCATGCGCCTCTCCCGTTATTTCCTGCCGATTCTGCGCGAAAATCCCAAAGAAGCCGAAATCGTCTCGCATCGCCTGATGCTGCGCGCCGGCATGATCCGGCAGGAGGCGGCCGGCATCTATTCCTGGCTGCCCCTCGGCCTCAAGGTGTTGCAGAAAGTCGCCGAGATCGTGCGCGAGGAGATGAACAGGGCAGGGGCGATCGAGCTTTTGATGCCGACCTTGCAGCTCGCCGACCTCTGGCGCGAAACCGGCCGCTATGAGGCCTACGGCCCGGAAATGCTGCGCATCAAGGACCGCCACGAGCGCGAAATGCTGTACGGACCGACCAACGAGGACATGATCACGGCGATCTTCCGCTCCTATGTCCGCTCCTATCGCGAATTGCCGAAGATTTTGTACCACATTCAGTGGAAGTTTCGCGATGAGCAGCGGCCGCGCTTCGGCGTCATGCGCGGGCGCGAATTTCTGATGAAGGACGCCTATTCCTTCGACGTCGACGAAGCCGCCGCGCGGCTCGCCTATAATCGGATGTTCGTGTCCTATCTGCGTATCTTCGCCCGGATGGGGCTGCGGGTAATTCCGATGCGCGCCGAGACCGGCCCGATCGGCGGCGACCAGAGCCATGAATTCATCATTCTGGCCGAGACGGGCGAATCCGCCGTATATTGTGATGCGGGCGTCCTCAATTTGCCTATTCCGGATGAGACGATCGATTACGATGGCGATCTCGCGCCGATCGTCAAGCAATGGACCAGCCTCTACGCCGCGACCGAGGATGTTCACGACGCCGAACGCTTCGCCCGCGAGACGACGGAAGGACAGCGCATCGAGACCCGCGGCATCGAAGTCGGCCAGGTGTTTTTCTTCGGCGACAAATATTCAAAGCCGATGAACGCCAATATCACGGGGCCGGACGGCGTCGAGCGGCCGTTCCAGGGCGGCTCCTATGGCGTCGGCGTCTCGCGCCTCGTCGGCGCGCTGATCGAGGCCAATCATGACGAGGCGGGCATCATCTGGCCGGCCAGCGTCGCCCCGTTCAAGGTCGGGATCGCCAATTTGAAGGTCGGCGACGCGGCGACGGACGCCGCCTGTGAAAAGCTCCTCGCCGCGCTGGAGGCTGCCGGCGTCGACGTCCTCTATGATGATTCCGCCGATCGGCCGGGCGCGAAATTCGCCAAGCTCGATCTGATCGGGCTGCCCTACCAGGCGATTGTCGGGCCGAAGGGCCTCGCCGAGGGGAGAATCGAAATCAAGACCCGCGCCAGCGGCGAGCGCGTCGAGCTTTCGCTCGATGAGGCGATTAAACGGCTCATCGCATCATGAGCGAGGCTTCGCCGAACGGAGCGCGGCCTTTTGCGGCCTTCGAATGGATGGTGGCGCTGCGCTATCTGCGCGCGCGCCGCTCTTCGGGTTTCGTCTCGGTCATCGCCGGCTTCTCTTTCCTCGGCATCGTGCTCGGCGTCGCGACGCTGATCGTCGTCATGTCGGTGATGAATGGGTTCCACAAGGAGCTGCTCGACAAGATCGTCGGCATCAACGGCCATATTTTTCTGCAGGCGACGGATTCGCCGCTGACCGACTATGACGAAGTCTCGCGCGAGGTCGGCGCGCTGCCGGGCGTTCAACTCGCCATTCCCATGATCGAGGGCCCCGCCGCCGTCTCCACCACGAATATGGCCTTTGCGCTGGTGCGGGGCGTGCGCGAGGCCGACATCAAGCGGCTTCCGGGCATTGCCGGAAATGTCCGCTCCGGGACGCTCGACGGCTTCGACAAGGCCGGCGGCGTCGCGATCGGCCAGAGGATCGCCGATAATCTTGGCCTTCGCGTCGGCGACAAGATCAAGGTGCTGATCGCCAACGGACCGCAGACGCCGTTTGGCGTCGCGCCGCGCAGTAAGGTCTATCCGGTGACGGCGATCTTCCAGATCGGTATGGCCGAATTCGACAATCTCTTCGTCTATATGCCCTTGCCCGAAGCGCAGGGGTTTTTCAGCAAGGACAATGAAGCCAGCGTCATCGAAGTGTTCCTCAATCGTCCGGAAGACCTCGACGCGGTGCGCGGCCGCATCGATCAGATCGTGACCCGTCCGATGATCATGACCGACTGGCGCGAGCGCAACCGGACCTTCTTCGACGCGCTCAATGTCGAGCGCAATGTGATGTTCGTGATCTTGACGCTGATCGTGCTGGTCGCGGCGCTGAACATCATTTCGGGGCTGATCATGCTGGTCAAGGACAAGAGCCACGACATTGCCGTGCTGCGCACCATGGGCGCGACGCGCGGCGGCGTGATGCGCATTTTCCTCATCACCGGCGCGTCGATCGGCGTCGTCGGCACCTTTGCGGGCTTTCTGCTGGGCCTTGCCGTCGCGTCGAATGTCGAGGCGATCCGGCAGATGCTGAATACATTGCTGCACGCCAATCTGTTTCCGGCCGAGCTTTATTTTCTGTCGCGCCTGCCCTCGGTGGTCGATCCTCTCGATGTGCTGACTGTCGTCGGCATGACGCTGGCGCTTTCCATCCTCGCCACGATCTATCCGTCCTGGCGGGCGGCGAAGCTGGATCCTGTCGAAGCGCTGCGTTACGAATAGCCATGACGTCACCGCCGCCGGCGCTTTATCTTGAGAAAATCGAACGCCGCTACGATCAGGCGGGGGCGCCGCTCGAAATTTTGCGCGGCGCCGAATTCGGGCTGTGGGCCGGACAATCGGTCGCCCTCATCGCGCCGTCCGGGGCCGGCAAATCGACCTTGCTGCATATCGCCGGCCTTCTGGAAAAGCCGGACGCGGGCGAGGTTTATGTCGCCGGCGTGCCGACCGTCGCCATGGCCGATCACGAGCGCACGGCGCTGCGGCGCAGCGAGATCGGCTTCGTCTATCAGTTCCATCATCTGCTGCCGGAGTTTTCGGCGCTTGAAAACGTCATGCTGCCGCAAATGATCGCCGGTCATTCGCGCAAGGAGGCCAGGGAGCGCTCGGGGCAGATCCTCGACTACCTCGGCCTCTCCGCGCGAAAAGACCACAGGCCGGCGGAATTGTCCGGCGGCGAACAGCAGCGCGTCGCCATCGCCCGGGCCGTGGCGAATGGGCCGGGTCTCCTTCTCGCCGACGAGCCAACCGGCAATCTCGATCCGAAGACCGCGAACCATGTGTTCGAGGCCCTCGACGCCATCGTCCGCGCGACGGGGCTCGCAACGCTGATCGCCACGCACAACATGGACCTTGCCGGCCGCATGGATCGCAGGATCACCCTGCGCGACGGGCTGCTGGTGGAGCTGGATTAGGCGTCGACCTGCGCGGTCGCGCCAAAAATCGCCTCGAATTCGCGCCGCAATGCGGCGTCGACATCCGCCATGACGATCGGCAGGCCAAGATCGACGAGGCTCGTCACGCCATAATGCGCGCTCGCGATGCCGCAGGGCACGATGCCTTTGAAATGGGACAGATCCGGCTCGACGTTGAGCGAAATCCCGTGCAGCGTGACCCAGCGCCTGATCCTGACGCCGATCGCCGCGATCTTGTCCTCTGCGGGCTGGCCCGACAATCCCGGCGCCTTGTCGGGACGCGCCGTCCAGACGCCGACGCGATCCTCACGCCGCGCGCCCCTCACGTTGAACTCGGCCAGCGTCGCAATGATCCAGTCTTCCAGCGCGGCGACAAAGGCGCGCACGTCCTGGCGGCGCCGCTTTAAATCCAGCATGACATAGGCGACCCTCTGGCCGGGGCCATGATAGGTGTATTGGCCGCCGCGGCCGGTCTTGTGAACAGGAAAGCGCGCGTCGACCAGATCGGCGTCCTTGGCGGAGGTTCCGGCGGTGTAGATCGGCGGGTGTTCGAGCAGCCAGATCTGTTCGCGCGCTTGACCGGCGGCGATGGCCTCGGCGCGCTGCTCCATGAAGCGCACAGCATCCTCATAGGGCGTCTGCCCGTCGGACACGCGCCACTCGACCGGCGCCCCATCGGTTCGAGTCCAGGGGGCCGGTTTCAGGCTTTCGCGGGAGATCGTTGGCGTAGCTGTCATGGACGGGAAGTTTTAGTCCTCTCTCGCATCTGCAATCAATGGCGCGGCGATTAAACCTTTTCACGGCCGCCTCGCCCTTGCCACGGCGCGACACATTTGTTAGACGACGCGCCTGCCCGCGGAGCGTTCGCTCCGAAGACGGGCGATGCGGCCATGGCGGAACTGGTAGACGCGCTAGCTTGAGGTGCTAGTCCTGAAAGGGGTGGAGGTTCGAGTCCTCTTGGCCGCACCAAACATATAAAGACCTGCTCAACGGCGCCGCTTTGGCGCTGTTTTTTTGCCTCACGGGCGTTTGGCGGCGCGCGGCGCCGGCATGCGGGCATAAAATCCCGCCGCGATTTTCTCGGTCTCGGACGACCAGCCCGCCGGCGCGTCGCGCAGCGGCGGCGGATCGTCGCCCGGCCGGATATGCACGATGCGGAAACCGCGCCGTTTCATCTCACGCAGCAGCTGCGGCAGCATGGCCGCCGTCTCAACCTTGATATCGTGCAGGAGCAAGATGCCGCCGTTTGCCGCCTCAAGCCGCGACATGACGAGATCCAGTTCCTCCTGCGGCGTCATCTTGTTCCAGTCGGAGGCCCAAAGATCCGCGCCGAACACAGCGATGTTGCGCGAGGCCAGCCAGCCGTTCAGCGTCGGCGTGTCGGAAAAGCCGGGATAGCGAAAAAACGGCGTGCGCGGCTCTGACGCCGCCGCGCCATAGGCGGCCGTATCGTCAGCCGCAAAGCCTTCGTCGATATTCTTTTTGGCCGCCGCCTCGCTTAAGCGCCGCATATCTGGGTGCGAAAAACTGTGATGGGCGACGGTGTGGCCCTCAGAGGCCTCGCGGCGCGCGAGCGCAGGAAGTCCGCGCGCGTTGCGGCCGATGAGGAAAAACGTCGCCTTGACGCATTCGGCGGCGAGCGCGTCGAGAATTTTCGCCGTCGTTCCTGCCGCCGGCCCGTCGTCAAAAGTCAGCACGACTTCATGATCGGCGAGATCCAGCGTCTTTGGATAGCTCTTGAAGCCGATGGCGAGGCCGCCCTTGGCGCTGAAGGCGATGGTGCGGCTGACCCCCAGCGCATCCGGGCTGCAGGCTTTTGGCGCAGTCGCGGCCCCGGCCGGCGCGCGCAGCGCGAACAGAGCGGCGGCGGCCAGCATTGTCGCGCGGGGCAGAAGTCGTCGGCTCATGGCGACTTCATAAACCGGCCTTGGGGCGGCGTCAGCCGCAATCTTCGCGCCAAAACGTCAATCCCGCGGGGGCGGCAAATCGGCCGCAGGCGGCGTCTCATTGCGGGGCTTGCCGGATTGCAAATCCCCTCTATTAAGCCACTGGGGCGGCGGCGAGCACTTGGGGCGTTGATGGCGGAACTGAAGGACGAGGATTTCACCGAGGCCGACGACGGCTCGATCTACGATGAGGACGGCGGCGTCAGGGCGGATTTCCTCGACGAGGTGAAGGCGGCGATAGAGGCCAATGACGGACCTCGCGTCACCGTCCTCGCCGGCGCGCTGCACGAGGCCGATCTCGGCGCCCTCATCGTCGCGCTCGAGCCCGACGAGCGGCTGCGCCTCGTCCGGCTGATGGGGACGCATTTCGATTTCGCCGCGCTGACCGAAATCGACGACAATATCCGCGACGAAATTCTGGAAGGCCTGCCGGCGCGCGAAGTCGCCGAAGGCGTGCGCGATCTTGAAAACGACGACGCGGTCACGCTGCTCGAGGATCTTGAGCCGGAAGATCAGGCGGAAATCCTCGACGCGCTGTCGCCGGTCGACCGCGCCCAGCTGCAACGCTCGCTCGACTATCCCGACCATTCGGCCGGGCGCCTCATGCAGACGACGTTTGTCACGGCGCCGCCGTACTGGACTGCGGGGCAGGCGATCGACGTCATGCGCGATACGGACGAGGCGGACCTGCCGGATTCCTTCTACGAGGTCTTCATTGTCGATCCGGGCCACAGGCTGCTCGGAACGGTCTTCCTCGACACGCTGCTGCGCTCGAAAAGCCGGGCGCTGCTGGAAGACATCATGTCGGCGGACCGGCGCCGCGTCGAAGTCACCGAAGACCGCGAGGAGGTCGCGCGGCTGTTCCAGCGCTACAATCTCGTGTCGGCGCCTGTGGTCGATGAGGGTGACCGGCTTGTTGGCGTCATCACCATTGATGATGTCGTCGACGTCATCCAGGAAGAAGCCGACGCCAATCTGAAGGCGCTCGGCGGCGTCTCTGAATCGGAAGAATTGTCGGACACCGTGTTCTGGACGGCGAAGAGCCGCTTCGTCTGGCTGCTCGTCAATCTGTTGACCGCCTTCATCGCCTCTTCGGTGCTCGGCCTTTTTGAAGGATCGCTGCAAAAAATGGTGGCGCTCGCGGTGCTCGCGCCGATCGTTGCGAGCCAGGGCGGCAATGCGGCGACGCAGACGATGACGGTGGCGGTCCGCGCTCTTGCGACGCGGGAATTGTCGCGCGCCAACGCCGCGCGCATCATCTTGCGTGAAGTTCTGGTCGGCGCTGTGAATGGCGTCGGCTTTGGGATCCTCACCGGCATTGTCGCGGGCTATTGGTTTGGCAGCCCGTCGCTCGGCGTCGTCATCGCCCTCGCCATGGTGACCAATCTCATCGCCGGAGCCTTGGGCGGCATATTGATCCCGCAAATACTCGCCAGATTTCATATCGATCCGGCAGTGGCTTCGGGCGCCTTTGTGACGACAGTGACCGACGTCGTCGGCTTCACGGCCTTTCTCGGCTTCGCGACGGTGTGGTTCCGCCTGGGGTGACGGCGGCCCCTGCGTCTTTTGCTTGGGCTTTGACGAGACGGCTCGTCAGCGCATCCTGTCGGCGCCGGCCCGTCTCAGGATCGAGCCTGCCTCCTGAAAGATCTGCTGTAGATCGTTGGTCGGGGCAAGCGCAGATTCATGTTCGAAATTGAGGCCGGCCACTACCAGATCGATGGACGTCACGCGTTCCGTCAACCAGTCTGGATGTGGCCCGGGAAAGGGCCATTTGAAGCGGAAATCATCGCCGCAATAGTCGTCGACAAAGCGCGAGACATAGTCTCCGACGATGAGGACGCTCTGATCGCGGCCGCCTCGTTGCGCGATCGCAACGTCATAGATCAGCAGCGCACGGTCGGCCACTTCGCGGACCACTGCGCTGATAAAGTCGACGCGCGGCGGGAGCGGCTGTGGATTGAGAGCAATGGCCGCCCAGGGGTCCGGCAGGGGACCGGCGCCGAGTCTTGGCGCGTGCCCAGTTGAAAACGCGGCGGCTGTGCTTTGCAACGCCTTGCGGATGATCGGACCCCAAGCGCCAGGCGGGTGCGAATCGTCCGTCGTTGGGAAAAACCCGAGGAACTCGCGGAATACTGTGGATAATGAATCTTCAGAAATTCCTTCGCGGCTTGTCATGGCGGTGCCTCTGTGCTCGAAAAGCGCTTTGCGCTCGCCCCAAGACCGACAGGCGGGTTTCCCGCTTGAGGCGCCGAAAGGCGACCGCCAAATTATGTCGGCTAGCCGACATATAGCCGATGTGAACGGGTCAAGCGAGAAGTTTCAACCGGAACGTGTTCGACGCCGCTCAGCGCGGCCATGCTTTGGCTTGCCGCGCTGCGGGTAGCCCGGAGGCCACGCTTCTATTGCGGGTTTTCCAGGCTGAACATTTCCGCCTTTTCGTCATAGGCGAACAATTCGCCATAGCGACCCCAATTGACGACGCTCTGGAGGGTTTTGGCGGCGTAGTCTTCGGACATATGATCCTCGAGCTCTTCAAGGAAACGCGCGGCGCGCGCCGTATGGCTCGGGCGCTCCTCGAGCACGGCCCTGATGCGTCCGGCCAGCGGCACATAGGCGAGCAGGTGGTCGCCGAACAGCTTTTTGCGGGCGTCGGTTTCGAGATCGGCGAAGCGCGCTCCGGCGGGCGTCAACCGGATATCGCCTTCTTCAAGTTCGGCGAAACGCATCAATTGCAAGGTCTCGCCGACGGGGAAGAGTTCGTCGATCTCGAGCTGCAAACTGTCGGCCAGCGCCGGCAGATCGGCGCGGCCGTGATAGGGCTCGGCGGCGACCTCCTCGATCATGCCGGCGATGGTGTTGGTCGAGACGAGCGGCAGGGACATGCCAACTCCAAGGCCTGCAAACGTCCCTTCGCGGCCGGGCGCCGCCTCGGACCGCTTCGTCATCAGCGCATAGATCTTGTCGACCAGCTGACGGAATTCGGGATCGAGCCGGTTGCGCGGATGGGCCAGCGTCACCTCGATCTCGGCGGCGATGCGGCCGGGATTGGAGGCGAGCACGATGATGCGGTTGCACATCAGCACCGCCTCCTCGATGTTATGCGTCACCATCAAGATCGATTTGATCGGCATGCGTCCTTCGACCCAGAGATCGAGGAGGTCGGTGCGCAAAGTCTCGGCGGTCAGCACGTCGAGCGCCGAGAAGGGCTCGTCCATCAAGAGAATATTCGGATGCACGACAAGCGCCCGCGCGAAGCCGACGCGTTGCCGCATGCCGCCTGAAAGCTCCTTTGGAAACGCCGATTCGAAACCGTCGAGGCCGATGAGGTCGATCGCCTTGAGGGCGCGGCGGCGCGCTTCCTCGCGCGGCGCCTTGCGGGCTCTGAGGCCGAGTTCGACATTGGCGAGGACGGTCAGCCAGGGAAACAGTGCGAAGCTCTGGAAAACCATGGCGACGCCATCGACCGGGCCGTCAACCGGCGCGCCGAGATAGCTGACCTCGCCTGAGGCCGGCCGGACAAGCCCCGAGACGATCCGCAGCAAGGAGGACTTGCCGCAGCCCGAGCGCCCGAGCAGCCCGACGATCTCGTTCTGCTTCAGAGACAGCGACACATTGTCGAGGACGCGCGGCCCCTGTTCGCCCGAGCCGGTCTGATAGTGTTGAATAATATTCCTGACTTCGAGCAGGGGCGCGTCTGCGGGAAGCGCGGCGGCGGCGTTGGGCATGGAAACCTCAGTCTAGGCGAAGACGGCGCTCGGCGAGGCCGAAGAGTGGCCGCCAGAATAGCCTGTTGAACAAAATGACGACGGTCGACATCACCGCGACCCCGAGAACGATCTTCGGATAATCGCCCTGTTCCGTCGCCTTGGCGATATAGGCGCCGATGCCATGGGCGGCGACGACTGTGTCGCCCCATCGCACATATTCGGCGACGATGGCGGCGTTCCAGGAGCCGCCGGAGGCTGTCAGCGCGCCGGTGACATAGAAGGGGAAGATCGCCGGGATCATCACGCTCTTCCACCAGTCGAGGCCGCGGATGCGAAAGCCCGCCACCGCTTCCTTGAGATCATTTGGAAAGGCCGCGGCGCCGGCGATCACATTGAACAGAATATACCATTGCGTTCCGAACACGATCAGAGGCGAGAGCCAGATATCCGGATTGAGCGAAAAGCGCAGGATCAGCACCACGGCGATCGGAAAGATCACATTGGCGGGGAAGGCGGCGAGAAATTGCGCCAGCGGCTGGATCTTGTCGGCGAGCGCTGGCCGAAGGCCGATCCAGACGCCGACCGGAACCCAGACGATCGTCGCAAGAGCAAGCAGGAGGACGACGCGGATCAGGGTGAACAGCGTATACTCGACTGCCTGTCCGAGGTCGGCGAAGGTGAGTTCCGTGCTCACATAGTCGACGATCCGCCAACCCGACCAGGCGATCATCGCCGCGATCGCGACGAACCATAAAATATCGACGAGGCGGCTCAACGCCGGGTTGGGCGCGGCTTTGAACTTGTGGCTGCGCCGCAATTCGAGTCGCCAGAGGGCGAAGCTCTGGAACAGATCGGACGGCGGGCGCGTCAGCTCGCGCAGCCAGTGGGTGCGCAGAAAGAGATCGCGGACAAAGGAGCGCGACTGGCTCTGGCCGGCCGAGAGTTCGACGCGAAATCGCGAGGCGAAGGCGACAAGCGGGCGAAACAGCAATTGGTCATAAGCGAGGATGACGATCGCCATCGCGACGACCGCGGCGAACACCGCGTCGATGCGCTTTTGCTCGATGGCGAGGGCGAGATAGGAGCCGACGCCCGGAAGCTTGATCGTCGTGTCGCCCACCGAAATCGCCTCCGACGCGACGACGAAGAACCAGCCGCCCGACATCGACATCATCATGTTCCAGATGAGGCCGGGCATGGCGAAGGGCGCCTCGAGCTGCCAGAAGCGCTGCCAGCCGGAGAGCTGGAAGCCGCTCGCCACCTCGGCGAGATCGCGCGGCACGCTGCGCAGCGACTGATAGAAGGAAAAGGCCATGTTCCAGGCCTGCGACGTGAAGATCGCAAAAATGGCGGCGCATTCGACGCCGAGAATTGAGCCCGGAAACAGCCCGAGGAAAAAGGTGACGGTGAAGGACAGGAAGCCAAGAATTGGCACCGACTGCAAAATGTCGAGCAGCGGAATGAGGACCAGTTCGGCGCGCCGGCTCTTGGCGGCAAGCGTCGCATAGGTGAAAGTGAACAGCAGCGAGGCCGCCATGGCGGCGAACATGCGCAAGGTGGTGCGCATCGCATAATAGGGCAGGCCCGCGTAATCGAGCGACGTCACCGTCGATTCGGGCGCTGCGATCGGCAGCGTCAGCCCCTGCGAAAAATGCGAGATGGCGATGAAGGCGGAAAAGATCAGCGCAAGACCGAGAATGTCATACTGATTGGGCAGCGCCTTGCGGCCAAGCGAGGTGAAGGCGACGAAAGGTGGCGGCATCGCGGCTCTCGGGAAGTTTGCCGCCTGCGGCGCGGGGCGGAGAGGGGGGAGGG
>NZ_PDZR01000043.1 GCF_002891535.1 Methylocella silvestris | reverse complement strand
GGCTCGATATCGAGCTTACCAAAGGCGTTACCGACTTTGTCGATCAATCGGGCCACGCGTGGAGCGGCGAGGAGCTGGAGCGCGAAGGGCAGCGTTTTGACGGCTAGCGCCGCTCTATCCTCCCGTCCCTCCCGTTTTCGGGAGGATAGTCGGAGCAGCAAGTGCTTGAAATATCAGACAACGGGAGGATGCGGGAGGAACGGGAGGATTTTGCGTACCCCCACGTATGCATGCGCGTGCGCGCGCGCCCGCATTGTAAATCTCATTTGAAATAACCTCCCGTTCCTCCCGCATCCTCCCGTCTTTAATTAGATCAATGAGTTGTATAATTCCCTATCCTCCCGAAAACGGGAGGGACGGGAGGATAAAGATAAACCAAAGGTCTCATCGCCTACACACCCACAACCTGGCGGCGCGCCTTTGTTGAAGCCAAATGGCTTTAGGCGTAGGCACCGGGGGGTACCAAAACCTTGAGGCAAGCACGTCGTAGACCGGTAACTCAACACTCTGAAAAATCCCGCGATATTCTCGAAATGTTTTTTTTAACAGCCAGGACGAAGATTTAATCGAGAGCTTCTCAGAAATCGCGCGGCTTCGATCGAATCGCACGCCTCATGGCAAACACAGGCGCCCCCCGCGCGCGTCGCGACGTCGCCGGCTGTCAGCATTCATCGCAAGCACTGCGCGGGAGATCTAAGCCGATCCCAAAGCGGCGAAAAATTTCTCAAAAAAAGCGACCGCCGACAAAACGATAACAACCAATAACAAACATGATTTGAGAGTATAGCGGGACAACAGCAAACAACTTTTGCCCATGTTGCGTGGAGGCATAAGTCGTGTCAACATGTCAACAGTTACTCAACAAGGCATACAATGAAACTGCGCAACGATCCCGCGTGGCGTTACTTCAAATTCATGAGCCAATTTGCCCAGCCCGCGCGTTCGCCCCGCGCGCTCCGAAATGAGTTTCGTCGTCTGATGCGCGAGCGACGCCGCGAGCTCGCAATCGCAGCGATCGCCAATCTCCGCGGCCACGCTCGCAACACTCGCCGAGGACAAACATGATCAAGGTCGGAGCTAAATCCAGCGCTCTACAGCCTCAAGCTGTCGAATCGGAAGCCCCATCGGAAAGCCCCGCAACCGCACTTGCGCGCGCCGACGCCGAGCGGCTGGCGGCCCTCGCTGAGCGCGAGCAGCTTATCGGCCGCCGCGCCGAAATGCTCGCCGGTGAAGCGGCGGATGATGAGGTCGAAGTGGTCGATCTCGCAATCGCCCGCGCCAATCGAACCATCGAGCGCCGTCAGCTCGCGCTTCCGGCTTTGCGCAGCCGCGCCGAGGACGCGCGCCGCCAGCAGACCGAGGCGGACTTCGCGGCGTTCTATGACCGTTACAGACAGGCGCAAAACGACTTCGGCCTTGCCTACGGCGCCGCAGTCGAAACGCGTGCGCGTCTCGCCGCGATTGTCGACGCCGCCGCATCCCGCTTTGCCGGCCGCGTCAGCGCATTCATGGCCTATCCCGTTGCCGATCTTACACTTGAACCGACGCGTCTTGAGGCCTTCGAGAGCGACGCCGAGCGCGCGTTTGCGGCGGAGCGCCGCCGGCTCGAGGGCGATTGGTAACGCCTCCTCCGCAATCGCTCATCACCATACAGGTCGAACCGTGCAGCAGACGAAAGGAAAACGACAAAATGGCTGGCATACAGGATCTCCGCGAACAGAGATTCGCTCTCGTTCAAAAAGCGCAAGCGATTCTCGATCGCAAACCCTTTCGCAAACAAGACAGCGACGAATGTGACGCTCTCTATGAGCAAATCGCCCCGCTTGACGGCCAGATTCGCAATCTCGAGCGCGTAGCCTCAGCCGCCTTCGATCTTGAAGGCAGGGCCTACGATTTCAGCAATCACAACGGACGCTCGATTGACGAAAACGCCGCCAAGATTGACGCTTCGCGCAAGGCATTCAACCGCGCTCTCTGTGTCGGCATGGAGCGCCTTACGCCGGAAGAGCGGGCGCTGGTCTCGGCCGACGCGCCCGGCAACCGCGGCAGGATCGTGAACGTCGCGGAAGGAACAAGCGTGGCCGGCGGCTATCTTGTGCCAACGATCGTTATGCCGACCGTGATCTCTAAACTCAAAGCGTTCGGTGGCATGCGCACGGTCGCGCGGGTTCTTGCGACGGACGGCGGCGCGCCGATTGCTTGGCCGACGTCTGACGACACCAGCGCGGTCGGGGAGCTTGTGGCGGAAAACGTCGCGGCGACGGTCGGCGATATGACATTTGGAGTCGCGACGCTCCAGGCTTTCAAATTTTCGTCGAAAATCGTCCCGGTCAGCTTCGAGGTCCTGCAGGACGCGGCGGCGGACGTCGAAAGCGTCGTCTTCGATGGGTTAACCACGCGCCTTGCGCGCAGCATGAACGTTTTCTTCACAAACGGAACAGGAACAGGCCAGCCCTTTGGCGTCGTCAATCAGGCAGCGCTTGGCTACACCATGCCCACCGGCAACACGGCCGGGATCACCTATGACGGTCTGATTAGTCTCTATCATTCGGTTGATCCAGCCTATCGCAGCTCGCAGAACTGCGCCTTCATGATGAACGATACAACCTTCAAGGCAATCAAGCTCTTGAAAGACGGCGCGGGGCGCCCGATCTGGCTGCCGTCGACCAGCGGCGCGCTCGGCGGCGATCAGGGATTCGACACTTTGCTCGGCGCCCGGCTTGTGATCAACCAGGACATGGTCAGCCCGGCGGCGAACGCCAAGACGGTACTATTCGGCGACTTCTCGAAATATATGATCCGCGATGTCATGTCGATGTTGCTTCTGCGTTTCACGGATTCCGCCTACACGGCGAAGGGCCAGATCGGCTTCCTCGCCTGGGCGCGTGCGGACGGCCGCATGATCGATGCATCGAACGAATCGATCCGCTACCTGCAGCAATCGGCGACCTGATCAAGATTGGCGCGTCCGACATTGCGGGCGTGATGCGGGGATGCGCCATGGTGCGGGCGCCGGCTGAGTAAATTCGGCTGGCGCCCGCCGGCGCGGCGGGTTTTTTCGGGCGCCGCCGCGCCGTCTTTGCCGAACGCCGAGGTACTTCATGGATGAGCAAACGATGCGTCGCGGCGCCGCGACCGCTATAGCGCTACATGACAAGGTCAAGGAACTCATAGTCCGCCAGGCGGTCGACCGCATGGTCTTGGTCGAGGCCCTCAAAATCATGTGCCGAAGCGACGCCGATTTCAAAGACCAGATCGGGGCCTGCTTGCGGACCCTCGAACGGCAATTCTTCCTCACGGCGGAAGATCGAGGGCATCCTCTACTGTTCTTTGTGGAAGCGCGGAGCTACTGCAAAGAGGTGCTGGGCGCGCCGCAGCCGCGAGCGCGCTTCGAGCTCATCCAGGGCGGCCTGGCCATGCTCGACGACGTCGGCGGCGAGTTCGTCGAGGAGCCGGAGCGTGATCAGCAATGAGCCCGTTCGTCTGGACCAGCGATCGCACGGCGCGGCTCATCAAGGCTTGGAACCACGGCGTTCCCGCCAGCGCTCTCGGCGAGCGCTTCGGCGTCGGCGAAAAATCTATCCTGCAAAAAATCCACACGCTTCGCGCCGCCGGCGTCGAACTCCGCATGGGCGAAAGCGCAATCAGCGCGACCGAAAACCGCCGGCAGAGAATGCTCGTGCGACTGAGGCTGTAGCCGACGCGGCCCTAGCAATGCATTTGGCGTGTGCAAGAGACTCGATACCCGCCAAAAAGGACGCGCCGTCCTCATCGCGGCGTGTTAAAGGCTCAAGCTAGGCTTGGCGGCATTGCCGAGAAAGGCTTGGTTGGCGAGCAGCAGGCGGCCGGCAAAGCGAGGGCTCTGCATTTGCCGTTTTGCGATGTTCATTTTGTGTTCTATTTTACGGGACTTCCGCTGAGTCGGCCGTTAGCGGGGGCATTAACGTTTTCAACGCCCTGAGTGATTTTTGGCGCAGCCGGGAAAATCGATAATTCGTAATGACTTATCAGCAATTGATCCGGCATGATGCCTGCGGTGGGTCTGTACCGTTCCTCCATTTTATGACTAGCCGAGTATAGAGATGCCTACTGCGTCCCCACAAACTGCTTCAGTCGAACTTATACCGCGGCTGGAAGTAGTCATCGCTAAACTAGGTCTCGATGAGAGCTGCGGGCTAGTGCGTCAATGGTCCGACTTCCGATCGACGACCAATCGACATGTGGTGCGACAAGCTTTCGACAGTATCCGCGTCTATGCCGTGTTTGGGTTTCCGTCTGGCCGTCATAACACGCGGAAATTTGCGCCCATCCTTTACCTTGCAATCGCGTCTGACGACGCCGCGGCCAGCTTGATGCACCGCCTTGTCTGGAGTCAGGGCGTAGTCCCGATCCTGCTCGTGGCCACGCCGGCGGGTCTTCAAATCCGGCGTAGCTTTACGTCGAGCACCGCGCGCCCGGTCACCGTCCCATGGAACCGCTTGAGCGACGGCGCGAGCATCCCGCCCGAACTCACGTCGCTCACCGCCATCGCGCTATCAAGTTCTGTCGTGTGGCGGGACTATGTGACGGACCGATCGAACCGCGTTGACGCCGCACTGTTAAAAGCGATCGAATCGTTGAATGAGGCCGTACGTCGCGACCACGCCGGGCTTCGTCAACAGCCTGCACTCGTCAATGCACTCATTGGCCGATTCATCTATTTCTTTGTACTTCTCGACCGGAAGATTATTGGCCGAACGTGGATCGCAGGGCTCAAGGACCGGGCCGGCAAGTCGGCATGCCCGCAAATTGCCGCGGCCATCGACGACCAGGGCCATGTAAACATCGGCGACCGCCCGTGGCCCGCTCGGGAGGTTTGGTTGTTATTTGACAAAATCGATGACGTCCTTAATGGCGCGATCTTTCCGATCTCTTCGAGCAATCGGCGCCTCATTCCCTCCAGCGCGCTCCACTTGGTGCGCCGCGCAATCCGGCACGGCGACACGCTGGGCGTCGGGGCGCGGCAGCTAGGTTTTCTCGATGTGTCGTTCTCGACGCTTCGCACCGAGACGATCTCAGCGATCTATGAGCTCTTTCTCCTGATCGAGGACCCGGGTAAGAAAGACGACGATGGCGCATTTTACACGCCGCCTTTCCTGGTCGACTACGTGCTCGACGAAATCGACCGCATTCACGCTTTCACCGCCAAAAGCCGAGTGGTCGATCCGGCCGCGGGTTCGGGCATCTTCCTCGTTGGCGCCTATCGCCGCATCCTCGAGCGCGAGATGCCACGCCGAAAGTGGACACCGGCGCACTTTGGAAAAGCGCGCGCCATTCTGGAGGATGCGATCTTTGGCATCGAGAAAAACCTCCAGGCTGCAAACGTTGCGCGCTTTAGCCTCTATCTGACGCTACTCGATTACGTCGAGAACGCCTCGATCAAGGAACTCAAGCAGCTCGCCGGAAGCCGACGAGTCTTTCCGAGCCTTGGTGGCAATGTGCTGGACCGTGATCTCTTCTCGATTTCGGGCGACGATTTGACTCGCCTTGGGCGCTTCTCACATGTGATCGGAAATCCTCCTTGGGGAGGCTTTGGCGAGCAAACGGGCCGCAGCAACGAACAGCGTAGCCCAACAAGCGCTGCGCAGCGCGACGCGCGGCTCAAGCTTGCCCGCGATTATATTTCCTCACTCGATGCCGCCCTGTACCCGGTTAATAACAAGCGACTCTCCGAGTTGTTCATCTGGAAAATTCAACGTGACCTCTTGCAAAAGAGTGGTGTGTTCGGCCTTTTAATTTCGACACGAAGCTACGTCGCGCCGTCCGCCGGGGCGTTCCCGGCGGCACTTGCGAAGCAAGTAAAGCTTAGTCGGCCTAGCCAACTTCTCGCATTTTCGCTACCGACTATTCAAGGGCGCGCGCAGCCCCACACTTGCGATCTTTGGGGAGAACCGTGAGCCAGCTGACCTTGATAACGTATGGGTCTACTCGCCGCTCTTGACCTCGCAGCCGATAGGCGAAGGGGGTCACCTCTGGTCGATCATCGTGTCGGAGAACGATGTCGAGCCCTACAAGCTTCGCGACTTGTCACGTTCGCCCGAAAGCTGGTTCTGGGCGCTGATGCTTCGTCCCATCGACCGACGCTTCGCGAATCACCTGCGGCTATGGTCGCGACATTTCAAACGATCGTTCGGCGATTTTATTTCTACATCTCACCTCGTTATCAGCCGCGGCGGTAGCACGTCCCAAACCGGCGTTCCCGCTAACCTTCTTCTAACCAGCGAAGATTATCAGGCGAGGCTCGGGCTGCAGGGGTTGGAGATCGGCGACTACCCGCACGATCACCTCCGCGCTCTGACACCGAAAGGCGCGTTCAGCAGGTTGTTTGCTGGCCGTATCGTTCTTATTCCGCGACATATGAATGAAGTTCTTTACATCGAGGAGCCGATAGCCTTCGTTTCAACGTTCAATGCGCTCTACACTGAAGATTCCCGCGTCATGGACCGATCCGCAATCGCGGCCATGAAGGGAATTGCGCGTTATCTCACTTCGGATGTCGCGCGCTATCTCTACGCGCTTTTCGGAAAAACTCGTATTCTCGACAGCGCTCGCCTTGAGAAAAGTGATCTCGAGTCGGTTCCGTTTCCGTTCACGAATCTCGCCGATGTCGAGCTGCAGCGGCTGGAGGCAATGGATCAAAATGCTATCACGGCGTTTTTCGCGCAAAAGGTCGGGCTTGACGCGGCCTTTGTGCAGGCTGTCACCGAATACAAGCTTTTTCGGCGCGGCTATGAGGACGCGCAAGTTCCCGCTTTCGCGTTGGGACCGCCCGACGCCGAGATCGTGGGGCACTATCAGTCGATGTTGTTCAGTCGCCTGGCCGATCACTTCGGCGCTGCCACAAATTTCGAATGCAGAGTTCAGCAGCCCTCTACTTCAGAGCATTTCGCTCTCATGAGCATTCAGATTGGTCAATCGGATGCAACAGGGGCTGCATTGATCGCCGAACCGTTGTTCGATGCCATTAAGGCCAATATGGGCTTTAACCCCCATGCGCGAATTGTATTCGATGCGGCTGCCTCGCGCGTTTCGGTAGCCAAGCCGTGGACGCGCGTCGCCTGGACCGTCGAGCAGGCCTTTGCGGACGCCCGCGGCATTTCCGAAGAGGTTTTGCGTTCTGGAGCGGCCGCGTGACAATCACAGGATTTTTCTCGGCGCATTCTAATGGCACCGATCAGACGGCTCGAGTCCTTGTTTGGGAGCAGATGCTGCATCAGGCCTTGCGTTTGCTGGAAGAAGCGCAGAGGCGCGTGTGCAGTCCTGACGGGCAGGAGCAGCTTCGCAAGCTCGATGGCTGGTGGCGTGTAACGAAATCAAAGCTCAACGGCAAGGTATGTCTGGTGCCGTCCGAGGAGGCGATCTCCGAGGCGCTTTGCACCGAGATGGAAAGGATCAGGGATGAGATAGTCCTAAAGAAGTTCCCGGTTGATGCGACGATGGCTGGCGTCGACACGCTGGCCGTAGCGAGCGAGCAGCCTCGAAAGATAAAGACGGGAATTGGAAAGCGTTCCAAACCGACCGATATTCGCATCTACCGGCTTAATTCAGACAATCTTGATCTTCGGATCGAGGCCAAGGTCGTGCTGCGCGAAGCCGATATCAAAAACGCTTATCTCTCGGGCAGCGGCCTGAAGCGGTTTTCCGATCCCAGGGAACCCTACACCAACCGTGAAATCGGCGGCATGGTCGCTTACGCGCTAACGGATGATAAGGCAACGTGGCTCGCGCGCATCGATCATGCGCTTCGTGTTTCAACGCCGCCCGTTCCAACGTTCAAGCACCGCATCCAGACGTCACCTGACGAAACGCTCTTCAGCCGCGTGCCGTGCGCCACCGGTACGAGTGTGCGGAACGAGGTGCTGGTATTTCACGTAGTACTTGAGTTTGCGTGCGAGCCTGACGCGCGCCCGTGAACCGCGGGCGGGGCGTGCGATTGCCAAGCCCCATGGTGCAGCGATGCCCGCTCTCGCGCGGCGAACTTCTTTACGCGGCGCTCGAATCCCGTCTGTTTTCCTCGATAACAATAGTGTCCGCGGCCTCGAATGTGGCTGCGGCTTTATCGCTGACGGGACCTTGCAAATCCAAGGCTCGCCGCGGAACCGACGTGCGATCCAAGGTCCGTCCCCTGCGCCAAGCGGAAGCTGTCGATTCGGCGCAGGCGGACCACTGGCCGATTGAGAAGTCGTACGCTTTGTTGTCAAGCTTGTGTTAGGTTAGCATGAAGCATCGGACAATTCGGGCTCCTCCTGACGACGGACGCAAGGCTGGATGAAGGTACCTTCAACGCCCCCCAAAAAAATGTCCCTTAAGGATGCGCTCCGTTTCCTTCTCAAATCCCACTATCTGGGCGAAGATTTCCCGCCTTTGATAACGACAGAGAAGTTCGCTGGGTTCTGCGTGAAGAATTTTGATTCGTTGGTGCCGGATAAGACGCTGCTTGAAAGAACGACGCTCTACGGGTTGTTCTCAGCCCCTCGCACCACGAATTCGCGGCGAGTCATGGCGCTCCCGCATCCGAGCAGTCAGCTTGCTCTTTCGTTGATAATCGCAGAGAATCGCGGCGAAGTTCGGAAGACAATTAGGACCTCAAAGATCACGCTTTACAACGTCTCCCCCGAGAAGAGTGCAGAGCGTGTATTTGTCGGCTTAGATTTTGAACAGAGAACAAAAAAGGAAGCGGAAATACTAGCGCGTTATCCCATAATTATGAAGGCGGATGTACAAAATTTCTTTCACACGATTTACACTCATTCGCTTCCATGGGCTGTTCTCGGGAAGAACTACGTCAAAGATACTCGCGAAGGCAGGGACAAAGTCGAGAAAAACAAACTGGAGCAGCATTGGGCCAGCCAAATTGATAGGGCCATTCAACGCGGTAATTCAAGGGAAACTTTCGGCATTCCCGTTGGACCAGATATTTCAAGAATAATTGCAGAAATTCTATTGTCAGGAATTCACAAGAACTCGTCGTTTGCTAAGTGTCTCGACGGGCATAAGGCGTACCGCCTTGTAGACGATTTCTTTGTCGGGTTTGACGACGAGATAACCGCGCGAAGATGCCAGGATTCGCTGCGTCAGGCGCTATGGGAATACAATCTCTACTTGAATGACATTAAGACCCAGATTATCCATTCGAGCGTAATTTTCGACGGGGGCTGGAAATATGAGATCGAAAGATTTCAACTATCCTATAAATCTAGTGATCGGCAACGGGACGCTGTCCAGCGTCTTTTGGAGATAACACTTGCGCACTGCGAAGCACAGCGAGATTCGAGGCCCGTAATTTTCTTCTGTCGTCGCCTATTAACTCTTAACATTGTTCCGGCGAATTTCTTGTTCATCAGAAACTGCATGCTTCGAGTTGGAAGAGACTTCACTATCTGTCTTAGATTTGTCGCAGACTTTGTGGTGATGTATCGTGCAGATTTATTGGATGCGGAATCATTTGAGGCGTTTAAGGGGTGGACACAACTGCTATTCGCCATGCACGCAAAGCGAGGGCACGATTTCGAGGTCACGTGGACGCTCATCATTTGTGGCGTGCTGGGGTTGAGGGTCAGCAAAGCTTTTCTTAGCGTCGATGAGCCAATCGAGTCTCCTGTGGTGCTCGCGATATTGGGTCTGTTGAGCAAAAAGGGCCTGCTTGATGAAAAATGGGACGACTGGAAGATAAATCCGCCGCCTACAGGATCACTCGCAAATGGAAGGAGTTGGTTGCCGTATTACGAGGCTGTCCTCCGTGATTGGACCAATGACCCGCAGATCAAGAAGGAGATTCGCGCTGACGCACTTTTTTCAAAGCTACTCGATGAAAAAGTGACGTTCCTCGATGATTCAAATTTTTCGGAATACATTCCCCGGTTGCCGATTACGACGGTTTCGGCGCACCTAAAAAGCAATACTAAGGACCGCCTTATCACTCGAACGAAAACTTTTAGTGGGAGAAAAATATCCGAGCACTACACTTAAGAGCTGGCTCTCGCTGTTACTTGGTCTCGCTCGCGCGAGAGGAATGACACCAGCGCATCTTAGGGTCCGCCAATGTGTTGAAGCTGCTCGACCGCCCGTTCCTTGGCGAAGATCGCTATCGCCCCTAAGGGCGCTCAAAGGGAATGCCGGCCTCTCGCAGGTATTCGATGAAACGCCGGTCAACCAACCTGGCCACTGCGTCATTGGTTTTTGGTCCCTCGACGAGTTGGCGCGGATCCGGCTCCTTTGCATCATGCGTGGGGAGGTTGTCTCTCCATTTCTGGTGAGCCTCTTCGATCCTTTCTTCGAAACGCGCGTCAAATCGAATCCACTGCATTGCTTTTGCCCGCTCCAAAAGAGCATTAATTCTGAATATCCTTTCGCAGTCTTACACCCGCGCCAGACCCGTTCTCCGGAATGAATTCGACGCCGGCGGCTTCGAGCGCGCGGCGCAAAACGTCTAGCGTCGCGTGTTGGGGCGAAGATTTTCCACTCTCGAAATTCCGAATCGTTGCGTTGCCGATTTTTGATCGGTCAGCAAGCTCTTGCTGCGACCAATCTAGAAGGGCGCGGGCGGCACGGCATTGAGCGGGCGTAATCATTCGCATTGCCTAGCACAGAAATCGGTAAATCGCTACGGTTAGCGAAAATCGCTTGCTTCATGGCTAATGAGCGATTATCGCTAGCCATGCTTATTAACGCTATCTGAAGGTTTTCCCAATGCCGAGCCCTTCCGTTCTGGCAGCCGCTACAGGCTTGCCAGATTACAGCCTCGACCTCCTGATCGCCGACGTCGCCATCCTTCACGAGGTCATAGGGGTGGCAATCGAGAGTTTTGGCGAGATAGGCATTGATCAAAGCGACGAAAAATGTGCGCTGCACCGGCGCGTCGATGCGCTCTTGAACGTGGCGGAGAACTTTTCTCAGCAAATCGCAGCGCGAGCGGAGCGCGATATCCGTTCGCTTCGGGCTGAAATGAAGGGGAGGGCCTGACCATGGTCGAGAACCATACCCGCCGGGCCTTGCTTGCCGCCGGATCGGCCGGCGCCGTCTTCTCCGCCCCCGGCGCCGCCGCCTCGGCCGCACCGGCGGCCTCGCCGGCCCTTGCCGCTCTCATCGAAGCGCATCGGCGCGCGGAGGAGCTGGAACGCCAGGCGCTGGCCACGGAAACCGCGGCCTGCGAGCGCTTCGACGAATTGTGCAAGCAAATGGATTTTGGAGGCCTCTGTTTCGACGTGCACGATCTGCAAAAGACCAAAGATCAAATGATGCGCTGGATCGTGCATGAAAAAGCGCATGAGATCGCCGTCTTCAAGACCGGCGCGTCGCCCGCCATGCGCGAGCGGCTCGAGGCGGCGCAAGACGAACTCGCGCGGGTCAAGCTGGAGCGCTTCGAGGAGATCAACGTCGCGGTGCTGGCGGTCAGGGAAAGGTCGGGCCTCGCGGCGGCCGAGGAGGCGTCTCAAGCCGCCTATGAGGGCGCCTATAACGCCCTCATCGAGCTTTGCGCCTTTGTCTCCGCGTCGCTTGAGGAAATTCGTGTCAAAGCCGTCTATCTGTCGACGGTGAGCGGAAGCTTTGACGCCGCAGGCTTCTCGACGAATGCCCTGATTCAATCTCTCATCGGGCTTCCCGGCTGCGAGGTTTGACGCCATGGCGACCTTCGGACCGATCGCCTCGGCTCTCGTCGCGGAAGGCTGCACGGCCGAGCAGATCGCGGCGGCCGTCATTCCGCTCGAACGCGCCAGGGAGCGCGAGCGCGAAGAGCGCCTGGCGCGGCTGCGCGAAGGCGCGCGGCTACGACAACAGCGCCGGCGCGAACGTCTGCGCGGCGAGGCGCCTGCGTCACGCTTGTCACGCCGTGACGAGGCGCTACCCCTGTCTCTTATATACCTCTGACGCTGCCGACGACGGAGAGAGTGTAGAG